>CAZTOW010000001.1:0-43702 GCA_964615375.1 uncultured Enterobacterales bacterium
GCCCTCCGGGCCACCTCCCCCCGCTGGCGCGGGAGGAGGATCAAAGCTGCAACTCCATAGCGCTTTCGTCGTCGTAAAGGAGCCGCACCCATTCGATCTCTACGACACGAATTCTACGACAACGCCCGGATCTACAAGAAGAGGGAATACGGGAAATTCTTTCCAAAGGACAGGAAAATTCTTCCTATCCTTCTTTCCGAATGCAAGAACCCCCCGCGACCCGGAGGCCGCGAGGGGTTCGAGATGGAGCGGGCGACGGGATTCGAACCCGCGACAACCGGCTTGGAAGGCCGATACTCTACCAGCTGAGTTACACCCGCGCGTCGGGGGTGACCCCGAGACTCCCCTGATAACCGATCTCCACCCTCGCGGGCCAGCGTTCAGAAGCTCGCCGACACGCGCACGCCGACCAGGTCCACCTTCGCCTGGTAGAGGCCGTTGGTGTTGGCCTTGTAGGGCAGGGAGGGGCTGAAGTACTCGTCCACGTAGTCGCTCGATCCCTCCTCGGCGTCCCAGGCCGAGTTCGTGATCAGGCGCTCGAAGGGGAAGTATTTCGCGTAGTTCAGGCCGACGGTCAGCGGCCCCAGCGTCGCGCGCGCCCCGATGTAGCCGCCCACGCTCTGGTAGTCGATGTTCGTGGCGCTGACGGCGTAGTCGGGCACCGCGTTCTCGCTGTACATCAGGCGGGCGCCGAGCCACAGGCGCTCCCGGGCCTGCCAGCCCGCCAGCGCGTGCAGGTTCGTGGAGTTCTGAAGCCGCTTCGGCGAGTACTGCACGGTCTTGATCTCGCCCGCCGAGCTGACCAGGGCGTTGCCGTCGGGGTCGGTCACGCCGATGACGTTGTCGCCGTCGTGGGTGGAGCAGCAGGCCCCCCACATCTGGACCTCGAAGCCGGCCCCCAGGGTGAGATCCTCGGTGACCTGGCTGCGCACGTAGGTCTGGACGACCGGGGGCAGCGGGGTCTCGAAGGTGAGCTTCGCCTGCTGCTCGCCGCCGCCCAGCAGCTCGGGCAGGATGACCTCGCCCTCGCCCTCGGTCTGGATCCGGCCGTTGTTGGTGTAGGAGATGCCGACCTGCGCCTGCTGGACGGCGTCGAAGAAGACGCCCGCGCTGTAGCCGATGTGGCTGCCGGACAGCTCACCCTGCAGCACGGTGTCGGTGCTGTAGGGGCCAAAGGCCTCCATGTAGCCCTCGGTGTGCAGCGGGTCGCTGGCCTGGATGGCCTCGAAGCTGTCCAGGACGTACTTGAAGCTGCCGCCGACGTGGACGCCGTCCCACACGGTGACCGCCACCGCCGGGGTCATGTGGATGGTGACCACCTTGGTCATCACGCCCGAGTAGCGCTGGTGGCTCTCGTAGGGCGGCTCCTCGTCCGGCTCGCCCGCCAGGTAGTTGCCGCCGCCCACGAAGGGGTCGCTGACGGCGAAGCCTACGGTCAGGCGGTCGGGGATCGCCTGCCAGGTGGCGCCGACCAGGAAGACGGGGACCTGGACCCGGGCCTTGGCGAGCGTGTACTCCTCGCCGGTGTTGGGGTCGATGCCGGCGTTGCGGTCGGCGCGCACGTCCACCCGGATGAAGGCCATCTGCGCGTCGGCCAGGACCTGCACGCCCGGGGCGGCGGCGATGGCGGCCGGGTTGTAGTGGATGGCGACGGGGCTGGGGGTCGCGGCGCCGGCGTCGGGGCCACCCACGACGCCCGAGGCGGCGATGGAGCCGGCCAGCGCGTGGCCGGAGAGGAGCGGGAGCAGGGCGAGCATGGCGTCTCCAGGGTCCTGGGAGCTCGGGGAGCGGCAGGAGTCAGGCCGCGACATGGCCGTATCCGATGGCGCTTAGCCTGTCATCGCCCGCGGTCCCGATCCGAGGCCACACTCAGCAAGGGGCGCACAGCGTGAGGAGGCTTTGAATACATCTCCATACAATTGCGCTACAAAATACCGATGGGGACGCTGTAGAATACAGCTGGCACGTCTTCTTTTCGAGGTGTGTATGCTCTCCCTGCTCCGTGCGCTGTCGCTCGCGCTCCTCGCGCCCGGCTGCACCGTCCAGAAAGCTCCCTCGGACCTCCGGGATCAGGACGGAGACGGCTACGATGGCGAGGAGGACTGCGACGATAGGAACGTCGACGTTCATCCGGACGCCGCGGAGGTCTGTGACGGTCTGGACCAGGACTGCGACGGCGTCGTGGACGAGGACGCCGGGTCCGGCTGGTACCTGGACGAGGACGGGGACGGCTGGGGCTCGGGAGAGCCCATCCCGTCCTGCACCGGCGAGTCCGGGCTGAGCAGCCGCGGCGAGGACTGTGACGACGAGGACGCCTCCGTGAACCCCGAGCAGGCGGAGCGCTGCGACGAGGTGGACAACGACTGCGACTCCGAGGTGGACGAGGACGCCGAGGACGCGATGAAGGCCTGGGTCGACCGCGATGGGGACGGCTACGGCTCCCCCTCGGTGACGCTGTGGGTCTGTGTCCTCGAGGAGGGCATGGTGGAGAACGCGGAGGACTGCAAGGACAGCGATCCGGACGTCCACCCGGGCGCAGGCGAGCTGTGCGACGATGATGACGAGGACGAGGACTGCGACGGGCTCGTCGACGACGCGGACCCGGACGCGACGGGGCAGGTGGCGCTGTATATCGACTTGGATGGGGACGGCTTCGGTGGTGAAGTCACCACCATGCTGGCCTGCGACGGCAGCGCCGGCCTGTCGACCGTGGGCGGAGACTGCGACGACCTGGACCCCACCCTCGAGGATCCGCAGACCTTCTACGAGGACGTGGACGGAGATGGGTATGGCGTCAGAGACGCACGTGTGGAGGCCTGCTGGGAGGTCGAAGGGATCTCGGAGCGGTACGGAGACTGCGCCCCCGAGGACCCCGCGAGCTACCCCGGCGCGGAGGAGGTCTGGTACGACGGCGTGGACCAGGACTGTGATGAGGCCAGCGACTATGACCAGGACCAGGACGGCTATGACGCGGAGGCCTGGGGTGGCGAAGACTGTGACGACCTCCTCGGCACCGTGACCCCGGACGCCTCGGAGATCTGGTACGACGGCATCGACCAGGCCTGTGACGGCGGGAGCGACTACGACCAGGATGGAGACGGCTACGACAGCGAAGACTATGGCGGTGAGGACTGCGACGACACGGACGCGCGCGCCCTCCCCGGCGGCGCTCAGGTGATCTTCCCGGGAGACTGGGACTGCGACGGGGAGGACGATCTCGATGGAGAGGTGTGGACGGGGAGCGGCACCACCTGGGGGAGGCTGGGGCACTCCGTGGCGGGGGTCGGGGACACAAACGGGGACGGGCTCCCGGACCTGATGATCGGCGCCCCGGCGACCAGCTCCGAGACGGGGGCGGCGCTGCTGCTCGGTGGGCCAGCCGACCAGCCGCTCGTCGGCGCGCTGGCGTTCATCACCGCGGACCTGGCGGGTACCAGCTCGCTCGGCGAGCGCGTGTTCGGGGTCGGGGACGTGGACGGAGACGGCTACGACGACGGGGTGGTCTCCGCGATAACCCTCCCGGACGGCGCCCCTTTCGCCGGAGGGATCCTGCTCTTCGAGGGGCCGCTGGAGGGTGAGGTCGCCAGCTCGGAGGCGGCGAGCACGCTGTTCGGGGATGAGGTGGGCGCGCGGCTCGGGCAGTCGGTCGATGCCGTGGACCTTGACGGAGACGGCACCCTGGAGCTCGCCGTCGGCGAGCCGGCCGGGGGCCTCAGCGTCGATGAAGGCTTCGTCTATCTGGTCGCGCCGGAGTCCTCGGGGAGCATGGCGGATGTCGCCAGCGTGACCATCGACGGGGGCTGGACCACCGTGAGCTTCGGCGAGCGCGTCGTGTCTGCGGGCGACACAGACGGCGACGGCCTCGAGGAGCTCGCCGTCACGAGCCTCTACGGCGCCAGCTCCCTGGGGGGGATCTGGCTGATCTCCGGCACGCTCTCCGGGACGGAGCTGATCGCGAGCGTCGGCCACTGGATTGGAGGGTTGAGCCCCAACGACCGGACGGGGAAGGGCCTGGACGGCGGCGTGGACGCCAACGCGGACGGTTACGACGACCTGCTCATCGGGGCGCCGAGGTGGGAGGAAGGCGACGCCTCGGACGTCGGCGTGGCGTGGCTCCTGCTCGGGCCCCTGAGCGACGTGAGCGATGTCTCGGACTACGTCGCCCGGTTCACGGGGGAAGAGGAGTGGGCGGAGCTCGGCAGCTCTGTCGCCTTCCTCGGAGATCGGGACGGTGACGGGGTCGAGGACATCGCCCTGGGCGCCCCCTACGCCACCGGTGACTTCACCGAGACCGGTGAGGTTCAGGTGTACTCGGGCGCGGTGGAGGGAGATTTCACACGAGAGGACGCCGACGTCCTGCTGGTCGGAGAGGCCAGCGAGATGCGTGTCGGCGTCGCGCTGGACGCGCCTGGAGATCTGGACGCGGACGGCTACACGGAGGTCCTCGCGGGCGGCGCGACGCCTGGCGGCCCGGGCCAGGTCCTGCTCCTTCGTGGCGCGCCCTGACTACTAAAGATTTAGTAGTTCTGCTCCACGAGCAGCGCGGCGCTGGAGCGGGCCGGCGCCGCGTCTCTGATCCCGGGCTGGTGAGCGCCCGGAGATCCGGGCCTCAGAAGCCGCCCATGCTCAGGAGGAGGACCTCGGCGGTCGCGGGGTCGGCGTCCGATCCCGGGGCGCCCAGGGCGGCGTCCAGGAGCCCGTCGCCGTCGCGGTCGAGCGCGGCGAGGCTCGTGCCGGCGCGCCCGCCCTCGGTGCGGCCGTCGATGCGGGCGGTCGCGAGCTCCTCCACCCAGAGCTCCCCGAGGAGGGGCCCGGAGACCAGCCAGGCGGCGCCGGCGTCGCTGGCGGCATCGTCCTCGCCGGGGGCGCCGAGGAGCAGCTCTCCGAGGCCGTCGCCGTCCAGGTCGCCCAGGGCCGTGATCGCGGTCCCCAGGGCGGCCCCCGGGCGTGAGCTCCCCAGGGAGGCGGTGGCGAGGTCGAGCGAGAGCACGCCGGAGGCGGCCGGACCGCCGGTGAGCAGCCAGATCTCCCCGCCGATGCCCGCTTCCGGGGCCGCGAGGGCGAGGTCATGGAGCCCGTCGCCGTCCAGGTCTCCGGCGTCGGCCAGCGCGCTGCCCAGGCGCCCGTCGGCGCTGCCGGTCCAGCGGGCGTCGGCCTCGTCTACCGTAAGATCACCTGTGGGTGGATCGAGCATCAGCCAGACGGCCCCGGTGGTGGCGCCGTCTTCGGTGGCGGTGGGTCCGCCGAGGAGCAGGTCGTCGAGCCCGTCTCCGTCCACGTCGACCTCACCCAGGACCGCGGTCCCCAGGTGCTCGTCGCCGTCCACGCCGGAGACCACGGTGGACGACCAGCTCAGGTCGCGGTCTCCGCTGGCGGGCCCCAGGACCAGGAAGGCTCTCCCGGCCCCGCCCTCAGCCTGGGGGGCGCCGACGAGGAGGTCTCCGAGGCCGTCGCCGTCCGCGTCTCCCGCCGACCCGAGCGCCGCCCCGGCCCCGTCGCCGGTCCCCTGCCCCGTCCAGATCGCGTCGCTCTCGGCGAGGTCGGTGGGGATCTCCGGGACGGTCCACCAGAGGTAGAGGCTCCCCGCGCCCTCCAGGCCGAGGTCGCTCCCTGGCGCGCCGACGGCGAGGTCCAGGAGGCCGTCCCCGTCCAGGTCGACCGAGGCCAGGGCCGCGCCCGCGCGATCTCCGGCGTCGGACCCGCTGAGCTGCCAGCTCGCGCGCGCGAGGGTCTCCTCGTCCGTGTCGCCGGAGCGGAGGATCCAGACGTATCCAGCGTCGTCGTCCGCCTCATCCGAGCGCGGCCCGCCGAGGGCGAGCTCAGGGCCTCCGTCGCCGTCGAGATCACCGAGGGCGGTGAGCGCGGCGCCGGCCTGGTCTCCCTCGACGTTGGCGGTGGCGGCGAAGCTCAGGTCGCAGGGGTCGGTGGTGCCGTCGCAGTCCTCGTCGGCGCCGCTGTCGCAGACCTCGGGCAGGCCCGGGGCGGTGTCGTCGTCGGCGTCGTCGCAGTCCTCTCCCCAGCCCTCGGCCAGGACGCCGTCCTGGTCCGCGTCGTAGTCGGAGGCGCCGTCGCAGTCCTGGTCGGTGCCGTCGTACCAGGCCTCCTCGGCGGCGGGGCTGACGGAGGCGTCGTCGTCGTCGCAGTCTCCGGGGTGGCTGGAGGCGGCGTCTGGGGCCTCGCAGCCCTCGCCGAGGCTGGTGTCCGCGTCGCCGTAGCCGTCGCCGTCGGCGTCCGCGTACCAGGCGAGGGGCTCCCCCTCCTCATCCACGTCGCCGTCGCAGTCCTGGTCCAGGCTGTCCCCGCAGCGCTCGGCGGCGTCGGGGTGCGACCAGGGGTCGGTGTCGTCGCAGTCGTCGTAGAGGGCGACATAGCCATCCGGGGCCTCGCAGGCCGTGGTCGGCTGGAGGAGGTCGCCGTGGCCGTCCTGATCCTCGTCCCGGTAGTAATACTCGGGGTTGAGGACGCGGTCGTCCGCGTCGTTGACCGCCAGATCGCAGTCCTCGTCCACGCCGTCCTCGTCGCAGAGCTCGACGGCCGAGGGCGAGATGTCCGGGTCGGCGTCGTCGCAGTCGTCGCCGTCCGCCACGTAGTCCTCGGGGGCCTCGCAGGCGGGCTCGGAGACGTAGGCGTTCCCGTGCCCGTCGCCGTCCTGGTCCCAGTACCAGCGGGGCGCGTCGATGGCCTCCGGCTCATCCGTCGCCGCGTCACAGTCGTTGTCCACGCCGTCGCAGGTCTCGTCCGCGCCCGGGTGGTTGTCCGGGTCCTGGTCGTCGCAGTCGGTGGCGTCCTCGACGAAGCCGACCTCCTCCTCGCAGAGCTGGCGCACGTAGAGAGGCGTGCCGTAGCCGTCGCCGTCCACGTCGGCGAAGCGCAGCAGGCCATCTACGGCGTCCTCGTCGATTCGTGTGTCACAGTCGTTGTCGATGCCGTCACAACGTTCGGAGGCGCGTGGTGAGACGGCCCGGTCTCCGTCGTCGCAGTCCCGGTCGGCGCTGTAGCCGTCCAGATCCGCGTCGACCTCCGAGGGATCGCCCGTATCCACCTCGATGGGATCGCAGGCGGGGAGGAGCAGGGTGAGGAGAAGTGGGAGCGTGCGCATGGTCGGACGCTATCACTGGACGGGGCCCGGAAGGTCCGACGCGGCGCGTCTTGACGGGAGTTTGTTCGTTGCAGAACCATGACGCATGCTTGTCCGTAGCTTTGCAGCGCGCTGGGTTGGACGTGTGACGCTGGGGTCATGCACCCGCTCCAACTCTCCCTGCTCGCCCTCCTGCTCGCGCCCCGCGCCTGGGCCGGCGGGTACTCCATCGACGCCGAGCTGCTGGAGCCCATGCTCTCCGAGGGCGATCTCCCCGGGCTGGACGGGGCGAGGGCGCTCGGCACGGGGAGCGCGCGCGCCGGGCTGCTCTACCAGTACGTCTCCCGGCCCGTCACCCTGCACACGGAGGGTGCGGAGCTGGGCGCCCCGGTGTGGGCGAGGGCGACGGTCTTCGCGGGTGTCTCCGCCGACTTCGGAGGGAGGGTCACGGCCCGCGCCGTCCTGCCGGTGGCCATGCAGGAGGGGCAGGGCATCACCGGGCTGGACGCCGACGGGGTGGGCACCGCGGACCTGCGGCTGGGGATGCGGGCGCTGCTCCCGGGGGGCGAGGCCGCGCGCGCCGGGCTGGACGTGGAGCTCTACCTGCCCACGGGGACGGAGATGGCCTGGCTCGGCGAGGAGGCCCCGCGGCTCAGGATGGGCGGGGTGAGCGGCCTCTCGGTCGGGCCGATCAAGCTGCTCGGGGACGGCGGGGTCTTGCTCCGGCGCTCAGTGGACACGGGCATGGACATGGTCTCCGGCTCTGAGCTCTACGCCAACGCCGGGCTCTCGCTGCGCTGGCGGCGGCTCGAGGCCTACGGGGTGGCGCTGGGTCGGGTGGGGATGTCCCGGGGCGTGTCCTTGGAGGGGCGCGCGGCGCTGGAGGGCCTCGGCGGCCTGCAGGTGGGTCCGATCGGCCCGACCCGCCTGGAGCTGGGCGTGGGGCGCGGCCTGGCGGAGGGGCTCGGCTCCTCGGAGTGGCGGGCGATGGCCAGCCTCCGCGTCGAGCGCCGCCGGGACCTGCCCACGTCGGAGCGGGACAGGGAGGGCGCGCCGCGCGTCGGTCGGGCGCCGGAGGTCCGGGTGGACGAGCTCTCGGATGAGCCCGCCGCCGCGCGCGTCGTCTTCGAGCCGCCCGAGGAGGCGCCGGAGCCGGTGTGGGAGGAGGGCGAGCTGGCGCGGGTGCGCCTGGAGACGGCGAGCATCGAGATCCGGGAGCCGATCCAGTTCGAGTTCGGGACCGACCGGATCCTGCCGATCTCCATCCCCACCTTGCATGCGGTGGCGGGGATCCTGGCCGAGCACCCGGAGATCGAGGCGCTGGTCATCGAGGGCCACGCCAGCGAGGAGGGGTCCTACCTCTACAACTACGACCTGGCTTATCGTCGCTGCGGCGCCATCTTCCGCGAGCTGGTCTCGGCGGGGGTCCACCCCTACCGGCTCAGCACCCGCAGCATGGGCGAGGTCGTGCCGAAGAGCGCGGGCCAGGACGAGCAGAGCCTGGCGGCCAACCGCCGCGTGGAGTTCCACATCGTCCGCCAGCGCCACCCGCTGGAGCCGGACAGCCCGCTGGCGCCGGTGACCCGCCCCTGGGACGGCGCCCCGCTCGCCGCGAGCGCACAGGAGGGACCATGATCTTCCCCATGTCCGGGCTGCTGGCCCTCGCGCTGCTGGCGCTCCCGCGGCCGGCGCTGGCCGACCCGCTGGCCTGTGAGGCCCAGACCTCTCAGGACCTGAACTGCAACCTCGTGGACGCCGCCGACGAGCCCGCGGTCGACCTCTCCGACCCCCAGTGCGCCGTGGGGCTCGACGCGGACGGTGACCCCTGGACCACCGCCGACGCCTACCTGGACTACGCGACCTTCGGGTGCGCGCTGCCCGTGGTCGGGCTGGACGAGGACGGGGACGGCTACGGCTTCGGCGCGCTGATCTTCAGCGACGGCGTGGTGGCGGACCTCACCGTGGCGCTGGCCTGCGACAACTGTCCCGCGGTCAGCAATTCGGAGCAGCTCGACAGCGACTGCGATGACGTGGGCGACCCCTGCGACAACTGCGTGGCCATCTCGAACACGGACCAGTCGGACTCCGACGGGGACGGGCTCGGGGACCTCTGCGACGGCTGTCCCTGGGACTTCGACCCCAGCCAGGCGGACGTGGACGTCGACGGGGTGGGGGACGCCTGCGACCTCTGCCCGGGGGAGGCGGACCCGGAGCAGGCGGACCTCGAAGGGGACGGCGTCGGCGACGCCTGCGACACCTGCCCGCTGGACTACGGCGTGGGGGACCCGGACGGGGACGGGGACGGCGTCGGCGACGCCTGCGACACCTGCCCGGAGCAGAAGAACGCGAGCCAGGCCGACCATGACGGGGACGGGGTGGGGGACGCCTGCGACGTCTGCCAGCAGATCTTCGATCTCGACCAGATCGACGCCGACGGGGACGGGGTGGGGGACGCCTGCGACCTCTGCCCCGACCTGGCCGAGCTCGAGCAGGCCGACCGTGACGGGGACGGGGTGGGAGACGCCTGCGACCTCTGCCCGAAGAAGGACGATCCCGAGCAGTTCGACGAGGACGGGGACGGAGTGGGAGACGCCTGCGACCTCTGCCCCGAGGTGGACGACCCCGAGCAGATCGACCGCGACGACGACGGCGAGGGTGACGCCTGCGACCTCTGCCCCATGATCCCCTCGCCCCAGGAGGACGCCGACGGGGACGGGATCGGCGACCGCTGCGACGTGGAGTTCGAGCTCCGCGGGGGTGTGTCCTGCGCCTCGATCGGCGCCCCGCGGGGCTGGGGATGGTTGGCCCTGCTCCTCGGGGCGCTGTTGTTGGGGCGGCGGTCGCGGCCCTGATCAGCCTACCCACACGCGCTTGCCCTCAGCGCTCCGCCGTCTCGTCGCAGGTCCCGTACTCGTAGGTGATCAGGATGTGGGCGCCGTACTCCGGCTCCTCGTCCAGTCGGACGGCGTTGGACTCCGCGTAGTAGAGCCAGTCGCTGGTCGGGACGCCGTCCACCTCCACCGTGATGGTGTCCTCCCAGGGCGTCTCCCGCAGCTCGAAGGTGTCGGTGACGGGCAGGCCCACCGAGAGCTCCGCGAGGTCGGCCGCCACATCGGTCCAGTCCACCTCGCAGAAGTTGACGAAGAAGCCGCCGCTCTCGGAGGCGGCCTCGTCGTAGAAGGTCCCGGGGGCGGCGGTGGCGCAGCCCGTGGGCACGGGGCCGGCGACGGCGGAGACGGTGGCGTTCTCGGTGAAGCTCTGCACCTCGCCCAGGTAGCGGCTCACGCCCAGGCCGCTCTGCTCGGGCTCGTCGGTGAGGTGGAGGATGGAGACGCGGGCGCCGTCGCGGAGGAAGCCCTCGTTGCAGCCGCCCTCGGTGGACGCCTCCAGCGCCTCCACGGCCAGCCGGAAGCCGGCCTCGGTGTAGCCCCCGGAGGTCCCGAAGACCGCCTCTTTGAAGGTCGACTCGGCGTCCTCCGTGTCCAGGGTGAACAGGGTCTCGTTGTGACAGCCGCTGTCGGCGGTGACCACCGCGAGCTGGAACTCCGTGCCGATCTCCTCGAGCGCGGCGATGAACTCGGGGAGCTCGGCCGCGAGCCGCGCCGTGTCGTCCTCCATGCTGCAGGAGCGATCCACCGTGAGCAGCAGGTCGGTCTCGGCCCAGGCGCCCTGCGCGAAGAGATCCTCCTTCACCTGCGTCAGCGTGGTCAGGCTCAGCTCGGCCGTCACGTCGCCCGTGGGATCGTCGCTGCGCACGTAGACCGTGCCCGACCAGTCGCCGTCCGTGGTGGCGAGGCTCTCCACGATCACCGGGAGCTCTTCGCCCGACGCCAGGAGGAGGGGGAGCCCGGTCGGCTCGACGACGCGGAAAGATCCGCCCATCACGCCGATCTCGGTGACCGTGGCCTCGCCCTCGCCCTCGTTGACCAGCGTGAGCTCGCCCTGCACCGGGCCGCAGTCCGTCAGGTGCTCGCCCAGCGCGAAGGGGTCCGGGCCCAGGCTCAGCGCGGGGTAGAGGCCCGCGCCGGAGAGCCCCACGCGCAGCTCGGGCTCCACCGGGTCCGTGCTCTCCAGGACCAGCTCGCCCACGTCGTCCTGGCGCCGCGAGGTGTAGGTGACGACGACCTCGCGCGTCTCGCCGGGGACCAGGGAGAACTCCTCGTCCGCGCTCTCGACCACGAAGGCCCCCGAGGCGTCCACCCAAGGGGGCTCCACCCACAGCGTGGCGTTGCCTACGTTCTCCACCGTGACCGGGAGGCTCCGCGCCTGGCCCGCGTCCAGCGCGCCGAAGTCCAGCTCGGCGGGGTCCACCGCGATGCGGGCCGCGTAGTCCTCGCTCTCCGTGGCGTGGCCGAAGCGCTGCTCGGGCGAGCAGGCGCTCGCCCAGAGGGTCAGGAGCGTGCAGATACGTTTCTGCATGGTGTCCTCGTTTGGGTGTGGGTGCGAAGGACCCTAGCACGTCGCGGCGACCGGGTGGGGTCACGGTTCTGCAAAGATGGCCTGGGAGATGAATTGACGCCGCCTTGGCAGCGCGTGACGCTCGCTTGACGGACCCGGCCGATGAATGGTGTAGAAAGGTGATGATCCAACGCACAAGCCGAGGTGCTCGTGAGGGCTGCCCCCATCCCCGCGCTGCTCGCGCTGCTCGCCCAGGGCTGCATCGTCCCCGAGCCGCCGCTCGACCGGCGCGACCAGGACCGGGACGGCTACCTGGCCTATGAGGACTGCGACGACCTGGACCCCGACATCTCGCCGGGGGTCGAGGAGCGCTGCGACGGTCGGGACGAGGACTGCGACGGCCTCGTGGACGACGCGGTGGGTCCGGGCTGGTACACCGACGCCGACGGCGACGGCTGGGGCACGGGCGAGCCCCACACCGACTGCGAGGACGAGCCGGGCATGGCCAACCGCGGCGAGGACTGCGACGACGCGGATCCGGCGGTGAACCCGGCCGCGGGCGAGCGCTGCGACGGGCTGGACGAGGACTGCGACGGCCTCGTGGACGAGGACCCCACCGACGGGCTCGAGGCCTGGTTCGATCACGACGGGGACGGCTACGGCTCGCCCGCGCTGACGCTCTGGGTCTGCGCGCTCGAGGACGGCCTGGTGGACAACGACGGGGACTGCCAGGACGGCGACCCGGACACGCACCCGGGCGGCCAGGAGGTCTGCGACGAGGCCGACGACGACGAGGACTGCGACGGGCTCGTCGACGACGCGGACGCGGACACGACGGGGCAGGGGACGGTGTGGCGCGACCGGGACGGCGACGGGACGGGCGACACGCTGAGCCCGCTCGCGGCCTGCGACGCGCACGAGGGCTACGCCGAGGAGGCGGGCGACTGCGACGATCAGGATCCGGCCATCGGGGGGCCCGAGAAGCACTACGAGGATCTGGACGGCGACGGCTACGGGGTCGAGTACGCGGTCCTGAAGGTCTGCCTGGGCACGCCCGGCGCCGTCCTGGTCGCCGGCGACTGCGCGCCCGAGGACCCCGAGCGCAGCCCCGCCGCGGTGGAGCTCTGGTACGACGGGGTGGACCAGGACTGCGACGGCGGGAGCGACTACGACCAGGACGGGGACGGCTACGACGCCGACGCCTGGGGCGGCGAGGACTGCGACGATCTGGCCGCCGCCGTGCTCCCCGACGCCGTCGAGCTCTGGTACGACGGGGTGGACCAGGACTGCGACGGCGGGAGCGACTACGACCAGGACGGAGACGGCTACGACGTCGACACCTGGGGCGGCGAGGACTGTCAGGATCTGGACGCGCGCGCCAACCCTGAGCAGACCTTGCCGGCCTTCCCCGGGGACTGGGACTGCGACGGGGCGGCGGATCTGGACGGCGAGGACTGGACGGACGACGGGAGCGCCTGGTCCAGCCTGGGGGCGGCGGTGGCCGGGGCCGGGGACGTGGACGGCGACGGGCTGCCCGACCTGCTGATCGGCGCACCCGGGGACTACGATGACCAGGGCGGTGGGGTCCTGCTGATCTCCGGGCCGGGCAGCGCGGGACCCACCGAGGCGACAGCGACCTTCGGGTCGAGCATCACCTCGGTGCAGGGCGTGGGGTGGCGGGTCGGCGGCGCGGGGGACCTGGACCAGGACGGTTACGCTGACGTGCTGGTGGGGGCGAGGAACCTCTCGTCCATGCGCCGGTACGCCGGCTCCGTCGGGCTGCTGGCTGGGCCGATCTCGGGGGAGCTGGACACCAGCTCGCTCGACCTGGTGCTGTCCGGCGACAACACAGATGATCACATGGGGGATGGCCTGGATCTGGGCGATCTCGACGGGGACGGGAGCGTGGAGCTCGCCCTGGGGGCGCCGTATCACCTGACCTCCATGTCCCGGCCCGAGGAGGGCGTGGTCTACGTCACGGGCCTCGACCTCGAGGGCGACGTCGAAGACCTGGCCCTCGCCACCCTGAGCACCGGCGGGAGCTACGACCGCGTCGGGGCCGCCATCGCCGCGGGTGACTCCGACGGCGACGGCATCGACGAGCTGCTCATCGGCGCGCCCGAGCAGGCTGGGGACACGGGGCGCGCCTGGCTGGTCTCCGGGCCGCTGTCCGGCGCGCTGGCCATGGAGGACCTCGGCGTGTCGATCGCCGGCTTGAACGCTGAGGATGCGATGGGCGCAGGCCTGGACGCCGGGGTGGACGTCAACGGGGACGGCTACGAGGATCTGCTGCTGGGGGCGCCCGATCGGACGGTGGAGGGCGCGAGCAGCGCGGGCAGCGCCTGGCTCATGCTCGGCCCGATCAGCGCCTCCCGGGACGCCTCGACCTACGACGCCCGCTATCGCGGCGACACCACGGGCGAACGGCTCGGCAGCGCCGTCGTGTTCGCGGGCGACCTGGACGGGGACGGCGCGGAGGACATCGCGGTCGGCGCGCCCGGCGTGGACGGCGGCGGCGGCGACATGGGCGAGGTCTGGCTCTACCTGAGCGCGCACTCTGGGAGCTACGAGCCCGAGGACGCCAGTCTCGCCCTGCGCGGAGGCCAGGAGGGGCTGCTCCTCGGCTCGGCCCTGGCGGCGCCCGGGGATCTGGACGGGGATGGTTACCCCGAGCTCCTGGCGGGCGGCGGCAACAGCATCGACGCGGGGCAGGTCCTCCTGCTTCGAGGAGGTCTCTGATGATGAAGACGCGCTGGCTCCTGGTCCTGCTCTGCGCCTGCGGCGGGGGCTCGTCCAAACCATCCACGGTGGAGGACGCGGACGGCGACGGCGTCTCGCTGCCCTACGACTGCGACGACGAGGACGAGCGGGTGAGCCCGGATCTGGAGGAGGTCTGCGACGGGCTCGACAACGACTGTGACTTTGAGGTGGACGAGGACGCCAGCGACGGCTGGCTCTGGTACGTGGACGCGGACGGCGACGGCTACGGCCTCGACGACTACGGGCGCCTCGACTGCGCGCCGCGCGAGGACGAGGTGGGCCTGCCCGGCGACTGCGACGACCAGGACGAGGACATCTCGCCGCTGGCCGAGGAGCGCTGCGACGACGTCGACAACGACTGCGACGGCGAGGTGGACGAGGCGAGCGCCCAGGACGCGAGGGCCTGGTACCCCGACGAGGACGGCGACGGCGTAGGCGCCGATGTCGAGGCCTGGTACGCCTGCGAGGCGCCCGAGTCCTATGTGGACGAGACCGGCGACTGCGACGACGGCGACGCGGAGATCTCCCCCCTGGAGCACGAGCGCTGTGACGGGCTGGACGGGGACTGCGACGGGGTGGTGGACGACGACGCGCAGAACGCTCCCCGGTGGTTCGACGATCATGACGGCGACGGCTACGGCCGCGCGGGCACCGTCGTGGCGAGCTGCGAGCAGCCCGAGGGCTATGTCGACAACGCGGACGACTGCGACGACCAGGCCCCCGAGTCCTACCCCGGCGCGCAGGAGATCTGCGACGAGGAGGACAATGACTGCGACGGGGTCGATGACGACGAGGCCCTCGACGTCTCGACCTGGTACGCCGACGTGGACGGCGACGGCTACGCGGGCGCCGACGAGGCCCTCACCATGCAGAGCTGCGCGGCCCCCGACGGCTTCTACGCGGATCCAGTGGACTGCGATGACGCCGCGCCCGGGGTCTCCCCCGTCGCCCAGGAGATCTGCGGCAGCGGCGTGGACGAGGACTGCGACGGCGCCCTGGACCCCTGCCAGGTCATCGCGCTGCTGCGCGGCGAGGCCGAGGACGATCTGCTGGGCTACGCGCTCTCCGCGGCGGGGGACGCCGATGGAGACGGCCTGGACGACCTCTTCGTCGGCGCCTACGGGGCCGGGCGCGGCGGGGCGGGCGAGCTCTACCTGCTCCTCGGGCCCATGGACGATGAGTCGAGCACCGCGGACGTGGCCGCCACCTGGACCGGGGCGAAGGGGGACGGGGCGGGCGCGGCGCTGGCGGACGGCGCGGACCTCGACGGGGACGGCGCCGCCGATCTGCTGGTGGGCGGGCCGGAGAGCGATCGGGGCGCGACCGACGCGGGCGTCGCCTTCCTCAGCTACGGCGCGGCGGAGGGCGGCAGCCTGGACGACGCCGAGGCCCTCATCCTTGGCGATGAGGAGGGGATGCTGTTGGGGAGCGCGCTGTCCCTGAGCGCTGAGCTCGGCTGGGACGGCTCCGGAGCGGCCCTGATCGGCGCCCCCGGGGACGACGAGGTCGGGACGGACGCCGGGCTCGCGCTGCTCTACCTGAGCGCCGCCTCCGGCAGCCTGAGCCCCGGCGACGCCGACGCCGTGCTCCTGGGCGAGGCCGAGGCCGACGAGGCCGGGGAGACCCTTCAACTGGGAGTGGACCTCGACGCCGACGGGCTCGGCGATCTGCTCGTGGGCGCGTCCAAGGCCAGCCACGGGGGGCTCTCGAAGGCCGGGCGCGTCTACCTGGGCCTCGGGCCGGTGAGCGGGAGCCTCTCGCTGGCCGACGCCGACGCGATCCTGGGCGGCGCGGTGGAGGGCGAGCGCGCCGGCCGCGGGCTCTGCGCCCCCGGGGATCTGGACGGCGACGGCTACCAGGACCTGGCGGTGGGCGCGCCCTTCGGGGACGGCGGGGCCATGGAGAGCGGGCTGGTCTACGTGGTGCGCGGGCCGCTCAGCTCGGGCGGGCTCGGGACCCTGGCCTCGGCCACCCTGCTCGGCCCCGTCGCGGAGATGCGCGCGGGCTGGTCCGTGAGCGCGGGTGATCTCAACGGCGACGGCGACATCGACCTGGCCGTGGGAGCGCCCTACGCGGGCTACGAGGGCGAGCAGGCCGGGGCCGCGTTCGTGGCGTTGGGTCCTTTCTCTGGGTCCAGCGCGCTCGACGCGGCCGAGGCGCGGGTCCTGGCCGAGGCGGCGGGTGACCAGACCGGGCGCGCGCTCCTCGTTCCTGGCGACGTGGACGGCGACGGGCTCGACGATCTGGCGGTGGGCGCGCACCGCAGCAGCCCCGGCCTGGACAAGGCCGGCGCCGTGTTCCTGGTCCCGGGTTGGTGAGGGCGGCGCCTGCAGAAACCAGACGGGTTAGTCCTCCCTGCTCCCAACCTGAGGAGCAGGAGGCGCACATGGCACGTTTCAATATCCTCTTCGCTCTACTCGGCGCGCTGGCGCTCAGCGGCTGCACCGACGACGGGAAGACCGACGACAGCTCGGGTGGCGACGACAGCTCGGGCGGTGACGACAGCGGCGGCGTCAGCGGGATCACCATCGCCGGCACCGCCAGCAACCTGCTCACGGGCGAGGCGGCGGCCGAGGGCCTCTGCGTCCACTTCGCCGATCCGACGGCGGCGGTGGGCGGCGGCGAGCTCGTGACGCTGGCCTCCGGCACCGTGGGCGCGAGCGGGGCCTACAGCGTGGCGGGCGTGGACAACACCATCTACATCGGCCTGCTGGCCCTGGTGGAGGACTGCGAGGGCTCCGCCACCACCGTCATGCCGACGGCCACCGGCGTCAAGCGCGAGGAGTACTACGACCTCGCGCCGGGCTCCACGCTGTCGGACTTCTCCATCTACTCCATCGACGCGGGCAGCCAGGCCATGTTCCAGGCGGGCATGGAGGGCGCCGGCTACGCGGGCGACCTGGGCACCGACGGGGCGCTGGTCGGCTTCGCGCTGGACAGCTCGGGCGCGGGCGTGGACGGCGCCGTGGTCGACGCGCCGGACGGCTACACCGTCTACTACATGGCGGCCGACGGCAGCTTCAACACCACCGGCACCTCGGCGGCGACCCGCGGCCTCTTCATCGTGCCCGCCGCGACCATCGCCACCTACAGCGTGAGCGCCGACGGCTACACCTTCGAGAGCGAGCTGGTGGGCAGCCAGCCCGGCTACGCCGTGCTGATCCGCTTCATCGGGACGGCGGGCTAGGCCTCCCGGCGACCTCGGCGGGGAAGGAGACGGTGCCTTCGATGGCGATCTCTAGGGTGTAGACCTCTTCCACGTAGGCGTACCTGATCTCCCACCCGTCGAAGGAGGCCGCGTCGTCCAGGGTCTCCGCCGTGACCTCCCCCTCCGCGGGATCGCTGAGGAGGGTCACGACGGCCAGCCCGTCGCGCAGCGCGAGGCCTCGCCAGCTGGGCGAGGCCAGCTCGACGTACTCGCAGACGGTGCCGGGCGTGACCTCGATCTCGTAGAAGCGCTCGCAGTCGGGACAGGCGGCGGCGAGGATCTCGATCGTGTCCCGGTCGGCGACCTCGACGCCCTGCTCCTCGACCTCGTCGTCGCAGCTGTAGAAGTCGTGGTCGATGACGAAGTGGCGCCCCCCGCGCCACACCGAGTAGTCCGGGGAGGGGCCCCCAGGCTCTCCGGTCTCGCCGGTCTCACCGGGCTGGTCGGTCTCGCCGGGCTGGTCGGTCTCGCCGGTCTCGCCGGGCGGGTCGGTCTCGCCGGTCTCGGCGGGGGCGCCGCTGTCCGAGGGCGCCGGGATCCACCACGCGCAGCCCGGCGCCAGGAGCAGGAGAGCAAGGCGGATCATCGGCAGTTCTCCGCGCTGGCGTCGCAGAAGATGGTGGCGCTCTGGCCCGCCTGCACGCTCACGATGGCCTTGCGGTAGATGGTGTTGCCCGAGGGGAAGGTCGCCTCCAGGTCGTAGGTCCCCGGGGCGAGCTTCCCGGGGCCGTGCTGCCCGCCGCGCGCGTCGATGAGGCGGACCGCGCTGAGCTCGCCGGTGACGTGGATCGAGGCGCTGGTCTCGGGGCTGCTGGCGCGTGCCTTGCGCTCGGCCGGTACGGGGGCGGCCTTGACCGGCGTGGGCTCGGGTGCGGGCTCGGGCTCGGCCTGCGCCGTGGGCTCGGGTTCGGTGGGCCCGGGTTCGGTGAGCTCGGGTTCGGGCTCGGGCTCGGGCGTCGCCGGGGTGGTCTGCGCCGTGGAGGGCTGCTCCACTGGTTGTTTTGAATTTGAAAAGTCAAGAAACTTGACAACCGCCAGCAGCGTCAGGGCGCCCAGCAGGACCAGCAGCCCCAGGACCAGCCCGACGGCGCGCCAGGGTCGGGGACCCTCGGGGCTCGGCGCCGGCTCGGCGAGGACCGGCGGGCGGACGGGGGCCGGCGGTGGGGCCGGAGCCCGGACCTCGGCGGGCGGCGGCGCGGGCGTCGGCGTCGGGGGGAGGGGAGCCGGGGCGGGCGTCGGGGTGGCGCGCTGGGTCAGCGCCAGGGACTCGCCGGAGCCGGGCTCCTGGGCCGAGGGCGCGGGGCGCGCGGCCCGGACCTTCTCCACCTCGTCGGCGACCACCGGGGCCCAGCGGCGGAGCCAGGGGCCGTAGGCGTCGGACAGCAGATCCTGGAGCACCTCGTCCACGACGTCGGCGCTCGGCCGGGCCTCGGCGTCGTAGGCCAGCATCGCCTCCAGGAGCTCGCGCAGCGCGGGCGAGGCCACCTCGTCCAGCGAGCGCACCAGCGCGCCCACCCGCCGGCTGTGCTTGAAGCGGTCCACGGAGAGCTGGCCCACGCGCTCGCCGCGCAGGCACTCGCAGATCACGACGCCCAGCGCGTAGACGTCCGCGGCCGGGCTGTCCAGGCCCTCCACCCGCTCGGGGGCGATGTAGCCCACGGATCCGAAGGCCAGGGAGCCGGTGCGCGCCTCGCGCTGGTCGAAGCGGGCGCGGGCGATGCCGAAGTCCAGCACCTTGACCTCGCCCAGCGGCCCCACCCGGATGTTCGCCGGTTTGATGTCGCGGTGGACGATGTGCAGCGGCTCGCCCGTGCGCGGGTCCACGGCGCTGTGGGCGACGTGCAGGGCGCCCGCCACCTCCCGGGCGATCTCGCAGACCGGCCGCGTGGGCAGCGGCCCCAGATCGAGGATCTCCCCCAGGTCGACGCCCGTGACGTACTCCATCACCACGGCCCAGCGCCCGTCGATGACCAGCAGGTCGTCTACATGGACGATGGCCCGGTGGCGCAGGAGCCCCAGCAGGCGCGCCTCGTCGCGCAGGCGCCGGGCCATCTCGCCCTCGCCCGCGTGGTCGGCGTGCAGGATCTTGATGGCGACCTGCTTGGTGAAGCCCGAGGGACCCAGCAGGTGCCCCCGGTAGACCGCGCCGAAGCCGCCCCGGCCCAGGAGCTCGCCGAGCTGGTAGCTCCTCCCGCCGGGCGCCTGGACCGTGCCGCTCACCACTCCCCCGAGATGGCCGCGCTCACCAGCAGCCCGCCTGCGCCGATGCCCAGCGCGTAGCCGCCGATGATGGCGCCGTGGTTCAGCGCGCGATCGACGGGATCGATGGCGGTGGGGTTCCGCTCCCAGGCCTGGTAGGAGGGCTGGGCGATCAGGAGGAAGCAGGCGGCGGAGCCCACGCCCAGCCCGAGCGCGGAGAGGGTGCGCAGGGGTGGGCGCTCCGCCTCGGCGGCGACGGTGCTCGTGGTCGTCGGGCCAGACGGCGTCGTGGCCAGCATCGCCGCGAGATCCTGGGGGAGGGGGCCGCCGCTCAGCGACCAGGTGTGCAGCCCCGCGCCGCTGGTCCGCTGAACCACGGCGTAGCGCTCCGTCGGGTAGCCCAGGGTCCCCGGGCGCCCGTCCACGGTCCAGCCGGCCCCCGGCAGCGAGCGTGTGGGGCCCTCACCGAGCGCGCGCGCCTGCCCCAGCGAGCGGTCCAGCATGCTCCCCGGCGCGATGAGGCCGTCCTGGGCGTCGTACTCGGGCAGCACCGAGATCAGCCCGCGGAAGGCGGCCAGCGCCGCGGCCTCGTCCTTGCGTCGCCCGGCGTCCAGCGCCTCCAGCAGGTGCAGGCGCGCCGCCGTGAGCGGGCTCAGCACCTCCCGCAGGCAGAGCACCTGCTCGCGCACCATGCCCAGGCTGGCCTCGAAGGAGGTCCAGTCGAAGCGCTCGTAGGCGGCGATCCCGCGCTCGATCTCCCCCTGGAGCCCGGCGTCGCTGGCCGGGCAGGCGGCCTCGGCCACCCCCACCAGCGAGGTCGCCAGCAGCAGGGAGACCGCCCTCCACATCAGGCGGCCCCTCGGGCGGCGAGCAGGAGCAGGCAGAGGGTCTTGGCGTCGGTGATGCGCCCGTCGATGGCCATGGCCATCGCCTCCTCCATCGGGAGGCGCTCGGCGCGCAGGTACTCGTCCGGGTCGAGCTCGCCCTCGGCCTCGCTGAGCCCGGTCGCCACGAAGAGGTGAATCTGCTCGTCGGTGAAGCCGGGGGTGGTGTGGATGGTGCTCAGGTGGCGCATCGTCGTCGCCTGCAGGCGCACCTCCTCGGCCAGCTCGCGCGCGGCGCAGAGCTCGGGGCTCTCGTCGGGCTCCAGCACGCCGGCTGGGACCTCCCAGATGAGGCCACCGGCCGCGTGGCGGTACTGGTGGATGAGCGTGACGGTGCCGTCCTCGTGCAGCGGGAGCACCGCGCAGGCGCCGGGGTGGCGGACGATCTCCAGCCGGATCTGCCGACCGTCGGGGAGCGTCACGTCCTCCAACCCCAGGTTCACCACGCGGCCTCGGAAGACGGTCTCACGCGCCATCATCACTCCTCGGGGAACTCGAAGGTGCCGGTGACCTCGGCGACAGTGTAGTACAGGTCGATCTCATAGGCATAGCTGATGGTCCAGCCGTCGAAGTCCGCCTCGGAGTCCAGCAGCTCCGCCTCCTCACCCCAGCCGCTCGCGACGTCGTTGAGGTTGTACACGGCGGCCCAGCCATCTCCGAAGACGACGCCGCGCCAGGTCGGGTCGGCGAGGTCCATGTATTCGCAGACCTCGTTGGGGGACACGGCGACCTCGTAGAAGCGCTCGCACTCGGGGCAGGCGTCCTGGAAGAGCGCGATCGTGTCGGCGTCGGTGACCTCCACGCCGTCCTCGCGGGTGCTGTCGTCGCACTCCCAGCCATCCCCGGAGATGACGAAGCGGCGCCCGCCCTCCCAGGTGCTGTAGTCCGCGGTGGGCTCCGGCTCGCCCTCACCCTCACCCTCGCCCTCGCCCTCGCCCTCACCCTCGCCCTCGCCCTCGCCCTCGCCCTCGCCTTCGCCTTCGCCTTCGCCTTCGCCCTCACCGGTGACGGCGCCGGAGTCGCCTTCGCCTTCGCTCTCGCCCTCGCCCTCACCGCGGACGTCGTCGGTGGGCTGGGTCTCGAGCTTGACGCTGCCGCCGCCACAGGCCGCGACGATGAAGAGGAGAGGAAGCAGGGAATCGCGCATGTCGGCCTCCACGATCGGGTCGAGCTGAGCCCTAACAGGGGACGGCGAATTCACAAGCGCGCCGGGGAGAATTGGCCGGACCAGAACGACGAAGGCCGCCTCGGTTTCCCGGGCGGCCTCGTGTGGTCTGTAGGTGGTGCGGGAGGGGGGACTCGAACCCCCAAGACCGCAATTGGTCACCAGGTCCTGAGCCTGGCGCGTCTGCCAATTCCGCCACTCCCGCGTGGCCCCGCTCCATTATCTGGTCTCTGGATCTTGTCAAGCGGGCTGCCGGGGTCCAGGGGGCGCGCTCCTCGAGGAGGGGGCGTTCGAGCTCAGGCCGTCTCGCTCGTCGCCGACTTCCCGTAGGTCGATTGATACCAGGTCTCGAAGCGGCTCGCGAGTTCGTACGCCTGATTCTCGTGGGGGCTGGAGTGCATGGGGTTGGTAGGAGCCCCGGTTGCCCAGCGGTAAGCGATGGTGGCGGCGCTCATCCCGAAGTAGCTCGCGAGGAACGCGTCGATGCCCAGCATGTCGTACTGGGTGACGTGCGTGAGCTCGTGGACGAAGGTCTTGAGGGTGAGCGTGCCGTCCACGAAGACGTCATGATCCAGCGTCATGGCGGCGGCACCGGGTTGAAACTCGAGGATGAGGCCGCCGCGGTGGAAGAAGGGGACGTTCGCCAGCGCGCGCACGAGCATGTACCCGTCGATGAGGTCCGTCGTGGCGAAGCGGGCGACCGCGGCGATCCAGTGGGCGGGCGGGACGATGATGCCGCTGGAGGTGAGGATGCTCACATGGTTCACGGCCTTGAAGATCCGGTAGACCATGTCAGACGTGTGAAGCAGGTTTTCGACGTCGTAAAGATCCCTCAGCGTGTTGAGCCCGGTCCCGAGGACATCCCGCTGCACCCCCACCTGGGCCTGCGCGCCGAGCGCGCTCCGATCTCCGGCGACCGCTCGATCCGCGGCGCGCTCGGTCGCGTCTCCGGGTCTGGAGACCTCCAGCGTGGCCGCCTCCACCGCGCCGCGCTGCTGGACGGTGTGGGCGGCCTCGTGCGTGAGCAGCCGCATGCCCTCGCGGCTCGAGGGATCGTACATCCCCTGGCCGAAGTAGATGTGCTGTCCGACCGTGATCGCGCGGGCGCCGAAGGCCTCCGCGGCGCGCGCCGCGGCCTCGTCACGGTGGACGCGGACATCGCAGAGATTGACCCCGAGGTGGGCGCTCAAGGCGGCGCGTGGCGTGGCCGACAGCGCCTCGCCGGGGCGTCGGCGGGCGTTGGCGAGCGCGAGCGCGGGCAGCGGGCTGTGGCCCGAGCGAGCTGCGCGGCCATGAGGATCGGACGACCGGGCGACGTGAACATGCCTCATGGTGCCTCCTGACAGCGGGTCTGGACGCGCGCGCGCGCCTCCTCAAGCGTCGGCAGCCGGGTGGCGTCCAGGCTGACGGTCTCGATGGGGATCTCCAGGGAAGGGGTGAGCGTGAGCTTCACCGACGCATCCGTCGTCACGCTCCCGCCGAGGATCGCGCCCGCGGCGAGGCCCTCGGGCCCGCAGGCCCACAGGACGCTGTAGCCCACCGCGGGATCCGCGGGGATGAGGAGCTTCACCGTGCGCAGGGAGGGCTGTAGCGTAAACGCGCCCTCCGCGGAGAGGGTGACCGGGCCCTCGTCCGCGCAGGTGTCGGGGGAGGCCGTGCAGAGTCCGACGCGCGCCGCGCTCCCGACGACGTGGCCCTCGACGCGCGGTCGGTCGGCGATCTCCCCCGTGAGACAGCCCCCCAAGGTCAGGGCGGGGAGGAGGACGGAGCGCATGAGCACCTCGAGTTCGACAGAATACCCGGGAGACGCGCTCGTCTCAAGGGGGATCCTCGAGTCGGAAGACCCGCGTCCGACCTGCCTGATGGACCAGCACCGCCCGCCGCAGGAGCAGATCGTCGAGCTGGGCCTCCGGAGCCTCGAATTCCGCGCGGAAGGCCTCGTCGGAGAGGAAGGGGTAGAGCTTGCGCAGGAAGTTCACGCGGCCGACCAGCAGGTGGGTGACGCCCGCCTCGCGGAGCTGGTCCAGGCTGGCGTCCCCGTAGCGGAGGAGGAGCCAGCGGGTGGGGACGTGGTCCTCCACGCTGCCCAGGGTCGTGTCGCGGGTGAGCAGGGCGTTGCTCCAGTCGAAGAGCAGGGCGACCCGGGCGTCCGGGGGGAGGTGGGCCTCGCACCAGGCCACCGCGGGCCAGCTCTCCAGGTTACGGGCCAGATAGCTCTCGCGCGTCTCGGTCCCGGTCGCCGCGCCCAGGTTGTCCGCGGCGCGGGTCAGCAGGGGGCCCAGGTTGGCGGGCAGCCCCAGCAGCCCGGCGGCCAGCAGCGCGGCGCGGGGCAGGCGCGCGCCGAAGGGGGAGCCCTCGGTCAGGGCGGCGCCCAGGGCCAGGGCGAGCACGGGGAGGGTGGGCAGGAGGTGGCGGATCCAGTGCGGCCCGGCGGCCCAGCCCAGCGCCCCGAGGGTCGCCACCACCAGGAGCTTGCGGGGAGCGCCCGCGCGCCGCGCCCCCCAGAGCGCCAGCGGCAGCAGCGCCAGGAAGACCGGGTTCAAGCGCCCAAGAAAGCGGAAGGTCCCGATCTCCGCGCGCATGACGGCGTTCCAGGGAAGCGTGAGCATCCCGCGCAGGTCGCGGCCGAGCCCGTACTTCTCCAGGTACTGAAAGCGGAAGTCCGCGGAGGGGAGCGCGGGCCAGCCGGCGAAGGGGAAGAGCGGGTGCAGGCCCTCCAGCGCGTTGCGCAGCCACCAGGGCGAGACCAGGGCCAGCGCGCCGACTCCGGCGCCGATCCGGGCCGACCAGGGGAGGGCCGACACCAGGAAGACGCCCGCCAGGGGCCCCGCCGCCGTGTACTTGAGCGAGAGCCCGAGCCCTGTCGCCAGCGCGAGCCCGCGCGCCCGCCCGCGCAGCCCCGCGTCCAGGGCCGCCAGCACCGCCAGCGCCGTGGGCAGGTTGTTGCTGACCAGCCCGGTCTCCTGGAGGAAGCTCCAGGATCCGATGAGCATCAGCGCGGCGGCCTCCCCCGCCCCCCGCCCCAGCCAGCGCCGCCCCAGGCTGAGCGTGGCCCCCAGCAGCCCGGCGCTCAGCCCCAGGTGCAGCAGCCCCGGCGCGCGCTCGCCCCCGAAGGCCAGGACCGCGGCGTAGGGCAGGTGCAGGACCAGCGGGCGGTTCCCGTCCGGGCGCAGGAGCCCGCCGACCAGGCCCTCCTGGCGCAGCATCTCCACGGGGAGGGCGAGCTGGTAGTAGAGCTCGTCGGTGTCGATGGGGGGCGCCAGCGCGTCCAGCAGGCCGGGGAGCAGGGCCAGCGCGCCGATCGCCAGCGCGAGACCCTCCGGCCTCGGCCGGGCCAGGCGAGGGCGCCACAGCCAGCCGGCCATGAGCAGGATCCACAGCAGCCCGAGCCCTGGCCGGTGGAGCTGCCCCACCCCCGCCAGGACCAGCCCGCCCAGCCCGCAGAGCAGCAGCCCGGCCAGCCCGGCATGCAGCAGGCCGCGCTCGTCCTCCAGGAGCTCAGGATCCAGGCGGGAGATCAGCGCCGCCCCCGCCCCCAGCGCGGCGAGGGCCCAGGCCAGGACCGCCAGCAGCGCGGCCCCCGTGGCCAGCGCGGCCTCCGGGCGCAGCGCGCGGACCGGATCCAGGACCAGGAAGCCCAGGCCCACGCCCAGGGCCAGGGCCGCCGCGCCGAGCTGGGCGAGCCTCAGGGCGCGGTCAGCAGCCAAACCTGCCCCGCGGCGCGGTAGAGCAGCCAGGGTCCGAAGCGGCTCGGCGCCTCCTGGTGCCCCGGGCCCTCGGCGCGCAGCCCGTCGCTGCACACCACGTCGAGATCGGCCCCGTCCCGGCGCTCCCAGCAGGCCACGTCGCGCCACAGGCTGATGGGCGCGCTGAAGCCGGCCCGCGCAGGGATGGCGTGTCGCCCCAGGTCGCGCGTGTCCAGGATCACGACGTGCTCGTCCTCCACCCAGGCCAGGAAGGGCCCGGAGCCGACCACGTGCCGCTCGTAGCCCGGCCCGTGCGCCAGGGACAGGGGCTCGGCCGCGCGCGAGGTGTCCACCGCGCGGATGTCCTCGCCGTCCGGGCCGGCGTCCTCGACCCAGGCCACCCAGGGCCAGGCCAGGGCGGGCGGGTACCAGCCGGCGGGGCGCGCGTCCCAGCGGCGTCCGGCGCGCTCCTCGGGAGAGCCCACCTGGACGTGATCCTCCGCCAGCAAGGCCAGGTGCTCGCCGTCATAGGCCGGCGGGGCCACCAGCGGGAAGGGGTAGCGGCTCAGCTCGGCCCCGTCCTCGCCCACGCCCAGCCGCACCCGCCGCGTGCCCTCGCGCGTGACGAAGAGGAGCTCGCCCTCGGCCAGGGCCGGCGAGCGCCCGTCGACGGGCAGCTCGACGAGCGCCCCGGTCTCCAGGTTCACCGCGCGATCCACGAGCCCGTCTGGCCCGCAGCCCACCGCCCAGGGACCGGCCAGCGCAGGGTAGCGCGGATCGGCGCAGCGCTCCCGGAGCGCGTGCAGCGGGACGGCCACGCCAGGCTGTCCCAGGGCATACGAAGGCCCTGGGAGGAGCAGGCTCCCCACCAGGGCCCAGGGAGACACCCGGATCAGCGCGCCCGCGCGCCGCTCGCCGAGTCCTCGACCGCCAGCACGCCGCAGCAGGAGACCGTGAGCGTCACGGTGTCCGTGGACGTCTCGCCGGGGCAGTCCGTCGCCGAGAGCTGGAAGACGTACTCGTTGCTCTCGCAGACGTCCGGCTCGGTGGGCGTCGGCTCGTTGAGCGTGACGGTGGTGACCAGCGAGGTGGGGTCGGTGATGTCGGCGTCGCCGCTCACCACGGTCCACGTCACCTCGTAGGGGTCGCCGTCGCCGTCGCTGACGGAGGCGTCGCCGCCCAGGGTCAGGGTCTGGTTGGCGCAGGAGTCGCAGTCGTAGGTGTAGCCGTCCTCTTCGCACTCGGCCGAGCCGCCGTCCACCGCCGCGCCCGCGCCCGCCTCGACCGCCGGCTCGCTGTTGAAGGTGCGCTCGGTGGCCGTGATCGTCACGGTGTCGGGGGTGGCCCAGGCCTCCCCGTCGAAGGCCGTGAGCGAGAGCACGTAGCTGCCAGCCACGTCCGGGTAGAAGGTCGGCGACACCGCCGAGCGATCCGAGAAGTTCGCGTCGTTGGTGGCCGAAGAGCCCGAGGGCTTGCTCTGGATGGACCAGAGGTAGGTCAGCCCGTCCGGGGTGTCGGAGTCGTAGGTGCCCGTGCCGTCCAGCGTGGTCGCCATGCAGTCGGAGACCGACTTGTCGTCACCCGCGTCCGCCACCGGGGCGGTGGACGAGGACGAGCTCACCAGCACCAGGGTGGTGTCCGGGTCCGAGTCGGAGGTGCCGTTGTTCACGATGAGCGAGGCGATGTACATGCCCGCCTTGTCGGCCGTGAACGTCGGGCCCACGCTGGTGGAGCCGGAGAGCGTCGCCGAGCTGCCCGTGGGCAGCGTGATCAGCGTCCAGGCGTAGGTCAGCGTGCCGCCGCCCGGATCGTAGGAGTCCGAGCCGTCCAGCGTGAAGGTCGCGCCCAGCAGACCCTCCTGGTCGCTGCCCGCGTCGGCCACCGGGGAGCCCGCGTCGGTGATCGTCACGACCGCGTAGTCCGGCCGGCTCTCCAGCCCGCCCGCGTCCTTGACGACCAGCTTGACGATGTAGGTGCCGACCACGTCCGGGCGGAAGGTCGTCGAGGTGACGTCGCTGTAGTTCTCGGTGAACGGGGCCTCGCGCTCGTTGACGGTCGAGCCGTCGGGCACGCGATCGAAGGACCAGAAGAAGGTGATGGCGTCACCGTCGGGGTCCGTCGAGCCGCGCCCGTCCAGGCCGACGGCCTCCAGCGAGTCCTGGGTCACGTCCGAGCCGGCGTCCGCGACCGGGCGATGGTTCTCACCGCCGCCCTCGCCGCCCTCACCACCTGAGCCCGAGCTCCCGCTACCTGTCTCGGTCTTGTCGGTCCCGCAGGCCCCAAGGAGGGCCAGCCAGGCCATGCCGAAAGTGGAGATACGCATGTCCGTCAAGCCTCCCGGGGCTCAGAAGCTGGTGCTGTCTTTCTTGCCGGTGCACTCGTAGGTGATCGTCATCGTGTCCGCGCCTTCGCCATCGCAGGCGTCCGTCACGGTGAGCGTCACGTCGTAGGTGACCGTGGTGTCCACGCGGTACTCCGCCGGGACCTCGGGGACCGTGGCGTTCGTGCTGGGCGAGGTGGGCAGCTCGATGTCGAGCGTGCTGGTGGGCTCGCTCCAGAGGAAGGTGAGATCGTCGCCGTCGGGGTCGTAGGAGGAGGTGCCGTCCAGCTCGACCTCTACGGCCTCGCAGGGCTCGCAGGTGGCGGAGTAGGACATGCCGACGGTGCAGGCGGCCTCGCCCTCGAGGGACTGATCGTCGCCGGCGTTGGCGATGGGCAGGGTGTTCAGCCCCTCGTCCAGGACGGTGAAGGTGACGATGTCCGGCGCCGACCAGTCGGTCCCGTCGAAGACCTGGAGCTGGAAGGTGTAGTCGCCCGCCACGACCGGGTCGTCCGGCAGGTTGAAGGTGGGCGCGGCGGCCGTCGGGTCGCTGAAGTCCGCGTCGGAGGCGCTCGAGCCCGAGGGCGCAGACACCAGGCTCCAGGAGTAGGTCAGCGCGTCGCCGTCCAGGTCGTAGCTGCCGTAGCCGTTCAGCTCGATCGTGGCGTTGATGCAGGGAGACAGCTCCTCGCTGTCCCCGGCGTCGGCCACCGGCAGGCGGTTGTCGGAGGCCACGTCCACGTAGCAGAGGTCGGGCTCCGACCACTGGTAGCCGTCAGAGACCACCAGGCTGAGCACGAACACGCCGTCGCAGTCCGGGACCACCTTGACGTAGGCCGTGGCGTCGTCGTAGAGGTCGCGCGAGCTCAGCGCCGAGCAGTCCGGCGCCGACGTGAGGCTCCAGGCGTAGGTGAGCGCCGCGCCCTCCGGGTCGTAGGAGCCCGAGCCGTCCAGCGTCGAGCGGACCCCGACCTCGCCGTCCTGGTCGTCGCCGCAGTCGGCCACCGGAGGCGCGTCGTCCGAGGTCACCGTGATGACCACGAGGTCCGCGGGGCTGCCGTGCTCGCCGTCGGAGACCACCAGCGACAGCACGTAGTCGCCCGGCACGTCCGGCGTGAACGCCACCGCCACCGCCGTCGCGGAGCCGTTGTCCGAGAGCGCCGTCTCGTCGATGGCGGAGTCCGTGGGGACCGCCTCGAAGGACCAGGTGTAGGTGAGCGCGTCGGTCTTGCAGACCGCGCTGCCCGAGCCGTCCACCGTCACGGTGGTCCCCAGCGAGACGGTCTGGTCCGCGCCCGCGTTCGCCATCGGGCTCTCGCAGTCGCCGCCGGCGCCGGAGTCGTCGATCGGCGTGACCTTGTCGGTCTCAATGGTGCACCCGCCCAGGAGACCGAGGGCCAGGGTGCTGAGGAGGGCGCTTCGAAGGAGGGGGACTGCCATGAGGTCGCTCCGCGGGGCGCTGGCTCGGCGAGCGGTCGAGCCGGGGCGTGGAGAGGATCTGCGCTAATGTACAGAAAACCCGTCCCCATCGTCAACAGCGAAGCGGCTCACTCTGATGGAGCGACCCGTTGGCTGTCCCGAGGAGGGATGGGCTCTCGAAATGGAGTGTTGCCCCTGATTCA
Source organism: uncultured Enterobacterales bacterium (assembly GCA_964615375.1). Taxonomy (GTDB): domain Bacteria; phylum Myxococcota_A; class UBA796; order UBA796; family CAZKWG01; genus CAZKWG01. The sequence goes on from CAZTOW010000001.1 coordinate 29,321, forward strand.
TTGGATCGCAAGCCTTAACTGGGGGCTCGCGCGTTGCCCGCCTGAGCGGCCGAGAGTAGCGGACCTCCCGCTCCAGGCTTGCCCGACAGGCCTCCGGGATTAGCTTCCCTGCCGTCCTCGACCCGGCTCCCGGCGCGCGCGCACGGGGGGCGGCTCGAGGGAGCGGGCGAAGCGGAGAAGGCGACGAGGAGAGGGCGACCATGGGGCTGTTCGACTTCCTGAGCGGCGGTGAAGAGGCGCAGCTGCGCCGGCACGCGAAGCGCATGACCAACATCAACGCGCAGACCGAGGACCGGCAGGCCAGCGCGCAGTGGCTGGCGGAGAACGGCAGCGATCCAGCCATCCTCGGCCTGCTGGGGCGCTTCACCTGGACATTCGAGAACGGGATGAAGGACTCCGCGGAGAAGAAGCTGGTCTACGACCTGCTGCTGGACCTGGGGCCCAAGGTCTGCGAGCCCGTGCGCGAGTGGATGAAGAAGAACGCCAACATCGCGCAGCCCCTCCGCCTGCTGGAGCACTTCGAGGGCAAGGACGGCGTGGTCAAGGTCCTGCTGGAGATGCTCGCGCGCGAGAACGACCCCTTCAAGACCGAGAAGAAGCGCCAGATCCTCATCAAGCTGGCGGAGTACAAGCACCCGTCCATCGTCCCCGCCGTGGTCCCGGTGCTGAAGGACTTCGACGAGGGCGTGCGCTACGGCGCGGCCGAGGTGCTGCTGGCGCAGGACGATCCCTCGGTCGCCGGCCCGCTGGCGGAGCGCCTGGCGGACCGGGAGGAGGACAGCGGGCGCCTGCGCGGGCGCGTGGCCGAGTGTTTTCACCAGCGCCGCTGGTCTCTCGGCGAGCACGCCGCCGCGGTGGCCGCCAACGCCCCGCGCGGCTGGCAGGTCCAGGGCGACCGCGTGCTCCCGGCCTGAGGCTCAGGCGGGGCTGGAGCACTCCCCGGCCAGGGGAGCGGTGAAGCGCTCCTGGAAGGCCGAGAGATCCGCCCCCTGCCCCAGCATCCACATGGCCTTGACCGTGGCGGCCTCCACCGTCATGTCCTCGGTGAAGACCGCGCCCGCGTCGCGGAGCATCGCGCTGTTCTGGTAGCGCCCGGGGCTCACGCGGCCGGTCGTACACTGGGAGGCCACGATCACGGGCACGCCGCGGGCGCAGGCGCGGCGCACGAGCTCGGGCCAGCCGGCGCGGGGCAGGTTGCCCTCCCCGAAACCCCGCAGCAGGATCGCGCGGGCGCCGCCGTCGATGAGGCGGTCCACCAGCGCGGGATCCAGGCCCGGGAAGAGGCCGAGCACGGCCACCTCGGTGGAGAAGCCCGGCCGCAGGCGGAAGGGGCCCTGGGGTCGGAGCGGCGGGGCCTTCGCCTCGATCTCCACGCCCATCTCCAGGAGCGGCGGGAAATTCGGGGAGGCGAAGGCCGTGTACGCCTGCACGGAGGTCTTGGTCGCCCGGTTGCCGCGCAGCAGGGTGGTGCCGAAGTACAGGCCCACCTCGGGCAGGTCCAGGGTCGCGCAGTGCGTGGAGTGGACGAGGTTGGCGTCGGCGTCGGTGCGCAGCACGGAGCGCGGGCGCTGGCTGCCGGTGAGGATGACCGGCTTCGGCAGGCCCTCCAGCATGTAGGAGAGCGCGCAGGCGGTGTACGCCATCGTGTCCGTGCCGTGCAGCACGACGAAGCCGTCGTGGCTGTCCAGCGCGCCGGCGATCTCCGCGCCGAGGCGCTCCCAGAGCGCGGGCGTCATGTCCGAGGAGTCGATGCTCGCGATCACGCGGGCGTCGAGCTCGCAGAGGTCGTGCAGCGGCTCCAGGAAGCCCAGGTCCATGGCCCCCGGGTCCGCGGGCTCCAGCGTGTCCGAGCCCCGGCGCCGCACCATCCCGAAGGTGCCGCCGGTGGCCAGGAAGAGGACGCGCCGCCGCTCCTGGTTCATATCAGAAGATATACAGGTTTGGATTGTAGCAGGCGCCCTCGGCGATGGCGTCGCACTCCTCGTCCCGGACGCAGCGCTTGAGCTCTGCGAGCTCGTCCCGCAAGATCTCGTTCTCCCAGTCGTCCTCGTAGAGGGACTGTTGCGTCTCGCAGCTCGCCTCGCACTCGTCCTGGGCGACGCGCGGCTGATCCACCGTGCCGTCCTCGCACTCCAGCAGCTTCTCGCAGGTGGAGGCACAGGTGGGCTCACAGCCACCGAGCAAGGCCAGCGCCGCGCCGAAGAGCGCGAGCGCGGCGCCAGGGTGCAGCAGGCGCATGGGCGTCACTGGGAGAACGAGGTCGGCGCGCAGTAGCCGTCGTTCAGGAACTCGCAGTCGGTCGCCCAGACGCAGTCCATCCAGGCGGCGGCCTGCACGTCCGTCTTCAGCTCGACGCTGGTGGAGCCCGTGATGCGCTCGTCGGGGTTGTAGTCCCCCATCTCGCCCGGGTTGTCCAGGGCGGCCTGGCATTTGTAGTTGCAGGCCTCGATGAGGTCCTCAGAGCTCTGGCCCGGGTGGGTGATGCCGCAGCCGGTGGTGCCGTCCACGGCGCCGTCCACGAAGAGGCGCTGGCAGGTGCTGCTGCAGTCTGGGGCGTCGCAGCCCGCGCCGAGCAGCGCGAGACCGAACACCGCCGAGGCGGCGAGGATGGAGGGTACTACGCTCGAGGACCGCTGCATGGCTGGACTCCAGTGTCGGGGGGCATGGTAATTGGACGGGTCGGGGCCCGTCAAACCAAGGTCGTTCCGGTGCACGTCCTCCAGGTCACTCCCTACTTCCCGCCGACCTGGGCTTATGGCGGCATCCCGCGGATCGTGGACGGTCTCTCTCGCGCGCTGGTCCGCCGCGGCGTGCGCGTCACGGTGCTGACCACGGACGCCTACGACGAGGCCCGGCGCGCGGGCGTGCCGGCTGACCGGGACCACGAGGGCGTGCGCGTGCTGACCGTGCGCAACCTCTCCAACGGCCTGGCCTGGCGGCACCAGCTCTTCCTGCCCCTCGGCGCGCGGCGCGCCCTGGAGGCCCTGGGCGAGCTCCCCGACCTCGTCCACCTGCACGGCCACCGCCACCTGCTCAACAACGCCGCCGCCGGCTGGGCGCGGACCCACCGGCTGCCCTGGGTGCTCACCGCCAACGGGACCCTGGCCCGGCACGAGCGAAAGGTGGCGCTCAAGGCCGCCTGGGACCTCCTCGTCTCCGGCAGCATCCCCCGCGAGGCCGCCCGCTGCGTGGCCGTGAGCGCCGCCGACGTGGCCCAGCACCTCGCCGCGGGCGTCCCCGCCGAGCGCGTGGCGCGCATCCCCAACGGCCTCGACCTCGCCGAGTTCGAGGCGCTCCCTCCCCGCGGCACCTTCCGCGCCGCGCACGGCCTGGGGCAGCGGCCGATCGTGGCCTACCTCGGGCAGATCTCGCCGCGCAAGGGCGTGGACCACCTCCTGCGCGCCTGGGAGGGCGGGGGGCCGGAGGGCGCGGCGCTGGTCATCGCCGGGGCGCCGCGCCAGGGCGAGCTGCCCGAGGCCGGGCCGGACGTGCTCTACACCGGGGTCATCGGCGGAGTGGAGCGCCTCGCCCTGCTGGCCGACGCCGACGTGCTGGTCTACCCGTCCACGGCGGAGGTCTTCGGGCTGGTGCCCTTCGAGGGGCTGCTGTGCGGCGCCCCCGTCGTGGTGGGCGACGACTGCGGCTGCGGCGAGCTCATCGCCGAGGCGGGCGCGGGCCTGCTCGTGCGCCACGCCGACGTGGGGGGGCTGGTCGCGCGGATCCGCACCCTGCTCCGGGATCGTGTCGCGGCGGAGGCCATGGTCGCGAGGGGCAGGCGCTACATTCGAGAGCGGCTGGGCTTCGAGGTGGTCGCGGCCCGGCACGAGGACCTGTACGCCGAGGTGCTGCGGGAGGCGGCACGCCCATGAAGGACACCCTCGACATCCGCCGACTCTGCTGGCTCGGGCTGCTGGTCCTCGTGCTGCTGGCCTGGCGCGGGGCGCTGGACGCCCCCTTCGTCTACGACGACAAGCTGGAGGTGGTCGGCAACGCCACCATCCGCGTGCTGGACGAGTGGCGGGCCATCCTCACCTACAACCCGAGCCGGATGCTGCTCATCGCCAGCTACGCGATCAACTACCACTTCGCCGAGCTGGACCCCGTCCCTTATCACATCGTCAACCTGATCATCCATGGGCTCTGTGTCGGGGCGGCGCTGAGCCTGGCCGAGGCGCTCGGTCGCCTCGCCGGCCACCCCCGACCGCTGGGCGCGGCCGTGATCGGCGTGGGCCTCTGGGCCGTACACCCGATGACCACGCAGGCCGTGACCTACATCACCGGGCGCTCGGAGAGCCTGTGCGCGCTCTTCTGCCTCGTGAGCCTGAGCCTGTGGGCCCAGGCCCTCCTGCTCGAGCGCGCCACCGGGGAGGCCGACACGGGCGGGCGGCTCCTGGCCATGCTGGCGGCGGTGGGGGCCCTGCTCTCCAAGGAGGTAGGCGTCATGCTGCCTCCGGCCCTCCTGCTCTTGGAGATCTTCTTCCCCGCGCGCGGCCCGGCGGCGGCGGGCCTGGGCTCGCTGCTGGACCGCCTGCGCTCCGTCCGCTGGCTCTACATCCTCCCGCTGGCGCAGCTCGTCGTGGGCGCCATGGTGCTGAGGGTCTGGGTCACCGGCGGGCTGATCCCGCAGGAGGTGGAGCGACCGCTGGGCGTGCAGCTGCTGACGCAGGCCGAGGTCTGGATGCGCTACGTCGCCCTCTGGCTCGCGCCCGTGGGGCAGACGGTCTTCCACGTGGTGCCCGACGTGGACCCCCTCGCGCCGCGGGCCGCCTTGGCGGGGCTCGGCTGGATCGCGATGGTGGGCCTCGCCGTCATCTGGGGGCAGCGGGTCCCCCTCGCCGGATTCGCGCTCAGCGCGGGCGCCCTCTTCCTCATCCCGTCCAGCTCCGTGGCCCCGCTCAAGGAGCACATGGCGGAGCACCGGGCCTACGCGCTCGGCCTCTGGCTGGCCCTGGCCATCGCCTGGAGCGTCTCCGCGCCGCGAAAGGATCGCGGGCTCCCCCGCGCGCCGCGCCTGGACCTCCACCGCCTCGGCGCCCTGGTGGGCGTGGCGCTGATCGGCTTCCTCCCGGGGCTCACCGACGCGCGGAACGCGGTCTGGTCGTCCGAGGTCGCGCTCTGGCGGGAGGCCACGACGCGAAACCCCGAATCCGGGGCCGCCTGGTACGGGCTCGGCGACGCGCTGCGCTTCGAGGGCAAGTACAACCCGGCCATGGCCGCCTACCAGAAGGCGACGGAGCTGGACCCCTCCAACCTGGACGCCTGGAACAACCTCGGGATCGCCCGCGCCGAGCTCGGCGACATCGACGGGGCCAGCGAGGCCTGGCGCAGCCTGCTCCGCCGCAGCCCCACCTACTGCAAGGCGCACAACAACCTGGGCTTCCTGGCGCTCCGGCGGCGCGAGTGGGACATGGCACTCATCGAGCTCAACACCACGCTGAGCTACTGCCCGGACAACGTGCTGGCCCACTGGGGCCTGGGGAACGTCTACTTCGGCCCCCGCCGCGAGCCGGAGCGCGCCATCTTCCACTACCAGCGCGTGCTGGATCTGGACCCCGACTTCCAGCACGGCCCGGAGATCCGCCAGCGCCTGCTGGAGCTGACCTGGTGAGCGCTCAGGTGGCCACGGCCCAGCGGGAGAGGGCGCGGCCCAGGCGGAGGGCCTCGGAGAGCGCGCCGCTGGCGACCGCGTCCCGGGCGAGCCGGGCCATGGGCGCGGGCCGCAGGTAGAAGCCGAGCCAGGCGCGGCGCAGGAGGGCGGAGAGCTCGTCCGGGGGCAGGTCGGAGAGGGTCTCCCGGGAGAGATCCCCGTCCACCGGGTTCTTCACGCCGACTCCGCCCGGCCGGCGCCGCCGATAGAGCGGCGTCCCCGGGAAGGCCGTGAGCGTGGAGAACTGCACGTAGGTCGCGTCGATCTCCCGGCAGAAGCGCAGGGTGTCGCGCACCGCGCTCGCGTCCTCGCCCGGCGCGCCCAGGATGATGTAGGCCAGGCTGCGCAGCCCCGCCTCCCGGGTCGCCTGGAAGGCCGCGCGCGTCTCGTCCAGCGAGATGTCCTTGCGCAGCAGCGCGAGGGTCTCCGGGTTCCCGCTCTCCACGCCGTAGGCCACCACCCGGCAGCCCGCCCGGCGCATGAGCCGCAGGAGCTCCAGGTCCACCCCGTCCACCCGGCCCTCGCACTTCCACTCTACCTGGAGATCGCGGCGCAGGATCTCCTCGCAGATCCCCACGACCCGCTCCCGGCGGAGCGTGAAGTTATCGTCGTAGAAGTTGATGAAGCCCACGCCGTGGCGTCGGACCACCTCCTCCATCTCGTCCACCACGTCCTCGGGCGGGCGTGCCCGCCAGCGCGAGCCGCCCACGCTCTTGTCGCAGAAGCTGCAGGCGAAGGGGCAGCCGCGGCTGGTGATCATCGTGGCGAAGCCGGGCCGCGTGGCGAAGAGGTAGCGGTAGCGCTCGTTGGGCAGCAGGTCCCGCGCCGGGCGGGGGAGGCGGGTGAGCTCGCGCTCCGGCTCGTGCTCCTGGTAGCGGTGCCCGCGGGCGAGCACGCCTGGAGGTGGACTCCCCGGCGCCCCGGACTCCCACCAGGACAGGAGCGCCGGGGCCACCCGCTCGCCCTCCCCGGAGACCGCGGCGTCCAGCTCGGGGATCTCGTCCAGCACGGCGTGGCGCGTGGCCGTGGGGTGAGGGCCGCCCAGCACCACCCAGCGGGCGTGAGGTCGCCCCAGCCGCGCCGCCCGCGCCGCCACGTCCGCCATCGGGCTCATCGCCGAGAGCCCCAGCACCTCCGGCCTCCGCTCGGCCAGCGCGGCCCCGAAGCGCTCCCAGCCCCAGTCCAGGGCAAGCGCGTCCAGGATCTCCACCGCGTGCCCCGCCTCCCGCAGCGCCGCCCCCACGTAGGCGAGCCCGAGCGGCGGCACGGTGAGGCCGGCGTCCAGCGGGTCGCGTCGCGGGGGGCGGGCGAGCAGCACGCGCATGTGTTCAGTCTACCCGAGCGCGGCGTAGTAGGCGCGGACGGTGTCCACGCAGCGCTCCGGCGTGGCGTCGGGGGGGAAGAGAGCGCCGAGGACCGCCACCCCGTGCGCCCCCGCCGCGCGCGCGGCCGAGGTGCTCTCCGGCCGCATCCCGCCCAGCGCGTAGACGGGGAGCTCGAGCCCGCTCACCAGGGTCCGGAGCCCCTCCAGCCCCAGGGTGGGGCGCGCGTCCCCCGGCTTGGAGCCCGGGGAGAACACCGGGGAGATCGTGGCGTAGTCGCAGCCGGCCTCCTGCGCCTCGGACAGGGAGCGGGCGTCGTGGCAGCTGGCCCCCAGGGCGCCCGGCACCCTCGCCCGCGCCGCCCTCAGGTCCACCCCCGCGGCGCAGTGCAGCCCGAAGCCGCCCCGCTCCGCCAGCCAGAGCGCGTCCGGGTGCTTGCTGTGCAGGATCAGCCCCGGCCCGAAGAGGGGGGACAGCGCCCTCGCCAGGCCCACGTAGTCGCGCTGAGCCAGCCCCGGCTCGCGCAGCACCACGGCGCGCAGGCCCGCCCCCGCCATCGCCTCCAGCAGCCAGACGAGCTCGTGACCGTCGCCCGAGCTCCCCGGGGTGACGGCCAGGAGGCGCGGGAGCATGGGATCAGCCCGCCCGGCTCATGAGCCCGTCCAGGGGGCTCGACGCGCTGCCGTAGCGCTTGCGGGGGATGCGCCCCGCCTCGAAGGCCAGCCGCCCTGCCTCCACCCCGAGCCGCATGGCGTGGGCCATCTTGAGCGGGTCCTGCGCGCCGGCGATGGCGGTGTTCAGCAGCACCCCGTCCACCCCCAGCTCCATGGCCACCGCGGCGTCCGACGCGGTGCCCACCCCGGCGTCCACGATCACCGGGACCGTAGCGTCCTCCAGGATGATGGCCAGGTTGTGGGGGTTGCGGATCCCCAGCCCGCTGCCGATGGGCGCGGCCAGCGGCATGACGGCCACGCAGCCGACCTCCGCCAGCTTCTTGCAGACGATCGGGTCGTCGATGCAGTAGGGCATCACCTGGAAGCCCTCTTTCACCAGCACCCGCGCCGCCTCCAGCGTGCCCTCGTTGTCGGGGAAGAGCGTCTTTGGATCGCCGATGACCTCGAGCTTCACGAAGGGCGTGTCCAGCAGCTCGCGCCCCAGCCGCGCCGTGGCGATGGCGTCCTCCGGCGTGTAGCAGCCCGCCGTGTTCGGCAGGAGTCGGATCTTTTCGCGGTCGATGAAGTCGAGGATGTTCTGCCCGCGGGGAGCGGACAGATCGACGCGCCGCAGCGCGAGCGTGACCATGGCCGTGCCGCTGGCCTCGTGGCAGGCGCGCATGGTGGGAAAGTCGGGGTATTTCCCGGTGCCGACGAGGAGGCGCGAGGAGAGGGTGATGTCGCCGAGCTTCAGCATGGCGGCGCTATATCCCGTTCTTTCAGTGTGGTCGCGCGGGAGCCGGGGGGCGCGCCGATTGCCCAGGGAGAACCAGGGCGCGCCTCTCTCACGAGGGGGCTTCACAAGCGCGCCCGAATGCGATACAACACGGGGGCCGCGAATGCGCGGCATGAACACGACAAGCATTCATACGAAGAATCTGGAGGAGCGCATGCTCAAGTATACGTGGCCGGTTTTCGCGGTCGGTCTGGTCATCGGTCTGGTCGGCTGCCCTGGCGACGACAAGTGCGACTCGGGCGACAGCGCCTGCGGTGGCGAGTCGGGCGAGGGCGAGGGCGAGGGCGAGGGTGAGGTCGATCCCACCTTCAGCTCGAGCTGGTCGTCCTCCGGCGTGACCATCTCCATCGAAAACGGCTCCGGCAGCTACACCCTCGGCATGGCCGAGACCGATCCTGCCTCGCCCGATCCCTGGACCGGCGAGGACTGCCTCGACGGCTACACGCTCTCCACGGGTGAGGTCCTTCTCTACTGCCACGGCCTCAGCTCGTCGGGCGGCGCCCTCTCCTCGGGTGGCGACCCGAACGCCCTGGCCGAGGGCTCCGAGACGGTGTTCACCAGCGCCCTCGAGGACGTGATCACCTACGCCGTGTGGTCGGACACCTCCGGCGAGTGCTGGACCTGGGGCAACGACACCAGCTACTACACGGGTGACGCGGGCTGCGTCGCGCAGTAGTCTCTGTGGGGGAAACCCTCATGCGAGGGTTTCCCCCGGTCTCCAGACGACGAAGGGCGGGCTACCCGCCCGCCCTTCGTCGTCTGGAGACCTCCCCCTTCCCGCCTGGCTGCGCATGGTGGGGCGGGTTGGTGGGAGAGGTCCGGCCTGCACGGAGGAGGTCGATGAGCAGATTATGCAGGTTAGAGGGTGTGATTCTTGTTGGAGGGCTGGTGGTGGGACTGGTCGGTTGCCCTGACGGATACCAGAAGTGCGACTCGGCGCACAGCGGCTGCGAGGGGGAGAGTGAGGGTGTTGGGGAGGGCGAGGGCGAGGGCGAGTCACCCGTGTTTGGATCGAGCTGGTCGGCCTCGGGCGTCCAGATCACCATCTCCGGTGGATACGGCACCTACCTCCTCGGGTTGGTGGAGACCGACCCGGGCTCTTCTGACCCATGGACCGGCGAAGACTGCCTCTATGGCTACACGCTGGAGACGGGTGAGCTCCTGCTCTACTGCCACCCCCTCAGCGAGAGCGGGGGGGCGTTCAGCACAGGGGGCTCTACGAGCTCGCTGGAGGAAGGCTCCGAGACCCTCTTCGACGAGACTCTCCAGGACGTGATCACCTACGCGGCGTGGTCGGACGTCACTGGGCGGTGCTGGACCTGGGGCCACGACGTCAGCTACTACGCCGACGCCCGCTGCGAAGCGCAGTAGGCTTCGCGGCGTTCCCTTGCCGTTTTGATGGCCCGCTACTCGGTCCGCACGGTCTCCACGCGGAGGCTGCCGTCGGGGAGGGGGCGGAGCGTGCTGCGGAGGGGGCGGGTCGCGAGGTCGGCGTGGGCGGTGGGGAGGATGTCGACGAGGATGACGTCGCCCTCCCAGCGGGCGCGGAGGATGCCCTCGCCGTGGCCGCGCTGGTCGCCGATGTCCATGGCGAAGCGCACCTCGGCGACGCCCTCGAAGCGGCGGCGCAGGTCGGGGAGGGCGCGGTCGAGGGCGAGGCGGAAGACGGGGGCCTCGACGCCACGCTGGACGACCTCCGCGGAGAGCAGCTCGCCGCCGCGGAAGGTGTAGGTGAGCGTGGTGATGCCGTCGTCGTGGATGGCGGTCTGGAGGCCCTGGGCGTCGGGAGGGCTCACGGCCCAGCGCTCCTCGGCGCGGGTGGGCCAGGGCTGGTCGTCGCCGGGGCGCAGGAGGGTGAAGCCCTCGGGGGAGGGGGTGGCGAGGAAGCGGGTGATCACGACGCCGCCCTGCACCTGCGAGAGCGCGTACTTCTGGGGATAGATGCCCAGCAGGCGCTCCAGGCGGTAGCGCTCCCCTCCGATCTCCACGCGCGCCTTCCCGCCATGGCGGAAGCGCCGCAGGTCCAGCACGATGGCGCCGAGGTTGCGGCTGTGCCCCATGGTCGCGCCGTTGCGTTTCGCCGGGGGGTGATCGGACGACTTCCCGCGGTAGGAGACGCGCACGGGGTCCCCCGCGGAGTTGGTGTAGGCGAAGGAGACGTCGATGTGGTCGCCCTCCGAGCGGTCCACCACCTCGAGCGGGCGCTGGTAGCGGGTGATCGGCACCTCCGGCACCCAGCTCATCAGGTCCGGCAGGTCGCTCACGATGGTCTGCACCCGCTCGCGGCTCGCGTCTTTGGCCACCCAGACGCTCTCCCGACCGGGCAGGTCGATGCGGGCGTACTCGTGCATGTCCCAGTCGGGGTGCGTGGAGACCAGCACGATATCCACTGCGTATTGTAGCCCGAAGACCTGGAGCGGCAGCGCCGGGAAGGGGAGCGAGGGCTCGCTGGTGTACGTCACGCCCGAGGAGGCGGGTTGGTCGAAGGCCGCGCGGGCCTCCTCGCTGAGGACCGGCTTCATCGGGAGCATGTCGGCCAGCCGAGGCCCGGCCAGCGCGGCGCGCCAGAAGAGGAGGGTGAGCAAGGGGGCGAGCAGGAGCGTTCTCATGCTGACCCTCGTAGCCCGGCGCGCTATGACGTGGGAATGATCGTCCTCCTGACGCCGCTCCTCGCGCTCTCCGCCCGCGCCGCCGAGCCCCCGGAGGGCCGCTGGGTCTGGGGTGACCCGCACGCGCACTCGGGCTGGTCCTACGATGGCTGCGAGGACGAGGCCGCCCTCTGCGCCCCGCGCGGAGAGGAGCCCGCCACGGACTTCTTCGTGGAGGCGGAGGCCAGCGGGCTCGACTTCGCCGCGCTCAGCGACCACGCCGAGGCCGACGCCTGGGCCCCCGACGGCGCCGACGGGGAGCGCTGGGAGGTCTGGGAGGAGCAGGCGGCGGCCGTGCGGGCGACGCAGGGCGGTGCGGTGCTGCCGCTGCTCGGCTACGAGTGGACGGCCTTCCGCTCGCCCACGCGCACGGGGGCCTCGCGGGGCTCGCATCGGACGGTGCTGCTGGGAGACGACGACCCCTGCGTGGCGCGCCGCGTGTCGGGCTTCCTCTTCGACGAGGGCGAGGTCATCGCCCCCGACGGGCTCGCCGTCTACCTCCAGACCGACGGGGAGTACGCCGAGGAGGTGGGTGAGCTGTGGGACGCGCTGGACGCGGCGGAGGAGAGCTGCGGGCCGACGCGCTGGATCAGCTTCGCCCACCACAGCGCGTACTCGAACCCGCAGGAGACCGACTGGAGCGTCTCGGAGAACCGGCCGGATCGCGAGTTTCTCGTCGAGATGGCCTCCGAGCACGGCAGCTCCGAGTGCGTGGACCCCGACGCCGAGGGCTGCGACTGGCGGCGCAACGACGTGCAGGGCTACACGCCCGACGGCTCTGTGCAGGCCGCGCTGGATCGGGGCTTCGTCCTGGGCTTCGTGGGGGGGACCGACAGCCACGACGCGCGCCCGGGGAGCCTCGACGACGGTCCCGGGCCGGTCGGCCACTTGGACGACGGCGTCCCGCGCGTGCAGTTCGCCTCAGGGGCGATCACCGGGGCCTGGCTCGCCGACGGGGAGAGCCTCACGACCGACACCCTCTTCGACGCCCTGGAGGCCCGCCGCACCCTGGTCAGCACGGGCCCGCGCCCGGACCTGCGCGTCTGGGCCGAGGGCGAGGACGGCCACATCTGGCTCCCCGGCGAGGAGATCCCGCGGCGCGCGCTGCCGGTCACCCTGCACCTGGAGGCCGGCGATCCCGGGGAGGGCTACGCGCTGGCGAGCGTGGAGCGCGTGGGGCCGGGCGGGCTCGTCGAGGAGAGCGCCACCGACGGCGAGCTCGCGCTCGACTGGGACGGGGGGCCTGGGGACTGGACCTACCTGCGGCTGCGCTACGACGCGGAGGACGCGGGCGACGGAGAGGAGCGCGTGTGGGTCTCGCCCTGGTTCGTGCAGGGGCGCTGCGGCTGCGCCTCGGGACTTGCGGGGGGGGGCGGCGCGGGTATGTGGGCCTCCCTCGCCGGGGTGCTCGCGCTCGGCCTGCGCAGGGGGCGAGCCTTGTAAGCTCCCCGCCATTCCCTTATGGTGCTGACAGAGCCCGGAGTCCTCCATGAAGCCGCGTCTGCTGTCGCCCCTGCTCCTCCTCCTCGCCGCCGCCGACGCGCGCGCCACCTCCACCGTCATCTACCAGGACATGATCGTGGGCGGCGTGGCGGTGGACGCCAACGGGGTCTCCACGCCCTACGACGGCAGCGGAGACTGGAGCTCGGCCGAGGAGGACTTCGACATCGTGCTGCCCAGCTCGGCCGAGGTGGTGGCCGTCTACGCCATCGTCATGGGCCAGTGGGACGGCTTCCTGGACGACCCGGCGGACGACGTGGCGATCAACGGCACCGATCTGACGGACGCCGACCTGGTCTATTCGGACACGCGCGCCTACGTCTTCCAGCTCGACCCGATGATCTGGTCGCTGCGCTCAGGCGGGGCCCACCTCTACGAGGAGACCGGGGCCGCGGAGGCGGCGCGGCGCGGCACCCAGGGCGTGAGCGGGACCACGCTGGTCGTGATCTACGAGGACGCCGAGCTCGGCACTCCGCGGCACGTCACGGTGGCGGTGGACGACATCGAGGGCGCGGGCGAGCTGAGCGTGGAGGGCCTGCCCACCGACTCGGAGAGCTCGAGCGCGCTGCTCTCCCTGGGGATCGTGGGCGAGTGCAGCAACGAGCAGTCCACCGACCTCTTCCTCTACGACACGGACGCGGGCGAGTACGCCACGGACCCCTTCGCCGAGGGCGTGGGCGGGCGCGACGACGGCAAGGAGTTCTCCACCACCTGCAGCCGCCAGGACTACAACAGCCTCATCACGCAGGGCTCGTTTGGCTACGACGACACGGACGTGGCTGTGGGCGCCGACGAGGACGACCCCTACAGCGAGCCGCTGAGCGGGGCCACGGACTCGCGCGAGTCCGACGAGGTCTGGGAGATCGCCTACGGGGACGAGGGGCAGCTGGACGTGGAGATGGCGCCCTCGGTCTCCGACTCCGACGCCTGGCTGCTGGCCGCCGTGATCGTCGTGGACATGGCGGACTCGGACGAGGACAGCGTCCCCAACGCCACCGACAACTGCGTGGAGATCGAGAACACCGACCAGGAGGACATCGACGAGGACGGGCTGGGCGACGTGTGCGACGACACGGACGAGGACGGGCTCTCCGACGCCGACGAGCTGGAGGTCGGCACGGACTGGGAGGAGGCGGACAGCGACGGCGACGGGCTCGAGGACCCGAGCGAGCTCGGGCCGGACCTGGAGGCGGTGGACAGCGACGGCGACGGGCTCATCGACGCGCTGGACGATGACGACGATGACGACGGCATCCTCACCTACGACGAGCTCACCGTGGACGCGGACGGGGACGGCGAGCCGGACGCCGACGCCGACGACGACGGGACCATCAACGCGCTGGACGAGGACAGCGACGACGACGGGCTCACCGACGCGGAGGAGGGGGACGCAGACGCCGACGGGGACGGGGCGCCCAACTACGTGGACGCCGACGCGGACGGGGACGGCGTCTCCGACGCCGAGGAGGGCTCGGAGGACACGGACGGCGACGGCGTGGCCGACGCGCTGGACGAGGACAACGACGACGACGGGATCCTGGACGCCGAGGAGGGCTCAGAGGACACGGACGGGGACGGCACGCCGGACCGGGCGGACGCGGACAGCGACGACGACGGCATCGACGACGTGGACGAGGGCGCCGAGGACTCCGACAGCGACGGCGTGGCCGACTACCTGGACGAGGACAGCGACGACGACGGGCTGACCGACGCCGAGGAGGGCTCGGGCGACAGCGACAGCGACGGCGCGGCCGACTACCTGGACGAGGACAGCGACGACGACGGGCTCCTGGACGTCGAGGAGGGTGGCTCGGAC
>CAZTOW010000001.1:43802-395311 GCA_964615375.1 uncultured Enterobacterales bacterium
ACGGACGGGGACGGCACGGCCGACTACCTGGACGAGGACAGCGACGGCGACGGGCTGGGCGACGCGACCGAGGGCTCGTCGGACACGGACGGGGACGGCACGGCCGACTACCTGGACGAGGACAGCGACGGCGACGGGCGCTCCGACGAAGAGGAGGGCACCGGCGACGCCGATGACGACGGCGTGCCCGACTACCTGGACCCCGACGACGGCTCCAGCGGCGAGGGCGAGGGTGAGGGCGAAGGGGAAGGAGAGGGCGAGGGCGAAGGGGAAGGGGAAGGGGAGGGAGAAGGCGAGGGCGAGGGCGAGGGCGAGCCGGACACCGACAGCGACGGGGACGGGATCCCCGACAGCGTGGAGGGAACCGGCGACACCGACGGCGACGGGATCCCCGACTACCTGGACGAGGACAGCGACGGGGACGGGATCCCCGACTCCGAAGAAGGCACCGCGGACAGCGACGGGGACGGCATCCCCGACTTCCAGGACGACAGCCCGCTGGACGGCGTGGACACGGGCGGCGGCGACGACACCTCCGACGGCGTGGGCGGGGACGGCGAGAAGGAGGGGAACTCCTGCGCCTGCAGCAGCGCGCAGCCCGGCCCCGGGGCGCTGCTCTCGCTGGTCGGGCTGCTGGGGCTCGTGTCCCGGCGCCGTCGCCGTTAGCGCTCGGTCCCCGAGAGCAGGCGGCGCACGTTGTCGACGTGGCGCAGGGCCACGCCGAGGGCCAGCAGCAGGGTCACCCAGGTCCGCGCCGGCTCCAGCCAGGCCACCAGCAGGGGCAGCAGGAAGACGCTGGTCAGGGCGCCCAGGCTGGACTTCCGCGTGATCGCGACCACGGCCCCCCAGCCGAGCATGGTCAGCGCGGTGGGCAGGGGCGCCAGGGCGAGCATGGCGCCGGCGGTGGTCGCCACGCCCTTGCCGCCCTTGAAGCTGAGGTAGGCGGACCAGCAGTGCCCGACGAAGGCCGTGATCGCGACGGCGTCCACGAACACGGGCCGGTCCCAGACCAGCGGGGCGAGGGCCACGGGCAGATAACCCTTGATCGCGTCCCCCAGGAGGGTGGCGACGCCCACGCCCCGGCCGACCACGCGCGCGGCGTTGGTCGCGCCGATGTTGCCGCTGCCGTGCTCGCGCAGGTCCACGTCGGCGTAGAGCGCCGCCAGGATGGCCCCCGTGGGCACGGAGGCCAGCATGTAGGTCATCGCCAGGTAGAACAGGGCCAGCACCTGCGCCCTCGTCGCCGAACCAGGTGGCCCGGCGCCCGGGAACATAACGCCTGCGCGACCCTCCTGGGTTTTCAGGCTGGCCCATCCCGGGTGTCGATTCCTGCTACCCGACGCGGGGCCCACCGGTTACGGGGGGCGTCTCTCTCGGGGCGCGCACCTCTCCACGCTCGCGCGCTCCAAGCTCCACTATTACCTGAAGCTGGGGTGAGCCTTGACCGGAAGCTCGGGGACAGGGATCTCGGTGGTCGGTGTGGTCGGCGCGGGCCAGATGGGCAACGGCATCGCCCACGTCGCCGCGCAGTCGGGCCTGCAGGTGCGGCTCACGGACGTCTCCCAGGCGGCGCTGGACAAGGCGCGCGCCACCATCCAGGGCAACCTGGCCCGTCAGGTCAAGAAGGAGCAGCTCACCGCCGAGCAGGCCGAGGCCACGCTCGCCCGCATCACGAGCTCGGTGGACATGGGCTCGCTGGTCGAGGCGGACATGTGTATCGAGGCGGCCACGGAGAACGTGGCGCTCAAGTACAAGATCTTCGAGTCCCTCTCCAAGAGCGCGCGGCCAGATGCCATCCTGGCCAGCAACACGAGCTCGATCTCGATCACGGCCATCGCCGCCCACACCGACCGCCCGCACAAGGTGGTCGGGATGCACTTCATGAACCCCGTGCCGGTCATGAAGCTGGTGGAGCTCATCCGCGGGCTGGCCACCTCGGCCGAGACCTTCGAGGCCACCCGCGCGCTGGCCCAGCAGATGGGCAAGACCACGGTGGAGGGCCGGGACATGCCCGGCTTCATCGTGAACCGCATCCTCATGCCCTACATCAACGAGGCCGTGCAGGCGCTCTATGAGGGCATCGGATCGGTGGAAGACATCGACACCGCCATGAAGCTCGGCACCAACGTGCCCATGGGCCCGCTCACGCTGGCGGACTTCATCGGGCTCGACACCTGCCTCTCCATCCTCGAGGTCCTGCACGGCGGGATCGGGGATCCCCGCTACCGCCCCTGCCCGCTGCTGCGCAAGTACGTGGAGGCGGGCTGGCTCGGCCGCAAGACCGGGCGCGGCTTCTACACCTACGGCTGAGGCCGGGGCGCTCGCCCTGGGGTCCTGATACCGAAGTTTCAGAAGGGCGCGGTCGCAGAGGGGAAGGGGAGTCGATGGAGAACATCCGCTACGAACAGCGCGGCAGCGTGGGGCTCGTGGTCCTGAACCGTCCGGCGGCCTTGAACGCGCTCAACGAGGCGCTGCTGCGCGAGCTCGGCGCGCTGCTGGGCGAGCTGGCCGGCTCGGACCTGCGGGCGCTGGTGCTCACGGGCGAGGGCAACCGGGCCTTCGCCGCCGGGGCCGACATCAGCGCGATGGCCAGCATGAGCGCGCTCGAGGCGGAGCGCTTCGCCGCGCTGGGTCAGGGCGTGCTGCGGCAGCTGGAGACCCTTCCCTTCCCCACCATCGCCGCGGTGGCGGGCTTCGCGTTTGGCGGAGGCTGCGAGCTGGCCATGGCCTGCGACCTCGTCCTGGCGGGGCCCAGCGCGGTCTTCGGCCAGCCCGAGGTGAAGCTAGGGGTCATCCCCGGCTTTGGCGGGACCCAGCGCCTCGCGCGCCGGGTGGGCCAGCAGCGCGCGCTCGAGCTCTGCGTCACCGGCCGCAACGTGAGCGCGGATGAGGCCGTCACCATCGGGCTCGCGCTGCGCAAGGAGGAGGACGTGCTCGCCGCCGCCCTCACCCTCGGCGAGCAGATCGCCCAGAGCGGCCCGGTCGCCGTGCGCCTGGTCAAGCGGGCCATGGTGGAGACCGACGGGCTCGACCTGCAGCGCGGCCTCGACGCCGAGCGCACCCTCTTCGCCCTGTGCTTCTCCACCGCCGATCAGCGGGAGGGGATGGCCGCCTTCCTCTCCAAGCCGCGTCGCCCCGCGAGCTTCACCGGGCGCTGAGCCCGAGCCCCCGCGGAGACGCCGTCCTGCGCGGCCTCTCCGACGCGGCGCACCTGACCTCTCTCGTCCAGCGTTAACCTCTCCTCTCTCTCCGCCGAAGGCCCTGGAGCCCCGATGTTCGAGCTCTCGGAAGACCATCTCCAGATCCGCAACCTGGCCCGCGACTTCGCCCGCAACGAGGTCCTGCCGGGCGCCGCCGCGCGCGACCGCAGCCACGCCTTCCCGGCGGAGCTCGTGGCGCAGCTCGCCGAGATGGGCTTCATGGGGATGTTCGTGCCCGAGCAGTGGGGCGGCGCGGGGATGGACATCCTCTCCTACGTCGTCGCGCTCGAGGAGATCTGCTACGCCGACGCGGGCGTTGGCGTCATCATGAGCGTGAACAACTCGCTGGTGTGCTGGCCCCTGCTCACCTACGCCAACGACGCGCAGAAGGAGAAGTACCTGGTCCCGCTCGCCCGCGGCGAGAAGCTCGGCTGCTACGCGCTGACGGAGCCCAACGCCGGTTCCGACGCCGCGGCCCAGGCTACGCGCATCACGAAGCGCGAGGACGGCGCCTACGTGCTCAACGGCACGAAGATGTGGATCACCAACGGCCCGCAGGCGGACTACTGCGTGGCCTACGCGAGCCTGGACCCCTCCAAGCGTCACAAGGCCATCTGCGCCTTCATCCTGGAGCGCGGCTTCCCTGGCTATGGCGTGGGCAAGATCGAGGAGAAGCTGGGGATCGCCTGCTCCGGCACCAGCGAGCTGGTCTTCGAGAACATGGTGGTGCCCGCGGAGAACCTGCTGGTCCAGGAGGGCAAGGGCTTCTCCATCGCCATGTCCACGCTCGACGGCGGGCGCATCGGCATCGCCGCCCAGGCCCTCGGCATCGCCCAGCGCGCGCTGGATCTGGCCGTCGCCCACGCGAAGCAGCGCCACACCTTTGGCGAGCCCATCGCCAACAAGCAGGCGATCCAGTGGATGATCGCCGACATGGCCACGCGCATCGAGGCCGCGCGCCTCCTGACCTACCGCGCCGCCGCGCTCAAGGGTGCGGGCGACGCGCGGGCCAGCGCCGAGTGCTCGATGGCCAAGCTCTACGCCAGCGAGACCGCGAACTTCTGCGCGGACAAGGCGCTGCAGATCCACGGCGGCTACGGCTACTCGAAGGAGTACGAGGTCGAGCGCCTGTACCGCGACGCGCGCATCACGACCCTGTACGAGGGCACGAGCGAGATCCAGCGCCTGGTCATCGCCAAGAGCGTGCTCGGATAGCCGATGCCCATCCGCGTGCTCATCGCCAAACCTGGCCTGGATGGCCATGACCGGGGCGCAAAGGTCGTCGCCCGCGGCCTGCGTGACGCGGGCTTCGAGGTGATCTACACCGGCCTGCACCGCACGGCCGACCAGATCGCCGAGGCCGCGCTGCAGGAGGACGTGGCCGTCGTCGGCCTCTCCATCCTGTCCGGCGCCCACGGCGCGCTGGTGCCGCAGGTGGTCGACGCGCTCAAGGCGCGGGGCATGGACGACGTCGTGGTGATGGTGGGCGGCATCATCCCCGAGGCGGACGCCGCGGCGCTCAAGGCGCAGGGCGTCGGCGCCGTCTTCCCGCCCGGGACCCGAATCTCCGACATCGTGACCTACCTGGAGGCCCATGCCCCCCGACGTGGCTGACAGCCTGCACGACGTCTTCGTCGTGGAGACGCCGGCTCCGGCGGGCCCGCGGGTTCGTACCCGCAAGCCGGAGGTCAGCTTCTTCTCGGGCACCAGCTCCGAGTTCCTCGGACGGCGCCCGCTCCCCCGGTCTCTGCAGACGCGCTCGGTGCTCTTCCTGCTGGGGCCGCCGGGCGTGGGCAAGACCGCCGTGGCCCGGCGCCTGCTGGGGGCCGGCTGCCTGCACATCGCCGGCAAGCCGCTGCTGGACGTGCTCTCCTACCAGGCGCGCTACCGCCGCTGGCCGGAGGAGGTGCGCCACGCCCGCGAGCTGATGATCGACGGGCCCTGCTTCCTCACCCGGCGCCCCGCCGTGCAGAGCGCGCTCAAGGGCCTGCTGGCCGCGCGCGCCGCCGACGGTCTGCGCACCGCGGTCTGCGAGGCCGAGGACGGCTCCCCCCTGCTCTCGCTGATGGAGGGCGTGGACCCGGACGTGCGCTGCACCGTGGTCCTGCGCTTCCCCGAGGGACGCGGGCGCAGGCGCTACGCCGCGCAGCTCTGCGACGAGCTGGGGATGGACCGGCGCATCGCGCGGACGCTGGTGGATCTGGAGCCCTGGACCTACACCCGCGTCCACGCCGCGCTGATCCGCATCCGAGACGAGGGCGGCCCCGCCGGTCGCTGAGAGGTCCCATGCCCCGACTGCTGGTGCTCGACTTCGACGGGACGATGACCGACGCCGAGGAGGAGGGCCGCCCCTTCCGCGCCGGCTACCTGGAGGATCTCGCCGCCCTCTGCGGCTGGTCGCTGGAGCGCGTGCGCGAGGCCGCCGAGCGCTACGAGCGGGAGGTCCAGCAGAGCAACAAGCACGGGTGGATCTTCAACGGCCAGATCGTCGCCCCGGCCACGGTGGACCCCTACCTGCGCATCATGCCGGTCGCCCGCATGATCCTGGACGAAGCCGGCGCCTTCCTCGGCGACCCCCGCCGCGACCGCCTGCTGGACGCGATCCTCTTCAAGTACAACTACCCGAAGACCCTGACCTGCTTCCGCCCCGCCGCCGGCCCCCTCCTGCGCGAGCTCGGCGCCCGCGACGACGTCCAGACCTGGGTGGTCACCAACTCCCACACCGAGCCCGTGCAGAACAAGATCCGCCGCCTGGACGCCGAGCAGGGTGGGGTGGGCTGGCTGGTGGACCGCGTGCGCGGCCGGGCCCAGAAGTACGTGGTGGACGGCGCCTGGGACCGCGTACCCGCCGAGCTCTGGCTGGACGGTCTGGACCGCCCCGTGCTGCTGCGCCGCCCCCGCTACTTCGAGGCCCTGGACGCGCTGCGCGAGGGGCTGGGGATCGGCTGGGAGGACGTCACGGTGGTCGGCGACATCTTCGAGCTCGACCTCGCCCTGCCCCTGGCCATGGGCGCCCGCGTCGGGCTGGCCGCCAACGCCTTCACCCCGACGCACGAGCGCCGCTACCTGGCCGATCACCCCCGCGGCGCCGTGCTGAACACCCTCTCCGACGTCCCCGACTGGCTCGGGTGAGTCAGGAGATGCAGGAGGCTCGGCGGCCCGCCCTGCTGGAGCGGCTCCCCGGGCCCTGGGTCGAGGAGGACAGCGGTCTGCCCCCGGGCGCGCCTCGGCGCTGGTGGCGCGGGCCCGAGGGTGTCGCGCTCGCCGGCCCCCCCGCCCGCGTCGCCGCCGAGCTCGCCGGCTGGGAGCGCCTGGGAGATCACCCCGCGCGCCCCGAGATCCTGGCGCGCGCGGACGACTGCGTGGTGGTCGAGCCCTTTGGCCCCATGCCGGAGGACCTGCTGACGGTGGTCGAGGGCTGGCCTCGCGGCGCCCCGCTCCTCGCCGTCGACCGCGCCGGGACCCTGCTCGCCGCCATCCCCGGCCAGGTGGACCCCGGTCGCGCCCTGGCCACCTGCGGGCTCTCGCGCAGCCAGGCCGATCGGCTCCTGGCCCGCGAGCTTCGGATCGCCACCCGGCAAGCGCCCAGCTTCGGTGGCCTCCAGGCCGGGAGCCTGCGCGAGGGGCGGCGTGGCGCCCTGGGCCTGCGCTGGCGGGAGGCCGGGCCGGGCTGGTGGGCCTGTGACCTCGCCGGGCTCGCGCTGAGAGCGGATCTGAACCTCTCAGAGATACTCTCCACCCTGCACGGCGAGGATCTCCCCCCGGAGGCGAGCCAGGCCTTCCAGCTCTCCCTGCTCCGCCGCGCGCTGGACGAGGCCGTGCTCGGCCGGGACGAGGACGCCGCCGCCCTGGCCCGGGAGCTCGCCCTCTCCCTGCTCCCCGGCCCCCCGCCGCCCCTGGTCTGCGTCTCCATCGACGGCGCGCCGCCCTGGCTGGACCTCTCCCCCTGGTTGCCGGCGGACGGAAGGCTTCCCCCCGACCGCGCCCGCCGCCTGATCTGGGAGCTCGACGGGCTCGCCGTCGGCGGGAGCCTGCTTCAGGTCCGGGTGGAGCCTCCCCTGCGCGCCGGGCGCCGCCCTCCTCCCCGCGCCCCCCAGCGCGAGCGCCGCCGCGCCCTCTTCTCCCGCTGGGAGCAGGGCGTCCGGGCCGACGAGGAGGGCCTCTGGTCCTCCACCCCCGAGGCCCTCGCCGACCAGCTCGTCCACGGGCTCTCCGGTCACGTCGTGGACGGCACCTGCGGCCTCGGCTCGCTGGCCCTCGCCCTGGCCCGCCGCCCCCAGGTCACCCACGTCACCGCCATCGACCTCGACCCCGCCCGCCTCGCGATGGCCCGGCACAACGCCCGCGTCTACGGGGTGGAAGGCCGGATCACCTTCGTCCACGGCGACGTCTGCGCGCTCCTTCCTGGCCTCCGGGGTGACGCCCTCGTCCTCGATCCGCCCTGGGGCGGCCGCGACTACGACCGGGCCCGCGTCGGCCTCGCCGAGCTCGGCCTCGACCTGGCCCGCGCGCTGGCCCACGCCCCGCCCCGCGTCCGCCTCAAGCTCCCGCGCAGCTTCGACCTGTCCGAGCTCGCCGCCCTCCCCGGCCCCTGGCGCCCGCGCGCGCTGGTGGATGCCCGCGGGGTGATCAAGATGCTGGTGGCGGCGCGGGGCTCGCCTCTGGCGACTCCGTGGGCATTTCGCTAAGGAGCGGAGATGCTGCTTCAGTTCGCCGTCGAGAACGTCCTGAGCTTCCGTGATCGCGCGGTCCTGAGCATGCTCGCGGTGGACGGGGTGGAGCACAGCGAGGAGCAGATCGTCCGGCTGCCGGGCCTGAAGACGCCGGTGCTCAAGGTGGCGGCGGTCTATGGGGCGAACGCCTCGGGGAAGTCGAACCTGCTGAAGGCGCTGCAGTTCTTGCGGGACCTGATCGCGATGGGGGTGAGGCCGGGACAGCGCAGCCCGAACATGGCATTTCTGCTCGACGCTGAGAGTGCCCGAGCTTCGAGTCGGTTTGAGGTTGAGCTCTTCGTCGAGGGTGCTCTATGGTCCTACGGGATTGAAGTGCGACCTGAGCGTGTGGATTCCGAGTGGCTCTACCGCAAGGAGGGGCGCGGCAAGGAGAAGATGGTCTTTGAACGCACGGCGGGGAAGACCGGCAACCCGGAGATCAGGCTGGGTACTGGGTTGAAGCTGAATACCCAGCGAAAGCAGTTCTTTCACTTCCTCGCCGAAGGGACGCGACATGTGCAGCCCTTTCTCGCTGACTGTGCAGAGCGCAATCTCGTCGAGCTTGCCCCTGTTCTTGGGTGGTTCTCCAAACGATTTGGGGTGGTCAGGGCGGCGGCGGACGTGCCTAGTATTGAGGGGTTGCTCTTCTTCGAGTCCGCGCGCCGGCAGTTCGTTGAGTCCATGCTCATGTCAGCCGATACGGGCGTTGGGCGGCTGGGAATCAGCCTCCATCCGGGTAACTCGCCAACTGCTCTGTCAGAGATGCAGAAGATACTCGGCAACTCCGGCGTAGAGGCGGCCAGCGCATTTGTCTTTGATCAGATGCAGCGCCAGGGAATTCTCGCTGAACTTTCCTTCGTAATGCTTGGCGCGCCTCACGCTGCGCTGCAAGCCTCGGAGCAGTCCGATGGGACTTTGCGTCTAATGAACCTCTCCGCCATTCTATATGACGTTATCGGCCCCACAGGGGTTGACCTCCTCGCCATCGACGAGCTCGACCGCAGCCTCCACACCCTCCTCGCCCGCCAGCTCGTCCAGCGCTTCCTCGCCCAGACCGCCGGTCGCCCCGCGCAGCTCCTCTTCACCACCCACGACACGAACCTGCTGGACCTCCACCTGCTCCCGCGCGACAGCGTCTGGTTCACCGAGAAGGACCGCTCTGGTGGCTCCACGCTCTACAGCCTCGCCGAGTTCAAGCCGGAGCAGCTCGACGCGCTCGGGGCCAACCTGGAGGAGGGCTACCTGCAGGGGCGCTTCGGGGCCATCCCCTTCCTGACAGACCCCCGGCGCACGGGGTGGAGCTCAGAGGGATGAGCCTGGTCCGACGAACGGGGCTGCTCGATCGGCGCGTCGCGGTGCGTGACGCGCGCCTCTTCCTCGTCGCCACGGAGGACAGGCACGCGGGCGAGCAGTACTTCGCCGCGCTTCACGAGAACAACGTCCTGGACCGGCGGCGCGTACACGTCGTGATCCTCCCGACCCTGGACTCCCGCTCCAGCCCGAAGGACGTCTTGACACGTCTGCTAGACTGGCATGTCAAACTCCAGCCCATGGACCAGCGTTGGATCTCGATCGACCGGGACACCTGGAAGCCCGCCATGCTTCAGGAGATCCACCGGGAGGCCGCCCAGGCCGGCGTGCAGGTCGCGATGAGCGTCCCCTGCTTCGAGGCCTGGCTGCTCCTGCACCTCTCCGATGAGGAGCCCGGCGAGAGCGCTGACGACTGCGAGCACCGTCTGCGTGCGCTCCTCGGCGCCTACAACAAGTCCCGGATCCCAGTCGCTCACTGGACCACCGAGGCCGTGGGCCTGGCGCGCGAGCGCGCCCGGCGACGGGATCTGCGCCCCGAGGATCGCTGGCCCTCCACCTCGGGTTCGCGCCTCTATCGACTCCTGGACGCGCTCGAGGAGGCCGGCGCGCTCCGGTCGGGTCGCGCCGCGCTTGCACCCCGCCCCCTCCAGGAGTAGGTGAGCCCATGCCCAGACCCTTCGTCCGCGTCCTCGGCGTGGCCCTCGCCCTCGGCGGGTGCCAGAAGCCTCCTCCTCCCCCCGAGATCCCGACCGGCAACCCGCCGGCCCCGGATCCGGTCCCACAGCCCGCGCCCGTCGACCCGAGCGGGCTCCCGGCCTGGGACGACGTGAAGTCCGGCCACCCGGAGGGCGCCACCAACCCGCCCTATCCGGTGCTGCTGGTCACGAAGGAGCCGCCGGCCTGCTACAAGGAGTGGCACGCGGGCATGCTGCCGCCGGAGCCGGGGATCCGCGAGGCGGGCGGGCGCGTGGTGGACGGGCCGGCGCAGATCCCGCAGGGCGCGACCCAGGTGCAGTGCCCCGAGGGGCAGCCAGCCGAGCTGCTGGCGGCCTGGGAGCAGTACCTGAGCGGCGGGGAGAAGCGCTGAGCCCTCGGGTCCACGCCGAGTGGGCTCGGCGGGTGGCGGCCGAGTATCGCAGCGCCGCGGTCACCGCCCAGGTGCTGACCTGGGGCATCGCCGCCGGCCTGCCCGCGCCGCTCCTGCACACGGCGACGCGCGTGGTGCGCGACGAGCTCGACCACGCCGAGCTCTCCCACGGGGCGCTGGTGGCGCTGGGCGGGGAGGCGGAGCCGGTCGAGCTCACCGCCGACGCCCTGCTCCTGCCCCCGCGCGCCGGGCTTCTGGACGATCTGCTGCGCGCGGCCCTGCGCGAGCATGCCCTGGGCGAGACCCTGGCCGTGCCCTGCTTCGCCGCCATGCGCCGGCGCGCCACCCACCCCGCCGTGCTCCCGGCCCTGGACCGGATCCTGGCGGACGAGGCCGCGCACCGGGCCTTCGGCTGGGAGCTGCTGGACGCGCTCATCGCCCTGGACCCTGCCGTCTCCGTGCGCGCGGCCGAGCTGCTCCCCGGCCTGCGGGAGAGCTTCCGAGGCTACGCCCACCCCGTCGAGGCCCCCCCGTTGAGCCCCGACGAGCGCGCCTGCGGCCTGCTGGACAACGGCGAGTACGGCGAGCTCTTCGCGCGGACCTGGGCGGACGACATCCTCCCCCGGCTCGCCCGGCGCGGCGTCTCCCTCCCCGTTTGACACGTCTGGCCGATTGTCATAAATTGTCTCTCAGCAGCCGCCTGCGCGCCCTCCGGGTCTGCGGGCGAGGAGGGACCATGCTGCTCCGTGTCTCCAGACCAGCCTGAGCTTCGAGCCGCTCGCGCGCGCGGCGGGTTGACCCGTCCGCGTTGATCCGCGCCGAGCCTTCAGCCCTGCTGTCTGATCGAGACCGGAAACATGAACGCCAGAGAACGCCTGATGGCGCAGCTGCGCCTGCTGTGTGCTGAACCCTGCCCCGAGGACGGGCAAGCCCGGCGACGGAAGGAGCGTCGCCCTCCCCGAGACACCCAGGACCTCCGGCTCGCCGGCCGCGTCGCGCGCTCGGTCGCGCTCGCGCTCGGCGCCGGGGACGATCCCACCCTCAACGCCCTGGTCGTGCTGGAGGGGCGGCCTGACCCGGACGCCGCGCGCGTGCTGGTGCGCGTGGTCCTGTCGGGCTCACGCGATCCGGCCGAGCTCGACGCGGCCCACGCCCGGCTGGCCGCCGCCGGGGGCTGGCTGCGCTCCGCCGTGGCCCAGGATCTCGCGCGGAGGCAGGTCCCGCGCCTGCGCTTCGAGGTCCTCCCCGACGAGGAGGGCCCATGAGCGCCACCCTCCACACCTTCCTCTGCGAGCCGCTCCACGCCGAGGTGGCCGCCGCGGTCGAGCGCCTCCGCCGGGCGCCCGACGTGGCCCACGTCGCGCTCATGCCCGATGTCCACCTGGCCGAGCAGGTCTGCGTGGGCACCGTGCTGGGCACGCGGCGTCGTCTCTACCCGGCCGCGGTCGGCGGGGACATCGGCTGCGGGGTCGCCGCGATCCGCTTCGACGGCCCCGCGGAGCGCCTGGCCGATCCCGCCCGATCCCGCCGCGTGCTCGAGCTCTGCGGGCGCCTCGTGCCGGCCATGGTCCGACCTCCCGGCGAGCAGATCCCGCTCCCCGAGGCGCTCGTCGCGGCCCCGCTGAGCGACCGGGGCCTCCTGCGCGGATCGGCGGGTCAGCTCGGCACGCTCGGGCGGGGCAACCACTTCCTCGAGCTCCAGCGCGACGAGGAGGGCGGGCTGTGGGCCATGGTCCACTCGGGCTCGCGCGGGCTCGGGCCGGCGATCCGCGACCACCACCTGCGCGGCGCCGAGGCTGGACCGGGCGGGCTGGTCAGCCTGGACGCCGGGTCCGAGGCGGGGCGGGCCTACCTCCAGGACCTGGGCTGGGCGCTCGCCTGGGCGGACGCCAACCGCGCCGCGATCCTCGAGCTCCTGGGCCTGGTTCTGGCGGAGACGCTGGGGGTGCAGGCCCTCCCCGAGACCCTCGTGTGCTGTCACCACAACCACGTCCGCCTGGAATGCTGGGGCGAGCCCCTGTGGGTCCACCGCAAGGGCGCGATCCCCGCGGGCGAGGGTGAGCCCGGCCTGATCCCCGGCTCCATGGGCAGCCCGAGCTACCACGTCCTGGGTCGAGGCTGCCCCGACGCGCTGGGCTCGAGCTCCCACGGCGCGGGCCGGGCGATGAGCCGCGCCGAGGCCCGTCGTCGTGTACAACCTCGGGATCTACGCCGCCAGATGCGCGGCGTGGCCTGGGACGAGGCGAGCGCCCGCGCGCTGGTGGAGGAGGCGCCCGAGGCCTATCGGGACATCGGCGCCGTGATGCAGGCCCAGCGCGCGCTCACCCGCGTCGTGCGGCGGGTCTGGCCGGTGCTGAGCTACAAGGGCGCCTGAGGTCGGACGGAGACAGACACCTCCTCCGTCGTGACCGTGGCCGTGGTCGTGCCGAAGACGTCGCCGTCCAGCGTGACGTCGAAGGTCCAGGTGCCCGCGGGCACCTCCGTGATGTCCACGCTCAGATCCATCACGCACATGCAGCCGCAGGCGGAGTCGGAGGTCTCGCTCAGGACCTCCACCTCGTAGGTGTCGTCCGAGACGGTCCAGGAGGCGGCCGGGCTCGGGCAGCAGTTGATGGTGGTCTCCGCGAGCAGGAGCGTCACCGTGCTCCCCGAGGCGCTCGCCGAGAGGCTCGGGTGCGCCTCATAAGGCTCGCCCGTGTCCGGAGCCGGCGGGTCGGGGCGGTAGGGGGAGCCGAGGCAGGTGCCAGAGCTGACCTCGGCGGACTTCGGCGCGCCGATAGTGCAGGCGCAGAGCGCGAACAGGGTGAGGGTGAGGGCCACGCGCATGATTCTCTCCTCCGTGCCTGCCCCCAGTCTGGCCCGGCCCTGTCGCCGCGTGGGTGTGGACCTGTAGCGAAATTGTATCCAACTGTAGGCCGACCGCGCGCCTCGCGGCGTGGACAGCGCGCGCCGCCGCGCTACGTTTCCCGCGGCGCGATGGACCCGACCCGGGAGTGCGGACATGGCGGACAACGGCGGCGGGAGCGGCTGGCTGCTCAAGGGGCTCGGCTGCATGGGCGTGCTGGCGATCCTCTGCTGCTGCGGCGGCTTCGTGGGCATCCAGCTCTTCCCGATGATGTTCCTGTCCTATTTCCTGTCGGACACCCCGCTGCCCGGCCCCACGGTCGAGCCGAAGCCCGTGGTCGCCGCGCTGGAGCAGGGGGCCGCCTGCGCCCTGCTGGCCACCGTCGGCGAGGCGCGGCTCTCCCCCGAGGCGGTCGAGCGCTGGGTCGCGGGCAAGGGCGACCCGGAGCTGCGCGTGCTGCGCGTCGGCGCCAGCGGGGACGAGGGCTCGCTGGAGCTCTCCGTGGCCACCGAGGAGCAGCCTCCGCGCTACTTCAACCTCCAGCTCCAGGGCGCGTTCACCATGGACCGGGGCTGGTTCACCGACCTCCGGCTGAGCCGCGTGATCGTCCGCGATCACGACTGGTCCTCCTATGTGACGGGCATGCAGCTCGCGGAGAACGCGAACCAGAGCCTGGCCAACCAGCGCGCGGAGCAGCCGGAGGCGGCGATGCTGCTCGACGGGATCGAGCACCTCGCCGTTGAGGGCGGCTCCTACGTGATCCGCCTCCAGCCGGACAGCGTGGCGATGCAGCGCCTCTGCGGGGCGCGCTGAGCTCGCTGGCGAGCCAGGCTCAACCGCCGATGTTCACCGGCTTCGGCAGCATCGGGATGATGGCGTTGACGAAGCTGGAGAGATTGCGCGTCTGGAGGTAGATCTCGCCCGGTCCGGTGTAGCGGCAGACCAGGCCCTCGCCCGAGGTGACCGAGCTCAGCACCCCGCGCGCCGCCTTGTCCAGGGTGAAGCTCACGCTGGCGTCGAAGGCGACGATGTGGCCCGTGTCCACCACGTAGGTCTCGCCCGGGGCCAGCACCACCTTGTGGATCGCGCCGTAGCTGGACAGCAGGAGCAGCCCGGTGCCGCTCACCCGCACCATGAAGGCGCCCTCGCCCGCCACGATGGAGCCGAGCCCGGCGAACTTCGTCTCCAGCTGGAGCGAGGCCGTGCCCGCCAGGTAGCTGCCCTTCTGCACCATGAAGGACTGCTGGTTCATCTCCACGCCCATGATGTCGCCGGGCATGGCCGGGGCCAGCAGGATCTCGCCCGGCCCGCCCTCGGCGGTGTACGTGGACTGGAAGAAGCTCTCGCCGGCGAGCATGGAGCGGCCGAGCGCCTTCAGCAGGCCGCCCTCCATCTTGGACTCCAGCCGGAGGTTGCTGGACATCCCGACCATGGCGCCCGACTCGGTGCGGATCGTCTCGTTGGCCTCGAGCTGGACGTGGGCCAGGGCGAAGGAGGGGCGGTAGAGGACGCGGTGCTGCACGGGGGACCTCTCGGATCAGAAGAACTGCCAGTCCTGGACGACCTCGCCGCGCTTCCGGCGCTGGGCGATGAGGTAGGCGTCGGCGGCGGCCACGATGTTGAGCAGGCCGCCCATGCCGCAGGTGGGGAAGGCGATAATCAGGAGCACGAGCCCCTTCATGCTCTGCCCGGCGAGGATCTGGCCTAAACCCGGCACGATCAGGCTGGCCAGGCCGGCGACCATCGGGTCGGGGGCGTTGACGCTGGGCTGCGCGGGCGGTCGGGCGACAGGGGGCGCGGTCCGCGGCGAGACCGGCGGCGGCGAGATCGGGCGAGGGGGCGGGGGCGGCTCGGCGCGCGGAGGTGGCGCGGCGCGCGGGGGCGGCTCGGCGGCCTGAGGGGCGGAGAGCTCCGGGGCTATCGGCGCGGGCGGCTCCAGCGGGGGGAGCGCGGCGCCCGAGGTCGCGACCGGGTCGGCGCCGCCGTAGAATGCGGCCAGGTCTTCCTCAGGCGAGACGACCACGTGACGGGGCATCGAGGCTCCAGGATTGGGAAGCCACCTATCCGCTCAGCCCGGGTCGCGCACCCGCTCAGCCCCCGGGGTAGGGCCGGTAGAGCGGGTCGCCCACCCACACCATCATCCAGCGGGCGACCTGCGTGGACTCATAGGCCGCCTCGCCGAAGCTCGCGCCCTGGAGCAGGTACAGGAAGAGCTGGTCGTACTCGGGCATCCCCGCCACGTAGGGCTCGCTCACCGCGCCGAAGGTGGCGGTGATCCCACGCTCCAGCGCGCCGGAGGACCAGGTCAGCCCGTCGCGCAGGCTGCACGCCGAGCAGGAGTCCAGGTGCCCGCCGATGGCGCCGTCGGTCCAGTCGAAGGCGTCGTTGTAGTGGTAGTAGGTGTACCAGCCGGCGTAGTAGAGGGCGTCCTCGCACCAGAGCTGGGCGGGGCTGGTGCCGAACTCTTCCGTGTCGGTGTCGAAGACCACCGGATAGCGCCCGTCGTCCTCGAAGATCGTCGCCACGCCCCACATGTTCCAGTCGCCGCTCTCGTAGGAGCCGAAGGCGTCGCTGGCCGGCGGGGTGGATCCGTACTCGGCGTCCACGTACACGTTCCCCGCCAGCGCCCCGCTGTCGGCGAGGGTCTGGGCGAGGGCGGCCCGCTCCACCAGGGCCAGGGCCGCGTCCACGCTCGCGCCGTCGATGCGCGCCACGAGGTAGTAGGGACGCCGCATCTCCGCGCGCAGCTCCCCGAAGGGCACGTAGGGGTCGTACTCGCCCGCCATGCTGTCGCCGGGCTGGTAGAGGTCGTTCCAGTCCGCGGCGGAGAAGGCCGTGGAGCGCGCGCCGAAGACCAGCAGCGCGTCCACGCTCACGATCGCCGCCTCGCCCGTGCCGATGTCGGCGATGCGGTCGCCCACGCGGTAGGGCACCCCGTAGACGGGCACGAGGTAGTGGACGTGCTCGCCGACCGCGTCGATGCAGGCCTGGACGGTCTCGACCAGCGCAGGCCAGGCGTCCCCCGAGAGGTACTCGTCGTCGTCGGCCGTGATCGCGCAGAGCTGCTCGGTCGGGATCTCGCGGGAGGCCGCGTAGGCCCGGGCCACGGCCTCGGAGCCCTCGACGGAGGTGTTGTAGATGACCACGACCCGGCTCGGCTCGGGGCGGTCCACGGTCAGCGTCAGGGACCAGCTCTCCGGCGCGCAGCCGGGGGCCTCGACGAGCGCCGTCAGGCTGGCCTGCTCCGCCAGGTGGAGGGCCAGGTCTGTGGACAGCGTCCAGGTGGCGCTGGCCTGCGCGCCGGGCTCCACCGCGCCGTCCTCGGTGGACCAGCTCACGGTGGCCTCGTCGGGGAGGGCCGCGCCCTGGAGCGAGACGATCAGCGCCTCGCCGGGGGCCGGCTCCCCGCTCTCCAGCGCGAGCCCCTCGGCCAGACCGCAGGCTTCTACGCCGGTCTCCGCGCCGGTCTCCGCTGGGGAGCCCTTGTCGTCGGCCGCGCACCCGAGCGCGACCAGCAGGAGCCCCGTCACTTCCCGACCACGCTCAGGCCCTTGCGCACGATGTCGGCCAGGTTCGTGGGCAGCGTCTTCTTCGCCGCGAACTCCTTGGCCTTCTCCGGGATGTCCCCGCCCGCGTCCGAGCAGATCCGGTAGCGGATGGTGGTGGTCTCACCCTGGGGCGTAAACGTCCAGTCCCCCAGGTTCACCGTCGTCTCCACCACGTCCGGCCGGCTCTCCTTCACGCGGGCCAGCGCGTCGGGGTAGGCGACGCCGCCGTCCAGGCGATCCCAGCGGAACACCCGGGCGCTGCCCACCACCATCGGCGTGCCGTGCAGCACCCAGACGCGGTCGGCCACCGGGTAGGGGTTGTCCAGCACCTGCATGTAGTCGAAGCCGTTGCCCGAGCTCCTCAGGCGCTCCGACACCGGGATCTTCCAGGTAGACCAGGAGGGCTGCGTCGGGATGTCGCTGGCCAGGTGCAGCAGGATGTCCGCGGGGATGGCGGCGGCGGTGGTCGCCTCCAGGCAGGGCTGCTGCTCGACGCGCTTGAGGCGCACGATGACCTCGACGCCCACGTCCTTGAAGCTCTCCCGGTGGACCTCCACCCAGCCCGCGGGGTCCTCCAGCCCCTTCCAGAGGGTCGAGGCGTCGACGGCCAGCGCGGAGCCCAGGAGGAGCCAGAGCATGTGACCTCCGAGAGAGAGTGGACTCGAGTATAATGCCCGAGCGAGGCCAGAGCATCCATGCGCTATCGCCCTCACCCCATCTTCGCGCTCTTCGCCTTGCTGGCGCTGCTCTACGCCTTCCGACCGGGGCCTGATCTGGAGGAGCGCGACCAGCCCCTGCCCGAGCTGCCCATCTCCACCCTGAACCTCAAGCCCATCGACGCGGACGAGATGGCCGGCGAGCCCTGGCTCATCAACCTCTGGATGCCGGGTTGAGGGGCCTGCGCTCGGGAGGTGCCCGAGCTCGTCGCCGCCCGTGAGCGCTGGGAGCCGCGCGGGGTCAAATTCCTGGCGATCTCCGTCGTAGAGGACGCGCCGCGGGTGCGCGCGGAGGCCGACCGCTGGGGGCTCACCTGGCCGCTGGCCATGACCACCGGCGATCTGGTCAACCTCGTGGGCGTCAACACGGTGCCCAGCACGCTCTTCGTCACGGCGGACGGGCGCATCGTCGGCGTGCTGCGGGGAGCCGCCGATGAGGACGGGCTGGAGGAGGGGCTGGCGCGGATAGTTAACTAGATAATCTAGCCTCTCCGGCGCCGCCCCAGGGCCGCCAGGCCGATGAGCGCCACCCAGCCCAGGCTCGGGCCCGCGTCTCCGCTCGCGCAGGCACAGGACCTCGGCTTGGGGGTCATGTCCTCGCCCTCGCCCTCGCCCTCGCCCTCGCCCTCGCCCTCGCCCTCGCCCTCGCCGCTGGGCACGTCCGCGCCGTCGCAGTCGCTGTCCACGCCGTCGGCGACCTCGTCGGCGCCCGGGTAGATGGCGCCGTTCGCGTCGTCGCAGTCGTCGCCTTCGCCCTCGCGGTCGTGGCCATCGCCGTCCTGGTCGTAGTCGCTGCCGCCCGAGCAGTCCGTGTCGACGCCGTCGTACCAGGTCTCGGTGGCGCCGGGGAGGATCGCGGCGTCGGTGTCATCGCAGTCCGTCCCGCCGGCCTCCACCGCCCCCGCGCCGTCCCCGTCCTGGTCGGCGTCGTCGTTGCCCGCGCAGTCGCTGTCCACGCCGTCGTACCAGGCGTCCTCGGCGCCCGGGTAGACGGTGGCGTCCGCGTCGTCGCAGTCCGTCCCGCCGTAGCTCGCGTCCGTGTACAGGTCCCCGTCTCCGTCCAGCGCCAGGATGGCGGCCTGAACGTCGGGCAGCGGCCCGATCTCCCCGCCCGAGCCCTGGGGCACGCCCGTGTCGATGAGGAGCTGGCGCATGTCCTCCGGCGACAGGGGCTCGCTCCCGCCCATGGCGATGAAGTCGGCCACCGCCACCACCGCGGACACGACGATGGGCGTGGCCGAGCTGGTCCCCGAGAACTGCGAGCTGTAGCTCTGCCTCCGGTCGCGGTCGAACAACGCGTAGTCCCCGTAGCCCAGGGTGAAGACCGTGTAGTCCCCCCAGCCCTGCAGGTCGATGCGCTCGCCGTAGGTCGAGAACCAGGCGGCGTCGTGGTTCGTGTCGCCGGTCCCGGCGCCCACGAGGATTGCGCCGCTGTCGCCCCAGCCCATGTACTCCTCATAGGAGCGCCCATCGAGATCCTGCGAGCCGTTCCCGGCCGCGCCCACCACATACACCCCCGCGTCCGCGCCCACGCGCGAGATCGCCCAGACGTCCGGGTCCACCTCGGCCGGCGCGTAGCCCCCGCCCGCGCCCACGTCCTGCATCTCCAGCATCACCACGTCGCCCGCGGCCGAGCCCTCCACCGCGCTGGTGATGGAGGTGACGCGGCGCGAGCCTTCCTCGTCGCTCCACTCCGGGAAGGTGTAGACCTCGGCGTCCGGCACCAGCCCGGTGCAGCCATAGTCGTTCTCCACCGCGCTGGTCTGGCCCACCGTGGCGGTCCCGTGGTAGTCGTACTCGTAGCTCGCCACCCAGCTCGGGACGGTCTGCCCCTCCTCCAGGTTCAGGTCGCGGTCCACCAGGTCCTCGTGGCGGTCCACCCAGCCGTACTCGCAGTCGGAGAGCTGGACGTTGGCGCCCGTCGCCCCCACGCTCCAGGCGTACTCGATGTCGATGCCCGGATCCGGGCCGGCGTAGGTCTGGTAGGAGGTGTAGTCGGGGGTGGTGGTCCCGATGTCTCCGGGGGGTGGCACGCCGATCACCCGAATGAAGGCGTACTCGACCACGTCCAGGAGCTCGAGGGCGTGGCCCGCGGCCAGCAGGCCCTCGGGCGAGCCGTCCCGGGGCTCGACCACCAGCATCCCCTGGAGGTCGGGCTGGGCCCGGCCCGAGCGCGCCGCCGCCCGCGCCTCCAGGGCGTCGAGCCGCTGGGCGGGGAGCTGGATGAGCGGCCGGAAGCTGAGCCCCTGGGCCCGCGCCACGGCCTCGAGGTCCGCGAGGTCCGCGCCCGTCTCCGACCGGACGCCGCCGCCGCTGGTCACCCGCCCCCGCACCTCGTCCTTCAGCTTGATGGAGAGCTGATAGCCGGCCATGGGCGCCTCGATGGGCAGCGGGCGCAGCGAGACCGGCTCCACCAGGAGTGGATCGCGAGGGGTGAGCGAGGCCGCCAGCGCGGGCGTGAGCAGGACGAGCGAGAGCAGGGTCACGGGTCGCCTCCGCCGCGGAGGTTAGCACCGGCTACGACCGGGCGCGCGCCCGACGAGGTCAAGGTCAGCGTGACTGGCTGAAAGCACCGATCCTACGCATGAACGCGGCCAGCCGGGCCCGCTCACCGGGCAGGTCGAGGGCCTGAACGTGCGTCACCCCTCGGCCGGGCGGCAGCCTCAGGATCAGGGCGTGGCGGTAGCTCGCGACGTGGCCCCCGTCCCGCAGGCGCTCGGTGACGTCCACGCGCCAGCGGTCCGCGCCCAGGTGGGAGAGCCGGCTCTCTCGCCGCTGCTCCTCCAGCGCGCCCGGGGGCGCCGCCGCCCGCCCGCCCATGGCCGAGGCCACCGCCGCCGGCCCCGCGCAGGGCGGCGCCGTGAAGCTCACCTCCGGGTCCAGCCAGCGCGCCGCCTCGGGGTCGCCGCGGTCCAGCGCCGCCACCAGCCCGCGCAGGAAGGGCTCATCCGCCAGCGGGGCCGAGAGCCGGAGCTCCCGCCGGTCCATCGCCCCCAGGCGGATCCCGCCGCCCACCTTCGCCCCCAGCGCCGCCGCCGTGGCCTCCGCCTCCGCCTCGGGCACCCAGAGCACCAGCCGCCGCGCCCCCAGCGCCGCCAGCGCCGCCCCCGCCGCGGACCACAGGGCGCCGAGCGCGTCCGCCCGGTCCTCGCGCACGCTCAGCGCCAGCACGCGCCCCTCGCCGGGCTCGTCCGGGTCCAGCCCCGCCACGCAGAGGCCCAGGATCCCCGTCCGCTCCACCGCGACCCAGCCCTGCTCCCCGCCGCGGGTGGCGAGGCCGGAGCTCAGCCCGATCGGATCAAAGCTCCCCTCCAGCGCGGGGGCGTCTTCAGGGGTCACGGGGCGGACGCGGAGGGCCATGGGCTCGCATTATCGCATGGACCCCGAACCTGATCGCGTTAGGTACAGATCGTGCTCGCTCTCCTGCTCGCGCTCCTGACCGCCGCTTTCGCCGCCCCCGTGCACGTGCTCACGCTCAAGGGGGGCGTCGACCCCGGCAGCGCGGCCTACATCACGGCGGGCATCGCCGCGGCCGAGGAGGCCGGCGCGGCGGCGGTCGTGCTGGAGCTGGACACGCCCGGCGGACTGCTGACCAGCGCGCGCGACATCGTGAGCGCCGAGCTCTCGGCGAAGGTCCCGGTCGTCGTCTGGGTCGGGCCCTCGGGGGCGCGCGCGGGCTCGGCCGGCGTCTTCCTCACGCTGGCCGCCCACGTCGCCGTCATGGCGCCGGGCACCACCATCGGGGCCGCCCACCCGGTCAACCTGATGGGGGACAACCCGAAGCAGCAGGCGCCCGCCGAGGAGGGCGCGCCCGAGCAGGCCGAGAGCCCGGGCGGCGTGGACCCGATGGAGGCGAAGATCCTCAACGACACGCTGGCCTGGGCCCGCGCCATCGCCGAGCGGCGCGGGCGCAACGCCGCCTGGGCCGAGAGCGCCGTCCGCGAGAGCGCCGCCATCACCGACCAGGAGGCGCTGCAGAACGGGGTCATCGACCTCGTCAGCCAGGACCTGTCCACCCTGCTGCGCGAGATCGACGGGCGCACGGTGGACTTGAACGGACAGCACCACACGCTAAGGACGGCCGGCGCCGAGATCGTGCGCGTGCCCTGGACCCTCCAGCAGTCCGTGGTCCACTTCCTGGGCGACCCGAACGTGCTCATGGCGCTCATCGGGCTCGGGCTGCTCTGCCTCTACATCGAATTCCAGTCGCCCGGCCTCATCATCCCGGGCGCCACGGGCGCGCTCCTCCTCCTGGCGGCGGGGGTGGGGCTCTCCATCCTGCCCTTCCAGATCGGCGGCCTGCTGCTGGTGCTGGGGGGCTTCGCCGCCATCGGGATCGAGGCGTATCTGGGCGGCAAGGGCATCCTGGCCGTGCTCGGCGCCGTGGGCGTCATCGCCGGGGGGCTCCTCATGTTCGACGTCGAAGGCTTCGATCTGCGCGTGGATCCCTTCGCGCTCGGCTTCGTGACCATCTTCGTGGTCCTGTGCGCCCTGGGGCTCGGCGTGGCCATCACCCGCGCCCAGCGCCGGGCCGTCAGCACCGGGGCCGAGGGCATGGTCGGCCTGCCCGGCGAGGTCCTGGTGGGCGGCGTCGGCGCCGGTCGCGTGCGCGTGCAGGGCGAGGACTGGGCCGCCACCTGGACGGGCGAGCTCTCCCGCGGCGCCCCCGTGCGCGTCCGGCGCATGGTCGGGTTCAAGCTGGAAGTGGAACCAGAACAACAGCAAGGTTGAGGTGAACGTATGGAGCTGATCGGCGCACTCTTCGTCGCGGTGGTCATCATCATCGGGAAGGCCATCCAGGTGCTCAACGAGTACGAGCGCGGCGTGGTCTTCCGCCTCGGTCGCGCGCTCGAGCCCAAGGGCCCCGGGCTGGTCATCATCATCCCCTTCATCGACCGCCTGGTGCGCGTCCCCATGCGCACCATCGTGCTGGACGTGCCCAAGCAGGACGTCATCACCCGCGACAACATCTCCATCGCGGTGAACGCCGTCATCTACTTCCGCGTCATGGACCCGCTGAAGGCCATCCTCCAGGTCCAGGACTTCATGTACGCCACCGCCCAGCTCTCCCAGACCACGCTGCGCAGCGTGACCGGCGAGGCGGAGATGGACGACCTGCTGGCCGAGCGCGACCGCATCAACCGCCGCCTCCAGGAGATCCTGGACCTGCACACCGACCCCTGGGGCATCAAGGTCACGCAGGTCGAGCTGAAGGACATCGATCTCCCCGTGGAGATGAAGCGCGCGATGGCCAAGCAGGCCGAGGCTGAGCGCGAGCGCCGCGCCAAGATCATCGCCGCCGAGGGCGAGCTCCAGGCCAGCGTCAAGCTGACCGAGGCCGCGCACGTCATGGGCACCAGCCCGATCACGATTCAGCTCCGCTACCTCCAGACGCTCACCGAGATCGCCGCGGAGAAGAACAGCACCACGGTCTTCCCGGTGCCCATCGAGATGTTCACGGCCTTCATGAAGAAGACCGAGGAGCTCGCGAAGGGCTGACGCCGATTGGGGACAGAGGGTCTGGAACCTCCAGGGTCGCAACCCCAAGGCGGGCACAGCCCGCACCGGAGCGACCATGAACCGCACCCTCTTCCTCACCGCCCTCCTCACCCTCCTCGGCGCCGCGCAGGCGCAAGACGTCGAGCAGGACGCCGCGGCCCAGACCTTCGAGGGCTCGCTGGACGTCGAGGAGCAGAAGACGCTCTTCACCAACCAGGGCAGCTCGGCCATCAACGCGAGCGCCGAGCTCCAGATCGCCAGCATGCCCGCGAAGTCGGCCGTGACGCTGACCGCTCATCTGCCGGGCGGCGCCATCCAGAACCTCTGCGCCGCCTATATGAGCGACGAGGGGATGAACGGCAGCAACACCTGCCTCAACATCTCGATCCCCGGCAACGCGCGCGTCAGCGTGTCCTGCAACACCTCCGATCCCGACACCAGCGGCGGCATCCCCGGCTGCGGCTACAAGGTCACCGTGAAGTGAGCGGCTCGGATCGCGTGCGCAGGTCCTCCCAGGTCAGGCCGTGGCGGGCGAGGAACTTGCGCAGGCGATCCGCGTCGTTCGACGAGCTCTTCTGCTGGCGGGAGGCCGCGAACAGCGCGCGCCCGGCCTCCGACAGGCTGGCGCTCTCGGCGCAGACCTGCAGCACGTCCTCCAGCTGCACGCGCTCGAAGCGGTCCATCGCCACGTCGCCGAAGAGGGCCCGCACCCGGGAGGGGGCCTCGCCGCCCCGCCAGCCCGCGCGGAGCCGATCGATCTCCTCCTCCACCCCCGCCTCGTCGATGCGCCCGCCCTGGGCCAGGGTCGCCATGCGGGTGACGGCGGCGTTGAGATCGCGGAAATTGGCGCTCCAGAGCGCGTCGGGGGAGGTGGCGAAGGCGAGGAAGCGGGCGCGGGCCTCGCGGGTGAAGCGGAGCTGACGGCCCGTGCGCTCGCGCCACTGATCCAGCTCGAAGTCCAGGTTCGGCTCGATGTCCTCACGGCGCTCGCGCAGGGCGGGCAGGCGGAAGGTCCACAGATCGACGCGGGCCAGCAGGTCCTCGCGGAAGGTGCCCTTGGCAACCTGACTCTGCAGCTCCCGGTTGGTGCCCACGATGAGCTGGAAGTCGCTCTCCACCTCCTTGTCGCTGCCCAGCGGCAGGAAGCGGCGCTCCTCGATGGCCCGCAGCAGCATGGCCTGTTCGTCCAGCCCCAGCTCGCCCACCTCGTCCAGGAAGAGCAGCCCGCCGTTGGCCGCCATCATCAGCCCCTGGCGCGGACGCTCGGCCCCGGTGAACGCCCCGCGGGCGTGGCCGAAGAGCGTGCTCATCGCCGCGTCCCCGCGCAGGGTGGCGCAGTTGACCTCGACCAGCGGCCCGCTGAACTGGCGGCGGGCGCGCTTGAGCGCGTAGATCTGGCGGGCCAGGTGGCTCTTTCCCGCCCCGGTGGGCCCGGTCAGCAGGATGGGGGCCCGGCTCTGGACCGCCACCTGCTCGATGCGGTCGATGAGGCGGTTGAAGGCGGCGTTCCGGGTGGCGATCCCCGACTTGAGCAGGCCCTGGGCGGTCTGGCGCTCCGCCGCCGAGCGCGCCGCGATGCGGCTGTAGCGCGCCAGGTCGAGGTCGATGATCTGCGGCGTGACGGTCTGCCCACGCTGCCGGGGCGAGCTCTGCAGCAGCCTGCCCGGGATGAGCCGCGACTCCGTGAGCAGGAACAGGCAGATCTGGGCGACGTGGCTGCCCGTCGTGATGTGGACCAGGTAGTCCTCGTCGTCCGGCCGGAAGGGGTAGGCCCGCGCGTAGTCGTGCAGCGCGCCGTAGACCTCCTCGAAGTCCCAGGGGTTGGCGATCGGCAGCGGGTGGAGCCGCACCGTGGTCTCGGGCGAGAGGTTCTTGATGTCCTCGGCCACGCGCTCCGCCCCCTCCAGGTGAGACGGCGGGTAGAGCAGCTCCAGACGCGCGATGGCGAGGTCCTCGGCCTCGAAGATCGAGACCGTGGGTCGCCAGCGCGTCCAGCGCGCCGCCCCGGGGGGGCTGTCGAGGGTGGTGCCGTAGAGGCCGAGGACGACCTTATCCATCTGGGCGAATCCTTATCCTATCCTATAAGAAATTCGCGACCCTGGCGAGCGCCGATCGGCGTATCTCCGTCATGGCCCCCGTTGGCACGGTCCATGCATTAAGGGGGGCAGGAGGTCCGCATGTACACGCACATCCCGGCGCCCAAGGGCGTCATCAAGGCCTGGACCGTCGGCGTCCCCGTCGAGGACGCCGCCGTCAAGCAGCTTCAGAACATCGCCGGGATGCCCTTCGTGCACCGGCACGTCGCCGTCATGCCCGACGTCCACCTGGGCCTGGGCGCCACGGTGGGCTCGGTCATCCCCACGCACAAGGCCATCATCCCCGCCGCGGTCGGCGTGGACATCGGCTGCGGCATGATGGCCGTGCAGACCACGCTCACGGCGTCCGATCTGCCCGACTCGCTCAGCCGGGTGCGCGACGCCATCGAGCTCGCCGTCCCCCACGGCCGCACCCACAACGGCGGGCGCGGGGACCGCGGCGCCTGGCACGACGTCCCCACGGCCTACGGCGCGAGCTGGAAGCAGCTCCTCGAGGAGGACTACACGCGCATCCTGGAGAAGCACCCGAAGCTGGGGCGCGGCAACGACGTGAACCACCTCGGCACGCTCGGCACGGGCAACCACTTCATCGAGCTCTGCCTCGATGAGGCCGACCGCGTCTGGGTCATGCTCCACAGCGGCTCGCGCGGGGTGGGCAACCGCTTCGGCACCTACTTCATCGAGCTGGCGAAGCGGGAGATGGAGCGCTTCTTCATCAGCCTGCCTGACAAGGATCTGGCGTACTTCGCCGAGGGCACGCAGTATTTCGACGACTACGTCGAGGCTGTGGGCTGGGCGCAGCGCTACGCGCGCCAGAACCGCGAGCTCATGATGCAGGCCGTGCTCGGCGCGCTGCTGGCCGAGCTGCCGCCCTTCGACCTCGGCGAGACCGCCGTGAACTGCCACCACAACTACGTGGAGCGCGAGCACCACTTCGGCGCGAACGTCTGGGTCACCCGCAAGGGCGCCGTGCGCGCGCGGGAGGGCGACCTGGGCATCATCCCGGGCTCGATGGGCACGCGCTCCTACATCGTGCGCGGCAAGGGCAACCCGGACTCCTTCTGCTCCTGCAGCCACGGGGCCGGGCGCGCCATGTCGCGAAACGAGGCGAAGCGCCGGTTCACGGTCGCGGATCAGATCCGCGCCACGGCCGGCATCGAGTGTCGCAAGGACGCCGACGTCATCGACGAGATCCCGATGGCTTACAAGCCCATCGACGCGGTGATGGAGGCGCAGTCCGATCTTGTCGAGATCGTCCACACGCTCCGTCAGGTCGTGTGTGTGAAGGGGTGAACCATGGACATCCGAAACCTGCTGAACGAGCGCAAGTGGCGTCAGGCTGACCTCAGCTCGCTCTCCCTCGTGGTGCGCCACCGCGGCGCGCCCGAGGACGAGCGGCGGATCTCCGGCGGATCGATCCTCGAGATCGCCGCCGCCGGGGTCTTCGTGGAGGCCCGGGACGCCGAGGGTGAGCCCATCGACGACGGGCGCGCCTTCATCCCCTACCACCGCTTCCTTCGGGTCACGGGGCCCGAGGGCCTGCTCTTCGAGCGGAAGGAGGCCCCGTGATCCGCATCGACGGCAGTCTGGGCGAGGGCGGCGGGCAGGTGCTCCGCAGCTCGCTGGCCCTCTCGGTGGTCACAGGCGCGGGCTTCGAGCTCACGAAGGTGCGCGCGGGGCGGGCCAGACCCGGCCTGCTCCGCCAGCACCTGACCTGCGTGCGCGCCGCGGCCGAGATCTGCGGGGCCGAGGTGGAGGGCGCCGAGCTGGGCAGCCAGCGCGTCGTCTTCCTCCCCGGGCCCGCGCGGGCGGGCGACTACCGCTTCGCCATCGGCTCGGCGGGCAGCGCCAGCCTCGTGCTCCAGACCGTGCTCCCGCCTCTGCTGCTCCAGGAGCAGCCCTCCACCGTGAGCGTCAGTGGCGGCACGCACAACAGCGCCGCCCCGCCCTTCCACTTCCTGCGCGAGGCCTTCG
Organism: uncultured Enterobacterales bacterium; assembly: GCA_964615375.1. GTDB lineage: Bacteria > Myxococcota_A > UBA796 > UBA796 > CAZKWG01 > CAZKWG01. The sequence goes on from CAZTOW010000001.1 coordinate 70,791, forward strand.
CGCCGCACGTGGGGCTGGAGCTCGACCTCATCAAGTGGGGCTTCTACCCGGCCGGCGGGGGCGAGGTCCGGGCGCGCGTGCTCCCCGGGGCGCGCCCCGTGCGCATCACCGAGCGCGGCCCCCTGCGCGAGCTCCACGGGCACGCGGCGATCTCGGCCATCTCTCACAAGATTGGCCACGGCGCGCTGGGCGTCTTCAAGCACCACCTCGGCCTCGAGCGCGGCCAGCTCCACTTCCACCAGGCGCCCGAGCCCGTCGGCCCCGGCTTCGCCTGCTGGCTGGAGGCGCGCTTCGACGGCGGGGCGGAGGTGTTCACGGCCTTCGGCGAGAAGCGCAACACCGAGGACATCGCCCTCCGCGCGGTGGAGGAATTCCAGGCCTGGCAGGCCCAGGATGTCCCCGTGGGCGAGCACCTGGCCGACCAGCTCCTGATCCCGCTGGCCCTCTTCGGCGGGAGCGTGCGCGCGGGCCCGCTCAGCCTGCATGCCAGGACGAATCTGGAGATCATCGAGCGCTTCCTGCCGGGGCGCCTGCGGGTCGTGGCGGCGGGTGAGGGGGTGGTGGTGGAGGGGTGAGGGTCTGGATGGCGTTGCTGAAGCGAATCGTTCTTGTTACGAATCATTCATGACGCATAACAGAATCAATCCTTTCATCCTCGGGCGTGAGCAGGACTCGGGAAAGATCTGGAAGGTCCTCGAAGAACGCTCCGTCCTGCTCGTCGGGCCACGGCGCATCGGGAAGACGGAGCTGCTCCGGTCCATGGTCCAGACCCCGCGTCCAGGCTTCCTCGGGGTGCGCGTAGACCTCCAGGGGGCCAACAGCGTGGCGGAGGCGGTCGAGCGAATCCTCCACGAGATGCAGAAGCGCGGGATCGCGGAGAGCCTGGGGGCGCGGGTCGAGGCCCGTGTCTCGTCCGCGGGCGTCGGTCCGGCGCAGATCGCGCTCCGAGACCCGGCTCACGCGGACCCCTGGGAGCGCCTCGGCGCGGTCCTCAGCGCGGCCAGGCAGACCCTCCGCGCCAGGACGGCGGGCGAAGGGTCTACACTGTTTCTGGCGCTCGACGAGGTGCCCTGGTGGCTGGACGCCGTGCAGGCGACGGAGGGGAAGACGGAGGCCCGCCGAGCCCTCGCGGCGCTCCGCTACCTGAGGCAGCGTGATGATCTCCGCGACAGCTTGAGGATGATCCTGACGGGCTCCGTCGGGCTGGCTGGGCTGGCGCACGGTCTCGGAGCCTCCGCGGAGCTCAACGACCTCACCCCCGTCTATGAGCTCGGTCCGCTCGAGCCCGCCGCGGGGATGACCCTCTTCGAGATGGACGTGACGCGCTTCAGACACACCACGACGAGGGACGCCGCTCGGCGGGCGCATGAGGTCGCCGGCGGATCTCCGCACTGGATCCGCGTGCTCGCCGAGCGAAGCGCCGCGTCTCTGGCCGAGTCCGAGCAGGTCGACGAGGTCGCGGTGGATGAGGGGGTCGAGGCCCTCCTCGCGCCCAGGATGCGGCACCTGTTCGCGGACGAGGGAGGCGAACACCTCGTCCGCCGTTATGGCCGGGAGAAGGCTCGGGTTCTCATGGTGGTCCTCAGCGAGGTGACGAGGTCTCCTGGGCCCGTGCCCAGGGAGGCGCTCATCAACGCTGCGCTCGCGGCGGGAGTCGCCGATCGCGGGGAGGCGGGCGCGCTCCTTCACCTCCTGGTGGACGAGTTCTACCTGGGCTTCGACAGCCGGGCGGGCACCTACTCCTTCCTGCTCCCGCTCCTCCAGCGCTGGTGGCGGTGGTACGGAGAGAGCTCATGAGCGCACTCGTGGACGTCTACACCCCCTGGCGCGAGGACCCAGCCTGCCTCCGCCAACGCCATGTCGGCCGGGAGGAGCAGCTCCGCACGATCCGGGCGGCCATCGACGCGTTGGTGCAGGGCGGCGTCCCCATCCACCTCTACTTCTTCGGCCCGCGCGGCATGGGGAAGTCACACCTGATCTCCCTGGCGCACAGCGAGCTGGCTCCGCTGCTGGCGGACAAGGGGATCTCGGTGGTCATCATCCCCGAGGACATCCCGGAGCTGGGCTCCGCCGCCGCCATCCTGGCGAGGATCGCCGAGATCCGGGCGGGTCCCCGCTGGCAGCGCTTTGGGGTCCGACCCACACCCCCTCCGCCCCTCCAGGGCCCGCTGGTCATCTTCTTCGAGGGTTTGGAGCGCCAGCTTCGGGCGCTCCCCGAGCAGGAGCGACGGAACCTGCGCGCGACGCTGGACCAGGCGCGGCCCGTGCTGCTCATCGGCACCGGGGTGACGCTCTCGGAGCCCTTCATCAGCCGTGAGACAGCCTTCTATGGCGCGTTCTCCTCCTGGCCGGTCGCGCCGCTCCACGAGGAGGAGGCTGGCCATCTGCTGGATCAGCTCGGGGGCCCGGCGACGACGCTGGAGGGCTGGCCGGCCCGACGCGAGGCCCTGATCACGCTCAGCGGCGGGAGCCCCCGCACGCTGGTCGCGCTCGGTGGCGCCTGCGCACGATCGCCAGAGTCCTGGGCCTCAGAGCAGCTCTACGCGGTCGTGCAGCAGCTCGCGGCTCACCATCAGCTTCGGTTCCTCGATCTCTCGGCGCAGAAGCAGTCCATCGTAGAGCTGCTGGCCATGGCCCCCCGAGAGCTGTCCCCTACGGAGATCGGCGAGTGGCTGGGCATCGGCGTGTCCCAGGCCTCAGGTCAGTGTCAGCGCCTCCAGGACGACGGCGTGGTCCTGAGCCGCTCGGAAGGTCGCGCGACCTGGTATCGGCTGGCTGAGCCGCTCTTCCGGTTCTGGCTGGAGAACTGCGACGCGCCCTGGGAGCAGACGCGCGTGGGCTGGCTGGGGCGCCTGTTGGAGCTGGCCCTGGCGCCGGGCGGTGCGGGGAGCCTCCTGGCCCGGCACGAAGGGCCCGAGGGGCTCGAAGGAGGGCCGCAATTCGCCGCTCAGGGGCGGAGCGACACCCCTCCGCTGCAGGCGCTCCTGCTCGAGGCGAAGGGGATGGGCTCTGAGCGCGCCGAGGAGCGTCGCGCGTTGGAGCTCCGCCTGGTCGAGCACAACGCGAGCCCCGTCCCGGTCGCCTGGAGCTTCGAGCGGGCGATCCTGGAGGGTGAGCCGCCGCGGGAGGCGTGGATGGTGCTGCTTCAGCGCCTCTGCCCCCTGCTGGGGGTGATGGTCGCGCCGCGCCCGGTCTGGGAGGAGGTCTGGCGCGTCGTTCAGTCCGCGCTGCGCCAGGCCGCCTCGGAGGACGCGCCCTGGGCCCTGGAGGGTGAAGAGCGCGTCGCCCTGGCTCGGATCCCGGTGTTGCGCGTGGCGTCCTTGCTCGGCGCTCCTCTCCCCGCGGGGGGCTCGCTCTCACCCTCGGACATCCTGTTGTACGGAGCCGACCTGATCCCGGTGGACTGGGACCTGCTCCTCTCGGCGTCCACGCGGCTCGCGGATCCAGGGCTGAGCATGGCGCTCTTGCAGGTCGCGCTTCGAGACCGGACGCTGCCCGCCCTCCCCCCGTGTCCCACCCCTACGCGCGCGGCCTGTGGACCCGCAGAGGACTGGGCGCGGCTGCTCACCCGCAGTCTGCGCGAGCGCCCCGAGCGATGGCCCCACGCGATGAGCTGGGCGGCCACCCTGGCTCAGGCGAGCGACCCTCTCTTCCACGATCTCACCGACGAGCTTCACGCGGCCCTGCGTGTCTACCCGGACTCGGTTCTCCTCGCGGGCGCGGGCTCCAACAGGCTGGACCTCGCGCTGCTGGCCCTCGGGGCGCGGGCTCCCGCGCGCCTCGCCGCCCTCGCCGAGGGTCTGACGGAGGACGATCGGCTTCGCCTCCGCGTGGATCGGGCGCTGCTCCTGGGCTCCCAGATCCGTCACGCAGGCCAGGCCCGGCTCTACCCCGAGCTGGCCGAGATCACCCGGCTCTTTGGCTGAGACACTCCATGCCCGACGACCGCACCCCCAGCCGCGACCTCGCCACCGCCGCCATGCTGCGCTTCGGGCGCGCCTGGAACGCCTACGAGGTCCACGGCGCCGAGCACATCCCCGAAGACCGGCCCGCGCTCATCGTCTTCTACCACGGCTTCATCCCCATCGACGCCTGGTACTTCGGGTCCTGGTATTACCAGCGCACCGGGCGCATGCCGCGGGCGATGGCGGAGAAGCTGCTCTTCCGGGTGCCGGGGCTGCGCGAGCTCTGCCTGGAGATGGGGGTGGTGCCGGGCACGCGCGAGGCCGCGCTGGAGCTGCTCGCGCAAGGGTGCCTGGTCGGGGTCTCGCCGGGCGGCGTGCGTGAGGCCATCGCCGGGCGGGCGCGCGCCTACGAGCTGGTCTGGGGAGAGCGCCTGGGCTTCGCGCACGTCGCGCTACAAGCGGGGGTGGATATCCTCCCCGCCTTCGCCGAGAACATCGACGAGGCCTACCGCAGCCCCGGCGTCCACCTGCCCCCGGTCCAGGCCTTCTACGAGGCCACGAAGATCCCGGCGGTGGCGCTGCTGGGGTTCGGAATCCTGCCATTTCCTGTCAAGATTCGGAGCTGGATCGGGCCGCCGGTGCGCCATATCCCCGGAGAGTCCCCAGAGAGCCTGCGCGATCGAACGGCCGCGGCGATCCGCGCCCTCATCGCCGCCCACCAGGGCCCTCGACCGAGGCTGCCCCGCGCCCTGCTGGAGCGCTGGCGCCACCCGGGGTGGACGCCGTGAGTGGGATCCGTCAGATCTTTCGGAGGCGGTAGCAGGGACCCTCACAGGGAGCGGCAGGAGGATCATTGGCATCCCAGACGACGGCCCAGGTCTCGCCAGCGACTACAGGCGCGCGCACCACGGTCTCTGGGTACTTCACGATCCCCGACTCATCCTTTGTCTCGTCCGTGACCACAGTAAGGTACGCGGTCTGATTTGATCGCAGGATGGCACCTTTGGCCTGCTCCTCTCCAGTCAACAGGAGAGTGAGTGCGTACAGATCGAAGAGAGGATTTCCCCCTTCTGTCTTGAGGTCCAGGCGTTCCAGGTAGAGACCGACCGTGATCGGATTAGGGCTCATGTTAATGATGCAGAATGCTCCATCCTCCACAAGGATGGGCTCGCAGGTCTCGGCGCTCAGCAGCCGAATCGTAGACGATTCTTCAGACGTGGCCCCTGAATTGTGAAGAGCCAGGAGGCTGACCGGGATCGCCACTGCGAGGACCTTCTGAATGCGTGTGCTCATGGTTGAAACCCTCACGGCGTTCCTTGACCAACTGGAGGGTTGGGAAAGGGTGGTTCTTCTTGGGCGTTCGGTGGCGTGGGGCCCGGATCGGGCGGCCGCTTTTGCTCTGCAACCGAGTCTGAATCTTCCTCACGCGCGGCTTCCGCTGGCTCTCGGGTGTCCCTGAAATAGGCCTCAACGATGTCCGTCGTTGGCTGGTTTGCCTGTTTCACCAGGAGAAGCACGGCGGCTCCAGAGGTGACGGCGACCATGCCTAGAGAGCGGCTCTTCAGGGTGAGCACGAGCCCGCTGCCGCCGCCTGTCTTGAATTCGAAGGCGTTCTCTCCCTCGGGCTCACCGTTCAAGACGGACTCGAAGAAGACGAAGATCCCAAAGAGAATGAGCAGCGAGCCCGCAAGGAGATTGAACCAGAACCCCAGGATCTCGCGATGTGCGAACGTCGCGAAGTAGTGTAGCTTCAGAGCCTGCTGATCCAGGTCGAGGATCTGTTCGTCGTCCTTGGTCGGTGTGGCACTACTTCTCCTCTGTTTCATCCTCATCTCGTCGAGCGTCGCCTCAGCGCCTGTCTCTGGGGTCGCCCCTGTGACAATGGTCGAGCTGGTGGAGGAGAGCGTATTGGGTATGTCGCGTTGCCCATCGTGCTCATCCTGGAACCGGACGTCTACGAGGTGCAGCGAACTGGGCAGGAATTCCACGTAGATCGCGTGCAGGGTTGCCGCGAATCCACTGAGCAAGGCCAGGAAGAGAACTCCTCCCACCAGGATCGACCTTGTCGCCCTACGCTCCTTGTGCTTCGCCTCGGCCGCGCTCATCGGCGTGTGCGTTCCCGCCGTGGGCGGGCTCGCCCCTTCATTCGCGCTGTCGTTGGTCTGGACAACAGGATCCGGCATGCTCCCCCCCTCTCTCGCTCAGCGATGTTCTTGGACGGACGGAGAGCTCGCCCTCCGCCGCTTGAAGGTCGCCTCCATCTCCACCAGCCTGAGGGCGCTCCCCAGCCGAGGGGCCGGGTCAGCAGCCCGGGAGTCGCGGAGGCGAAGGAGCGCGCCAAGCGCTCTCCTGTTCTTCCGCTTCAGAGCTCGTTCCATCTCTGCTCCTCCCGCAGGTCTGGGCTGGCCAGTGGACAGCATCCAGTTCATGCAAGAGTCGTTCCCGCCGAAATCGTACGGGATAGTGCTACTTTAAGGATGATTATGCGTCGAGCTTTCACTGTGTCTTTGTGTGGTAATACACAGGAGGTGTGTCAAATGACGCGCAGGTGCTCTGGTCCAGGCCGCACTTGCCTGTGGTCTCAGTCCTGGCGGCTCGGCGAGCTCCACCGCATCCCGAGGCTCCCGCCCAGCGGCACCAGCCCGAGCTCCGGCGCGTCGTAGCGGTCGCCGCCCATGGTCGAGAGCGTGCCGATCAGCGTGAACGGCGTGTCCCCCAGCGGGACGCCGAGGGCGGCGGTGCCGGACCAGCTCCAGACCACCGACGTGTCGCGGTGGCGAGGCGGGGGCTCGCAGAAGCTGCTGCCGTCGGCGTACCAGGAGCAGGACCACTGGTCGTGCTGGTAGCCGTAGAAGGAGGGCAGGGTCTCGCCGCCGAGGCCGAGCGAGAGGTCCCAGCCGCGCTCCGTGACGCGACCCAGGGAGAGCCCGCCGCGCCAGCCCCAGAAGAAGAGCACGCTCTCCCGCTGGTCCCACTCGTCGCGCGTGCTCTTGCTGGTCTGGAGCCCCTGCTCCCAGGTCGTCGCCGTGACGTGCAGCGTCTCGATGTGGTTGTAGGGCAGCAGGGTCCCCGAGGCCTGGATCTGGCTCTCCAGGTAGCCACCCTTTCGGCCCGTCGCGCGCGCGCGCACCCAGGGGCCCGCGCGCCCGACCACGCCGGTCACGTTGGCGTCGCCCACGTCGGTCGCCAGCGGGTGCACCAGATCCAGCGGGCTGCCCTCCAGCTCGAGCCCGACCTCCAGCCCGTGGTTCACACCGTGCGCCAGGCGCAGGCGCCCCCACTCCGAGGCGACATAGGCCCCCGGGGCCCCCTCCTCGCGGCTCAGGCGCGGCGAGGCGACCAGGGCGGAGCTCAGCTCGGCGTCCACGGATACGCCGCCCTCGGGCGCCAGCGGTCCCACGGCATGCAGCCCGCTCGGCGCGGGGACCACGCCCACCTGCTCGATGTCCCGGTAGTAGACCTCTTTGCGGATCAGCGCTGGGCCCATGCAGCCGCCGAGCAGGAGACCAAGGGGGAGCAGGGCTCGGACGGGCGTCGTCATGCGCACCTCGAGCTCAGTATAGGCCGACGGAGCGCCGATGGCGACGACGGATTCCTCACCCCGCCGGCATCCGCCGCAGCCCCACCGAGGCGATGAGGGCGATCACGCTGAGGATGGCGAACCCGAGGATGCCGGGCGCCATGGACTCGCCGAAGCCGGCCAGCACGATGAGCGGCATGTCCGGGCTCTGCGCCCACTCGTCGTTTCCGGTGACGTGGACCGCGACGCTGGCCAGCGCGGCCATCACGCCGGCCACGCTGGCGAAGAGGACCGCGCCGGACAGGCCGAGGATGTAGGGCACGCGGCTGGGGTCGGGTCTCCAGGCGAAGCGGGCCGCGCTGGCCAGGGCCACGATGCCGAAGAAGACGATGACGAAGCTGGGCGCGCCGCCCGCGGTGATGAGCCACATCTTGGACCTCCTGGGGGCGTCCTGCCCCTCGCCCGGACTCAACGCAGCAGCCGGGCGCGCGTGACAGGAGGGAGCCGATTTCTTTTTTCGCCCGATCCTTGTCACGGCGGGTCCGCCCGTGCGTTCCTCCCGGGTATGGACACGCGCGCGGCCTGGCTGGGCGGACTGCGGAGCGGCGACGGCGCCGCCTTCGACGCCGTGTATGCCAGCTACCGCCCACGCCTCTTCGGCTTTCTGCTGTGCATGGTGGGCCAGAGCAGCGTCGCCGAGGAGCTGCTGCAGGACTGCTTCGTGCAGCTGGCCCGCCACGCCCCGCGGCTCCGCGAGGACACCGACCTGGACGCCTGGCTGTTCACGGTGGCCCGCAACCGCGCGCGGAGCTGGCGCCGCTGGTCCTGGCTGGACGCCTCGCGGATCCTCACGCTGGGGAGCGCGCTCTCCAGCAGGGGTGGGGGAGCGGACCCGCATGCGGTCCTGAGCGCGAGCGAGGCGAACCGGGCGCTGGAGCGCGCGCTCTGCACGCTCGATCCGATCTACCGCGAGGCCCTGCTCCTGGTGGTGGTGGAGGGGCTCACGCCGAGCCAGGCCGCTGCCGCCCTGGATGTGAAACCGGACACCCTGCGCCAGCGGCTCAGCCGCGCGCGCGCCGCCCTGGCCGAGCAGATGGGCCTGGACGCGCAGATGAGGGAGACATCATGAGCCCCGAGGAACGCCTGGATCAGGCCCTCCGTGGCCTGGACACACACGATCTGGAGCACGGCCCCGCCGAGCGCATCCGCCGCCGCGCCCGCCGGGTCTTCGAGCGCGCCCACCGCACACCAGGGTGGCTGCGCGGCGTGGACGCGCTGTGGGACCGGGCCGAGCCCGCGCTGGTGGCGGGCTCCGGCCTCTGGATGCTCACCTGGGCCGCGGCGGTCGTCGCGGCCCTGACCTGATCAGGGGCCGAGGATGGCGAGGGTGGCGCCCTGGGGGTCGAGGAACTGCGCGATGCGGCTGCCGCCGGGGATGGGCATGGGCGGGACGATGACGGTGCCGCCCGCCTCGGTGGCGCGGGCCAGAGTGGCGTCCAGGTCCGTGACGGTGACGTAGTACAACCAGTAGTTGACGGGAACCATCGGCGGGCGCTTCATGAAGCCGCCGATCCCGCCCTCGCCGCGGTTGATGATCTGGTAGGTGCCCATCTCGCCCATGTCCATGGCCTGGCCCTTCGTCCAGCCGAAGATCTTGCTGTAGAAGGCGCAGGCGCCCTCCAGATCGTCGGTCAGCAGCTCGTGCCAGCAGACCTCGCCCGCCTTGGGCTCGCCGGCGGGCGCCATGTCCGAGTCGAACTGGTGCAGCGCGAAGACCGCGCCCCAGGGGTCGGCCATGACCTGCATGCGGCCCACGTTGGGGACGTCGAAGGGCGGTGAGAGGGCCTTGCCGCCGTTCGCCAGGATGTTCTGCGCGGTCCCGTCGACGTTGCCTACGGCGATGTAGCCGAGCCAGGCGGGCGGCGCGCCCATCTGCTTCGCGTCGTCGGATTGCGGCATGACGCCCGCGACGGAGCGGCCGCCCGCGGGCTTGAACATGGTGTACTCCATGCCCATGAAGGAATTCTCGACCTCCCAGCCGATGACCTTCGAGTAGAAGGCGACGGCGGCGCTGAGGTCGGTGGTGCTGAGCTCGTACCAGTCGTGACGTCCGTGATCCTGCTGTCCCATGATGAATCTCCTGTGGAGTGGAGGTCCACCGCACTTAGCGCCATTGTTTCGATGAGTCGAAATTTCGCAACGCTCGGACTGAAAAGGCGACTGTTCGGGCTGAAAGAGCCTCTGTGTACGATCGGCGCGGAGACGCGGCTCAGGCGGCGGCGCTCCAGCGGGTCCGCAGGGCGCGCATCTCGTCTTCCGCGCTCCCGAAGCCGGGTTCCGGCCCGCGCAGGCCGGGCGGATAATGGGGCAGGACGGCGCCGCGCAGGAGGGGGGCCACGAGCTCGATCTGCTCCGGGCCGGTGGGCAGCGGGAGCATGGGCACGTCCGCGTCCGAGCGGGCCAGCGCCCCCAGCGCGTGGGCCTCGGACGGGTCCACCCGCCAGGCCGGGAGGTACATGCGATGGCAGACGTGGAAGAGGCGCGGGAAGGCGGCGGCGAGGCGGGGCGGCATGGCCTCGGCCTCCGGGTGGTCCACCCAGCGCACGACGGGCAGGAGGGGGAGCGCGGTGTGGCCGCTCTTCAGCACCTCGTCCTCGCGGAAGTCCGGCTGGGAGTAGGGCAGGCGCCGAGGGTCCAGCACCTTGAAGCCCGAGCGCCCATAGGCCATCAGGCGGATGATGGTGTCGGGGTTCTCCGGGTCGGCGGGCTCCATCTCCGCGGCGATGACGATGGGGACGCTGGACGGGTTGACGAAGCGCTGGGCCACGGTCTGCCGCGCGAGCGTGACGGGGACCGCGCGGAAGACGGCGCCCAGCCCGCTGCGCCGGTGGTCGGGGGCGATGAAGGCGTGGCTGAGCGCGACCACGCAGAAGCGCCCGTAGATGTCCAGGTCCACGTAGCAGTCGCGCACACCGACCAGGGTGTCGCCCTCCCAGGCGGCGAGGATGCGGTAGTGCCCCTCCATCCCCGGGCCGTAGTGGATGATGCGCTCGCTGGCGAAGCGGGCCAGAGCCGCGCGCTCCTCCAGCTCGCCGCGGGGGCCGAAGAAGCTCTCCAGCATCTCGTAGGCGCGGTCGAAGGCGGGCTGGGTGGGGTCGTCCAGGACCTGCAAGCGGTAGCGCTCGAAGGCTTCAGCGGCCTTCAGGCGGTCGAGCGCGGCGACGTCGGCCAGGTCCAGCATGGGCTCTCTCGGGGGGATCCGCCCTGCTAACGCGCGGGGCTCGGATCGTCCTCCCTCCGCAGGATCCGCGCGCCGCGCGCCTCGAGGGTCGCGGTCAGCTCGGGCCGCTCGCGCACCAGCCAGCCCGTCACGCCCTGCCCGAAGTCGACCCGCGCCGCGGCGTGGGGGCCGGCGCGCGGGCTGGCGAGGGAGGCGATGACGGCGTCTCCCGGTCGGTCGATGAACAGATCGATCTGTCGCTCGACCGCGCGCGCCAGCGTGAGCCGGGGCCCGTGCCCGATCCGGCTCCCCGGCGGGCTGGGCAGGCGGGCGATCTCGGCGTCGGTGAGGCCGACCTCGCCCTCCAGCGCGTAGGGGACGCGCAGGGCCCAGACCAGGCGCGCCTGGGCGCCGAAGAAGGCCAGACGCAGGTCCTGACCTTCCAGGTAGGGACGCAGCACGGCGATCTGGTGGAGGATGGCCGGCTCCTGCTCGGCGTAGAAGGCCCGCTCGTCGATGACACCGTCCACCAGCAGCCCGCCCGAGCGCGCCCGCTCCAGCTCCTGCGGGGTGAGGCCGAGGGCGCAGACGCCGATAACTAATAAACGTAGTATAGTGCTCCAACGCGGGGCGAGCCGGGCCTGGAGCGCGCGCTCCAGCGAGAGCAGCAGGATGGGGGCCAAGGGCAGGCAGAAGCGCCCGGCCATGAAGTCCCCGCCCACCCGCGCCACATGCGCCAGGTAGAGGGCCGGGAGCAGGCCGAAGAGCAGGATCGAGCGCCGCACCTCCCGCCCGCCGGCCCGCGCCCCCCACAGCGCCAGCGCGGGCAGCCCGAGCCCCACCGGCCAGAAGCTCCCGAAGAACTGGCTCAGATAGGTGATCCCCTGCGCCCAGCGCGCGCCCTCGCCGGCCTTGGCGTGGAAGGTGTTGGGCAGCAGGTCTCCGTAGAATTGGAGCTTCCAGGCTCCCCAGGCCAGGCCGGTGAGCGCCACCGGCCCCGCCGCCGCGAGCGCCGCCCTCCCCCCCGCGGGCCCCAGCGCGAGGGCCAGCACCGCGATACCGGCCACAAGCGCCCCCTCCGGCCGGGTGAGCAGGGCGAGGCTGCACAGGAGCCCGAGCCCCATCGCCTGTCGTGAGCGCTCCGCGCGCTCGGCCCCGAGGACCGCGGCGGTGAGCAGCAGCGTGAACAGGGAGGTCTCCAGCCCGCTGGTGGCGAAGTCGGCGGCCAGCGAGATCCCGGCGAGCGCGCAGGCGGCCACGGGGAGCGGCCCGCCCCCGGCCCGCCCGATCAGGAGGATCGTAGCGGCGAAGCAGGCGATCCCGAGCCCGATGGAGAAGGCCGCCGGATCCAGGCCCAGCGCCATCGCCCCCGCCGTGCCCAGCGTCCACAGGAAGTTGGTGTAGCCCTCCACCGCCTCGCCCGCGTTGAAGACCAGCCCGCGCCCGGCCAGCAGGTTCTCGGCGTAGCGGAAGGAGATCGTGGCGTCGTCCGAGATCCAGCGCCGCTCGAAGGCTCGGCCCGAGCCCAGGAGGATCGCCAGCGCCAGGAGCGACGTCCGCCACCGCATCGGCGCAGCATAGCGCCCTCGGGCGGGTTAGAACGCTGCCCCTGAGGTGACCATGCCTGAAGCCCTGATCTTCGACGCCGTGCGGACGCCGCGCGGCCGCGGCAAGGAGAGCGGCGCGCTCAACGTCGTCCGCCCCATCGACCTGCTGGCGGGCTCGCTGCGCGCGCTGCGCGACCGCAACGCCCTCGACACCCGCGAGGTGGACGACGTGGTGATGGGATGCGTCACGCAGACGGGGGAGCAGGGGGCCTGCATCGCCCGCTTCGCCGCGTTGACCGCCGGCTATGACCTGGACGCGCCCGGCGTGACGGTCAACCGCTTCTGCGGCTCGGGCCTGGAGGCCATCAACCACGCCGCGGTCATGGTGGCGTCGGGCTTCTTCGATCTGGTCGTCGCGGGCGGCATCGAGAGCATGTCGCGCGTGGAGATGGGGTCGGACGGGGGCGCCATCACCGACGCTCGCACCCAGTGGGACGTGGGCTTCGTGCCGCAGGGCATCTCGGCCGATCTGCTGGCCACCATGCACGGGTTCTCGCGGGCGGACGTGGACGCCTTCGCGCTCACGAGCCACCGCCGGGCGGTCGCCGCCCAGGCCCGCGGGGCCTTCCAGAAGGCCCTTGTTCCGGTGGTGGACCAGGGCGGGCTCCCCGTGCTGGACCGGGACGAGCTCCCCCGCGCGGACACGAGCCTGGAGGTGCTGGGCAAGCTCAAGGCCTCCTTCGACATGATGGGGCGGACCTTCGGCCTGGACAGCCTGATCCGGCGCGCCTACCCGACCGTGGACCGGGTGAACCACGTCCACACCGCGGGCAACTCCTCGGGCATCGTGGACGGGGCGGCGGCGGTGCTGGTGGCCAGCCCGGAGAAGGGGCGCGCGCTGGGGCTCAGGCCGCGGGCGCGGATCCGCTCCATGGCGGTGGTGGGCGAGGAGCCCTACGTCATGCTGACCGGGCCCATGCCGGCCTCGGAGAAGGCGCTGAAGAAGGCCGGGATGAAGGCGTCGGACATCGACATCTTCGAGGTCAACGAGGCCTTCGCGGTGGTGCCGCTCATCTATATCAAACACTTCGGGCTGGACCCGGAGCGCGTGAACGTCAACGGCGGCGCCATCGCGCTGGGCCACCCGCTGGGGGCCACGGGCGCGGTGCTGCTGGCGACGGCGCTGGACGCGCTGGAGGAGCGGGACCAGAGCACGGCGCTGGTGACCCTGTGCATCGGCGGGGGCATGGGCATCGCCACCATCATCGAGCGGGTGTGACATGAACTCCAATCACGGCATCCGCTACGAGATCGCGGACGGCATCGCCACCATCACGCTGACCATGGAGGGGCGGGCCAACAAGGTGAACCCGAGCTTCGGCGAGGGGCTGCGGGACGCGCTGGAGGGCGTGCTGGCCAGCGGCGAGGCCCAGGGCATCATCATCGCCAGCGGCCACAAGGACTTCTGCGTGGGCGCGGACCTGGACCAGCTCTATGGGGAGCGCGATCCGGCCCGGCTCTACGCGATGGTGCGGCAGCTCGGCGCGCTCTACCGGCGGCTGGAGACCTGCGGGCTGCCGGTGGTGGCGGCGCTGACGGGCTCGGCCCTGGGGGGCGGCTATGAGCTCGCCCTGGCCTGCCATCACCGGATCGTGCTGGATGATCCCCGCATCCAGCTCGGGCTCCCCGAGGTCTCGCTGGGCGTGATCCCCGGCGCGGGCGGCACCCAGCGCCTGCCCCGGCTCATCGGCGTGCAGCCGGCGCTGGAGCTCATGGCTCAGGGCAAGATCGTGCGGGCCAACAAGGCGGTGGGCCAGGGGCTGGCGGACCAGACGGCTCGCGACCCCGAAGACCTGCGCGCGAAGGCCGTCACCTGGATCCGGGCGAACAAGGGGGCGAAGCAGCCCTGGGACCGCGGGCAGGCTCCCCCCGGGCTGGACCCGAAGAGCCCCGAGGCTCGCCAGATCTTCATCGCCGCCTGCGCCATGCTCTACAAGAAGACGGCGGGCGCGTTCAAGGCGCCCGAGGAGCTGGTGGCGGTGGTGCAGGACGGGCTGCGCCTCAGCTTCGACCGCGGCATGGAGGTGGAGGCGCGGGCCTTCGCCCGCCTGGCGACGTCAGACCAGGCCAAGGACATGATCCGCACGCTGTGGTTCTTCCGCTCGGCGGCGGAGAAGCACGCGGGGCTGCCCAAGGCGGAGAGCGACGGCTTCCAGAAGGTCGCCATCCTGGGCGCCGGGATGATGGGCGCCGGGCTGGCTTACCTTTGCGCGGCGAGCGGCTACGAGGTGGTGCTGAAGGACATCGACCAGGGCGCGCTGGACCGCGGGATGGCCCACGTCCGCGCGCAGATCGCCGAGCGGCAGCGCCACCTGGACGAGGCCGGGCGCGCCGCCATCCTGGCCCGGGTCACCGGCACGCTGGAGCTCGAGCCGCTGCGCGGGACCGATCTGGTCATCGAGGCGGTCGTGGAGAACATCGGGGTCAAGCACCGCGTCACCCGCGAGGTCGAGCCCCTGCTGGCCCCCGACGCCGTGTTCGCGTCCAACACCTCGGCCCTGCCGATCACCGATCTGGCGCGGGCCTCCTCGGCGGCGGAGCGCTTCATCGGGCTGCACTACTTCTCCCCGGTGGAGCAGATGCCGCTCCTGGAGATCATCCGCGGCGCGGCCACGGACGAGCGCACGGTGGCCCGCTGCCTGGCCTTCTGCCGCAGGACGGGCAAGCTCCCCATCGTGGTGAACGACGGCTACGGCTTCTACACGACCCGCGTGTTCTCCGCCTACATCCTGGAGGGCGCGAGCCTGGTGGCCGAGGGCTACGATCCGGTCCTGGTGGAGTACGCCGCGCGCGTCGCCGGCATGGTGGTGCCGCCGCTCCAGGTCTTCGACGAGGTCACGCTCCGCCTGGCCGCGCACGCCTTCGAGCAGGCCAAAGCCTATCGGGGTGAGGTGGACCTGCCGGGCGCGCGGCTCGTGCAGGCCCTGGTGGCGGCTGGGCGGCTGGGGCGGGCCGAGGGCGCCGGCTTCTACGCCTACAACGAGGGCAAGCGCCTGGGTATCTGGTCCGGGCTCTCCGGGCTGGTCACGGCCCCGCGCCAGGAGGCGACGGTGGAGCAGCTCGGGCGCCGCCTGCTGCTGGCGCAGGTCGCGGAGGTCGGGCGGGCGCTGGACGACGGCATCCTGGTGCAGCCTCGCGACGCCGACGTGGGCGCCATCTTCGGGATCGGCTTCGCGCCGAACACCGGCGGCCCCCTCTCGTGGGTGGACCGCCAGGGCGCGGCGCGGGTCGTAGCGGAGCTGGAGAGCCTGGCGAAGACCGTCCACGAGCGCTTCGCGCCCAGCCGGACGCTCCGCGATCTCGCGGCGTCCGGTGGGCGCTTCTTCCCTGAGGACCGGGTGCCCGTCTGAGCGGCTACCCCGCCGAGAACATGAAGGGGTAGCTGACGATCACGATGCCCCCGCCCTTGGGCTCGGGGAACTGGAACTTCATGAAGCGGTCGTTGATGCAGTTCTCGACGGCCGCGTTGTTCATCGTGCTGGACTTGGTCTCCGCCTTGGTGACGGTCCCGTCCTTGGCGATGACGAACTTGACCGTGATCTTGCCGCCCAGATCGTGGTTCTTGGTGAGCTCGAGCTGGTAGCAGTGGCGGATCTGGGTCATGTTCCGCTTGATGACCGCGTCGATGAGCGAGCGGTCCATGTTGCCGATCAGGATGGGATCGCCGGCGATCCTGGGGCCCTTCCCTTCGGTGTACCCACCCCAGTCGCCGCTCTCCGTGCCGTAGCCCTTCTTCCCGCCGCCCTTGCCGTTGGTGCCCAGCCCGCCGATGCCCTCGGCCGTGCCTCCGCCGCCGAGCCCGCTGCCGCGGCTGCCCAGCCCGCCAGAGCCGATCTGCGTGCCCTTCGCGCCGATGAGGCCGCCGATCCCGTTGGTCAGATCGCTGCTCAGCGCCGAACTGCCGAAGACGTCCGGGGCGGCCCCGTCGCGCATGGCGCCCAGGATGCCCGCGTCCTCGGCCACCTCACGGTCCTGCTGCCGCCTGCGGAGCTCGACGCGGTCACCCTTGGCGGTCTTCTGCTTCGCGTCCTCCCGGCCGGCCTTGCCCTCGTCCTTCTTCGCGCGGGCGCCCTCGTCGTCCTTGGGCGTCTCCTTCTTCTGCTTCGGGATGTCCGGCTGGATCTCCGGCTTCTCCAGCATGAGCTCGACGAGCCGCGGGGGCAGCTCCACCGTGTCGCTGGCCATGGCCGGCGGGGTGGTGGCGATGAGCAGCATGAGCATGGTGGCCAGGGAGCCGATCAGCATCATGGTGGCGAGGAGCGGCGTGTCCAGCCGGCTCTTCCAGGGGGTGCGCAGGCGGGTGTCGGGCCGGGCCAGGCGCGCCACGAAGATGGAGCTGCCGAGGTCCACGGCCAGCCGGGTCTCCTCGTCCAGCGGGATGAGCAGGCTGCCGTCCTCGCCGGTCCGGAAGAGGCCGGAGGCCGCGACCGCGGAGAGGGCCCGGCGCTGGCCGCCGCGCTCGACGAAGCCGCTCCAGGTGGGGAGCACGCGCGCCACCCAGCGACCGTCCTCGCAGGCGAAGAGCGGGAACCGATCGGCCGGCAGCGTGTCTGCAGGCGCGTAGAAGCAACACTCGGAGCCCTCACCAACACAGATGGCCGGGCTTCCGGTGACATGATGCTGCACATCCAACAGGACGTCCCCCCAGACCTGGCCCACCTCCAACACCGCGATCTCCTGCGTGCGCGGCTGGGCTTCGGGGGCTCGAAGAAGGAAGTCCAACGCCTCTTCTTCACGGTTCTGAACGTCGGGCTGCACCAGATGGAGATGGGACATCGAGCACCTCGGCAGGGGAGCTGGGCGGACGGGCGGCCGTCCGACCGGGTGTGGGTCGGGCGTCGCGACGGCCGGGACCGTCGCGTTCGCTGCTGGCACACCTACTGACACGCCCCTGCCGGGGCGGTTCCAACTATCGCTGCGCGAGCTGAATCAGCGACACCGCCGCGCCGGTCGGGTCGATGACGATGACGATCCGACCATAGGGGGTGTCGAAATTGGGGCAGGGGGAGGTGCCTCCCGCGGCCTGCGCGCGCTCCCGGGCCTCGTCGGCGTTGTCCACGGCGAAGTAGGCCATCCAGTGCGGAGGGAGATCGCCCCACTCCTCGTTCATCTGAAGCACGCCGCAGCAGCGGATCCCGTCCCGGCACAGGGCGTAGTAGGTGGTCTTCGGGTTCTCCAGGCGCTGGATCTCGAGGCCCATCAGCGCGCTGTAGAAGGCGCTGGCCGCGTCGGCGTCGCGGGTGTTGACCTCGCACCAGGCCGGGGTGCCGTGCTCGTGGATGCGGCCGGCGCCCTTGTGCAGGCGCGCCTGCCAGAGCCCGAAGACCGCGCCGGTGGGGTCGCTGAGGATGGCCATGCGGCCCACGTCCATGACGTCCATCGGCGGCATCACGACGGCGCCGCCCAGCGCGCGGGCGTGGGCCGCGGAGGCGTCCACGTCCACCGTGTCGAAGTACACGCTCCAGGCGCTCGGCCAGGGAGCGTCCGCCGGCTTCTGGCCGATGCCCGCCACCGGCTGCCCGTCCTTCATCGCCATCGCGTAGAAGCCGGTCTCCGGGCCGCCGACCTCGTAGGTCCAGCCCAGCACGGCGCCGTAGAAGTCGCGCGCGGCGGCGGCGTCTGAGGTCATCAGGTCGAACCAGCTGGGGGTCCCTGGGGCGTGTCCGTTCACGACGCTCATGATCTGCTCCTTCACTGGGGGAGCGGGGGAACTATCGCCGCTCGGGTCCGGGCGGGCGAGGACCGCGACATCCATGTCGCACCACTCGAAAAAGGCGGCGCGGGGATTACCTTTCAAAGCGCGCTGTGCGCGTGGCACGGGAGATGCATCCTGTCCAGGGAGGAGGAACGAACATGCGCGCCCTGATCCCGCTCACCCTGATCCCGCTCACCCTGCTGCTGTCCGCCTGCGATCCCGCCACGTCCACCGGCGTCTGCGAGGCCGACGATCCCGTCGTCCCGGTCGCGAGCTGCCTCGTCCCGTTGGATGATCCCGCGCTCCTGGAGAGCTGGCGCGCCGTCGGAGAGGCCGAGGTGGAGATCCCCTCCGCCGTGATCGACGCGCTGGGCGAGGGTTCACCCGACGGTGACAGCGCCTCCTTCGAGGGCTGGTCGGACTGCGGGCTCGACGGCGACGCGGTCTGGTGGGCGCGGGTCGTGGACCCGGAGGGCGGGCGCTGGCTGGTCGGCGCGAGCGCGGGCGGCGCCACCCCTGGCTGGGAGGACGGTCAGCAGATCGCGCTCCGCTGGTCCTGGGAGGAGGACTCGCCCTATGCGGGCCACTACGGGCTCAACGAGCTCAGCGTCGAGGACTACGAGGGCGCGCTCATCGCCTGGGTGGCCCACGGCTGGAGCCTGGCGGGCCTGGACGTGCCGGACGGCCTCTCCCTCGCCCGCGGAGAGGAGATCTCCCGCGAGGAGGGCGAGTGCTACACGGAGGTCCGCTACGCGCTGGACGTCTCCCGCGAGGGTGACGAGGCCACGCTCTGCTTCGGCGAGAGCGCGTCGCTCACGGGCTACACGGTGGTCTACGGCGGGGCGACCGAGGCGGAGGATCTCCAGTGCTCGGAGACCAGCGGGGACGTCATCCACGTCGCGGTCCTGCGCTGAGCACATTAAAGCAGGAGGATGAAGCTCCTTCTCCTCCTGGCCTGCCACCGCGACCCCGCCCCGGAGCCTGTGGACACCGCCCCGGACACGGTGCCCTGGTCGTCCGCGCTCCCCCGACTGGCCGACGACATCGGGGCGATCCGCGGCTACACGCCGGCCCGCGCCATCGTCCACCTGCACTCGCCCTGGTCCCACGACGCCTGCGACGGGGGCGAGGGCGCGGAGAACCCGGCCTGCCTCGCTGATCTCCGGGAAGGGCTCTGCCAGACCGCGGTGGACGTGGCCTTCCTCACCGATCACCCGGCCTACGCCGCCTGGCACCCCTACGAGGAGCTCTTCCAGGCCCAGGACGGCGACGAGCCCGTGCTGGACGAGGCGGGCGAGATGTTCGCGCTCTCCACGCCCTGCGCCGACGGCTCCACCGTGCTCTGGCAGCCGGGCATCGAGGACGAGCTCATGCCCGTGGGGCTCGCCCGGCACGTCAGCGAGGACGCGGACGAGGCCGACGCCCTCTACAACGGCAGCGACGCCACCTCGCTGCTGGCCGAGCAGGACGCGGGGGCGATGGTGCTCACCGCCCACACCGAGCAGCGCACGCAGGCGGAGCTGGAGCTGCTGCAGGACGCGGGCCTCCAGGGCACGGAGCTCTTCAACCTGCATGCGGCCTTCGACCCGGACATCCGGGAGGAGGCCCTGGGGCTGGACGGCATGGGCTGGCTCACCAGCATGGCGCCGTTCACCTCCGACGACGACCACGCGGAGCCCGATCTGCTGGTGCTGGCCGTGATCACCCGGCAGAGCCCCAGCCTGGAGCGCTGGGACGCCCTGCTCCAGCGCGGGCCCATGGTCGGCACCGCGGGCACGGACGCGCACCAGAACGTGCTCCCCCTGGCCCTGCGCGACGGGGAGCGCGGCGACTCCTACCGCCGCATGCTGCGCTGGTTCTCCAACGTGCTGCTGGTGGAGGGCGCGGACCCCGCCGCCTACGAGGAGGCCCTGCGCGCCGGGCGCAGCTACGTCGCCTTCGACGTGCTGGGCACGCCCGCGGGCTTCGATCTGACCCTGGAGAGCGGCGGCCAGACATACGAGATGGGCTCGGACGCGCCGGAGGGCACGCTGGTCGTGGGCTGCGCGGAGCTCTCGCCTGGGAGCCCGCGCGGCCTGGACGCGCCGGAGATCCGCACCACCGTCTACAAGGACGGCCAGCCCTGGGCCCAGGGCTGCGGCGAGCACGAGACCGATGGCCCCGGGGTCTATCGGGTGGAGGTGGAGATCCTCCCCTGGCATCTGGCCGATTTCCTGGGGAACGAGCCCGATGGCTGGCTGGTCTCGTACCCCTGGATCTACGGCAACGCGATCAGGGTGGGGATGTAGGCGCTACCACCGCCCCGCGAGCTGCTTCATGAACTCATACGGGTACCCGAGCTCGAACGCGCTGGCCTCGGTGAGGCGCTTCGTCTGCTCGTCCGTGAGCTTCAGCCTGTCGGCGCCCAGGTTGTCGTCGAGCTGCTCCACCGTGCGGGCGCCGAAGATGACGCTGGTGACGGCGGGGCGGCCGATGAGCCAGCTCAGCGCGACCTGGGTGAAGGTGGCGCCGGTCTCGGCGATGACGCTGTCGATGGCGTCGATGACCTTCCAGCCGCGCTCGTTGTCGTAGCGCTTGATGGCGTTGCTCCAACGGTTGGTGGCGAAGCGCGAGCCCTCGGGGGTGCTCTCGCCCTTGCGGTACTTGCCGCTCAGGAAGCCGCCGGCCAGCGGGCTCCAGGGCAGGATGCCGAGGCCGTGGCGCTGGCAGAGCGGGACGTGCTCGCGCTCGAGCTCGCGCACCACCAGCGAGTACTGGGCCTGCAGCGCCACGAAGCGCTCGAGGTTGCGCTTCTCGGAGATCCAGAGGCTCTCCATCAGCCGGTAGGCCGCGTAGTTGGAGCAGCCCAGGTACAGCACCTTGCCCTGCCGCACGAGGTCGTCGAGCGCGCGCAGGGTCTCCTCCTCGGGCGTGTCCATGTCCTGCATGTGGATCTGATACAGATCGATGCGGTCGGTCTGCAGGCGGCGCAGGCTGTCCTCCACCGTGCGCAGGATGCGGTAGCGCGCGGCGCCGGTGCCGTTGGGGCCGTCCTTCATGCGGAAGCGGAACTTGGTGGCCAGCACGACGTCGTCGCGGCAGCCGCGCTCCTTCATCCAGCGGCCCACCACGCGCTCGCTGAGCCCGTCCTGTCCGTAGACGTCGGCGGTGTCGATGAAGTTCACGCCCTGCTCGCGGGCGCGGTCCATGATGGCGAAGCTGGTGGCCTCGTCGGCGCTGGCGCCGTGCATCATCGACTTCGCGTCGGCCTCGCCAAAGGTCATGGCGCCGAGGCAGAGGGTCGAGACCTTCACGCCGCTGCTGCCGAGGTTGCGGTACTCCATCGAAGACCTCCTGGTTTACGGTCCCCTCTGAAGTCACACGGCCAGCGACCCTGTCAAGGCCGCCGGCCGCGCCGCGATCCGGCCGCGATCAGAACGGATAGACCCGAATCTGACCGCCGAAATTCCAGAAGTCCCCGCCCACGCCGGGCACCACGAAGATGCCCGGCTTGTACTCCAGCACGAGATCGATGGGCACCGGGTTGAAGTTGAACTCCAGGCCCAGCGTCCCGTGGACGCCGAGCGCGATCCAGTCATCCCCCAGGCCCACCGTGGGCCCCAGCCCGGCGTTCCAGCCCAGCTCGAAGGCCTCGTTGTCCGTCAGCGCGGGCATCTCCCAGAGGTAGTCCCCGGAGAAGCCGAGGCCGCCGCCTTCGTCGTGCCCGTAGCCGTAGCCGTAGCTCCCGAACACGCCCTGGACCGCGGCGCTCTGGCCCATGAAGTACTTCAGGGAGAGCCCGCTGTGCCAGTAGCTGCTCCCTACCCCGATCCCGAAATTTCCTCCCGAGCGGACGGGAGAGCCGGCCTGCGCCGCGCCGGGCAGCGCGAGCGCGAGGAAGAGGGCGAAGAGCCGTAGAAGCATGTCTGTCTCCTTTCTCTCCATCCATACGAGCCAGCGCCGCCTGCGGCTACTTTCACGAGAGCCCGCCTGCGCCCGAACGCTCGTGGATGGAGGGCGACATTGCGCGTACTCTGAGGCAGGTTATTCGCGGCCCGCGTCGTCGGGGTCGGCGAGCGCGGCGACAGGCAGGAGGTGCGATGAGCCCGGTGTACCTGCTTCTTCTGAGCCTCCTGGGCTGCGCGCCTTCGCCCGCGACCGCGCCCGAGGCTGGGGAGGACACGGCCGCGATGCACCTGCACGTCGATGTCCCCGAGCCGCTCTGGGGCGTGGACGACGTGGGCGCCGCCCTCTACCGGATCATGGGCCTGGGCGCGCCCAACCCCTTCGACATCACCCAGACCTTCCTCGCGCTCATGTCCGAGGGCGATCTGTCCTGTCCAGGCCACGACGAGTGGATGGAGACGCCGCCCGACGGCTGCGAGACCAACGGCGGCTACCGCTACCAGGGGGTGGCCTCCTATGAGGCGGGCGGCGTCCTGGAGCTGGCGGACGGCACCACGGTGGACGCCAACTACGGACACTCGGGGGACTACGAGATCTTCCGCCCGGACGGCTCGCGCTTCGCGGGCGGGGGCGGGCTGGCCTACGACACGAAGGACGAGGAGGGCTCGCGGACCAACATCGTCGAGGTGCACGGCACCTTCCTCGACGAGGCGCACGAGGGCTGGCTGGGGCTCGGCTTCAGCGGGGTCTTCGTGGCCTTTGCCCGCAGCGACTCGGACGGAGGCTGGGCCTACGAGGTGACCGGCGGCATGGCCCTGGGCGCCGACGTCTTCTCCTTCGACGAGGTCCGCTGGGACAGCGCGGACGCCTGCGCGGGCAAGGCGCAGGGCACCATCAGCCTGCGCGACCCCCGCGGCTACTGGACCGAGTGGCGCCTGGGCGACGACTGTGACCTGTGCGGCGAGGTGGTCTTCTACGAGGACCAGGAGCTCGGGGAGCTGTGCCTGGACACGCAGCCCTGGGGGCAGAGCTTCTACTTCCTCAACGTGCCGCGCTGAGGTCCGGGGCAGCGGCGCCCGCCGGCCTCAGGGTCCGATGACCTCCACCGGCTCGGAGCGCACGCTCGTGTCCGGGACGCGCGCCTCGATGCGGTGCGTGCCCGGCCGCACGGGCCAGCGCGCGGTGAAAGGGGGATCGACCAGGGCCAGCGGCACGCCGTCCACGGTCCACAGCACCTGCGCCACATCCCCCTGCACCTCCACCTCCAGGGCGAGCGTGGCCTGATCGGGCGGGACCTCGGGGTCGGGCAGCACGCGCATGCCGTCCGGGGGCGAGACCACCCGGAGGGCGAGGGTGCGATCCTCGAGCGCGGGCGTCGGGGAGCTCCCGTGCAGCGGGCAGGGGAGCTGCGGCTCGTCCCCGGGCGGGAAGCTCTCGGCGAAGGAGAGAGCGCAGCCCGCCCCCGCCACGCCGCCGCTGCGCGCGCAGACCGGGACCGTGCCCCAGCCCTCCGGCGGCGGGAAGCTGAGGTCCGCGCTGCCGTCCGCCCGGTCGGCGTGGACGGCCATCAGCACCTCGTGGGCCAGCTCCGCCGCCGCGGCGAAGCCGGAGAGTCGCACCATCGGCGTGTTCCCCGGGTGCCCCACCCACACCCCCACCAGCACCTCGTCCGACCAGGCCAGCGTCCAGGCGTCGCGGAAGTCCGGGCTGGTCCCCGTCTTCAGCGCCGCGGGGAAGGGGAGCTCCGAGGCCCCGAGCCGGGGGAAGGTCGGCAGGCGCGCCATCGGGTCGGCGAGCCAGCGCGCCAGCACCCGCGCCGTCTCCGGGCGGAAGCGCTGAGGACCCGGCGCCCCGGCGAGCTCGTCGAGCCAGGACAGCGTCCTCGGGCGGCCATCGGTGGCCAGCGCCGTGTACGCCGCGACCAGCTTCTCCAGCGTGGTCGGGGCCGCCCCCAGCGCGAGCCCGTCGCCGAACTCGTCGGGCTCATCGGAGGGGTCCACCAGGGAGAGGCCCCGCAGGAGATCCCAGCTTCGCCCGGCCCCCAGCCGCCGCATCACCTCCACCGCCGGCACGTTGCGCGAGCAGCCCAGCGCCTGGCGCGGCAGCAGCGGCCCCAGGGCGTCGCTGTCGGCGTTCTCCACGCCCCCGTCCGAGCGCCGCCGGTCCTGGAGCACCGTGTCCGGCCGCAGGGCGCCCGCGTCCAGGGCGGCGGCGTAGAGCAGCGGCTTGAGCGTGCTGCCGGCGTTGCGCGGCACCTGCGCGTAGTCGATGGCGCCGGCCGCGTCCTGCCCGAAATAGTCGGTCGATCCGACGTGGACCAGCACCTCGCCGTCCTCGGGCCGCACGACCAGGACGGCGGCGTTGCCCGCCCCGCGCGCCCGCCAGCGCTCCACCGCCACGTTGACCGCCGCTCCCACGCGGGCTTGCAGCCCGAGGTCCAGGGTGGCGGTGACCACGGGCGCGTCCCCCAGCCCGGCCCAGACCTCGGGCTCGGAGAGCTGGCGGCGGAGGCGGAGGACGGCGTGCAGGGCCTCCTCCGGGCGGCTCCCTCGTGGGGGCATCCGCAGGCGGGTGAGCTGCTCGTGGGCGAAGTCCAGCTCGCTCGCGTCCAGGAGCCCGTAGGCCCACAGCGCGTCCAGGATGCGGCCGGCGCGCTCCACCGCCCGCGCCCGGCCCTCCGGCCGGAAGGGGTTGGTGCGCGAGGGCGCCTGGGGCAGCGCGCAGAGGAAGGCCGTCTCCGCCCAGGAGAGGTCGTCCACCGGCTTGTCCAGGTAGCGGCGCGCGGCGTAGGCGATCCCGTGGATGTTGTTCCCGTAAGGCGCGAACCTCAGGTACTGCGCCAGCACCGCCTCGCGCCCGTTCCGCGCCGTGAGCGCCAGGGCCGTCCCCGCCTCCAGCAGCTTGCGGGGGAAGGTGCGCGGCCCCGGGTCCTGCATGCGGGCCAGCTGCATGGCGACCGTGGACGCACCGGAGACAATCCGTCCTGCCTTCAGATTTTGTTGCGTCGCACGCAATAATGCCGCCGGATCCACCCCCGGGTGCTGGGCGAAGCGGCGATCCTCGAGCGCCAGCGTGGCGGCGGCGACGCGCGTGGGCACCGTCTTCAGCCGCCAGTAGCCCACGCCGTCCGCGCTCGGATCGGCCAGCTCGTCCAGGAAGCGCCCGCGGCTGTCCCGGATCAGCACGGTCGGCAGCGGATCGCGCAGGCCGGACCGCCAGAGCGAGCCCAGGGTCAGCGCCAGCGCGAGCGCCAGCGCGACGAGGGCCAGGCTTCGGCGGAGGCGGCTCACGACCCGGAGATCTCCACGCGGGCGCCGTTCGAGCTCCCCCGCACCGCCCGGTCCTCCAGCAGCTCGACGCGGGCCGGGGGCTGCACGAAGCTGCCGGCGAAGGTGGCGCGGGCGCGGAACGCCAGGGTGAGCGTGCCGGCGGGCAGGGTCTCGAAGTAGTAGACCACCTCGTCGTCCCGCCAGTCCTCCCAGGTGGGGCGCACGCTGGGAGTGGCCCGCGGGCGGGCCTCGGGGGGCGAGGTGGACAGGCGCGGGTTCATCAGCTCCAGCCCGGCCGCCAGGGGCACGACCACGGCGACGTAGCCGCGCTCCTTCGGGCTCACGATGGAGACGTGATCCTCGACGATGTCGCCCACCTTGAGCGGCAGCGCCCGGCCCGGCGCGTCCAGGGCCTCGCGCTCGCCCGGCTCGCCCTTCGACCCGACGCGCTCCAGCGTGCGCTCGACCACGAAGCCCGCCGCCTCGGCCTTCGCGTTCGCCCCGTCCTCCGCCGGGAGCCAGCGGGTCTCCACCCACACCTGGAGCGCGGGCGCGTCGGTGCTGTGGAGCTTCAGCTCGCCCGCCCCGGCGCTCAGCGCGCTCACGATGGAGCGCTCCTCGGCGATCAGCCTGGACTCCCGGCCGCCCTCGCTGTAGGTGAGGGTCCAGGGCCGGACCGGGGGCGCCTCCAGGCGCTCCACCAGGGCCATGATCGCCTCGGCGTCGGCGGTGGGGCTGCCCCAGCCGTCGGCCCCGCCCACGCGCAGCAGGGCCTCGCGGGCGACGGCCAGCTTCGGGTCCTCGGGCGCCGCCTCCTGCAGGGCGCGGACCAGGGTGGCCAGGGTGCGGGCCTCCGAGCCCAGGATCCGGCTGTCGCGGGGGCGCTGGCCCTGGAGGTGATCGTAGACCTCGCGGCCCGCCTCCAGGCGCGTGACGATGGCGCTCTGCAGCATCGGGAGCAGGCTCAGCGCGCGCGTCCGGTCGGCGGGGGCGCCGGCCAGCCCGGCGCGGAGGATCGCGGCGACCCCGTCCAGGTTCGAGATCTGGGCGGTGCGCATCAGCTCGGCGAAGTAGCCCCCGTCCAGGCGCCCCCCGCGGGCCAGGGCGAGGAGGGCCAGCGAGCGCTCCACCTGCTCCTCACCGGAGAGGCAGACGCCCACGTCCGAGCGGAGCGAGCGCTGCAGGCTCTCCGAGAGGCGCAGCAGCAGCGTGGGCGGCACCTGCATCCCGGCGGCGCGGGCCTCCACCAGGAGTTGATAGGCGTCGGCGGTGAGCCAGACGCGGCCGTCGGCGCCGGGGAAGGCGGCGACCAGCCCGCGCCCGTCCACGCGCTGGGCGAGCAGCTCGGTGGCCTCGTGGACGGCCTCGGCGGCGCGGGAGGCGGTGGCCCCCGGGGAGAGCACGTCGCGGAGCGCGTCGAGGGCCAGCCACCCGCGGGCGCGGGCGAGCAGGGCCGGCGTGTCCCCGTAGGGCCAGCGCACCAGGCTGGCGGCGGCGCCCGCGGCCTGGCTCACGCCCGGGACGTCGGAGGCGACGAGGGCGCGGCGCAGGCTGCCGGGGCGGGCGGCGGGGGCGGCGGGGACCACGGTCGGCGCGCCCGAGACCAGGGCCAGGGTCTGCCGGGAGAGCTGGGCCACCCGGTCGTCGCGGATGGGGAGCGTGGTCTCCACCGCGTCCCCCGCCCCGTCGGCGGCGCGCTGCACGCCCAGGCGCACGGTGGCCTGCGCGCCGACCAGCCGGCCCTCGGCGTCATAGGTGGGCGTGGGCACCACGATCTCGAAGCGGGCCAGCGCCGGACGCTCCAGGTCCAAGGCCAGCTTCGCGGTCTTCGCCCCGCGGACCTCCAGCCCCTCGGCGCGGATCTCGGCGGAGCCCTCGCCCGCGGCGCCCTCCACCACGCGGCCCACGGCGGAGGCGACGAAGCGGTCCCCGGGGCGGGCGAAGCGGGGCAGCGAGGGCTGCACCACCACCGGCTGGCGCACGGCGATCTCGCTGCTGCCCGCGCCGAAGCGGTCCGGGCCGGCGATGGCCTTGGCGCGGATCTTGAAGACCGTCAGGTTGTCCGGCAGCTTGACCTTCACCGTCGCGCTGCCCGAGCTCCCCACCTTCAAGTGGGGCTCGTAGTAGGGCACGGGCTTCATGTCCTTGCGCAGGGCCATGCGCTCCAGCAGGCCGCCCTCCTCGCCCCCGTCGCCGCCGGGGGCGCTGGGGAAGGGGATGCGCCCGTAGGCGAGGTTCCGCGTGTCCCGGAAGAGCAGGCGCGAGCTCATGGCGTGCAGGAAGCTGGGGAGCGGGTCCAGCCGGGCCTCCCGACCCAGGGCCAGCACGGCGCCGTCCACCAGCCAGAGCGCGACCTCGCCCGAGGTGGGCCGCCCGTCCGGCGTGCTGAGCTTCACCGTGATCGGCACGGTCTCGCCAGGGAGCGCGCGGGCCGGGTTGCTGAGGGTGACCGCGAGCTTGCGCTCCACGGGCTCGATCTCCAGCCAGGTCATCGCGGCCACGGTGGAGGGCTTGCCCAGATCCAGGCCGCCGCCTCCAGAGGTGTTGGGGTTGGGCTCGCTGCCCTCGGTCCGGCCGCGCATCAGCACGACGTGGACGGGGATCTTCGGCGCCCAGCCCTCGTCGATGGGGACGCGCAGGGTGGCGGCGCCGCCGCGCACGTCGATCCACTGGTACTTGTTGCCCTGGGGGGACTCGGTGACCGCCAGCGCCCGCCCGGTGGAGAACGGGCTCTGGAGGACGATCTTCGCCACGTCCCCCGGCTTGTAGCTCGCCTGGCTGGGGGTGAGCGTGAACACGCCGGCCTGCGGCTTGCCCCAGGCCTGATCGTCGGGCCCGGCCACGTAGAGGTCCACGCTGAGGCGCTGGGCGCGGCGCAGGCTGTCGCGGGCGCTGAGCTCGACGACGTAGACGCCGGCCCGGTCCACGGGGAAGCTGCGGGCGCTGGCCGTCGCGGCGGTCTGGAAGCTCTGGGTGCCCAGCGGCACGTCCACCGTGTCCGTCCGATAGCGCGGGGCCGAGCTGGTGATGTCGGCGTCGGCCAGGACCGAGTGCCACTCCCGGCGGGAGAGCTTCGCCTCCACCTCGATCCCCGGCACCAGGGCGCCCTTGCCGTCCACCGCCACGACCTCCAGCGGGATCTGGGTCCCGCCGTCCAGCCAGCGCGGGGCCTTGACCCCCAGCACGAAGGCGGGGATGGCGTCGACCCTGGTGGTGCTGGTCACGGTGCTGGCGTCCTCGGCGGTCACGGTGGCCTCGACCACGTAGGTCCGAGGCCGGGCGTCGGGCTCGCGCGTGGGGTCGAGCGTGAGGCTGGCGCCGCCCTGGCCGTCGGTGCGGGCCTCCTGCTCCAGGCGGGCCTCCGTCTCCGAGCGGCTGGTGCCCGAGTAGCGGGCGTCCGAGGCGAACACATAGCCGGGCCGCTCCGGCGGCTGCCAGGTGGCGGGGAAGCGGGTGACCCGCCAGCGCACCGGGCGATCGGCCAGCCGCCCGCCCGCGTAGTAGCTGGCGGTGAGCTGGACGGGGAAGGCGGCGTCGGTGGTCGCGGCCTTCGGCCCGTGCAGGGTGACCTCGAAGGTGGGGATGCGGTAGCTCTCGGTCTGGAAGCTGGTGGAGCACAGCGTCCCGCCGCCCTCCGCGGCCACGGTGACCGAGTAGCTGCCCGAGGGGCGGTCGGGCGCCTCCAGGCGCTGGTAGAGCCCGCCGTTCTCGTCGAGATCCAGCGGGAAGGTCCAGGAGTTCCCGGGCGGGCCGTTGACCGTCAGCTTGAGCGAGCCCTGGGTCGGCTTCAGCTCCCCCTCGGTCAGCGTGCGCGCCCAGGCCTGGAGGTGGACCTCCTCCTCGGGGCGGTAGACCGGGCGCTCCGTCCAGACGTGACAGAGGGTGCGCGGCGCCTCCTCGCGACCCTTGAGCGGGCGGAAGGCCCAGGAGAGCCAGCCGCTGCCGCTGGTGGACCAGTGGTTCTGCTGCCAGGTGGGCGGCGGGCTGTCCGCGTCCAGGACCAGCACGTCGTCCCCGCGCTCGACCACCACGCGCTTCGGCCGCCGGCTGCTGTCCTGCTCGCCGGGGGCGGTCCAGGTCGCGCTGCCGTCCGCGCCGGTCGTGACCCTGGCCAGCTCGCCCCAGACCTCCTCGTCGTCCGTGCTCATGCGGCCCTCCAGGCGCACGGTCGCGCCGACCACGGGCAGCCCGGTGGAGAGGGAGGTCACGTAGAAGCGCACCGCCCCCGCCTCCTCCACGGCGGTGAGGCTCAGATCGGTGACCTGCACCCGCATGTACTGGCGCCGGGTGTCCCCGCTGACGCTGCGCACGCCCACCAGGTAGGTGCCGGGGCGGTCGGCGCCGGAGATGCGATCCAGCCAGGGTTGTAGATCCAGGCCGACGCGGGTCCGGCCCTGCGGGGGGGTGAGCTGGATCAACGTGGAGACGGGCGGGCTGCCCAGCGCGCGGATGTAGGTGGCCCGCTGGCCGCTGTTGACGTACCTCCCGGCGTCTGCGCCGGGCAGCCTGAGGTCCTGGCTCAGGTCGGGCGGGCGCTGGCCCTCGTCCACGAGCACGGGGCCGTCGCTCATGGGCCAGTAGGCCGCGTCTCTGGGATCGACCTTGTAGATCCGCAGGTCCAGCGCGTCCTCGCCGGAGAGCTCCAGCGGGACCGTCAGCGGCCCGTAGCGCTCCAGCAGGCCCTGGCCGTCCACGAGGCGCACGTAGCGCTGGGCGGGCAGGAAGCGCACGGTGAGCCGGGTGCTCTGCTCGCCCCGCAGCGGGCGACCGCGGGTGTC
Source organism: uncultured Enterobacterales bacterium (assembly GCA_964615375.1). GTDB lineage: Bacteria > Myxococcota_A > UBA796 > UBA796 > CAZKWG01 > CAZKWG01. Next base: position 100,670 of record CAZTOW010000001.1, read on the forward strand.
CAGGATGGCGGCGGGCTGGATCTGCACGCGGTAGGCCCGGTCGGGGGCGAAGGCCCCGCGCACCACCATCCGGCTGCCCTGGAGCTGGAAGCTGAGCCCCTCCACCGGGGGCGAGATCTGGATCAGGTCGCGGGCGTCGGTGTCGCGCAGGGCGGCCGGCGTCGCCGAGAAGTCCACGACCACCGCCCGGTCCTCGCAGGTGGCCGGCGCGCTGTCGGCGAAGCTGGCCCCCTCGGGCGGCACGGGCAGGACGGAGCTGGGGCAGCCCACCCCGGAGACGCGGAAGTCGGCGGCGGTGGAGAAGCTGGCCTCGTAGCGGGCCTCCGCGCCCTCGTCACGAGAGAGGCGCAGGTGCAGGGTGGCGCGGGTGTCGGGCGGGATGGGCTCGTCCAGCAACACGGCGTAGACGAAGGTCTGGTGGGAGCCCTCGCCCTGCGCCGCTCCCACCCCCGTGTAGAGCCGCTTGACCTCGAAGTCCCCGCTGCCGCGCCAGCGCGCCGCCTCGGGGTCGAGGCCGGGCAGGGGGCGCGTCTCCAGGCGGATCATGCGGGCCAGCACGCCGGGCTCTACCGCGTCCTGGAAGCTGAGCGTGATCGTGTCCACGGGCTCCAGGCCCGCGCCGGTGGGCGTGACGGAGAACGGCGGGTCGGAGAGCGTGGTCAGGGCCACCGTGCCGCCCCCGGCGCGCACCTGGAAGGCGCCCAGCGCGGGCCAGGGATCGGCCGGCTGGAGCTGGAGGGTCTTCGCGTCCACCCAGCGCCAGGCCCCGGGCCAGTCGGGCTCCAGGCGGACGTATCGCTCGGGGTGGTCCTCGGGGCCGGGCGTGGCGGGGCCGCGGGCCTCGGGGAAGAAGACGGTGATGGGGTCCCAGCCGCGCAGGTAGCGGTCGGGCAGGACCACCGTGCCGCTGACGGCGAAGGGGCGGCTGACGACGGAGCGCACGTCCTTGTCGGCCATGGCGGCGCCCATCGCGAGCGCGGCGCCCATCAGGATGGCGGAGCGGGTCCGCCGGTCAAGGCTCCTCAAAACGCACCTCCGGTGTCCATCTCACCCTCGTCCTCGATCTCGGGCGCGCCCGTGTCGCCCTCGTTGGCGTCCCAGCCCCGGTCGAAGAGGGGCCCGATCTCCTCGTCGTCGGCGGGCGGTCGCTCCAGGAGGCGTCCGCTCGCCCGCGCGTACTCCTGGACCACCTCCGGCGGGGCCGGGGCCCGGGGCGGGGTCCGACCGGCCACCACCGGGCGCGCCGTGACGGGGCCGCCCTGGGCGTCGGCGTGGATCACCAGCCAGCTCCGCCCGGCGGGGAGGGTCAGCTCCTCCACCAGGCCCGCGCCCAGCCGCGCGCCGTCCGGGCCGAGCACCAGGGCCCGCGCCCCCTCCGGCGAGGCCCGCACGCCCAGGGCCAGGCGCGTGGGCTCCTTCAGATCGACGGCGTAGGCCCGGCGCTCTCCGGGGGCCAGCAGGGTGGGCTCACCGGCGCCCTCGGCGGGGAGCGTCGCCTGCTGGACGGGCTGGAGCACGGCCTCCCCCCACAGCGGCGGGCCGCCCAGGCTGCGCAGCACGAGGGTTTGACTCTCCTGTTTGACAAGTACGTCAAACATACCTGTAGAGTCCGGGAAGAGCAGGGTGGAGCGCCCGTCTGCGCCAGTCGTGATCAGCGCCGCCGCGCCCGGGGCGAAGAGGGACAGCGGCCCGGCCTCGCCCGCCGGCAGGCGCAGCGCCGTGGCCTCTCCGCGGAGGGGGACGCGCCCCTCGCGCGTGTTCAGCTTGACCGGCTCGGCGCCTTCGGAGAGCAGGGCGGCGGCGAGCTCGCCCGGGGCCTCGCGCCAGAGGGCCAGCGGCCCGGCCCCATGACGCACGCGCACCGACCAGGTCCCCTCGGGCAGGGTGAGCGCGCCCTCGCCAGAGAGCACGCCGCCAGGGCCGGTGGCCACCAGCTCCTCCGCCCCGCTGGCGTGCAGGGTGCCCGCGCCCATCTCCAGGGCCAGCAGGCCCGCGCCCGGGTTCACCACGCGGACCAGGGCGCCCGCGCCGAGCGCGCCGGTCTCCCGCGCCGAGAGGGCCGCGACGGCGCCCGTGGGGTTGGCGATCACCAGGGTGGATGCGCCGGCGTCCAGGGTCAGCGCCAGCCCCTCAGGACCGGCGTCGAAGGTCGTGGATCGCTCCCCGCGCTCGGCGCGCAGCACCAGCCCCGGGGACAGCGTGAGCGCCAGCGGGCGGGCGGCCCCGAGCTCCAGGCGCAGGACCTCGCCCCTCGCGATCTGCCCGGACCAGGGCAGCTTCACGGAGAGCGTGCGGGCCTGGGCGAGGGGCTGGAGCGCGGCGCGCAGCGTGAGCGGCGCCGTGCTGCCGTCGTCGAGCAGGGTGGCGGCCTCCCCCGCGGAGAGCAGGAGGGTGGCGTCGCCGCCCACGCCGCGCGGGCGGGCCTCGGCGAAGCAGGGGCGCACACACCCGAGCTGGGGCGGGCGGGTGGCGGCGCTGAGGCGGAGGATGGCGGGCGTGCCCGGGGCGCTCAGGCGTGCGCCGGGGAAGGCGGCGATCTCCTGCTCCTGGGGGCCGAGGCGGGCGGCCTGGAGGGCGGGCTTCCCGGCGCCGAAGAGGTCGAGGGCGACCGCCCAGAGGGGGCCTCCCGCGGCGACGCGCTCGCCCTCGGGGGCCGCGCAGGCCTGGCCGGAGACGGCGCAGATCCGCGTCCCGGCGGGCCCCTGGAGCGAGAGCAGGCCGCCCTCGCCGCGCGCGAGCTGCACCTTCGGCGCCGCCTCCCCCAGGCTGAGCCCGCTCTGCGGGCGACCCACGGCCAGACGGGCGGTGGCGGGGATCCCTCGGCGGTCGAGGCTCCACAGCCGGAGCTGCAGGCGGGCGGGGCCCAGGGCCGCGACCCAGGGTGCCCGCCCGGCGTCGGTGGTGAGGGTCTTCCAGCCCTGCCCGCTGGCGCCGTCGAGCGCGACCTCGAGGTTCTCGGCGCTGCTGGCCTGGAAGACGAGGAGCTCACCCTCGGCGAGCGTGATCTCCCGGCGCTCGCCGTCACCGTCGGGCGTGAGCGTCCAGGTCCCGGGCCGGGCCGCGCCGCCGTCGGTGGGGCGCTGGCGCGTCATGCTCACCCGGGCCGAGGTCCAGCGGCTCGCGTCGACGGGGCTGAGCCAGAGCGTGTAGGCCCCGGGCTCCAGGGCGGCGGTGTGCGAGAAGTCCCAGGTCCCGGGCTGATCGTCCGCGCTCCACACGACGCGGCCCTGGGCGTCGCTCAGCCGGGCGCGCAGGTCGCCGCTGGCCACGCTGGAGAGGGTGTAGAGCCCGCGCTCGCCCACCAGGACGGGCCGCTCGCCCGGGGCGGAGGTGGAGAGCTCGGCCCCGGCCACCAGCGCGCCGGGTGTGAGGCGGAGCTTGTAGGGGAGGCCGTTGTCCACCGTGGAGGCTCGGAGCTCCAGGCGCCAGGAGCCGGCCTCCAACGTTCCCTCCCAGCCGCTGCGCAGCCCCTCGAGGGGGGAGCCGGTGGCGGGGACCAGGCGGCCCTCCATCCCGGAGCTCCACGAGAGCGAGATCGGGGCGCGGGCGGCGAGATCGAAGCTCCAGACGTCGGCGTCGCGGGCGGCCTTCGGGTCGGCGGGCTCCCACCAGATGTGTTCTGCGCTCTGGCCCAGGCTGAGCGCGAAGGGGCCGTGGCCCTCGGGCAGGGCCGGGCGGTCCAGGCGGCGCAGCTCGGCGCGGACCTGGGCGTCGCCCTGCAGGGGCAGCACGGTGAGCGCGTAGGTGCCGGGATCGAGGCGGAGATCGTCCAGCGGCTCCCCGGCGGGGAAGAGGGGCCAGCCGTCCTGGTCGGCGAGGCGCAGGGTCGGCTGGAGCCCGGGGGCCTCGATGTTCAGGGCGTAGCTGCCCTTCTCCGCGACCTCCACGAGGAAGGAGAGGCCGGAGCCCGCGGGGAGCTCGGCCCGCGCGGGGAGCCCCGGGCGCAGCGCGCCGCCCTCGAGCTCGGGGAGGCGGCGCATCCGCAGGCCGTAGTGGCCGGCGCTCGAGCTTCGGGCGTTGAGGTCCAGCACCAGCTCGCCGGGCAAGAGCTCGGCGTCCAGCTGTACATTCCGGCCGGTGCCGTTGGCGCTGGCCAGGGCCCGGCGCTGCCCCGCCCGGTCGCTGAGCGTGCCGGAGAGGGCCAGCAGCCCGGTGCTCTCCACCCGCCAGAGCCCGCGCTCGGGGATCACGACCCGCCACTGGGTGGCGGCGTTCGAGGTCAGATCTCCGCTGACGGCCTCGCGCACCGTGAGGCGGGGGAGGCGGTCTTCGCCGGGGCGCAGGTCGGCGGGCGCGCTGGGCCGGGGCGCGGGGGGCAGCGGCCCGATGGAGGTGACGATGGCGGTGCCCCCGCGGTTGTGGACGCGCAGCCGGCGCGCGGAGCTGCCCACGGTGACCTGGGGCGTGGCGTCGCCCTCGTCGAGGGAGAGCAGCAGCCCCTCGACGTCCGTCTGGATGACCGTCGCCTGCTCGGCGCGGACGCTGATCTCGACGTGCTCTCCGGCCCCCACCACCACAGGCAGCGGCTCGGAGAGCAGCGCGGGGAGCGGCCGGGTCACGATGCCCGTGCCGACGCCGGAGATCGGGGCGAGGTGCACCGTCAGATCCTTGCCGCGCTCGGGCGTCAGCGCGGGGAAGCGCGCGGCGACCAGGGGGCGCGACAGGGTCTGGGGGGTGGGGGCGCCCTCGGGGGCCATGACCAGCTCGATGACGCCGGGCTCGGCGGGGATCAGGTCCACGCGCTGCAGGCCCACGGGAAGCTCGATGGCGACGCGATCCGGGGCCGGCTCCATCACCTTGAAGCCCGGGCCGTCAGAGCCCTCCGAGAGCGGGCTGACCCGGATCTTCAGGCCCGCGGCCTCGAAGCGCCAGCGGCCGGCGCTCTGCACGTCGACATAGAGGCTGGAGGGGCCGCGCAGGTTGAAGCGGCGGCGGTAGGGGCGGTCCTCCGAGAGCGGCACGGCGGAGGCGGCTACAACCGTGGATGGAGCTCCGACCCCGCCGCGCAGGATGGCGATGCCGGTCTGGTCGAGCTCATCGTCCGGGTTGGCCGCAGGGTAGCTGGACACCCACACGGGGCCGTTGCCGGTGATCCGCGCGGTGCCGGCGGAGGTGTAGCGCTGGAGCCGGTAAGCCTGGCCGGGCGCGCCGCGCACCTCCACGAGCTGGGGGGAGCCCCGGAGCGAGACGGCGGCGACGAGCTCACGCGACTCCGGCAGAACGCCGGCGTGGGCGAGGGTGGAGCCGCCGGGGCCGGCGGCGCTCCAGCCGCGGATGTCCAGGCTGGCGGCGCCGGGGCTCAACAGCTCCAGGCGGGCGATCCCGGCGGAGGAGACCAGGAAGCGCTCGATCCCGAAGGGAGAGATCGTGCGCGTGACGCGGCTGCCCTCGGCCAGGGTGCCCACGCCGCGTCGGATCCACATCGGCTCCGCGCCGCCGCCGTCCCCTCGGGGGCGGGCGGGTCCGCCGGAGGCGACGACGCGGTAGAGCCCGGCCTCCAGGCGCGCGGATAGGGTGCAGCGGCCGAGCTGGTTGCCGTCCACGTCGGCGAGCGTGTCGCAGCGGGGCGGGGCGTTGACCGACCAGCTCCCGTCGCGCCACAGCCGCAGATCGGTGAGGCTGCGCCCGGCGGCGTCCACCACCACCGGCAGGGTGCCGTCCGTGCGCACCCACCAGCTTCGCTCCTCCAGATCGCGCAGCGTGCCCTCCGCCAGCGCGCCATCCAGGAGCTCGGGGGCGGGGTCGTGCTGCTCCACGTAGGGGCGGACCTCCACGCGCACCGCGCCGAGGCCGTCCTTGGGGCTCTGGAGCCGCACCCGGTAGGCGCCCGGCTCCAGCACGGCGTCGATGCGGCCCTGGCGCACCCCAGGCTCGCCGTCGCTGGCGATGGGCCCGGCGATGCGGTCGACGAGGGTGATGGCGCTGCCCGAGCCGCCGACCGCCAGGAAGGCGTAGCGGCCGAAGCGCGGGATCTGCACGTCGATGTGCTGCTGGCCGGTCGCGGGGACCGTGGCGGGCGTCGCCAGCGGGGCGCTGGACGGCTCGGGCGCCGGAGGGGCGGCCGGCGCGCTCGCGTGGAGCCAGGTCGCGCCGAGCGCGAGCGCGAGCGTGAGAAACACGCCCGCCCGAAGGCGAGAGAGGGTGGGCACGGACATGAGCGCTCCGACAGGAGATCGGAGCTTAGCAAAAAGCGGGCCAGCTCACGCGAGCGTCGCCGCGAATCGTAGCGACGCTTTGTAGCAGCGCCGCTACGATTCGCAGCGGGGGGTCATTGCATGGCCTGGGCGAGCCCGCGGAAGACGCCCGAGGCGAAGCCGCCACCCAGGTAGAGCGCGATGATCAGGTTCTTGTTCTCGTGCTCGAACTTGGTGAAAGCGTAGTAGATGCCATAGCAGGGCACGCAGAGCGTCAGCAGGCCCTCGGTGGTGCTCTTCTTGAAGGCGTGGATGAGCAGCAGGACGTGGCAGACGAAGGCAGCCGAGGCTGCACGCGAGGCCCAGCAGGCTGAGGACGGTGGACATGGGTGGAGACTCCTGAGTTTGGCGAGCGTCACACGGGGGGTAGAGCCCCCGGCCACAGGATGGTCAGCCCGAGGCGGATCATCCCGTAGGCGATGAAAGCGTACACGACGGAGAGGTAGAGCGGCCTCGCGACGGCGTCGTGACGCAGGAGCCACCCATGGATCCGTTCACGCCGCCTCGGACCCATCACGAGGAAGGAAGCCATCAACACGGCGCCGACGAAGAAGAGCGGCCCGAAGGGGTGGTAACGAAACGCCTTCGTCAGCTCGAGGTGCGCGAGGCAGGCGAAGCTGCGCGTGAGCCCACAGCCGGGGCAGGGCAGGCCCGTCAGGTTCTTGAACAGACACAGATCAAAGCCGACCCCGTCCGGCGGGATGAGCGGGGACAGGGCCAGCACGAAGGCGGCGAAGGGAGGGTTGTAGCGGTGCAGCAGCACGTCGGCCGCCCGCCAGGCCCCCTCCCGCGCCTGGGGCGCGCTCGCTTCGCTCAGGGCGCAGCCGCGATCGCGGAGACGAAGTCCACCTCCTCGGTGTCCTTGCACTCCGGGTTGCCCTGGCAGGAGCCGGCCATGACCTTCTGCTTGCCGACCGTCAGGTTCACGGTCTTGCCGACGAGGGCCGAGGCGTCCTGCGGGCCGCCGGGGCAGAGATCGAAGGAGCCGGCGATGTTGAGCTCCTCGGTCCCGCGCGTCACGACGACGTAGCAGGCGGCGTCGCCGTTCTGGAGCTCCTTGAGCGTCGTGGCCGGGGCGGCGGGCTCCGCGGGCTTCTCGGGGGCGGCGGGAGCGGCGGGCTCCGCGGGCTTCTCGGGGGCGGGCGCGGGCTTCTCACCACAGGCGGACAGACAGAGCAGGCTCAGGGCGATCAGGGACAGTCGCATGTCGATCTCCAGGGGGGTGGACGAGCGCGAGTGTTCTATCACGCGCGCGGGCTCAGTCCTCCTCGAATCGGTCCAGCACCATGGCCACCGTCATGTCGGCCATCACGTTTACCCCAGAACGGACGCGGGCGATGATCCAGTCCACGGGCACGATGAGCGGGATGGCCACCGCCACGGTGGCCTCGGGGATCCCCGCGGCGCCCAGCACCAGCGGCAGGATGATCAGCCCCGCCTCAGGGATGCCGGCGATGCCCACCCCCGCCATGACGCTGGCCAGCACCACCGTGATCTGCTGGCCGATGCTCAGATCGAAGCCCAGCGCCTGGCACAGGAACAGCGTCGCCATGGCCTCGTACAGCATGATCCCGTCGTTGTTGAAGTTGGTCCCTACGCAAGCCGAGAGGCGCGCGGCCCGCTCGCGCACGCCGATGTCGCGCAGACAACGCAGGGTGACGGGCATGGTGGCGAGGCTGGAGTTGCAGCTCAGCGCGGTCACCACGGCGTCCAGCCCGCCGCGCAGGAAGCGTCGGGGCGAGACCCGACCCACCACCCAGGCCAGGAAGGGGTAGTACAACAGGGAGTGGATGAGCAGGCCGCTCAGCATCGCCACCAGGAAGACCCAGAGCACGCGGAAGACCTCGAGCCCGCTCTTGCCCACCACGTCGGCGACGATCAGCGCCACGGCGAAGGGCATGGTCTCCGCCACCCACAGGAGCATGGTGGTCAGCACGTTGTAGGCCACCTCCAACAGGCGGCCCACGCTCTCGGTGCCCTGGCGCAGGCTGCCCTCGGCGCGGTCGTGGACGTGGCGCAGCGCCGCCCCGGTCAGCACCGCCAGCAGCACGATGGAGATCACGAGGTTCTTCGAGAAGGGGTCGATCACGCTCTCGGGGATGAAGCCCGCGATGTTCTTGAGCGGGCTGAGCGTGGCGCCCTCGACCCTGGACGGCGCGGAGCCCGCCACCCCCATCAGCGCGTCGATGTGCCCCTCCCAGCGCTCGCCCGGTCGGAACAGGTCCAGCACGGTGAGCCCGATGATCATCGCCACCGAGACGTTGAGCACGCAGACCGCCAGCAGCCGGAGCCCGCTCTTGGACGAGATGACGGTCTTCAGGAAGGAGTCGAGGACGGCCACCAGGATGAGCGGGGTGGCCAGCGCCTTCAGCAGCCGGATGACCAGCATCCCCATCGGCCCGAGGTCGGCGTTGGACAGGCCGAAGAGGTAGGGGTCCTTCCCGAAGGCCACCCCCAGCCCGACGCCGACCAGCACGCCCAGGATCACGCGGAGGTACAGCGGGAAGCGGCGGGGTGCGGGCTCGATCATCGCGGATCCATGGTCCAGAGGTCCGCTCAGTGTAACGCCACAGCGGGGCGAGCCCGCGCTATGATGCGGGGCATGCCGGCTCTGCCGCTGATCCTCGCCCTCTCGCTCGCCCTCTCGCCCGCGCGCGCCGTCGAGCCCGAGGGCCCGACCTTCGAGGTGAGGAGCGATCCCCGTCACGAGGTCCAGGTGCAACTGGCACCGGATCTGCTCGCGGCGCTGGAGGAGCTGATGGGGCTCCCCCCGCTCGAGGACGGGCCGCTGCGCCTGAGCGCGACCCGGCGCACGCCCAGCCTCCCGATCACCGACGCCCTCCAGCCGCACCCCGTGAGCGAGCGCTCCGGTCCCCCCGAGCAGGCCGCCTTCCTGCTGGAGCTGAGCCGGCTGGTCCCGCCCGCCGAGATGGACCCCCGCACCGCCGGTCAGCTCGCCGACGTCTTCTTCACCGAGGCCCGCGAGCGGCCCGGCACGCCCGAGGGGGAGCGCTGGATGGCGGCGGCGCTGCCGCTCTACCGGCAGGCGGCGACGGGGCCCATGAGGCACCCGGAGCGACTGGCGCTGCGGCTGGCCTGGGCCGCGCGCCTGGGTGGCGGAGATCGGGAGGATCTCGTGCTCGCGGAGCGGCTCCTGGACCAGGGCGCCGAGGAGAGCTGGGCCGCCGAGGCTCGCCTGGTCCTGGCGGACGCCATGGCTCAGCCCGCCACCTGGGACAGCCTGGGCGCGCTCACCCAGCTCGAGCGCGCGCAGCAGAACCCCGCCTTGGAGGCCGTGGTCTGGGCGCGCTACGCCGAGAGCTGGGCCTGGTACAACGTGGGCGAGCTCGGTCGCGCCATCGAGATGGGCAAGGAGGCGGTGCGGGTCGCGCGGGACGAGGGCGGGGACGCGGCGGTCCTCAACGCGGCGCTGCGCGACCTCGCCGATCACGTCCTGGAGTTGGGAGATCTCTGGGATGAAGGATTCGGGCGCCTGGATTCGAGGCTCGTCCAGGCCTTCCTGGAGCGCATGCTCCAGTACGAGCTGAGCCATCACAGGGTGGACCAGGCCCTTCAGGTCGTCTATCGCCTCCATGCGGAACAGGGCGACATCAGACCCTTCCTCCCGGCGCTCATCGACGCTGCCGCGCAGCTCACGCCCGAACTTCGCTTCGAGGTCTACGACAGGCTCCTGAACCTGCTCGTGCCGGGGCTGGCCTCGTCACAGGATCCGGCGGATCAGGCGCTGAAGGCGCAGCTCTCGGCCGCCATCGCCGCCGCCGCCGCGGAGCTCTACTACGAGCAGTACGGGCGACTCCGTCCCCAGCATCGGGCCGTGCTGCTCAACGCCTTCGCGTACAGCCTGAAGCTGGACCCGCAGTCGCCGCGCCGCGCCGCGATCGAGCGCGTCCAGGCCGAGCTCGCCCGAGCCGCCGGGGAGCCGATCACCGGGGAGCCGATCACCGGGGAGCCGATCAGCGGAGAGCCTGCGCCCTGATCTCCCGCCGTCGCGCGCGGGCCACCATCAGCCCGAGGCCGAGGAGGGCGAGCTCCACGCGGGACGGTCGGGACGTGGCGCAGCCGCAGCCCTCGTGCTCCGGCATGGGGGCGAGCTCTCCGGGCGCCGCCGCGGGATCGGGGCGCTCCACCCCGCCCTCGTCCCCGCCACCCTCGTCGCCGCCGCCGCTGGCGCCCCCGGTCTCCCCGGTCTCCGCGGGCGCCGTGGGGTCCACGCAGCTCGCCGTGCCCCCGCCCTCCTGGCAGGTGGTCCCCGCCGGGCAGGCGCTCTCGGCGTAGATCCCGCTCGAGCATGCGGCGTACAGGCCGGCGTCCGTGCAGAAGGCGGAGTTCGGCCCGGCCTCGCAGCGGCTCTCCATGCAGGAGGCGCCGCCCGCGTCCTCTCCGCAGACCAGCCCGAAGGCGGCGCAGTCGCCCTCGCTGTAGGCCCCGTCCGAGCACCAGGCGGCGGTGGTCGCCCCCGTGCAGGCGGTCCCGAAGCCGTCCCCGTCCGGGCAGCGGTAGTCCACGCAGAAGGCGTAGTCTCCGTCCTCCTGGCAGGTGGCGCCGTAGTAGGCGCAGTCCCCGCTGCCGATGCTCTGGCCCCCGGCGCAGCCGCTGATCACCGTGCCCTCGCACCACTTCCCGTTGGTGACCGCGCAGCCCGGGTCCACGGAGTCGTAGTAGAGGATGCCCAGGTGGTTGCTGACGGTGCGCTCGCTGCCGTCGGAGGGGTTGTTCACCACGGCGCCGTCCACGTAGAGCGTGCTGGAGCCGCCCCCGTCCAGCATCACGCCGTCCCAGCAGCCCAGATCGGCCAGCAGGGCGGCCATCTCGGCGCAGGTCATCCCGTCGGCGGCGCTGCTGCGCCCGTCGGCGACGACGAACCAGATGTGGGTCCGGTCGCTCTCGATGCAGACGGCGCTGCGCGGGTGCTGCGCGCTGTCGTAGCAGCCCCCGCTGGGGAGCTGCACGCCGTCCGCCATCAGGATGTAGCTGTTGGCGCCCACGGCGTTGAAGTAGCGGTAGGGGTAGGCGTCCGGGTCGAACCACCAGGCCCCCGTGAGCGCCGTGGCCTCGCAGTTCTTCAGGATGTCGCAGGCGAAGAAGCCCCAGCCGTCGTAGTGGTCGTTCCACAGCCAGCCCTCGCCGATGGCGAGACCGACGGGGGTGGCCGTGTCCGACCAGTCGCCGTTGATGGCGACCAGCGCGCCCACGTTCTCCGCGAACTCGCTGGTCGTGACGTGCTGCTCGACGTCGTAGTCGGGCTGGCTCGCCCGCACGGCCACGTTCTCCAGGGACAGGTCGATACGGACCGCGTAGATGTCCTGGGGATCCGAGGTCGTCCGGTGCAGAAAGGTGACCCCGGAGCGGATCGTGGACGTCGTGTCGCCGGCGAGCGCGAGCGGGAGCAGGAGGAGGATCATCCACCCCTTTTACCACGCACGCTCCGCGCGGGCGAGCCTACCCAAACAACTGTTCAGGAGCGCCAGCCGTCCACCTCGTACATGAAGCGCGTCCCGCCCTGCAGCACGCGGTTCACGGAGGTGCTCTGCACGAAGACGTCGTAGCGGGAGCGATCGTACTTCGGGCTGACCCGGATGTTGCCGCCGCCCTCGGGCAGCCCCAGCAGCTCGCGCGCGGCGCCGTTGGTGAAGATGTCGCCGGTCTGCTTGTCGAAGACGACGATCTCCTTGTACGGCTGGATGGTGCTGGCCTTCGTCCACTGGTAGAAGCCGCGGCCCTTCTGGAAGACCAGGCCCATGCTGTTGACGAAGTCGCGGATGGCGACGTCGTGGTCCACGTCCAGCACCTGGAAGCGGCCTTCGACCTCGGCCTTCGCCGGGGCGGCCCGCGAGGTGGAGGGCGCGCGGTCCAGCAGCGTGTCGAAGATGCGCCCGACGCCGCGGGTGAGCCGCCCCTGCTTCTGGACGTCCTGCTCGAGCTGCTGCAGCGACTCCGGCCCCTGCTGGCGCGCGCAGACGGCGAGGATCAGCTCGGTGACGTGATCGAGCTGGTGCAGCGGCAGGTGGTAGCCGCCGCCGCGCTCGGCGAGCTCGCGGTAGAAGCTCGTCGCATGCTTGCGGTTCAGCGCCTGGACGGCGTAGACCGTCACGCCCTCGGCGCTCAGCGCGCTGGCCTCCACGCGCCAGTCGATCTTCAGCCGGTTCATCGGGTAGCTGGGGCCGTGGGCCACGTCGTCGCCGATGACGACCAGCACGCGGGTCGCCTCGGGGCGCCACTGCAGGCCGCGGGCCTCGCGCAGGACGTGCTCGTAGGCCTCGGGCAGATCGCCGCCGCCGGTGGGGCCGACCTGCTCGACGAAGCGGCAGAGCGCGTCCGTGTCGCGGTTGAGCTGGAAGGTGCGGGACAGGTAGGTGGAGCCCTCGTCGCAGTAGTCGCCGTGGGCGATGATGCCGACACGCAGGCCGGGGATCTGTTTGAAGAGTCGGGTAACGGTCTCACGCAGCTTGCGACGGACCTGCGCCAGGCAGGGGTACATGCTTCCGGTGGTGTCGAAAGAGAAAACGACGTCCACGACGCTCGCGTCGGCCATGAGTGCCTCCTTGTGACACCACAATCTTAACACCTCGCACAATTCGATCAACCGATTATGCGGACACTAAATGTCCGCATAATCGCGGCGTAAGAGCGAACAAATCGAAGGATCCAAAAACACGTCCAATTTGCAGGCACACAACGCCGAGCTTGGAGGGCTCCTGGCGGGACGCCTCGCGCGGGCCCGGATCAGGGCGCGCGGGTGTAGTCGACCGTCCAGGAGATCGGGCTGGCCAGGTGGCTGCTGGTGACGCTGACGCGCACGCGGAGCCCGCCGTCGGGGAGGGGCTCGTAGCGGGTCGTGCGGGCCCCGTCGTCGCTGGTGATGGTCAGCACCGCGGCGGGGCCGTCCCAGCGCGCGGAGACCGGGCGGGGCTCGTCCCCGACCAGGACGGTGCGGACCACCCCGTCCGTGGGCAGGGCGATGGGCGTGTTCTGATCGCAGCGCACCGTGAACTGGGGCGGGGTGAGCTGGGGCGCCGATCCGAGCTCGTAGGCCCCGCAGACGTTCAGCGCGGGGGCCAGGACGCGGTCGGCGATGGGGCGCAACATGCCGGGCAGGTCAGCCAGCGCCGCGTCGATGGAGCGCTGCTGGGCGGCGCGCACGTCCTCGAGCGGGCTGCTGCGCGTGTAGCGCCCGTCGAGCGCGCCCGCGAGCGCGTGACCCAGGAGGAGGAGGAGCACGGCTCAGGCGAGGTTGTGGAAGACCTTCTGCACGTCGTCGTCCTGCTCGAGCTTGTCCACCAGCTCCAGCACCTCGTTGGCCGCGGTCTCGTCGAGCTCGATGAGGTTCTGGGCGACGTACTCGCTCTCGGCGGAGAGCGGGGTGATGCCGCGCTCCTCGATCGCCTTCTGGAGCGTGCCGAAGTCGTTGAAGGCGCAGCGCAGGACCAGCTGGTCCTCGCCCTTGTCGTTGGTGCTCTCGCCCATCTCCTCGAGGCCGAAGTCGATGAGCTCCAGCTCCAGCTCGTCCTGGGTGATGCCCGCGGGGTTCAGCCGGAAGACGCCCATGCGCTTGAAGAGGAAGCCCACGCTGCCGGACGAGCCCATGTTGCCGCCGCCCTTGGTGAACTTCGAGCGCACGTTGGCCACGGTGCGCGTGGGGTTGTCGGTCGCGGTCTCCACGATGATCGCCACGCCGTGCGGGCCGTAGCCCTCGTAGACGATCTCCTCGTAGGCGTCGGCGCCCTGGCCCGCCGCCCGCTTGATGGCGTTCTCGACCTTGTCCTTCGGCATGTTGACGTTGCGCGCGTTCTGGACGGCGCGGCGCAGCGCGGGGTTGCTGTCGGGGTTGGGCCCGCCCGCCTTCACGGCGATGGCGATCTCCTTGCCCACCCGCGTGAACGCCTTGGACATCTTGTCCCAGCGGGCGAACATCGTTGCTTTTCTGGTCTCGAAGATGCGTCCCATGATGGCCTCCGGGGCCGCACCCTTAACCGACCCGTGGCCAGGACGCTCCTGCGCGCGATCTCCGCGGCTCAGCTCGCGGTGCGTCGGCGCGTGGGGCGGAGGAGGAGGCGGGGGCCGCCGCTCAGGCGCCGGCCGAGGAGCAGGTGCCCGTTGGCGAAGGCGAAGTCGGCGGCCACGCGGCCCTCTTCGTCCATCAGCTCCGACCGCGCGCCCGCCTCCAGCAGCACCTCCACGCAGCTGGCGCAGCCCTCGGCCGCGGCGTGCATGAGCGGCGTGCAACCTGCCTGATCCTGGGCGTCTACGCTCGCGCCGGCCTCCAGCAGCGCGCGCAGGAGCTCGGGGAGGGGCTCGGAGGCCGTCAGGTGCAAGGGCGTGCAGCCGGTGGCGTCCCGCGCGTCGGGGTTCGCGCCCGCCTGCAGGAGCACGCGCAGCGCGTCGGCGTGGTCCTGCCAGCTGGCCAGGTGCAGCGCGGTCTGACCGAAGAGATCCTCGGCCTCCAGCGGCGCCCCCGCGGCCACCAGGAGGGCCGCCACCTCGGCGTGGCCCTGGTCGGCGGCGTGGTGCAGGGGCGTGCGGCCCTGGACGTTCGGGCGATCGGGGCGCGCGCCCGCCGCCAGCAGCATGCGGACCAGGCTGAGCTCGCCGATGAAGGCGGCGCCGAGCAGCGGGCGGCACAGGCCGGGCCTCGCCCCGTCCAGCGCGTCGGGGTCCGCGCCCGCCGCGAGCAGCTCCCGCGCGTGGAGCAGGTCCCCACGCTCGGCCGCGGCGCAGAGGGCGAGCCCCAGCCCGCGTCGCCCACGCCTCCGCTCCGCCCGCCCCCAGTCGGTGCGCTCCACGTCGAGGATCAGGCTCGCCAGCCGCTCCGCCTCGTCCGAGCCGGGCGGCGCCTCGTCCAGGAGCCGGTCCAGCAGGTCCAGCAGTCCCTCGACCCGATCGGGCTCTTCGGCGCGGAGGAAGAGGGCGCGGGCGGTCTCCAGCGCCGCGCGCGCCCCGGGGAGATCCTGCTCGGCGAGGCGCGCGCGGATGGCGTCGTGGGCGCAGCGCTCGGCGCGGCCGGTGTCGCCGAGGACCGCGGCCATCTCAGCCTCCGCGCTGCGCATCCAGGCGGCGTTGTCGGCGCGGAAGCTGATGTCGTCGCGCGTCGGACGGGAGAGCAGCTCGAGCGCCTCGGCGTAGCGGCTCAGGAAGTAGAGCGAGCGCACCTGGTAGTAGCGGGCCCAGCCGAGCTCGGCGGGATCAACGTTGGAGGAGGACAACAGGCGGGTCTCCAGGGCGCGCGCCATCAAGAGGCAGGCGGCGTGCTCCTCGGTCAACGCCTCGCGCGCGATCGCCGCCATCGCCTCGTGAAAACGCATGCTCCCTCCAGACGTCGGAGGATAATGCAATATCCATACCCGCGTCTACTGGGGCCTCCGAGCGTCGTTCTGATCTGAAATGGGGCAGGGGGCTGCTCCTGTCTGGCCCAGTCTGCTCCGTTCTGGGGCACCTGGCACGGGGTGAGCGCGGGTGCGCGGCCTCCGCGGTCGCTGATCTCCCCGAGGCGCGCGCGCTCCGCTACAATCGGGTGATGCTCGCCACCCTGCTCGCCCTGCTCTGGCCCGCCGCCCTCGCGCAGGAGGCCGCCCGCCTGGATCCCCCGCTCCCCGCCGCGGCCTCCCCCTGGTCCCTGGCGATCAAGGGCTACGCGCTCCCGCCCCAGGACCTGCGCTGGATCACGGACGAGGCCCCGGCCCGCGCCTGTGAGGTGCGCGTGGCGGTGAGCAAGCTCGGCGTGCCCGAGCCGAGCGCGATCCCCAGCCCTGGCTGTCCCGAGGGCATGAGCGCGGCGGCGGTGGAGGCGACGCGCTCCTGGCGCTTCGAGGTGGACGAGGCGGCCGAGGGGCCCACGGCGCTGGAGATCCGCTACGTGCTGAACTACAACGCCACGCTGGGCACGACGACGCTCCACGCGGAGGTGGACCCCGGGGCAGAGCACGCCGACGAGCGGGGCGCCCCCGGGCTCATGCTGGTCCACCGAGCCGGGCCGCGCGAGCCGGTGGTGGGGAAGCTCCCGAAGAAGGCGAAGAAGGCCGGGGTCGGCCCCGGCGCCTGCGTGGTGCTGGCCCGGGTGGACGCGGGCGGCGCGCTGCTGGGCTCGACGCCCGTGGACTGCCCGGAGGCGCTCCAGGCGGACGCCGCGCGGCTCCTGGGGAAGGCGCGCCTGGACCCGAAGACGGTGGACGGGATGCCGTATGCGGACGAGGTGAGGCTGACGGTGCGCTACGAGCGCTGAACCTGCGCCAGCGCCCAGGTGAGGGCCTGGAGGGCGCGCTCGGGGTGATCCCTCAGGCGGCCGGGGAGCAGGCCCGGGTCCAGGGTCGGGAGCCCCGCGCCGCGGGCGGCGGCGAGCATGCGGCGCGCGTGCTCGTGCATGGGCCCGTGGACGTGGTCCTGCTCGGCCTGGAGGCGGGCGTAGGGAGCGCCGAGGGCCGGGAGCAGGCGGGCGGGCTCCAGGCCCTCCCAGAGCGCCTCAGCCCAGGGATCGCGGCGGGAGAGCTCGTTCCCCTCGGGCGGGACCAGGGACCAGCGATCGGCGGGGCCCTCCGCGTCGATGAGCGCGTCCGGGCGCGCGCCCGCGGCGGTGGCCCGCAGGACGGGGATCACGCCGCTGGACCAGGTGAGCGCGAGCACGGGCAGACCCTCGGACCTGGCCCGCGCGAGCGCCGCCCGCCAGTCCTCGGTGTGGGCCGGGTTCCCGGGGGTGAGGGGGCCGTCCGCGGGGCTGTCCCCGGTCCCCGCGCGGTCATAAACGAATAGCCCTAGCTCGGCGCGAGCCAGATCCTCCACGTCGAGCCCGACCGGGGCGAGCCCCAGGCGCCGCCCTCCCTCCCGCCCGGCGTGCGAGCAGAGCACGATCGCCCGGGGGCTCCGGGGGCCGAGGCGCTCCAGGACGATCTCGCGGCGGCCCACGCGCACGCGCTCGCCGCCCGGATGCGGGGCGTGGCGGGCCAGGGCCCCCGTGGCGCGCTCGAGGGCGCGGGACAGGCGGCCTCGAAGGCCGAGGGCCGCGGGGGCAGGGGCGGGGACTGGCGGGGGCGGGGCGAGCTCGAGGGAGGGGCGCACGCGCGCGTCGAGCAGCAGGCGGAGCGCGTCCAGGGCCGCGGGCAGGGGGCTCAGGCTGCCGGGGGCGCAGAGATCGTGCTCGTGGAGGGCGGCGCCGAAGGCGTGCGCGCCGTGAGCCTGGAGGGCGTCGCGGGCGATCTCCTGGAGGCGCCGCGCGGCCTCCTGGCTCAGGGGTCGGGGTGGCCCGCCGGGCGGGTAGAGCCCCCAGTCGGGAGGGCGCACCGTGGGGGCCATCACCGTCAGCCCCTCCTCCACGCGCGGGCTCAGGCCCTCGTAGGCCCAGGCGCGCTCCGGGCCGTGATCGGTGACCAGGGTGAACCCCAGCTGACGGGCCTCGGCCAGCAGCGCGCGGCGACCGGCCCGACCGGCCTGCACGAGGCCGGGGGTGGCGACGAGCCCAGGGACCCCGGCGGCGCGCACGGCGGCGGTGGCCTCAGCGAGCCCGCGTCCGTGGGCGTGGACCCCGATCTCGTGCCCTCGGCCGGCGAGGCCGGCGATCAGGCTCCTCCCCTCGGATGTCCGCGCCAGCGGGAGCCGGATGCGGAAGCTCAGCCGCGCGCCGCGCTCCTCGGCCAGGGCCGCGATGCGACGCAGCAGGGCGACGCTCTCCCCGGCGCGCGCGGGGGCGCGCTCGACGATCGCGTCATCGACGTGCAGCTCCAGCCAGATCCCGCCAGAGACGCTCAGGTGCCGTCCTCGGACGGGTAGGCCAGGGTCTGGTAGATGAGGCCGAGGGCGAGCGCATACACGGGCGTCATCGCCAGGAAGCCGAGGCCGCAGGTGAGGCAGGTGACCAGCAACAGCGCGAGGCCCATCACCAGGAAGGTGACGAAGATCGTGCCCTTGTAGCCGTCGGTGATGCGCCAGCTCTCCTGCACGCTCTCCACGGCGCCCAGGTTCCGGTCCACCATCGCGTAGAGGTAGAGCGTCACGCCCCAGACGAAGATGATGCCTGGGATGATCAGCAGCACGAAGCCGATGAGCGTCCCCAGGGCCACCAGGATGCTGGCCCCCAGCGCGGCGGGCAGGATGTCCCAGCCGGAGAACAGGGTGCCCAGCGTGACGGGCTGTCCGCGGGTGGAGGCCAGCGCCATGCGCACCTGGCCCACGTAGAGGTAGATCTGCACCACCCAGCCCACGATGGAGGAGCCGAAGACCAGGATCCCGGAGAGGATGCCGATGATGGCGGGATCGATCTCGGCGGCCCCGCTGAGCCCTCCCAGGAGGAGCGAGCCGAACTGCGTGATCAGGTTGATCCCGAAGCTGATCGCGAACGTGATCACGGCGACGCCGAGCCAGGGTCCCATGTCGCGCTGGAGCAGCTCCCAGCAGGCCTGAAGGACCTCCACCGGGCCCCAACCGCGCGGGAGTCGACGACCAGCGCTCGCCTGCTCAGCGCGCTCGAGATCCGCCCGCGGCGGAGAGTATACGTTGTCCACCATACCTCCACAGAACGTCCGGCTTGATATAGCATGGCCGCCAGGGCGAGGAGCGCGATTGCTGGACACGGTGCGCACGGTCGAGACCCCCGAGGGCGTGGCGCTCGGCATGCGCGTGGCCGGGCTGGTCCCGCGAGGGCTGGCCTTCATGCTCGATCTGCTGGTGCGCGCGACGGTGTACATCGGCATCCTGATCCCGCTGGCCTTCCTGGGGCAGACGGGGGCCGGCATCTGGATGATCTGCGCCTTCCTGATCGAGTGGTTCTACCCGGTCTACTTCGAGGTCTGGCGCGGCGGGGCCACGCCGGGCAAGCGCTCGTTGGGCCTGCAGGTGGTCCACGCGGACGGGACGACGGTGGGGCTGCAGAGCTCCTTGCTGCGCAACCTGATGCGCTTCGCCGACTTCATGCCGATGACCTACGGCTTCGGACTCCTGTCGATGGTGTTGGACCGCGACTTCCGGCGCCTGGGTGACCTGGCGGCGGGGACGCTGGTGGTCTACCGCGAGTCGGCGCCCGCGGCGGTGAAGCCTCCCTCGGTGGCGCCCGTCCTCCCGCCGGTGCCGCTGCGCATGGACGAGCAGAAGGCCATCCTCAGCTTCTCCGAGCGCGCCGAGCAGTGGACGAAGGATCGGGCGCGTGAGCTGGCGACGCTGGCGGAGCCGCTCACCGGGGCGCGCGAGGCGGCGGGGGTGGACGCGCTGCATGGGGTCGCCGCCTGGCTCAGGAGCCGCCGATGAGCCAGGACGCCTTCGAGCGCCAGCACGAGAAGACCTGGGCCGAGCTCGACCAGATCATGGAGGCGATGGAGCGGCCGGGCCTGCCCGGGGAGATCTCCCGCTTCCCCGAGCTCTACCGGGCGTTGACGGCCCAGCTCGCGCTGGCGGGGCACCGGGCCTACAGCGCGCGGCTGGTGGAGCGCCTCAACGGGCTCGCGCTGCGCGGCTACCGTCTCCTCTACCCGGGCGCGCAGCGGACCGGGCTGGACGCGCGGGCCTTCGTGGGCGGCGGCTACGCGCGGATGGTGCGGGCCGAGCCCTGGCTGCTGTTGTGGTCGGTGTTCCTGTTCTTCGGGGTGGGGGCGCTCTCCGGCTGGTGGGTCTGGCGCGAGCCGGACGCGGTCTACGCCATCCTGGGCGCGGACATGGTGGAGCAGATGGAGTCCATGTACGACCCGGGCTCGGAGCACCACCTCCGGCAGCGGGACGTGGACAGCGACGTGCTGATGTTCGGGTACTACATCCGCAACAACGTCGGCATCTCCTTCCGCACCTTCGCCGGCGGCCTGCCCTTCGGGCTGGGCAGCATCTTCTTCCTGGCCTACAACGGCCTGGTCATCGGGGCGGTGGCCTCGCACCTGACGAAGATCGGCTTCGGTCATACCTTCTGGCCCTTCGTCATCGGCCATGGCGCCTTCGAGCTCACCGCCATCGTCCTCTCCGGGCAGGCGGGGCTGAAGCTGGGGCGCTCGCTGCTGCGGCCGGGGCGGCGCACGCGGATCGCGGCGCTGGCCCATGAGGCGCGGCAGTGCCTGGGGCTGGTGTACGGCTTCGCCGGGATGCTCTTCATCGCGGCCTTCCTCGAGGCTTTCTGGTCCTCCGCCACGCTGGTCCCCAGCGAGGTCAAGTACGGGGTCGGGGCGGCCCTGTGGGTGCTGGTGATCGGCTACTTCACGTTCGCCGGGAGACGGCGATGAACCTGGAGAAGGTCAGCGTCGTCCTGCGCCCGCGCAACGCCTGGGAGGCGGTGGACCTGGGCTTCTCCATGACCCGGGCGCACGCGGGCGCGGTCTGGGGCTGCTGGGCGGCATGCGTGCTGCCGGTCCACGCGCTGCTCTGGATCCTGTTCTGGCGCTGGCCGGGGCTGGTCTTCGTGCTGTTGTGGTGGTTGAAGCCGGTCTTCGATCGTGTGCCCCTGGTGGCGCTCAGCCAGCTCCTCTTCGGGGGCGCGCCGACGCCGCTCAGCGTGCTGCGCAGCATGCCGCGGGGGCTCGGGCCCCACCTGCTGCGCTCGCTGACCTGGTCGCGCTTCAGCCCGATGCGGGCCTTGCAGCTCCCCATCTGGCAGCTCGAGGGGCTCAGCTCGGGAGAGCTCCACCGGCGCCAGCGCGTGCTGACCCGCGGCGCGGACTCGGGCGCGCTCGCCCTCATGCTGGTCTGCGGGCTCCTGGAGATCTGCCTGACCATGGCGGGCACGGCGCTGGTCATGCTCTTCGCGCCGGACGACCTCAACATGACGGTGGAGGGGCTGGTCTCCGATCTCCTGCTGGGGGACACGCCCCTCTGGTACACGCTCAGCACGATGATCTCCTGGACCCTGGCCCACAGCCTGGCGGAGCCGCTCTTCGTGGCGGGGGGCTTCGGGCTCTACATCAACCGGCGGACCTGGCTGGAGGGCTGGGACATCGAGGTGCAGCTCCGCCGGATGGCGCGGCGGCTGGGGGCGGCGGCGGCGCTGCTGCTGGCGCTCGGGCTCCCGCTCGGCGCCCTGGCGCAGGACACCGGCGCGCCGCCCGCGGCCGAGCCCGGGACAGACATCGTCACGCTCCTCGCGGAGGCGCGCGACCGGGCGCGCGTGGAGGCGCAGGCCGAGGCGGGCGAGCCCCCGGCGGAGGACGCCGTCTCCGGGCCGCTGGCCGAGGTCATGGCGCTCCCGGAGATGCCGCATGAGCGCACCGAGAGCACCTGGGGGCTCAAGGGCTCGGAGACCCAGACCGACCTGGATCTCCCCAACCTGAACCTCGGGCCGCTCTCCGAGATCCTGGCGGTGATCCTGAAGATCGCGATCATCGCGGTGGTGGCGGTGGGCCTGATGGTCCTCATCCGGGCCATCTCACGCGCGCGCTTCGGGGGCGCCGCGGACGCGGCCGAGGATCAGAACGCCCAGACCCGGCTCCCGGCCCTGCTGCGCGACGCGGAGCCGCTCCCCGAGGACGTGGTGGCTCAGGCGCGGCTGCGCTGGAGGGAGGGGCGCAAGGCGGAGGCGCTCGGCCTGCTCTACCGCGGCGCGCTGCGTCACCTCGTCGTCCATCGCGGGCTGGCCATCCCCGACGGGGCCACCGAGTCCGACTGCCTGCGCATCCTGCGCGCGCAGCTCCTCCCCGACGAGCAGACCTACTTCGCCTCGCTCACCCTGCTCTGGCAGGCCGCCGCCTATGCCCACAGCTTCCCGGAGGAGGCCACGGCGACGCGACTGATGGACCAGTGGTCGCGCTGGTACCAGGAGGTCCCGTGAAGGACAGCCGGCCGCTGTGGGCGGTGCTGCTGGTCCTGGCCGCCGGGGCCATCGGCCTGCTGATCACGCAGCTCGAGCGCAAGGACGTGCAGATCCCCGTGCCGGCCTCGGGGAAGGCCGCCGCCAACGCCTGGTACGGCGTGGAGCGCCTGCTGGGGAAGATGGGCGTGGAGGCCACCAGCGCGCCCGGCGTGCGCGAGCTCCCCCCCAGCTCGCACGTCGTCCTGCTGTTCGCCCGCGGGCAGACCAGCGGGCAGACAGAGGAGCTCCTGGCCTGGGTCGCCTCGGGCGGGCACCTGATCGCGGCGATGGATCCCCGCTTCCTGCGGGACGCCGCGGACGACGAGGAGCACGAGTTCGAGCCGGAGGACGACCCCATCGTCGCCGCGCTGGGGCTCCAGCGCTCCGAGCCCCGGCCGCCGCTCCCGGACCCGATCCTGGTGGTGCCGCCGCAGGGCGGCGAGCCGCTCGAGGTGGATGCCCCAGACGTGCAGTTGCTCCTGGGGGAAGAGACGACCTGCCTCTGGACGGACACCGCCATGACGCCGGTCGAGCAATGCGCCCTGGCCTCCTTCCATCGCGCACCCTACGGCGACGGCTGGATCACGCTCCTGCCCTCGGCGGACTTCGTGGACAACGACCGGATCGACGAGCATGACCACGCGCGGCTGATCTGGGCCCTGGTCCTGCGCGAGGGCCCTCCCGCGGGAGCCCTGATCATCTACCGGGACCAGCCGCCCAGCCTCTGGGCCCTGCTCGGGCAGCACGTCTGGCCGGTGCTGGTGGCCGGCGCGCTCCTGCTGGTCGGCTGGCTGTGGGCCACGCTCCCGCGCTTCGGCCCCATCCTCGGCGAGCCCGAGCCGGCCCGGCGCAGCCTGATCGAGCACGTCGTGGCCGCGGGCGAGCTGCTCTGGCGCCACGGCCACCAGGACCTCCTGCTCAAGAGCGCGCGGCGCCAGGTGCTCCGCAAGACGCTGGGCCTCGGCGCGGACGGCCGCGCCGGGCTGGCCGTCATCGAGGCGGTCTCCGCCGAGACCGGGGCGAGCCACGACGAGGTGCGCGAGGCCCTCTTCGGCGGGGGCGGCGGCGACCCCGACCTCTTCCTCCGCGCCGTGGCGGGCCTGATGCGCCTGCGCCGCGGCGCCCGAAAACCCCATTCTGCTCAGGGGAGCTCATGACATCCGAGATCGCGACGCTGCCGACCAACGCCGCCGCCGACCTGGCGCGGCGGGTCCGCGAGGAGGTCCGGAAGGCCGTCCTCGGCCAGGACGAGGCCATCGACCACGTGATCGCCGCCTTCCTGGCCGGCGGTCACGTCCTGGTGGAGGGCGTGCCGGGCCTGGGCAAGACCCTGCTGGTGCTCGCGCTGGCCCGCACCTTTGGCGGGCGCTTCGCCCGCGTGCAGTTCACGCCGGACCTCATGCCCTCTGACGTGACCGGCCACGCGATATTCGATCTGGCGGGCGGGAGCTTCCGCATCCGGCGGGGCCCGGCGTTCACGAACCTGCTGCTGGCCGACGAGATCAACCGCGCGCCGGCCAAGACCCAGGCGGCGCTGCTGGAGGTCATGCAGGAGGGCCAGATCACCATCGAGGGCGACGCCATCCAGCTCCCGGCGCCCTTCATGACGCTGGCCACCCAGAACCCCATCGAGCAGGAGGGGACCTATTCGCTCCCCGAGGCCCAGCTGGACCGCTTCCTGCTCAAGATCATCCTGGACTATCCGCCCGAGTCCCACGAGGTGGACATCGTGCGGGAGGTGACCGGCTCCAAGGTGGGCGACCGTCTGAACGTGGACGCGGTGCAGACCGTGACCAGCGCCGAGGACGTGATCGCGCTCCAGCGCAAGACGGCCTCCATCCTGGTGGATGAGCGCATCGCCTCCTACGCGGTGCGCCTGGTGCGCGCCACCCGCACCGGCAGCCGGCTCCAGTTCGGCGCCGGCACCCGCGGGGCCATCGCCATGGTGCGCGCGGCGCGGGCCATCGCCGTGCTGGAGGGCCGGGACTTCGTGCTGCCCGAGGACATCCAGCGCGTCGCCCTGCCCGCCCTGCGCCACCGCATCGGCGTCAGCCCGGAGATGGAACTGGAGGGCACGCGCGCCGACGACGTGATCCGCGGTCTGCTGGCCCGCGTGGAGGCCCCGCGCCGTTGAGGCCCACCCGCCGCGCGCTCGTCCTGCTCTGGCTGTGGCTCTTCGCCGCGGTCGCGGCCTCCTTCCGCCCGGAGCTGCGCCCCGCCTGGTGGGGGATGCTGGGCCTGGGCCTCGCCGTCGCGGCCCTGGACCTGCTGCTGGTCCGGCGCCTGCCCTGGCCCACGGTCGAGCGCGAGGGGCCGGGCTTCCTGGCGCTGGGCAACTGGCACCCCTTCAAGCTCCAGCTCCGCAACCCCGGCCGCGCCACCCTGCGCCTCACCGTCTTCGAGCACTACCCGACCGTGCATGAGGCCGCCGGCCTCCCCCAGGAGCTCCAGCTCGGCCCGGAGGAGGGGGTCGAGCTGGTCTGGCGCCTGCGCCCGCGGAGCCGCGGCCCCTTCGAGATCGAGGCGGCGGACCTGCTGATCGCGAGCCCGCTCGGGCTCTGGCAGCGGCGCGGGCGGGTCGGCCCGCGGACCCCCATCCGCGTCTACCCGGACTTCCAGCAGGTGGTCCGCTACGCGCTGCTGGCCACGGACGACCGCGTCAGCGCCATGGGCATCCACACCCTGCGGCGCCGCGGCGAGGGCCTGGAGTTCTTCCAGCTCCGCGAGTACCGGCAGGGCGACGCGCTGCGCCAGATCGACTGGAAGGCCGTCTCGCGCCGCCGCGCGCTCATCAGCCGCGAGTACCAGGAGGAGCAGAACCAGCAGCTCGTCTTCCTGTTGGACTGCGGGCGCCGCCTGCGCAGCGAAGACGGGGACATCACCCACTTCGACCACGTGCTGAACGCCATCCTGCTGCTCTCCTACGTGGCGCTGCGCCAGGGCGACGCGGTGGGCCTGATGACCTTCTCCGGGCCCGAGCGCTGGGTGCCGCCCCGCCGCGGTCGCGGCTACCTGCGCGTGCTCCAGGACCAGATCTACGATCTGCAGACCACGCTGGCGCCCTCGGACTTCCGCGAGGCCGCCCAGCGCCTCGCCACCCGCCAGCGCCGCCGCGCCCTGGTCATCATGATGACCAACCTCAAGGACGAGGACTCCGCCGAGCTCGCCCCGGCCCTGGCCCTGCTGCGCCGCAAGCACCTGGTCCTGCTGGCCAGCCTGCGCGAGACGGCGCTGGGCGAGCTCCTGGAGCGCCCGGTCCAACGCTTCGACGACGCGCTGGCGGTGAGCTCGGCCTGGCACTACCTGGAGCAGCGCCGGGCCGCCCAGGAGCGGCTCAAGGACAGCGGCGTGCGCGCGCTCGACGTCGAGCCGGCCGAGCTCCCCGTGGCCCTGGTCAACGCCTGGCTGGAGATCAAGCGCGCCGGGCTGCTGTGAGCGGAGAAGAGGAAGATCCATGCCCGCCCCCTCTCGCCGACGCCTGCTGCGGCTGGCCCTGGGCGCCGCGGTCACCGTGGCCCTGGGCGCCGGACTCGCCTCCATCCAGCCCCGTCGCCTGCTCCGCCGCCCCCGGCGCGCCGACGACGCCAGCCTCCCGGCCCGCGCCTCAGAGCCCGCCCGCGTGGTCGTCGTGGGCGGGGGCCTGGCGGGGATCGCCGCCGCGACCGGGCTGGCCGAGCGCGGCCTGCAGGTGACCCTGCTGGAGCAGGCCCCGCAGCTCGGCGGGAAGATCGCGGGGTGGAGCGTGGACGCGCTGGGCGAGCGCTTCCCCATCGAGCATGGCTTCCACGGCTTCTTCAAGCACTACTACAACCTGAGCGCGATGATGGAGGCCGCAGGCGCCCTCTCCCACCTCCGCCCGAACACCAGCTACCCCCTGCTCTTCGGCGACCGCCCGGGAGAGCACTTCGGCACGACCACCTCGGTCTTCCCCCTCAACCTGATGTCGGTGATCGCGCAGAGCGAGAGCCTCTCCTTCGGGGACTTCGTGCGCCCGAGCCTGGGCCTGCTGGAGATGATGCGGCACGACCCGGAGCGGACCCCGGCGCGCTGGGACGCGGTGGACTTCCTGACCTTCGCCCGGGAGAACGACGTCCCGCAGGCGATGATCGACACGGTGCTGCGCCCCTTCGCCGACACCTCGCTCAACGCGATGGAGCGCATGAGCGCCGCCTACGCGCTCGGCTTCTTCCACTTCTACTTCATGGGGAACCCCGAGGGCCTGGGCTTCGACTGCGCGGGGCGCGACCTGGCCAGCGCCGTGGTCGATCCGCTGGTGGCCCGCATGCGCGGCCTGGGCGTGGACGTGCGCGCCGGGGTCCGCGTCGCGCGCCTGGACCTGAAGGGTGGCCGGGTGAAGGCCGTGATCCTGGAGGGCGCCGGCCCCGCCCCCGAGCCTGTGACCCTCGCCGCCGCCAGCGTCCGCGAGGGCGCCTGGACCGAGGCCCGGGACGCGCGCGGCGCCCCCGTCTGGGTCACCCGGGAGGCGGGGGCCCCTCGCGCGCTCAGCGGCGTCTGCACCCACATGGGCTGCCCCGTGCGCCCGGATCCGGCCGGTACAGGCTTCCTCTGTCCCTGCCACGGGGGCCGCTACGACGCCCGAGGCCAGGTGAGCGCGGGCCCGCCCGAGCGCCCCCTCGAGGCCCTGATCGCCGTAGAGCGCGACGGACAGCTCACCCTCCAGCGCCCCGAGGGCGCGGCGCCCGAGGCCCTCCCCTGCGACTGGGCGGTGGTGGCCTGCGACGTGCCCGGCCTGAAGGCCGTGCTGGGGGCCACCCCCGATCTCGATCCTGGGCTGGCCGCGCAGGTGGGGGCCATGGGCACCTCCGGCCCCTATCTGGTCACCCGGGTCTGGCTGGACCGCCCCGTGCGGCCCGATCGCGACCCCTTCTACACCGTCTCGCGCTTCCGCTACACCGACGCGCTCGCCCTCTACTGTCGCTTCCAGGAGCCCTTCGTCTCCTGGGCCGCGCGCACGGGCGGCGCCGTGATCGAGCTGCACGCCTACGCCATCGCGCCCGAGGATCTGCTTCCCACCCACGAGATCGTCGCGCACCTGCACGAGGAGATGCTGACCATGCTGCCGGAGCTCCTGGGGGCGACCGTGCTGCACCGGGAGACCCAGCTCCAGGACAATTTCAGCCGCTTCGCCCCCGGGGACGGCGCGCGGGTCCAGACGCGCACCCCCCTCCCCAACCTGCTGCTGGCGGGAGATCACGTCCGCACCGACGTGCTGGCGCACCTCATGGAGGGCGCCGTCACCAGCGGCCTGCTCGCCGCCAACGAGATCCTCTCGGCGCTGGGCCTGCGCGAGCTGCCCGTGCACATGGTCGATCCACGCGGCCCCATCGTCTGAGCGATCAGATCTCGGGCGTGCGGCAGCCCAGATCGCCGAGGCTGGCGGTGGCCTCGTCGTACCAGCGCAGCAGCACCTTCTGGAGCAGGAGCGCCTCCTCGGACTTCAGCGGCGGGATGGGCGAGAGCGCGCTCGGGTCGTCCGGGAGGTAGTAGGTGGAGGCGATCCCGTCCGCGCAGCTCCAGTCCAGGCGCCAGGCGCCGTCGCTGATCATCACCTTGGTGAGCTGGGGCTCCTCGAGGTCGTTCTCGTAGAGGCTGGAGATCACGTGATCGCGGCAGCCGCCCTGCAGGGCCTGGCCGTCGGCGCCTTCGAGGTCGGGCAGCCCGAGCGCGCGCATCAGCGTGGGCCCCAGATCGGTATTGTCGCTGAGGCAGGTCACCTGCGCGGCCTTCAGCGCCGGGTGGAAGAAGGCCAGCGGGATCTGCACCAGCTCCGGGCGCACGCTGTTCATGTGCGAGAGGGTGCCGAAGCCGTCGTCGCCGATGGTCTCCCCGTGATCCGCCGTCAGGACCACCAGCGTCCGGTCTGCGCGCCCCGTCTTGTCCAGCCAGGCCATCAGCTCGCCCAGCGCGGCGTCCTGCTGCAGCACGAGCTCGTCGTAGACCGCGCGCACGTTGGCCACCATCGCCTCGCGCTCGGCCTCGGTGGCCGCGGCGTTGTAGGCCGAGGTGAACTCCTCCGCCTGCTCGATGGCCCCGTCCTCCGTGTCGAAAGGCAGGGACTTGTAGTCCGCCCAGGTCCCCCGCCAGGGCTTCTGCGGACGGTAGGGCGGGTGTACGTCCATGGGCTGGAGCCAGAGCACATAGGGTTGCCCCTCGGGCAGCGCGTTGACCCAACGCTGCCCCTGGGCGGAGAGCGCCGCCAGGGTCTGGTTCTCGACGTCGTCGATGTCCTCCACCTCCGCCACCGTGTCGAAGCCCTGCGTGAGCATCGTGTCGCCGGCGAGGATCTGGTTCCCCGAGAACAGACCCGTGGCGTAGCCGGCGTCCTGGAGCGCCTCGGCGAAGGTGACCCAGCCCTCGTCCGCCGCCGAGGTCACGCGGATGCTCACCCGCTTGTGGTGCTCTGGCGTGCGGGAGAGCAGCGCCGAGGCCGTGCTCGGTAGCGTCCACGGGGCCTTGGCGTGAAGGCCGCGCACGATGACGTGCGGGATCAGCTCCACCTCGGGCATGGTCTCGCGCGCGTAGCCGTAGAGCGGCAGGTGGTCGGCGCGCAGCGTGTCCGAGTGGATGACGATGACGTCCAGCTCTCCGAGCGCGGCGATCTGATCCAGCGCGGAGAGCCCGCCCTCGCCTTCGCCTTCGCCTTCGCCCTCGCCCGTCTCCAGCGGTTTCGAGTCGTCGCTGTGCGCTGCCGAGTCGCCCGTGACGCCGATCTTGCCGGACGAGCAGGCCGGGGAAAGGGAAAGGGTGATCGCGGTGAAGATGCTGTTGAGGGGGTGAACGCGCATGGGGTATGGTTCCCCATGCGCCGGCCACCCGCTACCGCATTTGATCACATGCACGAATAGGAAAATCTCAAGACTGAGAATTTCCTATGGAGTGGTCAGAACTGCGCCCGCTCCGTGCTCCCCTCCCGGGCCAGCGTGCTGGCCGCGCCGCTGGAGATCACCTGGCTGACCTGATCGAAGTAGCCGGTGCCGACCTCGCGCTGGTGGCGGACGGCGGTGTAGCCGGCCGGCGCGTCGGCGAACTCCCGGTCCTGAAGGTCGGCGTAGGCGCTCATGCCGCGGGCGCCGTAGTCGCGGGCCAGGGTGTACATCCCGTGGTTCAGGGCGTGGAAGCCGGCCAGTGTGACGAACTGGAAGCGGTAGCCCATGGCGGCCAGCTCGCGCTGGAAGCGGCCGATGGTGGCCTCGTCCAGGTGCTTGCGCCAGTTGAAGGAGGGGCTGCAGTTGTAGGCGAGCATCTTGCCCGGGAAGTGGCGGTGGACGCCCTCGGCGAAGGCGCGGGCCTCCTCGAGGTCCGGCGTCGAGGTCTCGCACCAGATGAGGTCAGCGTAGGGCGCATACGCCACGGCGCGGGCGATGGCGGCCTCCAGCCCGGGGCGGGTGACGTAGAAGCCCTCGGCCGTGCGCTCGCCGGTCAGGAAGGCGCGGTCGCGCGGGTCGATGTCCGAGGTCACCAGGCGCGCGCTGTCGGCGTCGGTGCGGGCGATGAGCACGGTGGGCACGCCGGAGACGTCCGCCGCCAGGCGCGCGGCGACCAGGGTGCGGATGAACTGCCCGGTGGGCACCAGCACCTTGCCGCCCAGGTGCCCGCACTTCTTCTCGCTGGCCAGCTGGTCCTCGAAGTGGACGCCGGCCGCGCCGGCCTCGATCATCGCCTTCATCAGCTCGAAGGCGTTGAGCGGCCCTCCGAAGCCCGCCTCGGCGTCGGCCACGATGGGGGCGAGCCAGTGGCGCTTCGCCCCGCCCTCGGCCACCTCGATCTGGTCGGCGCGCAGCAGGGTCTCGTTGATGCGCCGCACCACGGCCGGCACGGAGTTCACCGGGTACAGGCTCTGATCCGGGTACATCTGGCCCGCCAGGTTGGCGTCCGCCGCCACCTGCCAGCCCGAGAGGTAGATGGCCTCCAGCCCGGCCCGGACCTGCTGCATCGCCATGTTCCCGGTCAGCGCGCCCAGGGCGGCGACGAAGTCCCGCTGGCGCAGCAGGCTCCACAGCCGCTCGGCGCCCAGCTCGGCGAGCGTGTGCCGCACGCGCACGGTGCCCGACAGGCGCGCCACGTCGGCCTCGCTGTAGGGGCGGACGATCCCGGACCAGCGATCCGGGTCCGCGGGCGTGGCCTCGCCTTCACGAGAGACGGCGTCTTCCAGGTGAGCGTTCAGGGCGGTCATCGGATCCCCCAGGGGTGGTGGTCTCGCGGTGCAGGGTCAGGGCTCCTGGAGCAGCTCCAGGGCCGGCAGGGTGAGGAAGGGGAGCATCGGGCGCTCGGAGGCGACCCGCAGGAAGAGGCGGGCGGCCTCGTCGAGGCGCGGCGGGGCGCCGGGGGCGGCCTTCATCGCGGCGAGCTGCTCAGTCAGCACGCGCTCGACCAGGGCCTGGGTGACGGTCTCCCCGCTCTCCAGGATCGCGGCGTGCCGGAGCTGCTGCCAGACCTGGGCCCGGCTGATCTCGGCGGTCGCGGCGTCCTCCATCAGGTTGTAGAGCGGCACGCAGCCCTGACCGGAGAGCCAGGCGGCGAGATAGCGCACGCCCACGTCCACGTTGTGCCGGAGCGCGCCCAGCGTGCGCGGGCCCTCGGGCACGGACAGCAGATCCCCGGCGGATATCGCAAGCTCTTCGTGGGTGCGCTCGATCTGGTTGGGGCCGGGCATGTGCTGGTCGAAGACCCCGCGGGCCAGGCTCACCAGCCCGGGGTGAGCCACCCAGGTGCCGTCGTGGCCGTCGGTGACCTCGCGCACCTTGTCCGCCCACACGCTGTCCATGGCCGCGGCGTTGGCCTCGGCGTCGCCGCGCACCGGGATGAAGGCGGACATCCCGCCCATCGCGTGGCACCCACGCAGGTGGCAGGTCTGGATGAGCAGCAGGCTGTAGGCCCGCAGGAAGGGCGCCGTCATGCGCACCAGCCCGCGGTCGGGCAGCAGGGCGCCCGGGTCTTCCCGACGCTTCTTGATGAAGGAGAAGATGTAGTCCCAACGCCCGCAGTTGAGGCCCAGCGAGTGGCGGCGCAGCGCCCAGAGGATCTCGTGCATCTCAAACGCCGCGGGCAGGGTCTCGATCAGCACCGTCGCCCGCACCGTGCCCACGGGGAGCGCGAGCGCCTCCTGGGCCGCCACCAGCACGTCGTCCCACCACGCGGCCTCGTGGTGGCTCTCCAGCTTCGGCAGGTAGAGGGCGGGGATCTTCCCGCGGTCCTCCATCTCGCGCCCGTTGTGGAAGAGGAAGAGCGCGAGATCGAAGAGGGCGCCGGGGACCGGCTCGCCGTCGAGCTCGACGTGGAGCTCGGGCAGGTGCAGGCCGCGGGGGCGCACGAAGAGAGCGGCCGTTCGCTCGGCCAGCGTGTAGACCTTGCCGCCGTCCGGCGACTCGTAGCGGATGGTCCCGCGCACGGCGTCGATGAGGTTCTGCTGGCCCTGGACGAGGTTCTCCCAGGTCGGGCTGGTGGCGTCCTCCAGATCGGCCATGAAGACGTTGGCGCCGGAGTTGAGCGCGTTGATCATCATCTTTCGGTCGGTGGGGCCGGTGATCTCCACGCGGCGGTCCAGCAGGGCCGGCGGCGGGGGCGCGACACGCCAGCGGCCCTCGCGGATCTCCCGGGTCTCCGGCAGGAAGTCCAGGCGCTCGCCCGCGTCCAGGCGGGCCTGACGCGCCTCCCGGGCCGCCAGCAGCGCCTCGAGCCGCGGGCGGAAGCGTCGGGTGAGGTCTGCGACCAGGGCCAGGGCCCCGGGGCAGAGCAGATCCTCGTCGCCGGGAAGGCGGCGGCCGAGCAGGGTGAGCCCGGCAGGGACGGGGAGCGTGGCGTTCATCGGGCCTCCGGTGTCCACGTCGTGAAGCTAGCCACGGGCCCATGAGTTGTAAAATAATTACAGACTGTGGTGCGCGTAGTCCTGTGTGGTTGTAAAGTCTGTAAACAAATCACAGGTGAGCCATGTCCGAGACCTCCCACCTCGGCGCCCGCGTGCGCCAGCTCCGCCGCCGCGAGCGCCTGACCCAGGAAGAGCTGGCCGAGCGCCTGGGCATCTCCACCAGCTACCTCGCCCTCATCGAGAGCAGCCGGCGCCCGCTGCCCGCGCCCATCCTGCTCAAGCTGGCGCAGCTCTTCCAGATCTCGCTGGCCGACTTCGGGCCGCCGGAGGACGCGCGCCTGGGCCAGGATCTGGTGGAAGCGCTGAGCGATCCGCTCTTCGACGGGGCGGGGGTGACGGCCGCGGAGCTGCGCGAGCTCGCCGCGGAGAGCCCGAACCTCGCCCGCGCGGTGCTGACCCTCTACGGCGCCTGGCGCGAGGCCACCACCGACGACGCCCCCCGGCCTCGGGGTGAGGACGTCCCGGCCCTGGACCCCGCGCGCGTGGCCTCCGAGGAGGTCAGCGAGCTGCTCCAGCGGCGCATGAACCACTTCCCGGGCCTGGAGGAGGCGGCCGAGCGGCTGTGGCGGGACGCCTCCCTGGATCGCGACGATCTGGGGCACGGCCTGGTGCGGCACCTGCAGCGCGCCCGCGGCGTGACGGTGCGCGTGGCCAGCCTGACCGAGGCCGACGGCCACATGCGCCGCTACGATCCCCACCGGCGCGAGCTCATCCTGTCCGAGCTCCTCCCCCCGCGCAGCCGGAACTTCCAGCTCGCGCTGCAGCTCGGGCTGCTGGACCAGCACGAGCGCATCGACGCCCTGCTGGACGACGAGCGCCTGCTCTCCGAGGAGTCCCGGCCGCTGGCCCGGATCGCGCTCGCCTCCTACTTCGCCGGCGCCGTCCTGATGCCCTACGGCCCCTTCCTCGCGGCGGCCCGCGCGCTCCGCTACGACGTGGAGCTGCTCGGCCACCGCTTCCGCACCAGCTACGAGCAGGTCTGCCACCGGCTGACGACGCTTCAGCGGCCGGGGTCCCAGGGGGTGCCCTTCCACTTCATCCGCGTGGACATCGCCGGGAACATCTCCAAGCGCTTCTCCGCCTCGGGGATCCGCTTCGCCCGCTTCAGCGGCGCCTGCCCGCGCTGGAACGTGTTCTCCGCCTTCCTGACGCCGGGCCTCATCCGGGCGCAGCTCTCGGTGATGCCGGACGGGACGGCCTACTTCTGCTTCGCCTGCACCGTCCAGAAGGGCCTGGGCGGCTTCCGCAGCCCCCAGCACCTGCACGCCATCGGGCTGGGCTGCCGGGTGGAGCACGCCGACGAGCTGGTCTACGCCGACGGGGTGGACCTGAAGAACCTCCAGGCGGCCATGCCCATCGGCGTCACCTGCCGGCTCTGCGAGCGCCAGACCTGCGAGCAGCGCGCCTTCCCCGCCGCCGGCGCGCCCCTGCGCATCGACGAGAACCTGCGCCCGCTGAACTTCTACACCCACGCCCGCTGACGTCGGCGCCAAAGCAGGTTACTGGCTGGAGATGGCCTGGGCTCGCCGCAGCTTCCCGTCCCCGCTCGGCCCGCTGACCGCCTGGTGGTCCGGGGCCGCGCTCAAGCGCCTGGAGTTCAGCGCCACCTGGACCGAGGAGCCGGAGGCCGAGGACGATCCGCACGGCGTCGGGGCCGCGCTCCTCGCCTACTTCGCGGGAGATCTGCGGGCCATCGACGGGCTGCCCGTCGCGCCGGAGGGCCCGGTCTTCCAGCAGCGCGTCTGGGAGCAGCTCCGCCGCATCTCGCCGGGGAGCACGCTGAGCTACGGCGAGCTGGCGGCGCGGCTCAGCCTGGGGCCGGCGGCGGCGCGGGCGGTGGGCGCGGCCTGCGGGGCCAACCCCATCGGGGTGGTCATCCCCTGCCATCGGGTGGTGGGGGCACGGGGAGACCTGACCGGCTACGCGGGCGGCATCGAGCGCAAACGCTGGCTGCTCTCCCACGAGCGGGCCCCGGTGGTCCGCCAGCAGGACCTGTTCGGACGGCCGCAACAGGCGCGCTGAGGGTGCTCAGCGACTCGAGCTCGCAGGGGGCAGGTCTCTGGAGAGCTCCTGCTCGAGCTCCTCGATGGTCGGCAGGCTCCCTCGAAGATCTTCTGGGAGCGCCCTGGCCAGCTCGGTCTCCCAGCTCGCTACGCCGATTGGCCGGTTCAACCCACGGAGCGCGTACTCGACCAGCACCCGGTTCTTCGTGGGATCGCGTACCAGCAGCAGGCCAATGGTCGGGTTGTCCGAAGGGTGCCGCATCTGATCGTCGACCGCCGAGAGGTAGACGTTCAGCGTGCCTGTAAAGGCCGGATCGAAGGGGACGGCCTTCAGCTCGATGACGATGAAGGCGCGCAGCCTCAGATGGTAGAACAGCAGGTCGATCACGAACTCATCGCCGCCTACTTGAACTCTCACCTGCCGACCGACGAAGGCGAACCCAGCGCCGAGCTCCAACAGGAAGCGCTGGATGTGGTCCATGAGCGCCTGCTCGACCTCGGCCTCGCGTCGAGGGTCCGCGGTGCCGAGGTAGTCGAACAGATAGGGATCCTTGAAGACCTGGGTGGCCATGTCGGAGTCGGGAGGCGGCAGCGTCCGA
Organism: uncultured Enterobacterales bacterium; assembly: GCA_964615375.1. Taxonomy (GTDB): domain Bacteria; phylum Myxococcota_A; class UBA796; order UBA796; family CAZKWG01; genus CAZKWG01. Next base: position 135,112 of record CAZTOW010000001.1, read on the forward strand.
TCGAAGTTGTGGATGGCCTGGCCGGCGCGAAGGTGCAGCCGTCCGTCGATCTGAAGCTGGAGGATGTTGCGCGACCAGCCATGCTCCAGCGCCTTGCGCGCGTACCACAGCCGCGTCGCGAGGTCCGGGAGCCGATCGAGCAGCACCACGTTGTGCCCCCAGGGGAGCTGTGCAACAGCCTGTTGCACGATCTCCCGGTCTGGCCATGCTGCAGCAAAGGCACGCATGTATTTGAGGTTTCGGGAGGAGAGGCCCGACATGTCGGGGAACGCGCGGCGCAGATCCGCGGAGAGCCGGTCGATGACCCGCGCACCCCAGCCCTCCTCCGCCTGGCGCGCGAGGATGGCCACGCCGATCTCCCAGTACAGCGACACCATCGCGGCGTTGGCGCTGAGCACCACGCGCACCCGCTCTTCGGCGATGCGCTTCCTGAGCCCGCCGAGGAGCGCGTCGTAACCGACGGGGAGGAGGAGATCGGCCACGTTGAAGCTCCAAGGTCAGGCTCATAACGTGGTTGTGGGGTCCGGGCTGCTGGCCGGTCCACCACGGACCGCAACAGGCGCGCTGAGGCCGCGGGTCTGTGCTACGATCCCGGCATGCGCTCCCTCCTCCCGCTCCTGCTCCTGGCCCTCGGCGGCTCCGCGCCGACCCTCGCCGCGGACGACGAGTGCGCCATCGCCCCCGCCGTCGCGCCGGACTTCGCGCTGGTGGACGTGAACACGGGCTCGGCCACCTACGGCCAGACGATGCGGCGGGACGACTTCCTCGGCCGGGTGGTGGTCATCTACTGGGCGGTGTCCACGTGAGCGCACTGTCAGACGCAGGCTGCGTCTCTCCAGGACATCGCGACGACCTACACAGCGGAGCTCGCCGACGTCTCGCTGCTCATCGTCAATGAGATGGGCTACGAGAGCGGCGTGCCGGAGCTGACCGAGGGCGTGACGTTGCCGGTGCTCCAGGACACCAGCTCAGCGCGGATCTTCGAGAGCTACGGCGCCAGCAAGTGGTATGTCTACCTCATCGATCGTCAGGGGGTGCCGCGCTACCTGCACTACGAGATGGACCTGGCCGACGACGACCGGGCGCGCCTGCTCTCGGAGATCGCCACCCTCGTCGCGGAGCCCGCGCCATGATCGCGCTGCTGCTGATGGCCTGCTCGGCCGACAAGGGGCCCGCGAGCGCCGAGACCGGGAGCCCGGAGACGGGGATCTCGCCGGTGGAGAGCGGCGACACGGGCGAGAGCCCGGCGCCGGAGCCCGTCTGCGCCGAGCAGGAGCGGGTGGCCCTGGAGGGGGACGTCTGCGTGAGCGCGGCCCCCTGCGCCTGGGGCGGCGAGCAGAGCTACGAGTACTTCGGCTGGGCGGTGGCGTCTGGCGGGGACGTGGACGGCGACGGGCTGGACGACGTGATGGTGGCGGCGCCGGTCTGGGACGCGCCGAGCACGGACGGGCTGGGGTCGGACGCCGGGCGGGTGGTGCTGATCTCCGGGAGCGGGCTGGCCGAGCCGGGGGACGGGGTGCTGTCCTCGGTCTACGGGGTGGGCTACGCCGAGAACCTGGGGACCAGCGTGGCCTTCGTGGGCGACGTGGACGGGGACGGGCTGGACGACGCGCTGCTGGGCGCGCAGGGTGACGACAGCGCCGGGGAGAACGCGGGCGTGGCCTGGCTGGTGCCGGGCGCTGAGGCCGGATGGGCGGCCGGGTCCGTGGACGGCGCGGCGCTGGCGGGCTGGACCGGGGAGAGCGAGTACGCCCGGGTGGGCAAGTCCGTGGCCGGCGGCGGGGACGTGGACGGCGACGGCCTCGACGACATGGTGCTGGGCGGGGAGCTCTTCACCTATGACGGGGAGGCTGAGGACTTCCGGCAGGGGCGGGCCTACCTCGTGCTGGGGAGCGAGGCTCCCCCGGCCGCGCTGGCCGACGCCGACGCCGCGCTGGACGGGCCGGACGCCTACGGCGGGGTGGGGAAGGCCGCGGCGCTGGGCGATCTGGACGGGGACGGCTACGCCGACGCCCTGCTGGGGGCGCCCTACGGGTGCTCGTACGCGGGCTGCGTGTACGCGCTCTCCGGCGGGGTGGGCGGCGGCGGCTGGACCAGCCCGCTCGCCGACGCGCCCCTGCGGCTGGAGGGCGAGGCCACCTACGACGTCTTCGGCTGGCAGCTCGCCGCCACCGACCTGGACGGGGACGGGGCGGACGAGATCGTGGTCGGCGCGCCGCTCTCGGACCGGGCTTACGCCAGCGGCGGGGCGGTCTGGATCTATCGGGGCGCGGACGAGCTGGCCGTGCTCGACGGCCCCTGGGACGACTGGCAGCTCGGCTCGGGCGTGCTGGGCGGGGACGATCTGGACGGCGACGGGCGGGAGGAGCTGCTGCTGGGGGCGGTGGCCTCCTGGACCGGGCTCCACACCAAGGCGGGGCGCTACTGGCTTCTGGGCGGGGCGGACACGCCCCCTGCCTCGCTCTCCGAGGCCCGCGCGGTGATTCACGGGGCCGCGGTCAAGGACTACCTGGGCAGCGCGGCGGCCATGGGCGATCTGGACGCCGACGGCAAGGCGGAGCTGATCGTGGGCAGCGGCTACGTGAACACGGAAGAGGACTACGACATCGGCGCGACCTGGGTGTTCTGGGGAGGCTAGATAGTCTAGCCTCCCCGGCGCGGGCCTGCCTCAGAAGGGCAGGAACACCAGATCCTCCGGCGGGAAGAGCATGCGCACCTGGCCGCCCTTCTCCTCGACCACCTCGCCGAGATCGGTGAAGCGGTTCTCCGAGAGGATCTGCACCTTCTCCTGCTGCTGGTCGAGGAACTCGTCGAAGCCCACGACGCTCTGCTCGCTGCCGAGGTAGTCCGCGAGCCGGCGGAAGAGCTTGGGCAGCACGACGACCTCGGCGGTCAGGGTGTCCATGCCCTGCACGCGGAAGCCCTGGGTGCTGCGGTCATCCGGCCAGAGCCCGACGCCTGCGCTTCGGGCGGCGAGGGTCGCCGCGGTGAAGGCCTCGCGCAGATCGCGGTAGAGCCCGGTGTAGTACGTGGGGTAGGCCAGCCCCGCCTCGACGAGCTTGTAGTTCGAGCTGTTCTTGATCATGAGCGCGTCGAGGAAGAAGGTCTCACCATCGGCGGCGGGGGGCTCACCGGCGAAGGCGAAGGCCACGACGCGGGCGTTCTTCTCGACCTCGCGCGCGAGGATGAAGCCCCGGACGCCGTCGTCCGCGGAGATCACCGTGCGCTTCTCCGACCAGACGACGTTCTGGAAGCCGAGCGAGGCGAGCAGGAAGTCGGTCGCGGCGTCGGCGTGGGCGCGCGGCTGGTGGAGACCGGCGAAGTGGGTCTCGAGCGTGTCGATGGCCTCGAGCCGGAGCTGAACCGCGCCGCCGGACTTGAAGCCGGCGTTCCGGCCATTGCGGATCCGGTAGACGGACTGCTTGTTGTCGGGCACGAAGCGGATGGAGTCTCCGTCCGGCTGGCTGTTGGTGATCCTGTATTGACCCTGGATGACGCGGAAAGACATGATCCCCCCTCATCACGAATGAGCGCGCGGCATGCGCGCCCCCTATCAGCGCTCTGATAACCTTCTTAGAGGTAGATCATGCACCCCGATCTTGCCCCCGACAACCTGTTGGAGCGCGTGGCTCTGTGGAGCGGTCAGGTCCCGGGCGCGCTGATGATGCAGGCGCTGTGCATGGGCTACGCCCGCTGCCTGGGGGCGGCCGTGCGGCTGGGCGTGCTGGAGGCGCTGGCCGAGGGCCCGCTCCCCGCGGACCAGATCGCGGCGCGGACGGCCTGCGACCCGGTGGGCATGGGGACCCTGCTCAGCGGGCTCTGCGGGATCGGGCTGCTGCACCGCGAGGGCGGGCTCTACCGCCTGGACGGCCAGGCGAGGCGCTGGTTCCTGGCCGGCTCCCCGGGGAGCCTCTACCACGCGGCCCTCTTCCTGGCGGACCTCTGGGACCGCTGGGCCAGCCTGGAGGAGGTGGTGCGGACGGGGCGCACCCAGGACTTCCACGCGTCGGGTCAGGACCCCGGCAAGTGGGAGCGCTACCTGCGCGGGCTGGCCTGCTTCGCCTCGCTGGCCCGCGGAGAGGTGGCGAAGAAGGCCGCGCTGCCCGAGGGGGCTCGCCGTGTGCTGGACGTGGGCGGCGGGCACGGGGTCTACGCGGTGGGCCTGTGTGAGCGCCACCCGGAGCTGAGCGTCGAGGTCCTGGACCTGCCCGACGCCTGCCGGGTGGGGCGGGCCATCGTGGCCGAGCGCGGGATGTCCGAGCGGGTGCGCCACCGCGAGGGCGACCACCGCGAGGCGGACTGGGGCGAGGGCTGGGACGCGGTGCTGATCTTCAACGTGCTGCACAACGAGCGCCCGGAGGACGCGCGGGCCATGCTCTCCCGGGCGGCACAAGCGCTGCGGCCGGGGGGCGCGCTGCTGGTGCTGGACGGCGAGCACCGGGAGACGAAGGGCGACCCGACCGCGGTGGCCGGGCTCAATGAGATCCTGTTCTTCCTGCTCAACGGCACCCAGACCTGGCCCGAGGCCACTCTGCGCGGCTGGATGGAGGAGGCGGGCTTCGGCGAGATCCGGCGGCGCGGCCTGCTGCGGGCCCCGGCCGTGCTGCTGCGGGGCCTGAGAGGCTAGCTAATCTAGCCGACTCGGTGGTTGTGTTGGAGCCGGGTGTACTTGGCGGCGAGTCGGCGGTGGAAGTCCTCCATGTCCTCGCCCAGCGTCTTGACCACCTTCGCCGGCATGCCCAGCACCAGGCTGCGCGGCGGCACCTTCGTCCCCGCCGTCACCAGCGCGCCCGCGCCCACCACGCTGCCCCGCCCGATGACCGCCCCGTCCAGCACCGTGGCCTGGATGCCGATGAGGCAGCCGTCCTCGATGGTGCAGCCGTGGACCACGGCGCGGTGGCCGATGACCACGTCCTCGCCGATGACCGTGGGGTCGTCGTCGCCCAGGTGGCAGACCGTCCCGTCCTGGAGGTTGGACCGCGCGCCCACCGTGATCCGGTTGACGTCTCCGCGCAACACGCAGCCGTACCACACGCTGGCCTGGGGCCCCAGGGTCACGTCCCCCACCAGCGCGGCGCCGGGGGCGATGTGGACGTCCTCGCCCAGGGTGGGGATGCGGTCCAGGTAGCGTTGGAGGATGGCGCCGGGGAAGCGCGCGCGCAGGGCCTCGAGGGCGCGCTCCAGGGCGTCGGCGTCGGGGTGGCGGGCGGAGACTGCAGCGACGGAGTCGGCGATGGTTCGGATGGCCATGGCCCCGTCCTATCCCGGCCGAGCGGCGCGAGGCCCCCACGGCCCGCCGTCGCGATATGACATGATCGCGCCCAGGGGGTGAGGTGACGGAGCCCAGGACCGTCCCGTTCCGCGAGACGCTGTTCCGCTGGATGCTGTTCGTGATCGCCATGATCACGCTGCCCATCCTCGCGCTGGAGGTGCGCCGCCCCTGGGAGGAGCTGGATGGCAGGATCGAGGCCGCCCAGGCCCTGGCGGCGGGCGTGTCGGCGGGGATCACGGACGAGGACCTGGCCCGCATGAACGAGACGGCGCTCCTGCTGGCGCGCGAGGTCCACGACGAGCAGGAGGCGGAGGCGCGCGCCGTGGCCTTCGCCGTCTGGGTGGAGCTGGGTCGGCTGGTCACCGAGGACGAGCTGAGGGCGCGCTACGCCTCCCTGGAGAGCGAGGCCCCGCCCTACCCCCTGGTTCAGCGCGAGCTGGAGGCCTGGCGCCAGCACTTCGAGGCGGAGCCCGAAGGCCCGGCGCGGCTGGACAGCTTCCGCCGGGCCCAGCGCGCCCTGGTCCGGGCCGTGAGCGCCGCCCGCGCCTCGGGGCTGGACATCGCCGACCTCTACATCACGGCCGACCCCGGCCCCGAGCGGGGCGGGCTCTTCCAGGAGAACCTCGTCTTCGTGCTGGGCGGGCGCCCCTGGGCCGACCTCAACGTCTTCCCGGGCCAGACCTTCAACCTCATCGAGAACGACGGCCTGTTCTGGCGGGCCTCCTACCTGCCGGCCCTGGGGGGCCGCCCCGATAGCTTCGGCCACAACCCCCTGCACGACCCCGTCCTGCCGCGCTTCGAGTCGGACGACTGGGGGGACTGGTTCTCCGCCTGGTACGCCCGGGGCGCGCCGGGCGGCGTGGTGGACAGCTTCACGGTGGACTTCGAGGCCAGCCGGGTGCTCCGCCTCATGGTGGAGGTCGCCCTGGTCGCGTCCACCGCCTCCCTGCTGACCGCGCTGGTGGTGGTGGTCGTGGTGCGCCGCCTGGCGGCCTGGATCGGGCGACCGGTGGCGGCGCTTCAGCGGGGCGCGGCCCGGGTGAGCGCGGGGGACTACCAGCACCTGGTCCCCGCGGAGGACGGGCTCGGCGACTTCCAGCCCCTGATCGTCGCCTTCAACCAGATGGTGCTGGGGCTGCGGGAGCGGGTCAACCTCATGGCCACGCTGGAGAAGCTGCTGTCGAAGGAGCTGGCCGAGGCCGCAGCCTCCCGCGGGCTCACGCTCGGCGGGCGCATGGCCGACGTCACCGTGCTGTTCACGGACTTCGCCGGCTTCTCCACGCTGACCCGCGGCATGAACGCGGGCGAGGTGGTCACGGCGCTCAACGACTACTTCGTCGAGCTCATCCCCATCATCAAGCGCTGGGGCGGCTTCCCCGACAAGTACGTAGGCGACGGGATCGTCGCGGTCTTCGGCGCGCCCGTGCCCCTGGACGATCACGCCCTGCGAGCCACCCGCTGCGCCGTCGAGCTCCAACGCCGGATGCGCGCCCTCAACCAGGAGCGGCGCGCGGCGGGCAAGCTGGTCTTCGAGATGCGCATCGGCCTGAACACCGGCGACGTGATGGTGGGCGCCATCGGCTGCGACGAGAAGCTGGAGTACACCAGCATCGGCGAGACCACCAACCTGGCCAGCCGCATGGAGGCGCTCAGCCCCATCGGCCACATCGCCATCGCCGAGGAGTGCCACCGCCGGGTGGCGGGCCAGGACCTGGGCGGCGTGCGCGTGCTGCCGGCGGGCCGGCTGGAGGTCCGCGGCTACGCCGAGCCGGTCGGCACCTGGCACGTCCTGGTCGACGACCTCCTGGTCAGCAAGCGGCCTCAGCCCGGCCCCGACGGGCTCTACCTCTACCAGACCGCGTCCACGGTGAGCCTCGGGGGGCACCTGTGAGCGGGGCGCTGGAGGCGATGTACGCGGTCCTGGGGGAGGCCGACTTCTCGCCCTGCCAGGGCTGCACCGCCTGTTGCGAGGGCGCCTGGCTGCACGCCGAGGAGGCCGCGCGGGCGGAGTCCCTGAGCCCGGGCGTCGTGCGCCGCGAGGGCGGGATCGCCTTCCTGGGCGACGGCGGGCGCTGCCCCTGGCTGGGGGGGGAGGCCTGCGCGCGATATCGGGCTCGCCCCCTGGACTGCCGGCTCTTTCCCTTGGACATCATCGAGCACGAGGGCGCGCTGTGGTGGTGCGTGTTCCAGAGCTGCGTGCGCCCGGATGAGCTCGCGCCGCGGCTGGTCCCGCTCCTCGACCGGCTGGAGCCTCTGCTGGACGAGGCGACCCTGTCGGCCTTCGAGGCCCAGATCGCGGTGACGCGGGCGCGATACCCCGCCTACGCCGCGGGCCAGTACCGGCTGGTGCGGCGGCTGTCCGCGCCGGGAGCGGGCGCGGATCTCAGCGGGCGCTGAGCTCACCGGGCGCTGAGCTCACCGGGCGCTGAGCCCCAGCACGCAGCGCTCCGCCTCCGCGCACTCGGCCGCGTAGAGCTCGGCGAGCCAGTCCACGAAGACCCGCACGCGGGCTGGCAGGTTGCGGCTGGCGGGGAAGACCGCGAAGAGCGGCAGCGCGCCCGCGTCCCAGTCGGGGAGCACCCGCACCAGCTCCCCGCGCCGCAGGTGCTCGCGCACGGCGGGAGAGCAGGGAAGCTGCGCCAGCCCGAGCCCGGCCACGGTCAGCGCGACCCAGGTGTCGGCGTCGTTGGCCATCGCCCGGTGGGCCCCCAGCCAGGTGCGCTCGTCCCCGCCGCGGGCGAGGTCGAAGGCGAAGGCCCGCCCGGTGCGCGGGGAGAAGAAGGGGATGGCCTCGTGCGCCTCCAGCGCGTCGGCGGAGTCCGGCACCCCGCGCCGGGCCAGGTAGGAGGGCGCGGCGCAGGTGAGGACGGGCAGGGCGCCGAGCTTTCGGGCCACCAGGCCCTCGTCGTGGATCTCGCCCCCGCGCAGCGCCACATCCACGCCCTCGCCCAGCAGGTCCACCGGGCGGTCCGTGCTGCCCAGCTCCACGGTCAGGTCGGGGTAGCGCTCCAGGAAGCCCGGCAGCGCGGGCGCGATGACGTGTCGCCCCGCGGCGGCGGGGACATCCGCCCGCACCTTGCCCTTCGGCCGCTGCCGCGCCCCGGACAGCCCGCCCTCCAGCTCGCCGAGCTCGCGCAGCAGGCGGGTCGCTTCCTCGAAGTAGAGCGCGCCCTCCGCCGTCAGCGCCAGGCGCCGCGTCGTGCGGTGCAGCAGCCGCACCTCCAGCCGCGCCTCCAGCGCCTGCACGGCCTCGGTCACGCTGGCTCGCGGCATCCCCAGCGCGCCAGCGGCCCGGGTGAAGCTGCCCAGCTCCACCACGCGGACGAAGACCTCGACGGTGCGCAGGCGGTCCATGGGCTCCTATTATTCGAGATTGATGAACAGTCCATCCAATCACGGCGCATTTATCTCTGATTCAGGGAACAGTAGATTGGGCTCACCTCAACGCGAACAGGAGAGCCTCATGCGCACCCTCGGACTCACCGGCCCCCAGGTCTTCCCCCTCGCCCTCGGCTGCATGGGCATGTCCAACATGTACGGCGCCGCCGACGAGCAGGAGAGCGTCGCCACCATCCACCGCGCGCTGGAGCGGGGGGTGAACCTGCTGGACACGGGCGACTTCTACGGCCTCGGCCACAACGAGATGCTGATCGGGCGGGCCCTGCGCGGACGGCGCGAGCAGGCGCTGCTCTCGGTCAAGTTCGGGGCCCTGCGCGCGCCCGACGGCGCCTGGACCGGGGTGGACGGGCGCCCGGCCGCGGTCAAGAACTTCGCCGCCTACAGCCTGCAGCGCCTGGGGGTGGACCACATCGACGTCTACCGCCTCGCGCGCCTGGACCCGGGCGTCCCCATCGAGGACACCGTGGGCGCCATCGCCGATCTGGTCAAGGCCGGCTATGTCCGCCACATCGGGCTCAGCGAGGTGGGGGCGGAGACGGTGCGCCGTGCCGCCGCCGTCCACCCCATCGCCGACCTGCAGATCGAGTACTCGCTGCTCAGCCGCGGGCCGGAGTCGCGGATCTTCCCGACGCTCGACGAGCTCGGGGTGGGCGTGACGGCCTACGGCGTGCTCTCGCGCGGGCTGCTGAGCGGGTCGCGGCCCCAGGGGCCTGGGGACTATCGCGCCTGGCTCCCGCGCTTCCAGGCGGAGAACCTGGCGCGCAACCAGGCCCTGGTGGACACGCTGGCCGAGCTCGCCCGCGCCCGCGGCGCCACCCCCAGCCAGCTCGCCATCGCCTGGGTCCTGGGCAGCGGGCCGCGGATCGTCCCCGTCCTCGGCGCGCGGACCCGCGTCCAGCTCGACGAGGCCCTGGGCGCGCTGGAGATCACGCTCCGCCCGGACGAGCGCGAGGCCATCGCCGCCGCGCTCCCCGAGGAGGCGGTGGCCGGCACCCGCTACGACGCCCACCAGATGCGGATCCTCGACAGCGAGCGCTGAGCTCCAGCCCTCAGCCCCTGCTCAGCAGCGCCTCCCGCCCGCGCGAGCGCGCCACCACCTCGCGCAGGGCGCCCCAGTAGCCCCGGGCGGTGGGCATGGGGCCGCAGGCCGCGAGGATCCGCTCGTGCGCCTCGCGCAGCTTGTAGAAGGGGATCCGGGGGAAGGCGTGGTGGACGGAGTGGTAGGCCAGCTGGCTGAAGTACCAGCCCATCACCGCGTTCGTCGTGATGTTCCGGCAGCTCTGGAGCTGGGTCTCGAAGAAGTGCTCGCGCGTCTGCCAGCAGCCGGAGTGCTCGACGTGCTTGCGCAGGTGCATGGCCGCGCCCGTGATCCGCTCGATGAAGAGCCAGAGCGTGAGCGTGCCCGCGACCATGAAGGCGCCGCTGCCCGGCGCGGCGCGCTCGGCCAGGACCCAGGCCAGGAGGTGAAGCCCGCCGAAGCTCAGGGCGGTGCCGACCAGATCCTGCAGGAGCAGGCGGCGCATCCCGCGGACCTGATCGCGGAAGCGCCAGGCGTTCCGCAGGGTCTGGACGATGAGGCCCGCGGCGCCCGATCCGAACATGTCCACCAGGATCCGGTGCCGGTAGTACCACCGGCCCAGCGCCCCGGCTCGCGCGTAGTCCTCGGGCGTGGGGTCCACCCGCTCGGGATCGGCCAGATCGAGGCCGTTCATCTTGTGGTGCAGCAGGTGGATCTGGGTGAAGGAGGCGTGAATCCACAGCACGGGCCAGCTCACCGCCCGGCCCCACAGCTCGTCCAGCCAGGCCACGCCGGTAAACGTCCGGTGGACGGCGTCGTGCGTGGTCATGAGCATCGCCGCGTACCAGAGCCCGGTGCAGAGCGCGGCCAGGCCGAAGGCGAGCCAGGCGCGCTGCCACCAGGCGCTCAGGCTCAGGGCGACCAGCGGGACCAGCACGGTGAGGCGGAGCAGGATCTGACGGAGCCCGGGGCCGGGCTCGGTCGTGCGGAGATCCTTGATGATCGCGAGGTACTCGGCGCTGCTGTTCAAGGCCATCCTAAGCTCCATGCCGGTGGAGTGTCGCCGAGCGTAGCACCGGAGGCGCCCAGGTCACGTCAAAGCCTGGCGAAGCCGCCTAGCTCTGTGGCTCGAAATTCGCCTCCAAGGTCAGGATCTCTGACCACAACGCCAGCGGGATGTTCCCCGCGTAGCCCGACTCCTGGGCGTCATTGCACTCAATCACGATCCAGTCCCCCGCGGCGGACTGTGCCACATCCACTACCAGGAAGGGCACGTCCACGCGGCGGGCGGCCTCCGCCGCGAGCCGGGTGATCGCCGCGCGCTCGACCGGGCTGGCCTCGTAGCGGTGGTTGACCCAGTAGGGGGCGGCGCTGACGACCTGGCCTCGCCAGCAGAAGGCGCGGAATTCGTGGCTGGCGGGGATGCCCTCGGGTCGGTCGGCCACCTTGCGCAGGGGCACGAAGCGCCGGACGGCGGCGCGCTGCCAGCGGAGGATGCGATCCTCGCCCCAGGCCGCGGCGATGCGGGCGTAGTCCTCGGGCGAGCGGGCGATGGAGAGCTCGCCCCGGTGGCGGCTGGTCTGGCGGTCGCCCTTGATGAACACGGGCCAGCCGAAGCGCGCCTCCACCGCGTCCACGGGCGGCAGGGTCTCGCACACCCAGGTCTCGGGGGTCAGCTCGCCGAGCAGCGGGGCCCAGCCGCTGGCGAGGGAGCAGCGGTCGTGCTGCTCAGGGCTGTGGACGAGCCGGATCCCCTCCTCCAGGCGAGCCTGATGGAAGGCGGCGTAATCGTCGATGGCCCCCACCCGGGCGACCACGGGGGCCTCGGGCGCGTAGAGGAGCGAGCGGCAGCGGAAGTGCGCGCGGAAGTCGTAGTCGTAGGACGCGAGGCCCACCGGCGCCGCCAGGATGGGGACGCGATCCTCGAGGACGAAGAGATCCTGGCCCACGCCCGTCCGCTCAGCTCGGGTCCGCCACGCGCCCGGCGAAGAGGATCACCCCCGTCCGCGTGTCGCGCAGGAAGAAGAGGAAGGGGTGGTCGGCCCGGAACTCCGGGGGCGGCGTCGAGGGCGGCGCTGAGCCGGCCCTGGCCATCACCACCGCCGTCGCCGCGGCGGCCTCCGTCCCCGCCTCGTCCACGGCGATAAAGGCCTTGTGGAAGACCTGGCTGATGAAGAGGCGATCGTCGGGGTCGGGCGGGTTGGCGATCCCGGTGAAGTCCGCCTGCTGGCGGTCGAAGGCCCGCTTCATGCCGAGGGCCTCGAGGTGCTCCTTCATGCGCACCGGCTCGCCCGGCTCGACCTTGAACTTCGGCAGCCAGACGCGCACGCGCTGGACGCTGGCCCGCTCGATCCAGCGGGCGAGTTTGGAGGCGTCCAGGCTGCTCTCCAGCGCCGGGAGCCCGTCGCGGGCGTCGGGGAGCACGATGACCATGGACAGATCGCCGCCCTCGTAGGGCATCTCCAGGATCGCCGCGCCGTCCGCCGCGCCATAGCGGAACATCTCCGCCTGGTACATGGTGGGGACCGGCTTGGGGGTGGGGCCCGCGTAGAAGGGCTGGGGGCTGGTGGCGGTGGCCTCGAAGGGGCTCTCCCACTTCGCCAGCAGGTAGATGGCGTTGACCAGCACCAGCCGGGTCTGGTCGTCTACGCTACCCTGGGGGAGCAGGTCCTGGATGCGCTCGCGGGTCTGCTCTTTCACCCACTGGTTGATGCGGGCGCGCCCTGCCTCGTGCTGGTGGGCGAAGTCCAGCGCCTCCAGCGGGGCGGCGAAGAGATCCTTCGTGCGCGCCACGAAATTCGTGTTGAAGGTGTAGCCCTGGTCGCCGAAGAGGCGGTTGGCCACCGCCAGCGTGCGCGCCGTGCGCGACGGGTCGTTCCAGGCCGCGATCTGCGCGCCCGCCGCCGCCAGCACCTGATCCTCCGCGCCCGCCACGCCCAGCACCCGCCCCATCTCCGCGGCGGTCTCTCCGCGGGCCCCGCCCCAGGTCATCGTCAGCGCGACGTGCATGCTGGCCGGCGAGAACACCAGGTTGCCCGGGGTCTCCTTGAGGCGGCCGTACAGGCTCATGGCGAGCTGGTTGGCCCCCGCGGTGAGCGCGCCCGTGTCCGCCGGGTCGGTGGAGGGCGCGGCGCCCGTCGTCGAGGTGGAGGGGCCCGGCGTCGGCGCGGGAGGCGCGTTCTTCGGCGAGCCCGAGCCGCAGCCGGTGGCGAGCAGCAGGGGGATCAGGAGGTAGGGGCGCATGGTCTGGCTCCGATCACAGTGTATCCGATGGCGGCGGACCTCAGCGGGCCGGGCTCAGCGGGCCGACCAGGGGCGCGCGGGCTCGGGGCGGATTCGGGCGCGCGCCGCCCGCGCCCCGCGCAGCAGGTGGAGCTCCAGGGGCCAGCCGAGGCGGTCGCGCTCCAGCCGGGCGCGGGCGAGGGCGGCCAGCGCGCCGCGGATCGGGCCCGGCGCGGGCTTGTAGGCGTAGCGGACATACTGCTCGAAACGCCCGATGCGCTCCTGCTGGGCCGGGGTGAGCGCGGCCACCTCGCTCGACAGCAGGTCGCACTCCGCCCAGCCCTCCAGGGTGGCCGGCAGCGGCACGCCCTCCCGCGCGAGCTGCTCCACCAGGGCGTTCCCGGGGTAGGGCGTGAAGCGGAAGATGGGCGTGTCGGTGAGCGGGTTCAGGCGGCAGAGCTCCAGGATCCGGCGCAGGGTGGCCTCGAGGTCCGCGGGGTCCTCGCCCGGGGTGCCGGCGATGAAGCTCATGGTGGCGGGGATCCGGCGCTCGCCCAGGCGGCGGGCGCAGGCCAGGAGATCCTCGGCGCGCTGGTCCTTCTCCAGGCGGTCCAACGTCGTGTCCGTGCCCGACTCGGCGCCGACCACGATGCGCCGGCAGCCGCTCCGCGCCAGCAGGTCCAGCTCGTCCGGGCTCATGCGGGCGATGTGGGCGGCGCGGGCGGTGGCGATCCAGCGCAGCGGGCGCGTCCGGCGGGCGAGCCCCTCCAGGATGGCGTGGGCGCGGGTCCGGTTGACGAAGAAGAGGTCATCCTGGAACAGGATCTCGTCCAGCCGGTAGCGCGCGGCGAGCTCGTCCACCTCCGCCAGCACCCGCTCGGCCGACAGCGCGTGCCAGGAGCGCCCGTAGACCTTGGGGTCCGAGCAGAAGCCGCAGCGGTAGGGGCAGCCCTGGGAGGACACGTAGTCCAGGCCCCGCCTGCCCGAGCGCGCGAAGTAGGGCTCCACGTCGATGAGGCCGTAGTCGGTGGGCGGGAAGCTGGCCGGCGAGACCATGGGGCGCTCTGGCCCGCGCGTGCAGGCCCCGTCCTCGCGCACCATCGCCCCCGCCAGCCCGGCCAGCGGCTCCCCCGCCAGGCGGCGGGCGACGAGCTCGGCGAAGGTCTGCTGCCCCTGACCCAGCACGGCGACGTCCACGGCCGGGTGCGCGGCGACCTGCTCAGGGAAGATGCTGGGGTGAAAGCCGCCCCAGACGACAGGAACACCCGGGTACGCCGCCCGGAATTCCCGCGAGAAGCGCAGCGCGTCCTTGATCGGCGCCCCGCTCAGCACCGTCACCCCCAGCGCCACCACCTCCTCCTGGAGGCGCGGGACCTCGGGGTGGAAGCGCCCGTCAATCACCCGGACGTCCACGCCGTCGAGCGCCGAGCCGAGCGCGAGCAGGGCCAGCGGCAGCGTGTAGAACTCCACCCTGGGTTGATAGAGCAACACCACAGGGCGGCGGCCGGGGGGAGCCATGGAGCCACTCTATCTGAGGCCGCCGAAGGGCTGCAAGCTGGAATCTGGTATCCACTGAGATGGCGCCGGCCCCGCGTCCGATCAGAGCTGTGGAGATCCGCCCTGTAAGCGCGTTTGATCCGCCCGAACCCGCCCCAGGGTCCTGCCCGCGTCGCCCTCTGAGCTCTCTGAGTCTCTGTGGTGAACCGCTCGATAACTGGCGTACAAGAATGACTTTTTGGCCAGATTCCGCAATTCCCGAAACAGTCAACCACAGAGGTCACAGAGAGCTCAGGGGTCGACGCGAGAGAGGTCGGGGTGGGTCGAGGGCTCGTCGCCCGCGCTCGGGAGGGAGCTTGGGGGCTTCGCCGTCCGGTTTGGACGGATGTGAGGTGTCCGCCTGCTTGAACGGTCTCTCGTCCCAGGTGGGGGCTCCGCTACCTCAGGAGGGCCAGGCGGTTCAGCCCCTTCTGGGCGGCGACGCGAACCTCCGGCGCGGGATCCTGGAGGGCGCGGCGCAGCGTCGCCTCCCGGCGCGGATCGGGGAGCCCCTGCGCGGGGTCACAGGCCTCGGCGAGGAGGGATGTCGCCAGCGCTCGGAACCGTAGGCTCGAGTCCCGCGCGGCGAGGTGGAGCGCGGTCTCCACCTCCAGAGGGCGGGGCGTGGGCACGGCCGCCGCGGCGAGCGCACGCTCCCGGAGGTCGCGGCGGGGGTCGGTGGCCGCGGCGACGAAGAGGTCCCTGGTGGGGAGCACACTCAGCGCGCTCGCGATGGTCCTGATGCTCGAGAGGCTCGGGCCCACGCGCAGCAGCAGGTCGATGAGCTCCGGGTCACTCACCCGCCACTGGCAGAGTCGGACGAGGGCAGTCGTTCGCACCCGCTCCTCCTGCTGCTCGTCGGCGACCAGGGCCACGACCAGGGCTTGTAGCTCTGGGGTCGCCTCGCGCGGCAGGGCGCCCAGGAGGATGGTCCGGGTGGAGGCGGGGCCATCCGACAACAGGCGCAGCACCGCGGCGCGTCCCTCAGGGCGCTCTGGCGGGAGGCCGAGCAGGTACCGCGCGAGCTGTGCGTCGTCATGCTCGTGCCTGGCGCGCCCGGCGCGGAGCAGGCCCTCGATCTCGCGGACAGTGGGTTCCACCCACGGTCCCGTGCGCGGAAGGACATCGACGGCGGCCTGGAACAGGCTGGGCGAGCGCCCGTCGAGCCAGGGCAGCGCGCAGGAGGGATCGCCGATGGCTCGGATGACGTCGGCGGCTCGCTCGCCGCTCGGGGGCCGCTCACCCACCAGCTCGCAGGCCCGCGCCAGGACCTCGTCCTGCTGCGTGGCCAGGTCCAGGGGCGTGAACATCGCGGCGGGCAACAGGTAGGGGTGGCGCTGGCGCTCGCCCGGCTTCACCCAGGAGTGCTGGGCCCAGCCCACCATCACCCGGACCTTCTCCCAGGCTTCTTCTTGCAGGCGGGGGTGGTGGCTGAGGCGGAGCAGGGCCTCGCCGCCCTCGGGGCCGAGGCGCGAGAGCCCGTCGAGGCCGGCGTCCAGCCAGCGCGGTTCGGCGGGGAGCCGGGGCTCCACCACGTCCACTGCCCCCGGCCCCATCGCCTCGAGGAGCGCGGCCAGGCGCTCCTGCTCCAGATCTCCCTGGTCTGCGCGAGACAGCACCAGGGGGAGCAGGGGCAGCGCGTCGGGTCCCAGCAGCGTGAGGCTCCCCAGCGCCTGGTTGGCCGTCGCGGTCTCGCCCTCTACCAGCGCGCGCTCGACCAGGCGCACCTCCGCGCGCTGGAGGCCGTGGACCACGCGCGAGGCGCAGCCGAGGTGCAGCAGGAGGACGAGCGCGGCGAGCATGCCCTCTCCTGACCCCCGTCGCTCCTCGCGGTTCCGTCGAGCATGGCGGCCAGAGCAGGTTAGCCCCCGGAGGACCCCAGGAGCCCCCGTGCCCAACCGCCTCGCCGCCGAGACCAGCCCTTACCTGCTCCAGCACGCGCACAACCCCGTGGACTGGTACCCCTGGGGGCCCGAGGCCCTGGCGCGGGCGAAGGCAGAGGATCGCCCGATCCTGCTGAGCGTGGGCTACTCCGCCTGCCACTGGTGTCATGTGATGGAGCGGGAGAGCTTCGAGGACGCCAGCGTGGCGGCCGAGATGAACCGCGACTTCGTGAACATCAAGGTGGATCGCGAGGAGCGCCCCGATCTCGACGAGATCTACATGCGCGCCGTGCAGGCGTTCACCGGCGGGCACGGCGGCTGGCCCATGACCGTCTTCCTCACGCCGGACGGCGCGCCCTTCTTCGGCGGGACCTACTTCCCGCCCGCGCCCCGGGGCGGGATGCCCTCGTTTCGGCAGGTGCTGGCCCACGCCACGCGCCTCTACCGCGAGCGCAAGGACCAGATCGCCAAGGTGAGCCAGGATCTGCGAGGCTACCTGGACAGCTCCGGCCGCATGCCGAAGGCCGAGAGCGCGCTCTCCGACCGCTGGCTGGCCCAGCTCAGCGCGTCCTGTGAGGAGGACTTCGACGCGAAGCACGGCGGCTTCGGCGGGGCGCCCAAATTCCCGCCCCACGCGGCGCTGGCGGCGCTGCTGGCGGCGCACCACCGCTCGGGCGACCGGCGGGCCCTGGAGATGGCGACGCGCACGCTGGACGAGATGGCCCGGGGCGGCATGTACGACCTCGCCGGGGGCGGCTTCGCCCGCTATTCGGTGGACGAGCGCTGGCTCATCCCGCACTTCGAGAAGATGCTCTACGACAACGCCCAGCTCGTCCCCGTCTACGTGGACGCGTGGAAGATCACGGGGCGGGAGCGCTACGCGCGGGTGGTGCGGGAGACGCTCGCCTACGTGCTGCGCGACCTGTGCGCGCCGGACGGGGCCTTCTACGCGTCTGAGGACGCCGACAGCGAGGGCGAGGAGGGGCGCTTCTACGTCTGGACCCCGCGGCAGCTCCGCGAGGTGCTGGGCGTCTTCGACGGGACGCGCGCGGCCGTGCTGCTGGAGGTCACCGACCAGGGCTCCTTTGAGCACGGGACCAGCGCGCTGCGCCTGGAGCAGCCCTGGGAGTCGCTGCCCGAGGCCGACCGCGCGCTCCTGGACCGCGCCCTGCCCGCGCTGCTGGCCGCCCGCTCCACCCGCGTGCGCCCCGGCCGGGACGAGAAGCGGGTGACCGCCTGGAACGCGCTGATGATCTCGGCCTTCGCCCGCGCCGGCGCCGCCATGGGCGAGCCCGCCTGGGTGGACGCCGCCCGCCGCGCCATGCAGGCCCTGCTCCGCGACGCCGTCTCGGGGGGCCGCCTGCTGCGCCTCGGCCAGTCCCGCCGCCCCATCCCCGCCTTCCTGGACGACCACGCCGTCACGCTACAAGCCCTGCTGGATCTCTACGAGGCGGACGCGGACGCGCGCTGGCTCGCGGAGGCGCTGCGGCTGGCCGATCAGATGGTGGCCCTCTTCTGGGACCAGGCCGATGGCGGCTTCTTCTACACCGGCTCCGACGCCGAGCCGCTCATCACCCGCAGCAAGCACATGCTGGGCGGGGCCGAGCCCTCGGGCAACGGCGTGGCGGCCCTCTCCCTGCTCCGGCTGGAGGCGCTCTGCGGGCGCGCCGACCTGGGCGTGCTGGCCGAGCGCGTGCTGCGCAGCTACCAGCCGCTCCTCCAGCGCGCCCCGCGGGCGCTGGGAGTGGAGGCCATCGCCGGGGCCTGGCGCTCCGGCAGCAGCGCGGAGATCGGCGTGGTGGGCGAGCCCGGTGACCCCGCTACCGAGGCCCTGCTCTCCGTGATCCGCTCGCGCTACCTGCCCTTCGCCGTGGTCGCGCGGGTCAGCCCCTCCCAGAGTTCAGCGCCCCTCCCCTGGATGGAGGGCCGCGGGCTCCTGGACGGTCGCCCCTCGGCCTGGGTCTGCGAGGGCGGCGCCTGCCGGCTCCCCACCACCGACGCGGGCGAGCTCTCCTCCCTGCTGGACGAGCTCAGCCGTCCCCGCCGCGAGCTCGTCGTCAGCGGGCGGGATCGCGCCCCCGCCCTGCCCGCCGAGCGCGAGCGCTGGCTGCACACCGACACCCCGCTCACGCTGGACCGCCTGCGGGGGAGCGTGGTGGTGCTCGACTTTTTCACCTACTGCTGCGTCAATTGCATGCACGTCCTGCCCGAGCTGGAGGCCGTCGAGCGCGCCTTCGCCGGCCAGCCCGTCGTGGTCATCGGCGTCCACTCGGCGAAATTCACGGCGGAGAAGGTCCCGGCCAACGTCGCGCGCGCCCTGGCCCGCCACCACGTCCGACACCCCGTGGTGCTGGACCCCGACCACGCGATCTGGGACCAGTACGCCGTGCGCGCCTGGCCCACGCTCGTGGTGCTGGACGCCGAGGGCCGCATCGCCTGGCGGCAGTCGGGCGAGGTGGAGCGCGGGCAGCTGGCCGCGCGGGTGGAGCAGCTCCTGGACGAGGGGCGGGAGCGCGGGGTGCTGGGCGCCCCGGTCGCCTCGCCCGCGGCGGAGCCCAGGGGGACGGGCCTCCGCTTCCCCGGGAAGGTCGCGGTCTGGCCGGACAACCAGGCCCAGGCCAGCGGGGTGGACCCCTTCTCCTCCGGGGCGCGGCTCTACGTCGCCGACACCGGCAACCACCGCGTTCTGGAGGCGGCGCTGACCCGCGGGATGGACGGCTGGCCCCGCGCCACCGTGCTGCGCGTCTTCGGCGACGGCCGCCCCGGCCTCGTGGACGGGGAGGTCGAGACCGCCCGTTTCCGCGGCCCCCAGGGCCTCTCGCGGCTGGGGAGGACGCTGTGGGTCGCGGACACCGAGAACCACGCCCTGCGCGCCATCGATCTGGAGCGCGGCGAGGTCCGCACGGTGGCCGGCACGGGCGAGCTCGGCCGCGGGCGCCCCGCCGACCCCCGCGATCCCCGGCGCATCGCCCTGCGCAGCCCCTGGGACGTCGCCGCCACCGCCGACCAGGACAGCGGCCCCGATGCGGGCGCGGTCTTCGTCGCCATGGCCGGCTCGCACCAGATCTGGGTCTACCTGCCCGAGCGCGACCACATCGGCCCCTTCGTGGGCAGCGGGCGCGAGGAGCACGAGGACGGCCCCCCGGGCGAGAGCTGCCTGGCCCAGCCCTCGGGCCTCTCGCTCTACGGGCGCTTCCTGTTCATCGCCGACAGCGAGGTCAGCAGCGTGCGCGTCTTCGACCTCCAGGAGAACATGGTGGGGACGCTGTGCGGCGGCGGCCTCTTCGAGTTCGGGGACGTGGACGGCGAGCCCGAGCACGCCCGGCTCCAGCACCCGCTGGGCGTGGCGGTCCTGGGCGACACCGTCTACGTGGCCGACACCTTCAACCACAAGATCAAGAGGATGAGCCTCTCGGAGGGGCGGATGCGCTCGCTGGTCGGCGGGTCCCCGGAGATCCTGTGCGAGCCGGGCGGACTCGCGGTGCTGGGCGACTGGCTCGTGGTCGCCGACACCAACAACCACCGGATCCGCGTCGTCCACCGCCGCAGCGGCGAGATCCGTGATCTGGCGCTCGCGGATCTGCCCGAGGCAGGCTAAACCCCCCGGCGGGGTCGCCATGATCAAGCGTCTTCGGGTCGAGAATTTCTCCTGTCTCGCCGACACGGAGATCCAGTTCGAGCGCGTCAACCTCCTGCTCGGCCGCAGCGGCACGGGCAAGACGGCGCTGGTGCAGGCGCTGGACCTGTTCCTCGCCCTCTGCCTGGAGGGGGGACAGCTCGACGAGGTCCTGGACACCGAGTACATCGGCGCCTTCTCCGAGGACGGCGCGCAGGGCCTGGAGGTCGAGCTGGAGACGCGCGGCGCGCGCTTCCTCTGGCGCGCCCGCACCGAGCAGCTCCCGGGGCACGAGCCCCCCTGCCGCCTCGACGAGGTGCTGCTGCGCGACGGGCAGCCGGTCTATCGGCAGCGGCGCGGGCGCGCGTGCTGGGCGCAGCCGGACGGGACGCTGCCGGACCCCTGGGCGCCCACCCGGGCGCGCTCGATGCTCCGGGGGCTCCGCGAGAGCGGCTGGGAGCTGGGGCGGCCCTTCTTCGAGCAGCTCTCGCGCACGGCCTGGCACTGCATGTTCACGCCGGACGCCTTCGACATCGGCGAGCCCGAGGAGGAGTCCCTGGACTCCTGGGCTCACAACTTCCAGGCCTGGTTCCGCTATCTCTCGCGGAACCGCCCCGCGGAGGTCGAGCGCGCCCTGGCCGAGCTGCGCGAGGTCATCCCCTGCGCGCAGCCGCTCGTCCCGCCCGAGCTCCCGCTCGCCCGGCTCTCCTCGGGCGAGCAGCGCCTCCTGGTCCTCTACACGGTGCTGCACACCGAGCTGAAGCCGGGATCCGTGCTCTGGCTGGATGATCCGGTGTCGGGGCTCTGCGCCGCCGACGCCCGCCGCTGGCTCGCGCGGGCCGGTGAGGTGGCCCGGGAGGAGGGCGCTCAGCTCATCCTCTCCGCCCAGCACCCCCACGTCGCCCGCTGGCTCCAGCCGGATCTGACTCTGACCCTGGACCGCCCCGAGGGCGGGCCCACGCGGGTCCGCGCCGTGAGCCCGCACGACGAGGAGCTGGCGGCCCTGCTCTGAGCTGCGCCCGGCGACGACGTCCTCAGCCCTCGACGCCCGCCCAGCTGGCCAGGGAGGCCACGATCACGCCGGTCACCTTCGCCGTGAACGGCAGGTAGACCGTGTCCGGCAGGTCCGTGGAGCGGTGGTAGTGCCCGTAGCCCTCGTCCGTGCCGGGCACGTTGTGGGCCTCCACGCAGTCCATCGGCGAGATCGCCGGGACCCCACCCTCCTGCCAGCTCGTGTGGTCGTCCCCGTAGCAGTAGCGGTGGTTCACCCAGGTCTTGTTGGCGACGCCCAGCGCGTCGGCCACCGCCGCCATGTCCTCGATCATCCACTCCGAGTCCTCGTCGCCCAGGATGTCGAAGGCGTCCCCGTCCTCCTTCGGCCAGTAGCCGATCATGTCCGGGGCGATCACGCCCTGCACCTCCACCCCGAAGCCGGGCAGGTCCTCCACCAGCGCGGCCGAGCCCAGGCTGCCCTGCTCTTCGGCGTCGGTGAGCACCAGCCAGACGCTCGTGGAGAGCGGGACCTCGCGCAGCAGGCGGGCCGCCTCCAGCACGGCGGCGACCCCGCTGGCGTTGTCGTCCGCGCCCGGCGCCACCTCGGGGGCCAGCTCGGAGGTGGAGTCGAAGTGGGCCTGGAAGACCCAGACCCGGGTAGGGTCGGCCCCCGGGATCTCGGCGATGACGTTGGCCGCGGCCACGCCGTCGGCGTCGAAGGCGTGCTCGGTCACGCTGAGCCCGAGGGTCTCCAGGCGCTCCACGAGGTAGGCGCGCACCTCATCGTGGTTGGAGCCCTCCAGGTGGCGCGTCCCGAAGCCGGCCAGATCCTCGATGCTGGCGCCGAGCTCGTCCTGGGAGACCAGGGCGGCCAGGGCGAGCGGGTCGGTCGCGGCGGTCTCGCCCGTGTCGTCGGTCTCGCCCGTGTGCTCGGCGCTGTGCTCGCCTTCGGCGCTGGTGTCGTCGAGGGTGGAGTCTTCGGGCTGCGCCCGCTTGTCGTTGACGGTGCCGCAGGCCAGGAGCAGGAGGAGCGTGATCATGGCCGGAGGCTACCCCACCCGCGCCGGGCTGGCTATGGCGCTGGTCGAGGGAGCCCATGATCACCGTCCGACCCGCCACGCTCGCCGAAGCAGACACGATCATCGCGTTCAACGCCGCGATGGCCCGGGAGACCGAGGGCCTGCTCCTGGATCCGGAGACCCTCGGACGCGGGGTGCGCCAGGTGCTCGTCGGCCAGGTGGGCGCCTTCTACCGGCTGGCCGAGCACGAGGGGGCGGTGGTCGGGCAGCTGATGATCACCCAGGAGTGGAGCGACTGGCGGGCCGCCTGGGTCTGGTGGATCCAGTCGGTCTACGTGGTCCCGGAGGCCCGGAGGCTCGGCGTCTATCGCGCCCTGCACCAGGCCGCCCTCTCCGAGGCGCGGGCCTCGGGGGCCGCCGGGCTACGC
Source organism: uncultured Enterobacterales bacterium (assembly GCA_964615375.1). Taxonomy (GTDB): domain Bacteria; phylum Myxococcota_A; class UBA796; order UBA796; family CAZKWG01; genus CAZKWG01. Next base: position 157,498 of record CAZTOW010000001.1, read on the forward strand.
CTGTACGTGGACTCCCGGAACGCGCGGGCCATGTCCACCTACGCCGCCCTGGGCATGGACGGCGAGCACTACCGCGTCTTCGAGCAGATGTTCGCCGAGCCGCCGGTCATCGACACAGCGCCCCACCCTCCCGCGGGGCCACCGTCGCGATGAGCGGGCGGTGGTCGGAGTTCGCGCCCGTCCCCAGCCGGATCTCCGTGACGGTCAGGTCCTTGGACAGGTAGAGGTGGTCCAGGCGCAGGGACGGCAGCTTGAACACGCCGTTCGGCCAGGTGTCGCCGGGGCCCTGTCCCGCCAGCTCCCAGGCGTCGTCCATCACGTCGCGCATGTCGCGCACGAAGCGGCTGAGCCCGTGCGAGTTGAAGTCCCCGCCCATCAGGAAGGGGCCGGTCTGCTCGCGCGCGGCGTCCAGCAGGAGACCGACCTCGAAGCGGTAGGCCTTCCAGTAGCTGGGGGTGCGCGGGGGCAGGACGTGGATGTTCCAGACCTCCACGGCGCCCTTGCCCAGGGCCACGGTCGCCCGCGTCTGGGGCAGCGTGTCGAGCTCGAAGATGCTGCTCGACGCCAGCGGCCTCTTCGCGCGGATCGCGCTCCCGAAGGAGTCCTCCCGGGCGATGGACTCACCGTAGGGCCAGCGCGCCCAGACGCCGGCTTCGCTGAGGGCCTGCACCCACAGGGGCGAGAGCTCCTGCAGGAGGAGCAGGTCCGGGTCCACGTCCCGGATCTCCTGCGCCAGCGGGGCAGGGTCGGGGTTGACCACAGCCAAGTTGGCCGACATCACCACGACGCCGGGCCCGCAGGCGGGCGGCGGGGTGCGCGGGCGGGAGTCGGCGACGCGCAGCGCCCCCCAGCCGACGAGCCCGAGCAGAACGAGCCCGAGCGCCAGGCGGGAGAGGCGACCCAGGCTCAACGCCGCGGGACCCGCTGGGCGAGCATGAACTCCACCTCGGAGCGCTCGCGGGCCATCTGGCGCAGCCCGCGCACCCGCTCCAGGATGGCGTCCGCCACCAGCGCCGGGCTCATGCCCAGCGAGGGGGAGACCTTGGCCGCGCACTCAGCCTGCAGCTCGGCGTCCGGGCGCGTCGACTCCCACAGCGAGAGGACGCAGGCGTCGCAGAGCACGTCGGCGGGGTGGATCATCGCGGACACGACCAGGGTGAACGGCGCGCCGCAGAGGGTGCAGTGGACAGTGCGGGGGCGAGGGATGACCATCGCCCCAGCGTAGCGCACTCCCGGCCAGGGCGCCTCAGGCGTCCGCGGCGGCCTCGTCCAGGTGACGCAGGTACGCCTCGAAGACGCGGTCGTACTCCGCGTCCTCCAGGGGCAGCAGGGTCTCGTCACCCTCGTCGTCCACGCCGAGCTTCATCGCCACGATCTCGGCCTCGTCCTCATCCAGCGTCTCGAGCGGCTCCATGATCGCGTACTGCGCGCCCTCGAAGGGGAGGACGTGCACGATCACGAAGTCCTTCTCGTTCCCCTCGTCGTCCACGAGGGTGACGGTGGTGAACTCCTCCTCGACGCCATCTCCGTTGTCCCACTCGGCCATGCTGCCTCCTGTCTCCAGCGACGGCCGGAGAGAACGACGCTCTCTAATCCAGCCGGAGCCGGGGCACCAGCGCGACCGCGCTCAACCGCCCAGCAGGGAGCACCAGTCCTCGTCCTCTTCGCCGATGTCGTCCTCGGCGTAAGGGGAGGCCGCGCCGAAGCTGTGCGCCGCCATCCACTCCACGGCGATCTGGTAGCTGTCCCAGGTGATCGCGTGCCCGGAGTCGTGCTCGCAGCGGGCGACGATGTGCCCGTCCTCCACGAGCGCGTCGCTGAGCTGGTCGCTGGCCTCCTGGAAGTCGATGAGGGTCAGCTCCTCGTTCGGCCAGACGTCCTCGTCGCCCCCGGACACCAGCAGGGTGGGGACGGTCCAGGCGGGCATCTCGTAGGGCGCCACCACCGGCTCGTAGAAGGGGATCTCGACGTCGGCGCCGCCGGAGAGCTCGACGACCGCGGCCAGGGAGTCGGCGCGGTGGCTCAGCAGCTCGGTGGTGAAGAGGGCGCCGCCGGAGAAGCCGACCGCGTAGATCCGGGTGAGGTCGACGTCCAGCTCCTCGTAGAGGCAGGCGCGCAGATCGTCGAAGAGCACCAGGTCGTTGCCGGTCTCGTTCTCCACGTCCCAGAGGTAGAACTCGTAGCCGGCGATGTCGCGGAGCGGGGCCTCCGGGACCACGACCACCGAGCCGAGCTCGTCGGCGACGTCCTGAAGGTCCAGGATGTCCGCCAGATCTGCGCCGGGCGAGCTGCTCTCTTCGGGGGTGGAGAGCCCGTGGTAGAAGAAGATGGCGCCGGCCTTGCTGGAGCGGTGCGAGGGGATGAGGACGGTGACCGTGCGGTCGTCGTCGCCCGAGCGGAAGGTGGAGGTGCCGGAGTCGTCCATCATGGGGCAGGCGCCCGCGCTCGGCTCGGTCACGTCGGCCAGCTCGGCCTGATCCCAGGTCACGGGCTTGGTGGGCTCTTCCCCTTCGCCCTCACCCTCACCCTCGCCCTCGCCTTCACCCTCGCCCTCGCCTTCGCCCTCACCCTCGCCCTCTCCGCCCGAAGGATCGCTGTCGTCCGTCGTGGCCGAGCCGGTCTCCTTCGGGCTTTCTCCCTGCACGTCCGACTCTTCCGAAGCCCGATCTCTTCGGTGGCAGCCGAGCAGGTAGACGAGGAGCACGAGGTGCATGGCTTCCCTCCCGTCGAGGCGGGGTCTCTATAGCCTGAAAATATGCGACGCGCTCGGCTTCTCGCCACATCGGGCGGCGTGATAGGTGCGCTGAGCGCGTCACTGTCGGTGTGATCGCGGTGGAGGTCTCAGGTGTCCGAAAAGCAGGAGTCGGCGCCCGCGGTGCGCGCGCCCTACAGCCCGCCCCCAGGGGTCCTCACCCAGGGCTCCGTTCAGCTCGATGACGGGCGCCCGCTGCCCTACGAGGCGGCGGCGGACTGGGTGGTCGTGCGGGACGGTGAGCGCCCCATCGCGGAGGTGTTCACGGTCCGCTACACGGTGGCCGGCGGGGCCGCGCGCCCCATCACCTTCGTGTTCAACGGCGGGCCCGGCGCCGCCTCGGCCTACCTGCACCTGGGCGCGGTGGGGCCGGTGCGCGTGGCCTTCCACCCCGACGGCGCCCCGCCCGCGCCGCCCGCGCGCCTGGCGGACAACGCCGAGACCTGGCTGGCGTTCACCGATCTGGTCTTCGTGGACCCGGTGGGCACCGGGCTGAGCCGCAGCCTGCCCGACCCGGACGCGAAGCCCGCGGAGAAGAGCGGGTCGCGCAAGCCGGGCGCGCTGGAGGACCACGAGACGCCTTTCTACGGCTTCGAGCGGGATCTCGACGTGCTCTGCGAGGTCGTGCAGCGCACGCTCAGCGCGCTGGGGCGCTGGACCTCGCCGATCTTCGTCGCCGGCGAGAGCTACGGGGGCTACCGGGCGGCGCGGCTCACCCGGCGCCTGCAGGAGGGGTACGGGGTCGGCCTGAACGGCGTGATCCTCATCTCGCCGGCGCTGGAGTTCCCGGTGCTCCAGTGCTCCGACTACGACGTGCAGCACTGGGTCAGCACCCTGCCGTCCATGGCCGCCGCCGCCGTCTTCCACGGCCGCTCGCGGGCCTTCGCCCAGGGCGTCGCGCTGCCCGACGTGCTGGCCGAGGCCGAGCGCTTCGCCACCTCCCGCCTGGCCCCGCTGCTGCTGACCGGGGACTCCGCCGAGCCCGGGGAGGCCGACGCGACCTTCGAGGAGCTGGCCCGCCTGCTGGGGCTCCCCGAGGAGCGGGTGCGGGTGCTCGGCGGGCGCGTGCCGATCACGATCTACGTGCGCGAGCTCCTGAAGGACGCGCAGCGCGTCTGCGGGCTCTACGACGCCTCCATGACCTCGGTGGACCCCTTCCCCGGCCGCGAGCGCGGCGAGGGGCCGGATCCCTCGCTGGCGGCCATCGATCGCCTGTTCACCGCGGGCGTCAACGCCCACCTGCGCCAGGGCCTCGGGCTGCGCACGGATCGGAGCTACGTGCTGCTGAACCGCCAGCTCAACGAGGCCTGGAAGGTGGACGCGCCGAAGCACGCCTTCGACCAGGTGATCGGGGCGACGGACGACCTGCGCTACGGCATGGCGCTGAACCCGCACACCCGCGTCTTCCTGACGCACGGGCTCTATGACCTCGTGACGCCCTACTTCGGGTCCCACATGGTGCTGAACCAGGCTCGCCTGGACGTTCACCTGAGAAAGAACCTGTACATCCAGCACTTCGAGGGCGGGCACATGTTCTACACCTGGCAGGCCTCGCGCCGCGCCTTCCGGGACGCCATCGCCGACTTCGTGGCCGCGGCCTGTGGAGGTGAGCGATGAGCTTCTCCGACTGGCTGGGGCAGAGCTGGGATCGGCACGCGACCGACGCGCAGGGCGTCTTCGAGACGCTCGATCACGGGGCCGCGCTGGCGAGCACGGGCGCCGACCTCGTGGGGCTGGTGGGGCTGATCACCCACGTCGCGGGCGAGCACCTGGGGCACTTCGACGACGTCGATCGTCTGCTGGGCGGGCTGCGGACGCACCCGGCCTTCGACCCCGCGGGGCCCGAGGCGGGGGCGGTCCACCGCGGGCTGGCCGCCCTGGCCTGCATGCGGGGGGACGCGGACGCCGAGCACCGCTGGCTCTCCCTCTCGCCCACGCCGGGGGTGCCGGCGGGCTCCGACCTGGCGCGGGTGCGGCTGCTGGCCTCGGCCTTCCTGGCGGGGCGGGGGCGCTTCGCCGAGGCGGGCAGGCTGCTGGAGGCGGCGTTGCAGGCCGCGAGCTACGGGCCGGACAAGGTGGACCCCGTCTCCCGCGCCCTGGCCGTCATGGGGAACAACCTGGCCTCCAGCCTGGAGGAGCAGCCCGGGCGTGACGCCGAGGCGGACGCCTTCATGGTGCGCGCGGCCGAGGTCGGGCGTCAGTACTGGGAGATCGCCGGGACCTGGCTGCACGTCGAGCGCGCCGAGTACCGCCTCTCGCGCTCGCTCTGCCACGCCGGGCGGGCGGGGGAGGCCGCGGCCCACGCGCGCCTGTGCCTGGAGGTCTGCGCGGCCAACGACGCCCCGGCCGAGGAGCGCTTCTACGGGAGCGAGGCGCTGGCGCTGGCGCTCGTCGCGGGCGGAGACCTCGCCGGCGCGCGGGCGGCGCGCGAGGCCATGGCCGGGCTGCTAGGCCAGGTCCCGGCGGACTGGGCGGAGTGGTGTCAGGGCTCGCTGGCCGCGGTGGACGCGAAGCTGGCAGACTAGACATGTTTGATTCCCACTGCCACCTGGACCTCTACCTGCCGGAGGAGGACCCGGCGGCGGCCTGGGCGCGCGGGCGGGCGGCGGGGCTCACGGGCTGCGTGGTGGCCGGCGTGGACCCCGAGGGCTGGGCGCGGCAGGCGGCGCTGGCGAGCCCGGAGCTCAACTGCGCCTACGGGCTTCACCCCTGGACGGTGGCGGCGGCGACGGACGAGGCTCTGCCGGGGCTGCTGGAGGCGCTGGCGACCTGGCTCGCGCGGGTCCCCGCCGTGGGCCTGGGTGAGCTGGGGCTGGACCACGGGCGCCGTGGCCCCGCCCCGACCCGCCCGCGCCAGGAGCGGGCCTTTCGCGCGCAGCTCGCCCTGGCCCGCGAGCGCGAGCTCCCCCTGGTCCTGCACGTCGTGGGGGCCTACGGCAATGCGCTGGAGATCCTGCGCCGGGACGGGCCGCCGCGGGCGGGCGGGATGGTCCACCGCTGGTCGGGGCCGGCGGAGCTGGTCCCGGGCTACCTGGAGCTGGGGCTGCACCTGTCGTTCTCGCCCGCGATCCTGCACGTCCCGCGCCTGCTGGACGCGCTGCGGAGGGTGCCCGGGGATCGCCTGCTGGTGGAGACGGACGCCCCCGACGCGCTGCCGGCGGCGGCGGGCGGGGAGCTCGTCGGGCCGGAGAGCCTGCCCCGGGTGATCGCGGCGGCGGCGGCGGCGCGGGGTGAGGACGCGGCGGCGCTGGCGGCGAACACCGAGCGGAGCGCCCGCGCGCTGTACAGGCTCTGAGCCTGGGCGCGGGTCGGTGAAATAGTCTCCCGGGGTCCCGCGTAGTCCAGAGCGTCCAAGCAACCGCGCGCCGCGCTCGCCGCTCCTCGGCCTCCAACGCTGAGGAGGACGGGTGTGGTGCGCCCCGAGGAGGCTCCCATGACCCGCCGTCCCCCCGCCGCCACCGCCCTCCCGTTCAACCGGATCCTGCTCGATGAAGGCGAGGATCTGCCGCTCCTGGTGATGCTGTTCGGGCTCTCGGTGGCGCTGGCGCCGATGATGTACTGGCTCTCGGCGCTGCTGTGTTGGAGTTGATTCCTCTGTGAGCGTGCGATCCGCTCACCGCGCGCCGGTCCGGCTCTGATACGATCCGGTCATGCTGTGGCTCGTGCTGGCGCTGGACCTCGCCGGGATCCGACCGGGCTCGCTCCGGGAGAGCGCGGTGCTGGTCGCCCGCCGGGGTGAGCTGGCCGCGGTGGTGGACCGGGAGGCCGGGCTGTGGGTGGGGGAGGGGAGGCTCACCCGGGTGGCCTCGCTGGGCAGCGTGCCCGACGGGATCGCGCTCGGGGAGGGCGTGATCGGCACATGGAGCGTGGAGCGGACGGGGCTGCTGACCGAGACGAGCATGGAGCTCTACGATCTGAAGGGCGCCTCGCTGGAGCACCGCGGCCTGGAGGGCCCGGCGGTCCAGGCGCTGGGGCTGGAGGGTGAGGTCGCCTTCGCCTTCCCCGGCATGGTGGAGCTGCTGGCCGATGATCGGCCGCGGGAGGTGATCATCCCGCTGGTGTCGGTGGAGCGGCTCTCGGTGAGCGATCGCACCCTGCTGGTGCACGGCGACGGCGGGCGGGCCGTGAGCGTGGACCTGGATCGGGGCTGCGCGGAGGCGCACTTCCCGCCGGAGTCGGCCCTCGATCGCTGGCTGCTGGCGCGCACGACGGCCTGGTGCCAGCCGTCCACGGGGCGGGCGATCGGCTCGCCGGAGGAGCAGGCGGCGCGGGACGCGGCGATCCGAGGGGCGGTGGCGGCGGGCTCGCCCGCGCTGCTGGCCGGGCTCGGCGTGGTGACCCGACACCAGATCGCGGCGCTGGCGCCGGGCCCGGAGGAGGGGAAGGCGCGCTTCACCCAGCTCTCGGGCGAGAAGCTGAGCGCGAAGTCGGGCACCTTCGGGCCGGAGGGGGCCGTGATCCTCCAGGATCGGGCGGCCGAGCTCTCGGGCTGGGCGGAGGGGGACTACGCCCCGGCCTGCTACGCCCGCGTGCTCCTGGTCTCCAGCACGCCCGAGCTCGCCGCCCGCGCGGAGGAGCTGGTCCGGGCCCGGGCGCGCGACGACTGCGCCGGTGAGCTGCGCGCGCTGCCCTCGGGCGTGCTCCTGGACAGCGTGGCGGGCTCCACGGTGCGCTACACCTCGAGCGGGGGAGACCTGCTCGCCCGGCGGGTGGGGCCCTACGGCCCGGCGCAGGTGCGCCTGGACATCGCCAGCCTGACGCCGAAGGGGGACGGGCTCCTGGAGCTCGGGCAGCTCCCCAACCTCTACCAGGAGTGGATCGTCCCGGCGGCGAAGGCCACGGAGCTGGTGCTGGACGTGGACGGGAGCGCGGTCTGCGCGGCGGGCTGGGAGGTGCTGCGGGTGGACCCGACCGGCAAGCGGGTCGCGCGGGTCCCGCTGCTGGGGCCCGTGGAGGCCCTCGCGCTGCGCAAGAACGGGAGCGTGGATCTGGTCACCGGCGGGCAGCAGGCGGTGGTGGACCTGGACCGCCCGACCGTGCACCACTACGACCCGGCCCCGGGGGCGAAGGCCTCGACGCCGGCGCGCGAGCGCGGGCCCTGGAGCGTCGAGGGCGGCGCGCTCTGGTTGCAGGAGAGCGGCGGGCGCAAGGTGAAGATCCCGCTGGCGCTCCCGGCCCTGGACGTGGCGGCGGCGGGCTCGGGGGCGGTGGTGGAGACCCCGCTCGGGCTGGTGGGGCTGGACGGGGACGCCGAGCCGATCTGGCGCATGGCGGACACGGGGGCCTGGGCGGTCACGAAGGGCATGCTGGTGGTGGGCACGGCGGGCGGGGTCGCCGGCTATCGCCTGCCGCGCTGAGCTCGGGCCGGCGGGTTAGGGGACTGGACGCTCGGAGGCTGCCGTGCCCGAATTCCAGTACCAGGAGATGTTCCCCCTCCATCACGACGACACGCCCTTCCGGCTCGTGACGAGCGAGGGCGTGGGGGTCGGGAGCTACCGCGGGCAGCGCGTCCTGGAGGTGGACGGCTCCGCGCTCACCCGGCTGACGGCGGAGGCCATCCGCGACGTCTCCCACCTGTTCCGGCCGGGGCACCTGGCGCAGGTGCGGGCCATCCTGGACGACCCGGAGGCGTCCGCCAACGACCGCTTCGTGGCGCGCCAGCTCCTGCTGAACGCGAACGTCTCGGCCGGGATGGTGCTGCCCTCCTGCCAGGACACGGGCACGGCCATCGTCATCGGCAAGAAGGGTCAGCGCGTCTGGACCGGCGGCGGGGACGAGGAGGCCATCGCCCGCGGCGTCTTCCGCACGTACACCGAGACGAACCTGCGCTACTCGCAGCTCGCGCCGCTCTCCGTCTACGACGAGGTCAACACGGGCACCAACCTGCCCGCGCAGATCGAGCTCTACGCCGTGGACGGCGACGAGTACGACTTCCTGTTCGTGACCAAGGGGGGCGGCTCGGCCAACAAGACCTTCCTCTACCAGGAGACGAAGGCGCTGCTCAACCCCAGGAGCCTGCTCGCCTTCCTGGACGCCAAGATGCGCACCCTGGGCACGGCCGCCTGCCCGCCCTACCACCTGGCCATCGTCATCGGCGGGACCTCGGCCGAGCAGACGCTGAAGACCGTGAAGCTGGCCAGCACGCGCTACCTGGACGGCCTGCCCACGACCGGCAACCGGCTGGGGCACGCCATCCGCGACCTCGAGCTGGAGGCGGAGGTGCTGAAGCTCGCGGCGAAGAGCGGCATCGGCGCGCAGTTCGGCGGGAAGTACTACGCGCTGGACGTGCGGGTCATCCGCCTGCCGCGCCACGGCGCCTCCTGCCCGGTGGGCATCGGCGTGAGCTGCTCGGCCGACCGGCAGGCGCTGGGGAAGATCACGGCCGAGGGCGTCTTCCTGGAGGCGCTGGAGCGCGACCCGGCCCGCTTCCTGCCCGAGCCCGGGGACGGCGCGCTCTCCGAGGAGGTCGTGCGCATCGACCTCAGCCGGCCCATGGACGAGATCCGCGCCACCCTCTCCCGCTACCCCATCCGGACCCGGCTCTCGCTCAGCGGGCGGCTGGTCGTGGCCCGGGACATCGCCCACGCCAAGCTCAAGGATCGGCTGGAGCGCGGCGAGGGCCTGCCCGACTACTTCAAGCGCCACCCCGTGTATTACGCCGGTCCGGCCAAGACTCCGGCGGGCATGGCGTCCGGCTCCTTCGGGCCCACCACGGCCGGGCGCATGGACGCCTACGTCGATCTGTTCCAGGCCAACGGCGGCAGCCTGGTCATGCTGGCCAAAGGCAACCGATCGAAGGGCGTGACCGAGGCCTGCAAGCAGCACGGCGGCTTCTACCTCGGCTCCATCGGCGGCCCCGCCGCGATCCTGGCGCGGGACAACATCAAGAAGGTCGAGGTCCTGGACTACCCGGAGCTGGGGATGGAGGCGGTGTGGGGCATCGAGGTGGAGGACTTCCCGGCCTTCATCGTGGTGGACGACAAGGGGAACGACTTCTTCGCGGCCCTGTCGGCGACGGTGCATGACGGGAAGTGAGCGGCATCGGAGCCTGGGGGTCGCGCGGGCCGGGATCGCGCTGGCGGGGGTGGTCTGGGGGTTGATGGGGTTGTTCCTGTGGATCCTCTTCACGCCCAGGCGAGCGGAGGACAGCGGGTGGTGGGTCGGGCTGGACGTCGATCCTGTCTCGGCGGAGCAGGCGGCGGAGGCGGGGAGGTTTGCGTGGGCCCTGGGCCTTGGTTCCCTGGGCGTGGTCGCGTTGCATGGGCTGGCGTTCGTGGTGGCGGGGAGCCCTCGGTGGGGCAGGACCGCGCTGCTGGGGATGGCCGCGGGGTACGGGCTGGTCGCGGGGCTGGCGGGGGTGGGGAGCGTGGCGGAGCCGGCGTCGGCGATGCCGGTGTATTTCCTGGGGGCGGTGGGGGTGTGTGGGGCGTGCGGGTGGGCGGGGGTGAGGTTGAAGGGGTGAGGGTGAGCGCTTGCAGGACACGTACGTACCGGGTAGCATCCTGTACGTACGGAGATCTACATGGCCGACGCCCTCACCACCACCGAGCTGCGCGCCCAGCTCTACAAGGTCATCGACGAGGTTCTCGCGACGGGCATGCCTCAGCGGGTGCGCCGAGGGCAGGAGAGCGTGCTGATCGTCCCGGAGCGTTCGGGGCGGCGCCTGGACCTGACGAAGCTGCCGCGCCGGACGGCCTCGGCATGCACGCCGGATGAGCTCGTCGAGCAGGGCTTCGCCGACCTCTGGCGGCCGGACCCATGAGCGCGCTGCTGGACACGCATGCGGCGATCTTCCTCTGGGAGGGCCGTCATGAGCTCTTCGGTCCGGCGGCGCGAGAGGTCCTGGAGACCGAGGAGCTGCTGCTCTCGCCCTTCTCCCGGCTGGAGATGGCCTACCTTCACGAGATCGGGCGGATCCTCGTGGACCCCGACACCATCCTGGGCGGCCTGGAGGCCGACTGCGCGGTGAGCCTGACGCGGGATCGCGTCGCCGAGGTGGTAGCGAGCGCCATGCGGCTGAGCTGGACTCGGGATCCGTTTGACCGGATTCTGGTGGGGACGGCGATGACGCTGGGGGTGAGGATGGTGACGCGGGACAGGGTGATTCTGGAGAATTTTGCGGGGGCGGTCTGGTAGGGGGTGGGTTCGGGAGGTGAGTTGGAGGTGTTGCGATCAAAGATGTATTTCTTAGAAGAAATTCTTCGAAATCGTAATCGCACCAACCTAGCACTATCGTCCCTTCTCCTGTGGTCGTCCGGGTCACTGATCCAGACGAAGCTGTCGCGGGGTCCGATCTGCCCGTTGCGCTGGGGCACGGCGACTCCGTGCCTGACCCTGTAGTAGTGGTGCCGTCCACCGCCGGCACGCCCACTCTCGTCCGTGAGCTTCGTCGCGCCGAACGTGCTGACGCACCAGGAGAACACCGTCGGGGAGTCCGCGTCGACGAAAACCAGGTCGGGGAGTCCGCCCGTCGAGCTGTCGCCGATCAGGAGCCCCTCGTGGTCGCCGTAGCGGGAGCACCACTCCCGCCAGACCTGATCGGGGACGGGGACGCGCCCCTCGCCGCAGTATTGCTTCCAGGTCTCGCCCTTGAGGGGCACCTTCGACCGCGGCCCGTCGCTCGGGATGACCGCGTAGCCAAGCGCCCTCCACGGCGCGCTGATGGCGTAGAAGTGCGTCTGATCCCAGGGGACGGCGGTGGACTCGACCCCGGAGAGCACGGCTTCGACGGCGGCGACGATCTCGGTCTTCATCGTGGCGATCCCGGACCCGCCGCCCCGGTGGTGAGAGACACCGGGGCGAGCGGGGAGGCTATGTGTGCGGGCCTCGGGGGATCATCGTCGGGGTCGTCCGCTCTCACACGGCCTCGCCTGTCTTCGAGGTCACCCTACCCGCGTGATGCGACAGCGTGACCCCCTCACCCTATAGGGGTCGCTATAGGGCCCCTATCGAGAGATCGGTGCAGAAATTTGAACTACGAGGAGGCGACGACCTGCTACATGGTCGGTCAGGAGGTGTCGATGTCCAGGGAGCTCCATGCCCGCATGACCATCCGTGCTCCACGATTTGGGATGGATGACGTCTACCTCGTGACGCTGAGTGACGAGGGCATCCGCATCCTGCAGACCCACGTGGCCCTTCGCAGGGCCACCTATGACGGGAGGTCTCGCGCATGGGTGGAGGGGTCGGGAGATCCTGCGAAACGCAGACCCTTCCGTGCCATCCTCAACAACGAGCATGTGCGTCTTCGCGTTGACGTAGAGGGTGGGCTCGTGGAGGTGTGGGACAGGTGGATGCGGGGGGACATCGACGACGCGAAGTGCGGGATCGCCGTCGAGCACATAGGCATATGGGCGAATAGGGAGCACACACTCGGCTTTAAACCGACACAGTCGTTGTTTCTGCGCTTCGTGTTCGCGGACCCGGATGAGCTCCTCGGCTTGTAGACGCGACGAGGCCCCCGTCATCATCCCGATGGCGGGGGCCTCCGTGTCTCAGCAGACATAGCTCAGCAGCCCATCAGCTCGACAGCTCGTCGGACCGTCTGCAGCCTCGTAGCCACCTCTGCTGCGGCCTCCTCCGCTTCCGCGAGAGCCCCCAGGAGCTCTCTCGGGCCCTCGCCATCAGGGGCCCTCTCTGCCCGCTCTGCGAGGCCGCTGAGGGCCTCCAGGGCGGGGTGGAGCTCGCCCACGGAGGCGGCGATGGAGGTGAGGGCGTGGGCGTAGGTCAGACGGGGCGCAGGTGCAGGTGTCGGGATCGTGTCTGTCATCGGGGGCTCCTCTATGTCTGTGTCCGTCGCCTGATCGCGACGGCCTGCGGAGCATGGCATGGATTGGCGTGAATATGCTGCTGAGAGCTGCATATTTCTGCGTCGATGGGGGAGCAGACGAGCTCTGCACGGGCGGGCACGGGGGGTGCTCCCGTGGCATTTTTTGACACGATGGCGAAGAACTCGCCGAACGGACAAACGCCGAGGATCTCGGACACACGGGAGACACACGGCTTGTCCATTAGTGGGATAGGAGTGGGATAGGTGCCAGGTTGATATGATTTTGTTTTCTTCACTTATCTCAATTATATCCGGCCAATGCCACGCGCCCATCGCCTCGACTTCCCCGGTGCTCGCCACCACGTCAAGATACCTGACGCCCCGCAGGCGTGGCGCCAGGAGGTTTCTGGGGTGATCGGCAACAGCCACGCCGCCGGGGAGGTGGCGGTGACCTCGCTGAGTTAGCCCCGCGGTCGAAGGATCGCCACGTAGGCGCCGCAGGTCACACATCGGAGATGTCTCTCGCCCCCGCCTGCCTGCCCGAGAGGGACATCCTGGACAGTGAGGTGGGTCGAGGTACACCGCGGACAGAGTACCTTCGCGGTCGGGTCGAGGGCCAGTGTCCTCCCTGCTGCGATCCAGCGCTCGCTCTCGGTCTCCATCGCGACCACATAGCCGGTGCGGCCCTGGACGTCGTGCTGGCCCTCGGATCACCGTCGCGGATGTGCGGCTCTCGGACCGTAGGCTTTGAGGCCTTGGTGTCAGTTCTGGTACTAGGTGTCTTGATGTGTCAGTTCTGGTGCCAGGTATCTTGAGCAGTCATCAAGATACCTGGCGCCAGAGTCTCGCGGGTGGGCATACATGGCCTACCCGGACGGGGAGGGGCACCGATCGCAGCTCACAAACGAGCTACCGCTTCAGGATTCGCGCTTGGCGTCCGCCGCCTCGGAGAGGAACAACATCAAAGCCGCAGCTGAGTGGATGGCGTACCCGGCAAGTGCACGTTGTAGGAAGACGGGAGGTGCCCACTCCTTGTGGATGATCTTGTTTCGGATGGTCGAGGCCGTCAGCAGCTTCTCCTCGAACCAGCCGGGCAGCTGCAGCGCCTTCATCGAGGCCAGGATGAAGTTGCGAGCCGTCGGAGGCTTGCCCCGGTCCGTCTCGACCTTCCACCCTTCGCGGCCGGTCAACAGCTTCGTAAACGTCTCGGCCGCGACGCCTGCGTGTGTGGCGGAGTCCTCGTACCTCGTCTCGCGGAAGTGCACGTGCGCAGCGAGGAACTCGTCGAGGGCGGCCTTGTACCTCGGGTCGCCGAGGAGGACGAGCGCAGGCTCGACGAACTCGTTGTAGGCGTAGGTCGATGCCACCGGGATCAACTGCCCCCTCGTGAACCGGAACGGGATCCCGTTCCGCTCGAAGCTCTGGTTCAGCTCCTGGATACCCCGGATGACCTGGCCACGCGCGAGGCCGTGGTACTCGCGCCTGTGCTCAAGGTTCTCCGGGGGTTCTCGTCCGGACAGGTCGGCGGGGAGGAAGTACACGACGGAGAGCCAGGAGAACAGCATCTCCACGCAAAAGAGCACCTTCAACGGGTCTTCGTCCGTGCGGATGACGTTCACGAACTTGACCGCGAGCTGCTGGGGCCTCTCCATCATCGCGAGCACGTCGAACCCCGGGCTCCTGGGCATGACGGCCTCGAGGTCGTCGTGCATCCCGGACTTTACGAACGTGATCCAGGCACCCTCAAGGTGCCGGGTGTCGTCCACGGAGGCGATCACGTGGGCCACGATCGAGGAGAGCTGCACCCGGATCTCGTTCGACAGGCGGACGCGCAGCTTTGCTGCCTTCTTGTGCCCGAGCTGCATACGCACTCGGTCCTTAAGGGTCTCGACCAACGCCATCGGATGTACTCCTCCGGGCCCCGTATCCTCCGCGCCCGACGTCGTCAGCCCGCCGCCCTCATCGATCCCCCACAGGGATCGGAATCTCTGGTGCCAGGTATCTTGATCCGACGCCGAGTTCGCCCCTGCACCACGTGCTCGCCGTGCTTCTCTCTGTGTGCTCCCCACCTCTGTGGTTGATTCCCCTCCGATGCACAGCCGCCAATGGAGGCACAAGATTTCGAAATCCCCTGACCAGCATACCTGTCACCAGAGCAATGACCAAGATACCTGGCGCCAGGTCCCAGGTCCAAAGAGCAGAATCCTGCCAAGGACAGCGTTTCACCCCTGAAGCCCCGCCGTGAGATCCCGGAGATCCTGCGGGATGAAGCCCGCACGCTCGATCGCGCGTCGGTGTTCAGCGGAGAGCTCGGGCGCGATGGCGACACGCTCGATGGTCGAGTGAGCCAGCTCGGGGTGGCGTTGGAGCAGCCGCGCGACGTGGCCCTCTACCTGGGGCAGGTCGGCCACGAGCCGGTCGGCCGAACGCTTGCAGGACCCGACCCGAAGTCGGCGCGTACCCGCGTCCTGCGCGACCAGGTCGATCTCGGCGCCGACACGATCCCACCAGCCCGTCACCGGCGCGGTGAGCGGGAAGTCGCCCACACCCAGGCGACTGCGCTCCTGATAGAGCCAGGCGGCCATGTGCTCCAGCACGGCCCCCTCGACGGTGGCGAGCCGCGTATCGGCGACCGCGATCAGCTCGGGCGTTGGGCGCATCCCCAGGAGCGCGATCGGGTCGCTGAGGGCCCCGAGCCAGGACTGTAGGAAATTGTCCGACAGGGCGTAACGTCCCTGCCGAGTGTGCGGCGCGGCGAAGGCCGCTCGCCGACGCTCGATGAGCCCGAAGCGTTCCTCCAGCGAGCGGAGATAGAAGCCGGGCTGACCGTCACCTTGCCCCTTCAACTGATCCGCGTGCGCGACGATCTCGGCGTGGCTGCACCCAGGATGCTCGGCGATGTAGTGGAGGAAGAGGTCGTAGCGCCCTCGGAGCGCCTCCAACAGCCAGCGACGTCCCTCCTCCTGGAGCGGCGCGGGGCTCTCGAAGAACAAGGCGCGCAGGACCTCCCGCCGGTCGGCGCGGAGGACGCCGAGCTCCCAGGCGTCCTGCCAGTACTTTGGGACCCCCTGGAACAGGCCCCACAGGAACAGGAGGCGACGCGGGTCGCGGTCGGCGTGGAGATCGCAGATCTGGAGGATGGCGGGGGCGTCGAGGTGCGTGAGCGTGATGCCCCCGCTCAGGCGTCCGAAGAGCGGAGCGCGCCGGTCCTCGAGCAACGCCATCATCTCGGTCTGAATCGACCCGAGCAGGACCATACCCCCGCGCGCGGAGCGCTCTCCGAGCCGGAAGCGATCGACCTCGAGCTGGAGCATGGCGTTGAACGGGTAGAGCGCCTTCTTCTGGAAGTACTGGAACTCGTCGAGCACGACGACCCAGCCCTCGGCGGCGAGATCAGCCAGGCGCGCCGCGAGCGTCGGAAGGTCGACGGGAAGCAGGCTCTCGGGCACACCGCTCAGCGCGAGGTGTCTGCGCGCGGTGGCGACCACCGAAGCAGGCTCCCCGTCGTCCATCTGGAGGTAGGCCACGCGCTCCCTTCCCGCGGCGCTCAGCGATCGGCGGACCAGGGCCGTCTTGCCGATGCGGCGCCGACCGGAGACCCGCACGAAGAACCAGCGCTCGCGCAAGAACAGGTCGCGTAGGGCCTTGAGCTCATGGTCCCGCCCATAGAAAGCCCAGGTCTCCTGGTTGTTCATGGCGGGTCCTCCACTAAGGTAGAAATTTCTACCTTAGTGGAGATCCTGTATCCGATGGGCGTGGGCGTGCGGGGGACCGATGCTCAGCCTCCCCCGCCCGCGCCCCGCGCGAGCCGGAAGCCAAGATCGTCGATGTGGAAGCGCGGGTGGCTGCGGCGCCGGCAGGAGGCGCGGAGCGCGCGGGGCTGGTCCGCCCAGCCGCCGCCCCGGAACACGCGATATGGGCCGTAGACCTCGGTGTCGTAGAGGTCCCAGCACCACTCCCAGACGTTGCCGATCATGTCGTGCAGACCCCAGGCGTTGGGCTGGCGCCCGCCGACCGCGTGAGCGGCCCCTCCCGAGTTCCCGGCGTGCCAGGCGATGAGGTCGAGCTCCCCGTAGCGTTGCGCCTCCGAGCCGGCGCGGCAGGCGTGCTCCCACTCGGCCTCCGTCGGCAGGCGGTAGCCGGTGGCGCGCCGATCCCAGACCATGTCCCGCGCGTCGGGATCCTCGCCCACCCGGTAGCAGGGCTCCAGCCCGAGCCGGGTGGAGAGCCGGTTGCAGAATCGAGCCGCGTCGAGCCAGGACACGTCGGTCACCGGCGCCTCGGGCGCCTCCACCGGCGCGGGCAGGCCGAGCACGTCCGCGTACAGGGCGCGCGTCACCGGGAACGGATCGATGGAGAAGGCGTCGAAGCGTGACGCCCAGAAGATCTTCTTGCGCTCGTCTCGAAGTTGGATGACGCCTGCAGGGATGTGGATCAGCCGATCCGCGATTCGAAGGTCTGAGCTTGGGGCGCCGTGCATGGCGACCTCCAGAGGCGTGTTCACGCCGGGCGCTGAGGAGAGGGACCGACGCGAACCGCGAGGGGCGTCGGCGGGATCGATGCGCTCAGCCGCGGGGACATCGATCAGAGCGCCACGCGGAGCGTCGCGGGCGTGGGCTCGTCGAGGTCGTCGGGGTGTGTGCTGGGCGCACGGTGCTCTCCTCGCAGGGCTCTATTGAGCGGCGCGCCGCCGTGCCAGACCACAGAGTTGGGGCGCACATCGAGCCCAGCGTGGCGAGCCGTGGGGGAAAGGTCGGACGCCGCGCCGCGCCCGGGCCTTCGAGGCTCACCATGCCTGTCACCCGCGCCCAGAAGAGAGGAGGACGCTCGCCCCGATCGCCCTCCACCCGATAGAGCACACCCATGTTCACACCCCTTCGCGCGCTCACACAGGTCCTCACCGCCTGGCTCGTCCTCGGGACGGCCGACGCGGTGGCCTGCGAGTGCCCCAGCGGGCTCGCCACCCGCGCGCCAGGCGGCGAGGTCGTCGCGGAGCGGCCCGTCTTCTACGTCGACCTCGCCGATGCCCAGCAGGCCGAGATCCGGGTGCGCACGTCGGAGGGCCGACCGCTCCCCATCCGATCCAGGCGCTACGGCCCTCGGATCCTGAAGGTCCAGGTGCGGACACGGCTGGAGCCAGGGACGCGGGTGGAGGTGGCCATCGAGGACCGTCTGGACATCTTCGTGGCCGGCGAGCCAGCCCTCACGCCGCTGCCGCCGGTCGCTGAGACCTGGCGGTATCGCAACGAGAACTTCTGTGGCGAGGTGGACATGATCGGCGTGGCCTGGTCCGGGCCGGCGCCCGGGCTCTATGCGGTGTGGTTCACGAATTCCCCCGACGGGAGCTTCGACTTCAGGGAGCCTCCCGCCGTCCTGGTGCAGGCCTGGGATGAGGTCGTCGCGGTCGAGCTCCACTCCTGCTGGGGCGGCACGCTGCCGGTCCCGGAGCCGTGGATCGCGGGCGTCTCCAAGATGGTGCTGCGGCGTCTCGACGTGGACGGAGCGCTGGAGGTGCCCATCGTCGTGGACATCCCCGAACAGCCGGAGCTGACCCACTCCGGGATCAACTGATGTCGCGACGCCTTCGGTCGCAGGGAGGGCGCGTCCGGGCCACCACATGCGCTTCACGCTGTTGTTCCTGCTGGAAAGGCGAGTCTGTTCGCTCGCCCTGGCGGTTCGCTACGGTCACCCGATCAGCGGTCAAGATGCCCGGCGCTTGGACTGAGCGGTGGGAGTCCGTTTGTGCTACTCTCTCTCCGGGAGGTCCCTGTGCGCACCACCATGCTCTCCACGCGAGCGCCCAGCGTATCCAAGCTCCCTCAATCACGGGCGCTGCAGGATCCGCTCCAGCGACATAGCCTGTCCTCCCCCCTGGCGGGCCGGACCCTGGCGTCTCGCGCCGTGGGCGCCGCGGTCCAGAAGCCCATTCAGGGGCGCTGGGGAGACTTCCTGAACCGCGGGACCGCTATCGGTACGGTCGCCGGGGGCATCCTGGGATCCATGTTCCCGGTCGTCGGCACCAGCATCGGCGCGACAGCCGGAGGTCTGATCGGGAGCTGGCTCGGCGCGCCGCCGACCTACAGCAACGCCCACAAGGACCAGTACCAGAGCGAGTTGACGAAGTACCAGGAGTTCCAGAAGCTGCGAGTGAACGCCAAGAACGCCTACGAGAGCGGCGAGATCGTCGAGTACAGCACCAGCACCGCGAACAAGATCCAGGAGATCCTGGAGATCGGCAAGGCTATCTACGTGTATACGGTCGATGGCAAGCTGCGCGTCAGCGGCCATCACGATCCCATCAAACATGCCATCCTCGCCGGGAACAAGGATGTGTACGCCGCCGGGACCGCGAGCGCGATCGGGACGGAGACGAAGCGGTTCGAGCAGATTCAGCTGGCGATCAAGGATCGGGATCAGGCGATCGAGAACATGAGCGGGCTGCGAAGCGGCTCCAGTCAGCGAGAGGTGTTCCAGCAGCAGGTTGTCCAGTATCAGAAGGAGCTCGAGGAGCTCGGCGTGTCCAAGGACGCAAAGTTCGACGACTACGCCGAGATCCCGAAGCTGTCGAAGAAGAACACGCTCCTGAACATCGACGAGGACAGCGGCCACTACCACCCCGGCTACAGCTCTGGCCACAAGGCTGTGGAGGCGTGGCGGAAGGCCGGATACACCAACGTGGTGTGGAAGCCGCGCCACCAGAAGCAGGGGCTTCTGCAGAGCGCGGTGACCTGATCAGGGCGCTGGGGCTGTACTGGTCCAGCGTGAACCTGACTGTGGATTGACCTGACAGGTGCCAGGTATCTTGATCCCCGGTCAGGTGCCAGGTATCCCGCTCAGCCCCTCCCCACGGACTCCTCCCACTGCGCGATGAGGCTCCGCACCTCCGGTCGCAGGCCTCTCCGCTGGGCCTGGACGATCCACGCGACCTGCCTCGGGCTGAGGTCGAGGAGGTCGCCGATCTCCCACTGCGTCAGCGCCGAGCGCTGGCTGAGCACATGGATCGCCAGGTGGAGGTTGGGGTTGGGGCCGGCGCCGACCCGCGGACCGCCCAGGTCGTTGAGCGGGAGCCCCGTGATCGCCTCGATGCTGGCGACCAGCTCGTCGATGTCGTCCTCGGGCGCCTGCTCCGGGAAGCGCTCGACGGGCGGGGCGAGCGGCCCGCGGGTGCGCAGGATGGGGGCGAAGGACTGCCTCAGCACCTCCGGCGGGAGCTCCGCGCGGCCGACGACCGCCTCGTGGAGGGCCTCCTGGCCGCCGAGTTGGTCCAGCAGGGCGTCGAGGTGCAGCCAGGGCGGGCGCGGGGCGAGGCTCAGGTAGGCGGGGTGGCTGGTCCAGGTGGCCCGCTCGGGGCTGGGCGCCAGGCCCTCGGCGACGGGGTTGAGGTGGACGTAGGCCAGCGCGACGGCGAGGTAGCGCTCGTCCTCGATGAGCCGGCTGCCATAGCGGCTCTGGAAGGCCGGTCCGAGCTCGCCATACCGGCGGGTGAGCTCGAGGGACCAGCGGTGCTGGAGGTCGCGCATGGCGGCGGAGAGCCGGCGGCGCCGGGAGCGGACGAGGAAGTGGTAGTGCGTGTCCATCAGCGCGTAGGCGTGGACCTCGACGCCGAAGCGCGGCTCGAGCGGGGCGAGGAGCTCGAGGAAGGCGCGGCGGTCGTCGTCCGAGCGGAAGAGGGCTCGACCGGGAGGGCGGCGGTTGAAGACGTGGTGCCAGCCGTTCAGGGGGTCGAGGCGGGGGCGTCTGGCCATGGGGGTGCCTGTGGGGGGAGGGGGTTGGTGATCAAGATACCTGGTACCTGACCGGGGATCAAGATACCTGGCACCTGACCGGGGATCAAGATACCTGGCACCTGATACTGATCTCTGACCCACGGTGCTGCCTGCGGGAGGCCTGGGAGCTGGCCGGAAAGCGCGCTATGCTCGCCTCGAGGTTCCCCGTGATCTTCCTGCTCGCCTGCGCCGGCGCTCCCGACACCGGCTACGACTCCGATACCGCCTACGACACGGCCATCGGGACCTCCGCCCCGCTCTCCGCCGAAGACGCCTTCGACGCCGATATCCTGGAGGACCACGTCTCCTACCTGGCCTCGGACGCGCTCGAGGGTCGCGAGGCCGGCTCGGAGGGAGACCTGCTGGCCGTCGCTTACATCCGGGACGCCCTCGCCGCGGCCGGCTTCGAGCCCTCCGCTGGGGGCTGGGAGCAGCCCTTCGTGGACAGCGAAGGCACGGACAGCGTGAACGTGCTGGGCGTGCGCTGGGGAGCGGACCCGGCGGTGGGCGAGGAGATCGTCATCGTGGGCGCTCACCACGACCACCTGGGCGTGCGCCCGGACGGCGAGATCTTCGCGGGCGCCAACGACAACGCCTCCGGGGTGGCCGTGCTGCTGGGGCTGGCGGAGCTCTTCGGGGCGGGGAAGGCCCCGGATCGGACCCTCGTGCTGGCCTCCTGGGGCTCCGAGGAGGTGAACATCGACGGGTCGCTGGCCTACCTCGAGGACCCGCCCATCGACCTCCCGCTCGCCGACACGGTCTTCAACGTGAACCTGGACATGGTCGGGACCTACGACATCTACGAGATCCTCTACGCGCTCGACGCCGCCCGCGGCACCGTCGCCCGCGAGGTCGTGGACGCCGCCGCGGCCGACTCGGCGCTGTACGTGGACCGCAGCGAGCTGGGCGAGCTCTCCGACTCGGTCAACTTCTGCGAGGCCGACGTGCCCGAGCTGTTCTTCTACACGGACGACCCGGACTGCTACCACAAGACCTGCGACACGGCGGATCGTCTGGACTACGACGACCTCTCCGCGGTCGGCCTGCTGGTGGGCGACGTGGTCGGGCGGCTGCTGGACCGCGAGCTGGACCTGGCCGAGCAGCGCGCTGAGGGCTGCCCGGTGGGGTGAGCGCCCCCCTCAGGTCCGCGGGATCGGGCTGTGCCAGACCTCCATCGCCAGCGGGGCCCAGGTGTCGTGGAGCCCGTCCAGGTAGCGCACGGGCACGCCGTCCAGGTCCACGCCGTCCAGGCAGCGGAGGTTGATCCCGACGAAGGCGCCGCCGACCTCCGGGATGTCGCCCTCGCCGAAGGTCGTGATCCCGCAGGTGGGGCAGCGGCGGCGGACGCCGAGGACGGCGGGGTCGCGGGGCTCGAAGAGCTCGGCGCCCTGAAGCACCCGGAAGGCCTGGGGGCGCACGATGACGCTCCACCAGCCCATCTTGGTGCACCAGGTACAGTTGCACTGGTGGGTGCCCTGGGACAGATCGACGTCCACCTCGAAGCGGACGGCGCCGCAGTGGCAGGAGCCGGGCCAGGTGTGGACGCCAGGGGTGACGGGCGCGTCGCTGATGCGGTGCATGTTGACCTCGTGGTTGGAGTGACGCAGGGACAACGACAGCTTATGGAGCATCGCGGACAGGATCGATCCGCGATCGGAGGCTCCTCTGCTCAGCACCTCCACCCGGCTGCTCAAGGCGCTGTCTCTGCTGCACGCCCGCCGATTCTGGACGGGGGCGGAGCTGGCGGAGGCCCTCGACGTGACCGAGCGCAGCGTGCGGCGCGACATCGACGCGCTGCGGGAGCTCGGCTACCCGGTGCATGCGACCTCGGGGGTGGGCGGGGGCTACGCGCTGGGGGCGGGCCGCGACCTGCCGCCGCTGCCGCTGGAGGACGACGAGGCCCTGGCCGTGGCCTTCGGGCTGCGCGCGGTGGCGAGCGGCTGGGTGACGGGGCTGGAGGACGCGGCCGTGTCTGCGCTCTCCAAGCTGGAGGCCGTGCTGCCCCGGCGCCTGCGCGGACGGATGGGCGATCTGAGCGCGGTGAGCCTGCATGCTCCGCCGCCAGGGCCGCGGGCGGACGGCGCGGTGCTGGCGAGCCTGGCCAGCGCCTGCCGGGCCGAGCGCGTGGTCGCCTTCGACTACACCGACGCCACCGGGGCGCGGCGCCCCCGGGTCGTGGAGCCCGCCCGCCTGGTCCACCACGGGGGCCGCTGGTATCTGGTCGCCTGGGACCGGGATCGGGAGGGCTGGCGCACCTTCCGCGTGGACCGCGTGGGCCCCGAGGTCGAGCCCCGCCACGCCTTCCGACCCCGCCCGCCGCCCGCCGAGGATCTGAGGGCCTACGTCGCTCGCGGCGCGCAGGATCGCTGGCGTCATCGGGCCCGGATCACGGTCCACGCGCCGGTGGAGCAGGTCGCCCGCCGCGTTCCCGCCGCGTATGGCGAGCTGAGGGCCCTGGACGAGGGGCGCTGCGAGCTGCTGACCGGCGGGGACGATCTGGCCTGGTTGGGGGCCTACCTCGGCCTGATCGGCGCCGAATTCGAGGTCCACGAGCCCCCGGAGCTGGGGGCGGCGCTGCGCGAGCTCGCCGGTCGGCTGGAGCGCGCGGCACAGCCTCGTGAGGCCAGCAATTAAAGGGAAGGGTGCCGCTCCTTCACGACGACGAAAGCGCCATCGAATTGCGGCTGTCATCCTCCTCCCGCGCCAGCGGGGGGAGGTGGCCCGGAGGGCCGGAGGGGGGACTCCGACACGAGCTCCCCCCTCCGCCGGCCTCGCCGGCACCTCCCCCCGCTGACGCGGGAGGAGGATGGTTGGGCAGGCGCCCTTGATCCGACCAGGCACATCGACGCAGAAGAGCCGCAGCCTGAAGATAATCGATAATCTCTGACACCTGTTGGATTCCAGGAAGGAGCGCGACATGGACCCTGCAGACACGATCCCAGGCGCCGCCGTCGGCGTCGTCGAGCACGGCAACGAGGCGGTCCTGGTGACGCTGGGGCCGGGGGGCGAGCTCCTGGACCGCCGGACCCTCACCCTCACCGAGCCCGGTCTGCCCACGCACCCGCACCACCACGAGGGCTCCTGGGCGGTGGGGCGCTACCTCGACAGCCCCTGGGCGCGCCCGATCACGCTCGCCGAGGCGCTGGCCCTCGTCGAGCAGGTGCGCGCGTCGGCCGCGCGCGGGGCGGCGGGCGGCCTGGAGGCGCTGGCCGCGGCGGTGCCCCTGCCGATCACCCGGATCGCGATCCGCGCCTGCCCGGAGCTCCCCGGCACGGTCGAGGAGCGGATCCGCGACAACCGAGCCCAGACCATCGCGGACTCTGTGATGTACCGGCAGGCCCTGGCCAGCGCCGCGGAGGCCCGAGGCTGGAGCGTGGCCTGGTACGATCGCGAGCGCGTGGCCGAGGCGGCGGCGAGGGCCCTCGGGGCCGCGGACCTCCAGGAACTCCTGCGCGCCCTGGGCCGGTCCGCGGGCCCGCCCTGGCAGGCGCGCCACAAGCTCGCGGCCACCGCCGCCCTGGCGAGCGGCGGCTGAGGCGCCCGGGGCCTACTCGAAGAAGATGTCGCCGCTGCCGCTGTCCTGGACGTCGCGCTCGGTGGGCGAGCCCAGGACCAGCAGGTCGCCGCTGCCCGTGAGCAGGGCGGTCACCGAGAGGCTGGCGTAGACCTCGGCGTCGCCGCTGCCGCTGAGCATCGCGTCCACGCTCACCGCCAGGAGGCCGCTGGCCTGGATGTCGCCGCTGCCCGAGGCGCTCAGGTCGAGCGCGTCGGCCGCGCCCTCGGCGACCTCCAGGTCACCGGAGCCGGTGGCCTCCAGCCCGACCTCGCCCGCGTCCACCTGTCCCAGGATCACGCCGCCGCTGCCCGCGCTCAGGACGTCCAGGCGGGTCGTGGAGACCGGCCACCAGACCTCGGTGTCGCCGCTGCCGCCGACGAAGACGCTCTCCAGGGCGAGCGGGGACGAGCCGGAGACGTAGATGTCGCCGGAGCCTGAGGACTCCAGCGAGCGCAGGGTGGGGGTGACGACGTCCGCCCGGCAGTCGCCCCGCGACCAGAGGCCGTTGTACCAGCCGTCCTCGTCGAGCTCGATGACGAGCACGTCGCCCTCGACCCGGGTGATGATGTCGGCCAGCAGGTCCTCGTCGCAGGTGAGGGTGAGCGAGGCGGTCTCCCCCTCGGTGATCTCGACGTCCAGCGAGCTGCGGGTGGCGACCCCGGTGAACGCGCCGACCTCGCGGGCCTCGGTGGCCAGGGCGCCGCCGCCCTCGGGGGCGCCGATCACGATGCAGGCGGGCAGGGAGAGGATGGGGAGCAGAGCGAGAGCGGTGACGCGCATGATGTACCTCCGCGCATCCAGACACCAGGGCGGGGAGAAAGCGCTACCGGATCGCGCGGGCGCCAGCGGCTCGCACCCAGGAGGAGCCTCAGGGCACCCTCACCCAGCTCCCGCCGTCGAGGGTCGGCACGGCCCAGGACTCATCAGTGTTCGCGTAGTATGCGTGTACGTCGCCCCCCGTGTATCTGACCCTGTAGGTCAGCGAGGCTTCGCCGGCGTACCAGCGGCGCGCACCCGCCCACCAGGTGGGGTCGGGTCCGCCGATCTCGGGCCGCGAGAGCGTGGCCGGGAGAAAAGAGGTTCCGGTGTAGCCGCAGCCAGGATCGACGGAGAAGCCGTCTCTTGTGGGCACTGAGCTCCAGGATCTCGTGGTGTCCCAGGTATCGGTCGCGCAGCCGCCGCTCGCGGTGTTCTCGGACTCTTCCCCGCTGGTGTGACGGGTCCGGACGAAGAGCGCGGCGCGATCAACGGACCAGGCGAAGGACGTCCAGTCGAAGCCGCTCGCCGTGGCGACCTGAAGCGTCCCCGTGATCGAGGCGAGCTCGGCGCGCGCGCTTGAACCTGTCCTATGAAATGCCCACCACGAGCAGTACGACCAGTACCCGGAGTTGCCCGTCCGGACGCTCCGGTAGAGCTCATTCCGCATGACGCCTCCGCTCACCCGCACGCGCGCCCCCGTGCAGCCAGCGCCCCAGCAGTCCTCGTCGTCGCAGTCCACGAAGCCGTCGTCGTCATCGTCCAGCCCGTCGTCGCAGCCGTACTCGTAGCAGCGCGCGTCCCACTCACAGGCGTCCTCCTCGCAGTCCAGCAGGCCCGAGCAGTCGTTGTCCTCTCCGTCCGAGCAGTCCTCCACGGCGCCTGCGTACACGGTCGCGTCCATGTCGTCGCAGTCGGGTCCGCCATCTTCGGCGCTGACCGAGCCGTCGCCGTCCTCGTCGCGCTCGGGCGCGCCGTCGCAGTCCGTGTCAACGCCGTCCGTCGGGTCGTCTCCGGCGCCCGGCCGGGTCTCGGGGTCCGCGTCGTCACAGTCCGTGGCGTCCTCAACGCCCGTCGCGTTCCAGACGCAGCTCGCCGTCCCCGTCAGCGGGTCCCCGTAGCCGTCGCTATCCTGGTCCGCGTAGGTCGTCACCAGCGTCGAGGCGTCCAGGTCTGGATCGGCCTCGTCAACCAGCGTGTCGCAATCATTGTCGATCTCGTCGCAGATCTCTGACGCGCCCGGATAGACCGTGGCGTCCTGATCGTCGCAGTCGGCCCCGCTCGGCTCGCCGTCTCCGTCCTCGTCCACGAGGGGAGGTGCGGTCTCCACGGGCTCGTCGGAGTCCGGAGGTGGCTTCTCCGATGGACACCCGATGAGGAGCCAGAGGCCGAGGGGTGTGCTGATCATGGTAGCCCTCCGAGAGACCTGGAGTGAAGCCCCACGCGCGAGGCCCCAAGCCAGCCGTATTCGCGTCCGCGTCCGCTCCCCCGAGGAGACGCGTCAGCGTTGTGCAAAACGCGCGCCGGCGCGCTCCTGCTGTCGCCCCAGCCTCGCGGGTGCAGGCAGACTGGATGCGTCCATCGCGGAGCGTGAAGAGGGAGCGGCGGAGGTGCGAGCCTGTCCACGCTCCTGGAACCTCCTGGGCGCCCCTCGGGTCAGAAGCTCCATGCTGTCGCTGCTCCTGCTGCTCGCCTGCTCGCCTCCGCCCGCGCCCGCCCCGCCTGCCCCGCCCGCGGCCGAGCTCGAGGTCCCCGCTCCGCCGCCCGCCTGGCCCGAGCCCGGGGCGGCGCTCCGCATCCTCCTCGCCCCCAGCCCCAAGGATCGCGCGTTGAAGGTGGTCATCGACGCCGGGCACGGCGCGCCGGAGAACCTCGGCAACACCTCGGTCCGCTGCGAGCGCGAGGCCGACTTCACGCGCCGGACCCAGGACGGCCTGCTGGCGCGCCTGCGCGGTTGGGCCGGGCTCACCTTGCAGGCGGGTCGCCCCACGGAGGCCCTGCGCTCCTACACCGAGCGCATCCAGGCCTTCGACGCTTGGCAGGCGGACGCGGTCATCAGCCTGCACAGCGACACGCGCGCCGGCGACGGCTGGTCGCGCTCGGTGGAGACGGGCTGCTGGCAGGGCTACGGGGCCGAGGGCTTCGCCGTGCTCTACTCGGATGAGGGCGCGTCCAATCGGGTGGAGCCGCGGCGCCGCCTGGCGCGGGCGGTGGGGCGGCGCATGGCGGAGGCGGGCTTCCTGCCCTATGGCGGCGCGGACTACCCGGGGCTCTACGCGCCGGACGATGAGGTGCCCGGGGTCTTCGTGGACCGCCACGAGGACCGGAAGCGCATCCGCATGCTGCGCGCGCCCAAGGTCCCGCTGGTGATCGTGGAGACCCACCAGGCGGTGGACCCGCGCGAGGTCGCCCGCTGGGAGGAGCCCCAGACGCTCGACGCCTTCGCCGCGGCGATCCACGCGGCGGTGGTGGACGCCGCGCGCTGAGCGGGCCTGCCCGTCCTGTCCTGCTCCGGTTATGCGCTCGCGCCTGATGACCCGCGTCCTGCTGCTCCTCGTCGCGCTCGCCGGCTGCGCCGCCCGACGCGCTCCCCCGGCGCCCTCGCTGGCCCCCGCCCCGAGCTGCGACCACTTCGACGATCCGCGCCTGGAGCGGCGCCTGGACCGCCGCACGCGGTCGGTGGAGCGCTCGGGGAACGCCGCGACCCTGCTGGTGGACGGCGTGGAGTCCTTCGCCCGGCGTACCCAGAACGCGATGACCGCGGACCTGATCCTGGTCAAGACCTTCATCTACACCGACGACGAGGCGGGTCGGGCGGTGGCGGGCCTGCTGGCGGCGCGGGCGCGGGCGGGCGCCACCGTCATCGTGCAGTACGACGTCAAGGGCAGCGCGGGCGGCGCCGGTGAGCTGCTGGCGCAGGCGGCGAGCGCGGGCGACGCGGACGGGCCGCCCCAGAAGGCGGTGATGGTGGAGCTGGCGAGTTCGGGCGTGGTGGTCATCCCGACCAACGCCCCGCGGCGCGAGCGCGGCTACGAGCGCTGGTTGAGGCAGCGGGAGCGGACGCGGCGCGGGCTGGCCGAGCTCTCCTGGCTGGAGCGCCTGATCGGCGTCTCCAACCTCGGGCACTTCGACCACGAGAAGTACTGGATCACGGGCCACCGGGGCGCCGACGGCTCCGTGGAGCTGCGGGCCATCCTGGGCGGGCTGAACATCGCCAGCGAGTACGCCTACGGCGGCACCCCCGTCGTGGACGCGGAGACGGGGCGGGGGGGCTGGCGGGACACCGACGTGGAGATCCGCGGGCCGGCGGCGCTGGACGTCCTGGACCGCTACCTGCAGGTCCTGGCGCGCTACGACGTGGAGATCCCGGGCTTTCAGGCGGAGAGCTGGCGCCAGGACCAGCCGGCGGTCGGCGAGGCGGAGGTGCGCTTCGTCTGGAACCAGCCGGCCTTCGGCAACCGCCGCAGCGTGGAGCGCCTCTACCGCGCGCTCATCGACGCCACGCCCCCGGGTGAGCCCATCGCCATGCAGAGCGCCTACTTCACGCCGGGGCGCGGGCTGCGCGAGGAGCTGGAGGACGCGCTGCGCCGCGGCTCGCCGCTGACGGTGGTGACGAACTCGGAGCAGAGCGTGGACGTGCCGCTGGTGACCACCGCCTCGCGCGGTGTCTACGAGCGCCTGCTGGACGTGGACCCCGAGGTCCGCCTCTACGAGTGGCGCCCGCAGCCGGAGCTGGGTCGCTTCACCCTGCACTCCAAGGTGGCCTCCTTCGGGTCCTGCGGGCCCATGATCATCGGATCGGCCAACCTCGACGGCCTCAGCAGCGAGCACAACTCCGAGAGCGTCGTGCTCATCGACGATCCAGCCCTGCGCGCGCGCTTCGACGCCATGATGGCGGCGGACCTCGCGCCCGGCTGCGTGGACCGCTTCACGGCGGAGGAGGCCGAGGACCGGCCCTGGCTGCTGGGGCTGTGGCGCAGGTTGATCTACAACGTGGGGTGGACCTGGCTGGAGGTGAGGTGAGGGTCCTGTACGCGCTGCTCGGCCACCTGTGGACCGTGATCCCCACGGTCATCGACCGCGTCCGGCCCGCGACCACGCCCCCCGGCGAGCCCTGGTCGGTCGCGATCCCCGACCCGGTGGCGGGGACGGTCACGCTCACGGGCACGCTCCACGATCCGGGGGCCGAGAGCCTGGTGGTGCTGATCCACGGGCTCGGGGGCACGCAGGACGTGCGCTACGTCAAGACGGCGGCGTCGGCGGTGGTGGCGCGCGGGCATGCCGCGCTGCGCCTCGGGTTGCGCGGCTCGGACCGGGGCGGGGACCTCTTCCACGGCGGCATGGCGGACGATCTGCTGGCCGCGCTCCAGAGCCCGACCCTGGGCCGCTTCCGCCGGATCTACCTGCTCGGGTTCTCCATGGGCGGGACGCTCTCCCTGCTCGCCTGCTGCGAGGAGACCCTCGACAGCCGGGTGCGGGCGGTGGCCGCCGTGGGCTCGCCGCTGGACATGCACGTCTGCCAGCGCCACATGGACGCCCCGGCGCGCCTGGTCTACCGGCGCTGGGTCTTCAAGAACATGCGCGAGGTCCACGCCGCCGCGGTGCGCCAGGGGCGGCTGCATGGCGCGGACGCGGACGTCTCCAAGGTGGACCGCTTCCGGGACTGGGACGCCCGGGTGGTGGTCCCCCGCTTCGGGTTCCGCGACGTGGACCACTACCACGAGGCCATCAGCCTGACGGGGCGGGCCGGGAGGATCCGGGTCCCCGCCCTGCTGCTGGCCGCGCGCCACGACCCGATGATCCCGCTCGAGGCCGTGTACACGGCCTTGAAGGACGGAGATTCCCGGCTGGAGGTTCGGGAGATCGACGTGGGCGGCCACGTCTACGTGCCGCGGGGCGCCGTCGAGGGCGTGCTGGACTGGCTGCTGGCCCAGGCCTGAGGCCGCTCAGGCCCGGAGCGGGAGCAGGGCGCCGTTGACGTTGCCGCCCTCCGCGGAGAGCAGGAAGCCCAGGGTCTCGGCGACGCGGGCCAGCGGCACGAGGCGCGCGGGGTCCATGCTGGCCCGGTTCATCGGCGTGTCCAGGGTCGTGGGCAGCACGGCGTTGGCGGTGATGCCAGTCCCGGCGAGCTCCGCGGCGAGCGTCTGGATGAGGGCGTTGACCGCGCTCTTGGAGACGACGTAGGCCGCCATCCCCGGGGGCAGGGAGAGGCTCGCCGCCGCGCTGACGGCCACGATGCGCCCGCCGCCCCCCGCCCGCAGGTGGGGGATCACGGCGCGGGCGCAGTTCACGGTCGTCAGCAGGTTCATGGACAGCAGCCGGCTCCAGGTCGCCGCGTCGCTCTCCTCCACCGAGCCCATGGCGAAGCCGCCCACCAGGTGGACGAGACCGTACAGTCCATCGCCCGCCGCGGCGTCCACTGCGGCCTTGACGCTGGCGGCGTCCGACAGGTCCACCCCGGTCTCCAGGGACAGGACGACGCACTCATAGGTCTGGGAGAGGTGGCTCACCACGGCGCCGCCGAGGTTGCCGGTGCCGCCGGTGACGATCAGTCGCTTCATGGAGATCCTCTCAGCGGTGCGGGCTCGGGGCGCCGGGTCGCGCCGCGTCCTGGCCCGGCGTGTGGCACTCCGAGCACAGGCTGTTCATGTGCTGGGTGCTGGGGTAGCCGTTGGTCCCGTCCAGGACGTGACAGCCCTCGCAGCCCAGCGTGGGGGGCTCGGTGCTGCAGTCCAGGGCCCCGCAGCCGCAGTCGCTCTGGACCTCCTCGGGCACGGATCCATCCGGGCCGCGGTGGCAGTCCACGCAGACCCAGTGGGTCGTCTCCAGGGTCTCCGCGCCGTCGTTGCCGCAGAGGTGACAGGCGAAGCACATGGTGCCGTCGGTGGGCTCGGCGTGGGCCTGGGCGGGGCCCATGGGGCCCTCGGAGCCGCTCTCGCCGCTGTGGGGGGAGCCGCTGTGTTGGGAGCCGGTGTGTGGGGAGCCGGTGTGCGGCTTCCCGGTCTCCGGGGAGGCCTCGCTCTCCTTCGGGGAGCCGTCCTGGGAGCCTCCCGCGCAGGCCAGCAGCGCGAGGAAGAGAAGTGAGCGCATCCGTTGCCTCCTCCCTGGAGCATAGCGCCTCGACGCGCCGGAGCCTACTCCTCCGTCGCCAGGCCCGTCCCCTCGACCAGCCGGTAGCGCCCGCCAGGGGAGACGCCCTCGAAGACCTCGGTGTCGCCGCCCGCCCAGCGCACCGTGACGAGATCGACGCTGTCGGCGTCCCCCAGCCCGAAGTGGAGCAGGCGCGGCTTCTGGGTGTTCCAGTGCCCGTTGCCCAGGGTCATGTCGCGGAGCTGCTGCACACCGCCGGCCTCCACCCAGACCCGCGCTCCGGCGCCGTCGCGGTTGGTGCGCGTGCCCTCCAGCACGATGTCCACCCAGGCGCGATCCTGTCCCACCGTGTTCTGGTAGAGGTGGAGGTAGGGCGCGCCCGAGCGGTCGGCGATGATCAGATCCTCGTCCCCGTCCTCGTCGTGGTCCAGCCAGAGCACGCTGACGGCGTCCTCCACGATGACGCCGGTCTCGTAGGTGATGTCGGTGAAGCCCGCCGCGCCGTCGTTTCGGTAGACTCGGGCGTAGTGTTGGGTGTACAGGGAGGCGATGGCCAGGTCCAGGTCCATGTCGTTGTCGAAGTCGGCCCACTGGGCGTTGACGTCGCCTTCGTCGTAGATGAAGCCGTAATCCTCGCGCAGGTTGTCGAAGGCGTAGTCGGGCGCGCCCTGGTTGACCAGGAACATGCTGGGGTCTCCCCAGGGCTGGGTGCGCGGGTGGGCCAGGTTGGCCATGTAGTAGTCCACGTCCCCGTCGTTGTCGAAGTCGCCCCACTCGCCGCCGTAGGTGTGGCCGCCCGGGTAGCCCTCGTACGGGCTCTCCTCGTCGTCGTGCGCGGCGCCCTTCTCCAGCGCGACGTCCAGATAGGTCCCGTCGCACTGGCTCTCCCAGAGCTGGTTGTCGTAGAGGTGGTAGTTGCCGACGAAGATGTCCGGGCAGCCGTCGTCGTTGTAGTCGTTCCAGTTCACCCCGTAGACCGACCAGGGCTCGGGCAGCTCGAGCCCGGCTGAGGCGAGCGCGTCGGTGAAGGTCCCGTCGCCCGCGCCCTCGTAGTAACGATCCTGCACGGCCGGGTCGTCCGGGTAGTGCTCCAGCCAGTTGCCGAAGTACAGATCGAGGCTCCCGTCCAGGTTCCCGTCGCCGAAGCCGGCGGCGGTGGTAGGCTCGCGCACCTCGAGCCCGGCGTCCTCGACCGCGGTGAAGCTGCCCGTCCCGTCGTTCAGCAGCATCCGCGAGGGGAAGTCCTCGTCGATCTGCCCGTCGCAGTCGTTGTCGCGCCCGTCCTCGAGCTCGGCGAGGCCGGGGGCGTCGTCGGCGTGGGTGTCGTCGCAGTCCCCGTCGGCGATGCTGGTACCGTCGCCGTCGGCGTCCGAGGTGTCCGTGCCGTCGTCGGCGACGAGATCGCAGTCGTCGTCCTTGCCGTCGGTCTCCTCGGTGGCGCCGGGGTAGGCGCTGCTGTCCGTGTCGTCGCAGTCGCCCTCGCTCTTGGTGAAGCCGTCCCCGTCGTCGTCAGCGCCTACGTAGTTGGCGGCGAAGGCGTCCTGGTCTCCGTCGTTGTCCACGTCGCCGAACAAAAGCATCCCGGCATAGACGACCTCCGGCCAGGGGTCGCCGCCCGCGCTGAACGCGCCCGCCCCGTCGCCCAGCCACAGCGTGGGCGTGCCCGGGTAGGTCACGACGTCCTGGTGCCCGTCGCCGTTGACGTCGGCGATGGTCGCGTAGGCCGAGACGTCCGCGGAGAACGCCGCGTCCACGTCCTCCTGCATCCAGCGCTCCTCGTCCGCCCAGGCGCAGAAGGTCTCGCCCTCCAACTCCATGTTGTAGTTCCCGTCGATGCCGTAGGGTACGTCCTCCCGCTTGATGAGCAGCAGCGCGCGGCTGGTCTCGCCCTCGTTCAGGTCGATGACGGCCACGGTGGGGCTGCCGGTCTCCAGGTACTCGTTGACGATCATGTAGTGTTGGGTGGGCAGCAGGAACACGCCGTCCGCCGAGACGTCGATCTCCACCCACTGCCGCCCGCCCGAGGCGTCCACCTCGACGTCGAAGGGGCCGGCGAGGGTGGCGCCCTCCGTGTCCAGGTCCGGCCAGCTCGCCGGGTAGCTTCGCCCCCAGGTGTGCATGAGCCGCACCCGGGCCGTGCCGGTGCCGGCGGCGTACTGCACGCGGATGGTGCGGACGTGGAAGGGGTGGGGCGGGATCACTTTCATGGTCTCGGCGGAGCCGGCCCGGAAGTCCTCGTAGCTGGAGATGTAGCCCAGGTAGGAGCCGCCCGGGTCGGTGACCGTCTCCTCCGTCAGCGCGGCGTCCCAGGCCGCGCCCCCGCAGAAGCGGTCGAACTCCTCCCCTGGCGCGGGGGGCGCGCTCTCGCCCGTGTGGCCGCTCTCGGCGGTCTCGGCCTGGGAGTCAGGGGGAGCGCTGTCGTCGGGGGGCGAGGACTCCGGGGCGGTGTCCTTGTCGTCGGCGCAGGCCAGCAGGGCGAGGAGGAGGAGAGGGCGCATGATCGCTGTATACGGCGCGGCGAGGGCCCGGAGCAAGGGATCGCCCGTCCGCGTTGCGCCTTGGAGCCCGGCCCGCTATCGTGAGGGCGTGGAGGGGGCGATGATCTTCCTGTTCCTGGGGCTCGCGCTGGCGGATGAGGTGGACACCTTCCCCGAGACCTGCCTGATGGAGTACTACGACGCCGCGCACTGCACGTCCTGCAGCGCGTCCTACGAGGGCGACGAGGAGTGCCAGGCGCTGGGCGAGGCGGGCAAGGAGCGGGCCTGCGTGAGCGCGGGCGGCTCCTTCTGGTCCGAGATCTGGTGCGATCCCGGCTACACCACGCCCATCTCGGGTCCGAACGCCGAGGGCGAGGACAGCGAGTCGGAGAAGGAGGGCGGCACCTGCGGTGACGGCTGCAGCTCGGCGGCGGGTGGCGGCGCGGCGGCGGCGGGGCTCGCGCTGAGCCTGCTGCTGGCCCGGCGGCGCCGCGAGGCGTGAAGGGCTGGCTGATCGCCTTCCTGTTCACGCAGGCGGTGGAGGTCCCGGTCTGGACGGTTGCGCTCACCCGAGACGGGCCGGCGCGCAGCCTCCCCGTGCGCCTGGAGCTCGCCTTCCTGGCCAGCCTCGCCACCCACCCGCTGGCCTGGATCATCGCCTGGGACCTCGCCGCCCTCTGGCCGGGCGGGCGGGAGGAGGGCCGCGTCGTCTCGGTCGCCCTGGCGGAGCTCTTCGCCTGGGGGGTGGAGGCGCGGCTGATGCGCCACCTCGGGCTCGCCCGCGCTGGGTGGTGGTCGCTGGCGGCGAACCTGCTCAGCTACGGGCTGGGGCGGGTGGTGTGGTGATTGGACCACAATTCGGACCCGAATTCACCCCTTGTTTCTCATCCGAATTCGGATGATAATTGGGGGGAGGTGTTCATGCCCCCGCTCCGTCTCGCCCAGGACATTCGCCCGGTCACCGACCTGAAGGCCCACGGCGCGGAGATCGTCCGCCAGGTGGAGGAGGGTCGGCCGGTCGTGTTGAGCCGGCACGGTCGCGCGGTCGCGGTCATGCTCTCGGCGAGCGCCTATGACGAGCTGATGGCCCAGACCGACACCGCGGCGCTCCGCCGGGCGGTCTCAGAGGCGGAGGCTGAGCTGGAGGGTGGGGGATCGCTGGCGCACGACGAGGTGCGCTCCCGCCTCCAGGGGCTCCTGGATGAAGCGTGAGGCCGCCGAGCGCCTGCGCTGGACCCCGTCGGCGGAGCGAGACGTCGAGGCCGCTTTTCGCTGGCTGAAGACCCGGAACCCACACGCGGCGAGGGCCTTCGTCACCCAGGTCCTCATCGCCATCGAGCGCCTGCCCGTCCACCCCGAGCTTGGCGCCGTGGAGCCCGCGTTGGAGCCTGCCGGGAGATATCGCGCGCTCGTCGTCGGGAGCTACAAGGTCATCTATCGCCTGGAGCAGGATCTCGTGCTGATCCTCCGCGTCTGGGACGCGCGACGGGATCCCGAGGCGCTCGAGCTGCCCTGAGCGAGCTCCCGCGCGTATCACCCCTTCCCGCCCATCGCCTTCATCAGCACCAGGTAGCTCCCAAACGCCACCCCGAAGCCCACGAACCAGGCGTAGTCGTAGAGCGGGCGCAGGCTGGGGACCACGAGCCCGATCCAGGCCGCCCCGCAGCCCAGGAGGGTCGCCACCACCGCCGCCGGGTTCCACCCGGAGCTGTAGCGGTAGGCCCCATCCTTGAGGTACAGATCCGCCAGAACCAGGTTCTTGCCGCGCACGAACCAGTAGTCGGCGATGAGCACGCCGGCGATGGTGCCGAGCCCGCCCGAGTAGCCCAGCAACCACTGGAAGATGTAGCCGCTCGGGTCGGCGAGCAGCTTCCAGGGCTGCATGAGGATGCCGATGATCCCGGTGATGAGCCCGCCGGTCTTGAAGTTGATGTACTTCGGGAAGGCGTTGGCGAAGTCGTTGGCCGGAGAGACGACGTTGGCGGCGATGTTCACGCTGAGCGTGGCCACGACGATGGTGAACATGGAGACGGCGACCACCACCGGCTGGGTGAACTTGCCGACCAGGGCGACCGGATCCCAGATGGTCTCGCCGTAGATGATGGCGCTGGCGGACGTGATGAACACGCCCATCGCGGCGAAGACCGTCATCGTGGTGGGCAGCGCCACCACCTGCCCGACCATCTGCTCGCGCTGGCTGCGGCCGAAGCGCGTGAAGTCGGGCATGTTCAGCGAGAGCGTCGCCCAGAAGCCGATCATCGCCGTCAGCGAGGGCACGAAGACCTTGAAGAACTCGCCCGTGGTGGCGAACTTGCCGGGCTGCTGCATGATCTCGCCGAGCCCGTCGGCCTCCCCGTAAGCCCAGACCACCAGCACGCCCGTCATGATCAGCACGAAGGGCGCCGCCCAGTTCTCCACGATCCGCAGCAGGTCCATGCCGCGGTACACGATGAGGATGTTCAGGGCCCAGAACAGCAGGAAGGAGATCCACTCGCCGACCGCGAAGCCGCCGATCTCCCCGCCCAGCGTGGCCCAGCCCGGCCAGAGCGCGACGAAGAAGGTGTGGAGCGCCTCACCGCCGATCCAGGCCTGGATGCCGAACCACCCGCAGGCCACGATGGCCCGCATCAGCGCCGGCAGGTTGGAGCCGTAGGTGCCGTAGCTGGCGCGGGCGAAGACCGGGAAGGGGATGCCGTACTTCGTGCCCGGGTGGGAGTTCGCCAGGATCGGCACCAGGACGATGATGTTGCCCAGCGCGATGGTGAACAGCGCCTGCGACCAGCTCATCCCCGCGCCGATGAGGCCGCTGGCCAGCATGTAGGTCGGGATGCAGTGCGCCATGGAGATCCACAGCGCCGCGAAGTTGTAGGTGTTCCAGGTGCGCTCGGCCACCTTGACGGGGGCCAGGTCTTCGTTGTTCAGCGGGCTGTCGTGAATCTGGGCGTAGCCCGCCGCATCCAGCTCGACCCGTCCGTCCGCGTGCGCGATCTCTGCCATGAGCTCACCTCGTCGGGCGAGCCTACGACAGGAGGATCGTCGCCGTCAATTCTCCGGCTTCACTCGACCCGCGCGCAGTCGATCTCGTCCCAGTTGTAGACCTCGCCCAGCGGCATGAGCTCGAAGTCCTGGGGCTCGATGTCCTCCAGATCGCGAGACTCCATGTAGTCCGCCCACTTCGCCGTGGTGAACGTGTCGGCCTGGGCGGTCAGCGCCACGTTGCCGCCGTCGGCCAGGAACATGCCGTAGGTCTGGAGCGCGCGGGCCACGACCCGGGCGCCCTCGGACGGCAGGCTGTCCACCGGGTAGTCGGAGCGCAGGCGCAGGCGAGCCCCGTAGGGCACGGCGTCGTCGCCGCCCGAGGTCGCCCGCGTGCTGTGCGTGGCGGGCGAGACGAACATCAGCTCGCGGATGGCGTCGTTCGGCAGGATGAAGCGGATGGCGTGGCGGATCTCGCCCGCGGCCACCTCGTCCGCGCTGAAGAGCAGCGGGGCGATGGGGAAGCCGGCCGCGTCGGCCGAGGTGCAGCCCATTCCGCGCCCCTCCGGCCCGTAGACCCGCGACATGTCCCAGACCGCCAGGCAGCCGCCGTAGAAGGTGTCGTCTACGATGTTGGCGCGCCACATCTCGTAGAGCGTGAGCGAGTCGCGCTGCGCCACCAGCAGGTGACAGTCCCCGTCGGAGGCGCACTCGTAGCCGCGCTCGCCCTCCAGCGCCCCGCCCTCGGGCACCGGCACGGGCACCTCGTCGCAGTCGGGCTCGTAGAACTCGTCCGTGGGGATGAAGGTGCGCATCTCCGTGCTGTCGTCGGCCGTCAGCACCTCGATGGAGAAGTCCACCTGGAAGCGCCCCAGGCCCCAGCCGTGCTCCTGGAGCGCGGCGATCACGGCGTCCGAGGTCGGGTCCGGCTCCTCGTCGGAGATGTCCTCGTACCAGATGGCGTCATCGGGGAAGTAGCGGTCGGGGTCCACCCCCGACGAGCCCGTCTCGCCGCTGTGGCCGGTGTCATCGGTCTTGCCGGTGTCGTCGGTCCCGCCCGAGTGCTCGCCCGAGTCATCGGGGGCGCTCTCCTGGACCTTGCCGGACGTGCACGCGAGCAGGATGGGGAAGAGAAGCATGATCCCTCCTCAGATCTTGGGGATTCGCAGCGTCCCGCTGACCATGGTGCAGCCCAGCAGGAAGTACCCGAGCGAGAACGGGTGCCAGCCCAGGGGCCCCAGCTGCACCAGCCCGCCCCAGAGCTGATCGCCCACCCGCCCGCTGGCGTACTGCACGCCCAGCAGCAGCACGAGCAGCAGGCTGGTGGGGATGGGGGTGCCCTCGAAGTAGCGGACCTTGCCGCTCTCGTCGGCCAGGGCCGCCGCCGTCACGTTGAAGCGCGCCAGCCGGCTGATCCCGCAGGCCACGAAGAAGATGAGGATGAGCTCGTCCAGCCCCCCGCGCAGCCCCAGCGCGTAGCCCAGCGCCGCCGGGCCCACGCCAAACGAGACCGTGTCCGCCAGCGAGTCCAGGTCCGCGCCCAGCATCGAGCTCTTCTGGCGCCAGCGCGCCACCCGCCCGTCCAGCGCGTCGAAGACCAGGGCCAGGGGCAGCAGCCAGAACGCATGAACTAGTTTATCTAGTTCCCCGGTCGCCAGCGCCCCCATGCAGGCCAGGATCGCGGCCATCCCGCAGGCGACGTTGCCGAACGTGAACAGATCGGCCAGCGCGAAGGATCGGATCATCGAGAAGTGCGGCTTGCGGTCCTCGCCCATCGGCCCTCCCGCGACCCCGGTATCCCGCCGGTCGAGAACTGGATAACGGGGCATCCATGGAACGCGCCGCCCTCATCGATGAACTTCACCGAGCCCTGACCGCCCTGCCCGAGGTCCGAGCCAGCTATATCGCCGGCTCTGACGCGTTTGGGCGGGCGGACGCGCTCTCCGACATCGACCTCGTCGTCGTCGTGGCGCCCGACGCGCGCCCCCCGGTCTGGGCGGCGTTGGAGGCCGCGATCGAGGCGCTGGGCGGGGCACGCGCCGTCTACCCCGTGCCCGCGGCCCTGACCCCGGACTTCGATCAGCGCTTCTACCAGCTCCGGCGCGCGCCGGAGACCTTGATGCTGGACATCGCCCTGATGCGGCCGGATCGCCTGCCCATCTGGCTCGACCCCCAGCGCCACGGCGAGCCTGTCGTGCTCTTCGACCCCGAAGGCCTGCTGCGCCCGGTGGTGGATGAGCGCCTGGGCCCGGTCTTCGCCGAGCGCCTGGAGAACCTTCGGGGCAGGGCGCGCCTGTTCTCGCACCTGCCGGCCAAGGCGCTGGAGCGCGGGCGGCTGATCGAGGCCATGGACACCTACCAGCGCTTCCTGGTCGTCCCCCTCGTCGAGGCCCTGCGCGCGAAGCACAGCCCGCAACGCCAGGACTTCGGGCTCCGCTACCTGCACCTCGACCTGCCCGAGCCCGTCCACGTCCGCCTGCTCCCCCTCTTCTTCGTGGCCGACGCGGCCGATCTCGCCCAGAAGATCCCGCTGGCCCGCGCCTGGCTGGAGCGGGAGCTCGGGCTCGAGCCCCCGGGAGGTCCGACATGCTGATCCTGCTCCTCGCCTGCGCTCCTGAGGTGGAGGGCCCCGCCCCCCAGGAGAGCGCGGACACCGCGCCAGAGGACACCGCCGTCCGCGCCGCGCTCCAGATCGCCTTCCCCGTCGCCGAGCCCGAGCGCATCATGACCACCTTCTACACGGGCGTCGATCACGACCCGGAGGTCCACGGCGAGCAGAGCGCGCTCTGCACGAACTACCTGGGGCGCGGCTTCCCCTGGTGCTACGACGAGCACGACGGCTCGGACTTCATGCTGGACGGCGGCTTCGACGCCATGGACGCTGGCAGCGCCACCGTCGTCGCCGTGGCCGACGGGGTCGTGGTCGAGACCGAGGACGGCAACTACGACCGCTGCCACGCGACCCTGGACGGGGACATCGACTGCGACGGCTACGAGATGGCGGCCAACTACGTCAAGATCCAGCACGAGACGGGCGAGCAGAGCTGGTACTGGCACCTGATGAAGGGCTCGGTGGCGGTGGCGGTGGGCCAGCAGGTGAGCCGGGGCGAGAAACTGGGGATGGTCGGCTCCTCGGGCGTCAGCAGCATGCCCCACGTCCACCTGGAGCTGGTGAGCGAGGGCGGCGAGGTCATCGATCCCTTCGCCGGTTCCTACTCGCAGGAGGCGACGTACTGGTGCAGCCAGGGCGCGGAGGGCGAGCTGCCGGGCGGGTGCTGAGCGAAGGCTGAGCGAGCGCCCCTACCCCCGCGACCCCTGCTCCCGCCGCCGCCCCCGGATCTCCACCACGATCGCCCGCCGCTCCGCCTCGGGCAGCCGCGCGATCTTCGGGAAGATCACCGCCTCCTCCATCGCCATGTGGTCGCGCAGGAGCAGGTCGAGCCAGGCGTGGTGGCTCTCCAGGCGCTCGCCGAGGTCGGGCTCACCCAGCGGGAGGGCGTCCAGCAGCGCCAGCAGGTCGGGGAGGCCCTCGTCCATGCGGACGTGCTCGGCCTCCATCCGGGCGAGCGCGCTCTCCAGCGCGGGGTCGTAGCCGAGCGCGCGCAGGCGCGGGGCGAGCGAGAGGTCCTCGTCCTGGCCGTGCAGGGGCAGGCCCTCGCGCAGGTAGCGGGCGACGGCCTCGGCGGTGGGGGCTACGCGCGGGTCCTCCGGATCCTGCATGCGGGCGAGCTCAGCGAGGCCGCCCAGGTAGCGGTCGATGCGCTCGTGACAGGCCAGCAGGAGGGCGAGGGGATCCGCGGGGTCGTCTTCGAGGAGGCTGAACTGGTTCATAGAATACCTCTATTTCAGTAGCCCGCTCCTGGCACGAGGTAGG
Organism: uncultured Enterobacterales bacterium; assembly: GCA_964615375.1. Lineage (GTDB taxonomy): Bacteria > Myxococcota_A > UBA796 > UBA796 > CAZKWG01 > CAZKWG01. The sequence goes on from CAZTOW010000001.1 coordinate 197,514, forward strand.
CCGCGCCGGCCCAGTCGGCGACGGCGTCCACGGCGTAGGCGCCGACGCCGAGGTCGGCCCGCCCATCCGCGTCCAGGTCTCCCGGCCCCGCCACGGCGATGCCCGCGGAGTCGTTGACGTCGATGCCGGTGATCTTCGCGGTCGCCGCGTCCAGGCTCGCGCTCCCGGACAGCGCCCCGCACAGCAGGTAGGCCGCCCCGGCGAAGGCCCCGGCCGTGTCCTCGCCGGGCGCGCCCACCACGAGGTCGGGGAGGCCGTCGGCGTCCACGTCCCCGGCGAGGGCGAGCTCCTGCCCGGCCGCGTCGTGCTCGCGCTCGCCCAGCCAGCGCGCGGGCGCGTCCACGAGCGAGCCCCCGCCGCTCGCCGGCCCCGGGATCGCCCAGAGCGCCCCCGCGCCGTCCCCGGCCGCGTCGGAGCCCGCGCCACCTATGGCTAGATCATCTAGCCCGTCCCCGTCCAGGTCGCCGAGCGCCAGCGCGCGTCCGGCGAAGTCGCCCTCGTCCTCGCCGAGCCAGCGGGCGTCGCTGTCCAGCAGGGCGCCCTCGGCCGTGACGGGGCCCAGGCGCAGGTAGGTGGCGCCGGCCTCCACGCCGGCCTCGGCCTGGTAGGCGGCGCCGACCACGAGGTCCAGGATCCCGTCGCCGTCCAGGTCGCCGCTGGCCAGGGCCACGCCCGCGTAGTCGCCCTCGGCCTCGCCCCAGAGCCGGGGGGCCCCGTCCAGGCTCTCGGCCTCGGGCGCCGCCAGCGCCACCCAGCCCGCCGCGACCCCCGCCGTCTGCCCGTAGGGGTCGCCGATCAGCAGCTCGGGGGCTCCGTCCCCGTCCAGATCGGCGAGGCCGAGCGCCCCGCCCAGCAGCCCGCTGCCCTCGGGCCCCAGCAGGCGCCGGTCGGCGTCCTCCAGCGAGAGCGCCCCGCTGACCGGGCCCAGGACCAGCGCCGCCAGGCCCTGCCCGCCCTCGGTCGGCAGGCCCGGCGCGCCCACCACCACGTCGGGGAGCCCGTCCAGGTCCACGTCCCCGGCCGCGAGCGCGAGGCCCGCATACGCGCTCCGCCGCTCGCCCACCAGCTTGGCCGTCGCCTCGCTCAGCACCTGCTCCCCGGAGAGCGGGCCGCGGACCAGGTAGACGGCGCCCGCGCTCGTCCCTCCCTCCGGGTCCTCGGGCGCCGCCACCCAGAGGTCCAGCCAGCCGTCGCCGTCGGCGTCCCCCGCGCCCGCCAGCGCCTGCCCGGCCCGCGCGTCCTCCGCCTCGCCGTAGAGGGCCGCCGCCGCGCCCTCGAGCGTGCGCTGCCCCTCCAGGGCGCAGCCGTCCTCGACCGCGCCGCAGTCGTTCCAGCTCCCGTCGCCGCAGGTCTCCGGCGCGCCCGGGTAGGTGCTGGCGTCCGCGTCGTCGCAGTCCTCGCCGTTGTCCACGGGGTGATCGGGCGGGGAGCAGCCGCTGACCTCGCTGCTCGGGTCGCCGTAGCCGTCGCCGTCAGCGTCCTCCCACCAGGTGCCCTGCTCCAGGCCCTCGTCGATCTCCCCGTCGCAGTCGTCGTCTACGCCGTCGCAGGTCTCGGTCGCGCCAGGTCGCGCGCTCGCGTCGGTGTCGTCGCAGTCGTCGCCCTCGGCCACCCAGAAGGCGGGGGCCTCGCAGCGGTCGGCCCAGACCTCGGGGTCGCCGTGGCCGTCGGAGTCGCCGTCGATGTACCAGCGCGTCTGGCAGGCGGTGTCGGCGCCAGAGTCATCGCTCGGCGAGATCTTGTCCGCGCAGGCCAGCAGGATCATCAGGAGCAGCGGCTTGCCCTCCCCCCTCAAGATAGTCCGCTCCACGCGCGCTCGCCTGCCTCGCGCGGCTCCAGTGTCTGCGCGCGCAGGTCTTCAGGAGCGCCTCGTCGGTTGGGGTGTAGCGTGCGACGTGGGCGCAGGCGCGGTCGAAGTCCTCGAGCGTCCCGATGAGGCGGGCCATGCGCACCCATCGCAGCAGCAGCAGGCGCATCCTCGGCGCCCGGGAGACCGCGCGCTCGAAGTTCTGCAGCGCCTCCTCCGGCGTCGCCTCCGCGCGGCCCTTCCGTCGCCAGGCGGAGATGGTCCCCTGGGCGCCGACCACGGGGACATAGCGGCGCCCGAGCCAGGGGGCCGCGCGCAGACCGTCGAGCACCAGCGTCTTGGAGCCCTTGAGCACGATCCAGTCCGGGTTCTGCGCGCGCACCCAGCGGACCATAGCGCGCTGGTCCATCCGGGCTGCGCCGGAGGTCTCGCGCGTCACCAGCCCGTCGAGGTCGAGGATGCGCCACCCGCCGGCGTAGCCGGGGAGCCCGATCTCGGTGTAGGCGAGCGTCGCGTCGGGTGGGACGCGCTCGAGCAGCCAGACGGTCATCGCCTGCATGGCCCCGCCGAAGGGCGCTCCCAGGGTCCACGGGGCCCAGTGCTCCTTCGCGCGCATGCTCACCCGAGCGCCGGCCTCGAGGCTCCGGGAGGAGCCGACCTCGCGCACCGGCACGCTCCGCTCCGCCTGTACGCAGAGCAGGGCGGCGACGAGCACGATGGCGAGCCGAGATCGCGCCGCCAGCAGCCCCGCCGACGCGCCGACCCCCACCGCCAGGGCGGGCAGCATGGGCACCAGGAAGCGGTGCGAGGGCATCCAGTCGCCCCGCGACCAGAGCAGGAAGACCAGCTGCCCCAGGACCAGCCCGAGGAGGGCGAGCCCCTGCGCGGCGCGGGCGCGCAGCAGCGCCAAGAGCCCGAGCGTGCCGGCGAGGAGGAAGGGGGCCTCCAGCTTCACCCAGGGGAGCACGTAGGCCAGCGCGCGGGTGAGCGGGGCCTGGATCGACTTCCGGTAGAAGGTGTTGGGGAGCGGGTCGGGGTAGTAGCCCAGCCGGAAGGCCAGCCAGCCGAGCGGCAGGATCGCGGCGAGCGCACACCAGCGCAGCAGCCCGCGCAGGTCGCGGCCGGGCCAGGCGAGGACCGCTCGACCCAGGGCCAGCGCGCCCACCAGCAGGGGCGTCTCGGGTCGGCTGGTCGCCGCGAGGCCCGCCACGAGCGCGGACCAGGGGCGTCGGCCAGGATCGCGCGCCTCCAGGGTCATGAGGTAGAGCGACAGGAGCAGGGCGGCGCCCACGCTCGGGGTCTCCAGCCCGCCCGTGGCCCACCAGGTGGCGGGGTGGCTGATCGCCAGCATGGCCGCGCCGAGGGCGGTGGCCAGGGCGGCCCCGGGGGTCCGCGGCCGGGCGAGCTCCGCCGCCAGCAGCACCGCCGTCCCCGCGGCCAGGCCCGTGCAGGCGAGCCCCAGGATCTTCGCCGCCATCAGCGCGTCCAGGCCCATGGCCGCGGGCAGCACCAGGGCCAGCGTCCAGACCGGGTTGGAGAAGCCCTCTACCCGCTCGCCGGGGTTGTAGACCAGGCCCTCGCCGCGCGCGAGGTTGTCGGCGTAGCGGATGCTGATGTAGGCGTCGTCCACGTTGTGGGGCAACCCGCCGAGCCCAAGCCAGATCGCCAGCCCCGCGACGAGCACCGCGGCCAGGCGGACCAGGCGCATCACGCCGGGTGGACGTGCATCCTCCAGCATGAACCCTCCATTTGAATGACCCCAACCTACAACTTCGCGGGACGTGGGGCGGTCAATGGTCGGTCAATGTACGGCCAGGATGCCGTCAAGGCGCCGCGGCCCCTTGAGGTCCAGACGCTACCTCCAGCTCCATGAGGCCGGTCCTGCGCCCAGAAGCGCGCCCCCGGGGTCTCGGGACCGCGCGATGCGCTACCGTTCGGGAGATGGATCAGGAAGCCCAGCGCACGATCGCCTACATCGACGGCACCAGCCTCGTGCTGGGGGTGCGCGACGCGTTCGGCCACCGCTGGCCGCTGTGCGATCCCTACGTGCTGGCGCGGAAGCTCTGCGAGCGCCAGGGCTGGAGCCTGGTCCACACGCGATTCTACGCCTCGATCCCGTCCATCGACGACGACCCGGACAGCTTCGAGTGGTGGAGCGCCCTGCTGGCCGGGCTGGAGCTGGCCGGGGTCTGGACCTGGACGCGGCTCCAGGAGTCGCGGGTGATCAACGTGCCCCTGCCCGACGGCGGCACCGCCACGCGCCGCGTGCTGCTGAGCAAGGGCGTCATCGTGCGCATCGCGCTGGACGCCGTGCGCATCCAGAACGCGGGCGCCCAGGACGTGGCCCTCTTCCTCAGCCAGGACCCCGATCTCTCCGAGGTCGCCGACGAGCTGCGCGCGGTGGCCGAGACGCAGGGGCGCCCGCTGCGCGTAGCGAGCGCGTATCCGTTCACGATCACGGCCCGCGGCCCGAAGGGCGTGCCCCGCACCGATCACCTTCGGGTGGAGCGCGCCCTCTACGAGAGCTGCGTGAGCCGGAGGGTCTAGACCGCCGCGGGGGCGGCCCGCTCGATTGGCTGGGTGCTGTCGCCGACGCGCTCGGTGACGCGGCGGACGGGCACCGAGGAGACCAGCGCGATGGAGTTCTCGTCCTTGTGCAGGCGGAAGTCCACGCTGGCCGGGTCGATCTCCACGTACTTGCCGATCACCGCGAGGATCTCGGCCTTCATGGCCTCCATCTGCGCGGGGCTCAGGTCCACCTGGTCGTGGATGAGGAGCAGCTTCAGCCGCTGCTTGGCCTCGTCCTTGCTGTGCGTGCGGGATCCGAAGATCCGGGCAATGAGCTCTCTCATCCCGCCACCTCCCGGGCCTCGCCCATGCCCATCCAGCGCTTGAGCGTGCTCCAGAAACCGCCCTGATCCTCGAAGTTCAGCTCGGGGACGCCCTGCTCGCCCGCGATCTTGCGGGCGATGCGGCGGTAGGCCTCGCCGACGATGGACTTCTCGTCGTAGGCGGCGGGCATGCCGCGGTTGGCGCTGACGATGACGTCCTCGTGGTCCGGTACGATCCCCAGCAGCGGGATGGCCAGGATCTCCAGGATGTCGTCCTTGTTCATCATGTCGCCCTTCGCCACCATCTTCGTGCGGAAGCGGTTGACGATGAGCTGGGGCTCGGGGAGCTCGGCGGCCTCCACCAGCCCGATGATGCGGTCGGCGTCGCGAATCGCGCTGACCTCAGGCGTGGTGACGATGATGGCGCGGTCGGCCCCGGCCACGGAGTTCTTGAAGCCCTGCTCGATGCCCGCGGGGCAGTCGATGAGCACGTAGTCGAACTCCTCCTTGAGCTGCGCCACGAGCGAGCGCATCTGGTCCGGCGTCACCGCGCTCTTGTCGCGGGTCTGCGCGGCGGGCAGCAGGCAGAGGTGGTCGTTGCGCTTGTCCTTGATGAGCGCCTGCCGCAGGCGGCACTCGCCCTCGATGACGTGAACGAGGTCGTAGACGATGCGGTTCTCCAGGCCGAGGATGACGTCGAGGTTGCGCAGCCCGATGTCTGCGTCGACGACGGCGACCTTCGACCCCCGAAGCGCCAGGGACACGCCCAGGTTCGCGGTGGTCGTGGTCTTGCCCACGCCACCCTTTCCGGACGTGATGACGATGCATTCGGCCATTGAGGGACTCCGATGGAAGGGACGGGAAGGAGAGGGCGGAGCGCGAGCGGCCCCGCGGAGGGAGCGGTCAGCCCGGCAGGCGGCCGCGGTACTCTTCGATGACGATGGTCTCGCCGCTGACCCAGGCGATCTCGGGCAGCGGGCTCTTCTTGTTCGACGGGGGGGCGGACTCGCGGTCGGGGGCGATGGCGATCTTCTTGCCGATGCGGACCTGGGTGGGGCGGAGGTCGAAGCCGATGACCACGGCGCGCTCGTCGCCGTCGGCGCCCGCGTGGGCGAGGCCGGACAGGCGGCCGAGCACGAGGATGTTCCCGCTGGCGATGACCATGGCCCCGGCGTTGACGTCGCCGTAGACCACGATGTCGCCGTGGAAGCGGACGGTGGTGCCCGAGCGCACGGTGCGCTCCACGGGCAACATGCGGTGCGCGCCGCTCAGCTCGGGCGCGGGGGGCGCGGGCTCCGGCGCGGGGGCGGGCGGGGCCAGCTGGATGGGCGCCGTCTCGACCTCGACGACCGCGGGGGCGGGCTCGGGCTCGACGGTGGCCTCGTCATCCGAGGACTCCTCGTCGGCCTCTTCGAGATCGGACAGGTAGACCTTGAGCTTCAGCTCGCTCTGGGCCCAGCGGTGCAGGCTCTCGGGGGTGAGCTGGAGGCCGGAGACGAGGACCTCGTGCTCGTCCTTCAGGAGATGGACGAGGCGGCGGAGGTCGAAGAGAGAGAGTTCGCGGGCGCCGAAGGCCAGTCGCGCGGTGGTCCCCTTGAATCGTCCAGGTGTCTCGCCGAAGACGCGGCGGACTTCATCTCTCAGCTGCTCAAAGGGGGCGTCCTTGTCCAGCTCGATGAAGAGCTGGGCGCCGACGCCACGGAGCGTCACAAGCGACGGTGGAGACGCGGAGGGCGTCTCCTGGAGGGCGGGCTCGGACATGGGAGGGGACCCGGAGGAGGGGGACGGCAGGGAGGGACAGCGGAGGCAGGAGCGCGGAGGCGGGAGCAGTAGCAGCGGGAGCGGCGGCAGGGCCGCGCGCGGACCCCGGTGCCCGCATATGAAGTTGAACGCATGTCTCTTGTCCTGTCAAGACCTGTGCTCGACGAATTCCATGAAGTTCTGTTCCACGTTGAACGCGCGCGCGGACCAGGGGTGTTAGTTTGAGCGCATGCGCGCACCATTCCTCGCCTTCCTCCTGGCCTGCTCCGAGTATGAGTTCGTCCCCAAGGAGGGCGAGGAGCCCGGCGCCGACACCGCGCCGCCCGCCGCCTGCGCGCTCGAGCCCGAGCCCTACGAGGTCACGCCCGATGAGAGCTGCGTGCTGGAGGTCGACCCCGGCGGCTTCTCGCCCGTCGTCGAGTGGCAGTGGAGCACGAACCCGGTCTACACGGGCTACGAGCAGATCATGGCCTCGCCCGCGGTGGCGAACCTGAACGACGACAACGGGGACGGCCTCATCGACGAGGGCGACGTGCCCGACGTCGTCTTCGCCAGCTTCGCCGGCAGCGCGTACTCCGCGGCGGGCACGATCACCGCCATCTCCGGCGACGGCACGGGCACGCACTGGAGCTACTACGACGGCGGCTACAACTCGGTCTACTCGAGCTCGCAGATCGCGATCGGGGACCTGGACGGGGACGGCGTGCCGGAGGTCTGCGCGTCCGGCCTCTACTACGGCGTCGTCTGCCTGAGCAACGAGGGCGTGGCGCTGTGGGCGGCGGGGGCCGAGACCTACGGCTACGGCGGCCCGGCCATGGCCGACCTCGACGGCAACGGCAAGAGCGAGCTCATCTTCGGGCGCACGGTGATCAACTCCGACGCCACCGTGCGCTGGACCGGCGCGGGTGGGGTGGGGCGCTACCTCAGCTTCGCCGTGGACATGGACGGGGACGGGCAGCTGGAGGTCAGCGCGGGCAGCTCGCTCTACGACACCGACGGCACGCTGCTGTGGGACGACGGCACCTACGACGGGCCGAGCGCGGCGGGGGACTTCGACGGCGACGGGCTGCCCGAGCTGGTTCACGTCGGCTCGGGGGTGGTCTACCTGACGGGCGCGGACGGGGTGGTGCGCTGGTCGGCGGCGGTGCCCGGCGGGGGCTCGGGCGGGGCGCCCACGGTGGCGGACTTCGACGGGGACGGCGCGCCGGAGGTGGGCGTGGCCGGGGCCTGGCAGTACGCCGTGCTGGACACCGACGGCAGCACGCTGTGGACGGCGGACGTGCAGGACGTCTCCAGCAACGTGACGGGCAGCAGCGTGTTCGACTTCGAGGGCGACGGCAAGGCCGACGTGGTCTACGCCGACGAGCTCGCTCTGTGGGTCTACGACGGCGCGACCGGCGAGGTGAAGCTGCACGACGAGAGCCACGCCAGCGGCACGCTCTACGAGTACCCGCTCATCGTGGACGTGGACGGCGATGACGTGACGGAGATCGTGCTGGCGTCCAACAACTACACCTACTCCGGGTGGAACGGCATCACCGTCATCGGCGACGCCACGGGCACCTGGCGGCCCTCGCGCCCGGTCTGGAACCAGTTCGCCTACCACATCACCAACGTGGACGACGACGGCGGAATCCCGGCGGAGCAGGAGAGCAACTGGACGCGCTGGAACAGCTTCCGGGCGGCGGCCTCGTCCCTGGGGCGCACCAGCGACCTCGCCGACCTCTCGGTGGGCGAGCCGGAGATCTGCACGGACACCTGCGCCAGCGGGGCGGTGGACATCCTGATCCCCGTGGAGAACACCGGGCTCTACGACGTCACCGAGACCACCGTGCGTATCCGCCGGGGCAGCACCGAGCTCTGGTCGGGGACCGTCGCCCTGGGCAGCGGCGAGCTCAGCTGGGTGGGCCCGCTCACGCTCACCGAGGAGGACTGGGGCGAGGGCGTCGCCGTCGTCGTGGACCCCGCCGAGGCGGTGGAGGAGTGCGACGAGGACGACAACGTGCGCCTGCTGGGCACCTGGCCGTGTGACTGAGCGGCGGAGCGAGCTACGATGGGGCGGGGAGGTCGCGAGATGGGCGCGCTGATCGGGGTGCTCCTGGCGCTGGCCGGGGTGGTGGTGGTCATCGTCCTGGTGGGGATCACCGGCAAGGCCCGGCTGGAGAAGAACCAGGGCGCCTGGCGGACGGTGGCCGGGGACCTCGGGCTGATCTGGCGGGAGACCCCCGACGACCCGGGGGTGGGTCGCGTGGACGGCGAGATGGACGGCTTCAAGGTCTCCATCTATCGGGAGCGCCTCCAGGACATACACCGCCCCAGCCGGCGCTGGCCGGTGACGCGGGTGCGCACGGAGCTGGGGCTGGACCTGGGCGCGGGGATGGCGGTGGCCAGCAAGAAGGTGGGCGGAGGCTGGGCGATGAAGGCGGCGATGCAGCCGCCCGTGCGCCTCGGGGATCCCGCCTTCGATCTGCGCGTCCTGGCCCACGCCGCTCAGCCCCAGGTCGCCGCGCCCCTCCTGGGCGAGCGGGCGCGGGCCGCCCTGCTGGCCGGGGACGAGGCGATCCCCGGCTTCTACCTGGACGACACCGGGATCCTCACCGAGTTCCAGGGCATCGAGCGCGACCGGGCGAAGCTGGTCGCCACCGCGCGCGGCCAGGTGGCGCTGGCGAAGGCCCTGCGGAGCGCCTGGGGAAAATAGTCAAGTTGCTTGACTGATGACCCGCCAGGCCTTGGGGAACCAGGCCCAGTGGTCGTCCACCCAGCACAGCCCGTCCCAGGCCATGCCCATGGTCTCGCCCGGGCGGGTGTACTTCCAGGCCACCCAGACCAGGTCCGGGGCGAGCAGGTGGGCGGCCTTCTTGTAGCCGCCGGGGAAGGAGCGGCTGCGCTCCGTGTCGAGCTGAAGCTCGGCGGCGGTGGCGGCGGTGACCAGGAGCGAGGTCTGGCCCTCGCGCGGCAGCGGGGCCACGGGCGCGCTCCACAGGGCACGGTAGCCCTTTCGGGCCAGCTCGGCGGCCTCTCCCACGAAGACGCGGTCGTAGTCCTCGTCTCGGGGCGCCAGCGCCATGGTCCGGTTGAGCGCCTCGGTGGGCGTACACGACAGGTAGCGGCTCAGGATCTGCCAGGCGTCCCGGCGCAGCGCGTCGAGCTCGAAGGTCGCGGACATGGGTGCTCCTCGCGCCCAGTGTATCTGATCGCGCGCTCAGACCAGCCCCGAGCTCACTTCGTGGGGTTGGACGTGTTCCGGTTGTTCACCTTGTTCTGCCAGCTCCAGAGCATCCAGCCGAGGGAGCGATCCCCGCTGCCCAGCCGGATGTTCGGGGCGGTGGCGTTGAAGCCGGGCGCGCCGTACCCGGGCAGGCCCGTGTTCAGCTTCATGTTGTAGCCGTCGCGCTGCGCCGCCGGGCCGTGGAACTGCACGCTGTTGCCCGCGTCCACCTCGTTGGCCGTGACCGAGCTGGACATCGTCCCGTCCTGGTTCATGCGCGGCCCGCCACCCCGCTGGTTGCCGAAGATGCGGACCCCGTTCTCGCCGCCGAACAGGTTGACGTGGGTGTTGCTGTAGCGGTCGATGTTGCCCTGATAGCTCCACATCGTGCTGGGCAGGTCCATGTCGGTCCAGGAGCCGGTCTGGTCCTGGATGCGCTTCGCCCACTGGCCGTACTTGCCCCAGTCCTCGCCCGTGATCGAGAGGGTCTGGTCGATCTTGTTGCCGAAGGGGTTCATGCCCTGCTTCGCCAGCTCGTCCGACCAGCTCTGGCCGAGCATCTTGCTGCGGTCCTGCTGGGCCTTGACCTGGGCGATCTCGGCGTCGGTGAGCTTCTGGTACTGGTTGACGCCGTCCTGCTGGCCCGTCTTCTTGCCGTTGCGCAGCAGCGCGTCGAGCTGGTGCCCCTCGGCGAAGAGGTGCTTGCCCACCATGTTGATCTGCTCGGGCGTCATCGACTTCATCATCTCGGGCAGCGCCACGGCCGTCTCGAGGAGCGCGTCGTCGAACTTGCCGCTGGTGAGCGCCTCCAGGTGCTTCTGGACGTAGGCCCGATCGCCCGTGGCCAGCGCCGACTCCATGTCCAGCACCGCGGGGTGCTTGGGCGAGGTGCCCGAGGCGTCGGGCGCGGCGTCCGTGCTGACGGGGGTGGTGACCTTGCCGGTGGCGTCCACCTTGTTGGTGTCGTCGCCCGAGCGCGTGGCGGTGACCTTGCCGTCGTCACCCTGGGTCACGACCTGCGGCTCGTTGGTCGGGCTCTGGGTCGGGTCCAGCACGATCTGCTTGTCGGTGTCGATGGTCGGCGTGCGGTTGAGCTGGCTGAGGTCGGTGTTGTCGATGTTGTGCTGGAGCACGCCGGCCAGGACGCGCTGCTGCTCGGCCGGGCTGAGGTGGGCGAGCTCGGGGATGGAGCTGGGGTCCGCCCCGGAGTTGAGCAGGTGCTCCACCTTGCCCGCGCGGATCTGGCGGTCTGCCGCGCCCTGGATGAAGCCGCCGGCGAAGCCCTTGCCCGTGCCCTGGGCCAGCTTGAGGAACATGTCCTCGGGGCGCCCGGAGTAGATGGAGGGGTCGAGCATGGTGGTGGACAGGCCCTGGGCCGCGCCGGCGAGGCCGTCCACGCCGGCCGACTGGAGGAAGCCGGTCTGCATGCCGAAGCCGGTCTTCACGGACTGCTGGGCCGAGCCGCCGACGAAGCCGGTGCCCATGCCCTTGAGCGTGTTGCCGCCGATGCCCAGCAGCCACTGGTCCATGCCGGCGTCCCAGTTCTTGTCGTTCATGGCGCCCTGGCCGAAGCCCTTGAGCCCCTCCTGGCCCGCGCTCTTGAGGCCGTTCTTGATGACCTCCTGGGCGAACTCGTCGCCGAACACGCTGCTGACCTGGGCGAGGCCCTTGGCGGCGTCGTCCAGCTTGTTGGCCACGAACATCGTCTCGCCGAGCCCGCCGGCCAGCGCGTTGACGCCGATGTTGGCCAGGTCGGCGTAGAGGGCCTCCTCGCCGTAGGCGTCGCCCTGCATCCCGTAGCGGACGGCCATGGCGGCGGTCCCGCCCGCGGCCCCGGCGATGGCGGCGACCAGCCAGGGGGAGGCGGCGCCGTCGGTGAGCACCGTGGCGACCGCGGCGGCCGTGATCTCGGCGCCGGTGGCGACGGCGTCGGTAACGCTGTCCTTGGCCTCCTTGTAGTTGGAGGCGTCGGTCTGCTGGTAGCCGTAGACCTTGCTGACCTCCTGCGGCGTCACCCCCTGCTTCGGGTTGCCGTTCTCGTCGAACATCCCGTTCATGCGCTCCATCTGGCGATCGAGCTGCGATCCCTTGGAGTGCATGCCGATGAGCTCGGCCCCGTCCATCATGCCGCGGCTGAACCAGTTCGAGCCGGTCCCGCGCTCGAACTCGTAGGTGCGCTGGGCGCGGTCGTACTGCTCCTGCGGGGTGGTGGGCTCGCCCTCCAGCGCCATCTTGAGCTCGAACTCGTCGCGGCCGCTGGTCTCGTCGCCGACGAGATCGTCCAGCTTCTTGCCGGGGTTCGCCTTCTCCCAGGCCTCGCGGATGGTCTTGATCTCGTCCTTGCTCTTGCCGGAGAGCGTCTTGCGGAGCATCGCCTCGTCGGTGCCCCAGCCCTCCGTCGCGATCTTGAGCGCGAACTCGGGCTTGAGCTCGCCCGTCTCCTTGAGCTGCTTCGCCCGCTCGCGATCGTCGGCCGAGAGCTCGTCGTCCAGCATCGCGTCCAGGCTGCCGTACTTCTTCTCGTAGCTCTCGATCAGCGCCTTGCGATCGGCGTCGTTCTTGCCCTCCATCAGCGCGTAGATGCCGTCCTCGTTCGTGCCCCAGCCCTCGGCGGCGTCCTTCAGGCGGGCCGCGTTGGCGGCGTTCTGGTCGCCCACCAGCAGCGAGTCGGCGATGTCCTTCTGCGCGCCGGAGAACTCCTCGGTGAACTGGCTCTTCAGGTCGGTCTGCTTGCCCGCCGCGGTCATCCGCTTGTTGAAGGCCGCCTCCATGTCCTTGCGCTCGGTCTCGCTCTTGCCCTCCATCAGCTTGTAGACCTTGTCCTCGTCCGTGCCCCAGGACAGCGGGTTCCACCCGGAGGAGGAGCTGCCCATGGCCTCGTCCATGCGCACGGCGTCGGCGGTGGCGGCGTCTCCCTTGATCAGGGCGTCGAAGACCTCCTTGTCACCGCCGCCCAGCGCCCCGCCCACCTTGTCGAGGATCTCCTTGGTCTTCGGGTCCGTGCCAGCGCGCTTCTGGAGCTCGGTGAGCTGCTCGGGCTTCAGATCGCGCAGCGTCTGCTCGATCTTCGCCTCGTCGTCGTTGAAGAAGCCCGTGGAGTTGTTGAGCGCCGCCAGCGCGGAGTCCACCGGGTTGCTGGTCAGGTGCGCCTTCGCCTCCGCGAGATCCGAGCCGCCGAGCTCGCTCTCCAGGTCCGCGTCCAGCGAGCGGCCGTAGTGGTCCTGGTACTGCTTCTTGAGCGCCTCGATCTCCGCGGGCTTGAGGCCCTTGAGCGCGCCCATGACGCTGTCCTCGTCGGTGCCCCAGCCGTCCATGGCCTTGAACAGGCTGTCGGCCTTGGCCGAGATCACCTTGGGATCGACCTGGTCGCCCTGCTTGTCGGGCGTCGTCTTCTGGTCGGGCGGGGTGTTGGTCTTGGCCCCGGTCTGGTTGGCCGCCGGCCCGGCCATGGTGGGGTCGGTCTGGGTGTTGAACCCGGGCATCGTCGGTCGAAGCGGCGAGATCTGGAAGGGGTTGGTGTTCCCTCCCGGCGGCGGCTGCAGCGTGTAGGGCCCGCCCTGCGTGTTGAGCCCTGGGCCGCACATCTGCCCGTTCATCCAGCTGTTCCCGTAGGTGCTCTGCATGCTGAGCACGGGGCTGATGAGCGGGGAGGTGACGATGGGCTGCTGAGCAGGCGGCAGCGTCTGGTCGGTGGTCTGGTCCTGCTGGGGATTCCGTGTCTTCGCCATGGCGCCGCCTCGACGGGCCTGGAGCTCAGACAGGCCCGCTACAGAATAGCATGGTCGCGCCGCGCGTCGGGGCGGGATAGCAGAATGGCTCGGGAGGTCTCCAAGATGAGCGTACTTCTGACACTTCTGCTGGCCTGCGGGCCGGGCAAGGTCCCGCTCACGGAGACGGGCGAGGGCGAGGGTGAGGGCGAGGGTGAGGGTGAGGGTGAGGGTGAGAGCGGGGGCGAGGAGAGCGGGCTGGACGAGGGCGCCCTCATCGGCCCCTTCCTGGACGGGGACTGCGACCCCATCGCGCCCGACCACTGCCTGTTCCCTTTCCCCTCGAACGTCTGGCTGGTCTCCGACCCCAGCACGCCCACGGGCCACCGCGTCGCCATCCCCGAGGGCGCCATGCCGGTCTCCGTGGACGGGGTGCGCTCCTCCCCCGAGCTGCTGAACGCCGCCGACGGGTTCTCGCCCGGCGCGGGGCCGATGACCTTCCTGCCCGGCGCCACGGGGACCGGCCTCACCAGCCCGTTCTCCCCGGAGGACTCGCTGCTGGACGACGCGCTCACCGTCATCCTGGACGTCGAGACGGGCGAGCGCGTGCCGCACTTCGCCGAGCTCGACGCCTCGCACGACGACGACAGCGCCCGCGCCCTCCTGCTGCGGCCGGTGGTGCGCCTGCGCGATGACGCCCGGTACATCGTGGCGATCCGCGGGATCGTGGACGCGGACGGCGCGCCGCTGGAGCCGAGCCCGGCGTTTCTGGCCCTGCGCGACGGCGGTGAGAGCGAGGAGCCCTCGGTGGAGGCCCGGCGCGCGCTCTATGACGACATCTTCTCCCACCTGGAGGAGGCCGGGGTCACCCGCGAGGATCTGCAGCTGGCCTGGGACTTCAACACCGCCAGCCGCGAGAGCAACACCGGCCGCATGCTCTCCATGCGGGACACGGCCCTGGCGGACCTCCCCGCGACCGGCCCCACATATACGCTCACCAGCGTGGAGGAGGCGCCCTACGATCACGTCGCGCTGCGCATCGAGGGCACGATCACCGCGCCGCTCTACCTCGACGACGGGGCGCCGGGCGGCAGCCTGGTCCTGGGCGAGGACGGGCTGCCGGAGCAGAATGGGACTTACGAATACCCATTCGTCCTGCTCATCCCCGACTCCTGCGCGGACAGCCCCTGCTCGCTGGTCCAGTACGGGCACGGGCTCTTCGGGAGCCGCTACGATCTGGAGAGCGACGAGTACGTGGCGCTGCTGGACGCCTTCGGCGGGGCGGGCTTCGCCATGGACCTGATCGGCATGAGCGGCGAGGACCTGCCCTCCCTGGCCGGCGCGGCCATCAGCGGCGACATCGCGCGCTTCGCCGCCATCCCCGATCGCAGCCAGCAGGGCTTCCTGAACATGGTGCTGGCCATGCGCATGATGATGGGGCCCATGGTGGACGACGAGCGCACCTGGCTGGACGGGCAGCCCAGCCTGGACCCGGAGCGCCGCTACTACTTCGGCGGCAGCCAGGGTGGCATCTACGGCGCCACCTACATGGCGATTACGCCCGACATCGAGCGCGGCGTGCTGGCGGTCCCCGGCCAGAGCTACAGCCTCATGCTGCCGCGCAGCACCTACTGGGGCGTCTACGCCACGCCCTTCCTGGTGGAGCTCTACGAGAGCCCGCTGGACGTGATGGTGGCGCTGGGCCTGGTGCAGATGCTCTGGGATCGCGCCGAGCCCACCGGCTACGCCGCCTACATGACCGAGGACACGCTCCCGGACACGCCCTCGCACCGGGTGATCCTGCTCGAGGCCATCGGCGACCATCAGGTGCCCAACCTCTCCAGCGAGCTGCTGGCCCGCTCCATGGGCGCGGTCCACCTCGAGCCGCGCAACATCGAGCACTACGGGCTCGAGGGCGTCGAGGGGCCCATCGACGAGGGCAACGTCTTCATCGACTACGACTTCGGGCTCCCCCCGGTGCCCGAGGAGAACGTGCCGATGAGCGAGGGCAGCGACCCGCACGGGGAGCTGGTCTACCTGGACACCGCGCTGACCCTGGCCATGGTCTTCCTGGAGACGGGCAGCGTCGTCCAGACCTGCGACGGCCCCTGCGATCCCGAGTGAGCGGCGGGGGCGGGCCCGGAGGCTTCAGCCGTGCCCGGACATCCACCACCAGGTGATGCCGCCGGCGACCAGCGAGAGCACGACGGCGGCGACGGCGGCGCCCACGATCCAGCGCGCCCACTCGCTCTCCGCCTCGGCGGGCGTCATGGTCCCGGACGTGTCAAGGCCCAGGTTCGAGCGGGTCGAGGTGTCGGCCGGCATGGGCAGGTTGGTGAGCGTGGGGCGCCCGGTCGGCGTGGGCGAGGTGGGGAAGACCCCCCCGCTCCCGGGGAATTCCGTGTCCTGGGGCACCAGGGTGGACGAGCTGGCCTCCGGGTTCCGCAGGAGCGCCGCCGCCAGCACGGGCATGCCCACCACCCGCTGGTCCGGCCAGGGCTCCGTGGCCGCGCGCACCAGCGCCCGGATGTCGTCGGGGATGTGATCGCCCGGATCCAGCTCCTGGACCGCCAGCTTCTGGCGGCGGATGGCGCGGTACTGGGTCTCGTCCCCGCCCGCCGAGCGCTCGAAGGCCCGCCGCCCCGTCAGCGCCTCGAACATCAGCACGCCGAACGCATAGACGTCGGCCTTGGCCGGGTCCACCGGGCCCGTCAGGAAGGCCTCCGGCGGCATGTAGGAGGGCGTGCCGATGCGCGACTCCGGCGCCTCCTCCCCCGCCTCCAGGTCCACCGAGACCCCGAAGTCCACCAGCACCGGAGATCCATCCGGCCGCAGCATGATGTTGGAGGGCTTGATGTCGCGATGGTAGATGCCGTGCGCGTGCGCGAAGGCCAGGGCCTCCGCCACCTTCCCCAGCAGGCGGCGGAAGGTCGGGATGGGCAGGGGGCCGCGCCGCAGGATGCCCAGCAGGGTCTCCCCCTCCACCAGCTCCATCGCGATGTAGAGCATCCCCCGGTTCACGTCCATGCCGGGGCTGCGGATGGCCACCACGCCCGGGTGGTTCAGGCGCGCCAGCGCCTCCACCTCGCGCAGGAACCAGCGCCCACCCTCCTGCACGTCCTCCAGGCGGATCACCTTCACGGCGGCGCGCAGCCGCCCCGTCACGACGTGGTGGCAGCGATAGACCGATCCCGTGGCGCCCTGGCCCAGCGCGCCATCGACGATCCAGTCTCCGAGCTTCTCACCCGCCCTGAGCATCGGCCGGCATGGTCAGGACGTCCCCGACCTCGATCAGGTTGGGGTTGGGGAAGCGGTCGCGGTTGAGCGCCCAGATCTCCTTCCAGCGCTCGCCGCTCCCCAGCTTGCGGGTGGCGATGTTGGCGAGCGTGTCTCCGGCGGCCACCGTGTAGCCGCTGGTGGGGGCGGGGGCCGCCTCGGGGAGATCCTGGTTGGACAGGTACTTGCGCACGGCCGCGCCGTAGGCGTCGCTGGCGCGCCAGGCCCGGATGGCGTCGTTGACCGCCGTGAGCAGGTCGGTGTCCGCCTTGCGCACGGCCACCGCGTAGGTGGAGTCCGTCAGGTTGTACTGGGCGATGCGGATGGCGCCCGTGCGGTGCGGGTTCTGCTGATACCACGTCAGCAGCTCGGCCACGGCGAAGGGATAGTCGTAGAGGAAGGCGTCGATCTGGCCGGACACGATGAGGTCCCAGTAGCCGCCGTCCAGCCGGGTCAGCTTCTTGTAGCCCTTGACCAGCCGGTTGACGTCGCGCTCAGCCGCCTCGTCCTCGTAGATCGCGATGCTCTTGCCGGTCAGGTCCGCGGTGGTCTGGATGGGCGAGTCCGCCTTGACCAGCAGGCAGAGCCCGTACTCCAGGTACGGCTCCGACCAGGCGATCCCGGGGGCCGGGTACGGCGTGAAGCCGCCGATCACCATGTCGGCCTCCTCGTTCGCCGTCAGCGCGTCCTCGAACTCGTCGTAGAGCCGGTGGACCAGCTTGACCTTGGGCGCGCCGATGGCCGCCCCGATCTGCTGGGCGAGCTGGTAGTCGAAGCCGTCCGGCTGCCCCTCCAGGTTCGGGTAGTACATGGGCGGCGAGCCGATCCAGGGCGGCGTGCCGGTGTCGGTGATCACGATGAGCTCACCGCGCTCCCGGATGCGCTCCAGCGTCTTGCCGCTCGGGGCCGGGCGAGGCGCGTCCGCCTCCCCCGTCGTGCCCGTCGCGACGACGGGTTCGGTCTTGTCCTTGTTGATGATCCCGACCATCAGCACGGCACCGACGACGCCGACGACGATCAGGAGCACGAGGAGAACGACGATGAGCTTCGCGGTCCTGGACATGATGCGCGCATTGTATCAGGTTCGAGGCGCGGGTGAAGAGATACCCCTCGGAAAGGCCCGTCGCTCCGTAGCGCGGACAGGTTATGCGGGGCCGCTCGAGGAGCTCCCCATGGTAGACTTCGATCCGGCGCGGCTGGCCAAGCTCGACGCCATGCGCGCAGAGGGCGTCGAGCCCTACCCCCACGGGCTGCGCGTCACCCACACGCTGGCGCAGGCCCTCGCCCTCATCGGCGAGCGCGACGAGGCCCAGCTCGCGGCCGATCCCACCCTGGTCACGGTCGCCGGCCGCGTGCTCTTCAAGAACGAGATGGGCAAGGCCGGCTTCGCCCGCGTGCAGGATCGCAGCGGCCGGATGCAGATCTACGTGCGCCGTGACAACGTGGGCGAGGAGGCCTGGGCCGCCTGGAAGAAGCTGGACCTCGGCGACCACATCCACGTCACCGGCCGCCTCATGGTCACCCGCACGGGCGAGCCCTCCGTGTCCGCGAGCCGCTTCGCGCTGGCCAGCAAGTGCATCGCCAGCATGCCCGACAAGTGGAAGGGCGTGACGGATCCCGAGTTCCGCAACCGCCACCGCTACGTCGACCTCTTCATGGACCCGGACAGCGCGGAGGTCTTCCGCAAGCGCTCCCAGATCGTCCGCCTCATCCGTCGCTTCTTCGAGGATCGCGACTACATGGAGGTGGAGACGCCGATGATGCAGGTCATCCCCGGCGGGGCCGCCGCGCGCCCCTTCGTGACGCATCACAACGCCCTCGACATGCAGCTCTACCTGCGGATCGCGCCGGAGCTCTACCTGAAGCGCCTCGTGGTGGGCGGCTTCGAGCGCGTCTTCGAGATCAACCGCAACTTCCGCAACGAGGGCATCGACACCCAGCACAACCCCGAGTTCACCATGCTGGAGTTCTACCAGGCCTACGCGACCTGGGAGGACCTCATGGACATCACGGAGGAGCTGATCAGCGGCCTCGCCCTTCAGGTCTGCGGGAGCCACGAGGTGAAGATCGGCCCGCACCTCGTCAACTTCGCGCGTCCCTGGCGCCGCCTGCCCATGGCCCAGGCGATCGGCGAGGCCACCGGGCTCAGCCCCGAGCAGCTCCGGGACCCCGACGCGCTGCGCGCCCGCTGGCTCCAGGACCACCCCAAGGACGCCGCCGGCCCGCTGCCCACCACGCCCGGGCGCTGGTTCGAGTGGTTCTTCGACGCCTACGTCGAGCCCACCCTCATCCAGCCCACCTTCATCACGCACTTCCCCACGGAGATCTCGCCGCTCTCGCGGAAGAACGACCAGGATCCCACGATCTCGGATCGCTTCGAGTTCTTCATCGCCACCAAGGAGTGCGGCAACGGCTTCAACGAGCTGAACGACCCCGTGGACCAGGCCGAGCGCTTCGCCGCCCAGGCCGCCCAGCGGGCCGGGGGCGACGAGGAGGCGATGTACTTCGACCACGAGTACATCCACGCGCTCACCTACGGGCTCCCGCCCACGGCGGGGGAGGGCATCGGCATCGACCGCCTCGTCATGCTGCTGACCGACCAGCCCTCCATCCGGGACGTGATCCTCTTCCCCACCCTGCGGCCGGCGGCGGTGGATCGCGGCTCGCTCGCGGAGAGCGGGGAATCGGCGGCCCCGGTCGAGGGTTCCACTACGGATCCAGTCCCGAGCTCGCAGGCCTAGATGCGCTTCGCCCTCCTCGTCGCCCTCTCTCACCTGCGCGCGCGCAGGGATGAGGCCGGAATCAGCGTGATCACCGGGATCTCCATCGTCGGCGTGACGGTGGGGGTGGCGGCGCTGATCATGGTGCTGGCGGTCATGGAGGGCTTCGAGATCGACCTGCGCGACAAGATCCTGGGCGCCAACGCCCACCTCGTCGTGCGCAATTTCACCGGGCCCTTCCCCGACTACGCCCCGGTGGTGGAGAAGGTCGGCGCGGAGCCCGGGGTCGTGGCCGCCGCGCCCTTCGTGTACTCGGAGGCCATGATCCGCAGCGACTGGGCCAGCACGGGCGTGGTCCTGTGGGGGCTCGACGTCAGCAAGGGCGGCGAGGTCATCGACCTCCAGAAGAACCTGACCATCGGCACCACCGGCCCGCTCATCGACGAGGTGGACCGCAAGGAGGTGCTGGAGAGCCTGCGCACCCCGCCCCGCGGCATCGTGCAGAGCGCCGAGGACACCGAGGTCGTCCCCGGCATCCTCATCGGCGAGGATCTGGGCGAGCTGCTGAAGGTCTACCCGGGCGACCGCATCTTCCTCATCAACCCGGTGGGCGGCGGCACCGGCCCCATGGGCATCCCCACGCCCTACGTGCGCACCTACCGGGTCGCCGGCCTCTTCGACTCCGGCATGTACGAGTACGACAACAAGTGGGTCTACATCTCCATCCCCGACGCCCAGGACTTCCTGCGCACGGGCGACGTGGTCACGGGGGTGGAGGCCCGGGTGGAGGACATCGACGCCGTCGAGGACATGGCGAAGGAGCTCGAGCAGAAGCTGTCGTATCCGTTCACGGTCATGCACTGGAAGAGCATGAACCGGAACCTCTTCGCCGCGCTGAAGCTGGAGAAGGTCGTGATGGGCCTCATCCTCTCGCTCATCGTGGCGGTGGCCAGCCTCAACATCGCCGGCACCCTCATCCTCATCGTGCTCACCCGCACCCGCGAGATCGCCATCCTGCGCGCCATGGGCTGCTCGGCCTGGATGGTGCGCGTGGTCTTCATGCTCGAGGGCCTGATCGTCGGCGTCGTGGGCAGCGCCGCGGGGACCGTCATCGGGCTGATCGGCTGCTGGGGGCTCAAGAAGTACGAATACCCGCTGGACACGGACGTCTACTACCTGGACAAGCTCCCGGTGGTGGTCGACTACCCCACGGTGGCCCTGGTGGCCGTGGTCGCGGTCGTGATCGCCTTCCTCGCGACCCTCTACCCCGCCTCGGCGGCCTCCCGCCTCAACCCCATCGAAGGGCTCAGGTACGAGTGATGGCCGGGCTCGACGTGCAGATTGAGGAGCTCACCAAGGAGTACCGCAAGGGCGGGCAGCGCCTGGACGTGCTCCGCGGCGTCACCGTCCACCTCGCGGCCGGCGAGCGCGTGGCGATCCAGGGCCGGTCGGGCTCGGGCAAGTCTACGCTCCTGCACATCCTCGGGACCCTGGACCAACCCACCTCCGGGAAGATACGGTTCTCGGGACGCGACGTGTTCGCCCGGCCTGCCGCGGAGATCGACGCGCTCCGGAACCGTGAGGTCGGGTTCGTGTTTCAGTTCCATCACCTGCTGCCGGATCAGGACGCGCTGCACAACGTGGCGATCCCCGCGCTCATCTCGGGGATGTCCATGCGCGAGGCGCGGGCCCGCGCGGGCGATCTCCTGGAGCGCGTCGGCCTGGGGAAGCGCCTCACGCACCGCCCGGGTGAGCTCTCCGGCGGCGAGCAGCAGCGCGTGGCCATCGCCCGCGCCCTCATCCAGCGCCCTGGCCTCCTCCTGGCGGACGAGCCCACCGGGAACCTGGACCCCGGCACGGCCGAGGAGGTCCTGGACCTGCTGCTCGGCCTCAACTCGGAGCTCGGCACCACGCTGGTCGTCGTGACCCACTCCGCGGAGCTCGCCGGGCGCTTCCCCCGGCGCATGCAGCTCGTCCACGGGCACCTCCAGGAGCTCGCGTGATCCCGCTCCTCCTCGTGTGGGGCGGGCTCGCCTCCGCCCAGAGCCTCGACATCCCCTCGCCGCTGGACGTGCCCGAGGGCTTCGACGCCCCAGGCGCCGCCGTGGGTCGCGTCGCCAGCATCCAGGTGACGGGGCTCCGCCGCCTGGAGGAGGCGGTCATCCGCGCCGCCGTCCAGACCCACGTGGGCGACAACCTCGGCGCCTGGATGATCCAGCGCGACATCCAGGCCATCTACGGCACAGGGGTCGTGGACGACGTCCGCGTGGACGTGAGCCCGGCGGCGGACGGGGCGGGCGTCGTCGTCACCTACGAGGTGGACGAGAAGTCGGCCGTCCGCGAGGTCAAGATCGAGGGCAACAAGAAGATCGACGAGGACTCGCTCCGGGAGGCCATCGACATCATCGGCTTCGAGGTGCTCAACGAGACCCAGGTCCAGAGCAACGTCGCCGCCATCCGCGCGAAGTACACGGAGAAGGGCTACTATCTGGTCCGGGTAGAGCCGAAGATCACGCCCGTGGGCCGCGACCAGGTGGACCTGACCTTCGTGATCACCGAGGGCCGCAAGGTGCTGGTGCGGGCCATCGAGATCACGGGCAACGAGAACCTCAGCGACCGCAAGATCCGGCGCTTCCTCCAGACCAAGCAGGCGGGGCCGCTGGGGTGGCTCACCAACACGGGCGCGTTCAAGGAGGAGAGCCTCGAGAACGACACCCAGATCGTGCGCCAGCTCTACCTGGAGGAGGGCTACGTGCAGGTCAAGGTGGACCCGCCCAAGGTCTACCTGACCCCCGACAAGCGCGCGATCACCATCTCCGTCCACGTCGAGGAGGGCCCGCAGTTCCAGCTCGGCGAGATCCGGGTGGAGGGCGACTTCGTGCCCGAGCAGGGGCTCACGCCCGCCGCCGCGATGGAGATCGTGGCGGGCGAGACGGCCAGGACCGTGCGCCAGCGCTACGAGCGGGCGAAGAAGAAGGCTGGGGACGGGCCGCTTCCCGAGGGCTGGGAGAAGGGCCGCGACGGCTGGCTCTCCTTCAACGAGCGCCACCCCCCGCTCAAGCGCGGCGACACCTTCAAGCTCAGCACGCTCCAGGCGGCGATGTCGGAGCTCTCCGACCTCTATGGCGACGCCGGCTACGCCTTCCCCAACGTCACGCCCATCGACGACGCCGATGTCGAGGCGAAGATCGTGGACTTCACCCTCCAGGTGGAGAAGGGCGACCGCTACCGGCTCGGCCGCATCGACATCACGGGCAACGACCCCACCTTCGACAAGGTGGTGCGCCGCGAGATCCCCATCAACGAGGCGGAGATCTTCAAGAAGAGCGCCGTGACCGAGGCCCGCGCGCGCCTGGACCGGCTCGGCTACTTCGAAGAGGTCAAGATCGAGTACACCAACGTGAAGCGGGGCGAGGGCGAGAGCCCCGGCAGCCTCGACCTCGCGGTGGACGTCTCCGAGCAGCCCACGGGCAGCTTCTCGGTGGGCGCGGGGTTCTCCAACCTGGAGAACTTCATGTTCACGGGGAACGTGTCCAAGAACAACTTCCTCGGCCTCGGCTGGACCATGCGGGCGGAGCTGAACCTCAGCCGCAAGCGCCAGCAGTGGAACCTCTCCTTCTTCGACCCCTACTTCCTCGACTCCCGCTGGACGCTCTCGGTGGACACCTTCTCCATCGCCCGCCAGTACATCGAGGACGAGTACCAGCGCGGCGGCTCCCTCTCCGTGGGCCGCTACCTCGACCGCCGCGACGACGTGCGCCTGGCCGCGACCTACACCTTCCAGGACACCGGGCTGTCGACCATCGACCCCTACAAGCAGAGCCTCCTGGGCGGCGACCTCTTCCGCAACGGCCTCACCAGCACGCTGGGCATGAACCTGAGCGTGGACAAGCGCAACAACCGGGTCAACGCCACGCGCGGCATCCTGGCCAGCGCCTCGGCGGAGCTCACCGGCGGCTTCCGCATCAACGACGAAGAGGTGCTGTCCCTGCTGGGCGGCGACTTCAACTTCGCGGAGTTCAAGGGGAACTTCCGGTACTACTACCCGGTCAGCCCCAAGGGTGACTGGCTCATCTTCAAGTACAACGGCACGCTGGGCGCCATCATGTCCACCGACGGGACGGTGGTGCCCTACATCCACCGCAACCGCGCGGGCGGCATCAACTCGGTGCGCGGCTACGACTGGTACTCGCTCGGCCCGGCCATCCGCACCACCGGCTACGACAGCGGCTACCGCTCCAGCTTCTCGGGCTCGGACGACCCGGTCTCCAGCGAAGACCGGCTGGTGGTGGGCGGGAACCAGATCTGGGTCAACAACTTCGAGCTGGAGAGCCCGATCATCAAGGCCGCCGGCATCAGCCTGGTGACCTTCTTCGACGCCGGCAACGCGTTCGGCGATCCCTGGGGCGAGGGCTACATCAACCCCCTCGAGCTCCGCTACTCCTATGGCTTCGGCGTCCGCTGGCTGAGCCCCATGGGCCCGCTCCGCTTCGAGTGGGGCTTCCCCATCAACCCGCTCGAGGACGAGCGCAAGTCCGTCTTCGACTTCTCCATCGGATCCCTCTTCTGATCCTCGGAGCCCGAATGTTCGCTCGACTCACGCTGCTGCTCATGATGGCCTTCGCCTTCGCCTTCGCCACCCCGGCCTTCGCGCAGTCCGCGCCGAAGATCGCGGTGGTGGATTTCCAGGCCGCCATCCAGCAGACCAAGGAGGGCCAGGCCGCCCAGAAGAAGCTGGACGGCGCCTTCCAGCAGAAGAAGCAGGGCCTCGACCAGTTCGAGCAGCGGCTGCTCCAGATGAAGACCGACTACGACAAGCAGGCCAGCATCCTGTCCGACACGGCGCGCAAGGCCAAGGAGCAGGAGCTCATCCAGGCCCAGCAGCAGTACCAGCAGGCCTACATGCAGTCCGAGCAGGAGATGCAGGCCATGTACGGCCAGCTCATGCAGAGCCTGCTGGACAAGATGAAGATGATCTGCACCCAGATCGGCAAAGAGAAGGGTTACACCCTGATCATCGAGAAGGGGGCGGTGGTCTTCAGCATGGAGAGCATCGACATCACGGCCGAGCTGGTCAAGCGCTACGACGCCTCCACGGGCGGATAGCCCCGCATGCGCTACCTGCTGCGGGCCATCGCGGCGGCCGTCGGCGGGGTCGTCGAGGGGGACGACAGTCTCCCGATCGACGGGATGATGGGCCTGGAGGAGGCTGACAGCCGGCACCTCTCCTTCCTGGCGAACCGGCGCTACGCGCGCCTGCTGGCCAGCACCGCCGCCGGCGCCGTCATCCTGGACCGCAAGACGAAGGCGCCCCCCGGGCTCACCGTCATCCGGGTGGACGATCCCTACCGCGCCTTCGCCACGGCCCTCGCCCTCTTCGACCGGCGCGATCCCTTCGCCCCCGGCGTGGATGAGCGCGCCTTCGTGGGGGAGGGGGCGCAGGTGGAGGGCGCCCGTATCGACGCCTTCGCCTGGATCGGGCCCGGCGCGGAGGTGGGGGCGGGCACCCACGTCCACGCCACCGCCTTCGTCGGCGCCGACGCGCGCGTGGGGCGGGACTGCCGGCTCATGCCAGGCAGCGTGGTCATGGAGGGCTGCGCGCTGGGCGACCGGGTCTGGCTGAACCCCGGGGCCGTGGTGGGCGGCGAGGGCTTCGGCTTCGCCCCCGGGCCGGAGGGCCACCTCAAGATCCCGCAGATCGGGGCCGTGATCATCGAGGACGACGTGGAGATCGGCGCGAACTCCTGCGTGGACCGCGCCGCCATGAACGTCACGCGCGTCCGGCGTGGCGCTAAACTAGATAATTTAGTTCAGATCGGCCACGCCGCGGAGGTCGGCGAGCACGACCTCCTGGTCGCCTACAGCGGGGTGGCCGGCAGCACGCGCCTGGGGCGGGGCGTCGTTCTGGGCGCGCGGGCCGCGGTGCTGGGGCACCTGGAGATCGGCGACGGGGTGCAGGTGGGGGCGTCCAGCACCGTCCACGACGACCAGCCAGCCGGCGCGAAGGTTACGGGGACCCCGGCCATCGAGCACCGGCGCTGGCTGCGCGCGGCGACGGCCTTCGGCGAGCTCCCCGAGCTGCTCACGCGGCTCCGGGCCCTGGAGGGGCGCGTCGCCGAGCTCGAGGCGCTGCTGGCCAGCAAGGAGGAGGAGAGGCGATGATCGACATTCAGGGGATCCTCTCCATGCTGCCGCACCGCTACCCCTTCCTGATGGTCGATCGCGTGCTGGAGCTGGAGGCGGGCCAGCGCGCGGTGGCGATCAAGTGCGTGTCCGCCAGCGAGCCCGCCTTCCAAGGCCACTTCCCGGGGCGCCCCATCTTCCCGGGCGTGCTGATCATCGAGTGCTTCGCCCAGGTGGCCGGCATCGTCGCCCTCTCGTCGCTCACCGACCTGCAGGGGCGGGCCGTGTACCTGCTGGGCGTGGACGGCGCGCGCTTCCGGCGCCCCGTGACGCCCGGCGACCGGATCACGGTCACGGTGGAGAAGCTGATGGAGCGGCGCGGCATCTGGCGCTTCTCGGCGCGGGCGGAAGTAGAAGGACAGCGCGTGGCGGAGGCCGAGATCATGGCGACCGTGGCGCGAGACTCGGACGCGCTAACGTGATAAGCTCCCGCGTATGCGCGAACGAGAGCTGTCGGGCCGCCCCACGGGGACGGCGGTCCCTGAAGATGTCGAGAAGAGCAGCAGGCCCTCGGGGGGACGCTGGGACGAGCTGCCGTCCGGCTCCTTCTTCGCCGGAAAGTACCGTATCGAGCGGCTGATCGCTCGAGGCGGCATGTCGGGCGTCTACCTCGCCACCCAGATCCCGCTGGGTCGTCCCGTCGCGCTGAAGATCCTGGTCCCGCTGGTGGAGGACGCCGAGGGAGAGGCGAGCTTTGAGGAGCGCTTCCGGCTGGAGGCGCGCACGCTGGCCACGCTGAATCACCCCAACATCGTCGTGCTCTACGATTATGGCGAGACGGAGGACGGGCGCTTCTTCCTGGCCATGGAGTACGTGGACGGCCCGCGCCTCTCGGACGTGCTGAAGGAGGCGGGTCGCCTGCCGCTCCAGCGCGCGCTGCGGCTCACGCTGCTCACCTGCGCCGCGCTGCGCTACGCGCACAATCGCGGCGTGGTCCACCGGGACATCAAGCTCTCCAACGTGATGCTCTACCGCGACCAGGACGGCGCCGAGCAGGTCAAGGTCGTGGACTTCGGGCTCGTCAAGCTCACGGAGGCCGACCAGCGGCTGACCAGCGCCGGCATGGTGCTGGGCTCGCCCCACTTCATCGCGCCGGAGCAGGCTCGCGGGCAGCCGGTGGACCACCGCGCCGACATCTACGCCGTGGGCATCACCCTCTTCTGCATGCTGACGGGCAAGCCGCCGTTCTCCGGCGCCACCGCCACGGCCACCATCCTGGCGCACCTCACGCAGCCCATCCCCACGGTGGAGAGCGTGGCGCCGGATCTGGACCTGCCGGCGGGCGTGGAGGCGGTGCTCCAGCGCTGCCTCGCCAAGCGCGCCGAGGAGCGCTACCCGGACATGAGCCACCTGATCGCCGATCTCTCGGCGCTCTCGGACGGCAGCCTCCCGGGCACCCTGCGCGCGGACGTGCCCAGCAGCTCGACCATGATCCAGGTGCCGACGGGCGCGCTGGCCGCGGTGAACCCGGACAGCCGCAAGAAGCTGGTCATCGGCGCGGTCATCGGGGGCTTCGCCCTGCTGCTGCTGGGGGGCGGGCTGGCCTTTGGCGTCGTCGGCCTGCTGAAGCTGAGCGAGGAGCCCGCCGCGGCGCCGGCCTCGAGCGCCCCCGCGACCACGGCGACCGCTGAGGAGCCCGCCGCGCCTGCCGCGCCCGCCGCCGCGGAGCCAACGCCTGCCGCCGCCGGGGAGGCCGCCCCTGCGGAGGAGCCCGCGGTCGCCGCGCCGGTCGAGGCCGCCGCGCCCGTCCAGGCCGCGAAGCCGAGCAAGGCCAGCGCGCCGGCCGACGCTGGGGCCCGCGCGAAGAAGCCCGTCGAGGCCGCCGCCGCCCCCGCCGCCGCGCCCGCCCCGAAGGCCGAGCCGAGCGCAGCGCCGGCCTCCACGCCCAAGGCCGAGCCCGCGCCCAGCGGAGATCCTGCCGGCTGGAAGCAGTCCGATCTCAAGAACCCATGGGATGACTGAATGCGCACCGCGCCCCTGCTCCTGGCCCTGGCGTTCACCATCTCCGCGCCCGCCGCCGCGCAGACCCGCCCCGACCCCAACGTAGAGCGCGCCAAGGAGCTGTACCAGAACGGCGCGCTGCTCTACGAGGAGGGGCGCTACGAGGACGCGATCATCGCCTGGCAGGAGGCCTACCGCCTGAGCGAGCGGGCCGAGCTGCTCTTCAACATCGCCAACGCCCAGGAGCGCATCGGGCGCTACCAGGACGCGCTGGACACGCTCTCCCGCTACCGGGCCTACGCCGCGGCGGAGGAGCGCGAGGCGCTCGACCGGCGCATCCGCAACCTGGAGCGCCGCCTGGCCGAGACCCAGGCCGCGACGCCCACGCCCACGCCGACCCCTACGCCCACCACGACGCCCGCGCCCACGCCGACCCCGGCGCCGGTGGGGACGCCCTCGCCGGTGGCCAACCCCACGCCGACCCCCGCGCCCGAGCGCCAGGTCCGCGTGCTCCCCATCGCTCTCTACGGCGTCGGCGCCCTCGGGCTCGGCGCGGGCGGGATCTTCGCGCTCCAGGCCAGCGCCGCGCGCAAGGAGGCCGCCGCCCTCTGCGTCGAGGGAGACGCCGGCCTGATCTGCCCCTCGGACGCGGCCGACGCGCTCACGCGGGACGGGCGCAGCTCCCTGCTCGCCGACATCGGCTTCGGGGTCGGCGCCGCCGGCCTCCTCGGCGGCACGCTCACCCTGGTCCTGGGGGGTGGGTCCGAGCTCGGCGTCGGCGCCCTGCCCGGCGGGGTCCAGTTCTCGCTCTCGGGGGGCTTCTGATGCGTCCGCTCCTGCCGCTCCTGCTCGTCGGATGCTCCTTCTCCAAGCTCGACCCGGTCCCCTGCAGCGACAACGCCACCTGCCGGGACGCGTTCGGCTGGGGCTACACCTGCGACACGGAGGCCGGGCTGTGCGCGGTCGCCGAGACCGAGCCGCGCTGCGAGGAGACCTGGCCCACCGACCTGCTGACCGATCGCGAGAAGTACGCGGACACCATCATCTTCGGCGCCCTGCTGGACCGCAGCGCGGCCGAGGCGGAGATGCTGGCGTTCGAGCTGCCCGTGCGCCAGGTGAACGACGAGGCGGGCCTGGACGGCCGGGCCTACGGCATCATCGAGTGCGACACCGAGGAGAACGGCAACTACGACGATCGCACGCTGGACGAGGCCAACCTGGACCTGGCCATCTGGCTGGCCGACAGCGTGGGCGTCCCGGCCATCCTCGGCCCGCAGTACAGCTCGAACGCGATCGACGTCTACACGGCCGTCTCGCCCTTCGGCACGCTGGTCATGTCCCAGTCGGCCACCAGCCCGGCGCTCACGGACATCGACGGCGGCGCGCCCACGGCCAACGACCCGGGCCTGTTCTGGCGCACCCCGCCGCCGGACTCGCTGCAGGGCAAGGTCATCGCGATGGACATGATGGAGCGCGGGGTCACCGACGTCGCCGTCATCTACCAGTCGGGCGCCTACGGCGAGGGCCTGGCCGACGTGTTCAACCAGGAGTTCCAGGCGCGCGGCGGAACGGCCACGCTCTACTACTTCGAGAACGACAACCAGCGCGATGAGGCCACGGTCACGGTGGGCGCGAGCGGCGCCGAGGAGGTGCTGTTCATCGCCTCTGACACGGACACGGTCAAGGCCTTCCTGCGCGGGGCGGGCGCGCTCATCGACCAGTACGACGGGCGCGGCATCTTCCTCACGGACGGCGCCTACTACATCGACGTCTTCGAGGAGACGGCCTCCTCCGCCGGAGATCTCTTCGACACGCTGCGCGGGACGCGGCCCACGGTGGACACGGAGTCCACCACCTACGCGCTCTTCAAGTCCGCCTTCGAGAGCACCTACGGCATCGATCCGACCGAGTTCGCGTACTCCGCCTACGCCTACGACGCGACCTGGCTGCTCATCTACGGCAGCGCCTGGGCCGAGTACAACCAGGACGGGATCACGGGCGAGAACATGGCGCGCGGGCTGCTGAAGGTCAGCTCCGGCGACGAGGTCGAGATCAAGCCCAGCGCCTGGACTACGGTGCGCGCGGACTTCTCGGCGGGCAAGGCGGTGGACGTGATCGGCGCGTCCGGGGACCTGGACTACGACGAGACCGGCGAGGCCGCGGCTCCCATCGAGATCTGGACCGTGGACTGCACCGGCGGCTCCTGCACCTTTGGTCAGGAGTCCGTGGTCGAGCCCGACTGAGCTCCCAGGCTCAGCGCAGCAGGCCCTCGACCAGCGGGACCTCCAGCACCTTGTCGTGCAGGATGGGCCCGTGGCCGAAGTAGCCGCCCTCCCCAAACAGCTCGCCGTGGTCGGAGGTGATGGTCACCCAGGTCCCCCGGGGCAGCCGGTCGAAGAGGGCCTCCATCGTCCGGTCCACGTAGCGGATCGCCTCGACCTGGCGGGCGCGCAGGGCCTCCAGGCGCTCCTGGTCGAAGACCCGCGCGTCCTCCAGGCGCACCGGCTGACCCTCGCGCAGGCTCTGGTCCAGGGCCTTGAAGACGCCGTTGACCCCCTGGATGCGCGGCCAGGTGTGCTCCGGCTCGTCGGGCAGGGCGTAAGGGTAGTGGGTCTCGCCCAGGTTCAGCAGGTAGAAGGTCGGGCGCTCGTCGGTGAAGTGGACGCGCTCGATCATGCCCAGCAGGTCGTTGTGCCGCGGCATGAGCTCGAAGCTGTCGAAGTCGCTGGCCAGCGGCGTGTCGGGGTTGAGCACGGGCATGCTGGTGAGCGCGCGGGTGAGGTAGCCGGCCCGGTAGCGCAGGAAGTGGGGGAGCCAGAGGCGCGGCAGCATCTCCACGAAGCTGAGCGCGGGGACGCCCAGCCGCTCGCGGAAGCGCAGGAAGTCCTGGCGGTAGTGGTCGCTGGCGTAGACGTTGCGCGGCGAGGGGTGGGGCAGGAGCCCCATCAGCAGGTTGTAGTGGGAGGGCGAGGTCCAGGAGGCGTAGCTGAAGCGGCGCTCGACCGGGCCGAGCTGGCTCATCACCCGCGGCCGGGCGGCCAGGAAGTTGTCGAAGCGGCAGCTGTCCAGCACGACGAGCACGAAGTTGCGGCTGCCCTCGGCGGGGTCGGGGCGGGGGCGCTCGTAGGGGAGGGCGCGCGCGACGGGCGCGCCGCCGCTGGCCGGGGCGAGGGTGCCGCGCTCGACGGGGGAGAGCGAGGGCGCGCCGGGGCTGGCGAGCTCCTCGCGCCGCCCCTCCGGGCCCAGGATCCCTCTCAGCCGGTCGCGGATGCTCATCCCCTGGGGCCTCCACCTCGGAGATAGCCCAGGGGGAGGGGCCGGGCGAGCTTGTCCGGCGCGTGTACGGCGTTAGCCACACAGGATGGAGGGCGCATGGGTCTTCGCTCGCGCATCAAGGACAGGCTGGGAGGGCTCCTCGGGCGGGAGCCGGAGCCCGCGGCCGGGCCGCCTCGCCCGCAGGCCCGCACCAGCGCCCCCGAGGGCCCCGGGCTCGGCGCCTCCGCGCGCCCCTCGGCTCCCTCGCCCGCCGCCGCGTCGCAGCCCGCCGCCGCCGCGCCGCCTCCGAAGCCCCTCTCCCCCGAGGAGCAGGCGAAGCAGGACAAGATCGCCGCGCACTTCGAGAAGGCCCGGCGCGGCGTGCTGGCCCACCTCGACAAGCAGGGCGGCAGCGCCGAGATGGCCGACATGCACGACTACAGCGAGCGCCGCTTCTTCATCGCGCACCAGGCCTTCAGCCGCATGATGGAGGGCTTCGTGTCCGAGGGCCTGATCGACTACGACAGCCGGACCGGCGTGGCCACGATCACCGAGAAGGGTCGCGGCTACGCCGGGTCCGATCAGCAGCCGGTGGTCTGAAGGGCGGCGACCGGCGCCACCCACTCGCCAGGGCCCGCCGCGGACGACAGGAACAGGGTCACGCGGCTGAGGTTGTAGTGGTTCGAGGTGTCGATGAGCAGGTCCAGGCGCCCGTCGGCGTCCAGGTCACCGGCCATCAGCACCGTCGGCACGGTCTCGTCGTAGAGCTCCTCGTGCACGCACAGCACCTGCTTGCGGCCCTGCGCGTCCTCCAGCCGGAGCTGGTAGACGCCGTCCTCGTCCAGCGTGGCCACGAGCTGCAGGCCCTCGGGCAGCGGCTGGACGTTGCCCACGGTCATGCGGGTGCGCTCGGCGGAGGCGCGGGTGACGGGGCCGGGCTTCAGCGCGGCCACCCCGCGGACCAGGAGCAGCGGGCTCTCGCCGGGCACCGCCACCTCCACGCCGGTCTCCTCGCCGGGGGCGTCCAGCACCGGGTCCACCGTGGCGCTGAAGCGGGGCGCGACGGGGCGCCACTCGAAGCCCTTTCCGGCGGCGTAGAGCCCGAGCCAGCCGCCGTCGGCGTGGACCGGCATCTCGTCGCCGTGGTACTGCCCGGGGAGGGCGATCTGACCCATGGGGGCGGCCATGGCGTCGGACGGGGTCAGCAGGAACAGCAGCAGCTTGCCCAGCATCGGAGTCTCCTCCGCAGAGACGATGCAAGAACCATACCTGCGGATCTCCCTGGTGCCAAGGGGCCTGTATCTATCATCTGAAGAAACAGGTCTACACGACGCATAGATTTGTCGATCAGCTCGTTGCTGTCGCGTTTCTCGATGAATTCGGGCCGGATCGGGCTGGCCGCGCGCCTGTAAGAGCGCCCCCGGCGCCGTTAGGGAGCCTCTCGGAGGAGGCGCGGGTGGGCCGCTGGCTGCTGGTGGGGGCGCTGTGGGCGGAGACGCTCCCGGTGGCGCGGCGGCTCGAGGGCGCCGAGGCCCTGGGCCTGCGCCTGTTGCGGGGGCGGCTCGCGGGGCGCGAGGTCGCGCTGCTGACCTGCGGGGTCGGGCCCCAGCGGGCGGCGGATCGCACGGCGGCGGCGCTGGCCCGCCTGGGCGCGGATCGCGTGCTGAGCTTCGGGACCTGCGGGGCCCTGGGCGAGGGGCTCCCCGACGGCACCGTGCTGACGGTGGAGGTGGTGGGGCGCGAGGGGCTGGCGCCGCGCGCGGTGGAGCCCCTCCCCGGTCTGCGCGCGGCGCGCCTCCGCACGGTGTCGCGGGTGGTGGCGGACCCGCTGGAGCGGGCCAGGCTGGCGGCCCAGGGCTACGAGATCTGCGAGATGGAGGCGGCGGGGGTGCTGTCGGCGGCGGGCGAGCGCCCCTTCTCCGCGCTCAAGGTGGTCAGCGACCAGGCCGGGCAGGACGCGAGCCCCGTCTTCGTCGGCCGGCTGCCCTCTCCCCTGCGGGTCGCCCGCTTCCAGGTCCGGGCCGCGCGGCTGGTGGGGTCAAGCCTCCTGCCCACCCTGCTCACGATCCTCGACGATCCCCGGCTCGGTCCGTGATATGTTGGGGGGCCGCTCCCGAGGGGAGGGGGAGGACCCTTTGGCCCGAGCAGACACCCAGGCGAGCGGCCGTGGCGCGGTTCTGGACGCGCTCGCCCAGGTTCCGCCCGCGGCGCTGGCCGCGGTGCTGGACACGCTCGATCAGCGGCTGATGCTGCTCGACGCCCGCGGGCGCGTGGTGCTCTTCAACGGGGCCTGCGAGCGGGCCACGGGCTGGTCCGCCGCGGAGATCGTGGGGCGCCCCCTGTGGGAGGCCCTGCTGGACCCGACCCAGGCGAACTGGATGCAGCGGGTCTTCGAGCAACTCCCGGCGGAGGCGGTGCCCGAGCAGCTCGAGATGCGCTGGCGCACCCGGGATCGCGGCTCGCCCATCTCCACCTGGACCACGCGGGTGCTGACCGACCCCGACGGCGGGCTCACCCACGTCGTCGCGCTGGGCGCCCCCGCCTCCAGCGAGCCCCGGACCCCCGCCCCGCAGGGCTTCCGCGCGCTCGTCGAGCAGAACCCTGACGCGATCTGCGTCTTCCGCGACCGCGCGATCCTCTACCTGAACCCGGCGGGCCGGCGCCTGCTCGGGCTCACGCCGGACAGCGTGGTGGAGGGGCGCAGCGTGCTGGACTTCGTGCGCCCCGACGCCCGACCCCGGGTCCACGCCCGGCTCGCCCGCACGGAGCAGGGCCGGGGAGACCTGCCGTTCACGCCGGAGTGGCTGCAGCGCGCCGACGGGGCGCCGATCTTCGTGGAGACCTGGGTGAGCCGGGTGTCCTGGGACGGCGCTCAGGCGACGGTGGCCTTCCTGCGGGACAACGCCTGGCGCAGCGCGGCGGGTCAGCCGAGCGGGAGCGCGGACGGCTTCGCCCTGGCCTCGGCCAACGCGACCAGCGGCCTGTGGGAGTACAACGACATCACCCACCAGCTCACGGTGAGCCCGCGCCTGTCCCAGATGCTCGGCTACACCGACGAGCCCTTCCCCGCCGACCCGGCGCGCTTCTACGAGCTGCTGCACCCGGACGATCAGAGCCGGGTGATGGGCGCGGCCGAGGCCTACCGGCAGGGGGAGGCGCCCTTCTTCGAGGTCGAGGCGCGCCTGCTGCACCGCGGCGGCCAGTACCGCTGGTTCCAGATCCGCGGCGCCGCCGGGCGGCTCCCCGACGGCACGGTCTACCGGATGGCCGGCTCCATCGACGACGTGGACACGCGCAAGGAGGCGCGCGCGCGGGCGAGCCAGCCGGACCGCATCGACGCGCTCACCGGGCTGGCCAGCCGCGCCGAGCTGCTGGATCGCCTGGAGCAGCGCATCGGTCGGGCGCGCCAGCCGGGGGGAGGGCGCTTCGGCGTGCTCTTCCTGGACGTGGATCGCTTCCAGGTGGTCAACGACAGCCTGGGCCACGTCTTCGGGGACGAGGTGCTGGTGGAGATCGGCCGGCGCCTGCAGCGCTGCGTGCGCATGCAGGACACGGTGGCCCGCTTCGGCGGCGATGAATTTACGATCCTGCTCGACGAGCTCCAGGACACCCGCGACGCCGCCCGGGTGGCCGAGCGCATCCACGCCCAGCTCTCGGCCCCCATAGGACTGCGGGGCAAGGACCTCTTCGTGACGGTCAGCGTGGGCATCGCCGTGGACGAGGGGCAGTACGTCTCCTCGGCGGAGGTCCTGCGGGACGCCGACAACGCGATGTACCGGGCCAAGGCGCTAGGGCGGGCGCAGCACGTCGTGTTCCACCGGGCCATGCACCTCGCGGCCCTGCAGGCCTTCGAGCTGGAGAACGACCTGCACCGCGCGCTGGACCGCGAGGAGTTCGTGGTCCACTATCAGCCGATCATCCGCATCAGCACCGGGAAGATCGCCGGCTTCGAGGCCCTGGTCCGCTGGCTGCACCCGCGGCGCGGGCTGCTGGGGCCGGGCGACTTCATCCCGCTGGCCGAGGACTCGGGCCTCATCGTGCCGCTGGGGCTGTGGGTGCTGCAGCGGGCCGTCGCCGACCTGCGCGGGATGCTCGACGTGTACGGCGGCGAGCGCGAGCTCTGGGTCTCGGTCAACCTCTCCGCGCGCCAGTTCCAGCAGATCGACCTCGTGGAGAGCATCCGCGACGCGCTCGCCGACGCCGGGGTCGCCGCGCGGCACCTCAAGCTGGAGGTCACCGAGAGCACGCTCATGGAGGACGCCCGCGCCGCTCGCCACATGCTTGAGCGGCTCCGCGCCCTGTCCGTGCAGGTGACCATCGACGACTTCGGGACCGGCTACTCCAGCCTCTCGCACCTGGGCATGTTCCCGCTGGACGGGCTGAAGATCGACCGGACCTTCGTGCAGCTCCTGGAGGCGGGGGCGGACAGCCAGATCTCCCTGGCGCGATCCATCATCGCGCTCTCCCACCAGGTCGGCCTACAGGCCATCGCCGAGGGGGTGGAGACCGTCGGTCAGCTGGAGGCGCTGCGCGCGCTGAGCTGCGACTACGCCCAGGGGTTTTATTTCGAGCGGCCCGTACCTGTTCAGGCCGCCAACCGCCTGCTCTCGGAGCAGGCCGCGCAGGGGTGAGCCGTGGAGCAGCGACAGAAGGGCAGACACTACGCCGTGACCGGGGCGAGCTCGGGCATCGGGCGCGCCATCGCCGTGCGCCTGGGGGCCGAGGGCGCCAACCTCACGCTGATCGCCCGTCGGGCCGAGCTGCTGGAGCAGGTCGCGGTCGAGGTGATCGAGGCCGGGGCGGGCATCGTGCAGGTGGCGGTGGCGGACGTGGCCGATCAGGCGCAGGTGGACGCCGCCTTCGCCGAGGGGGCCGACGCGCTGGGGCCGCTCTCGGGCGTGATCGCCGCGGCGGGCGTGGGCGGGCCGAACCTCCCCGGGCCGGAGGATCGCTTCCTGTCCGTGATCCAGACCAACCTCGTCGGCACCTACTGGAGCCTGCGCGCGGCCCAGCGCCACCTGGCGCCAGGGCCGGAGACCCGCCACATGGTGGTGCTGGCCAGCGTGCTCGCCCGCTTCGGGGTGGCCGACCACACGGGATACTGCGCGTCCAAGGCCGGTCTGCTGGGGCTCGTGCGCGCGCTGGCGCTGGAGCTGGCCCGCGAGAACGTCGCCGTCAACGCCGTCTGCCCGGGCTGGGTGGAGACGGAGATGGCCTGGGAGGGCATCGACCGCATCGCCTCCATCGTGGGTTGTACTCGGGAGAAGGCGCTGCAGATCGCGCTCAAGCAGGTGCCGCTGGGGCGCATGAGCCAGCCCGCTGACGTCGCGGGCCTGGTGGCCTGGCTGGTGAGCGAGGACGCGCGCGGCGTCACCGGGCAGGGCATCGACATCAACAACGGCGCCTGGATGGGCTAGGGAGCTTCACATGCGAAACCTGGCGCTGACGCTGCTGCTCGCCCTCGGCTGCCACCGGACGCCGCCGGGCGCCAGGGCGCGCACGTTCACGATCCTGGCGATCAACGACATCTATCGCATCGAGGGGCTGACCGAGTCCCAGCGCGGCGGCGTCGCCCGCCTGCGCACGCTGCGCGCCTCCCTGGACGCGCAGGGCGAGGACGTGCTGACCGTGCTGGCCGGGGACCTGCTGGGCCCCTCCTTCATGAGCCGGCTGTGGGGCGGGGACCAGATGCTGGAGGGCCTGGGGCGCCTGGACGGCGACCCGGCGGCCCGCGACGAGAACTTCTGGGTGATCTTCGGGAACCACGAGTTCGACCGCAGCAAGATGGCGGACGCCGCGCGCCTGGACCAGCAGGTGGAGGGCTCGGGCTTCCGCTGGGTGAACAGCAACGTGGTGTTCAAGCGGGGCGAGGACGGCGAGCCGCTGGTGGCCGCCCCGAACCTCGTCCCCACGGCCCTGGTCGAGCGGGGCGGGGTCAAGGTGGGCCTGATCGGCCTGACCATCGACAGCAAGCACCCGGACTACGTGGACAGCTTCCTGGACCCGGTCACGGTGGCCCGCGAGCAGACGGCGGCCCTGCGGGCGCAGGGCGCGGAGGTGGTCATCGCGATCACCCACCTGGCGATGGCCCAGGACAAGGCGCTGCTGGAGCAGCTCGGCGCGGACGGGCCCGATCTGCTGCTGGGCGGGCACGACCACACGCGGCAGTGCGCGGAGGTGGGCGGGCGCCCGGTCTACAAGGCCGACGCCGACGCGGTGAGCGCCAGCGTCGTCCGCGTCACGGTGCGCGGGGACGGACCCGCGGAGCTGGAGCACCGCTACGCTTTCCTGGGGGGCTCGCCCGAGCCGAGCGCGGAGGTCCGCTGCCAGAGCGCGCCGCTGGAGCAGAGCTTCGCCCCGGACCCCGATCTTCAACTCTGGGTGGATGAGCGGGTGAAGAGCTTCGACGCGGCCTGGTGCACGGAGAAGATGCAGCTCCAGCCCGGCTGCCTGTCCGAGCAGCTCACCACGACGAAGACGGCCTTCATCGCGGAGGAGGAGCGCATCCGCCGCTACGAGACCTCGGGCGGGGACTGGGTGGTGGACCAGATGCGCCAGGCCTACGCCGAGCAGGGCGCGCAGATCGCGTTCATGAACTCGGGCGGGCTGCGCCTGAACCAGGACCTGCCGGCGGGGGCCGCGCTCACGCGCCGGCACGTCGAGGAGCTGATCGGCTTCCCCACGCCGCTCCGGCTGATCCGCATCAACGGCGCCACCCTCCAGCAGGTGGTCGAGCACAGCATCTACGACTGGACCGGCAGCGGCCACTGGCTCCAGGTGAGCGGCTTCGCCTTCCAGCACGACCCCCAGGCGGGCACCGCCACGCGGCTCACGCTGCTGGCGCCCGATGGACCCCGCCCGATCCGCCCCGATGAGGAGCTGCTGGCCGTGGTCCCCGACTTCCTGGTCAACCCCGCCATGGGCCAGGACGGCTACACGATGCTCAAGCCAGAGTGGATCGTGGCCGACGCGCCCTCGCCCGAGCTCAAGCAGCTCCTCTTCGACGCGCTGCGGCGCGCGGGCGAGGCGGGCATCTCTCCCGAGCGCCCCGGTCGCGTCTGCAACACGCTGGAGAGCGCGCCCTGTCTGGCGGTCGCGCCCTGACCCGTATACGATGAGCCCTCACTGAGGAGATCCGATGTCCGCGCGATCCGCTGTGCTCTCGCTCTTCGCGCTCGCCGCCTGCGGCGTGACCGAGGACAACTGGGGAGAGAAGAACGCCAGGGTGGAGTGCGAGTACATGGAGCGCTGCGCCGCGCTCGAGTTCTTCTACCTCTACGACGATCAGGGCGAGTGCATCGACAAGAAGCTGGACTACTGGGACGAGTACGGCGAGCAGGTGGTCCAGGGCTGCAAGTTCGACGAAGAGGCGGCCAACGAGTGCCACAAGCTGCTCGGTCAGTCCTGCGAGACCATCGTGGACGACATGGATGACGTGACCGAGGCCTGCGCCGAAGCCTGGAATTGCGACAACCTGTACGGCGGGGGCTGATCGCCGCGCTCGCCCTCGCGCTCGGCGGGCTCGACGGGGCGCTGGGGGCGGGGAGGCTGCGCGCGGCGCTGGCGCCGGGGGAGCCGGCCCTGATGGTGGCGGCCGGCGCGGGCGCGGGCCTGGGGCTCGCCCTGCTGGCGCTGGGGCTGGCGAGCGGCGTCGCGCGCCTGCTGCGCTGGCGAGGCCGCTCGTCCCCGCGCGCGCTGGAGCCGGCGCTGCTCCTGCTGGCCCTCGGCCTGATGCTGGCGCCGCTCCGTCTGGGGGCGGGGCAGGCGCCGCCCCCGCGGGTGGAGGGCGCTCGCGGCCCCGATCTCGTGCTGATCACCCTGGACACGCTGCGGGCGGACCACGTCGGCGCCATCGGCGGGGCGCGGCGCGCGGTGCAGACCCCGAACCTGGACGCGCTGGCGGCCTCGGGCGCGCTGTTCACCCGCGGGGTCTCGCCGGTCCCGCTCACCCTGCCCGCGCACGCCGCCATGCTCACCGGCCAGCATCCGCTGGCGCTGGGGCTCCTCCGCAACGGCGAGGTGCTGGGCGAGGCGGCGCCGCGGGTGGCCGAGCGCCTGCGGGCGGAGGGCTGGCGCACGGCGGCCTTCGTCGCGGCGGCGGTGCTCCGCGGGAAGACCGGCCTCCAACGCGGCTTCGATCGCTACGACGATCGCTTCTCGCTGGGGGACCGCCTCGCGGAGCTCGGGCTCCTGGGCCCCCTCCTGCGGGCGGGCGGGCTCCCCCGCGAGCGGGCGGGCGAGCAGACGGTGGCGCGCGCGCTGGCCTGGATGGCCGAGCCCTCCGACGCGCCGCGCTTCCTCTGGGTCCACCTCTACGACTGCCACGCGCCCTACCGGCCTCCCGCGCCCTGGGACACCCGCTACCCCTGGTCGAGCCCGGACGCGCAGGGCAACCCGACCGAGATGCGCGCCGCCCGGGAGCGCATCCGGGCGGAGCACCAGTTCTTCCTGCCCTTCGTGCCCCCGGACCTGCGGGCGGCGGCGGCGCGCTACGCGGGCGAGGTGAGCCATGTGGACGCGCTGGTGGGGCGGCTGCTGGGGGCCCTGCCCGCGGAGGCGCGGGTGCTGGCGGCGGCGGACCACGGGGAGAGCCTGACGGAGCACGGCGAGCTGCTGGGGCACGGGGCGCAGGTCTACGACACCACGACCCGCGTGCCGATCTGGGTGCGGGCGCCGGAGGTGAGCCCGGGGGCGCGGGTGGAGGGGCCCGTGCCGCTGGAGGCCGTGGGCCCGACCCTGCTCGCGCTGGCCGGTCTCCCCGCGGAGGGCCCGACCCTGCTCGACGCGATCGCGGCGCCCTGGCCCACCCTCCCGCTGCTCTCCTTCGCCGGGACGCAGCAGTCGCAGGACGCGGTCCCCCTGCAGAAGGGCTGGGAGCTCGGGCTGAGGGGGGGCGAGGATAAATGGATAATTCGACGGTCCAACAGCCTGGAGCGCTATCTTCTGCTGGACGATCCGGGCGAGCTGGAGGATCGGGCCCCCGAGGCCCCCGACGCGGCCCGCCAGCAGGCGCGCCAGGCGCTGGAGTCCGCGCGGTCCCGCCTGGAGTCCGC
Source organism: uncultured Enterobacterales bacterium (assembly GCA_964615375.1). Taxonomy (GTDB): domain Bacteria; phylum Myxococcota_A; class UBA796; order UBA796; family CAZKWG01; genus CAZKWG01. The sequence goes on from CAZTOW010000001.1 coordinate 237,256, forward strand.
GGCGTCGGAGGCCGGAGAGCTCGATCCGGAGACGGCCGACGAGCTTCGCGCGCTGGGCTACACGGAATAGGGTATGATCGACCCGAACATCTGTTCGGGGTGTGTCCGTGGATCTCATCTACCAGCCCACGCAGTCTCGCGAGCCCTCGCCACAGTCCCAGCCGCTCGACGCGGCGCAGCAGAGCGCGGTGGACGAGGTGGAGCAGGACAGCCCCTGGGGGGTGGCCGCCCTCTTCGGGAACAGCTTCCTGGCGGAGATGCTCCCGCAGGCGATCGAGGCGCTGCCGGAGGTGATGGGGCTCGACCAGGGGCGGCAGGCCATCCCTGGCGCGCGGGGCGAGGAGAACGACCCGGCCGCGGCGCCCACGCCCACGGACTTCTCCACCCGCGCCCAGGGCATGTTCAGCGGGATGGACACGGACTCCGACGGCCACCTCTCGGCGGACGACATCGACCGGGCCATGCTGGACCCGAACCTCTCGCCCGAGGACGCCTCGACCGTGGCGACCATGAAGTCGCTCCGGGAGGAGCTCGAGGAGCTCTCCAACGACGAGTGGGGCGACGAGGACGACGGCATCACGCTGGAGGACATCCGCGAGTACGAGCGCACGGGGCGCGTGCCCCAGGAGCTGCGGGATCGGGTGGAGGGCGACTACGCCTGGCGCCGGCAGCGGCTGGCGGAGGGCTCTGGCGCGCTGTTCACCGACCCGAACAACAACGCGAGCATCGACGCCATCCAGCAGGGCAGCCTGGGCGACTGCTGGTTCCTGGCGGCGGTGGGATCGATGGTCTCGCAGGACCCGCAGTCGGTCAACCGCATGATCGCGGACAATGGCGACGGGACCTACACCGTGACCTTCCCCGGGCGCGACCCGGTCACGGTGAACGCGCCGACCAACGCCGAGCGGGCCTACTACGGCAGCTCTCGCGGGGACGGCATGTGGCTGAGCGTGCTGGAGAAGGCCTACGGGCAGGTGCGGGCGGACGGGGACGAGAGCGGGCTGCCCCAGGACCACATGGACGGCGGCTTCGGCAAGGACTCCATCGCCGACCTCACGGGCGCCGAGACCAACGTGGACGACACGGCGTTCACCGACACGGACACCACGCGCGATCGGATGGAGGACGCGCTGAGCAACGGCCGCCTGGTCACCGCGGGGATCAGCTCGGGCCCCTTCACCGCCGATCGCATCCAGGGCCTGCCCACCGGGCACGAGTACACGGTGGTGGGCTATGACCGGGCCACGGACACGGTCACGCTGCGCAACCCCTGGGGTCGGACCGAGCACACGGGCGCGGACGGGACGAAGTCCGACGGCACGGACGACGGGACGTTCACGGTCACGATGGAGGAGTTCGACGACCTCTTCAGCGACGTGACCTACCAGCAGGCTAGATAATCTAGCTCACGGGAGGGCCGGGAGCACCGCCACCAGCGCGGCGTGCAGGGCGGGCGCGTGCTCCCTCACCAGCGCCCGGCGGGCCTCCAGCTCGGCGTGGGCCTGGTCGCGCGCGGCCTTCGCGCCCTCGGCGTCGAGGGGGAGGAGGAGGCGCTCGGGCGGGACGCCGCCGCCCTTGTAGGGGCCCTCCTTCAGGCGCAGGGGCTCGCCCGCGTCCAGGGCCCGGTCCACCCGGGCCTGGAGCGCGTCCAGGCGGGCGAAGGCGGTGTCCCGCAGGCTCTCGGGGCTGGCCTGCAGGCGGGCGAGCTCCGCCTCCGCGGCGCGCGCGGCGGCCTCCTCGGGGGAGGGGGCGTCGGCGGGCTCCGGCGCGTCCACCCAGAGGTCGGCGTCCGCGACGCGCAGGCTGAGGCGGGTGCCCAGGTCGAGGTGGGCCCCGAGCTGCCCGCCGTCCACGCGCAGGAAGCGGATGTCCAGGCCGGAGCCGCTGATGGTCGCGCCGCGAAGGCGCAGGCCCAGGCTGACCCCCCAGCCCTCGACGGCGGGGATGGTCCCCGACGAGGTGGTGAGGCCGAAGACCTCGGGGAAGCGCTTCGGGTAGGTCAGGGTGCCCAGGGTGGCCCAGGCCATCCCCGGGGCGGGATCCCGACCGGCCGTGCCCTGGGCGCAGGCGCGCTCGGGGACCTCCGGCGAGCACCAGCGCTCGGAGAGGAGGTTACCCGCCCGGTCCAGGGGGACGTGTCGCCAGCCCTGGGCGCGGGTGAGGATGTGGGCGCGGAGGGCCGCGTGCTGCGCGCCCGTGTGGGCGTCGGCGAAGCGGAGCTCTTCCAGGCGGGGCGGGGCGCCAGCGGCAGGCGGCATGGGATCCTCTCCCCGGCTGGCGCAGGCCGGCGCCGCTCCCAGGAGCAGGAGCAGGCCGAGCGCGGGCGCGGGGCGCGCGAGGGGCGACGTCATGGAGCCATTGTAGCGGGCCGCTCACCCCGACGCTCTGCCCGGCGCGCTCAGAGCTCGCCGAAGCAGGCGTTGGTCTCCTGACAGCTCGTGGCGTCCTCCGCGCAGCTCACGGCGGCCTCGCTGGCGGCGCCGTCGCCAAACTCCTCGCAGGAGCTGACACAGGCGGGATCGTCGCAGACCTCCTGCACGAGATCGCAGAAGTCCTCGCAGGTGGAGCCCTCGACGATGAGGCCATTGCTCGCCGCCCGTTCGATACACTGCCGCTCCGTGGACCCTGCTTCGCTCTCCGTGACCTTGCCGAGGTCAATCTCACCATTCGGACAGCTGGCGAGTGAGTTGACCACCGTGGTCTTGCCGGTGGCCGCGTCGAAGCAGCAGCGCTGCTCGCAGCCGGCGGCGAACGGGACGAGGGAGAGCAGGACCAGCGCGCGGAGGGAGGACATGGAGCACCTCTCGTTAGGGGGTGCTCAGAACTTAGATCGGCTCGGTCGATCCTGGATTCACAGAAGGTTCACAAGCCAGCGCGCGCTCCAAGGCCGCCGCCTCCGCCTCCAGCTCGGGGTCCCAGCCGGGGGGGCGGCCCGCCAGGGTCCCGCGGGCGCGCTCCAGGGCCTGTCGCGCCAGCTCTGGCCGGGCCCCCGCCAGGCTCAGGTGGCCCCGCACCAGCGCGGCGCGGGCGCGCTCCACGGGGAAGGCGCCCTCCGGCCAGAGGGCCTCGGCCCGCTCCATCCAGCGTGCGGCGGCGCGCAGATCGCCGCTTCGACGCTCCAGCTCGGCCATGCGCCAGAGGCCGAGCACCTCGCGCGCAGGGTCGCTGGCCTCCCGCGGGCCGGCGATGGCGAGGCGGAGGTGCTCCCGGGCCTCGGTGAGCTGGCCGACCTCCAGCTCGAGCCAGCCCAGGGCGCGGTGGAGGATCCAGCTCCAGCGGAGCTGCCCCTGCGTGTCGGCCTCGCGGAGCGCCTGCTTCAGGGCCGCGCGGGCCCCGGGGGCGTCGCCGGAGGTCCAGCGCAGGTAGGCCAGGCCCTCCAGGGCCCCGGAGGCGAGGTGGCCGAGCCCCAGCTCCAGGGCCATGCGGATCGCGGCCTCCATGGTCTCGATGGCCCGCGCGGTCTGCCGCCAGTGGATGTGCAGGCGGCCGCGCAGGAAGCAGAGCCGCACCCGGGTGAGCCGGTCCCGGTCGGGGCGGAGGGCGAGCTGGGCCTCCTCCAGCGTGGCCGCGCACTCCTCGGCGCGCCCGAAGTTCAGGTACATCGCCGCCAGATCGTGGCGGGCCTCGGCCTGGAGCGCGGCGTCCCCGATCGCCTGGGCCCCCTCGAGGGCGCGCTGCAGGCAGGACTCGGCCTCCCGCCCGCGACGCGCCCGCCAGGCGACCTGTCCGCGCAGGAGGCTGGCCCGCGCGGCGTCCCGCGCCGAAGGCGCGGCCAGGTCCTCCAGCGCGCGGAGGGCGTCCTCGGGGCGGGCGAGCATGTGCAGGGCGAGGGCGAGGGCGAGGGTGAGCTCGTCTCGACGCGCGGAGGAGAGGGTCGGGCGCTCCAGGGCGCCGCGGAGGAGGGGCGGCCCGGCGCTCACCGGGCCGAGCTGGAGCAGGACCTCCCAGGCATGCAGCGCGGCCCGCGCCGCCTCGTCGGGGCTGAGGGCGCGGGCCTCCCGGGCGACGTGGAGCATGTGGGGCAGATCGGCGCAGAGACGGCGCCAGCGCGCCGGCCCGTCGGGGAGGTCGAGCAGGGGCTCGCCGGGGGGAGGGCCGCGGTCGGCGCAGGCGCGGGCGTAGCGGCGCAGCAGCTCGGGGTCGGGCGGGCCCAGGCCGCGCAGGAAGCCGCGGACGGGCTCGAAGGGGGCGAGGCGCGGCGGATCGGTAGGCAGGACCCGGAGCAGGTGGTGCTCGACCAGGGCGTCCAGCACGGTGAGGAGCGCGACGCCGGGGGGCGGCCTCAGCACGGCCTCGGCGAGCTCGGCGTCGAAGGGGGCGGCGAACACGCCCGTCTGGCCGAGGACCGCGCGCTCGGCGGGGCTGAGCAGGTCCCAGGACCAGGCCACCAGGGCCTCCAGGGTCTCGTGTCGCTCGGGGCGCGCCGGATCGCTCAGCGCGCCGAGATCCTGCTCCAGCCGATCGGCGAGGGCGCTCGCGGAGAGCAGGCGCAGGCGGGCGGCGGCCAGCTCCAGCCCCAGAGGGAGCCCGTCCACGGCGCGGGCGACGCGGGCGAGGGCGGCGGGATCGAGCCCCGGGCGGGGGCGCGCGCGCTGCACCAGCAGGCGCACGGCGGGGGCGCGCAGGATCCCGACCTCGTCGTCGTCCGGGTCCGGCGTGAGGAGCGGGGCTACGGAGATCGTGCGCTCGCCGGGCAGGTCCAGGGGGGCGCGGCTGGTGGTCAGGAGGATCAGGGCGGGCGCGCGGGCTCGCCAGCGGCTCAGGGCCCCCGTCCGCCCGGCGAGCTGCTCCAGGTTGTCCAGCGCCAGCAGGGCGGGGCCGGCGCTCTCCAGCGCGCGCCCGAGCTGCTCCAGCGGATCGTCCTCGGAGAGGCGGACGCCCAGGTGCTCGGCGACCAGGCGCAGCAGATCCTCCTCGGTGCGCGCGTCGGCCAGGGGGCAGAGGCTGGCCCGCCGCCCGCGGGCGCTGAGGGCCTCGCAGCTCTCCTCGGCCAGCCGCGTCTTGCCGGCCCCGCCGGTCCCGATCAGGGTGATGAGCGCGCCAGGGACCAGGAGCTCCAGCAGCTCGCCCAGCAGCGCCTCGCGCCCCACGAGGTCGGCGGAGCCCGCCGGGGCCAGCTCGAAGAGGTAGCCCTGCCGGGCCCGGTTGTGGAGGTGTCGCGGGTTGGCCGGATCCAGCTCGATCTTCTTGCGCAGCCGCTCGACGGTGCTGTAGAGGGTCCGGCTCTGGGTGCCCTCGCGGTAGCCCCAGACCTCGCGCATCAGCTCGCCGTGGGAGAGGGTCCGCCCGGCGTGGGCCAGCAGGTAGTCGAGCAGCCGCCCCTCGATGGGCGTGAGGGCGACGGGACCCTGGGAGGTCTGGAGCACCCGCTCGTCGGGATCATAGGTGCCGGCGGCGAGGGGCACCCCGGCGCGCACCGGCTCATCGCCTCGGCAGCGGGAGCAGCAGGAAGCCGGCCGTGGCGGGCATCTGCACCTCGATCCCGAGCGCGATCCGCACGAGATCGGCCTCGGGGAGGCGCTGCCAGCCGCCCTCGGCGACCAGCCCGATGGCCCACTCGCCGTAGCCCACGCCTATCCAGGAGGCGTCGTAGCCGATGTCGATTCCGGGCTGCCCGCGCACGAAGCCGCCCCAGTCGATGCCGACGCCGCCGCGGAGCCCGGGCTCCCAGAGATCGTCGCGCACGTCGGGGGCCAGCAGGTCGATGGCGCCGAAGGTGCGGAAGCGGGCGCGGGACTGGGGCGACCAGCTCTCCTGCCAGAGGTAGACGCTCGCCTCGGTGAACACGCCGGCGCGGCCGAGGCCCTGGTCCAGGTGGACCACGAGGCCGGCGGTGGCGTCGAAGGGGCGCTCGGCGAGCTGCTCGAAGAGGCCGAGCGGCTGGGCGCCCAGGCGGAGCTGGCCGGTGAAGGGGACGCCGACGCCGGGCTGCTGCGGCGCCTCCTCGATGGGGATGGAGGGGCCGCCGACGAGGCTGAAGCGCGCGGGCGGGGTCACCAGGGGGACGGCGACGCAGCCCAGCAGGCTCTCGAGCAGGAGGGGGAGCAGCATGGGCCGATCATAGCGCGCGCGGCGCTTGCCGGGGGCCCGCGATCGGGTAGGCCAGAGCGGGAGGTCCGATGATCAAGCTCTACACGGCGGGCACGCCGAACGGCTGGAAGGCCAGCATCGCGCTCGAGGAGCTCGAGCTGCCCTACGAGGTCCACGCCATCAACCTGGGCGCGCTCGAGCAGAAGCAGCCCTGGTTTCTGGAGATCAACCCGAACGGCCGCATCCCGGCCATCGTGGACGACGGCTTCCCCGTCTTCGAGTCCGGCGCGATCCTGATCTGGCTCGCGGAGAAGACCGGGCGGCTGATGCCCCAGGACCCCCAGGGCCGGAGCCGGGTGATCCAGTGGCTGATGTTCCAGATGGGCGGCGTCGGCCCGATGATGGGGCAGGCCAACGTCTTCTACCGCTACGCGCCGGAGAAGATCCCCTTCGCGATCGAGCGCTACCAGCGGGAGAGCCGCCGCCTCTTCGAGGTGCTGGACGGGCAGCTGGCGAAGACGGAGTACCTGGCGGGCGACTACTCCATCGCGGACATCGCGAATTGGAGCTGGGCCCACACCTACGCCTGGTCGGGGGTCAGCCCGGACGGGCTCCCGCACCTCCAGCGCTGGATGGAGACCATCGCCGCGCGCCCGGCCGTGCAGCGGGGCAAGGCCGTGCCCCACCCGGAGACCCCGCGAGAGGGAGCCGGGAAGGACAAGGTGATCGGCGAGGCCCGGAAGATGCTGGCCTGAGCCGCCCGGGGGGGGCGGTCAGGTCGTGATGATGCGGTCCGCCGAGAGCCAGCGGCGGATCAGCGTCTCGGTCATCTCGCCGCGCATGACCATGCCCGCGGCCAGCGAGCCCATCTTCACGTAGTTGGCCGCGTTGGCCATCTGGATGACGGGCCAGGGGTGCTTGCGCAGGAAGGACGACTTCGCCATCTGGTTGAGCACGGTGCGCGGCACGAAGGGCTTGGACAGCATCTGCGTGAGCGCGATCCAGAAGGTGTCCTCCACCGGGCGCGGGTAGCTGAGGTTCACCCGGTGCTGGTAGAAGACCTTGGCGTTCTCGCCCTCGATGTCGAACTCGCTGATGAGCCCGTTCTCCAGGAGCTTGTGGTTCAGCTCGGAGCCCGGGAAGACCGTCATCGAGAACAGGTAGAGGTCGTAGGGGTGCGGGAAGCTGCTGACCATCTCGAACAGCTTCTTCTTGTCCTCCTCGGTGGAGACCGGGTCGTCGAAGATGAGCTGGAAGTGGGGCATGATCCCCAGCTTGTGGTAGAGCGCCGCGATCTCCTGCACCGACTGGTTCTTGACCCGCCGGTCGTAGAGGTGGCCGGTCACGCGCTCGCTCGACTGCACGCCCATGAAGACGCCGACGAGGCCGGCGTCGCGGAGCATGGTGAAGCGCTCCTCGTTGACCAGCTTGGGCTCGATGAAGATCTCGAAGGGCAGACCGACGTCGCGCGGGTAGCGCTCGCAGAAGTCGGTGAGCCAGTCCATCTGGAAGTTGAAGACCTCATCGTCGAAGCGGATCGACTTGAAGTTCCAGTGGGCCTTGGCCTTCAGGATCTCGTCGATCATGCTGGCGGGGCTGCGGACGCGGAACCACTTCTGGCCCGGGTACACGTCCTTCTTGTAGGTCGAGTTGTAGCAGTAGCTGCACTTGTAGATGCAGCCGCGGCTGCCCATCATCTGGAAGACGGGGTCGCCGTGCTGGGGGTCGCCGCGCTTGTAGCCCTTGCCGAAGATGAAGTACTTGTCGGCGTGCGTGTAGTCGCGGTACTCCAGGCTGTCCAGGTCGGAGATCAGCGGGCGGAGCGGGTTCTTGACGATGTCGTCGGCCCGGCGGCGGAACCACACGTTCTGGGTGCCCAGCAGCTCGGGCGAGCCGTCGCGCAGGCGGTTGGCGAGGTCGAGCAGGGCGAGCTCACCTTCGCCCTTCAGCACCATGTCCGCCTGGCTGATGCAGTCGTCCGGCGCCATGGTGGCGTGCATGCCGCCCATGAGCACGGGGATGTCCAGCTCGCGGTGGAGGTGCTCGGCCAGGATCTTCGCCTGCTGGGAGTAGGCGCTGGCGCGGATGGAGATGCAGACCAGGTTGAGCTGGTCGCGTCGGACCACCTTGACCAGGTTCTCCAGCTCGATGTCCGTGGCGGGATCCAGGTAGTTCGAGATCCAGTCCTTGAAGTAGATCTCGGTGACGTGGTGCCCGGCGGCGCGGAGCGTGGCGGCCAGGATGCGGACGGCGTTGTTCTCGACGTCCCAGGTCGAGATGATGCCGACGCGGGGACCGTCGAGACGGGCGTTGCGCGCGAGGCTGTCCAGGCGGTGCTGCATGGGCTTTCCTCCAGACGGAATACTTTAGCATCCCCGCGGCCGCGCGGAGGTCACAAAACATCTATCGCGCAGGTCGGAGTTGTGCCCGTCCGCGCCAGGGGGCGGCGAAGGCGGGCTCTACAGCAGCCGGTCCAGGAAGAGCGGCAGCATGGTGCGCCACGTGGGCCAGTCGTGGTGCGCGTCCGGCCCCCAGCGCTCCACCCGGTGGGGGATGCCCTTCTGCGAGAGGACGGCGGCGACCTGGTCGGTCTCCCAGGGGGCCTCGAAGCGGCCGGTGCCGGTGGCCAGCAGGAAGAAGCTGCGGCGCAGGCCGTCCAGCTGCGGCCCCGCGCCGAGGTTCGGCAGGAAGAGCAGGGGCATGTTGAAGTAGAAGTCCTGGTCGCGGTGCCCGCCCATCCAGCGCTCGAGGCGGTAGGTGCCGCTCATCGCCACGCAGAGGTCGAAGAGGTCGGGGTGCTTGCAGGCGGCGTTCAGCGCGTTGTAGGCCCCGATGCTCGCGCCGGCCACGGCCAGCGGGACCTCGGAGCCCCCGCAGTCCTCGCGCACCAGCCCGGCGAGCTCGCTGGCCACGAAGGCGTCGTAGCGCGCCTGAAGCTGGGACTTGTAGGCGGGCTCCGCGCCGGGCGAGAGCCAGCCCTCCCCGGCGAGGCTGTCCGGGCTGTAGAGCTTGAGGCGTCCGGCCTCCAGGAGGGGGCGGAGCGCGTCGATGAGCCCGAAGCGCTCGGGCTCCAGCGCGTCCCCGCCCGCGGTGGGGAAGAGCACCAGCGGGCGCCCGTAGTGCCCCCAGCAGGCCACGCCGATCTCCCGGCCCAGGGCCTGGCTCCAGGGGCGCCAGAGCTGACGCCTCACCGCACGAGCCCGAGCCGATCTCCCTCGGTCTTGCGCCAGAACTGGACCATGCCGAAGAAGTGGTCGGTGAACTCGTCGATCTCGTGGGTCGGGTAGAGCGCGGCGACCTTGGACCGCACGATCTCCTTGAACTCGCCGGTGCCGAAGAACTCGTGCGCGACCTCGTCGAGGTTCCCCAGGTGGCGCTCGCAGAACTCCTCGAAGCGGTCGGTGTCGTAGTGGGCGCGGGCGAGCGCGTCGTAGCGCGCGACCTGCTCCTCCCAGGGGCACTCGGGCTCGTGCAGGGAGAGGAAGGCGTCCCAGTCCGGGTTGAGCCGCACCTTGCGCCCGGTGACCACGCAGAAGATGGTCCAGCGCAGCAGGGCCTTGACCAGCCAGGGGAAGTGGTAGTGCAGGCTGGTGACCTGGCTGTCCGGGCAGGCGTTGGCGAAGTCGATGGGGTGGAAGACGCCGCCCGAGCGCAGCATCTCGCAGGAGTTGAAGTCCCAGCCGAAGAAGGCGTTGATGGTGCGGCAGATCTGCTGGGCCTGCCGCCACTCCTGGCCGTTCAGGAAGTTGAAGTCCACCACGTAGCGGGCGTGCAGGGGGGCCGAGGGGTCGTAGCGCACGACGTTGACCTGCGGGCCCACGCCGATGCTGCGGATGAAGATGTCCCAGCCCTCCACCCCCGCCTGAAGGTGCTGCACGCGCTTGCCCGAGGCGTCGTAGGCGCGGTGGAGATCGGCGTTGTCCTTGACCCGCGTGACGCCCACCCAGCCGCCGCCGTCGTAGGGCTTGAGGTAGGCGGGCAGGCCCACCGCGCGCCCGACGTCCTCGAGGTTGAACAGCTTGTTGTAGCGCCGGACGGTGACCATCACGTCGCCCTCGTCCGTGTACTCCTTGGGCGGGATCATCCAGGTCTCGGGGATGGGGAAGCCGAGCCGCATCATCGCGCAGTAGGTCGTGTGCTTCTCGTAGCTCTGGATGCCCCAGGGGTTGTTCAGCACATAGACCCCGTCCATGAGCGCGATCTTCTTGATCCACTCGCGCGTGGTCGGGAACCAGTGCGTGATGCGGTCCAGCACGAGGTCATAGTTCGGCTTCGCGCGGAGGTTGAAGGGCTCGACCCGCACGCGCTCGGTGGCCAGGCGGACGATGTCGTCGCCGACGGGGATCTCCAGCTTCAAGCGGGAGAGGATCTGCTCGAAGGAGGCGGGCCAGCAGAGGTCCGCGCCGAGCGAGAGGCCGATCTTCCGGGTCACGTCTGCCATGTTCCGCTTCCTTCCATGAGAGGTCTTACTCGTAGACCATCCAGAGGTGGCCTGGGAAGAGCCAGGAGAGGCCGCTCCTCAGACGGTCGCGCCAGTTGATCCAGTTGTGGCCGTCCTGGGCCTCCTCGTAGCGGAGATCGAGGCCCGCGCTCTGCAGGAGGGGCACCAGGCTGCGGTTGTAGTAGATGAGGGACTCGAACACGCCGCAGCTCTGGTAGAGCCGCGCCTTGATCCTGCCGGGATCCTGCCGGAACTCGGCCACGAAGTCCACGATGGGGTCCCACAGCTTCCCGCGGTCGTGCTGGCCGATGTCGGTGAACACGAAGGAGCCCGACTGCAGCAGGAGCTGGCCGAAGACCCCGGGGTAGGACCAGGCGGTGTAGAGGCTGGAGACCGCGCCGAAGCTGGCCCCCATGAGCCCGCGGCTCTGGGGCTCGGGCTCGATGCCGTAGCGCCCCTCCAGGGCGGGGAGGAGCTCCTGCACCAGGAAGCGCGCCTGCTTGGGGTTGGCCGCGTACTCCTCGTTGCGCGCTACGCCCGAGGTGAAGGCCACCAGCAGGGGCGCGACCTCGTGCCGCCCGATGAGGTTGTCCAGGATCTGCTGGGCGGCGGCGAAGCGCAGGTAGTCGCGCCCGTCGTGGCAGATGAGCAGGGGGTACTTCTTCTCCGGGCGGTACTCGGCGGGGAGGTAGACCTCGATGGGGCGCTCGCCGCCGAAGACCTCGCTCTGCAGCTCGAAGCGCTCGCGCCGCCCCTTGCGGATCTCCTTGTCCTCGACGGTCCAGGGGGGCTCCTGGTAGCCCGCCATCTGGCAGACGCTGTTGGAGCCGAAGGGATCATAGGCCTGGAGCGGGTTCAGCGGATCGCGCATCCAGACGCCGTGACCCTCGCGGATCACCTCCACCTTGTACTCGATGCGCGCCCGGGGGGGCAGGTCCAGCGCGAGCCAGAAGGCGTCGGTGCCCTCCAGGCGGCGGAATTTCTGGCGGCTGGGGAGCCCGAAGACCCAGTGCTGGAGGAAGACCGCCTCGGCGGGCAGGCCGTCGTAGAAGAAGAAGACGGCGGTGTCCACGTCCTGGAGCGGGAAGCGCCAACGCCGGATGAAGGCGATGATCTCCTCGCGGGCCCGGTCGGGGTTGGCGCGGATCCGCGCGGCGAGCTCAAGCACCCGGCGCATCGTCAGCCTCCGCCTGCGGCAGATCCAGCAGCACGCCCTTGGGGCTCAGCTCGTGCGCGCTCTCCCGAGGTCCGTGGTTGACCCAGCGCCCGCGCTGAAGGGACAGCATCGCCCCGCTCTCCAGGGTGACGCAGCGCGCGGGCCCGAAGCGCCGGGCCAGGGCGCCGACGCGCGGGGCGTCGTCCAGGCGGAGCCGGTGGTTCGCGTCGGGGAAGAGCACGAGCCTGGGCACGACGCCGAGCCCGCGGTCGAGCAGCTCCGGGTCTCCGACCCCGTGGGGCGGATCATCGTGGAAGAGCACGACGCGCTCGGTGAGCGCCATGGCCCCCGCCGACCAGGCCGCCACGCCCAGCCCCGCGGCGTTGGCCGCGCAGAGCAGGCCGTCCATCCCGAAGAAGGCGAGCCGGTTTCGCAGCACGCCGACGTGGCCGCCCGTGATCACCACCGCGCGGGCCTCCAGCAGCAGCTCCTGGGCGCGGGCGCGCACCTGCGCCACCTCGTCGTGGGCCTGCGGATCGAAGCGGGCCTCGAAGGCCTGATGGACCGCGCCCACGAGCTCCAGGAAGCCGCGGTCGATCTCCTGGAGCGAGCCCACCGCCGCCGTCAGGAAGTGATCGACCAGCTCCGGGTCCTCGTGCCGGCGGGAGACCAGGCGCCGCGCCGCGCTGATGGCCGGGTGCAGGCGCACGCGGTAGAGCGCCTTGATCTTGCGCACCCGGGCCTGCCGCTCCTTGTAGGCGCTGGCGAGCTCTGGCGCGGTGCGGGAGATGCGCTCGAAGGCCGCGTAGAGCGGCAACGAGACGGCGTCCGGGTGGATGTCTCGCCGCAGGGTCGCCTCGTCGGCCTCGTCCTGGCGCCAGCCGGCCGAGATGCAGACGATGGGGCCGCTCCGGGGGGAGGGCGCGGCTGCGCCGAGGCGCTCGAGCAGGTCGAGCGCGGCGCGGAGGTTGGGGTGAGGGCGCTGGGGTCCGAGGAGGACCACGGGTCCGGGCATGCCCCGGCACGTTAACGCGCGTGACGCCTTCTCGGAAAGGCCACACGGTCGGCGTTGCGGGGCTTCCTGCCGCAAGGTAGAGCGACGAATGTCTCGAAGTGCATCCTCCGGTCTCGCCGTAGCCGCAGCCATCGCCCTGATCGCGGCTTTCGTCCTTCAAGGTCAGGGCAACACGCTGGGCTTCCTGGGCGCGATCATCGCCGCCTGCTGGTCCGCCGGGCTCGCGGGTCTGCTCCGAAGCCCGCGGGTGGGCGTCGTGATCGCCTCGGGGGCGGCCCTGCTGGTCTCGCTCTACCTCGGCAACCACCACGTCGATCTGCAGGCGCAGGCCATCTGCAACGTCGATGAGGTCTTCAACTGCGACCTCGTCAACCGCAGCGAGTGGTCGGAGATCCGGGGCGTGCCCATCGCCTACCTGGGCGCCGCCTTCTACCTGGGCGCGGCGCTGGTGGCCCTCTACGCGACGCCGTCTCGGGCCAGCTTCAAGAACGGCCCCCACCTGCTCGCGCTGGGCGGCGGGCTGTCCGTGGCGTACTCGCTCTTCCTGGTGTGGGCCTCGACCCAGGTGGGCGCCTGGTGCCTGCTCTGCGTGAGCCTGTACGGGCTCAACGCGCTGATCCTCGTGGCCGGCGCGCTGTGGGTCCGGCAGAGCGGGGTCCCGCTCGGCGACGGGCTGAAGGCGGTGCTCTTCGCCCGGGAGGAGAAGTCGCTGACCGTGCTGGGCATCGTGCTCGTCGCCGGCGTCATCTTCGGGCGGCAGGCCAACAAGTCGGAGGGCACGACGCCGGAGGCCTCGACCAGCGGGGGCGGCGCTCCGCCGATCTCCGTCTTCGTCGGGCCCTCGGAGATCGGGCTGGACGGGACGGAGCCGGTCCTGGGCAACCCCTCGGGCAGGATCGTCGTGGTCGAGTTCGCGGACTTCGAGTGCCCCTTCTGCGGGATCGTCGCCCCGGACCTCCACGACCTGGCCTCGGCCAGCCCCGACATCAAGATCCTGTTCAAGAACTACCCGCTGGACAACGCCTGCAACCCCAACATCAAGCGGGTCTTCCACAAGGAGTCCTGCGCGGCGGCGAAGGCGGGCGAGTGCGCGCGCCAGCAGGGGCGCTTCTGGGAGCTGAACCGGCTGATGTTCCTGAACCAGGAGGCGCTGGACGCCGACGCGCTCACCTTCATGGGCGCGCAGGTCGGGCTGGACAAGGCCACCTTCGAGGCCTGTCGCGCGTCGGAGGAGACCACGCTGGCGGTCCAGCAGGACATCGCCTCGGCCACGGCCATCGGGATCGACGGGACGCCCTCCATCTTCGTCCGCGGGCTCTACGGGGACCAGTGGGTCAAGGTGCGGCAGCCCTCCGACATCGCCCAGCTCCTGAAGCTGACGGCGGACGGCAAGCCGCTGCCGACCCCGGTGCCCGAGCCCTCGGATCACTGATGGGATCCTGGGCTGAGCTGCGCGTCGTCGTCGGGCGGGCCGCGCTGGAGGGCGCGCAGGATCTCCTGATGGAGGCCGGCGCCCTGGGCGTGCAGGAGGATCTGCTCCCGGGCGAGGTCCCCCGCTACCGCCAGCCCTGGGACACCGGGCCGCTCCCGCCCCCGCCCGAGCGCGCCCTCCTGCGCGCCTGGTGGCCGGCGGAGGGCTTCGGGGAGCGCTTCGCCGCGCTGGAGGCGGCCCTGGGCCGGCTCGCCGAGGTCGGCGCCCCCCAGTGGGAGAGCATCGACGACCAGGACTGGGGCGAGACCTGGAAGCGCTCCTTCCACCGCATCGTGGTGAGCCCGCGCCTCGCCGTCGCCCCGCCCTGGGAGGCGCAGGCGGGTGATCTGGTCATCGAGCCCGGTCTGGCCTTCGGCACCGGCGAGCACCCCACGACCCGGGCCTGCCTGGCGGGGGTGGATCGCCACGCGGTCCCCGGCGGGCGCTGCCTGGACGTGGGCTGCGGCTCGGGCGTGCTGGCCCTCGCCGCGGCGAAGCTGGGGATGGACGCCTGGGGCGTGGACACCGACCCGGAGGCGGTGCGGGCCTCGGAGGAGGCGGCGGAGCGGAACGGGCTCACGGCGCGCTTCGACACGACCCCGCTCGGGCGCATCCAGGGGCCCTTCGATCTGGTCGTCGCCAACCTCTACGCGGAGGTGCTGGTGGCGCTCGCCGAGGACCTGACGCGGGTGACGGGCGGCGCGCTGGTCCTGGCGGGCATCCTCGCCGACCGGGCGCACAAGGTGGAGGCAGCCCTGCGGGGACTGCGCCTGCTGCGGCGCGAGCAGGAGGGCGACTGGGTGAGCCTGGAGTACCAGCGTTGAGGCGCTTCCCGGCGCCGGGCCTGCCGGCGGAGGGCGGGCGGATCACGCTGGATGAGGCGGCCTCGCACCACCTCCTGCGCGTGACGGGGGTGGCCCGGGGTGAGCGTGTGCTGCTCTTCGACGGGCAGGGCCTGGAGGCGGAGGCGGAGCTGGTGGGCGTCGAGCGCGGGATCGCCGTGCTGGAGCTCGAGGCGCCCCGGCCCGGCGTGCGGGGCGAGGAGGTCTGGCTGCTGCCCGCGCTGGTCAAGCACGAGGCCATGGACACCCTGATCCGCATGTCCGTGGAGCTGGGGGTCACGCGGATCCTGCCCGTGCTGGCCGAGCGCTCCGTGGCCCGCGGAGAGCGCGCCGAGCGCTGGCGGCGCGTGGTCGCCTCCGCCGCGGCCCAGTGCGGGCGCGCGGACGTCCCTGAGGTCCTGGAGCCGCTACCCCTCGTCGCGGCGCTGGAGCGCGTGCCCGCGGACCTCGACCGTCGGATCTACACCCCCGGAGCCCCGCTACGGAGCCCGCCCCTCGGCCCCTGCGCCCTCCTGCTGGGGCCAGAGGGGGGCTGGAGCGCGCGCGAGGTCGCCGACGCCACGACGCGCGGCTTTCAGCCCGAGGGCCTGGGGCCGCGCGTCCTGCGCGCCGACACGGCCGCCGCCGCGGTGCTGGCGAGGCGCCTCGCTCAGACCTGACGGCGACGCCGGCGCATCATGGCCGCCAGCGCGCCGAGCCCCGGGATGAACAGGAGCCCGGCGTCCTCGGCGTTGGAGCCGCAGCCGCCCGTGGTGGTCGTGGTGAAGTCCAGGTCCACCGACTGCGGGTAGATGACGATGTCGCCCGCGTCGTAGTCCTGGTTCCCGTCCTCGTCGAGGACGACCACGTAGATGGAGTACAGCTCGCCCTTGGAGCCCTCGGGCAGCGCGCTCGGCGCGGTGAACGTGATCGTAGACGCGTTCGGCGTGTCGATGGCCGTGTGGCCGAGCGTGGTGAGCGCGGGGTCCTGCTCCCAGGAGTAGGTGAGCTCGGAGCCGTCGCCGTCCACCACGTAGACCGTCATGGTCGTGGACTCGCCCACGCCCAGGGCGGTCACGCCGGACTGGATGCCGCCGATGATGACGGGGTCCGACTCGAACGCGATGCAGCCGTCCTGCTCGTCCTTGAGGCCGTTGCAGTCGTTGTCCTCGCCGTCGCAGTACTCGTCGGCGGTGGGGTTGATGGCCGGGTCCTCGTCGTCGCAGTCGTTCTCGGCCTCAGAGAACTCGTCACCGTCGTCGTCGTAGAGCGAGGAGCCCTCGTCGATGGTGCCGTCGCAGTCGTTGTCGGCGCGGTCACCGGCCTCGTCGGCCTCGGGGTAGGTGTTCTCGTCGTTGTCGTTGCAGTCCCCGTCCTCCTCGGAGAAGCCGTCGCCGTCGTCGTCGGCCCCGTCCGTGCCCTCGTCGATCTCGCCGTTGCAGTCGTTGTCCTTGCCGTCCGCGCGCTCAGCCGCCTCGGGGTAGACGTTGATGTCCTCGTCGTCGCAGTCGACCTCCTCCTCGGTGTCGTCGTCGCCGAAGCCGTCGCCGTCGTCGTCGGAGCCGGGGAAGCCGTACTTGTAGAGGATCGTGGTCGAGGCGTAGCCGTAGGCGCCCGAGCTGTCCTTGGCCTGGATGAGGATGGTGTCGACGCCCTCCTCGAGGTCCTCCAGCGGGATGTCCACGAAGACGTGGCCGCTCTCATCGGTGGGCGTGCAGTCGGCCAGGGTCTCGTTCACCAGCACCACGCTCTTGACCTTGCAGTCCAGCGTGTCCGCGGACTGATCCGGGTCGAAGACGTTGATCTCCAGCGAGAGCGGCGACATGCCGTTGAGGATGAAGCCGGGGGCCGGCTCGCGGAGCTCGACGGTGGGGCTCGTGTTGTCCGGGTCGTCGCCCTGGTTGGCCTCCATGGCGACCTCGACCAGCGGGTCGTCGGCGTCATCGGAGGTGAAGAAGAGCGAGCAGCTCGCCGGCTCGTCGTCCACCGGGGAGAAGGAGACCTCGATGAGCGTCGAGGAGTCGCCGGAGAGCACGCGGCCGTCGTCGAAGGCGCTCTCGATGCTGAAGCCCCCGCTGCACGTAGAGTCCAGCGAGGCCTCGCCCAGGATCACGTCGGCGTCGCCCACGTTGCGCAGCCGGATGTATTCGCTGGCCGTCTCTCCCGAGTACACGTAGCCGAAGTTGAGGTTGACGGGGCTGGTGATGAGGTTGCCGCCGCTCTTGGTGCCGGCGCCCTCCATGATCACGACGCGCCACTCGTTGTCGGGGTCGCGGTAGAACTTCCCGTCGTCGTCCTCGCCCGAGTAGGTCGTCACCTTGAAGGAGCTGACGATGTCGCCCACGGTCACCGGGTTCATGGTGACCTTGACCGGGAACTTGCAGCCAGGGCCCAGCGTGAAGCCGCCGGTCTCCACCGCCGTGGTGCTCGCGGTGTCTTCGCCCTCGCCCTCGCCTTCGCCCTCACCCTCACCCTCGCCGCCGGTCTCGGGGCTGCGCACGGCCCGGGCCGCGGCCTCCGCGCTGTCGGGGCAGGTGATCTCGTCGCGGGAGTAGGAGAGCGTGAAATTCTGCTCCATCTCGCCCTCGTTCAGGGCGACCGTCTCGATCCCCATGCGGAGATCGCCGGCGTTCGTGACGTAGACGGTGCGGCTGCGGGACTCGCCGAAGTTGACGGTCTCGAAGTCCATGCGGGAGCCGGAGAGCTCGAGCTCGGGGTAATAAAGCGAGCTCTCCGAGCCCTTCCCGCCGTCGCAGGCGGCGAGCAGGAGGGCGAGACAGGTCATGGCGGACTTGCTGGCGGACATCCACTCTCCCGTGTCGAGCCGCGAACCGTGTGCGGCAAGCGACGTTGTAGCCGCGAGAGACCCGCGGTGTCAACGGCGTCGCGTGGGACCGGGAGGGAGACCGCGGATGTTCAGAGCAGGTGTCCGCTCTTCCGCCGTTTGGTCTCCAGGTAGAAGGCGTTGTGCTCGTTGGGCTCCGCCAGGAGCGGGATGCGGCCCAGTACCGGGATCCCCAGGCGCTCCAGCCCCACCTGCTTCGAGGGGTTGTTGGTCAGCAGGTAGACGCTGCGGATGCCGAGCAGGCGCAGGATGTCCGCGGCGATGTCGTAGCGGCGCTGGTCGTCCTTGAAGCCCAGCGCCAGGTTGGCCTCCACCGTGTCCAGGCCGCGCTCCTGGAGCGCATAGGCGCGGATCTTGTTGGCGAGCCCGATACCCCGGCCCTCCTGGCGCAGGTAGACCACGGCGCCGCGGGGGGACTTGCCCACGAGCTCCAGCGCCGCCTCGAGCTGCTCCCGGCAGTCGCAGCGCAGGCTCCCCATGACGTCCCCCGTGAAGCACTCGCTGTGCAGGCGGACGGGCACGCCCTCGGCGTCGAAGACGTTGCCGCGCACCACCGCGGCGTACTCCTTGCCGTCCGTGGGAGACTCGAAGGCGAAGACCCGAAAGTGCCCGTACCGGCTCGGGAGCTCGGCCTCCGCGGCCAGCTTCACCAGCGGCCTGGGTGTCGTGGGGTAGGGGAGCGTCTCGATCATCATCACTCCTGGCGACTGCCAGGAGGCAGCCGCGTGGGCGAACGCCCTTTTCGGTGGATTCCATCCGCCGACGGCCACGCGCGTGCCGACGAACACCGGCTTCTCCGGCGTCCGGTCCTCTAGCCCCTCGCCGATCACTGTCAACCGCGTTCCATGACCCTGGGCGAAAAACGCGGGCGCTGACCGGCCCGAGGGGGCCCGATCCAAAAGAGAAGAGGGGACGGGGAGCATTCGCCACCCGTCCCCTCTCTCGTCGCGGCTCAGCCGTTGTTCAGCGACTCCTTGAGGCCCTTGCCGGCGCGGAACACCGGGATGTGGCGAGCCGGGACGCGGATCTCCGAGCCGTTCTTCGGGTTGTGGCCGAGGAACTCGCGGCGCTTCGACACGGTGAACGTGCCGAAGTCAGAGATCGTGACCTTCTCGCCCTTCGTGAGGGCCTCCTGGATCGCGCCGACCAGGGTGTTGATGTAAGCCGCAGCGCGAACCTTGGGAATTCCGGCCCGCTCCGCGAGAACCTCGGTCAGGTCAGCCTTGTTCATGTCGTCCTCCTGGTGTGGGTGCCTGGTGTGGGTGTGCTGGCCCGCTCCTCCCATCCACAGGATGGCGATCTCGTGCCAGCAACTCTCTCGCTCCAACGGGGGCTAGCCCGTCGAAGACTCCACGAAAATATCAACACCCGGACGGATGTACAAGGGGATCGATTCAACTTTCTTTATTGAAAGGCCGCAAATTCATTTTCTTCAGAAAGGCTCATCCTTCGCCGGGTGTGGCGCGCGCGACCGATCAGGTGTTCAGGAGTGGGTTGCGCTTCCATCCCCCTCGGATGTTCAGTGCGCGGGGCAGAATCTCGAACTCCGCTGGGAGAACGCCGGGCATCTCGCCGTCCAGGTCGATGTGGACGCGCGCGCCCTCCACCGGGCGGGCGCTGAGTCGTCGCGCGCGGACCTTCCAGCCGCCGGGGAAGCGCTCGGGGTGGCCGCGATAGAGCGCGGGCGTGCTGACGATCTGCTTGAGAAGCGGGCTCTCGGGGATCACGCTGATGTCCAGCAGGCCGTCCTGCATGGTGCCGCCCCGACCTACCCACATGCCGCCGCCGCAATACGCGCCGTTGGCGACGAAGGTGCTGGTGACGTTGCCCTCCCAGCTCCCGGCGCCCTCGGGCCCGTCCCACTCCAACGCGAGGCGCGCCGGGCGGTAGCGCATGCTGGCCTGCAAGGTGGCGCGCAGGAAGGTGAGGCCCCCGCCCCAGCGCTTGTCCATCTCGTTGGCCAGCAGCACGACCTCGCCGTTGGCCCCGAAGCCCGCCACGTTGATGAATTTGCGCTCCACGGTCCCGCGCTCGCCGGTGACCCGGGCCCGCGCGACGTCCGAGGGCAGCGTGATCCCCGTGGCCGCCATCCACAGCGCCGCGGAGAGCGAGGTGGGGATCTCCAGCGTCTTGATGAGGTCGCTGCCGGTGCCGAAGGGGATGACGGTGAAGGCGGTGCTCCAGCTCCGCGCCCGGTCGCCGTCCATGAGCCCGTTGACCACCTCGTTGCAGGTGCCGTCCCCGCCGACCGCGGCGATGAGATCGAAGCCCTGCCCGGAGGCGGTCGCGGCCAGCTCCTCGGCGTGGCGGGGGCCTTCGGTCTTGCGGATCTCCCAGCGCTCGAAGGCGCGATCCACCGCGCGCTCCAGCAGGCTCATCTGCCGCCCGGCCCGGCCCGCGCCGGCGCGAGGGTTGACGATGAGGCAGATCTTCTCGCTCCGGTTGCGCGCGCCGCTGTCCTCCGGGTGGTGGATGTCGTGCGCGTCTCGCTCGCTCATGTTCGCTCCAGGCTGGACAACAGTGAGGTGACCGGGTCCCAGATCTCGGCGCCCGCGGCCCGCAGCGCTCGTGCGCAGCGCGCGTCGGCGGTGGAGCAGGGCTGAGCGCCGAGGCGCCGCGCGGCGGACTCGGCCACCTCCGCGGCGATGATCGGGTGCCGGTCGAGCAGGGGGGAGCGCGCGCCACAGCAGGCGAGCGCGTCGGGGGCGGGCTCTCCGGGGAGCTCCGGGCCCTCACAGGCGTGGAAGGTGAGGGCGAGCTCGGGCGGTGGGACGAGCTCGGCGAGGTGCTGCGCGGAGAGCCCGGCCTCGCGCGCGGCCCGCAGACAGCCGCTGTCGGCGACGATGAGGGTGCGCCCGGCCAGCCGGTCCCGCAGGGCCCGCGCATGCTGGGCGAAGGCCGCGGGGGAGTCCAGCAGGGCCTCGCCCAGGTGATCGCGCGTCACGAAGCGGGCGACGGGGCGGCCGGTCCTCCGGGCCAGGGCCCGACCCCAGGGGCGCCCGTCGCACTCCACCGCCACCCAGGCGCCCGCGCCCTCGATCTCCCCGAGCTCCTCGGGCGCCGGGGGATCCAGGAGGGTCTGCCGCGCCGCCGCGAGCAGATCGGCCACCGGGCGCTGGACCTTGCAGTGCTCGGTGCAGGCGCCGCAGCTCACGCAGAGCGCCGCGTAGGCCCCGGCCTCCTCGCGGGAGAGCGCGTCCAGCACGGCCAGGAAGGGGCCGGTCATCATGGCGGTGGGGGTCGCCGCCTCGCGGGCGCTGCCCACGGCCACCGGGCAGACCGGCCGGCAGAGCCGCGGGCAGTACGCGCAGGTCTCGTACTCGGCCACGGGCCTCATGCGACCTCCCTTCTCGGCGAGCGTGGGGCGTCGGAGCCGGATCGCAGCTCGCGCGGGTCCACCTCCTCCACCGCGAGCGCCTCCTCGGTTCGCGGGCGGATGGGGACCTGCACCAGCTCCAGCCGCGCGCGCCGCAGCAGCGACCAGCGCAGATCCGGACCCGCCGCGGAGCGCGGGGCGCGGCCCAGGCGCACGGACACCCCGTCCTCGAAGCGGGCCTGAAGGTCGAAGCAGGGGATCTCCCAGGCCTCCAGGGCCCCGCGCTCCAGGGCCGCGAGCCAGGCGGCGAGGGGGCGATCCGGGCGGATCCGCGGCGCGTAGCCCCGGGCCGCGAGCGCCGCGGTGAGCTCAGCGGGTTCGGCGTAGGGGTCGAGGTCCGCCAGGAGGCTCTGCTCGTCCAAGGCGTAGACCGGGCCGCCCTGCGGGGCCGGCGGTCCAGGCAGATCGGGGCGTGGGTCCGTGAACAGGCGCCCGGGGTTCATGATGCCCGCCGGGTCCAGCCGGGCCCGGATCTCCTGCCACACCCGCACCGCCGCGCCCGCCTCCCGCGAGGCCGCCGCCGCCTTGAGCTGCCCGACGCCGTGGTGGTGGGTCACCGTCCCGCCGCTGTGGGCCGCCGCCTCCAGCGCGTCCGCCCACAGCGCGTCGTAGACCTCCCGCTTCCCCGCGCCCGCGAACGAGAAGTAGATCGAGCAGCCCTCCGGGTAGACGTGGCTGAAGTGCGCCATGACGAAGGCGTGCCGCGCGATGGCGGCCTTGACCGCGCCATAGAGCGCCTCCAGCCGGGACCAGGGGGCGGCGACCTCCATCGTGTCGGCGAAGCCGCCCGCGGCGAAGATCGGCGCCAGCCTGTAGGAGACGTCGTGCCGGTGCGCGTACCAGGTGTTGCCCGGGTCCGGGCCCAGATCCCGCGCTGCGGCGAAGATGGGCTCCGACGCGACGACGCAGGCCTCCACCAGCGGGAGCGGGCCCTCGAAGCCCACGATCAGCAGCACCTCCTGGCCCAGCCCGGCCGCCAGCCGGTTGATGAGCGAGGGCAGGGCCAGGGGCAGGTCGAGCAGGTGGCGGCGCAGGCCAGGGACGGAGAGGGCCGCCTCCTTGAGCTGCGACAGCACCGCGCGCCCGCCCTCCCGCGACCGCGCCCGCCGACCGCCCAGCTTCCCGCCGATGTTGCTGTCCACGGCGTCGTAGAGCCGGACCACGGAGGGCCAGAGCCCCCGCTGCAGCAGGGCGCGCATGGCGTCCCAGGCCGCCTGCGCCGAGGGGAAGGCGTAGCCGCGCAGCCATCGCGCCTCGGGCAGCGGCACCACCCGCACAAACGCCTCGGTGATCACCCCGAGCGCGCCCTCCGATCCGCACAGCACCGGCAGCAGGTCCTCCTCGCCCGCAAGCGTCCAGACCCCCGCCGACACCGTCCCGCTCGGACACTCCGCGCGCAGCCCCAGCAGCATGTCCTCGAAGACGCCGTAGCGGCTGGAGAACTGGCCCGCGGATCGGGCCGCGGCGTATCCGCCCACCGTCGAGCACCAGATGCTGGAGGGGCTGTGGCCCACCTGCCAGCCCGAGCGCTCCAGGCGGTCCTCCAGGTGCTGCCCCAGGACCCCCGGCCCCACGCGCACGGCGCGGCGCTCCTCGTCCACCTCGCCCACGGCGTCGAGGCGCTTGGTGTCGATGACCAGCGAGCCGGCCCGACCCTGGGCCGCCCCGCAGACCCCTGATCCCGCCCCATAGGGCACCACCGCCACGCCCTCCTTGACCGCCCAGTCCAGGGCGGCGCGCACCTGGCCCGCGTCGCGTGGCCAGCACACCGCGGCGGGCGCGGGGGGGAGCTGACCCTCGGTCAGATCCAGGGTGGCGCGCGGCCAGAGGTCGCGCCGGTAGGCGTCCAGGTCCAGGGGGGCCGAGCTCACGCGGAGCCCGGCGCGCGCCAGGGTCGAGAGGTCCATTCCCGTAGCCTAAACGATCCCGGCGCAGGACGCTCGCGATCGGCGGGCGCGCGGCGCGCCTCGGGCGGGGAGGCCCCGGGGGCAGAGACAAGAAAGGCGCCCTGCCTCTCGACAGGGCGCCTTCGCGGTACGGCCGACGTCTCCACCCGTCAGCCTGGCACTCAGCGTCTCCGCCTCCTTACTATGCACGAAGTGTGCCAGGTCCTCAGGAATCGCTCATCATCGGCCAGGGAACAGGATCGGATTCTTGGAGGGGTCCGCGGACCCCCTCCGGGAGGCCCCAGACCGCGACATTCATGTCGCGGTCTCCCCGCGCGTCAACCACGCCTCGACCTTGTCGGCCATCTCCCAGGGCCGCTCCTCGGGGTGCATGTGCTGGGCACCCGGGATGCAGACTACGTGTGCCCGGGGCAACCATCGGCGAGCCTCATCGG
Source organism: uncultured Enterobacterales bacterium (assembly GCA_964615375.1). Taxonomy (GTDB): domain Bacteria; phylum Myxococcota_A; class UBA796; order UBA796; family CAZKWG01; genus CAZKWG01. Next base: position 260,752 of record CAZTOW010000001.1, read on the forward strand.
CGAATCGTGCCGGATAGAGCACGTCATTCTCTCCCCAGACGAGCATCGTGTCCCCAGAGAAGGTGGGGGGCTCGCGCACCGCCTCCGGCAGGCTCCGCAGGAAACCGGCGAGGGCGAGCCGGCTCTCGGGCGTGCGGACCAGGGGTGCCAGAAGCGCGACAACGGTGTCGTGGTCCATGACGTAGGGGTTGACGACCGCCCGCCGCAGCCCGAGCGAGGAGCTCAGCCAGCGCGCGAGAAAGGCAGGGTGGAGGACGGTCCTCGCGGCGAGCTGGGGGGTGCGACACAGCGCGCACAGCCCGCTGAGCACGGGGTCGAGCGCGCCGATGGGGCCGTCGCAGAGCACGAGGCGGGCCGGGGCCTGCAGGGCCGCGGCGCGCATGGCCACCGGGACGAAGGAGCCGTGGGCCACCAGCGCCAGGGGTCGCGGAGACCGGGCGATCTCCTCGGCCACCCGGCGGGCGAGGCCGTCCACGCTCGGATCGGCGGGTGGGGGCTCGAAGAGCTCCAGCGCGCGGCTCTGGAGGCGCTCCCCCCAGCGGGCGCGGACGCCCGACCACAGCGCGCTCGAGCCTGGGGGGCCGGCGATCAGCAGCACATCGTGGACAGGGGGGGCGCGCATCGCTCCTCGGGAGGCTCACCGTGAACGGGTGCTCCGGTGGCATCGAGAAGGTAGCCCGATCGCGGTTGACCTGTCATCACAGGATGGGTGGCCTGACCCGGTCGATCGGAGATAGTACAATGGGCTTCTCGTCCTCGCGCAGGGGGCACGGAGGACAGCAGGAAAGGCAACGGGAAGGGCTACGGGAAGGGCTACGGGAAGGCCGTGTACGAACTGATCATCCGGGACGCCACCATCGTGTCCAGCACGGGACGCCTGGTGGCCGACATCGCCATCGAGGGCAACAAGATCGCGTACGTGGGCGGCAAGGCCGCTGGCCCGGCCCGCCGCGAGATTGACGCCATCGGGCGCTTCGTCATGCCCGGGGTCATCGACTCGCAGGTCCACTTCCGCGATCCCGGGGACGGTCGGCGCGAGGACTGGGGCACGGGCTCGCGCGCGGCGGTGGCCGGCGGGGTCACCACCGTCCTGGACATGCCGGACACCCAGCCCCCCACGGTGGACGCGGCCTCGGTCAAGGCCAAGCTCGCCACCGCCGCCCGGCTCTCCGTCGCCAACTACGGCGTCTGGGTGGGGGCCACGAAGACCAACCTCGACCAGTGCGCCGATCTCTACGACGCCCGGCAGGTCTGCGGCGTCCACGTCCAGATGGGGGACGTCACCGGCCCCTTCGCCCTGGACGACAAGACCCTGGAGGGCGTCTTCACCCGCACCCGCGGCGTGCTGTCCGTGGCCGCGGAGGACCCCGCCCTCTGTGAGGCCGCCCGCAAGCGCCTGGCCAACGTCACCACCCCCGTCCACAACGACGTCCGCCCGCCCGAGGCCGCCGTCGAGGCCGTCCGGCGCCTCCTGGACCTGGTGCGGCGCACCAGCCGGGCCGTCCACATCAGCCAGCTCTCCACGCAGGCCGAGCTGACCCTCCTCGACCCCTACCGCGGGGATCTGCCGATCACCTGCGCGGTCACGCCGCACCACCTCTTCCTGAGCGTGGAGAGCGCGGGCGACAAGCTGGCGAACCTGATCAAGGTCAACCCTCCCGTCCGCTCGGAGCTGGACCGCAAGGCCCTGTGGACCGCGGTGAAGCGGGGGCGCATCGACGCCTTCGCCAGCGATCACGCCCCCTGGAGCGTCGAGGAGAAGCGGCGGCCCTACTGGCAGGCGCCCGCGGGCATCCCCGGGGTGGAGACCCTCTACCCCCTCCTGATGAGCGCGGTGAGCCACGGCCGGATGAGCCTGGAGCGCCTCGTGGAGATGTGCTGCGAGGCCCCGGCCCGCCTCTTCGGGCTGGAGAACAAGGGGCAGATCCGGGCGGGCGCGGACGCGGATCTCCTGCTCTTCCGCGAGGGCGAGCTGCTGCGCCTCGGGCGGGATCACCTGCACAGCCGCGTGCGCTGGTCTCCCTACGTGGGCAAGGAGGTCGGCGCCTTCCCTGAGCTGGTGATGGTGCAGGGGCGCGTCGTGGCGCGCCGCGGGCGTCTGGCGGAGGATCTGAAGCCCGCCCGGCACGTCGAGTACCGGCGCGCGGGCTGAGAGTCCTGATCAGGACGGTTGCTCAGTCCAGGCTCGCGCAGATCCGCAGGGTCTCGGCGCAGAGGCGAGGGGAGCGGGCGGCGAGTTCGCAGGCCTCGTCCGCCCAGGTGCGGCGGTAGGCCTGGAGCTGCTCCTCCAGGCGGAGCACGGCGCCCAGGGTCTCCTCGCAGGCGGCGACGCTGGCGGGCGGGCTCAACCCGGCCAGCAGCACCAGGGCCTCGGACTGGGTGATGGTCTGGGAGGTGGGCGGATCGGCGCGCCCATAGCGCTCGTCGAGCTCGGCCAGCAGGGAGACCAGCTCGGCGCGGGCGGCTCCGGCGTCTCCACCCTCGGCCAGGGCGCGGGCCAGCAGCACGCGATCCACCGGGTCCATCACCAGCACGAGGTTGGGGGCCTGGGCCCGGATCGCCAGGGCCTCGCGCGCCCGCTCCGCCGCCAGCGCCGGCTCTCCCAGCTTCAGCGCGTTCTGGCCCTCCTCGAGGATCCAGGTGTGGAGGTTCGAGACCAGCACGTAGCTGCGGGTCCCGTCCAGGTGCGCGCGGAGCTCGTCCGCCCAGGGGGCCTCGACCTCGTGGTCGCGCAGGCCCACGATGACGTTGGCGACGATCATGTCGGTGATGTCGCGCGCGGTGGCCGGCGTGTACAGCCCCGCGGCCCTCGCGAGCTCCTCGGTGGCGTAGGTGCCGCTCTTCCCCGAGGCGTGGTAGTCGGCGTCGATCAGGTAGTCCTCGCCGATGCCCTCGCCCATGAAGTCCACGCGCACGCCGTCGTCGTCCACCCGGCGGAAATTGGTGGTCTCCACCGTGATCGGCTCGGCCGTGACCCCCGCGGGCGGGCTGAGCTGCACGTAGACGTGGAAGGGGGACTGGAGCTCGTGCAGGGCGAGGTCCAGGCGCCAGGCGACGTGGGCGTAGAGGTGGGCGAGCTGGTCGCAGTCCAGGTGGACCAGATCTTCGTCGGCGTGGATCTCCGGGTCGAAGGAGCGGCTGAGCAGCGACTCCTGGTGGTAGAAGACGCCGCGCGCGCGCAGGGCCTGGGCGATCCACAGCGGGATCTGCCGGGCCTCGCCCCGCTCCCACAGGAGGCGGTCGGCCTCGATCACGTCGTCCGCGCCGGTCTCGGCGAGCATGCGCCAGCCGACCTCGGCGGCGACCGCGTCGGCCAGGTCCGTGGCCCGCTCCTGGTCGAGCTGCACGAAGCGAGCCTCGTAGCTCAGGTACTCGAGGAAGGGGCTCCCGGGGTAGGGGTAGTCCTCCCGGGTCGTCACGAAGCCGTCGGCGCCGGTCGGGCCGCGCCCGGTGACCAGCAGGTGCGCCTGGAGCAGGACGCGGTCGGCGGCGTCGGGGTTCTCCAGCGCGCCGAGCAGGGCGCCGGATCCGGCCACGACCACGCTGACGGCGCCGATCATCGGCCAGGGGCGGGAGGCCGGGGGCTGGGAGATCGGGGGCGCGGGGCCGGCGCCCGGCTCGTCGGCGAAGAGGGCGCGCTGGGCCTCGGCGTAGCGGCGCACCGGGGCGAGCGCGGCCAGCGAGAGGGACGCGCCCAGGGCGGCCAGCAGCGCGGCGAAGAAGGGCGCGAGCGCGAAGAGGCCGTTGGCGGTCGCGTACACCGCCCAGCTGAGGCTGATGATCGTCGCGAGCCCGCCAACGATCAGCGAGGCCCAGGAGGCCCAGGGCCGCGCGCTGCTCAGCGACCCGCCGCAGGGCAGCGCCGCCAGCCCCAGCCCCAGGAGCAGCCAGGGCGCGATGGCCCAGGGCCCGCTCACGCGCACCAGGAGGAAGACCTGCGCGCCCGACGCGCCGACCACGATCCCCGCGATCAGGGTCGTGAGGCCGGCGTAAAAGGCCACCCGCGGGAATGGCGTGGGCTCAAAGGTGGGGGGAGGCATGGGGTGAGTGTATCCAGAATGGAGGAGAGAGGCGCGTCCGACCCAGACCGGGGGGTGCTGCAACCCACGATCCCTCACCGAGCGCCCAGAGGTCGGGGTCGGACGCGCCAGGGCTCAGGCGGCGGCGGCCACCCCCTGGTCATGCGCGCGGATGGCGCCCAGGAGGCGGTCCGCGAGCTCAGGGTTCGACTCCAGGTGCTCGCGCGCCCGCTCGCGGCCGTTGCCCAGGCGCTCCTCGCCAAACGAGAGCCAGGCGCCGCTCTTCTGGAGCAGGCCGCGCGCGTCGGCGAGCTCCAGCAGGTCGGTGGTCACCGAGATGCCGCGGTTGAAGTAGATCTCGGACTCGATGAAGCGGAAGGGCGGCGCCAGCTTGTTCTTCACCACCTTGACCCGCACCTTGCTGCCGATGTCCGCGTCGTCCTTCTTGATGGCGCCGATGCGGCGCACGTCCAGCCGCATGCTGGCGTAGAACTTGAGCGCGTTGCCGCCCGTGGTCGTCTCGTTGGAGCCGAAGGTCACGCCGATCTTCTGGCGGAGCTGGTTGATGAAGATGACGCAGGCGCGGTTCCGGTGCGCCACGCCGGTCAGCTTGCGGAGGGCGTGGCTCATCATGCGCGCCTGGAGGCCCACGGGCATCTCGCCCATGTCGCCGTCCAGCTCCTGCTTGGGCACCAGGGCCGCCACCGAGTCCACGACGACGAGGTCCACGACGCCCGCGCTCACGAGGTGCTCCACGACGTCCAGGGCCTGCTCGCCGTGGTCGGGCTGGCTGACCAGCAGCTCGTCCAGGTTCACGCCGAGTCGGCTGGCGTAGGTGGGGTCCAGCGCGTGCTCGGCGTCGATGAAGGCCGCGACCCCGCCGCGCGCCTGGCAGCTGGCGATGGCGTGCAGGGTGAGCGTGGTCTTGCCGCTGCTCTCCGGCCCGTAGATCTCGACGACGCGCCCGCGCGGGTACCCGCCTACGCCCAGCGCGAGGTCGAGGGCCGGCGAGCCGGAGGGGATGACCTCGACGTTGTGGTGCGCCTTGTCTCCGAGGCGCATCAGGACGCCGAGGCCGTACTGCTTCTCCAGCTGGTGAACGGCCCTCGAGAGGGCCTCCTTACGCTCTTCCGTTTGAAGCATCACTCAGTCTCCTTTGGGTTGGGAAGGCCCTGCGGCCTTCGCCGCGGGCGAGGGGCGACCCCGGAGTGGGGGCGCGAGGGGGTCCTGCGCACGCGCAGGCGGTAGCGGTGGCCCGAGGCGAGGCGCGCCTCGAGGGGCAGGTGGACGGTGACGGGGCGACCCGGGGCGAGCACCAGGGCGCGCCCCTCGGTGAGCGCGAGCACGGACCCGCGCTCCTGGAGGCCGAAATGCAGGGTGAGCCGGTCGCCCTCGCTCAGCTCCGCGGGGAGGATGGCCAGGGGCAGGTCGCTGAGCGCGTCCTCCCGCCACTCGACGACGGCCTGGCTGCCCTCGATGCGGTCAACGACCCCGCTCAGGCGGAGGCCCAGGAGGAGGAGGGGCGTCATGCGGGCGCCTCCTCGGACATCACGCGGAAGCCCGTGGCCTCGAGGACGTGGCAGGCCTCGACGCGCTCGGCGCCCTCCAGATCGGCCACGGTGCGCGCCACCTTGAGGATGCGCGCCCAGGCGCGGGCGCTGAGGCTGCCGCGCTCCAGGGTGTCGTGGAGCAGGCGCAGGGCCTGATCGGTGGGCGTGGCCGCCTCCAGGATGCGGTCCCCGGAGAGCTCGGCGTTGTGGTGGATCGTGGTCCCGCTGTAGCGGCGACGCTGGCGTCGTCGCGCCTCCTGCACCCGGGCGCGCACGGCGTCCGAGGGCTCGCCCGGTCGGCCGCTCACCAGCGCCGCCGGGTCCACCGGCTGCACCCAGACCTGCAGGTCCACCCGGTCCATGAGCGGCCCGGAGAGCTTCGCCCGGTAGCGATCCACCGCGCCCGGCGAGCAGGAGCAGGGTCGGGTGGGGTGGCCCTGGTAGCCGCAGGGGCAGGGGTTCGCCGCCGCGACCAGCGTGAAGCTGGCGGGGAAGCGGATGCTCCCGGCCGCCCGGGAGAGCGCGACGGCCCGGTCCTCCAGCGGCCCGCGGAGGAGCTCGAGGACGTGCCGGTGGAACTCGGGCACCTCGTCCAGGAAGAGCACACCGTGGTGCGCGAGCGAGATCTCTCCAGGTTGAAGGGCGGCGTTGCCCAGCATCCCCGCCGCGCTGATCGTGTGGTGCGGGGCGCGGAAGGGGCGTCGGGCGAGCAGCCCGCAGCCCGAGCCCAGCAGTCCCGCGGCGGAGTGGACCCGCGTGATGTCCACCGCCTCGTCGAAGCCGAGCTCCGGCAGGATGGTGGGCAGGCGGGCGGCGAGCATGGACTTGCCACACCCCGGCGGCCCCACCATCAGCAGGTTGTGGCCCCCGGCCGCCGCGATCTCCAGCGCTCGTCGCGCCCGCGCCTGGCCGCGCACCTCGCGCAGGTCCACGGGGTCACGCTCGCGCACGGGGTTGAAGGCCCGCGCGGACGGCAGGGTGCCCGATCCCTCCAGCCAGGCGACGACCTCGCCCAGGGTGCGGGCGGAGAGGACCGAGATCCCGGGGATCATCGCCGCCTCGGACGCGCAGGGCTCGGGCAGCACGACGCGGGCGAGCCCCTGGGCCTTCGCCCCGAGCGCGAGCGAGAGCGCGCCCCGCACGCCGCGGAGCTGACCTTCGAGGGAGAGCTCGCCGATGAAGGCTGTGTCCTTGAGCGCGTCGCTGGGGACCTGGCCCGAGGCGGCGAGCACGCCGACCGCGATGGGCAGGTCGAAGGCCGTGCCGACCTTGGGCAGGTCTGCGGGCGCCATGTTGACGACCACACGCTGCCGCGGGAACTCACGCTCCGCCTGCTGAATCGCCGAGCGTACGCGCTCTCCGCTCTCCCGCACCGCCCCGCCGGGGAGCCCGACGATGACCATGCTGGGCAGGCGCCTCAGCAGATCGACCTCGACCTCTACCGGGACGCCCTCGACCCCGAGCAGCGCCTCTGAATGAACCACACATGCCACCGGACCCTCCACGCCAGACGCGGCGCGGGGATTGCACGTCGCGTGCCAGGGGTGCGGATCAGGAAGAAGGCAGAGAATTCGGTGGGCGGGGGGTGGCGGACCTCCGTCAGTTGGTCGACTTTCTCCGACACCCGGGGAGGATGTTCAGCCGCTGGGAGGCGGCTGAACGCGCGGCTGGGCAGGTCGTCGTAGGGCGCGTAGCGGAAGGCCCTGCGCTCGCCGCCCGGTCCCGCTCAGTCCTCGACGTAGAGGAAGCTCGGCCCCAGGAAGCTGAGCGCGTCCGCGTCCGCCGCGAACTGCACCTCGGGGTAGCTCAGCCAGTAGCCGGAGTGGTAGGCCCCACCCTCCACCTGCACCGCGTCTCCAGCCTCGACGACGGCGTTGTCGGCGTAGCGATCGTAGTCCGATCCCCAGGAGACCAGGCCGATGGCGTAGGTGCCGGCCTCCAGCCGGACGGGCTCGATGGCGGCGTACCAGAACCCGTCCCGGTAGGAGGTGGGGGCCTCGGCCCAGGAGGGGACGACCTCGCGCGCGACGAGCTCGGCGCTGTCGTTGTCCCAGATCCCGAGCCCGGACGCGGTGTACAGCAGGGTGTCGGAGGGCGCGAAGGCGCCCACGTCGGTGATCGTGATCGCCCGGTCGGTGCTGAAGACCCAGCCCACCGTGAAGTCGCCGTCGTAGCTCAGCGAGTAGCTGCTGACCTTCAGCGCCGCCTCGACGTTGGCCGTGGGCTCCTGGCCCAGGAAGGCCTGGGCGAAGCGCTGCCCGAGCAGGCGGGTGCTGGGGCCGTCGTAGTGCCAGGGATCGTAGGGGCTCCGCGCCAGATCGAGCGTCTCGATGGTTGTGGTGTAGGGGTCGGCCTCCGCGACCGCCTCCTGGGCGGCGCGCACCTCGTCCAGGTAGGTGCAGAGGTCCTCGCAGGCGATGAGGCCCAGGACCGCGGGGAGATCGGGCTCGGCCGTCTCCTCGCGCACGCGGCGTAGCAGGCGCTCCAGGTTCTCGGCGTAGGCGGACGCCATGGTGGCGTCCAGCGCGTCGGACTCGCCCTGCATCCAGGCGAAGCCCGCCCAGCGCCAGGGCTGGCCGCTGGCGTCCAGCGTCGCCTCGGCCGAGCGCATGCTGGCCACCAGGTTGGACCATCCGGCGCCCCGGCTCTCATCGGCGGAGGACTCCCCGGGGTACCAGTAGCTGTAGAGGTTCGTCCCGCCGACGGCGTGCTTGACCAGGGCCACCGAGCGCCCGGCGTCGGCGAGCGTCCAGCCCAGCGACACCTCCGGCCCGGTGTAGGCCGCCCCGCCGTAGGAGGCGGGGGCGAGCTCACGGAACTCTCCCCAGCCGAACCAGAACAGCTGCACGTCCTCGCGCCCGTCCAGCCAGCTGGGCGGGAGCCCGGAATAGACCCCGTACCCGTCCATGTTCGACTGGCCGGCGAGCAGGTAGACCTCGAGCACCTCGGGCGCTCCTGAGTCAGGAGACCCTGTGTCCGGAGCGCAGGTGTCGGTGTCGCCGGTGTCCGGGGAGCTGGTGTCGGTGGAGCCGGTCTCGCCCGCGTCGGGCAGGCACTGGCCGCCCTCCTCGTGCGTACCGGGTCCACACTTCAGGTCGTCGGTGGCGCAGGCGATGAGCAGGAAGATCATGAGGCCCCCCTCGGAGGCTAACGCGAGAAGCTGCGCGCAGGGGCGAGCGTCGCGCCCGCCGCCTGCGTCTGCGCCCGGACCTACTCCTCGATGGGCGTCATCGGGTCCTCCTCCGCCGGGGGGCGGGGGCGGAGGCGCTCCGCCGGGGCCGCGCGGTGCCCGCCCAGCGCGCCCTCCAGCTCGAGCTGGGCCAGGGCGTGCAGGCGCGCGCGGGCCTCCCGCTCGGGATCCGCGCCCTCAGGCAGCGTGAGCCGGGCCGGCATGACCTCCAGCGAGCGCCGCTGCTGGTCGATCAGCCCGCCGAGCTGACGGTGGATGAGCTCCACGCGCGCGAAGGACTCGCGCAGCGAGGAGGGATCGCTGTCGGGTCGATCCGCCCAGCGCTTCAGGAAGTCGAGGGCGTTTCGGCCATGGTCAATGATCTCCGCCTGGAGCTCACCCGCAAAGAAATACGCCTCTTCCGCGCTCTTGAAGAGGTCGCGCACCGCGCTTGCCTGCTCCGTCATCGGGTACCGCTGCGACTGCATCCTGCCTCCGTGCCCGCCGGTGTTTCGTGCCCGGCGGCACGGCAGCGGGACGGGCCCGCGCCGCCGGGGAGGCCCCCGTCAGTCGATGATCAGCCCGATGGCCAGGCGAGCGCAGGCGCGCGAGCGCAGGCGCAGGCGAGGCGAGGTCGAGCAGATCATCATCGGACGGCTCCTTCCCAGACACCCCCCTTAACGGTCCTCGCGAAGCCGGCAATTTTGGAGGCCAGATTCTGTCCGCCACCCTCCCGCGCGCTCAGGGCCCGAAGAGGATCTCGCAGTCCTCCAGCACGTCCTGGGGGTGGGCGCTCACGCCGACGCTGTCGTAGACCAGCACCAGCGCGCCGTCCTGATCCAGGATCATGGTCTTGCGGCTGGCGTAGGCCTGGTCGGCGCTGGTGGCCGCGCCGTAGGTGAGGGCCAGCGTGCGGTCGTCATCGGTCCACAGCTCGAAGCTGAAGCCCTCCTCCTCGGCCCACTCCTGGTTCGTCTCGGGCTCGTCGAAGCTCACGCCGACGATGGCCACGCCGAGCGCGTCGAAGTCGTCCTGGCGGTCGCGGAACCCGCAACCCTCGGTCGTTCAACCACCCGTTGCCGCGGCCGGGTAGAACCACATCACGGTGGGGCTGCCCACCAGATCCTCGGGGCCGCGCCCGGTGCCGTCCCGGTTGGTCGCCGAGAAGTCCGGCAGCGGGATGGACTCCTCGGGCGGGCTGCCGTGCAGGCTCGCGATGGCGGTGTCCCCGGTCTCGCCGGTCTCGCCGGTCTCGCCGCTGTGCCCGGTCTCCTCGGGCTCGTGGGTGTCGGGGCTGCCCGTCTCGGAGGGCTCGCCGGTGTGGGTCGCGCCCTTGTCCCCGCCGCAGGCCAGCAGCAGCGAGAGGGGGAGCGCGGTCGTGAGGATCATGGGGGACTCCTGGTTGGGTCGCGTTCGGTTCAGGGGAGTACGACCGACATCCGTGGGGCGGATCACCCGAACATATGTATAGTAATTGCAGCGAGCGACCCATGCGCAGAACCACTCTCCTCAGCACCGTCCTCCTGCTCCTCCTCGGCACCGGCTGTCCCGAGTACGGGCTCTACGCCCGAAAGAACCCGGAGAGCGGCGTGCTCGACACGCACGAGACGCCCCTCATCGACTCCGGCGGCGCCGTGCTCCCCGAGAGCTGCACCGAGCTCCCCGTCGAGCTGGCCAGCTCCGTCTCCTACGACGAGGACTGCCTGCACGAGGTCTCCACCGGGACGCTGGACGCGACCATCGAGTGGGCGATGACCGAGTACGGCGAGTACCCGGAGTACAACCAGATCGTCATGGCGCCCGTGGTCGGCCAGCTCACCGACGACGACGGCGACGGGGAGATCACGCGCTACGACACGCCGGACATCGTCGTGGTCTGCGACGACGGCGGCGAGAACCAGGACACCCACGGCGTCCTGCGCATCATCTCGGGCGACGGGAGCACGATTCACCGCACGAACTACGAGGCCGAGACCTCCGACGGGATGTACTACGTCTTCGCCTACCGCTACAGCGGCGCGGCCCTGGGCGACATCGACAGCGACGGCGTCCCCGACATCGTCGTGATCGGGCAGAAGGAGCTGAAGCCCCCCGAGGACACCGGTGGGGGCGGGGACAGCGAGGGCAGCGGCACGCCGGACACCGACACCGACCCGCCGGAGAGCGGGGGGGGCGGCGAGAGCGGCGGCGACGACTCCCGTCCGCGCGGCGAGACCGGCGAGAACGCCATCCGGCCCCCGCCGCCCGAGGAGGGCGACGGCGAGGGCGACGGCGAGGGCGAGGGGACGCCCAACGACAGCTGCTACGTCGCCGCCTTCACCAACGAGGGCGACGTCAAGTGGATCTCGGAGGAGCCCGAGCTCACCTGCGCCGGGCACGCGCCCGCCCTGGCCGACCTGGACAGCGACGGCGAGGTGGAGATCATCGTCGGCCCCTACATCCTGAGCGGGCTCGACGGCAGCCTGCGGGCCACGGGCGAGGGCGGGGAGGGCCGCTACGAGGCCTACAAGCAGATCGGCTACATCCCCGTGGTGGTGGATCTGGACGGCGACGGCGACCAGGAGGTCATCACCGGGACCACGGTCTACGACGCCGACGGGGCGACCGTCTGCGAGGTGGCCGAGGGCAACGACGACGGGTTCACCGCCGCGGCCGACATGGACGGGGACGGCGAGGGCGAGTTCGTGGTCGTGGGCAACGGCAGGGTCTCCATCTACGAGGCCGACTGTACGCAGAAGCTCAGCTGGGTCCTCTCCAGCAGCGGCACGGGCGGCCCGCCCACCATCTCCGACTTCGACGCCGACGGCGAGCCGGAGATCGGCGTCGCGGGCGCCTACGCCTACGACGTCTACGAGGCCAGCGGCGCGCTGCTGTGGAGCGTGCCGGTCACCGACGCCTCCAGCCACGCCACGGGCTCCTCCGTCCACGACTTCGAGGCCGACGGCCACCCCGAGGTGGTCTACGGCGACGAGTCCACCCTCTGGATCCTGGACGGCGCCACCGGCGAGGTCCGCCTCGCCGACGACAGCCACACCAGCCGCACGCTGCACGAGTACCCGGTCATCGCCGACGTGGACGGCGACGGCTCGGCCGAGATCGTCGTGGTCAACGGCGGCGGACACTACGGCAGCCGCGAGGGCGGCGTCTACGTCATCGGCTCGGAGAGCAGCTCCTGGTACGGCAACCGCCAGGTCTGGAACCAGCACGCCTACAACATCGTCAACATCGAGGACGATCTCAGCGTCCCCCAGACGCCCGACCCGAACTGGCCCGACCACAACAACTTCCGCAGCGGCGACCCGAACCCGGTCTCCGGCGGCGCCGCCCCCGACGCCATCCCGCTGGCCGAGCTCTGCACGCTGGAGTGCGGGCTCGGCGAGGTCGAGCTGCGCGTGCGCGTGGGCAACCAGGGCGCCAGCGCGCTGCGCGACAGCCTCCCTGTCTCCGTCTACGCCGACTACGGCGTGGGCCGGAAGCTGCTCACCACCGGCTGGACCGGCGAGGAGGTCGAGCCGGGCCTGACTTCGGACACGCTCAGCTTCCGCTTCACCCTTGACGAGATCGGCGAGGCGGGCCTCATGGTCATCGTCGACGACGAGGCCGGCGTGGAGATCGTCCCCGAGTGCAGCGAGACGAACAACGACGCCAGCGTGGACGAGGGCTTCTGCCTCTCGGACACCGGGACCTCACCGTCGGAGTGAGCCTCAGCTCGCCTGGCCCGCGTGCTCGAGCAGCGAGCGCAGCACCGTGAGCTTGGTGATCTCGCCCACCAGCGTGTCCTCGCGCACCACGGGCAGCAGCGTGAGGTGCTTCTCCACCATCAGCGAGGCGACGTGGTCCAGGCTCGCGTCGAAGCGCACCGTGATCGGCGTCTTCGACATCACGTCGCGCACCGTGGCCCCGGTCATCTTGCGGATCTCGGAGTGGGTGCGCTCCAGGCCCAGCGGCACGATGCTGTCCAGGAAGGAGAAGTAGGAGGGCAGGCGCAGCTCCTTCTCCTGGAAGATGAGGTCCATCGCCGTGACGATGCCCACCAGCACCTGATCCTCCACCACGCAGTAGCCGTCGCGCCCGCTGTCCACGAGCATGCGCGCGAGCTCGCGGACCGGCAGGTCAGGGCTGACGAAGGGAGGATTATCGACCATCACATCCAGAACGTGCTTCATGGCTCTACCCACGGGGGCGCGGAAGGGGTGGCCCACTCCATATCTCTTCTCGCGCCCATCGGCGCGCTCGTCGGACAGGATTGACAGGAGCGGGCCTCTTCTCTACCTTCTGCGCTCTCCTGGAGGTCGCTGATGTTCTTCACCCTCACCCTTCTCCCCAGCCTGCTGCTCTCCTGCCACAAGGACAAGGAGCCCTCGGGCGACGACAGCGCCGAGACCGGCGAGGAGGCCTGGCGCCCCGACGTGGTCTGCCCGGGCGACGCGGGCTGCGAGAGCGCCGAGGGCGCCCTGGAGGCGGGGGCCGCCGCGCTCACCATCACGCCCACCTGCTGGGAGACCTGGGAGGACCTCAACGACAACGGCGAGTACGACTTCTCCAGCGAGTCCTACTTCGACTGCGGGTGCGACCACCTCTGCGAGGGCGACGAGGGCTACACCGCCCCCGACGAGGGCGAGGGCGACGGCGAGTTCCAGGCCGTCTGGATGGCGGGCTTCCAGAACGCCCGGCCGATGAACGGCGTCCACGACGATCTCTGGGCGCGCGCCATCGCCTTCCGGCAGGGGGAGACCACCATCGCCGTGGTCTCGCTGGATCTGGTCGGCTTCTTCAACGACCAGGTGGACCAGATCCGCGCGGCCATCGAGGCCGCCGGGCTCGACGTGGACCACGTCCTCATCAGCAGCACCCACGTCCACGAGGGCCCTGACACCATGGGCATGTGGGGCAAGACGGCCTTTTCCAGCGGGATCGACCCCGAGTACCTGGCCTACGTCCACAGCCAGACCCTGGAGGCGGTGCGGGAGGCGCTCGCCGATCTGCGGCCCGCCACGATGCGGATCGGGAAGAGCGACGCCAACCTCACCCACCCGGTCAAGGGCAGCCGCAACGTCGTGCGCGACAGCCGCGACCCCGTGATCGTGGACGAGGACATCTACGCCGCCCGCCTCGTGGACGCCGACGGCGAGCCCATCGCGACCCTGGTGAGCTGGGGCAACCACCCCGAGGCCCTCTCGGATGAGAACAACGACATCACCAGCGACTTCGTCCACTACGTGCGCGCCTCCGTCGAGGACGGCATCGACTACGAGAGCTACGACGTGGACGGGCACGGCGGCGTCTGCATCTACCTGCAGGCCTCCGTGGGCGGGCTGATGACCCCGCTGGGCATCGAGGTCACCGATGGGGACGGCAACAGCTACAGCGAGTCCAACTGGGACAAGGCCCAGGCCCTCGGGCGCGTCATCGGCGAGCAGGCCCTCCTGGCGGTGGAGCAGGGCGAGGACGTGAGCGATCCCTCCATCGCCGTGCGCATGATGAAGTTCAAGCTGCCCATCGACAACTACGGCTTCCAGGCGCTGGCGCTGGCGGGCGTCTTCGACCGCGAGACCTATGACTGGGACGAGACCCAGGACATCGACGAGGACAACAAGCCCTGGTTGATGACCGAGGTGGACCTGCTGACCGTGGGCCCCATCCAGATCCTCTCCGTCCCCGGCGAGCTCTTCCCCGAGCTCGCCATCGGCGGCTACGACGGCACCCGCATGGGCACCGACCAGGACGAGTTCATCGCCTCGGACAACCCGAACCCGCCCGACCTCAGCGTGGCGCCCGCGGGGCCCTACTTCAAGGACCTCATGACGGGCCAGCAGAACTGGATCCTCGGGCTGGGCAACGACGAGATCGGCTACATCGTCCCGAGCTACGACTACAAGCTGGACGAGGAGTCCCCCTACCTCTCGGAGCCCGAGGGCGACCACTACGAGGAGACGAACTCGCTGGGGCCGGAGACCTCCGATCGCGTCGTCGAGGCCGTCGGCACCCTGCTGAGCTGGGAGCCCTGATCCGTCGAGCCTGCGGGACCTGGGCCTCGCGGAGGCTGACGATCGGTCGCGCGTGTTTATCTTCCCCGGCGAGGGAAATTTCATGCGCGATCTCTACGAGGTCCTGGGCGTCGGTAAAGACGCGGATCAGGCCACCATCCGCAAGGCGTTCAAGAAGCTGGCGCGCGAGTTCCACCCCGACCTGAACAAGGATCCGAAGGCGGCCGATCGCTTCAAGGAGGTCAACGCCGCCTACGAGGTGCTGGGGGACGAGGGGAAGCGCGCGCTCTACGACGAATTCGGCGAGACCTCGCTGAGGCCCGGCTTCGACGCGGAGCAGGCCCGGCAGTTCAAGTCCCGCTATGGGGGCTTCCCCGGCCGGGGAGGGCCGGGCGGCGGCTTCGGCGGGGGCGTGGACATCGAGGAGGTGCTGGGCTCCTTCTTCGGGGGAGGCCGCCGCGCCGAGGGCCCCGGGGGCTTCGGCGGCTTCGGCGGCTTCGGGGGAGGGGGGGGCGCCGCCCCGCCGCGGGCCAGCGCCGGGGCCGACATCGAGAGCACCATCCGGATCGGCCTGCTCGACGCCATCCGCGGCAGCTCGGAGACCTTCACCTTCCGGCGCCCAGGGCGCTGCGCCACCTGCAGCGGCGAGGGCGGCACGGGCCGGCAGACCTGCCTCACCTGCGGGGGCATGGGCCGGGTCCGCCTGAGCCAGGGCGGGTTCTCTGGCTTCAACATGCCCTGCGACGCCTGCGGAGGTTCAGGCTCCACGTTCACGCAGGAGTGCTCGCGCTGCGCGGGGACCGGCCGGGCCATGGCCATCGAGAACCTGAAGGTGCACATCCCGCCGGGCGTGAGCGATGGTCAGGTCATCCGCCTGCGCGGCAAGGGCGGGGAGGGACAGCGGGGCGGGCCGGCGGGCGATCTGCTGCTGACGGTGGAGATCGCGCCCCACCCGCTGCTGAAGCGTGAGGGCTCGGACCTCATCCTGGAGGTGCCGCTGACCATCTCCGAGGCCATGGCCGGCGGGCGCGTGGAGGTCCCCACCCCTGACGGCCCCGTGCGCGTCAACGTGCCGGCCGGCGCCACCAGCGGGCAGCGCCTCCGCCTGCGGAGCAAGGGCGTCCCCACCCCCGGCGGTCGCGGCGACCTCTACCTCGTGCTGCGCCCCACGCCGCCCACCCGCGCCGACGCCGACGCGCTCAAGCTCGCCGCCGCCCTCGACCCGCTCTACGAGGGCGACGTTCGCGCGAATCTCAAGCTCTGAGCACGAGAACCCTTGACGAGCCCTCCTCGCGGGCGCTACATGCCCCGCTGAGGAGGGTGACGTCATGGGTGCTTCGCTGTGGGTTCTGCTGATCGCGCTGATCGCGTGCAAGGACAAGGAGAAGGAGGAGACCGGCGGTCCCTCCGAGACGGGTGAGACCGGCGAGACGGGTGAGACCGGGGCGACGGAGCCCACGCAGGAGGAGCTCTACGCCCAGTGGGTCAACGAGACCGAGACCTATGTGGGTGACCTCAGCTGCTGGGACGGCTCGAGCTGGGTGAGCGAGACCGTGGACCCCGAGTGCCAGACCGAGCGCACCGGCGGCGTCGCCACGGTGGAGGAGTTCGCCTCGGGTGACGCCACCGCCAACGCCACGGTGAGCTTCTTCCACGCGGACACCGTGGCGGGGAGCGCGGACGCGACGGCGACCACGGACGAGAACGGGCAGTTCGAGCCCACCGTGCCGCTGTGCCAGGCCCTGACCTACCAGGTGAGCGACGGCTTCACCGAGTACCACGACACCTACGAGTACCACGTCTTCTGGGACGCGGGAGACGAGGAGCTGAGCCTGATCAGCGTGTCCAACGACACCTGGCTCACCCTGCCCTCGGTCTTCGGCGTGGTCATCGACGAGACGCTGGGCGTGCTGGCGGGCACGGTGCGCGACTGCAACGGCGACATCATCGAGAACGCCCAGGTGCTGCTGCGCGACGCGGACGGGGACATCCCCAGCGAGATGTCCATCGGCTACACCTTCAACGGCATCCCCAGCCGCTCGGCGATCTCGACCACCGCCGACGGCGTGTGGATCGCCATGAACGTGCCGCCCGGGGACTACACGGTGGAGTTCTACGTGGCCGACGGCGCGGGCGGGAACATGCTCGCCGGTCAGGCCCCGGCCCAGAGCTTCGCCAGCAGCGTGAGCATCGTGGTGCTCTACGGCGGGCGCGAGGACGGGCTGGACGTGCCGAGCGCCTGCCTGGACTGCTCGGCGGAGTAGGGAGGGCGGACGCCGCTTGCCGAGCGGGCGGGCGGTGTCTATGAAGAGAGGACTCACCACCCTCACCGGGCGCTGAAACAGGCGCTCGATGAACGTCCTCCCTGGATTCTGGCACGCGGCGGCTCGCCTGAGCGGTCGCGTGGACTGGTCGTCTCTGCTCGACCGACACCCGCCTGGCGCGCTCCCCACGCTCTCCGTGGAGCGGCTGATGGACGCGGGGCTCTCCCCGCAGCGGGCGATGGCGCTGGCGGGCGCTCCACCCCTGATGGAGCCGGGGCCCCACCTGACCCTGGCCGATCCGGGCTGGCCAGCGGCGCTGCGCGGGCTCCCGCACGCCCCCGCGGTGCTCTTCTATCGGGGGCAGCTCGGGCTGCTGGACACCCCCGCGCTGGCGGTGGTGGGGACGCGCCGCTGCACCGACAGCGGGCGGAGGCTGGCGCGGACCCTGGCGCGGGCGGCGGTGGACGCGGGCGCGGTGGTGGTCAGCGGGCTGGCCTACGGCGTGGACGCGGAGGCGCACGGGGCGGTGCCGGAGCGCACGGTGGCGGTGCTGGGCCAGAGCCTGGACCTGCCGCTGGAGGGGGCGCAGCGGCGGCTGGCGGAGCGGATCCTGGCGGCAGGCGGGCTGCTGCTCAGCGAGTTCCCCCCAGGCACGCCCCCGGCGCGCTGGACCTTCCCGCAGCGCAACCGCGTCATCGCCGGGCTGGCCCGCGTCACGCTGGTCGTGGAGGCGGCGCGGCGCTCGGGCGCGCTCATCACCGCGCGCTTCGCCGCCGAGTACGGGCGGGAGGTCATGGCGGTGCCCGGCAGCCCGCTGATGGAGGCCAGCCTGGGCTGCCTGGACCTGCTGGTGGACGGGGCGCGGCTCTGCCGGGGGGCGGAGGACGTGCTGGCGGCGATGGGGCTGCGCGCGCCCGCGGCGGCGGCGGAGGGGGACCCGCTGCTCCGGCTGCTCACGCGCCCGCGGGATCTCGACGATCTGGTGGAGAAGAGCGGCGAAGACCCGGTGAGCCTGATGCGCCGGCTGCTGGCGCTCGAGTTGACAGGGGTGATCCAGAGGTTACCGGGCGACCGATACTCGCTCAGGACCGGAACATGACCCACCATCGCCCGATCTCGCGCGTGCTCAGCCTGGACCAGGAGGCGGGCGCCTTCCTGGATCTCCTGGTCGATCTCGGGCACCTGGACGAGAAGCTGCTGGCCCTGATGAACGATCGGCTGCTGGACCTGGAGAGCCTGGACGGGCTCGTCCACGCCGCCGACGTGCGGCGGGTGGCGGCGGCCCTCATCGACGAGCACAAGGCGGACGCCGACCCCGAGTACCAGCGCACGCTGGACCTGGAGTGGAACTACCTGTTCGGCTAGATGATCTAGCTCGCCTTCTTCCGCGTCGTGGCGGCCTTCTTGGGGGCGGCCTCGGCGGGCGCGGCGGCGGCAGGGGCGACGGTCGCGGCGACGGCCGGCGTGGCCTTCTTGGGGGCGGCGGCCTTCTTCGCCGTGGTGGCCTTCTTGGGGGCGGCGGCCTTCTTGGCGGCGGGGGCCGTCCTGGGCGCGGCCTCCTTGGGGGCGGCGGCCTCTTTGGGCGCGGCGGCGGCCTTCCGGGGGGCGGCGGCCTTCCGGGGGGCGGCGGCGGCCTTCGCGGACCGTCCCCGGCGCGCGGGCTTCGGCTTCTTCGGCATCCCCTCGCGGGCGCGGATGAGCGAGACGGCGTCGGCCAGCGTCAGATCGGCGGGCGCGGCGTCCTTGGGGACGTTGGCGTTGGTCTCGCCGTCGGTGACGTAGGGGCCGAAGCGGCCGTCCAGCAGCTTCACCGTGCGGCCGGTGGTGGCGTCCACCCCCAGCTCCTTCGCCGCGGGGGCGGCGGCGCGCCGACGGGCGGCGGGCTGCGCGAGGATCTGGAGGGCCTCCGGCAGCGCGATGGTCAGCACCGCGCGCTCGTCGGGGAGGTTGCGGGTGCGCTCGCCGGCCTTCAGGTAGGCGCCGAAGCGCCCGCTGGTGGCGATCACGGTGTCGCCGGTGGCCGGGTCCTTGCCCAGCTCGCGGGGCAGGGAGAGCAGCGCCAGCGCGGTCTCCAGGTCCAGGGTCTGCTCGGTCATGCCCTTGAGCAGGCTCGCGCGGGGCGGCTTGTTGTCGCCGTCGGCGTCGCCCAGCTGCACGTAGGGGCCGAAGCGCCCGTTGAGCAGGTAGACCGGGCGCCCGCTCTTCGCGTCCACGCCCAGCGCGCGCGGGCCCTCCTTGCGGGTGCGCAGCAGCTCACGGGCCCGCTCCACGGTCAGCTCGTCCGGGGGCAGGCCCTCGGGGATGTCCGCCCGCGCCTCGCCCGCGCTCAGGAAGGGCCCGAACTTGCCCACGCGCACGGCGATGGGGGTTCCGTCCTCCTCCTGGCCGATGGGCAGGGTGCAGGCGGTGCGCGGGTCCACCGCCTCGTTGGCCCGCGCGAGGCTGCTCTGGAGGCCGCTGTCGCCGTTGTAGAAGCGGCGCAGGTAGTCCGTGGGATCGCCCTTGCCCAGCGCGATCTCGTCGAGCTGCTCCTCCATGCGCGCCGTGAAGTCGTAGTCCACCAGCCAGCCGAGGTTGCCCTCCAGCAGACCGATGACCACGAAGGCGGTGAAGGTGGGCACCAGCGCCGTGCCCTTCTTGAAGACGTAGTCGCGCTCGAGGATGGTCTCGATGATGCTGGCGTAGGTCGAGGGGCGGCCGATGCCGCGGGCCTCGAGCTCCTTGACCAGCGTGGCCTCGGTGAGCCGCGCCGGGGGCTGGGTCTCGTGGCCGCGCGCGACCAGCTTCCCCACGTCCAGCAGGTCACCCGGCCGCATGGTCGGCAGCAGGCGCTCCTGGTCGGCCAGCTCGGCCTCGGGGTTGTCGGTGCCCTCGACATAGGCGCGGCGGAAGCCGGGGAAGCGGATGGTCTTGCCCCTGGCCTGCAGCGTGCCCTCGCCCGCGAGCAGCGTGACGGTGAGGAGCTCGCCGGTGGCGTCGGCCATCTGGCAGGCCACGGTGCGCTTCCAGATGAGCTCGTAGAGGCGCGCGGCGTCGCGGTCCAGCTCGCGCTCGGCCTCGTCCAGCCCCCGGAAGCGGGCGCCGGCGGGGCGGATGGCCTCGTGGGCCTCCTGCGCGTTCTTGACCTTGGAGCGGTAGACCCGGGGCGCGGGCGGCAGGAAGGGCGCGCCGTAGGCGCCGGAGATGAGCGCGCGCGCCGCCGAGACCGCCTCCGCGGACAGCGTCGTCGAGTCCGTGCGCATGTAGGTGATCCAGCCGTTCTCGTAGAGCTGCTGCGCGACCTGCATGGTCTTGCGCGCGGTCCACTTGAACTTGCGGTTCGCCTCCTGCTGGAGCGTGCTGGTGGTGAACGGGGGGTAGGGGCTGTCCCGGTAGGGGCGCTCCTCGAGGTTCGTGACCTTCGCCTTGCCGCCGGACAGGCCCTGGGCGATCTCCCGGGCCTTCGCCTCGTCCAGGCGCAGCGCCTCGGTGCCCGCCTTGAGCTGGCCCGTGCGGTCGTCGAAGTCCTTGCCGGTGGCCAGGCGCGCCTTGCCCCAGGCGACGAGATCGGCCTCGAAGGTGCCACCCGCGGCGGTGACCGGCCCGCCCACGTCCCACCAGGACGCGCCGCGGAAGGCGAGGCGCGCCCGCTCGCGCTCGACGACGAGGCGCACGGCCACGGACTGCACGCGGCCCGCCGACAGGCCGGAGCCCACCTTGCGCCACAGCAGGGGGGAGACCTCGTAGCCGTAGAGGCGGTCCAGGACGCGCCGCGTCTCCTGCGCGCGCACCAGGCTCATGTCCACGGCGCGCGGGTGGGAGATGGCGTGCTGGATGGCCGGGGCCGTGATCTCGTGGAAGACGAGGCGCTTGACCGGGACCTTCGGCTTCAGCACCTCGAGCAGGTGCCAGGAGATGCTCTCCCCCTCGCGATCCTCGTCGGTGGCGAGGTAGAGGGTCGGCGCGTCCCGGACCAGATCCTTGAGCTTCTTGATCTGGTCCTTCTTCTCGATGGGGACGATGTAGACCGGCTCGAAGTCGCGATCGACCCGCACGGCCAGGCGCGCCCAGGGCTCGCCCTTGATGGAGGCGGGGATCTCGGCGGCCTTCCGCGGCAGATCGCGGACGTGACCGATAGAGGCCTCGACGTGGTAGCTGGGGCCGAGCAGCTTCCCGATGGTCCGTGCCTTCGCGGGAGACTCGACGATGACGAGGGGGCGAGCCATGAGGTATCCATCCCAGACAGCAGGGCGCTTGCTACACCGCTCACCGCGGGATGGCAAGCGGGAACCTGCGCGGAGGAGCGGCCGAGAGCATGGATCCTGACGTTCGACGATGGCTGGACGCGCTTCGGGCAGAGCGAGGTTTTTCCTCGGAAACGCTCCGCGCCTACACGACCGACCTGGGGCTGCTGGTGGGCTTCCTCGAGGCGCGCGGCCGGACCCCGCGCGCGGCGCGCCTCGCCGACCTGCGCGCGTGGCTGGCCTCGGGGCGCTCGGAGGATGGGGCGGCCTGGTCGCCCGCGACCCTCTCCCGCCGCGTGGCCGCCGTGCGCGGCTTTTACCTCTGGCTGGTGCGCGAGGGCGTGCTGAGCGCGAGCCCGGCCGAGCGCCTGCGCAGCCCGAAGGTGCCGAAGACGGTGCCGCGCTTCCTGGAGGTGCCCGAGGCCGCGGTGGTCGTCGAGGATCCCGCCCAGGAGGGCCGGCTCAAGCTGCGCAACCAGGCCCTGCTGGAGCTGATGTACGGCGCCGGGCTGCGGGTGAGCGAGGCGGTGGGCGTGGACCTGGGCGACCTGGACCTGGACGGCCGCATGGTGCGCGTGCGCGGCAAGGGCGGCAAGGATCGCGTGATCCCCTTCGGCCCGCCCGCCGTCGAGGCCATCCGCGCCTGGCTGGCGGTGGGCCCCGACGAGGGCGCCGTCTTCCGCAACCGCGACGGTGGCCGGCTGAGCGCGCGCGCCGCCTGGCAGATCGTCCGCGACGCCGGGGCGAAGAACGGGCTGCCGGGCCTGCACCCCCACGTCCTGCGCCACACCTGCGCCACGCACCTGCTGGCCGGAGGCGCCGATCTGCGCGGTATCCAGGAGCAGCTCGGCCACGCGACCCTGTCCACCACCCAGCGCTACACGCACGTAGACGCCGCCCATCTGCTTCAGGTGTACCGATCCGCCCACCCGAGGGCGCGCAGGCGTTATCCTGGTGACGGAGACGAGGATGCCGGAGGTTGACCTCACCGCGGCGGAGCAGGCGCGCATCGACGAGCTGTTCGGGATGGTCCAGGGGGGGACCTTCTACGAGCTGCTCGGGGTGCCCCATGACGCGGACGCCAAGGCCGTCCAGGCCGCGTACTACGAGATGTCGCGGGCCTGGCACCCCGACCGCTACTTCCGGCGCGAGCTCGGGCCCTACCGCGAGCGCCTCGAGACCGTCTTCGCCAACCTGACGCGCGCCTACCGCACGCTGAGCAACGAGGCCGAGCGCCTGCGCTACAACCGGGACCTGGAGGATCGCGGGATCAAGGTGGCCCGCCCGAAGCTCGCCCGCCCCGCGCCCCCGACCCCGCCCGTCGCGACGCCCGCGCCCCCGGCCGCCCCTGCGCCCGCGGCGCCGGCCGCGCCCCCCGAGGAGCCCGTGGTCCACGAGGCCGCGCTCCACCGCCCGAAGCCGGGGGCTCCCCCCGGGCCGGGCCCCAGCGCGCAGCCGCCTCGCCCTGGTCCCGGCTCGCAGCCCCCTCGACCGGCGACCAGCTCGCTGCCGCCGCGCCCCGCGCCGAACCCGCTGATCAACGCCGTCCGCGAGCAGGTCCGCGAGCGCCTGGAGAAGGCCCGCCGCTACTACCAGACGGGCAAGGAGGACTTCGACGCCGGCCGCTACGTCAAGGCCTCGGGCGCGCTCAAGCTGGCCCTGGAGCTGGACCCGAAGAACGAGGCCTACCTGAAGCTGGCCGAGGAGGCGCGGGTCAAGGCGCGCGCGCAGCAGGCCGAGAACCTGCTCAAGCAGGCGAAGGCGGCCCAGGACAACATGCAGGAGCCGGTGGCCATCGAATTCATGAAGCGCGCCCTGGAGTACGAGCCCGACGACCCGAACGTGTACTTCAAGGTCGGGAAGTGGGTGCTGGACAAGGAGAACGACCAGCGCCAGGCCCTCCAGCTCCTGCGCCGGGCCGTGGAGAAGAAGCCGGACTCCGCGGAGTATCGTCTGGCGCTCGCCGATCTCTACGTGAGCTTGAAGATGGAGCTGAACGCGCGCCGCGAATACCAGTTCGTGCTGGATCGCGACAAGAAGAACGAGCGCGCGAAGGCGGCCCTGGCGAAGCTGCGCTGAACGTGCGCGGCGGATACCTTGGCCGAGGAGGTGCCCCCTTGGTGCGCAACGTCGTTCTGGTCGGTCTCCAGTGGGGGGACGAGGGCAAGGGCAAGATCGTGGACCTGATCGCGCCGGCCATGCGCTACGTGGTGCGCTGGCAGGGCGGGAACAACGCCGGTCACACCGTGGTCGTGGACGGCAAGAAGCTGGTCTTCCACCTGCTGCCCTCGGGCATCCTGCACGCGGGGATCACCTGCGTCATCGCCAACGGCGTGGTCATCGACCCCGAGGTCCTGGTGCGCGAGCTCGACCAGATCGCGGCGCGCGGCGACCGGCTGGACCGCGGGCGCTTCGTGGTCAGCACCGAGGCGCACGTCATCATGCCCTACCACCGCACCCTGGACCGCCTGCGGGAGGCGGCGCTGGGCGACCGCAAGATCGGGACCACCGGGCGCGGCATCGGCCCCACCTACGAGGACAAGGTGGCCCGGCGCGGCGTGCGCGTGGCGGACCTGCTGGACCCGGCCTCGCTGCGGGCGCGGCTGGCGGGCGTGTTGCCCGAGAAGAACCGGATGATCACCGAGTGGTACGGCGGCGAGGCGATCACGGAGGAGCAGATCCTGGCCTGGGCCGAGCCCCTGGCGGCGCGCCTGGCCCCGCTGGCCGCGGACACGGTGGACCTGCTGGACCGCGCCAACCGGGCGGGCGAGGCCATCCTCTTCGAGGGCGCCCAGGGCACCTTCCTGGACGTGGACCACGGCACCTACCCCTTTGTCACCAGCTCCAGCACGGTGGCGGGCGGGGCCTGCGCGGGGGCGGGCGTGGGGCCCACCTCCATCCACGCGGTCGTCGGCATCGCCAAGGCCTACTCCACCCGGGTCGGCTCCGGCCCCTTCCCCACGGAGGCCGAGGGCGAGGCGGAGGAGGGTCTGCGCGCCCGCGGGGCCGAGTTCGGCGCCACCACCGGGCGCCCGCGCCGCTGCGGCTGGTTCGACGCCGTGCTGACCCGCCACGCCGTGCGGCTGAACGGCGTGACCCACCTCTGCATCACCAAGCTGGACGTGCTCTCCGGGCTGCGCAGCATCCCCGTGGCCGTGGCCTACGAGGGGCTCCAGGGCGTGCCCGCCGGGGCCGCCGCGCTCGCCGCCGCCCGCCCGGTCTACGAGCACATCCCCGGCTGGTCCGAGGACCTGAGCGCCTGCCGCCGCTGGGAGGACCTGCCCCCCGCCGCCCTGGCCTACCTCGAGCGCCTGGAGGCCCTGGTGGGCGTGCCCATCGGGCTGGTCAGCGTCGGCCCCGACCGGGCGCAGGTGCTGGCCCGCGACCCCCTGTTCATGCCCGGCGCCAGCCCGCAGTAGATGAGCTCGGCCCAGGTGAGGCGCGCTGCGCCACGTCCAGGATCTCGTCCTGCCGCACCTCGGCGGTCTTCACCACGCGCACCAGTCTGGGCTCCTCCTGCGGTTGTTTGACCCACCGACCGTCGGTCGGTTGAGGCTGGCCCGGGTCGTCGCGGGGCACAAGCGCGCGGACCGACGCGCACGGCGTTGACGCCCTCACCAGCGCGATGTTAGCAGGTGCGAGGTTTTGGGCCGCTAGCTCAGGAGGTAGAGCACCGGCCTTTTAAGCCGAGGGTCACAGGTTCGAATCCTGTGCGGCCCACTCCCGAGACCCCATCGTCTAGTCCGGCCTAGGACACCGGGTTTTCATCCCGGTAACACGGGTTCGAATCCCGTTGGGGTCACTTTTCCCGCCCGCCCCCCACGACCACGGCCACCGCGCCGAGGCCCACCGGGGGCTCCTTGTCCGGGCCGGGCTCCAGCAGGGCGCTCACGATCCGGGCGGGGTCCGTCTCGGCGGCGGCGGCCAGGATCCGGGCGTCGTCGCGGCGGTGCTCCAGGAGGCCGCTGAGCAGGATCAGGCGGTCCCCGGGGCGCAGCTCCCAGCGCTCCTCTTCCGGCTCGTCGGGGGGGGCGTTCGGGTCGAGGCTGCGGACGAGGATCTGGTCCATGGGAGGGGGCACCTGGGCGTCCAGGCCGCGCTCCCGACGAAACTGGTTGCCCAGCGTGTGAGGCGTGGTGCGGGCGAGGACGCGGCCGTCGCGGACCAGGACGGCGCGGCAGCCTCCCACCCAGCTCAGGCGCACACCCTCCGCCGCGATCCGCGCGCGGACGGCCGAGGCGTAGACGGAGGTCTCCAGGTCCGGGCCCAGCTCGTCCCGGCGCGCCACCAGGGCCGCGTGGGCGTCTGGCCAGGGCTCGCCCCCCTCGCGGGTGAGCGCGTCGAGCACCCGCCCGCTGGCGACGCAGTAGCGGGGGAGCTCGAAGGCGGCCTCACCCGCCTCGGCGAGCGCGAGCACGACCTCGCCCGCCCCCTCGCCCGCCCCCTCGCGCGCGCGCCAGACCTGCGCCATCTGGGCCTCGCCCAGGGTCTGTCGGAAGCCGCCCGCCCAGGCGAGCCCCCGCCCCTGCCCGCCCGTGGGCGCCGGGTTCGCCCCGTCCGCCTCGCGCCGCCAGGCCCGGGCGCCACCCACGGCCATGCCGAGGAAGACCAGGTACAACAACGCGATCAGCCAGAGCCCCTTGGAGGCGTAGACCGGCACGCTCACCGCGTCTACCGCGATCCAGTAGAGCCAGCTCTCCGCGCGCCGCAGGTTCAGGAGCACCTGCGCCACCACCGAGAGCCCGGTGATGCTAGCGTCGAAGAGGGGCAGGCTGCCGCGGGCGAGGGTGAGCAGGGGGACCAGCAGCCCGATCAGCGCCGCCGCGGCGATCAGGGAGAGCCAGCGCCCGCGGCGCGAGAGCCAGCGCACCGGCCCCTCCACCTTCCGCTTCGCCCGCGCCCAGCGCCACCAGCCCTGGAGCCCGAGCCCGATGAAGAGGATCTGCAGGCTGGCGTCGGCGAAGAGACGCGCGTCCCAGAAGAGCAGGAGCAGCAGCGCGCTGTTCAGGAGGCCGACGGGGAAATTGAGGATGTTGCCGCGTCCTGCGAGCCACACGCAGGCGAGCCCGGAGAGGAAGCCGAGCAGCTCGCCCAGCCCCATGGCGTAGCCGAGCGCGGTGAAGACCGGGGTCTGGAGCAGGTCGAGCAGGGGCTCTCCCGGACGAAAGACCTCCCCATCCTATGCCGTGCTACGCTCCCCCGGAAGCTCCCAGGGGGTGCATGGTGCGCTGGCTCACACTTGGACTGCTCCTCGTCTCTCTCGCGGCCTGGTCGAACGGCGGCCCGGTCGAGTGGAACGGCCCCACCGGGCTGGGCGACGGGACCCCCCGGGGCAGCTCGCCGGTCAAGCTGCTGCGGGAGGATCTCAAGCTGACGGTGGGCGCGGACCCCAACCGCTACTCGGTGGAGGCGCGCTACACGCTCAGCAACCCGGGCGCGCCCGTGACCGTGCGCTACGGCGTGCCGATCACGGTGGCCCAGCTCGGCGACGCGGAGGTCTCCACGGCCGAGCTCCAGAAGGCCGGCGCCAGCGTGTCCATCGAGCTGGGCGGGGCGAAGAAGGGCTGCAAGGTGGAGATGGAGCAGGGCCAGGTGTCGCTGCCCGTCCCCGACGGGATCCTGGACGAGGGCCCCCCGCAGGTCCGGGCCTGGTGCGTCACGGACCTCACCATCCCCAGCGGCGCGGAGGTCCCGCTGACCCTGCGCTATGAGGCGGAGACCCTGTACGTGGACGGCGAGACCTCCAAGAGCGCGATGGTCAGCTACGCCTCGCGGGATCTGATCTACCCGCTCTGGCCGGCGGGGGGCTGGGCGGGCAAGCCCACCCTCAACATCACGCTGGACGCGAAGGGCTGGGACGGGATGACGAAGGTCGTGCAGCCCGCGGGCGTGAAGTCCTCGGGCGGCGTCCACACCTGGACCCTCCCCAACGCCGACCTCCGCGCGCTGGGCTCCGTCGTCGTCCGCATCGACGCGGACAGGGTGCTGGGGCACAAGAAGCTCGTCGCGACGAACGCCGAGACGGGCGCGTACACGATGAAGCTCGGCGCCCGCGCCTCCAGCGCGCTCAGCGGCGGCAGCTACGGCGCCGAGATGCTGCTGGACGGCAAGGGCGAGACCGCCTGGTGCGAGGGCAAGGACGGGGACGGCGTGGGCGAGTGGGTGGAGCTCACCGTGGCCCGCGGCCCCACCCAGGCGTACTGCCAGCTCGAGGGGCTGGTCATCGTGCCCGGCTACGCCAAGAGCCAGGCGGTCTGGGACAACAACAACCGCATCAGCGCCCTGACCCTGGGGCCCTGCGGCGGGGCGGGTGAGCGCGTGAGCCTCGACGTGGCGAAGCGCTACGACGCCTCGGCCCGCCTGGTGTACATGAGCATGGGAATGTCCGATCTGTTCCAGTCCCTGTCGGAGCGCGCGATGAAGAGCCCGAAGGACTGGTGCGTGCGCGTGACCTTGCAGGAGGTCCAGCGCGGCGCGAAGTATCAGGACACCTGCATCTCTGAGATCGCCGGCCTCGTCAACTGTGGGTGAGGTCCTCGCGCTGGCCCTGGCCCTGGCGGCCGAGCCCGTCTTCCTCCGCGCGCGCGAGCCTCACGCGGTGGAGAGCGGGCTCCCGCACCCCCGGTGGCTGCTGCTGGAGCCCGTGGCGCTGGACTACGAGAACCCGCTCGACTGCCCCTCCGCCGGGCGCTGCGACGCGCCGATCACCTACCAGTGGCGCGCGCTCTCCGAGCTGGATGGGCAACCCGCGGTGGAGGTCTCGGCCCACCCGCTCCTGAGCAGCCCGGGCACCCACCGCCTGCTGGCGTTCGAGGGGGAGCCCCCGCCGCCCTCGCCGGAGCTGCCGGGTCTGGTCGAGCTGGTCGTGCGCGCGGGGGACGGCTATGTCGGGCTGGCCAGCGAGCTGATCGGCGTGCCCTTCGTGCTGAACCCCACCACGCTGCCCGACGGTCGCCACCAGACCGACGCCCGTCTGGGCGCGGACTGCGTGGCCCTGGTGATCTACGGGCGGCGTCGCCTCGGCGAGCGCGTGCCCTATGTGGCGCCGCGGGGGCTGCTGCGCTTCACCGATCCGGTGGAGGGTCCGGTCCAGGCCGGCGACGTGCTGTATTACGGCTTCCAGACGGCGATCCTGGCTGAGGACCTGGGCGAGACGGGCGTGTTGGACGCCCCGGATCGCGTGCTGCACACCTGGCACGGCCTCGCCGAGCTGAGCACCCTGGGCGCGCTGCCCTACCGCGACGCCCCGGTCGAGCCGAGGCGCTGGCGGTGATCGCGGTCGAGCGCTACGGCCCCGTCACGGCCCTGCGCCACGGGCGGGCGATCCCGGGCCTGGGCGGCCCGCTGATGAGCGTGCGCTGCTACGCCGTGGACGGGCTGCTGGTGGACACGGGCCTGTACGCGAAGCGCCGCGCCATCCTGGACTTCGCGCGCGAGCACCGCGTCTCGCGCTGCGCCGTGACCCACCACCACGAGGATCACAGCAACAACGCCGTCCCGCTCCAGGCCGCGGGCATGCCCGTGCTGGCCCCCGAGGCCACCCGCGTCCGCGTCCGCGCCGGCTTCGCCACCTTCCCCTACCAGCGCCTGGTCTGGGGCCGGGCGCGCCCGGCGGAGCTCGAGCTCCTGCCCGAGCGCCTGGAGACCGAGCGCCACGCCTTCGAGGTGATGTGGGCGCCCGGCCACTGCGACGATCAGGTGGTCCTCTACGAGCCCGCCCAGGGCTGGCTCTTCAGCGGGGACGCCTTCCTGTCCGACCGGGTGCGCTACTTCCGGCGGGACGAGGACTTCGACCGCACGGTGGAGACCACGCGGCGCCTGGCCGCCCTCGACTTCGACGCGCTCTACTGTGCCCACCACCCGGTGCCGCAGGGTGGGCGCGCGGCCATGCAGCGCAAGCTCCAGCGCCTGGAGGAGCTGGGGGGCGAGGCGCGCCGGCTCCACGCCCAGGGCCTGGGGCCGCGCGAGATCACCCGCCGCCTGCTGGGGCGCACGTCCCCGCTGGTCTGGCTGCTCACGCTCGGCGACGCCAGCAGCCTGAATCTCGTCCGCGCCATCCTCTTCGGGCCCCGGCCCCGGCGCCGTTAGCTCTGGCTGGCCTGGAGCTGGGGCATGGCGGGCAGGCCGGGGAGGGCCTCGACCCGGGCGAGCCAGGCGCGGACCTCGGGGTAGGGCTCCAGCGAGATCCGACCCTCTGGAGCGCGCGCGGTGTAGGCGTAGAAGGCCAGATCGGCGATGGTCGGGTGCTCCGCCGCCAGCCAGCTCCGGCCGGCGAGGTGGCCCTCCATGAAGCGGAAGAGGCGCGCGGCGATCTGCTGCGCGGCGTCCAGATCTCCGGGGCGGTTCCAGCGCAGCATGGCGCGGGCCGTAGCCGGGCCGAAGCGCAGCTCACCCGCCGCGAGCGCCAGCCAGCGCTGCACCCGCGCCGCGCCCACCGGATCCTCAGGCAGCCAGCGCCCGTCCCGGTCGTAGCGCTTCGCCAGGTAGACCAGGATGGCGGCGCTGTCGGCCAGCACCACGTCCCCGTCCACGAGGGCGGGGATCTGCCCGAGCGCGTTGACCTGCAGGAAGTCCGGCTGCTTGCGGGCGACGCCGTCGGTCTCGATGAGGCGGTAGGGCAGGCCGAGCATGCAGAGCAGGGCCTCGACGCGGTGCGAGTGGCCGGAGAGCGAGGCGCCGTAGAGGAGGATCTCGGACATGGGGGGCTCCTGTTTGCGCTCGTGTCCTATCCCGGGGCGCGCTGCGCGGAGCTGTACACGGCGATAGTCTGCCCGCCATGATCGATCGCCCGCTCCCGAGGCGAGCCCTGGTCACCGGCGGAGCGGGCTTCGTCGGGCACGGCGTCGTGCGCGCGCTCGTCGCGGCGGGGGTGGGGGTGAGCGTGCTGGACCCCGCGCCCCCGCACCCGCGCTGGCCCGCGGGCGTGCGGCACCTGCGCGCGGGCCTGCCCGAGGGCCTCGTCGAGGCGGCCCGGGACGCGGAGCTGGTCTTCCACGTCGCGGGGGTCTGGGACGGGCGGCCGGGCGGGGACGCGCGGATGTGGGCCTTGAACGTAGACGGCACGCGCGCGGTCCTGGGGCTGGGCCTGCCCGTGGTCTACACCTCGTCGTCGATCACCTGCGGGTTCGGCGACGCGCGCCGCCCGGGAACCGAGGAGGAGCCCTGCGAGGACCCTCGGCGCCCGATGAAGGGCACACCCCGCGCCTACTGGCAGAGCAAGCTGGCCGCCGAGGAGCTGGTGGGGGCGGCCGGCGGGGTCGTGGTGAACCCGGACTACGTGGTGGGGCCGGGGGACGTGGGCGGCGTGGTGACCGCGCCCCTGATGCGGGCGGCGCGGCTGCCCGTCATCCCGGCGCCGCTGGGCGGCAAGTGCTTCGTGGGCGTGGACGACGTGGGCGAGGGGCACGTCCTGGCCTGGCGGCGCGCGACCCCCGGCCGCCGCCACCTGCTGGGCGCGGAGAACCGCACCTACGCCGACGTTCTGGGCACCATCGCCCGCCTGTCCGGCCACCCGCGCCCCGTGGTCCCGCTGCCCCGGGTGGCGGCCCGACTGCTCAGCCGGGTGCCGCCGCTGGCGAACGTGGCCTTCGCCCTCGATCAGATGGGGCTGGTCCGCTACCGCAGCGGGGACCGCGCCCGGAAGGAGCTGGGCTGGAGCCCGCGCCCGGTGGACGAGGCCCTGCTGGAGATGGTCCGCGAGCGCTGACGCTCAGCGCGGATCGCAGATCACCAGACCCGGCTGGAAGACCTGGGCGAAGACGAGCTGCCGGCCCAGCATCGCGGCGGTGGAGCTGGCCTGCACCGCGCCGCTCTCGTCGAGGTAGCCGAGCGTCGGCTCCCAGGTCTCGCCCGCGCGTTTGAGCGCCCAGGCCACGCTGGGGCCGATCTCCGAGGCGTCCTTGGCGTGGCGCGAGAACCCGAGCGCGCTGGGGTGCCCGGCGATCCAGAGCTGGCCGTCCTGGCCGAGCATGAGGTTGTCCAGCGCGCCCTGGAGGCGGATGACCTCCTCCTTCTCCCAGCCGTCCTCGCCCCGCGTCAGCCGGGTGAGCTTCCCGCCGTAGCTCCCCACCAGCAGGTCTCCCCGGTCGTCCACCAGCACGCCGTTGCTGTAGAAGAAGCGGCGGGCGACCACGGAGAGCCCCTCGCCCGGCGCGTAGGACAGCACCTGGCTCGGCCGCCAGCCCAGCAACACGCCGCGGACCAGGCCAAACGGCGTGAAGTCCGGGTTGTTGCTCACGAAGAAGCTGCCGTCCTCCTGGACCGTCAGGTCGTTGGGCGAGGTGAAGAGCGGGCCCTGGATGCGCTCCTGGAAGACCAGCCCTTCGAGCGTGAGGCGGTAGCGCTCGACCGCGTCCAGCAGGGGCTCGCCGTCGGAGGACTGGAGCTTGCAGGCGGGATTCTGGGTGTCCTCCTCGCGGAAGTGGACCACGGCGTAGAGCTCGATGCCCTCGGGCCTCACCCTCAGGTCCACCCCGTGCGGGTGGAGGCTGCAGGCGTCCCGCTCCAGCACGGGCATGCGCCGGGTCTCGCCGCTCTCGGGGTCGAGCGCGAAGACGCCGTCGGACTCGCCCTGGTCGCCCTCCCGGTAGCGGCTCGCGGAGACCAGCAGCCCCGGCCGGCCGCCGAGGTCGACCACCGCGTAGTCCTCGGGGCCGACCATGGCGCCCACGGTGCGGCAGGAGAAGGTGTCGGTGAGCGGCGTAGGGTCGGGCGCCGCCTGGGCCAGGCTGAGCAGGAGGGTGAGCATGGGCTCCCTTAACGGAGCCCGGCCTCGTCGGGCAGGCTCAGGGGATCGCGGCAGCCGCGCAGCACCAGCCCGTCGGCCACGCCCTCGCCGAAGCTGCTGGTCTCCGCCGAGATCCAGACCGTGTCGCCGTCGATGGCGACGTCGTGCGCGGCGTCCTCCTCGGCGCCGCCGAAGAGGGCCTCGTCCAGCACCTCCCCGTCGTCGGGGTCCAGGCGCAGCAGCGCGATGTCGGCGTCTCCGGCGCCCTCGCTCCAGGTGTTCGCCGCGACCAGCAGCGCGCCGTCGGCCGGGTCCACGGTGATCGCGCGCCCCGCCTCGGTGTCCGCGCCGCCCCAGTCCACCTGCCACAGCAGCTCGCCGTCGAGGCTGAGGGCCCAGATCAGGAGCTGCTTGCCCAACCCGGAGACGTCGCCGTAGCCCACCGCGTACAGGCGCTCCCCGTCCGTGGCGAGCCCCAGGGCGTCCTCGTAGCCCAGCTCGCTGCCGTCGGTCAGCGACCACAGCGGCTCGCCGTCCTCCGTCGAGAGCGCCGCGAACAGCGCGTCCCCGCCCAGGAAGCCGCCGAGCCCGTCCCAGCGCCCGACCACATAGGCCACGTCCTCGACGACCACCATGTGGCCGTTGAGCTCGTCGTAGCCGTCGCTGCCCCAGGTCTGGTCCCAGACGACCTCGAGCGCGTCGTCCAGGCGCTGCACCCGCAGGTCCTGGTCCTCCTCCGGCCCGCTCCACCCGGAGATCAGCAGCCCGTCGTCCAGCGGCACGATCCCGTCGATCTCGTCCCAGCCCTCCGAGGTCCAGCGCGCCTCGCCCAGCAGCCCGCCGTCCTCGGCGTCGAGGGCGACCAGGAAGGCGTCGGTGTCCAGCAGGTCCAGGCTGGTCCACATCGTGCCGCCCAGCAGCACGCGGTCCCCGTCGGGGACGATGACGAAGCCCTTCTCCGACCAGTCTTCGCCCCAGTCGGCGCTCCAGCGCGTGGCCCCCTCGGCGTCGAGGCGCCAGGCCATGGCCTGGGTCTGGCTCGTCAGCGTCTGGAAGCCGGCCACGAAGGCGCCTCCGTCCCCCGCCGCCGCCACCCCCCAGATCTCGTCGTCCAGCGACCCGCCATAGGTCTCCGCCCAGCTGGGGCAGCTCGCGGTGTCCGAGACCTTGTCTCCGCTCCCCGGGCAGCCGCCGAGAGGGAGCAGGCTGAGCGCGACGAGGCCGGCGCGGTGCATGGGAGCTCCTGAACGGGTATGCTGTATGCTTGTTTATGATACCACACACGCGATGGTGTGCATTTTCGCACAAATCGAGCGCGTCGAGGGCGCGACTCTCCAGAATTCGCGGCGTAGAGGCGTTGTATGCAGACTCGGTATGGTTTTTGCAGTAAGGGTGGCTTAGAGAGGAGCTGACGATCTTGTCGGCGAAGCGGCCACGATCTCAGGGGAGAACACCATGACCCGATCATTCACGCTCATCACGCTGCTGCTCATGGCCGCCTGCGAAGGACCGACCGGCCCCAAGGGTGAGGACGGCTTGGATGGGACGGACGGGACCGACGGCACGGACGGCACGGACGGCACCGATGGGACGGACGGCACGGACGGCACGGACGGGACCGATGGCTCAGACGGCACGGACGGGACCGACGGCACCGACGGCGAGGACCTGATGGCCGAGCCTGAGTCGCTGACCGTGGAGGTCACCGACGTCGAGATCGTGACGACCCCGGTGGTGACGTTCACGGTCGTCAACGAGGACGGCGAGGGCTTCAACGGGCTGAGCGCGGACCTGCTCTCCGATCGCGCGCTGCGGTTCACGTTGGCCAAGCTGGTCCCGGGCGAAGACGGCGACAGCGACGCCTGGCAGAACTACATCAACACCGAAGAGGACACGACGGGCGACACGGCGGGACCGGACGGCATCCCCGCCGAGACCACGGCGATCCAGGCGACCGCCGAGTACAACGGCACGCTGGCCTACCTGGGCGACGGGACCTACACGTACACGTTCTCCCACGACGTGACCGCGATCACCGACCCTCTCGAGGTCACCTACGAGCCCGACCTGCTGCATCGGCTGGCCATTCAGCTGGAGTACCCGGTGGGCGACGAGGGTGACGAGCTCATCTACAACATCACCTACGACTGGGTGCCGGCGGGCACGGAGGCCCCGGCGACCCTGGACATGGTGAGCACCGACTCCTGCAACGAGTGTCACGGTGAGCTGGCGGTGCACGGCGGCGGGCGTGTGGACATCGACTACTGCGTGACCTGTCACAACTCGGGCACCAGCGACGCCAACAGCGGCAACACGATGGACATGAAGGTCCTGGTCCACAAGATCCACATGGGTCATGAGCTGCCCAGCGTCGAGGCGGGCGGCTCGTACACCATCTGGGGCTACATGGACAGCGAGCACGACTACTCGCACGTCGGCTATCCGCAGGATCAGAACAACTGCCTGAAGTGCCACGACGGCGCGGACACCGAGACCCCGGACGCCGGCTACTGGAGCACGCGCCCGACCATGGAGGGCTGCGGATCCTGCCACGACGGCATCGACTTCGCCGAGACGGATGAGGACGCCGAGAGCTACCACGACGGCGGCGTCATGACCGACAACAGCACCTGCTACCTCTGCCACACCGAGGCCAACATCGAGGAGTACCACGTCACCGGCAACCCGAGCCCGCACAGCACGGGGATGCCCGAGGACGTCTACGACATCGACTACGAGATCTTCTCCGCCTCGGTGGACGCGGACAACGTGCTGACCGTGACCTTCGCGATCACGGCGGACGGCGAGCCCATCAACGTCAGCGACCCGCCGGACGATCTCGGCACCAGCCGCTACCCGACCTTCATCTTCGCCTATGCCCAGGCGCAGGACGGGTACGAGGACATGGTGGACTGGAACAACTACGGCAACAAGGCGGGTCAGCCCGACACGCTCTCGGTGTACGCGGCGGCGGCGGGCACCACCTCCGGCGCCAGCTACTCCTACGAGGACGGCGTCAGCACGCTGGTCTACGAGGGCATCTTCCCCGAGGGCGCGACGATGCGCGCGGTGGCCCTCCAGGGCTACTACGAGCAGACGGTGGACGACACGACCTACGGCCTGCACACCGAGTCGGTGTTCCTGACCGTGGACGGCGACGATGAGCGCCGCGTGGTGGTGGACAACGAGGGCTGCGCCAACTGCCACGAGTGGATCGAGGGCCACGGCGGCAACCGCGTGTACGAGACCCAGGTGTGCGCGATGTGCCACAACCCGAACCTCAGCAGCTCCGGTCGTGAGCTCGACCTCGACCACCCCGAGGCCAGCAACAACCTCAAGGACATGATCCACGGCATCCACGGCGCCAGCGTCCGCGACTACCCGCTGGACTTCGTGCGCAACCGCTCGGGCGGCACCCGCTACACCTTCATCGGTGACGTGGACCTGCTCGAGGAGTACCCCGACGCGACGCTGGTGACCTACCCCACCGAGCCGAGCGACTGCATGATGTGTCACCTCGAGGACACCTACCTGCCGGAGGAGGTCCCTGGCGGCGCGCTGCCCACCACCGCCTTCATCGGCGACGAGGCGGCCAGCACCACGGACGTCAGCACGCTCCGCACGTCCATGCCGAACGACAGCGACTGGATCCTCGGCCCCACCAGCTCCGCCTGCAGCTCCTGCCACAACAGCGACGCGGCCATGAGCCACATGGACCTGAACGGCGGCACGGTGCTCTGGGATCGCAGCGAGCTCGTCGATGAGGGCACGGTCGAGAGCTGCGCGGTCTGCCACGACGCGGGCAGCACGGCCTCCACCAACGACATGCACGGTCTGTAGAGGTCTGGCGCTCTCCGGGGGGGGAGCGCCGCGCCGGGCAGGGTGACCTGCCCGGCGCTTTTTTTGGATCCGAGCGCTGACGAGGATTTGACCGGGTAGTCCCCGGCCCACACACTACGCTCCATGGATGCTGATCGTCCTGCTGGCCTGCGCGAACCCCGCGCCTTCGCCCGCCGCTCCAGCGCCCGCGGTCGTCGTCGCGCCGCCACCGCCACCGTCGCCGGTCTGTGAAGCGGTGCAGTCGCCCTTCCTGAGCGAGGACCGGCGCTCGCTGGTGGCGCTGAAGCGGCGCTGGGGCTCCGGTTTCGGCGACTACCGCAGCAGCTACATCAAGGGTCACCGCCACGCGGGGCTCGACCTGACGACCTCCTATGGCGAGGCGGTCTTCGCGATCTGCGCGGGCGTGGTCGAGGACATCCACCTGGCCTCGCCGCACCGCACCGTGGTCGTCCGCCACGAGCTGCCTGACGGCCAGATCCGCTGGTCCAGCTACAAGCACCTCGAGGATCTCGGCGTGGTCGAGGGGCAGCGTGTTGACGCCAGCACGAGGCTGGGTCGCGTGTTCACGAAGGAGGAGCAGGCCAGCTCCGGCTGGCGCCTGAACCACCTGCACTTCGAGCTCCGCGTGAGCGTCGACGACGGCGGCGCCGCGAGCTGGACCTCCATGTCCATGGGCGAGCTCCAGCGTTACGCCTCCGACCCCGCGCCCTTCTTCGCCGAGCGGATGGTGGGCGGATAGGGCAGGGCTCCCCCAGAAGGAGCCCCCCATGCCCCGCCCGGTCATCAACCTCGCCGATCTCGACAAGCACCGCGACCTCCAGCACGGCGAGCGCTTCGGCGCCAAGGTCTTCCCGGTCAGCCCGCTGGTCGGCGCGAAGAAGCTCGGCTACAACCTCACGGTGGTGGCCCCCGGGAAGCGCGCCTTCCCCTTCCACAACCACCACGCCAACGAGGAGATGTTCTTCATCCTGGAGGGCGAGGGCCAGCTGCGCTACGGCGCGGAGGTCCACGAGGTGCGCGCGGGGGACGTGATTGCCTGCGTGGCGGGCGGCCCGGAGCACGCCCACCAGCTCGTGAACACGGGCAGCGTGGACCTGCGCTACCTCGCCGTCAGCACGAACATCGATACCGACATCTTCCAGTACCCGGACTCCGGGAAGTTCGGGGCCGTCGGCGGCCGGCTCCCCGGGATGCGCCCGGGGGACGCCCCCTTCAGCGGCTTCTGGGAGGAGAAGACGCGCAAGGAGTACTGGGACGGCGAGTGAGCTTCACTCCAGCTCGAGGCAGCTCATCCACGCCTCCTCCACCAGCGAGGGCAGGTCGTCGGGCGAGAGCGTGTGGTCGGCCAGCGGGTTGGGGCCGTCGGTGACGTAGACCCCGATCATGCCCGCCGCCTGCGCGCCCTCCGTGGGCGGGTCGTCGTCGGCCAGGTCGCCGATCTCCTCGGTGACGAAGACGGTGGTCGCGATGTCCGGGGCCGGGTCCAGGAGGGCGACCGCCTCGGCGAAGATGGCGGGGTCCGGCTTCGGGCGGCTCTCGGCCTCCGAGCTGAGCAGGATCACGTCGAAGAGGTCGAGGATGGTGGGGTCCACCAGGATGGCCTTGATGTCGTCGATGTTCCAGCCGCGCCCGGTGTTGGAGAGCATGCCGACCGGGGTGCCCTGGGTCCGTAGCGCGATCAGGAGGTCCCGCGCTCCAGGGAGCTCCTCGAACATCCCGTCCTCGCCCTCGGTCACCAGGGTCTCGCCGAGGTCGAAGAAGACCGCCGCGACCGGCGTACACGCGGTCCCGGTCTCGCCCTCACCCTCACCCTCGCCCTCGCCCTCGCCTTCACCCTCGCCTTCACCCTCGCCCTCACCCTCGCCCTCGCCCTCGCCGGTGTCGGGTGTGCCGCTCTCGTCGGTGTGTTCTGCCTGGCTCCCGGTCTCCTCAGGAGCCTTGACCGGGGTGGAACAGGCGAGCAGGGTGAGCAGCGCGAACATGGAGGCTCCGGGGCGTTAGGTGTCCACAGGAGAGATAGCCATGTCCCGAGCGGTCCGCCTGTGTGTCGTGATCCTGGGCCTCGTCCCTTCGCTGTCGGCTCACGCCGCGCAGACCCTGAACCCGGACGGAGGCGAGGGGAGCGCCGACGGGCTGCGCGTGGAGGTGGGCGAGAACGGTCAGCTCCAGATCACGCGCGCCGGGCTGGGCCAGGTCTACGACCCGGCGCTCAGCCCGCCCGACTTGGAGCTCTTCAACACCGTCGCGCTGGCGGTGGACGGCCAGGTCTACCAGGCGGACAGCATCCCTGCCGGGCTCGGCGATTACGAAGCCTGGACGGAGCTCTCGCAGTCAGACGTCACGGGCAGCGGCACCGAGGAGGAGCCCTGGCAGGTCGAGACGGTGCTGGCGGCGGGGGAGAGCGGCGTCACGCTCACGCTCGTGGTCAGCTACGCCGCGCCGGACGATCACGCGCTCCTCGCGATCACCGTGGACGCCCCCGCGGACAGCGGGGCGGAGCTCGAGCTCTACCACGTCATCGACACGGCCTTGGACGGCTCGGACAGCGGGGTCGCCTGGTTCGACGACGCCTCCGCGCCGACCGTGGTGGGCGCGTACAGCGCGGCGGACACAGCCTACGGGGCCTTCGTGGCGCTGCACGATCCTTTTGATCACTTCCTCTCTGGCACCTACTATTATCCATTTTACTACACGCTGCCGGGGGGCGGCGATCTGGACGACACCCTCGACACCTCCAGGGCCACGGACAACGGCCTCGCCGTCCAGTGGTCGCTGGGCGCGCTGAGCGGGGCGCGCACGATCCAGTACGCCCTGACCTTCACCGACGCCGACCTCACCGCGGCGGACGCGGACGGGGACGGGATCTACGACCTCGTGGAGGGGGTCGAGGGCGACACCGACGGGGACGGGCTGGGTGACGCGGAGGACGAGGACGACGACGGCGACGGGCTGCCCACCGCCGACGAGGACGCCGACGGGGACGGCAGCCCACGCTGGGACGACACGGACGGGGACGGGAGCCCGGACTACCTGGACCCCGACGCCGACGACGACGGGCTGCTGGACGGGGACGAGCGTGACGCGGGCGCCGACCCTCTGGACCCGGACACGGACAGCGACGGGCTGTTGGACGGGGACGAGGTGGAGCTCTACGGCACCGACCCGGCGCGCGCAGACAGCGACGGGGACGGGCTAGACGACGCCGACGAGCTCGCGCGGGGGACGAGCCCGGTGGACGCGGACACCGACGGCGGCGGCGTCTACGACGGGGAGGAGGTGCTGGACAACGGCACCGACCCGCTGGACGGCTCCGACGACCTGCCGGCCGAGACGGGCGAGACCGGAGAGCCCACCGAGACCGGGGCGCCCACGGAGACGGGCGAGACCGGCGCGCCCACGGAGACGGGCGAGACCGCGCACACCGCCGAGTCGGCCGAGTCCGACCCGCCGGGTGAGACGGGCGAGTCCGCCCCACCCGACAGCGCCGGCCCCGAGACCGGCAAGGGCGGCGGGGGCGGCTGCGGCTGCGCGTCCGGGGGCGTCGCTCCGCTCCCCGGCGCGCTGGTGGTCGCCGGACTCCTGGCCTGGATCAGGGCGTCTCGGCGAAGGGGCGCCGGGCCGCGCCGCTGGCGGTGAAGCTGGCGGTCAGGATGCGCTCCTCGAGCGGGGCGTGGGTGTCCGGGTCGAGGTCGCGCAGGCGCCCGAGGGCCGCCGTCGCCGTCTCACCGTAGAGCTCAAGCTCGAAGCTGCGGTTCAGGCAGAGGTCATAGGCGGCGACGGCCTTCTGGTCCATGGCGTAGGCGCGCTGCTCCACGCCGTCCCGGTAGTAAGCCTCCTGCTCGGCGCTCAGGCCCACGGGGGTGGGGGAGCTGCGCAGGGCGCGGGCCATGTCCTCGTAGGCGCCGCCCAGGGAGACGAGGGCGCGGAGGCCCCAGGTGCCCGAGCCGGTCTCCACGATCGCGCCGAGGCCACGCTCGACCTCCTCCAGCAGGCTGATCCGCGTCTTCAGCGAGGCCTGCAGGGCCGCGCTCTGCTGGCGGGCGTCCCCGCGGCCGGCCTCGATGCGGGCGGCGGCGTAGCGCTCCAGCGTGGGCTGGAGCCGATGATAGAGCGCCTCGGCCGCCAGATCCGGGCCCAGCTCCATGGGCGTGCCCGCGG
The DNA here is from genome assembly GCA_964615375.1 of uncultured Enterobacterales bacterium. GTDB lineage: Bacteria > Myxococcota_A > UBA796 > UBA796 > CAZKWG01 > CAZKWG01. The sequence continues at coordinate 300,688 of CAZTOW010000001.1, forward strand.
CCCGCTCCCGCTCGAAGAGGGCGACCGTGTCCGACCAGTGCCGGGCCAGGCGGTCCGCCGGGACGTGCAGCTTCTCCTGGGCCTGCGCATAGCGCACCCGGGCGAAGAGCACCTGATCGGCGGTGGCGCCCGCGGGGGGCGTGCCGAAGAAGCTCGCATAGATAGAGCTTGCCTCTGAAAATTGCCCATTTTCGTCCAGCACCCGCGCCCGCGCCAGCCGGACCTCCGGGGCGCGCGCGTCGTCAGGGTAGCTGGTGAGGAAGCGCTGGTAGTCCGCGCTCGCCGCCCGCCAGTCGCCCATCACCTTGCGGAAGAGGGCGGCGGAGAAGATGGCCTCCTTCGCGGCGGGGTGGGCGGGATCGCGCGCCTGGAGCTGCTCGTAGAGGGCGGCGGCCCGGGGGAAGTCGGCCAGGGTCTCGGCCTCGTAGCCGAGCTGCGCCAGGTTCTCCGTGTAGAAGCGCGAGCTGGGGAAGCGGGCCAGCAGGGTCTCGCGGGCGCTCATGGCGCGGGCGGTCTCGCGGGCCTGCGCGTAGCGGGCGGCGGCGTTGTTCAGCGCCAGGTCGGCGTTGGCCGAGGCCGGGAATTCCTCGTAGAAGGCCAGGTAAGCGTCGCCGGCGGCCCGGTGCTCCGAGCCCTGGCCCAGGTTCACCTCGATCTGCTTCAGCCGCGCGTTCTCGTAGATGCGCCCCACCTCCTGCTTGAAGCCCGCGCCGCCCAGGTCCGGCTGGTCGCGGAAGGCGCGGGAGACCTGGACCAGGTTGTCCCAGTCCTTCGCCAGCACGAAGGAGTCCAGGATCAGGTTCGCCGCCTGCTCGGCCTCCTGGGCCTTGGGGTCCAGGGCGATGACGACCCGGAAGCGCTCGGACGCCTCCTGCAGCATCCCGCGCTCGTAGAAGAGGTAGGCCACCTTGTAGGTGACGGCCCTGGCCTTCGGTCCGCCGAAGAGCGCCATGTACTGGTCGCTGGCGGCGATGAAGGCGCGGTCGGCCTCGCTGAGCGTGCCCGGCGCGGGGGGCGGGGCGGCGGCGCGCATCTTCTCCGCCGCGTACATGGCGCTCTCCGCGCAGAACTTCGCGTGCTCACCCTTGGGGTCCGCGGCCACGACCGCCATGTACTGCTGGTAGGCGTCCCCGTAGCGGCGCGTGGTGTAGAGCAGCTCGGCGTAGGCGTAGCGGATGTCGACGCTGTGCTCGCCCTCGGGGAAGCGCTCCAGGTAGAGGGTGTAGCCCCGGTCGGCCACCGCGATCCGCGTCTGGCGGGCCTCTCCGCCCATGCCCTTGATGTCCTGGTGCACGCTGACGGCCAGCGCGCGGAGATCGGTCTCCAGGCTGTTCGCGGCGGCCTGGACCGCCTCGGGCCCGTTGGCCGCGGCCCAGGGGGAGCCCGGCCCGTATCGCCTGGAGGCGTCCTCGAGCGTGGCGAGCGCCTCCTGGGAGCGGCCGAGCTTGCGATGCGCGTCGTAGATCCTGCTGGCCAGCTCGGGGGCGTCGGCGCCAAGGGGGGCCTCGTCCAGCAGACGGCGCCAGGTGCCGATGGCCTGCTCGAAGCGCCCGTACTCGAACTGCTTCTCCCCCAGGCGAGCCAGCATGGAGGGCATGAGGTCCGGGCGGCCGATCCGATCCAGCACGCGACGGGCGCTGGTCGCGTCGTGGTTCTCGGCCAGGAAGCCCACGAGGTCCCGGGTGGCCTCCTCCTGCAGCGTCACGCGCCCCCGGTCGCTCTGGCCGGGCCGCGGCGCGGAGGCCAGCACGGCGCGCACCATCGTCTCGTCACGCTCCTCGTAGATCCCCAGGTTGTGCTGACACCAGGCCAGCTTGTAGAGGGCGAACGCGGTCCAGTGCTCGTCCCGGTAAGCCACGGCCTTCTGGTAGGCCGAGGCCGCCTTGAAGACCTGCCCCGTGTCGAAGTGCCGCTCGCCGATGAGGATGAAGGTCTGGGGGCTCAGCGGGCTGTCCGGGAAGAGGCGGACGAGCTCCACCCGCGCGGCCAGCGCCTCCTCCTCGCGCCCCAGCTCCGCGAGCGCGAAGGCGCGGCTGGAGAGCACCTCGTCCGTGCGGGCATAGCTGGCGTCCTCCGCCAGGATCTGCGTGTAGAGACGCTCGGCCCGGGTGTACCAGCGCGCCACGTCCTGGGGCGCCTCGCCCGCCGCAGAGAGGGAGATGGAGCGGCCCTCCTCCATCGTGAGCTCGGCGAGGCGGAAGAGCATCTCTACGCGCCGCGGGTCGCCGGCCGGCAGGCCCTTGACCATGCCCTCCAACATCTCCATCGCCTGGTGGCGCTTCTCGGCCGCCGCCGCCTGATATGCGGCGCTCTGCGCCTCCTGGGTCAACCCCTCGGCCCGGAGCACCCGGGAGGGGGTCTCCTGAGCCAGCGCCGGGGCGGCGTGCAGGGCGAGGAGCGTGAGGACCGAGGCGAGGAGCGGACGCGACATGAGCACTCCAGATGTAAAGAGCCTGTGAACACGGGTAGACGCCTCCCGGCTGGGGTGTCCACACAAAGATCTGGATCACCGCGACACGGCTGTCGCGGTGGGCGACCTGAGGCTCCAGAGAGCCCGCCTCCCTCCGTTCGGCACACCCCTTGCAACGGAGCGGGCATCCTCTGGAGGTCCGAATGCGCGCTCCCCACCTGCTCGTCGCCCTGCTCCCGCTCGCCTTGATGGCCTGCTCGGATGAGCGGGAGATCACCCAGCCCTCCGCCAGCATGTCCCGCATGGTGGACGGCACCAACCGCTTCGCCTTCGACCTCTACGCGACCACGACCCCCGACGAGAACCTGATCCTCTCGCCCTTCTCCATCGCCTCGGCGCTGTCCATGGTGCTGGCCGGGGCCAACGGCGAGACAGAGGCGCAGATCCTGGCCGCGCTGAGCGCCGACGACGAGGCGAGCTGGCACGCCGACATGGGCGCGCTGCTCCTCGATCTCAGCGCCCGCGGCGGGCGACCCTACGAGCTCGTCCCGGCCAACCGCGTCTGGGCGCAGCGTGGGCTCGACCTCGTCCCCGCGTTCGAGGACACGCTCTCGGGCGACTACGACGCCGCGCCCGAGACCGCCGACTTCCAGGACGACGCAGAGGGCGCCCGCGACGAGATCAACCGCTGGGTCTCCCGCCAGACGGGCGAGCTCATCCCCGAGCTCTTCGGCGCCGGCCAGATCGACGCCAACACGCGCCTGGCCCTGGTCAACGCGATCTATTTCCTGGGGACCTGGGAGACGCCCTTCGAGGTGGAGGACACCGAGGACGAGCCCTTCACGCTCACGGACGGCGAGGCGGTCACCGTCCCCATCATGCACCGCGACGGGGACATGGACTACGTGGACACCGGCGACGCCGGGCTGCTGAAGATCCCCTACCAGGGCGGCGATCTCTCGATGGTCATCGTCCTGCCGCACGAGGGCGTGGCCCTGTCCGAGGTGGAGGCCAGCCTGGACGCCGACAGCTTCGCCGGCTGGCTGGCCAGCGCGGACACGCGCCAGGTCGAGCTCGGGCTGCCCTCCTTCGAGCTCTCGGAGGATCTCCCGCTCGTCGAGTCGCTCCAGGCCCTGGGCGTGGTCGACGCCTTCAGCAGGAGCGCCGCCGACCTCACCGGGATGGTCAGCGCCGCGGATGGCGGTGACGAGCTCTTCGTCGGGGCGGCCGTGCACAAGGCCTTCATCGCGGTGGACGAGGTGGGCACCGAGGCCGCGGCCGCCACGGGCATGGTGGTGAACGCCAAGGGCGGCATGGATGAGACCGAAGAGTCGGTGATCTTCCAGTGCGACCGGCCCTTCCTCTTCGTGCTGCGCGACGAGTACACCGACGCCGTGCTGTTCATGGGCCGGGTGGTCGATCCGCGCTGAGCCCCAGGGTTAGGCTGAGCTGGTCGCCTGGAGGGCCGGTGCAGCGTCTGGTCACCTGGATCCGGTCCCGCCTGGACACGCCGCGCTGGCGCTCGGTGGTGCTGCTGGTCACCGTGGTGTTGTCCCTGCCCTCCCTGTTCTCCGGGCGCTCCGGAGACGACTGGTTCCAGGTCCACACCTGGCGCGGGCGGGAGCTGCCGGAGCTCTCCCGCTGGGATCTCTTCCGCTTCATCCCCGCGGATGACCACGCGCGGCTGATGGACCACGGCGTGCTGCCCTGGTGGGCGGGGGAGGATCTGGCCATCGGCTTCTGGCGGCCGCTCAGCTCGGCCACGCATATACTAGATTATGTTGTTTTCGGCGATCAGGTGTGGCTCCACCACGTCCACTCGCTGCTCTGGTATGTCGGCCTCCTCGCGGTGGTCGCGGCGCTCTTCCGGCGCTGGCTCGGGCCGCTGGCGGCGATGGCGACGCTGATCTTCGCGCTGGACGACGCGCACGCGGTGGTGCTGGGCTGGCTGGCCAACCGCAACGGGCTCTGCGCGGGCGTCTTCGGGGGGCTGGCCCTGCTCCTGTACGAGCGGGAGGGCTGGCGCGCGCGGGTGGGCTCGATCGCCTGCTTCGCCGCGGCCCTGCTCTCGGCGGAGGCGGGGCTGGCGGCGGCGGGATGGATCGGGGCGGCGGCCTTCTTCCTCGGTGAGCCGGGGGCCTGGCGGCGCCGGCTGCTCTCGCTCTGGCCCTATGTCCTGGTGGTTGTGCTGTGGCAGTTGGCCTACCGGGCGCTGGGCTACGGGGCGACGGGCTCGGGGGCCTACCGCGACCCCAGCACGGATCTCCCGGGCTTCCTGCTGGGGACGATCACCCAGGCCCCGGTGCTGGCGGTGGGCACGCTGCTGTGGCTCCCGCTGGACGCGCTGGGGCTGGTGCCGGGGCTCACGCCGCTGCTGGCGCTGCTGTCCCCGGTGGTGGGCTGGGGAGCGCTCCAGCTGGCGCGGGCGGCGGGGATGCCCGAGGCCCGGGCGCGCTTCTGGATCTTCGGCACGCTGTTCGCCTGCATGCCCTTCGGCGCGGGCTTCCTGCAGGATCGCCACCTCGTGCTGCCCTCGCTGGGGGCGGCCGGGCTGGTGGCGGAGGTGCTGGCGGCGGGCTGGTCCGGGGGGCCCTGGCTGCGTCGGGGGGCGGTGGGGCTCGCGCTCCTGCACCTCGTCTGGTCGCCGCTGCTCTTCGCGCCGCGCACGCTCACCTTCCCCGGGCTCTCCGGGCCGCTCGATCGCGCCGCCGCCGCGCTGCCCGGCGAAGGGAGGGCCGTGCTCCTGAACGTGCCCATCGACGTGTACGGCACCTTCGTGAGCTACCTGCGCGCCGCCCAGGGCTACCCCGTCCCCGAGCGCCTCTGGTGGCTGTGCGCCGGCCTGAGGCCGCTCGAGGTCGCCCGCACAGGGAGCGACGCCTTGGAGATCACGCAGGAGGGCGGCTGGTTCGCCGTGGACAGCGAGCGCTTCATGCGCAGCGCGCCTCTCGCCTCGGGGGCGCGCGTCGAGCTCGACGGGCTCCGCGTCGAGGTGCTGAGCTCCACGCCCGACGGGCGGCCCGAGCGCGTGCGCTTCACCTTCGACCGCCCGCTGGAGCAGCTCCACCTGCTGCGCTGGGGGCAGGGCGAGGTGCTGCCCTGGACGCCCCCGCCGGTGGGGGAGACGGCGCAGGTCCCGGCGGCCTTCCCGTTCTGATTCAGGGCGCGAAGGACAGCTCGCAGAGGCGCTCGGACAGGGACCAGAGCGCGGCGGCCTCGGCCTCGCCCTCCACCTCGCCCGGCCAGGGGACCTCGCGGAGCTCGTCGAAGAAGCGGCCGTGGACCGCGGCCATCTCGGGCGCGACCGCCAGGCGCACGGGCCCGGCGGCGCCGGTCTCGGGGGCGCGCCAGCGGGACTTGAGCGGGCGGACCAGCGCGTTCAGCCAGTGCCCGTCGCCCTCGCCCAGCCCCGTCCGCAGCACGCCGGGGTGGACGGCGTTGACCCGGACCCTCCCGCCCGCCACCCGGCGCGCCAGGGCGGCGGTGGAGACGGCGTTCAGCCGCTTCGTGTCGGCGTAGGTGCGGAAGGAGGAGAAGCGGCTCCCGGAGACGATGGCCTCCAGATCACGGCGGGCGAGGCCGATGAGCCCGGCGCTGACCTGCACGACCCGCGCCCCGTCCTCGCGCAGGCGCGGCCAGAGCAGCGCGTTCATGTGGAAGGGCGCCAGGTGGTTGACGGCGAAGGAGCGCTCCACCCCGCGCCGGTCCAGCTCGAGGCGGGTGGGCCAGAGCCCGGCGTTGTGGATGATCGCCCCGATGGGGCCCAGCTCGGCGAGGGCGCGGGCGGCGGCGCGGATGGCGTCGGGGTCCAGCAGATCGGCCTGGACCAGGGTGAGCTCGCCGCTGCCGGGGAGGGCGCGGAGCTCGGCCAGGGTGCGCTCGCCGGCCTCGCGCCCGCGGCAGACCAGGGCCAGCGGGCGCCCCTGAGCGGCCAGCGCGCGCGCGATCTCCAGCCCGAGCCCGCGGTTGGCGCCGGTGAGGATGACGAGGGACATGGGACCTCCGTTAGAGCGTTGTTCTAGAACAATGTTCTAACCATCCCGCGGGCCCTGTCGAGCGGAGGATCCGGCCGCTGTGTTAAGGCGGGTAGATGCGCCGTCACCTCACCACCAGCCCTCGCGATCCCGCCCGGCGCGCCATGCTGCCGGCGGCGCTCAGCCAGGAGGGCCGCGCCCTCCACCTCCGGGGGGGCTGAGCGCGTGGACGAGCGCGACGCGGCCATCCTGGAGGCGGCGGCCCGGCGCTTCGCCGAGGGCGGGATCGCCGCCGTCACCATCCGCGCCGTGGGCGAGGACAGCGGCGCCAGCACCGGCAGCATCTACCACCGCTTCGGCGACCGGGCGGGCATCCTGGCGGCCCTCTGCCTGGGCGCCTTCGCCCGCGCGACGGCGGCGCTGCGGGAGGTCCTGGAGGGCGACCCTCCGGCCGAGCGCGGGCTCCCCGCCCTGGTGCTGGCCTGGGTGGACTGGGTGCTGGCGGAGCCGCTACAGGCGCGGATGATCTACGAGATCACCGTGAGCCCGGACCTGGACCCGCGCCGCGAGGCGATGAACGCCGAGAAGGCCCCGCTCTTCGCGCCCATCTACGCCTGGGTGGCCTCTGAGGTGCGCGCCGGGCGCCTGCGCCCGCTCCCCGACTGGGCCTGGGATCCGGTGGTCTTCGGCCCCGCGCACGAGCTCTGCCGGCGCTGGCTGGCGGATCGCCGCCTGCCGCTGGTCGAGGCGCGGCAGGAGATCGCCGAGACCGTCTGGCGCGCGGTGGCGCCGGACCGGCTGCGGAGCGCCTGACTACAGGAACTTCACGCCCGAGACGTCCAGGGTGAAGCGCTTCTGCGGGCCCACGATGGTCGAGGGATCCTTGCCCGCGTCCTCGGCGTAGTGGCGGGCCTCGTCCTCGGGCATCTCCGTGACCGCGAAGCTGCCGCGCACCAGGACCTTCTTCCCGGCCGAGTCCTTGGGCAGGAAGATCTTGTACTCCTTGTCCTTCACCATCACGTCCACGCTCGGGTCGGCGGTGGCGATGGTGTGCCAGCAGCCCTTCTTCTGGCAGACCTCCTTGACCGTGCCCTCGACGACGACGTCCTTGCCGCTCCAGGTGTCGGGGGCGGCGACCAGCGCGTCCACGGTGACGGGCGTGCCGGGCTCGAAGGCCTCTCCCACCACGAGGCCGGCGACGGCGCTCTCGGCGCGGGCGGGCTCAGCCTCGGCGGGGGCGGCCTCGGCGGGGGCGGCCTCGGCGGGGGCGCTGGGGGTGGCGGTGGCTTCGGGTTGAGCGGGCTGACCGCAGGCCAGGAGGAGGAGGAGCGTGATCATGCGCGCCTCTAACGCGGGCCGGCGGCGTGCGCAGCAGCGCCTTCAGGGCGACCGGGAGATCCACGGTGTAGAAATGCCGCAAGTGGGATCCCTGGTTGGGTTGTCTGGGTTGTCGCGGCCAACGTGGTTGTGTTCGTGCCGAACCCCAGCTATCATCGAGCCTGCTCCATCCCTGGGGGGGATTCATGGCCGCATTCGCAACCTCGGAGGCGGCGAAGCCTGTCGCCGTCACCGCTACTCCTGTTCAGAAGGAGCGGCGAGACCCTGCCCAGGCTCCAGCGTCTGATCTGGCCGACCCGCTCAGCGACCCGCTCCAGCTCCTGCCCATGGGGAGCGGAGGGGGCGGCCCGCCGGCCGGTGACCCCGGGGACGATCGGCCGGGGAGCTCCAACCTCGTCCAGCTCCTGGCCCTGAGCCCCTACCTCCAGATGAAGGGGGGCGGAGCGGGCGCCGGGGTGCAGCGGGCGGCGGCGCATGGCCTCTCGGGCAGCGGCGGGTCGCTGCCTTTCGGCGCCCAGATCCAGAAGAGCTTCGGGAAGCACGACATCTCCGGCGTTCGCGCGCACACGGACACCCGCGCGCGCGAGGGCGCCGGGGCCATGGGGGCGCGCGCCTTCGCCTCAGGGTCCAACGTGGCCTTCGGCGGGAGCCCCGACCTGCACACCGCGGCTCACGAGGCCGCGCACGTCGTGCAGCAGCAGGCGGGCGTGCAGCTCAAGGGCGGGGTCGGCGAGCGCGGCGACCGCTACGAGCGGAACGCGGACGCCGTCGCCGACGCCGTGGTGCAGGGAAAGAGCGCCGAGTCGCTGCTGGATCCATTCTCTGGCGGGAGCGGCGGGGCGGCCGTCCAGCTGGACGTGGGCAGCCCGGGGAAGGCGGCCAACACGATGGCGAAAGACACGGACAACGGTGGGGGCAAGAAGAGCAACGGCGCGCAGGAGAACAAGACCCCCACGGCGCAGGGCACCAAGGTCACCGCCCCTCCCGGGCAGGGTCAGCCCAACCCCGCGCAGAACAAGCCCCCCGCGACGCCGAACACCAGCCAGCCGACGCAGACGCCGCCCGCGAACCCCACGCCGGCCGGCAACGACTGGACCAGCGTTGGCGCCAAGGAGCGCATGCAGAGCAAGGTTGGGGTTGGGGCGACGGTCAGCGAGGGTTACGCCCTCTCTACAGAATTCGAGTTCAAGGTCTACGGTCCCTTCGGCGTGCGGGTCGCGGTGGACCTGGGCGTGGAGCGCGGCGCCAGCCTCAGCGGGGAGGGGACGAAGTCCGGCTCGGATCCGAAGAACCCCCAGGCGCCCGCGCCCACGCGTCAGTGGGCCAGCAACAAGGAGCTCAAGACCAAGTTCGAGGGCAGCGTGGCCGTCTCGGCCGTCTTCGACCTGGTGGTGGTCAAGGTGGACGTCGGCCTCAAGGGCAAGATCGAGGGCGAGGTGAAGGGCGACAAGACCGTGCTCCAGGCGGTCAAAGAGGTCGTCGGCGAGATGTTCAAGAAGCAATTCAAGAACACCGAGGAGCGCCTGAAGAACGCCGGCGGCCAGCTGATGATGGGCTACACCGAGGCCCGCGGGAAGGTCGCGAAGGCCTACGACGACGTCATCGCCATGGTCAAGGGCGGCAAGTCGTCCAAGCAGCTGGAAGAGAACACCAGCGAGAACTGGATCTTCGGATCCTCGCCCAAGGAGAAGGTGGAGGACGCCTACCTGAGCTTCCAGGGCAAGATCATCGACATGTTCAAGGCGGTGGGCCAGGTGCAGGAGGGGAGGGCCGCCAGCACCTTCTTCAACCCGCCCGACGTGGTGGCCTCCATGGCCGAGGCCGGGAAGGCGGCGGGCAGCCAGGTGGACGCCCTCGTCGCGGCGGCGAAGGTGGCGAAGGACCCCCAGGGTCAGCCGGCGAAGCCGCCTTCGGCCGCCGAGATCGCCGACATGCGCATCAAGGCGCTGACCGAGAGCAAGGGCGCGACGCTGGGCAAGATGGACACCAACGCCAACGCGGTGTTCCAGAAGTTCAACGCCTTCCAGGCCGCGCAGTCCAACAAGAGCCCGGACGTCAGCTACAAGGCCAGCGCCACCATCTTCGCCGGCGTGCGCCTGGGCAACGGCACGGCCGGCGCCGCCAAGGGCGAGGTCAAGGTCAACGCCGGGATCATGGCGATGCAGCAGGACGGCGCGTCCACCGGCATCATGGCCACCGTGGGCATCGACGGGAAGCTGGAGGTCGCCGGCTTCGAGGTCTCCGGCAACGTGCAGGTCGCCGGCAACATGGAGAACCGCTACCTCAACGCCAAGGTGGAGGGCAAGACCCCCACGCTCCCCATCCCGGGCTGGCTGGACCCCACGCGGCTGAACGTCCACGGCATCGCCACCGTGTTGAAGGGGATCTTCGGCCAGGGGAACAAGACCACGGAGGGAGGCGCGGGCGAGAAGGCGGCGAAGGGGGTCTGGGGCTTCATGAAGGCCGGCGCGGACGCCGCGGGCAAGGAGTTCAAGCACAACGCCGAGGAGGGCGTGAGCGGGGTGCAGTCGGCCACCAGCAAGATCACGTTCGGCATCGAGTACGAGTACACGCGCCAGAACCTGGCCAAGGGCAAGCACAAGATCGCCGTGTCCGGCGGCCTGGAGCGCTCCATCATCGGGGTGGAGGCCGACGCCAGCGTGGTCGGCATCAAGGTGGACGCCGCGAAGTTCTCCAAGGTGGAGGTGGAGCTGACCTGGTGAGGTTGAGCTAAGATCCGGCGATGCTGCTCGCCCTCCTCCTCGCCTGCCCGCCCGCGAAGGTCCCTGTCCCCGGGGAGAGCGCCGCGGAGAGCTGGCCTGCGCCCGCCGAGACGGGCGAGGGCGAGGGCGCGGGCGAGTCGGACCCCCCCGTGGAGGAGGTTCCCGGCTCCGAGGAGCCCGAGGAGGAGGAGGGCCCCCCCTACGCCTGTGACGAGCTCTACGACGAGGACGTCGTGCAGGCCTTCGAGATCGAGATCTCCGACGAGGACTGGTCCGCGCTGCTGCGCGACTACAGCCGCGGCACGAAGGAGTACCACCCCGTCGTCTTCCGCTGGGGGGACGAGGTGGTCGACGACGCGATGATCCGGCTGAAGGGCAACCCCTCCTTCTCCTGGTTCACCGAGAAGATGCAGTTCGTCATCGCGTTCAACCAGAACGACGAGGCGGGGCGCTTCCACGGGATGCGCAAGCTGAGCCTGGACGCCTCCTGGTACGAGCCCACCTTCCTGCGCGACCGCGTCGCCTGGTCCATGCTGCGCCGCCAGGGCCTGCTGCCCGCCGCCTGCGCCAACAGCGCCACGCTCACCATCAACGGCGAGCTCTACGGCCTCTACACCAACATCGAGTACCTGGACCACGAGTGGCTGGAGCGCGTCTTCGGCGACGCGGACGCCACGGGCACGCTCTGGAAGTACGGGTACGACGCCGTCTCCAACGAGGAGGCCGCCACGGGCGACGTGGACCGCCTCTGGTCCACCACCGACGTGGACACGCTCGAGACCCTGGGCGACCTCGACGCGTGGCAGCTGGAGTGGGCCGCGGAGATCGTGCTGGGCGACGACGACGGCTACTGGTGCTGCAACCACAACTATTACCTCTACGAGCACCCCACGCGCGGGATCCTCTGGCTGCCCTGGGATCTGGACGACGCCTTCGACGTCCAGACCTACGACGTAGACCCCGTCTACGGCTACTACGACAGCCTGTTCCGGCAGGACCACTTCATGGCCCTGGTGCGCGACCCGGACTGGGGGCCGCGCTTCCTGGACAACCTGGAGCTGATGAACGAGGCCCTGGACCCCGCGCTGATGGTCGCCGACATCGACGCCTGGTCCGCGCAGATCGCCGAGCACGTCGAGGCCGATCCCACCCGCAGCGTGGGCTGGGAGGAGCACCTGGGGGCCGTGGAGCGCATGCGCGCCTGGGTGCCGCAGCGCCACCAGTTCATCCGGAGCTGGATCGCCTGCCAGCGCGGCGCGACCACCGACGCCGACGGGGACGGCCACGCGGTCTGCGAGGATCCGAACGATCAGGACGCCTCCGTCTACCCAGACGCGCCCGAGACCTGCAACGGCGTGGACGACGACGTGGACGGGATCATCGACGAGATCGAGGGCTGCGACGACTGCGCCCGGCACGACCTGGAGGGCAGCCACCTCCTGTTCTGCCGCACCCCGCGCACCCAGAGCGAGGCCGAGGAGAACTGTGAGGCGCGCGGCGGCTCGCTGGGCTCCTACAGCACGACGGGCGAGTATTACATGTACTTTTTCTACACCTGGCCGGTCTTCGAGTCCTGGTGGACCGGCGCCCCCTCCGGCGGCGGGCGTTGCCCGACCTGGGAGGTCCCGAGCTGGGGCTCGGGCGTCGCCGACTGCGACGAGGAGCACCCGAGCGTCTGCAGGCTGGACTGAGCGCGCGAGCGATGCGCGCGCATCGGCGCGCAGGGTGCATAACGATTGTTATGTATTCATAGGTGGCGTTTAACCGATATCGATGAACGCGGCACACCCTGGCACGGGGCGTGCACAAGGGGAGACCGAGCGCTCGCCGGAAGCGAGCCCACGACACCCCTCAGGAGTTCACCATGTATCGCCGCACCCTCAGCGCCCTCGTCCTCCCGCTCACCCTGCTCGCCGCCTGCGGCGACTCGACCCCCCTGGAGTCCACCAAGGGCGCCAGCGACGCCACCCAGTCCGCCGGCCGCGGCGAGGAGGAGGACACCTCCATCGCCCGCGACCAGGCGGAGCTCGAGCGCCTCACCGAGAGCCTCCTGACCGAGCTCGGCCTCAGCGCCGAGCACGTCACCATCACCTACCTGGGCAAGGGCACCCTGGAGAAGGGCGGCGAGGACAACGACGGCGACATCCTCGGCGAGCGCGACCTGGAGAAGGGCGACAGCGAGCCGCTGAGCGAGATGGTGGCCTTCAACCCCAACACGCTCAACGAGTTCAGCATCAGCATCTCGGAGAAGGCCCTCGACGCCTCCGGCCGCCTGGCGACCGAGCGCGGCGACGACCTCGGCAGCGCGGACCGCAGCGAGTACGCCGACCCCGAGGACGTCGAGTACTCCGTGGAGAGCGGGGACGAGAAGCGCTACTCCTGGAGCGACAACGTGGACAACCGCGTGCGCCTCAGCAAGACGACCGCGGAGGTCCCGGGCACCACCGGCACGACCACCTGGCCCTGGCGCACCGTCAGCCGGCTCACCAACGGCTGCACCGGCACGCTCGTCGGGCCGCGGCACGTGCTGACCGCCGGTCACTGCATCTGGAACCGCTCCAACATGAGCTGGCTCACCTTCTCGGTGGTGCCGGGCGGGGCGGGCTCGCTCCAGCCTTACGGCGCCGTGGCCTTCCCCTCGGCCGGCTTCAACTGGTACTTCACGCCCTCGCAGTGGCGGGCGACCAACCCCAGCGGCGGCTCCCGCCAGTGGGACTTCGGCATCGTCGTCCTGCCCGAGCGCATCGGCGAGGACACCGGCTGGATGGGCTGGTGGTACGCGGGCGAGAGCTACCTGGACAGCAAGACGCACTGGAACCGCGGCTATCCCTCCTGCAACGCCTTCGACAGCAACGGCAACGCGCGCACCGACGACCCGGGCGACGCGGGCTCCTCGGTGGTCTGCGTGTCGAGTCACCTCTACGGCGACCAGAACGACTGCGAGCTGGGCGACTTCGACAAGGACGACGGCCAGGGCTACCAGCGCATCTTCATGCACTCCTGCGACGCCAGCGGCGGCCACTCGGGCAGCGCGATCTACCACTACCACAAGGGCATCCCGGTGGTGACGGGCATCCACACCTTCAGCACCTGCGGCCAGATCGCGTCGTCCACCGACTGCACCTCGTCGGACGACCGGCCGCTGGGCGCGACCCACATCACGAAGGAGTACAGCGACACCATCGCCTTCTTCCGCGAGTGGGCGCCCTGAGCTGATTCGTAGCCGGGGAGTGTGTCAAAAGACACACTCCCCCTGTGCGCCATCCTCCAGGTCCGCTCGGGGATCCGCGTAGAAGTGACGTTCTCATCGAGGCACGGATCCTGCATTCCGCACCCCCGGACGGCCTCGGCCGAGGGAGCACACATGGAGAGCGGCTGGATCACGGTGGACGGGAACGAGGCGGTGGCGAGCGTCGCGCACCGGCTGAGCGAGGTGATCGCGATCTACCCGATCACGCCGTCGAGCTCGATGGGGGAGCTCTGCGACGAGTGGTCGGCGAAGGGGCGGCAGAACCTGTGGGGGGCGGTCCCGCAGGTGATGGAGATGCAGTCCGAGGCGGGCGCGGTGGGCGTGGTCCACGGCGCCCTGCAGGCGGGCGCGCTGGCGACGACGTTCACGGCCAGCCAGGGCCTGCTGCTGATGATCCCGGACATGTACAAGATCGCCGGTGAGCTGACCGCCTTCTGCATGCACGTCGCGGCCCGCGCGATCGCCACGCACGCGCTCTCCATCTTCGGCGACCACTCGGACGTGATGGCCTGCCGGCAGACGGGCTTCGCGCTGCTGGCCTCGGGCTCGGTGCAGGAGGCGCAGGACATGGCGCTCATCGCCACCGCCGCCAGCCTGCGCGCCCGGGTGCCCTTCCTGCACTTCTTCGACGGCTTCCGCACCAGCCACGAGGTGGCCAAGGTGCGACCGCTCCCGGACGAGACGCTGCGCGCGCTCATCTCCGAGGACGCGGTGAGCGCGCACCGGGCGCGGGCGCTCACGCCGGATCACCCGGTCATCCGGGGCACTGCGGCCAACCCGGACACCTTCTTCCAGGCCCGCGAGGCGTGCAGCCCCTTCTACGCCGCCTGCCCCGCCATCGTCTCCGAGGTCATGGACGAATTCGCCACCCAGACCGGCCGGGCCTACCGACTCTTCGAGTACGTCGGGCACAGCCAGGCGGAGCGCGTGATCGTGATCATGGGCTCCGGCGGGGAGACGGTAGAGCAGACGGCGCGCTGGCTCGCGGATCGCGGCGAGCGGGTGGGCGCGCTGCGGGTGAGGTTGTACCGGCCCTTCGACGCGGGCGCCCTGCTGGCCGCGCTGCCGCCGACGGTGCGCACGCTGGGCGTGCTGGACCGCACCAAGGAGCCGGGGGCCACGGGCGAGCCGCTCTACCTCGACGTGCTCGCCGCGGTCTCCGAGGCCGTGGCCGAGGGCCGGCTCACGCAGGCGCCGCGGGTGGTCGGCGGGCGCTACGGGCTCGCGTCCAAGGAGTTCACGCCGGGCATGGTGGCGGCGGTCTTCGAGAACCTGGGGGCGAAGAAGCCCAGGAACCACTTCACCGTCGGCATCGTGGACGACGTGAGCGGGTCCTCGCTGGCCTGGGACGAGACCCTGGACATCGAGCCCGCCTCCACCCGGCGCGCCGTGTTCTTCGGGCTCGGCTCGGACGGCACGGTGGGGGCGAACAAGAACTCCATCAAGATCGTGGGTGAGGACGAGGGGCTCTACGCCCAGGGCTATTTCGTGTACGACTCGAAGAAGTCGGGGGCAATCACCATCTCCCACCTGCGGTACGGGCCGGAGCCCATCCGGGCCCCCTATCTGGTGCGGCAGGCGGGCTTCGTGGCCGTCCACCAGCCGGTCTTCCTGGAGCGCTACGACGTGCTGCGCTACGCCGCCCCCGGGGCGGTGGTCCTGCTGAACAGCGTCTTTGGCCCCGAGCAGATCTGGGACCGGCTGCCGCGCGAGTTCCAGGAGGACGCGCTGCGGCTGGGCGTGCGTCTCTACACCATCGACGCGGGCCGGGTCGCGCGCGAGGCGGGGCTGAAGGGCCGCATCAACACCATCATGCAGACCTGCTGGTTCGCGCTCTCGGGCGTGATGCCGCGGGAGCAGGCCATCGAGGCCATCAAGCACGCGATCGACAAGACCTACGCGCGCCGCGGCCCGGACGTGCTGGCCCAGAACCACGCCGCGGTGGACGCCACCCTGGCCGCCCTGCACGAGGTCCCCGCGCCCACGGCGCTGAGCTCCACCCGCCACCGCCCGCCGGTGGTCCCGCCCGCCGCGCCCGAGCTGGTGCAGCGCGTGACGGCGATGATGCTGGCCGATCGCGGCGACCTGCTGCCCGTCTCGGCCTTCCCGGTGGACGGCACCTGGCCCACGGGCACGGCGCGCTGGGAGAAGCGCAACCTGGCGCAGGAGATCCCTATCTGGGATCCGGCGATCTGTATCCAATGCAACAAGTGCGCGATGGTGTGCCCGCACGCGGCGATCCGCGTCAAGGCGTACCCGCCGGACGCCCTGGACGGCGCGCCGATCCAGTTCAAGAGCATGCCGTACAAGGGCAAGGAGCTGGAGGGGCAACGTTACACCGTGCAGGTGGCGCCCGAGGACTGCACGGGCTGCTCGGTCTGCGTGGCGGTCTGCCCGGCCAAGGACCGCAGCAACCCGCGGCACAAGGCCATCGACATGCTCCCGCAGGAGCCGCGCCTGGATGAGGAGCGCGGGAGCTGGGACTTCTTCCTCGATCTTCCCGAGGTGGACGAGACCAGCCTCAAGCTGGACCTGCGCACGGCGCAGCTCAAGCAGCCTCTGTTCGAGTTCTCCGGGGCCTGCTCGGGCTGCGGGGAGACGCCTTATGTCAAGCTGCTCACGCAGCTGGTCGGTGACCACCTGCTCATCGCCAACGCGACGGGCTGCAGCTCCATCTACGGTGGAAATCTGCCCACCACGCCGTACACGACGAACCGCGACGGGCGGGGCCCGGCCTGGGCGAACTCGCTGTTCGAGGACAACGCGGAGTTCGGGCTGGGCTTCCGGCTGGCGGTGGACCAGCGGACCCTGCTGGCCCGCACGCTGCTGGAGCGGCTGGGCGGCGCGCTGGGGAGCGTCCTGGTGGACGGGCTGCTGGGCGCGGATCAGTCGGACGCGGCCGGCATCGCCGCGCAGCGGGAGCGGGTGGTGGCCCTGCGGTCGGCGCTCGCGGGCCTGGAGGGTGTGGACGCCCGGCTGCTGGCGCGCGAGGCGGACTATCTGGTGCGCAAGAGCGTCTGGCTGGTGGGCGGGGACGGCTGGGCCTACGACATCGGCTACGGCGGGCTGGACCACGTGATGAGCACCGGCCAGGACGTCAACGTGCTGGTGCTGGACACGGAGGTCTACTCCAACACGGGCGGCCAGCAGTCCAAGGCCACCCCCCGCGGGGCCTCGGCCAAGTTCGCGGTGGCGGGGAAGGCCGCGGCCAAGAAGGATCTGGGGCTGATGGCCATGGCCTACGGCAACGTCTACGTGGCCCGCGTGGCCTTCGGGGCCAGGGACGCGCAGACGGTCAAGGCGCTCCAGGAGGCGGAGAGCTATCCCGGGCCCTCGCTGGTCATCGCCTACAGCCACTGCATCGCCCACGGCTACGACCTCGTTCACGGGCTCGAGCAGCAGAAGGCCGCGGTGGACGCCGGCTACTGGCCGCTCTACCGCTACGACCCCCGCGCCCGCGACCGGGGCGAGCAGCCGCTGAAGCTGGACGCCGGCGAGCCCAAGGGCGATCTGGCCCGCTTCATGCGCGCCGAGACCCGCTTCCGCGCCGCCGAGGCTATGGACCCCGACCGTTTCCGCGAGGCGCTCAGCCTCTCCCGCCAGGAGATCGCCCAGCGCTGGGCGCTCTACCAGGCGCTCGCAGCGCCGCCGCCGTCTCCCCCGTCGTCCCCCGCTGTCGTCCCCCCCGTGAAGCAGAGCTGAAGGACTCACCATGGATCTCCGCACCAATTACCTTGGGCTCTCGCTCCCCCACCCCCTGATGGCCGGCGCCAGCCCGCTGGTGGACGACCTGGAGGCCGTGCGGCGCCTGGAGGCGGCCGGCGCCGGCGCCATCGTCATGCACTCGCTCTTCGAGGAGCAGATCTCGGGCGAGCTGCACGCCACGAGCGCGCAGGTGGACAGCCATCACGACGCCTACGCCGAGGCGCTCTCCTTCTTCCCCGACCCGGGGGAGGCCTGGCTTGGGCCGCGCGCCTACCTGCGCCAGATCATGAAGATCAAAGCCACGGTGGATCTGCCCGTCATCGCCTCGCTGAACGGCACCACCGCCAGCGGCTGGACCCGCTACGCGCGCCAGATCGAGGAGGCCGGGGCCGACGCGCTGGAGCTGAACGTCTACCTGCTGGCCACCCGGCCGGAGGTGGACGCCGCCCACGTCGAGGATCGCGTGCTGGACGTGGTGGGCGCGGTGCGCTCGGCGGTGAAGCTGCCGCTGGCGGTCAAGCTCTCGCCCTTCTACTCCTCGCTGCCCAACCTGGCGCGGCGCCTGGAGCAGTCCGGCGTGCAGGCGCTGGTCCTGTTCAACCGCTTCTACCAGCCGGACATCGACATCGACAATCTGGAGATCGCGCCCAAGCTGGTGCTCTCGGACTCCAGCGAGCTCCTGCTGCGCCTGCGCTGGCTGGCCATCCTCCGCGGGCGAACGGGCCTTCAGCTCGCCGCCACCGGCGGGGTCCACTCGCCGACCGACGTGGTGAAGGCGCTGATGGCCGGGGCGGACGTGGTGCAGACCGTCTCCGCGCTGCTCAAGCACGGGCCCGGCTACCTGAGCCTGCTGATCGAGGGCCTGGAGCGCTGGATGCGCGAGCGGGACTACAAAGACATCGGCGAGCTGCGCGGCAGCATGAGCCTGGAGCGCTGCCCGGACCCCGAGGCCCTGGAGCGGGCGAACTACACGCGGGTGCTGCAGACTTGGAAGGGGTGAGGCTCAGGGTTGGAGTGTTTGTGATACTACTCCGGCAGTGAAACAGATGACACACGACCCTCATCCGGCGCTTCGCGCCCCCTTCTCCCAGAGGGAGAAGGGGAACATCTGAGCATATTCCCCCTCTCCCGCTTGCGGGAGAGGGTGCCCGAAGGGCGGGTGAGGGTCGCCTGTTTGTCCACCGGATAAAATTGAATTGTGTATTGGGCGAAGATTCTTGCTGGAGCCCAGGTTTTTCAGAGGCTTTACCACAGAGGCCACAGAGAGCGCAGAGTCGGCGCGGGCAGAGATCTGTGGCGGGTGCGGGCGGATGGGACGCGCTTACAGGGCGACAAGGGCACAGATCGGGTGAGCGTCGGCGAGGTGGGCGACCGTGACGACCCGAGAACCAGCGCCCAACACCAGACGGCGAAGCCCCCTCCCACCCCATCGAGCGCGGCCGATCGGCCACGACCCGCCACGATCATCTCACGCGTCGACTCTGCGCTCTCGGCGGCCTCTGCGCTGAAATTTGTCTGAACTCAACGGTAGAGGTTGAGGCTTGTCGCCAGGGTCCCGGGGTTCTCGTGGTTTTAGCGCTGAGAACGCTGAGGTCGCAGAGGGCGCAGAGTCGGCGCGGGCAGAGATCTGTGGCGGGTGCGGGCGGATGGGACGCGCTTACAGGGCGACGAGGGAACAGATCGGGTGAGCGTCGGAGCGGGAAGGAGGGGCTTCGCGCGGAGGGGCGGGGCTATACGTCGAGGTGGTGGGCGGCGGCGGCTGCAAACTGGGCGTGGAGCTCGCGGGCGGTGCGCAGGCGGGACTCGAGGGTGTCGCAGAGGGCGAGGAGGGCGTCGACCTTGGCGACGATGCGGTGCTGTTCTTCAAGGGGGGGGAGCAAGATGTCTATCGCCTTGATTTTCCCGACGCTAAGGTTGTACAGTCCACTTGTTGTTACGGCCAATGAGCGCATTGTGTTCATTCCCCGTGGTGAATTCAAGTAGAGGATTGCGAAGTGCTCAATGCCGGGCACACGTGGCCGGCAACGAATGAGATGGTTCTGATGCACGCAGTCTGGAATCTGTGCATCCCATCGAGCGCAACGCCCGATCTCACTCTCTGATCCATTTCCTTCGACAACGAGAATATCGCCATCTTGAAGCCTATAACGCTCCAGCTCACCATCAAACAACTCAAACTTGGCCAAGTCCTCCAGGAGAAGTCGGCCTCTCTGCACATTTGCTACGCGAAGGTACGGTTTGGCATTCGTGCCAGGGGCTCGTTTCCCAGACTTCTGGATTCCTCCAACTACCTCGAACCAGTCATCCATTTTTCCGGCGGTCCATCCTGTTGGAGCGTGCGCGGCTTGCGCCCCGAGTCTCTGAGATTCTGATCCTCGCGGCACAAGCAGACCTGCAATAGCAACATGTAAGACAAGTTGGCGTAGAGCTTCGACGTCATCCGACATGGTGAACAACTCATCCATCTGATCAGCGATACGCGTCCAGGCGGTCTCGACGGCGTCGGCTTCAGGGGCGTCGCGCAGGGCGGCCAGGGCGGCGTCGCGGGCGGCGCGGCGGGCCTCGTCGCGGGCCTTGTGGGCGGCCTCCAGGCGGTCGAGCAGGGCCATCAGCTCGTCGACGCGGGCGACGATGCGGTGTTGTTCGGCGAGGGGGGGGACTGGGACCAGGATGCGCGCAAGCGACTGGCCATTCAGCGTCGCACCCATGATGGCGTACTTTGACTCCCCGCCTAGGGCCATCTTTGGCAGAACACGGGCAAGGTAGTCCCGAATCGCGAGAGCATTCGGCGTTATTGAGATTATGGCCTCGTTGTGGTAAGCGTCGACGCCTAGTATGGCGACTTTACCAATTGTAAGTTTAAAGCTCATTAAGAGCGTTCCGGCCCTGACTGGCGGTTTGTGGAATACCTCCGCAGCAGCCGCTGCGGTCACGGTGCGCGACGTCGAGTGGATGATTGAGCCATCAGGCATGTCTCCGATGCTCACCCATGGAATCTCCGCGGAACCCCAGAATCGAGGTTCCTTAGTTGCAGGGGTCTTTCCGACGGCATAGCTCACAACCTCGGGCAGCCGCATCCAACTCCAGGTATGGGGGAGAACGAACGGAATTTCCTCGGCCACCGGCGGGTTGTTGCTAGGGGTGGCCGGCTCATCCGCCGGATCCTGCTCCACCAGCTTCCCCCGCACCGCCAGCGACAGGACGAGCTCGCGGAGGCGCTTCACGCCGTCGGGGGCGTCGGCGAGGATGTCGAAGGCGGCCATCAGCTCGCGGGGGGTCACGCGCCACGCTCCAGGGCTTCGCTCAGGGCGCGCTTGAGCTGGTCTCGGATCTCGGCGGCGGCGGCGCGGGCCTGGTGGTAACGCTCCAGGAGCAGGTCCGGGTCCTCGTGGGTGAGCTCGGGGGCGTTGGGGTTCTTGATGTCCAGGTTGTAGCCGCGCGCCCGGATGTCCGCGATGCTGACGCGCCAGGCGCGCTCGCTCTCCTTGCGGTCGCTCCACCACGCCTGCTCGGGACCGAATTCCTCGAAGCGCATGGGCTTCGTCTTCGAATAGGACTTGTAGCCCGTGGGGTAGGGGTGCTCGTAGTACCAGACCTCGCGCGTGGGGCGGCCCTTCGTGAAGAACAGGATGTTCGTCTGGATGCTGGTGTAGGGCGCGAACACGCCCTTCGGCAGACGGACGATGGTGTGCAGCTCACACTCCGTCAGCAGCCGCTCCTTGATGCGCGTCTTGACCCCCTCGCCGAACAACGTGCCGTCCGGCAGGACGACCGCGGCCCGGCCGCCGTCCTTCAGCAGCTCCACGATGAGCACCAGGAACAGATCGGCGGTCTCGCGGGTGCGGAAGTCGGCCGGGAAATTGTTCTCGATGCCGTCCTCCTCCATGCCGCCGAAGGGCGGGTTGGTGAGGATGACGTCCACCCGGTCGCGCGCGCCGAGGTCGCGGAGCGGGCGGCTGAGCGTGTTGTCGTGGCGCAGGCCCGTGGGGACGTCGATGCCGTGGACGATCAGGTTGGTCACGGCCAGCAGATGCGGCAGCGGCTTCTTCTCGACGCCCTGGATGCTGCGTTGCAGCAATTCCTCGTGCTCCGGCGTCTGGACCTGGCGCGAGCGGATGTGCTCGATAGCGCAGGCCAGGAAGCCGCCGGTGCCGCACGCGGGGTCCAACACGCGCTCGCCCAGCTTCGGGTCGACGCGGTCCACGGCGAACTGGGTCACGGCGCGCGGCGTGTAGTATTCGCCCGCGTTGCCGGCGCCCTGCAGGTCGCGGAGGAGCTGCTCGTAGATGTCGCCGAAGAGGTGGCGCGAGCGCGAGTCGTTGAAGTCGATGCTCTCGGCCACCTTGTTGAGCACCTGGCGCAGCAGGGTGCCCGACTTCATGTACTGGTAAGCGTCCTCGAAGACGGCGCGCACCAGGACGCGGCGGCGGCGCAGGGCCTCGGCGGTGGGGTCGTCGGTCTTCGGGCCGGGGTCCATGCCCTTGAGCGCGGGGAACAGGGTGTCGTTGACGAAGCCCAGCAGCTTGTCCCCGGTCTCCCCCTCGGGGTCGGCGGCCCAGGCGCGCCAGCGCAGGTCGGCGCTCCTGTGGCGCTCGCCCGCGGCGTCCGCCCAGCTCAGGTCCACCAGCGGCGAGCGGAAGGCGTCGTCGAGCAGCTCCAGCTCGCTCTCCCGGTCATCCCAGATCTTGAGGAAGAGGATCCAGACGAGCTGGCCGATGCGCTGCGCGTCGCCGTCTACGCCGACGTCCTTGCGCATGATGTCCTGGATGGACTTGATGGTGGTGCTGAGCGACATCGGCGGCAGTTAACCCGCCACACGTCGAGGGTGTACCGGCCAGCACCCTCCGCGGCGCCGATCAACTCGCGTCCCGGTAGAGGGCCCCCTCCAGCTCCTTGACCACGGCCTGATAGCCGCCCTTGCCCCCGAACAGCCTCACCAGCTCGACGACCGTACCCATGCGGTCGAAAGGCTGGTTGCGCAGCACGCCGGTCTCCTCGGGCAGGACGCCCTCGGCGGCGTACTTGTCCAGGAGCGCGTCCAGGACGGCGCGGGCCTTGCCCTGGTAGCGGGCGTAGACGTCGCGGGCGCGCACACCCTCGGCGCGCTGGCGGCGGGTGAGGGGAGGGCGGTCGAAGGCGACGTGACAGATGAGGTCGAAGGGGTCCAGATCGCGGCCGAGATCCTCGCGCAGGGCCTCCAGCAGGACGCCCTGCTCGGCCAGCTCGTCCACGATGCTCTGCTTGCGCTCGGCCTCGGACCAGCGGCGCAGGAAGGTGTCGAGAGACTCGTAACGTTGGCGGACGGTGGCGCGGGTGTAGTCCTTGAGCGACTCGGTGATGAGGCGACCATCGGAGCCGTAGTATTGGACGCGCTCGGCGACGACCGAGACCTGGACGCCGCTCAGCACGTACTTGCGAGCACCGGGGGGATCGGGTGGCTCGGGACCGGGGTCGGTGTCCGGGCCGGGGTCGGGCGGCTCGAGCGGCTCCTCGGGGCCGGGCTCGTAGATGACCACCGGCTCGCCGTCGAAGTCCGGATCGGCGAACAGCTCGGTGGCCTTCTTGAAGTCCATGATCGTGAACCACAGCTTGCCCGTCTCCTCGTGGATGCGGGTGCCGCGGCCGACGATCTGCTTGAACTCGATCATCGACTCGATGCGCTGATCCAACACGATGAGCTTGCAGGTCTTCGCGTCGACGCCAGTCGTCAGCAGCTTGGAGGTGGTGGCGATGACGGGGTAGCGGCGCTCGGGGTGGATGAAGTCGTCCAGCGCGCGCTTGCCCTCGTCGTTGTCGCCGGTGATCTGCACGACGAAGCGCGAGAGGTTGGAGCGCTCCTCAGGCCAGCGGCGCGAGACCTCGTTGATCAGCGCCCGCCGCATGCGCACGGCGTGGTCGATGTCCTCGCAGAACACGATCGTCTTGCCGTAAGGGTCCGTCGCGCGGAGGTACTCACAGACCTTGGACGCGACCAGCCGCGTGCGCTGGTTCAGGACCAGCACGCGGTCCATGTCGCGCTGGTTGTAGACGCGGTCTTCGACAGCATTCCCCAGATCGTCCAGCAGGCCGGCGGTCGGGCGCCAGCCCAGCAGGTCGCGGTCGAGGTCGATGCGGACGACCTTGTAGGGCGCGAGGAAGCCGTCGGCGATGCCCTGCTTCAGCGTATACGTATAGACGGGCTCGCCGAAGTACGTGAGCGTCGAGACGTCGGTGGTCTCCTTGGGCGTGGCGGTGAGGCCGAGCTGGATGGCGGGCTCGAACCAGTCGAGGATCTCGCGCCAGGCGGACTGCTCGCGGGCCGAGCCGCGGTGGCACTCGTCGATGACCACGAGGTCGAAGAATCCCGGCGAGAACTGGCGGTAGATCTGCCGCTCCTCCTCGGTGCCGGTCACGGCCTGGTAGAGCGCGAGGTAGACTTCGTAGCTCTTGTCCACGCTGCGATTCTGCACCTTCGTCATCACGGCGCCGAAGGGCTTGAAGTCGTTGGTGAGCGTCTGGTCCACCAGGATGTTGCGGTCGGCCAGGAACAGCACCCGCCTGACCGTGCCGGCCTTCCACAGGCGCCAGATGATCTGGAAGGCGGTGTAGGTCTTGCCGGTCCCCGTGGCCATGACGAGCAGGGCGCGGCGCTGTCCGCGCGCGACGGCCTCCACGGTGCGTTGGATGGCGATGCGTTGGTAGTACCGGGGCTCCTTGCCGCCGCCATCGTCGTGATAGGGCTGCTGGGTGACCCGCTCCGCCTCGGGGGGCAGGCCCTTCCATGCGCGATAGCGCGCCCAGAGCTCGGACGGGGTGGGGAACTGCTCCAGGCCCAGCTCCACCTCCACTGGATCTGCGCGGCCGGTGCGGTCGTGGAAGACGAAGCCGTCCCCGTTGCTGGTGAACACGAAAGGGACGTCCAGCGCCTCGGCGTAGTTCAGAGCCTGCTGCATGCCGGCGCCGATGGCGTGGGTGTTGTCCTTGGCCTCAACCACGGCGAGCGGGAGGTTGGGACCCAGGAACAGCAGGTAGTCCGCCCGCCGGGGCTTGCCGCGCGCGGCGACCTTGCCCCGCACGTGCACCTGCCCGGCCGTGAACGTGTACTCCCTGCGGACCTGGACGTGCTGGTCCCACCCGGCGCCGAGGATGGCCGGCGTGATGTAGCGGTCGCAGATCTCGGTCTCGGTCAGGGACTTCTTCGACATCGGGCGACGGGCGGGCTCACGGGTGGGGGATGCGGATATCGGGGGAGTATATCACAGCCCAAGGGAGCTCCCCGTCGCGACCCGGCAGAGGGCCGACGAGGCACACCAGCAAGATCCCGTGGAGTCGCATCTCGCCTGTTTGTACGGTAGGTTTGCGCCGAGAGCAAGGCTCCGTAATGGGCAACTTTGGGTTGGGCCTCTCAATCTTGTCAGCGCCTTGACGGGGGGCGCGCTATACTGAACGCCTACAACCCATATAGGAGTCCAAGATGCGAGCCTTTCTACTGAGCTTTCTGGCTATCGGCTGCGATCCGACCAAGCCCGACGACGGCCTGAGCTGCGGCCCCGGGACCCACGAAGAGGACGGCGCATGCGTCCCGGACGAGAGCTCCGACGACACGGGCGAGCCCGACGGCGGTGAGGGCGAGGGCGAGGGCGAGGGGGAAGGTGAGGGCGAGGGTGAGGGCGAGGGTGAGGGCGAGGGCGAGGGTGAGGGCGAGGGCGAGGGGGAAGGTGAGGGCGAGGGGGAAGGCGAAGGCGAGGGCGAGACTGGCGGCGAAGGCGAAGGCGAGGGCGAGACCGGCGGCGAGGGCGAAGGCGAGGGCGAGACCGGCGGAGGGGGCGAGACCGGCGGGGAGACCGGCGGCGAGGTGGACAGCTACCACGTCTGCGCCGACGGCACGGGCGACTACACCAGCATCCAGGACGCCGTGGACGCGGCCCCCGACGGCGCGGAGATCACCGTCTGCGCGGGCGAGTGGGAGGCGGTGAACCTGGAGGATCGCGAGCTCACGCTGACCGGCGTGGACGGCGCGGACCTGACCAGCATCGAGGGCAGCGACAGCCCCGCGTTGGAGGTGGAGGAGGGCACGGTCACGATCAGCGGCTTCACGTTGCGCGGCTCGTACACCGGATCGGCCTCCGCCGTCGCCGTGACCGAGGCCACCGCCACCTTCCGCGAGGTGCGCGTCGCCTACAACTACGCTGACACCGCCGTGTCCATCAGCGAGGGCTCCACCACCTGGGAGGATCTGACCCTGGAGGGCAACGAGGTCTCCACCTACGTCTTCGCCGCGACCGGCTCCACGGGCTCTCTGGCCATCCACGGCTGCGTCGTGACGGGCAACGCGGGCGATCAGGTGCTCTATACGCACGGCGTGACGGCGGAGATCTCCAACTGCCAGTTCTATGACAACGAGAGCCCCGGCTACCTGGCGCAGCTCGAGGGCACCACCACGTTGTCCAACTCGGTGTTCTATCGCAACACGGTGACGAGCTCCTACAATCTGATCCACATCGGCACCTCCTCCAAGATCGTGAACAGCATCTTCCTGGAGAACAGCTCGGTGCGCGATCTGATCTATGTGGGAGGCTCTGTCACCTACTCGGACTTCTACGACAACGACATCCCGTCCGGCTACACCTGGGGCGCCTCTTCGGGCACGGGGGTGATCACCTCCAACCCGCGCTTCTCCGACGCCGAGGCTTACGACTTCACGCTCACCGACTACTCGCCCTGCATCGACACGGGCGACCCCAGCTCGGCCTACGACGACCCCGACGGCTCGCGCAGCGACATGGGCCTCTACGGCGGACCCCACGCTGACGTCGAGGTCACCGACCCGGGCGAGGACCCTGGCGACGACACCTGGGACTTCTACGTCTGCGGCGACGGCACGACGCCCTACACCAGCATCCAGGACGCCGTGGACGCCGCGGTGGACGGCGACGTCATCGCCGTGTGCGAGGGCGACTGGGACGCCGTGGAGATCGACGACAAGGAGCTCACCCTGCTGGGCGTGGACGGCTACGAGGACACGATGATCGAGGGCTCCAGCGCCCCCGCCCTCGACGTGGACGAGGGCACCGTGAGCGTCAGCGGCTTCACCTTCCGCGGCTCGTACACCGGCACCGCCTCGGCCATCAACCTGAAGAACACCGACGGCACCTTCGAGGACGTGCGCATCGCCTACAACTACGCCGGCATCGCCGTGGCCGTCAGCGGCGGCGACACCACCTGGGACGGGCTCGTCATCGAGGACAACGAGAGCTCCAACTACGTCTTCTACGCCTCCGGCTCCGACGGCACCATGGAGATCCGTCACTGTGTCGTGACGGCCAACTCGGCGACCTACCAGATCCTCTACACCTACAACATCTTCGCCGAGGTCTCCAACTGCCTCATCTATGACAACGAGAGCCCCGGCTACCTGGCCAACCTGAACGGCTCCACCAGCATCTACAACAGCGTCTTTTACAACAACAGCGTGACCACGTACTACAACCTGATCTCGTTGGGCACCGGCGCCACCATCGCCAGCTCCATCTTCCAGCAGAACGCCTCTCTGCGCGATCTCATCTACGTGGGTGGGACCGTGAAGTACACCGACTTCTACGACAACGACATCCCCTCCGGCTACACCTGGGGCGCCTCCTCGGGCACGGGGGTGCTCACGTCCAACCCGCGCATGGTGGACCCCGACGCCGGGGACTTCAGCCTGGATGAGTACTCGCCGGTGATCGACGCGGGTGACCCGAGCTCGGCGTACAATGACGTGGATGGCACGCGGAATGATATGGGGGCTTATGGCGGCCCCCACGGCGAGTGGTAAGAAATATCGAAATTGAACGGGCGTTATCACTTGGTTGGTCCTTGGCTCATCCATGAGGTCGCCCAGTTCAAACCGGCCAGCCGATGTTTCGTGCGTGTTGTGTCTCCAGTCCCTCGCCAGCGCGTCCTGTACGGCCATCGGGCCCATGGTGTCCGGACGTAGGCGGCTTCCTGCCGCATGGCCCGGCCTTCCCCTCGCGTCGCCAAGACGCGACCCCCGGTCGCGCATTGGCGCTTTCGATGCCTGCAAGCGAGATCCGACCATGAACCAGGGAGCCATCTTCCAGAACGCGGGATAGATCGTCCTCTCCCGTCCCCCTCCGCCATCGGAGTCCTCCTGCCCTCCCCGCTGCTCCCGAGCCTGCCGGACAACTACGCCGAGGTCCTCGACGCTCTGAAGTCTGAGGTCCGCAGCGCGAGGACCCGCGCCGCGCTCGCGGCGAACACGGAGCTCGTGAAGCTCTACTTCGCCATCGGCCGCAGGATCGCCGAGCAGGGTTCAACCTGGGGTGAGCGCACGGTGACGCGCCTCGCCGACGACCTGCGACGCGCGTTCCCGGACATGAAGGGCTTCTCAAGGGCAAACCTGTTCAATATGCGACGGGCCTGGCTCGTCTGGGCCGAGGCGCCTGAGCCAGTCCAACAGCTTGTTGGACTGATCCCCTGGGGTCACCACATCCTGCTCTGCACCCGCGTGACCGACCCCGACGCGCGCGCCTTCTATCTGCGCGCCACCATCGAGCATGGCTGGAGCCGCGCCATTCTCGGGCTTCAGGTGGACATGCGACTGCATGAGCGCCAGGGCCGCGCCGTTCACAACTTCGTGGCGACGCTCCCTCCTCCGACCTCCGACCTGGCCCAGCAGGCGCTGAAAGACCCCTACATCTTCGACTTTCTCAGCGGCGAGGACGCTGCGCTGGAGCGTGAGGTGGAGCGGTCCCTGGTCGCGCACATCGAGCGGTTCCTGCTCGAGCTTGGCGCGGGCTTCGCCTTCGTTGGCCGTCAGGTTCCCCTGGAGGTCGGAGGCACCGACTACTACATCGATCTGCTCTTCTATCACCTGAAGCTGCGCAGCTTCGTGGTCGTCGAGCTAAAGGCGCGCCCCTTTGAGCCGGGCGATGTCGGCCAGATCAACTTCTACCTGTCCGCCGTCGATGATCGGATGCGGCATGCCAGCGACGCCCCCACCATCGGGCTGCTGCTTTGCAAGGGTAAGGACCGGATCAAGGCAGAGTATGCGCTGCGCGGCCTCAACAGGCCCATTGGCGTCGCGGATTGGGAGGCGCGTCTGGTGGAGGCGCTCCCGGAGGACCTGGCCAGTAGCCTGCCGAGCGTCGAGGAGATCGAGCGTGAGCTCTCGGAGCCCCGGACCTGACCTACGTACAGCGCCTCGGCATCAACCCACCCCGCGTGGAGGACGTAAGGCCGCGCAGCTCGCTGCTGGCCCGCATGGTCACGGCGATCGTCCCCACATTCCAGGGGTTGTGCCGTCTCCGTTGAGCGGTTTTCTGAGGAAGCCCTGTCGGATACATACTCATGTATCATGGGGCCGGACCGCAGTTCAGAATGAGCGTTGTGGCGCGCTTATCTGGACATCGGGCGGAATGAACCGCCAAGGTGCAAAGAGCGCAAAGGTACGGCGCGAGGAGAGCTCCTGCAGACAAGCTTCTGTCGTGCAGACTCCTGGACAGGAAGCACGGAAGAAGCAGGTGCCTTCGTTCTGGGGCGCCGCACCGCCTCCTCTGTCACCACCAGCCGATGTCGGTCCCGTTGCCCCTGTGGCGGCCCCCACGGCGAGTGGTAGACTACAGGACATTCACGACCCGTTATGGAGAATCCAAAATGCGCGACATCCTCCTCCTGCTGCTCGCGGCCTGCGATGGCAAGGTCATCGAGGGTACCCAACCTGGAGACTGCACAGACGGCGCCGACAATGACGCCGACGGCGCTTTTGACTGCGACGACGACGGCTGCGCGGGCGCCCCGTCCTGCGACAGCGGAGAGGGTGAAGGCGAGGGCGAAGGCGAAGGCGAAGGCGAAGGCGAGGGCGAAGGCGAAGGCGAGGGCGAAGGCGAGGGCGAGGGCGAGGGCGAGGGCGAGGGCGAGCCCGCCTACGACGTCTGCGCCTCGGGCGGCGCGCCCTACACCGAGATTCAGGACGCCATCGACGACGCCGACGACGGCGCCACGATCACCGTCTGCGCCGGCACCTACACCGAGACCTTGTTCATCGCCCAGGGCCTCACCCTCGTGGGCTCCGATGGGGCGGCCTCCACGATGATTGACGCCGAGGGTGTCGGCACCGTGGTGGACATCCTGAGCTACGGGGAGGTGACGCTGCGCGGGCTCACGCTGACGGGCGGCGCGGGGGAGGAGGTCGGCGCGCTCTCCAGCGTCGGGGCGACCGTGACCCTGGACGAGGTGCGTGTGGTCAACAACGAGGCGGAGGTCGCGCCAGTGGTCGTCGAGGACGGGGTGTTGATGGTCACGGACAGCGAGATCTCCGGGAACACCTCGGTGGACGTGGACGCCATCCTGGCCCAGGAGGCGGAGCTCACGCTGGTCCGCGCGACCATCGCCGAGAACACCGCCGAATGGGACGAGGACGCGGCCTACGTGGTGCAGCAGCTCGGCGGCGGCTCGACCGAGATCTACAACTCCCTGTTCTACGGGCACGAGCACAAGGGCTACGCGGTCTTCAGCAACGGAGACGCCATCTTCGTCGTCAACACGGTCTTCGACCTCGGCGA
Source organism: uncultured Enterobacterales bacterium (assembly GCA_964615375.1). Taxonomy (GTDB): domain Bacteria; phylum Myxococcota_A; class UBA796; order UBA796; family CAZKWG01; genus CAZKWG01. Next base: position 330,633 of record CAZTOW010000001.1, read on the forward strand.
GCTCAGCTCCGCCGTCGGGACGGGCGACTACTTCGGGACGGCGTACACGGACATCACCCTGCAGAACAACATCCTCTTCACGGAGGCGCGCGACGTCGCGGGCGTGGTCGGCACCCCGCGCGGGAACACGACCATCGAGTACACGCTCTTCGACGGGACCACCTACGCCTACTGTGTAAGCTCCTGCTACGAGAGCCCCAGCGGGACGGGCTGCGTGGAGGCCGATCCGCGCTTCACGGACCTCGACGCGCGCGACTACAGCCTGGATCCCTACTCCCCGGCCATCGACGCAGGCAACCCCGCCGCGGCCTACGACGACCTGGACGGGACCCGCAACGACATGGGCATCTACGGCGGCCCGATGACCTGGGAGTGACGCCGTGACGACCCTTGGACCAGAGCCCACCACCAGACGGCGAAGCCCCTTCCCACCCCATCGGGCGCGGCCGATCGACCACGACCCGCCACGATTCCCTCTCGCGTCGACTCCGCGCACTCCGCGTACTCCGCGGTAAAACGCCCGAATTCATCGATCCACCACACCAGATCCTCTGCGCCGGGACCATCCCTCCCGCCACCAGCCCCGCCCCGGTGCTACCCTGACTCTCCACCCCTCCTTCCACAGGTGCCGCCTTCGAGACCCTCGGCCTGTTCTTCTTCGGCTCCATCCTGCTGGCCGCGTCCCTCGGCCTGCTGGCCGCCCTGGTGCCCGTGCGGGCCTGGATCTCCTGGATGCTGGCCTTCCTTCCCATTCTGGCGCCGATCTGGCTCGCCGCGGCCTGGATTGAGCTAAGTGATCTAGTCAAAACCCTTCTACAACGCCCCCAGCCCAGACCGCTCCCCGTCGCCCCCGTGACCTCGGATCATGGCCTGGAGGCCCTCTTCATCCTCGAGTGGCACGGCCTCGTCCTGATCGCCGCCCTGCTCGGCGTGCTCGCCATCCGGGTTCCGCTCCACCTCATCCGGCTCCTCTGGCGCCGTCTTCGACCGGCCCCGTCGGACCCCGCGCTCAGAACGAGATCGGGTGAATCTGCGTGATCAGCGCGACCGGGACGAAGGGCCCTCCTCCTGTCGTCGGGACCTCCGCGATCGCGCGCTGGACCAGCGCCCGCTGGCGTTGAACCAGGGCCTCGCGCAGAGAGGTCGCGGCGGGCTCCAGCAGCAGGCTGTGGAAGGCGCTCGCTGAGCCCACCTCCAGGCGGCGTGTCGCCCAGCACAGCAGATCGTCGAACAGCAGCATCGTCCCCAGATCGTCGGCCGCCTCAGGCAGGGCCAGGAAGGGGCCTGGAGACTCCAGGCGGCGCGCCGCCTTCAGATCCTGGAGCACGGGCGTGACCTGGTCCGCGGGCCAGCCCAGCGCCCGGCCCAGGTTCTCCGCCCCTCGCAGGCCGCGGGCCGAGAGCAGCCTCACCAGGATGTGCGGGAGCCGCGTGCGCGCGCGAAAGGTCGCTCCCTGGCCCAGGCTGATGGCCCGCGCCTCCAGCATCCCCACCAGCTCGTCGAGGCGCGCCCGCCGATCGTCCACCGAGCGCGCCTGGTGGAAGCCGATCAGGCGGCGGAGGTACAGGGTCTCGGCGGGGGAGAGACAAAAGCAGCGCGTGAAGAGCTCCAGGTCGTCCTCGTCGAGCGGATAGCGGCGCTTGTAGCGCGGGTATCGGATGTAGTTGAGGCGAGACATCCTCAGCCCGGCGGCGACGAGGGCCTTGCCGGAGGAGGGCCGGCTGGTGCCCCGGTTCGCCAGCAGGGCCGCCTCCAGCCACCGATCCAGGCGGCTGAAGTGGAAGGGGTCGGCGTGGCGGCCGGGGCGTCGGGGCGGGGCGTCGGGTGGATCGGGGGGGAGGGGGATGAGGGACGGGGGCTCAGGGACCTCTACGGGAGGGCCGTCAGCCCGGCGCAGCAGGAGGGCGAGGAGGGTCTGCTGGATGATGTGATCGGCGGGGACGTCGCCCGGATCGGGCGGGAGCTCCTCGGGCAGTACGCGCCGAAGGCCGATGTCGTGAGAGAGGTCGAGCGTCTCGGACACGCGCTCCCAACCCCAGGGGATCAGCTCGGACTCCGGGATCAGGCCTATGTGCAGCGTGCGGCTGACTTCTGTGGGGCCAAGGAGCAGGGCGCGGCGAGCGTGGTGGAGGCTCTCCGCGGGCCCGGGGGGCGTGGCGCCGCCTTTCGGGAGTGCCTCCAAAGCCGTCGTCCTGAGCCTGCCCGAGCCGTCGGGTTGGAGGTAGCCGTGTCTCTCCAGGTCTCTCAAGGTGTCGGCGATGGCGCGTGGTGCCGCGACATGTCCAAGAGACACCGCCAGTCGCGACGGGTTGGGATTGAAGTTCGGGCACTGCGCGGCCGTCCAGATTGCCACGCCGAGCCAGGTCGTGAGGGGGTCTCCTCTCTCCCGTCCGTGGGCGAGCACCACGCCCGACCGCGCATACGAGAGCGCGAGAGGGCGCAGCGTTGGCTCCAGCGCCCTCATCTCGGCGCGGGCGCGGCTGCGCTTCGCGGCGCTCCGGGTGCGCTGAGACGCCATCCACCACAACAGCCAGCGCGTCCAGGTCTCGTCCAGGCCGAGGGTGAAGAAGAGCCGGCGCGCCAGCTCCTCGCCCAGGTGGCGACGCCTGCCGCCGATGAGGTTCCCCAGGGTGGACCCGTGTATCCCCGCCGCCGCCGCCAACGCCTCCTTGGTGGAGAAGGCCCCCGTCTCCAGGGCGTACTGCACCAGATGGCGTACCCAGGTCCGGTAGTCCTTGATCCCCTCGGGGGAGGGAGGCGGCGGGGGGCGCGAGCCGGGCGGGCGGCCGCGCCGTCGGGGAGATCTCTCCAGCATCCCACACACCTCCAGCGCTTCTTGTAGCAGCCACGCGGGCTGCTCAGGCGGCCCCGTTCATTCGATCCGAAAAGGCCAGCCGGGCTTGGGTCGGCTCGGAGGCCGCCTGGGACGCCGGGAGAGCCTGATCGGAGACGCACCGGAAATATTCTTGCTCTTCGGCGAAGCGGAGTGTTATTGCCCGCTCTGGAGGTCCCATGCTCCGACGCGCCGCGCTCCTCTCGCTCGCCCTCATCTACCCTCTCGCGGAGGCGAAAGCGGGAGGCGGCTGGGTAGGTGGCCCCTTCAAGCTCCAGGCGTACTCCCAGTCACTGTCCCTGAAGGGTCAGATTCGCGGCCTCACCTGGGTCGGGTCCCACGGCCGCGTCTACCAGCCGCTGCCGTCCCCGCGCCCTCTCGACGACATCGGGACCCTCACCCCGCCGCCCGGAGCCTGGGACGCCGTCATCGTCTCTGCTTCCAATCTGGTCCTGGTGGATGGGACGCACAGACTCGCGCTGCCCGCGAGCTCGCTGGAGCTCGTGCTGGACGAGCCGGTCCAGGGCGGCGCCCCGGTCGCGCTCCAGCTCGACCTGGAGCTGTCCCCCGACGCCCTGTCCGGCTTCGCAGTCGCTGACGCGCTCTCCGAGGCTGACCCCCGCCTCGCGCCGCTCCTGCGCGGGCTACAGGACGGCGGGCGCCTGATCCTCGCGCGCTGAGGCGCTCCCGAGCCCTCTCGCGCGCGGCGCGCAGATCCGCTGCCCGTCGTCGTCGCTCACGTGTCCAACCGGGCAAGCCCCCTCGGAGAGCCCATGGACACGCAGACCCCGCACGCCCCGTCCCCCGCCGGCCCCGTCGAGCGCGCCCTGGAGTGGGCGCTCTGGCAGTCGCGCTGGCTCATGCTGGTGCCCGTCCTGGGCCTGCTGGCCAGCGTGGCCTGGTTCGCGCTCCACGCCGTACTCCACGTCGCTGAGGCCTTCCAGACCGAGGACGGGACGGAGGCGATGATCCTGCACATCGAGGCCATGGACGCGAGCCTGCTGGCCGCGGCCAGCGTGATCTTCGCGCTGGGTCTCTACGAGCTCTTCATCTCCAAGATCAACGTGGGCGACTCGGAGCAGGCCCGCGGCGTGCTGGTCATCAGCAGCCTGGACGATCTGAAGAGCAAGCTGGGCAAGATCATCCTCATGCTCCTGGTCGTGCGCTTCTTCAAGCTGGTCCAGAGCTTCGTGCCCCAGAGCGCGACCGACGTGCTGGCCTTCGCCGGCGGCGTCCTGGCCATGGCCGTGACCCTCTACCTGCTCAAGGGGCGCAACGAGTAGAGCCCGCTTGCCCTCCATCATCGGACAGGTAAGGAGACACCGACGCCCCCCGCTTTCCTCCGGGGCGTTGGTGGAGCCCGCACGATGGAGAGCAGCGCCGCGCCCCCGGCCGACAGCCCCCCTCTTCAGAGCCCCTCTCTCGAGAGCATGGAGGATCACCGCCGGCTCAACGTCGAGGGCCGCGAGCAGCTCCGCGTCCTGCGCGGCCACGCCTCGCGTTGGGGCCTGGACGAGGTGGTCTCGCGCCTGGACGAGGTGCTGGCGCGGGTGGAGGAGGACGTCTTCCGCGTGGCGGTGGTGGGCGAGTTCAAGCGCGGGAAGAGCACGCTCATCAACGCGCTGCTGGGCCGCGAGATCCTCCCGGCGGACGTGCTGCCCTGCTCGGCCACGCTCAACCGCGTGACCTACGGGCTCAGCCCCTCGGTCAAGCTGATCTACCGGGCGGACGCGAGCGGCGCGCGGCGCGAGGAGACCATCCCCGTCGAGGCGCTGACCGAGCACGTCACGAAGCTGACCCCCGACGCCGAGCAGCGGGCCAGCGCGATCGAGGAGGCCATCGTCTACTACCCGGTCAAGTACTGCCGGGACAAGGCCGACATCATCGATACGCCGGGGCTGAACGACGACGCCACGATGACCAGCGTGACCCTGGGCGTGCTGCCCACGGTGGACGCCGCCCTCTTCGTCATCCTCGCCCAGTCGCCGTTCTCCGGCTACGAAGGCGACTTCCTGAACCGCCTGCTGACCCACGATCTCGGCCGTGTGATCTTCGTGGTCAACCGCATGGACGAGATCCGGCGGGAGGCCGACCGGGCCCGCATCCTGGACGTGGTCCGCGCCCGCATCGTCGCCACGGTCCGCGCGCGGGCCGCGGAGCTGCACGGCGAGGGCTCGCCCGCCTTCGACCAGCTCATCGCCCGCGTCGGGCGGCCCCGGGTCTTCGGGGTGTCCGGCGCGCTGGCCCTGGACGCGAAGCTGGAGGACGACCCCCAGCTCCTCCAGAAGAGCGGCTTCCCCGCCTTCGAGGACGCGCTGGAGCGCTTCCTGGCCGTGGAGCGCGGGGCGGTGACCCTGCTGGTCATGGCCGACGCGACCAGCTCGGCCGCCCGGAAGCTCCAGGCCCAGCTCCACATCCGCCGCGGCGCCCTGGCCATGGAGGCCGACCAGTTCGAGGACGCCTGGCGGGAGACCTCGACCCGCCTGGGCGAGCTCCGCGACCAGCTCAACCTCGAGCTCAAGCGCCTGGATCACGCCGCCCGCCACCTGCGCGACACGCTCCGGCCCAGCGTCCAGGGCCTGCCCTCCGTGCTCAGCGTGGAGGCCGACCGCGCCATCGACGCCTTCCCGCTGGACGTGGACGCCATCTCCAAGGCTCGGGCGGACGCCACGGTGGAGCAGCTCTCCCGCGCGGTGCTCGAGCGCATCCAGGGCGCCGCCCGCCGCGAGTCCGAGCGGCTCCAGGAGGAGATCGAGCGCGGCGTGCACAACGAGATCGCCCGGCTGGTAGACTTCGGCGCCCGGCTGGAGCAGCAGCTCGCCGACATCGAGCTGCGCTTCCAGTCCTCCGAGGCGGCGGACGGCGCGGCCTCCAGCCTCGGGCTGGGCGCGGGCATGATCACCTCGGCCCTCGGCGGCTGGCTGGTCGGCGGGGTGCTGGGCGGGGCGCTGAACGGCTACCAGGTGGCGGGGGTGCGCGGCGCGGCAGCGGGCGCGGCGGCGGGCGCGGCGGCGGGCTTCGGCACGATGGCGGCGGGCACGCTGGTGATCAGCATGCTGGGCCTGCCGCTGACCTGGCCGGTGCTGCTCCCCACGCTGGCCATGGCCGGGCTGGCCTCCAGCTTCGGGGCGCGCTGGTTCACCAGCCACCTGTTCGGGGGCGAGCAGGTCAAGCGCTTCCGCGAGGGCGTGCGCGAGGCCGTGCAGGCGCAGCTCTCCAGCACGGCCTCCACCCGCGTGCTGGAGCTGGAGCGCTCCCTGGACGCGCAGGTCCAGGAGATCTTCGGCGCCCTGCGGCACCAGGTGGAGCAGGAGCTGGGCGGCCCCATCGCCCAGACCCAGCGCACGCTGGACGAGCTCCGCGCGCGCACCACGCGCAGCCAGGCCCAGCGCGAGCTGGAGCTGGAGGAGATCGCGGCGGCCCTCGAAGAGGCCTCTCGGATCGAGGTCCGGGGCCGCGCCCTCGCCGAGCGCCTGCGCGCGCTGGCCAACGCCTGAGCACCCCTGGCATGATCCACCTCCGCCCGCAGCCCGGGAGCGCCGCATGAGCCCCTCCGCCAGCCCCGACCCCACCCAGCGCGTCTCGCTGGACTTCCCCGCCTGGATGGCGGCCCGCCAGCGCAGGCAGGCCTCGCACCTGGTGGACGGCGTGCCGGACTACGCCTTCGCCCTCGATCTTCGGGTGCGCCGTCAGCTCGAGGCCCTGGGGCCGCTGCGGGCGGTGGCCCAGGCGCTCAACGCCGGCACCGTGCCCATCCAGCGCGCCCTGCACGAGGTCCAGGGCGTGGCGGTGGGGCCGCGGCAGCTCCCGAAGATCCACGCGCTCGGGGTGGCCTGCGCCGAGCGCCTGGGCATCGGCGTGCCCCAGATCTTCATCGTGCAGGACCCCACGCTGAACGCGTTCACCTTCGCCACCAACGACGTGGACCAGCTCATCGTGCTGACCAGCGGGCTGGTGCACGCGCTGGACGACGCCGAGCTGATGTTCGTCATCGGCCACGAGTGCGGGCACATCCACAACCGGCACGTCGTCTACAACACGCTGTGGGAGCTGCTGACCAACGAGCTCGCCCGGCGCATCTTCCGCACGGCCATCGCCCTGCTGGGCCCGGCGGCCTGGGTGGCGCAGCTCCTGGCGACGGCGTTCACGGTGTCCACGCTCTACATCTTCGGGCGCTGGCACCGCTGCGCCGAGATCACCTGCGACCGCGCCGGGCTCATCTGCTGCGGGGACATCGCGGCCTCCCAGCGGGTCAACGGCAAGCTGCACATGGGCGGGCTCGGCAACCTCGAGGGCTTCGACGCCGAGGAGTACCAGCGTCAGACCCGCACCTACAGCAAGAGCTGGCTGCGCATCCTGGAGCTCATCCAGAGCCACCCGCCCGGTCCCAAGCGCGCAGACGCGCTCGCGCGCTACGCCCGCGCCGACGTGCTCGCGCGTTGGCGGCCGGACCTCCGGCTGGAGACGCCGCTGATCCCGCAGGCGGAGATCGACGGTGAGATCGAGAAGCTGATCCTCTGAGCGGCGGGCGGACCTCCAAGGAGCGAGACATGGCGACGGAAGCGCGCGCACCAGGCGCCGGCAACCCCAGGGCTGGGAACTACAAGGTCCGCTACGCCGCCGAGCAGATCGAGCGCAGGCTCTCGGGCGTGGTGGACGAGCTCACCCTGGCCATGCAGCGACCCTCATGGAGAGAGGCTTTGGGTGAGCCTTGGCTCATGGGGCTCTCCCGGGGTCTGGACGGGGCGAGAGCCCGCCTGCGCCGCCCCTTCTGCCTCCTGGTGGTGGGCGACTTCAAGCGCGGCAAGAGCACGCTCATCAACGCGCTGCTGGAGCACGAGCTGGTCACCACCGACGTGACCCCGGAGACGGTGGCCATCACCGAGCTCTGCCACGGGCCGGAGCTGCGGGCGGAGATCGCGCTGACCAACGGCGGGCGCGTGGACATCGATCTGGCCGACCTGCCGCGGGCGCGCCTGGACCGGGTCCTGGAGAACCTGCCGGCGGAGGCCTCGCTGGTCCGCGTGCTGGCCCCGGTGGAGATGCTGCGGGACATGATGGTGGTGGACTCGCCGGGCATGGGCGACCTGCTCTGGCGCTTCGATCGCCGGGTTCAGAGCTACATGCCCGAGGCGGACGCCATCCTGCACGTCACCTCCGCGCTCTCGCCCCTCTCGGAGACCGAGCGCAGCTTCCTCGAGCTCGCGCTGCGGCCGCTGGACCTCAGCAAGGTCCTCTTCGTCGTGAACATGGTGGACAGCCTGCCCAGCGCGGACGACACGGTGAGGGTCCTGGCGCGCATCACCGAGCGCGTGCGGGCCGGCTTCCCCGACGCCCCGGTCTTCGGCGTGAGCGCGCTCGACGAGCTCTGCCGGCAGCTGGGCGAGGAGCCCCCGCGGCCCGAGCGCGGCGAGGAGCTGGCGGATCGCTTCCGGGCCCTGCGCGAGCACCTGGAGCGGGCGCTGATGATGCACCGCGATCTGGTGCGCACGGAGCGGGCGGCGCAGGCGGCGCAGGCGGCCATCGACGCGGCGGATCGCGAGGCGGAGCGGCTCCTGGCGTCGCTCGACGAGGATCGGGCCAGCCTGGACGCGGCCCTGGCGCGGGCCCGGGACGAGGGCGGCGAGGCGCGGGCGGCGGCCGAGGCCCGTCAGGCGCGGCTCCGGGAGCGTGTCTCCGCGCTGGCGGAGGTCTCGGCGGGCTGGATGCGCGGGCTGGTCCGGCGCATCGAGTCGGACGTGCTCCCCTCCCTGGAGAAGCTGGAGCACGAGCCGATCCAGCGGCACTTCCCCTTCTTCCTGGCCAGCGTGGTGCGCGACGGCGTCGCCGCCTGCCTGGACGCCCACCAGGACGAGCTGATGGCCCTGGTGGACGAGCTGAGCGCGAACAGGCCCACCCTCGAGCTCGGCGGGCTCAGCGAGTCCCTGGACCAGGCCGCCGGTCGGGCCTCGTTCCAGGGGCCGACCTGGACCTTCTTCGATCACCTTCACGTCGTCGGGATGATCCTGGGCGGGGTGACCGGGATGATCGCCCCGCTGCTGGCCGGGCTGGCCGACCGCAAGATGGCCCAGCAGGTGCGCGCCGAGAGCTACCGGCAGCGTTTCAGCGCCGCCCTCCCCGCGCTGGAGGAGCAGGTCGTCGGATCGGTGCGGAGCGCCTATATGGGAGTCGCCGACCGCGTCTGCGCGCAATTGGAGGCGGCGGAGCGCGAAGACCAGGAGCGCCTGGCGGCGGTGCTGGGGCAGGCCATCGCCCTGCACGATCGCGGGGAGGCGCGGAACAGCGAGGCGGTAGAGGCCATCGCGGCGGCGCGGGCCCGGCTCGGCGTCGCGCGGCGGGACCTGGAGACGCTGCGGGGCGAGCTGCGCGCGGCGGCTGTGGCGTGAGGGCAGGGGGGCCCGAGCTGCTGCGCTCCGCGCTGGCGGGGATGGCGCACCGCGAGCTGAGGCGCGCCCGCGGGGGGCAGCAGGCCACGCTGGGGGCGCTCACCCGGCTGGCGATGGGGATCCCCGCCCGGCTGGCCCTGGGCCTGGACCACGCGAAGATCGAGCTTCAGGGCCTGTCCCGGCTGGGTGAGCTCTCGGGGGAGGAGCGCGCGGCCCTGGTGGGGCGCTGCCGGGTGCGGGCGGTGGACGCCGCGACCCGCCCCCTGCTGCTGGAGATGGCGGCCACCCTGCGCGCCGCCCTGAGCGCGGAGCTGCGCGCGCTGGTCCCCTTCGCCGAGGCCGCCGACGCCCTGCTGGGTGGTTCGGCGGATCGGCCTCCTTCGCCGACCCTGGCCGCGCGCCTGCGGGTCCTGGAGGAGCGCCTCGGCGCGCCCGAGCCGGACCCCCGGGAGCTCGCCCTGGATCTGGCCCGCCTGGAGCTCGCCCTCGGACTGCCCGTCCTCCGGGCCTGCCTGCTGGGGGAGGAGGGATCGCGGGCCCAGGGGGACGCCCTCCAGGCGATGGTGGTGGCGGCGCTCCCCGAGGACGAGGCGCTGCTGGGCGCGCTGCGGACCCTGGTGGACGAGCGCGTCATCGCGCTTCATGACGTCATCGACCAGCACCTGTGCGCGGCGCCGCCCCCGGCGGCGGAGGGGGCGCGCCCATGAGCGCCACGAAGCCCGGCAGCTTCCAGGGCTGGCGCCAGCTCTCCCACCAGATGAGCGCCGACCTGCGCACGCTGGAGCAGCGGGCCGCCCGGCTCGGCCAGCCCGCCCTGGCCACCTCGGCCGCCGCCCTGCGCGCCCGGGTGGAGGACCGCCGCTTCACGCTCGCGGTGGTGGGCGAATTCAAGCGCGGGAAGAGCACCTTCCTGAACGCGCTCCTGGGCCGGGAGATCCTGCCGTCCGACGTCGAGCCGACCACCGCCACGCTGAACCGCGTCACCTACGGGGTCAAGCCGTACATGGAGCTGCGCTACCGCGACGGGCGCTCGCCGCTGGAGATCCCGCTCGGCGAGCTCTCCGAGCACGTCACCCGCTGGACCCCCGAGCGCGAGGAGGCCGCCCGCGGGATCGCCGAGGCGGTGGTCTACTACCCGGTGCGCCTCTGCCGCGACGACGTGGACCTGCTGGACACGCCCGGCCTCTCCGACGACGCGGCGCTGACCCGGGTGACCCTGGACGCGCTGCCGACCGTGGACGCCGCCATCCTGGTCGTGATGGCGGACTCGCCCTTCTCCGCCTCAGAGGCGCAGTTCCTGGAGCTGCTCCTGCGCGAGGGCGTCTCGCGGGTGGTCTTCGTGGTCAACGCCATGGACCGGATCCGCCGGCCCGCCGACCGGGACCGCCTGCTGGAGTCCATCCGCGGGCGCGTGGCCGCCGCCCTGGGCCCGGAGCGCGCAGACCAGGCGCAGATCTTCGGGATCTCCGCCTTGGAGGCGGTAGACGCGCGCGTCGCCGGGGACGCCGATCGCCTCGCCGCCAGCGGCCTGCCCGAGCTGGAGGCCGCCCTGGAGCGCATGCTCACGCTCCACGACGCGCTCGGGCTCCGCCGCCGCCTGGAGCAGCTCGACGCCCTCGCCGCGACCCTGGAGCGCGCCCTCGCCGAGGCCCAGCCCGCGGCCGATCCACGGCTCGCCACCCGCCGCCTGGAGCTGGACCGGCTGGACGTGCTGCTGGACGGGCTCGAGCTGCTGGTCGTCGGCTGGCGCCGGGAGCTCATCGGCCGCGCCGCCCGCGTAACAGCCGCCCTGGAGGAGCCCTGCGCCCACTGGCCCGCCGGCGCCACCGCGCGCATGTCCCAGCTCCTGCTCAAGACCCCGGTCCAGCCGAGCTGGCCCGCGGGCTACGCTGAGCTGAGCGCCGGGCTCGGTCGCGCGCTGGCCGAGCAGGTCCGCGAGGCCGCCGGTGAGCTCTGCGTGAGCGCCCAGGACGCGCTGAACGACGCGCTGGGCGGGGAGCAGGGCCTGGGGCGCCTGCAGACGGTCATCGGCGTGGTCCTGGCGCACGCGGCGGCGGTGCTGGGCGAGCTGGGCGCGGGCGGCGTCGCGGGTGCGCAGCGCGGAGGGCGGACCGAGCCCCGACCGGGCCTGCTGGACCTGGACTTCGAGGCCCTGGCTCGGGTCCTGGTCCCCGCGCCCACGGAGCTCGAGCTGGCGCTCCAGGACCCCGCGCTGGTGATGGATCTTCAGCGCTACCAGCAGAAGAGCGTCTTCGATCGCCTGGTCTCGCTGGACGTGGGCGGCTTCCAGGGGCGCTGGGCCGGCTTCGCCCGCGCCCGCCTGGAGGCGCTGCTGAGCGCGCGCTGGCGGGCCGAGCCCCCCCACGAGGTCCTGCGCGCCCGCCTGGACGAGGTCGTGAGCCGTCTGGAGGCCGAGCTCGTGCCCCTGGTGGAGCGGATGCGCGCGACCCGCCAGGAGGTGCTGGCCCTGCGCGAGCGCGAGCAGGTGCAGACCGAGCAGGCCGCGCTCACCCGGGCCCGGGACGCCGACGAGGTGGCGGCGGTGCGCTCGCGGGCGAAGATCGCGCTCGCCGCGCTGGAGCGGGTGACCTGAGCTTCAGGCGATCGCCATCATCCGCGTCAGCGGCTTGAGCGCCGCCACCCGCAGCGCCTCGTCCATCTCGATGGCCGGCGTCAGCGTCAGCAGCGCGTCGCGGATCTTGTCCAGCGTGTTCAGCCGCATGTGGGGACACTCGTTGCAGGCGCAGCTCTCGTCCATGCCCGGCAGCGGCAGGAAGGTGCGCTGGGGCGCGGCCTTCTGCATCTGGTGGAGGATGCCGCTCTCCGTGGCGACGATGAAGGTGTCGGCGTCGGGCGTGGTCGTCGCGTAGGTGAGCAGGCTGGACGTGCTGCCGACGTGGTCCGCGTAGCGGAGGATCTGCGGCTCGCACTCGGGGTGGCAGATGACCTTCGCCTCGGGGTGGCGCGCCTTCAGCGCCACGAGGCGCTGCTCGGAGAAGGTCTCGTGGACGATGCAGGTCCCGCCCCACAGCACCATGTCCCGGCCCGTCTGCTTGATCAGCCAGGCGCCCAGGTTGCGGTCGGGGCAGAACAGGATGCCCTGGTCCTTCGGCACGCTCTGGATCACGCGCTCGGCGTTGGCGCTGGTGCAGATGATGTCGGAGAGCGCCTTGACCTCCGCCGAGCAGTTGATGTAGCTGACCAGGACGTGATCCGGGTGCTTCTCCTTCCACTTCTGGATGGCCCAGCCCGGCGCCGAGTCCGCCAGCGAGCACCCGGCCTTCATGTCCGGCACGATCACGGTCCGCGTCGGGTTCAGGATCTTCGCCGTCTCCGCCATGAAGTGGACGCCGCAGAAGAGGATCACCTTGGCGTCGGTCTTCTGCGCCGCCCGCGCGAGCTGCAGCGAGTCGCCGATGTGGTCGGCGAGGTCCTGGATGTCGGGCTCCTGGTAGTAGTGCGCCAGGACGACAGCGTCGCGCTCGCGGCGGAGCTGGTCGATCTGGTCGAGCACGTCGGGGTGGGTCATCGCGGCCTCCAGGGCGGGGGGAGCATCTAGCCCGGTTCGAGCCCCCCCGCGAGGGCCGTGTGCGGGAGGGCTCGCCGGTGTTCCACGCGGCGGAGGCCGGGGACCGGAAGATTGAACAATTTCGCTCCCCTGTGGATTGCCGAGGACCCCTCGGGGGTCTTACGCTGCTCGTGGAACACCCCCCTTCCCGGGCCCCCCCCTCCTGGGAAGCACGGGACCGGAGGCACCCGAGTGCGAGCTGCAGCTGGACTCTCCCTGACCGTCGCGATGAGCGCGGTGGTGTATCTGGGAGAAGGGTGTACCTCAGGTACGCGCGAGCAGCGGGATCGGATCAGCGTCCTCATCGTCAGCCTGGACGGCGTGCGGGCGGACGCGCTGGAGCCCTACGGCGCCACGCGGGCCTCCACCCCCGGCCTGCGCGCGCTGGCCGACCAGGGCGTGCTCTTCGAGCGGGCCTACTCCGCCTCTCCGCTCGGGCTCCCCGCGCTCGGCACCCTGCTCACGGGCATGAACCCGCCGGGCCACGGCCTGCGCGACGCTCGCGGCGCCACCCTCTCGCCGGACGTGCTCACCCTGGCCGAGCAGTTCCTGGACCGGGGCTACGTCACCGCCGCGTTCACCGGCACCGAGGCCGCTGAGGCCCGCTGGGGCCTGGATCAGGGCTTCGCCCTCTGGTCGGACCGCGACAGCGCCGGGGCGCCCCAGGGCGAGGCGCGCGGGGCCGCCGAGGTGGTGGACGACGCCATCGCCAGCCTGGGCCTGATGCAGGGCCCGATCTTCGCCTTCGTCGAGCTCCCCGGCGCCATGGGGCCCGAGGAGGGCTACGACGCGCGGCTGACGGCCGTGGACGGCGAGCTGAGGCGCCTGGCCTCCTTCTGGGATCGCGCCTTCCCCGACAACGTCCTGGTCGTCACCGCCGATCACGGCCTGGCGATGGGCGAGGGCGGCGAGCACGGGGCGGGCGCGCTGCTGACCGACGCCACCCTGCGCGTGCCCCTGCTGGTGCGCGGCGTGGGCGCGGCCTCCGAGCGCGTCCCGGTGGGCGAGCGGGTCTCCGATCCGGTGGGCGTGCTGGACGTGGCGCCCACGGTGCTGAGCCTGGCCGATCTGCGCGTCCCGCGCCGGCTGGAGGGCAACGACCTGCTGGACGAGGGCTCGGAGTTCATCTACTCGGAGGCCACGCTGGGCTGGTCGCGGCTGGGGCTCGCGCCGCTCACGGCGATGACGCTCCCCGAAGGCCGCTACGTGGAGGGCGCCTGGAGCGCCTGGTACCCGCAGGCCGGCGGGCGGATCTCGGTGCAGGCGGACGTGGCCTACCCCACGGAGGAGCTGGCCGAGCTGCTGGCCGAGCTCCGCGAGGATCTCGCGGTCCAGGCCGTCCTGGACGGCGTCCCCGAGCTCAGCGACCCGGGCTCGCTGGGTGGCGACCTCTACGCGCCCGCGGGCACCGTCGATCCCCGCGACGCCGTCGAGCTCTTCGCCCAGCTCGCCGAGGTCGAGGATCGCATGCAGGCCGGGCAGCTCTGGCTGGCCGAGCGCCGCCTGCGCGAGCTGGAGGAGCGCACCACCGACGCCTTCGGGGTCACCGCCCTGCGCGCCCAGCTCACGCTGGCCAAGGGTCGGCTGGACGAGGCCATCGCCATGTTCTCCGAGCTCTATGGGCGCCGCCCCAGCCAGGGCCTCGCGCTGCAGCTCGGGGACGTGCTCTCCAGCGCCGGGCGCTGGGACGAGGCCGCGCGCTGGTTCGATCTCGTGCTGGCGGAGGACCCCGACCAGCTCGCCGCGCTGGGCGGGCGCGTCCACGTCGCGCTGGCCGCCGGGGACGTGGAGACCGCCGAGGTGCTCCTGGGCACGGCGGGCGAGCGCCCCGAGCTGGACTGGGCCTGGGCGGAGCTGATGCTGGCCCAGGGCCGCGCCGAGGACGCCCTCGTCTACGCCACCCGCGCGCTGGAGCGGGCCCCGGGCTCGATGGAGCTGGCGGCGCTGGCGGCCACCCGTTGGGAGCTCGGCCAGCCCGATCGCGCCCTCGACCTGCTCACCGAGGCGGTGGACGCCGACCCTTACGATCTCGGCCTGCGCGCCCGGCTCGCCACCTACATGCTGGAGCTCGGTCGCGCCCGCCGCGCCGCGCGCCTCGTGGCGCCGTCGGAGAGCCTGGCTCCAGAGGGTGGGCTGGTGCAGGACCTCTACGAGGAGGCCCAGGAGGCCGCCACGCGGCCTTGGATGCGGCCTCCGGGCTAGGTCTATTCGTATCGGGTGCCCGCCACCTCGAGCGCGCTCACCAGGTGCTCGTGCTCGTAGTGGTTGAGCGAGTCGCCGAGGATGATCATCACGGCGGAGGTCACGGTGTCGGCGGGCAGCCCGTTGTCGCCCGTGTCGGCGTCGCGCAGGCAGGCGCTCGGGTAGGCGGCGGCCACGTCGCTCAGCGCGCTGGCCTCGCTGGCGAGGTGCTCGGGCAGCAGGTCGTCGAGCCCGCCCACCGCCCTCCACTGCGCGCTGTCGGCGGCGTAGCTGTAGCGCGTCACGCCCCCGCCCAGGTCCTCGGCCGTGGCGACCGTGGCGTCGGCCACGATGACCTTGTAGCTGGCGCCGTCGCAGCCCAGGTCCAACACCAGGTTGTAGTAGGGCGTCGTGCTGCCCGTCACCAGGCTGGTCTCCACGCTGAGGCCGTCGAGCTCCCCGAGCGCCAGCCCGTCCCAGCCCGGCAGCCCGGCGATGGCCTTGTTGCCCGTGCCCGAGCCGTTGAATCCGCCCACCTCGTTGTCCCCCGCCTCCGTGCGCAGGGTGAGCCCGTCGGAGACCGTGGCCGAGGCGTCGTTCACGCTCAGGTCGAGGATGTCGGAGAGCGAGGCCGGCTCGTCGCCGGAGTCGTTCCATCCGTCGAGATCGCAGGCGCAGAGCAGGGTGAGGGGGAGAAGGGCGCGCATGGGGACTCCTGGGCGAGGACGGGATTTTAGCATGGGTGGGGGCGCATGGATCGGCGGGAGCGGCCTCAGCTCTTCGCGTCTGCGCGGTCCAAATCCAGTGTGAGGTTCATGTGCCTCTCGAGCCAGGCTCCGGCGGCGACGAGACGAGGATCAGGAGAGGAGCAGAAGTGCGCAACATACGGCCTCCAGTCGAGATTCCAGAGCTGCAGGATTGGACGGATCAGCATGATGTACACACCGAACCGTAGAATCGGGTTGGGGTTGCTCGATTTGGATTGGGTGGTGGTCTTGGGCAGCAGCGTCGGCGCCACGTCAAGCATGCGGTCCCATCGGATCCGTTCAGGAGGCCAGCTTTGGAGCATCGCGCGCACGCTTTGGGCATAGAGAGCCTTGTTGCTGCTCAAGGAGAAACTCAAGAAGCGATGGTGAACAGAGAGCATGGCCACGCCGCTGTACCGGTTCTCGAACAGGAGCGGCCCCAGGCGCGTGATCAGGGCCTGCTCATCGTCCTCGGCGAGGCCTGGCTGCTCCTGGATCAGGTCCATCAACAGGATGGCGTACTCGGCGCCATACCGGCCCGGCCTGCGCGAACGTCTCAGCACCGCCTGGGCCAGCTCGTGCAGCTTCGCGTCCTCGGCGTGGATCACGCCGAGATACCCCGCCGCGAAGGTGACCACCTCGGGGCTCGCGGCGCCAAAGGGGTTGGCCAGCAGGGCGCGCCAGCGCTCCGGGTCGCGGCAGGTCTCGATGGCGGCGAAGTACTCCGCCAGGGATCGGTGCACGAAGGCCCAGCCGCTCGAGGGGCTCCGCACCAGGATCGCCGTGTCCCGCTCCAGCAGGTCCAGCAGGGTCCGCGCGCGTCGCTCCGCGCCCTCCTCCCCGCGCGCGGCCTCGATGCGGGTGAGGCCCTCCAGCAGCGAGGGAGGCGAGATCCAGGCGCCCTGGCGCTCCACCGCCCAGACCGCCAGCGGCCCCAGCACGCGCAGCGCGTCCGCTCGCGTCGCCCGGCGTTGCGCCGCCGTCGGGGCCATGCTGCGCGCCCGGGTCCATCGGTCTACCAGCAGCTCGCCCATGCGGTAGTACAGCTCGATCCTGCGCTCGGGGAGTCGGCCGTCCAGATCCCAGAGGATCACCAGGAAGATGAGCAGCAGGGGGGTCGCCGCCATGTCGCTCAGGTTCGGGTCGCTGGTGATCGCGCCGAACACGGCCTCGGGATCAATCCGTTGCAGGGCGCCTGGACGGTCCCGAAGCGCCGCGACCCGCTGCACGAAGGCCCTGATCTCCCCCTTGTCAGGCCCGCGGCAGCTCACGATCTCGAAGCTCGCCTGGTCCCCCTCGCGCAGGTCGTCCACCACGCTCATCCGTCCGGAGATCACGACGGCCCGCGGCGCGTCCTCGCCCTTCCAGCGCGCGATCTCCGCGAGCACCTCCCGGCGACCGGCGGCCTCCCGCAGCTCGTCCAGCCCGTCCAGCAGCAGCACCACCTCGGCCCAGCGCCCCGTCATGGCGCCGGCCTCGGGCAGGCCGCGCTCGCTCAGCCAGGAGAGGATGAACTCCTTGAGCGGCCGGATCTCGCGCTGGCGCGCCGCGCCATAGTCCGCGAGCGGCACCAGGACGGGCACGCCCCCGCCCACCCCGAGGGGATCGGCGCTGCCCTCGCCGTAGACCAGGGCCATGTGTCGCAGGGCCGTGGTCTTTCCGGCGCCCGGGTTGCCCAGGATCAGCCAGCGACGCGGGCCCGAGCGCGCGGCGTCCGGCTGGATGGGGACCAGATCCATGTAGACGTCGCGGAGGGCCAGGGTCGACGACTCCGGCTTGCCGGGGATCAGACCCGTCAGGTCGAGCGTGGCGTTGTGTTGGACCGCCCACGCACGCAGCGCCTCGGCCAGGGCAGGCCAGTCGCCTGTACGGTTGGCAGCGCGGACGTCGATGGTGAGCGACGGGGAGATGGTCAGGTCATTGGCCTGCCGCCGGATGGCGTGGTAGCCCTCGGGGCTCGTCGCGAGCAGGGCCACGACGGTGTCGGTCGGCACGAGCAGATCGCGCATCGCGTTGAGCTCACGGAGCTGCTCGATCCCGTCGTGCTCGCCGTCGATGCGGAGCAGGATCACCTCTCGTCCGGCGCCGACTGAGGCGCGAATCGCGGCCTCGACCTCGCCCCAGCAGCCCGGATCGACGCGCCCGATGACGATGGCGGCGCGGCGCGACGTCGTCGCCAGGATGAGATCGAGCCGCTCGCGCACGGCGGCCGGGGTGCCGGGAAGTGCCGCCAATGGCGTCAGCGCCCCGCCCTCTCGAGCAGGGCGCCGCGCTCGCGCACCGACTCGACGAGCAGCTCGTGGGGGCGATACCACAGGTCGCCGTTCGGGTAGGCGGCGATGAAGTTCGTGAACAGCAGCTCGTCGGCCAGCTCGCCGTGGCTCGCGGTGCCCGAGCTCAGCACGTCGAACAGGATCCGCACGCGCTCGCTCGTGAACGCGCCGGTGAGCTCCTGACGGCGCTGCTTCAGCGACCCTTCCAGGTCAGCCTCCGCGATGTGGCGCCGACGCGCGCTGATCGCCTCCAGCTTCGCGAGCTCGAGCAGCGTCAGGAACTCACGCGGCGTGCCCGAGCTCATCAGCGCCGCCTGGTCGAGGAGCTTGTCGGAGATGATGTCTTCAGCCACCTGGAAGTGGGCGCGTCGGCGGATGAAGATGTCCACCATCTCTCGAATCCCGGCCGGGTTCGGCGTGGGGCGGGTGAAGGGGGGCGAGAGGATGGGCACGTTGCTGAGCGGCTCGGGGCGCAGCGTCCCGGGGAGCCGCGAGAAGTGGGGCGAGCTGCGGAGCTGCATGGGCCCGGTCATGACCAGCGGAGCCTGAAGCTGCTCCAGCAGCTCCGGCTGGGAGAGCGCGAGCTGAACGTCGGAGAGCTGCTGCAGCTTGTCCAGGCCCTCGACCAGCACCAGCACCGGCCGCTGCTCATGAGCCTTGAGCTCGTCGAGGATGCCGTTGACGCCGTCGAGGACACGCTGCGCGTCATCCATCTTGTCAGCCGACACATACTCGCCGAGCGGACCGCTCACGGCGGCGCGCGCTGCGTTCATCCGCGCGCGAAGCTGACTGTCCGCGGCGCGCGCGATGGCGCCTGCGCCGGCCGCGATGGTCGGCACGGCCTCGGCAGGCACAGCCACCTCTGCAGACGGAGGAAGGACGAGCTGGGAGATCGCTGGCGCGGCCTCCAGGAGCTTCGAGAGCGCCTCAGCGCCGACGCCAAGAGCCTGGAGCGCCCCGGAGAACAGCGCTCCCGCCCGGGTCCATCCCGCGCCTGGAGCGGTGAGGGGAGCGCCCGGGTTCTTGCGATCGTGGAGGGCGCGCAACGCGGCGGCGCCAATGTGGACGCAGATGGGCAAGGTCGCGCTGCCCGGGGGGAGGACGGCGGCCAGATCGAGCCTCAGCGGTGCCCACTCCAGGAAGAGCAGCTCGGCGAGGCGCGCGAGCTCCGTTGATTTTCCGCTGCCTCGGGCTCCGCAGAGCAGGACCTTGAGCTGCTCAGGACGCTCGTCGGACCGGATCCGCTCGGACAGGCGCTCGGATGGGCTCTTGTACCGAGGCGCATAAAGCGCGCCGACGTCCTCGACGGGGATGGCATAGTAGGGATCGAAGGTGCGGCTGAGCCTCCTCCAATAGCTGTAGAATTCGGCGTCCATTTGTCGCTCCCTGACCGGCATCTATCCGCTCTGGAGGGCCGCTGCGAGGCGTTCGAGACGCCCAGCCATGTGCGCTGGCGGGCGTTACGAGGTGACCGTGAACCTGGACCGCGACCCATGACCCCCGCCCCCCGCGGCCACGTCGCCGCCCGCAAGGTCCTGCTGGTCCTCGCCCTCTGCGAGCGGGCGGGCCTGCGCCGGGCCGAGCTCCTGGCGGCGCTCTCGCTGAGCGAGGCCGACGTGGCGGACCCTGACGCCTGGGTGCCGCAGGAGGCGTGGCGGCGGGTCTGGGAGATCGCCGTGGCCCGCACGGGGGACGAGGCGCTGGGGCTGCGGGCAGCGGCGGGCGTAGATCCGGGGTACTTCGGGGTCATCGACTACGCGGCGCGCTCGGCCTCGTGTCTGCGCGAGGCGGCACCTCTGGCGGCGCGCTATTTCCGGCTGGCGAATTCCTGGGGGCGGCTCGAGCTGCGCCCGGTCGGCGAGGGCCTGGAGGTCGTGCGGCACGTCCTGGGCGACGAGCTGGGCTGGCTGCCGCCGCAGGCCGCGGACTTCGCGATGGCCACCATGCTGCGGGTCATGCGCCTGGCCACGGCCCGACCCTTCGCGCCCGTCCGCGTGAGCCTGCGGCGGCGCGCGCCCGCGGACCCGAGCCCCTGGCGGGAGAGCTTCGGCTGCGCGGTGGAATTCGACGCGGCGGAGGACCGGATCGCGCTGGGTCCCGACGCGCTGGCCCTGCCCATGCGCGCCCCCGACGCCCGGCTGCGGGCCCTGGTGGAGGGCTACGCCGAGAGCCTGCTGCGCGCGCTCGGTGACCCCGACGCGCCGCTCCCTGTCAGGACGCGCCACCAGATCGCCGTGGCCCTGGCCGCCCGCCGCTCGGCCGAGCTGGAGGGGGTGGCCCGGGGGCTCGGCCTCAGCGGACGCACGCTCCAACGCCGGCTCCAGGAGGAGGGGAGCTCGTTCCGGGCCCTGCTGGACGAGGTGCGCCACGCCCTCGCCACCCGCTGGCTGCGCGCGGGTCTGAGCCCGGGAGAGATCACCTTCCTGCTCGGCTTCTCCGAGGTGAGCGCGTTCGGGCGGGCCTTCCTGGGCTGGGAGGGCTGCTCGCCCGCGGCCTGGGCCCGCGCTGGCGCCAGAGGTCCAGAGGATGGCGCCTCCGGTACAGGTGCGGCGGGCGCCGGGGGCCTATGAGGAGGGGCGGAGGTGCCCCATGTTCGCGCTCGCCCTGCTCGCCTGGCTCTCGCCCGCCCACGCCGAGACCACCGCCTACGTCAGCTTCTCCGGCGCGCTGGGCTTCCTGCTGGAGAACATGGGGGACTTCGCTGTCGGCGTCGAGCAGCGCCTCGGGCAGCACCACGGCGTCCTGCTGGAGGGCACCTTCATCCACGTCCACGGCGACCCCACCCACGCCACCACCTACGGCGCGCAGCTCGGCTACCGCTACCACTTCGAGCACGCCTTCCTGGGTCTGGTCGCCGGCTACGAGATGGGCGGGGCCAAGTACTTCATCGCCGAGCACGGCGGCCCTTACGACGCCTTCTCGATCCGACACCTCAGCCTGGTCCCACACCTGGGCTACCGCTGGGACCTGGGCGAGCACCTCGCCGTCACCGCCCGCTTCGGCGCGGGCCTGGGGAGCTGGGAGATCCAGCCGGAGGGCGCGGGCACTGAGGCCGAGGCGCAGCTCCTCCGCGATCGTCTCCAGTTCACCCCGGTCAAGCTGGACAGTGAGCTGTCGCTGGGCTGGCGCTTCTGAGGCGCGCCTCTTCAGGTTGACATCGGTCCTGCTCACGCCACCTTCAAGATGGTGAGAGGGACCTCCGAAAACAATCTGAAGAGAGGGTGAGCCATGCTATACCTGCTGGCCCTGGTGGCCTGTGACACCGTGGAGTGCGAGAAGGGCTTCGAGCGACGCGAGGACGGCCTGTGTTATCAGATCGGCGAGACGGGCGCGCCTCTGGACACAGGCCAGCCCGACAGCGCCGAGCCTGAAGAGAGCGAAGCTCCAGAGACGGGCGGCGAGACGGCCGACTCCAGCCCCGTCGAGACGGGCAGCGAGCCGGGTGGAGAGACGGGCGACAGCGCCGGAGAGGAGCCGACCACGTTACAGGAGGTGATGGACGACCTCGGCGACTGCGAGCTCACCGTGGCCGACGGGGCCTTGGACCTGGATCGGCACTGTGTACACGACTTCTGCGTCGGCGACACGGTCGCGGACGCCGCGGCGCTCTTCGGCGAGCCGGACGACACCGTGGTCTATTTCATCCGCTACGAGGGCTACACCTACACATCGACCTACCAGGTGTGGGCCAACGGGATCACCCTGTATTTCGACGACGCAGACGACGACGGTGTTCTGGCCGACAGTGACCACGCCACCTCGATCGCGATCGAGCTGCCCTGGGGGGGCGGAACGGACGAGGGCCTCGGGCTCGGCGCCAGCATGTCCTGCTTCATCGAGGCGCTGGGCTACCCTGACCAGGCGGATTTCTGGTCCGTAGACGGCGACTATCGGATCAACACGGCCTTCTGGGTCCTTCGGCAGCTTTGGGTCTATGACGACTCCCTGAACGGCACGGGCGAGTTCGGGATCTCCGACGGGCTGGTCGACCGTATCTTTCTGTAACACGATGGGGCGCCGCGCCTGTGCAGGCGCCTCCTCGTGTGGCAAGCTCTCTGCATGTGGTTCCCTCTCTTCCTCTCCCTCGCTCAGGCCCCCGCGCCCACGCTCGACGCGGAGGGCGCGCTCCTGTCCGCGGAGCGCGCCTTCCTGGCCGGGGACTGAGAGGAGGCGCTCTCTCTCGCGGAGCTCGTGCCGACGGGCTCGCCCCTCTCCGGGCGCGCGCGGGCGCGCCGTCGCGCTCGCCGAGAGCCAGACGAGCTGGGACCGGCGTCTGGAGCTGGGGCTCATCGACAGCCTGCAGGGGCCCTTCCTCCGCGGTCGCTGGTTCGCGCCCGAGATCCCCGCCCACCACGCGCAGCGCCTCCTGGAGCTCTGCTGGATCCCGGAGGGGGAGGCGGCGCTGGCGCGCGCGCAGGGGCACGTGGACGCGCTGACCGTGCTGCTGGACGATCATGTCAGCAGCTCGGACGCCGCGCTCTGGGCGAGGCTGCGGACCGGGGACTGGGGGGACGAGGGCCTGGAGGCCTGGCTCTCACTCGACCCGCTGCTCGCGCGCCCGACGGCGCTCGCGCTCGCTCATGCGAGCCAGTCGCCCGAGGCGGCGGCGCCGTATCGCGCGCTGGCCCTGGGCTGGCTGCGCCTGGACCTCGACGACGCGCGCGCGCGGGTGGCGGAGGCTCGGGAGACGGTGGCGCGGGCCACGCTGCTCCAGGATGGGCTCCGCGGGCGCGTCCCTCAGAAGGCCGCCTGCGCCGCCCTGCCGAAGCACTGGGAGTCCTACTCCAAGCTGGACAGCTTCGTCTACGACCCACGACACGCCTATGTCTGGGAGCCCGAGCGAGGGGAGTGCTGGAGCGACGAGGTCGGCGATTACGTGCCCGACGTGCGGAGCCGCTGCGAGGGCGAGGACGTGTTCGAGGCGCTGGGCTGCATGCATTGAGGCCCCCGCCGGGCGCGCGCGCCAGGAGGCTCAGGCCCGGGGCGGCCCCTGCTCCAGCCAGCGCTTCAGGTCCCCGCTCGCCAGCGCCGCCTGCAGCTCCGTGCAGCCGCCGATCAGGACGCCCTTGACGAAGACCTGGGGGAAGGTGGGCCAGCCGCTCCACATCTTGATGGCGAGGCGCGGCCTCCACTTGGAGGCGTAGCCGCCGTACTCCAGGTAGGTGTGGGCGATGCCCGCCTCGTCGAGCGCCTTGCGGGCTCGCCTGCAGAAGACGTTGGTGGCCATGCCGACCACCACCACGGCGTCGCGGGAGACGGCGGTTGAAACCTCGCTCACCACGTCGGCGTGGAAGGCGGCGTGGACGCCCGCGGTGTGGGGGGTGTAGCTGTTCAGGTCGAGCTGCGGGCGCTGGTACATGGAGGGCTCCTGATGTGGCAGGATGGGTAAGCACGAGGTCGCCTCCGACCAGCCCCCCATCCCCGGAGTCCCCGATGTTCAGCGACGCGCTCCACGCCTACTTCCGCGGTGAGCGGATCGAGAGCCTGGTTTTCCTCGTGCCTTTCGGGCTCTTCTGCCTGGTGCTGGCCGCGGTGGCGTTCCGAGCGGAGCGCAACGGCTTCGGGGTGGGGCTGGCCATCCCGCTGGTCCTCCTCGGGCTGCTGGCGACCGGCGTGGGCGGCGGGGTGGGGCTGAGGACCCCCGCGCAGGTCTCCGACCTCGAGGCGCGCCTGGCCCAGGGCCCCGCGGAGCTGCTGGCGGTCGAGCAGCCGCGCATGGAGAAGGTGAACCACAACTGGGGGGTGTACCTGACGGGCTACGTGGTCTTCCTGGTGCTCGGTGCCGGGCTGCGCTTCGGGCTCCACGCGGACTGGGCGCATGGGCTCGGGATCGGGCTGATCTTCTTCGGGGCCTCTGGCCTCATCATCGACGGCTTCGCCGAGCGCCGCGCGCGGATCTACACGGAGGCGCTGCAGACGCTGGCGCGCGAGCAGGCTCAGCCCGGCACCGCCATGTAGCGGCCGAGCCAGCCGATCACCTTGTCCGCCACCGACTCCCAGCCCGGCTCCAGGAGGGTGAGGTGGGTGCGACCGGGCATGACCTCCAGCTCCACCGAGCCGCTCTCGGCGGGGTACTGCGCGGCGTTGCGCTCGTTCAGCGCTGCGGGGATGACGTGGTCCTGGTCGCCCGCCAGGAGCAGCAGCGGGGCGTGGGGGTGCTCATAGTCCACGCGGCCGTGGCGGGTGATGGGGCCGCGGGAGGCGCGCCGGGACTCGGGCACCACGTACCAGTCGTAGAAGTGGTCGGACTCGGTCCGGGGCACGCCGTTGCCGAAGGCGAAGGCGAACTCGCCGGGGCTCATCAGGATGGGCTTGCCACCCGGGCGCAGCGTGGGCCGGTTGGACTGGAGGAAGTCCCGGTCGTAGCTGAAGACCCCCTTGGGCGGGGCCGAGTGGATGGCCACGCCCGCCTTCCCGAGCCCCTCGGACAGGAGGATCTGCACGATGAGCCCGCCCATGCTGTGGCCGACCAGCGCGGGGGGCTCGGGCTGGGCGTTGACGATCTCCCGGTAGTAGTTGACTACTTCATCTAGTTTAAGCCCGCGGAGCTCGTCCTCCGGCACGTTGGCGCGCAGATCGGGCGGGTTCCCGGCGTGGGCGGGCCAGTCGGGGGAGAGGGTCTGGAAGCCGGCGGCCTGGAAGCGCGGGGCCCAGTTCTCCCAGCAGCGACCGTTCAGGTAGAGGCCGTGGATGAAGATCACGGTGCCGCGGGAGGGCAGGGGCTCGGGGGCCGGCTCGGCGGCGGGGGCCGGCTCGGTGACCGGCGCCTCGGCGGGCGCGGCGGCGGGGGCGGGCTCCTGGGCGAGCGCGGCGAGGGCGAGGAGGATGAGGCGCATGAGGGCTCCGGGGAGGTTCACCTCGGAGAATATCGGAAGCGGCGATCCATGGGCGCCCGCGCGGCGTAGAATCCCGGCTCCTTCCTCTGGAGAGCGCCATGAGCCTGAACCTCGCCACCCTGCTGCGCAGCAGCGCGCAGCGCCGCCCTGATCACCCCTGCCTCATCCTGGGCGACGTCACGCTGAGCTACGGCGTCGTGGACGCGATGGCCCGGCGCTTCGCCGGGGCGCTGCAGGGGCTCGGGCTCCAGAAGGGACAGCACGTCGCGCTGCTCCTGCCGAACGTGCCCCACTTCTCGCTGGCCTACTGGGGCGCGCACTACGCCGGCTGCCCGGTGGTGCCGCTGAACGTGCTGCTGACCGCGCCGGAGATCACCTACCACCTCGACGACTCCGACGCGGTGGCGCTGGTGGCCTGGGAGGGCTTCGAGGCGCAGGCCCTCGAGGCCGTCCGGCACGCCGAGACCTGCAAGCACCTCATCGTCGTGCGCGCGGACCGCGCCGACACCCGCGCGCCGGAGGGGGCCCACAACTTCTCCGCGATCATGGCCACGGCGACCCCGGTGGACGACCTCCCCGACACCAACCCCGACGACACGGCGGTGCTGCTCTACACCTCGGGCACCACGGGCAAGGCCAAGGGCGCCGAGCTCACCCACTTCAACATGTTCTACAACGCCGACTACTCGGGCACGAAGCTGCTGCCGCTGGACGGCGACGCGGTCTCGCTGGTCACGCTCCCGCTCTTCCACAGCTTCGGGCAGACGGTCATGCACAACGCCGTGATCGCCCGCGGCGGCACCCTGGTCCTGCTGCCCCGCTTCGACGCCACCGCGGCGCTCGGCCTCATGGCCCGCCACCGCGTGACCTTCTTCGGCGGCGTCCCCACCATGTACTTCGCCATGCTGCACCACCCCCAGGCGGACAGCTTCGACCTCAGCGCGCTCAAGCTCTGCGTGAGCGGCGGGGCGGCGATGCCGGTGGAGGTCATGCGGGCCTTCGACGCGAAGTACAAGGTCAACATCCTGGAGGGCTACGGGCTCTCCGAGACCAGCCCGGTGGCCAGCTTCAACGTGCTCGACCGCCCGAAGAAGGCCGGCAGCGTCGGCCTCCCGCTCCAGGGCGTGGAGTTCCGCCTGCTGGACACCGAGGGCGCCGTCATCCACGAGAGCGGCAAGCCCGGCGAGATCGCGATCAAGGGCCACAACGTCATGAAGGGCTACTACAAGCGGCCCGAGGCCACCCGCGAGGTCCTGCAGAACGGCTGGTTCAAGACGGGGGACGTCGCGATTCGGGACGACGAAGGCTACTACTTCATCGTGGACCGCAGCAAGGACATGATCATCCGCGGCGGCTTCAACGTCTACCCGCGGGAGATCGAGGAGGTCCTCTATGGCCACCCGGCGGTGGGCGAGGTGGCGGTCATCGGCCAGAAGGACGAGCGCCTGGGCGAGGAGGTCGTCGCCGTGATCGCCTGGAAGCCCGGACACCAGGGTGACGCCGACGAGCTGCTGGCCTGGTGCCGCGAGCGCCTGGCCAGCTACAAGATGCCCCGGGTCGTGCGGGTCATGGACAGCCTGCCCAAGGGGCCGACGGGGAAGATCCTGAAGCGGGAGCTGCGGGGGTAGATCCCCAGCCCCTCAGCCCACGTCCCGCCGCGAAAACGCCCACAGCCCCACCGCGCTCGCGGCCAGGCCGACCAGCGCGGGCCAGCCGAGGCCGTAGACCTGCGTCCAGGTGGGCCCCAGGGTGACCGTCATCCAGGTCCCCACCGGGCCCAGCACGCCGAGCTCGGGGTCCACGCGGGCCAGGAGGCCCAGGCGCCCGGCCTGGACGGGGTTCAGCCCGGCCAGCAGGAAGACGGCGTAGGGGGGCAGGTCCCAGCGCAAGAGCAGGCCCAGGACCACGAAGTCCACCAGGGCCGCGGTGGCCATCCACAGCGAGAGCGCGCGGAGGAGGGCCTGCTCGGGGCTGCGGGAGAGCGCGCTGATCGCCACGCCCAGCCCGCCGAAGCAGAGGCTCTGCCCCAGCAGCAGCCCGAGGAAGTGCAGCAGCAGGCCTGGCGGCATGGGCTCCCCGAGCAGCAGGCCCGCCACGCCCAGCAGCAGCACGGCGGCGGTCAGCGGGAGGGAGACGGCCCCCAGCCGCGGCAGCACGAGGGCCAGAAAGGTGCGCGCCCGGCTGGTGGGGTAGGAGAGGTACCACTCCAGGGCGCCGCTCTGCTGGGCCCCGGTCACGCTCTGCGCGGTGGCGAAGAGGGCCAGCAGGGGCACGAAGAGCAGGCTCGCCTGCACGACCCCGCCCAGCACGCGCCCGAAGCCGGTGAAGCCCACCAGCGCCGACTCGCGCGTCGCCACCACCACGAAGAAACCCACCAGCCCGGCGGCCAGGAGCACCGCGGCGCCGAACCAGCGCGCGCGCAGCACCTGGTAGAGCTCGAGCCGCAGCAGGGCCGCGCTCATTTCGACACCGCGCGGCTGCTGGCCTCGCCGACGCCCAGCGCGCCGGGTGTGTCTTTTGACACAGCCTGGAGCCCGCTGCCCATGGGCGTGGTGGCGCCCACGGTGAAGCCGACCTCCGCCTCCGTGTACCAGCGCTGTCCGTCGGAGAACCACAGGTGGGTGTACTTCTGGGGGTGGTCCATCATGTAGGAGAAGAGGCAGCCCGGGTCGTCGAAGCCCAGCGTCTCGCCGTCCGGGGTGACCAGGGCGGCGGCGTGCTTCGGATCGCTGACCAGCATCCCGCAGTGATCGCAGGCCTCGTGGTCATAGTGCAGCTCGGGCGGCGCGTTGGGGTCGCGCGCGCAGGCCAGCAGCAGCAGCAGGGAGATCATGGGGTCCTCGTGCGGCCGGAGCCACGCTCGGGGAAGCGGAATACGACGCCTTCCTCGTCCATCCCGGCTTCGCTCGCCCATCGCGGATTCGAGAGGAAGGCGTCGAGACGATCGTCGAAGCGCACCAGGCCGTCGGTCAGCACCACCACGCGATCGACGAGGTGGCGGACCTCCTCCAGGCGGTGGCTGGAGAGCAGCACGGTCGGCGCGGGCTCGCGCGCGGCGAGCCGGGCCAGGAAGACCTCCCGCGAGGCGGGGTCCAGGTTGGCGGTGGGCTCGTCGAAGACCAGGACCGGGCAGTCGCTGGCCAGGGCCATCGCGGCGAGCAGCTTCTGCTGCATCCCGCCCGAGAGCGCGTTGAAGCGGATCTTCCAGATGGCGCCGAGGTCGAGCTGGAACTCGGCCGCCTGCCGGTGCAGGCGCTCGGCGGGCAGGCCGCGCAGGGCGGACCAGGCCCCCACCAGCTCGCCGGTGGGGGCGGGCAGGGCGGGGGCGCGCTGGGGCACGTAGGCGGTGTGGACGGCGGCGGCGCGGTGGTCGTCCCAGGGGTCGTGCCCGCAGACCCGGGCGCGCCCGGTCGTGCGGATGAAGCCCAGGATCGCGCGCATCAGCGTGGTCTTGCCCGAGCCGTTGGGGCCGACCAGGGCCACGCGCTCGCCCGGCGCCACGCGCAGATCGACGCCGCGCAGGACGGGACGCCCGTCGTAGCTCTTGCACAGGCCCTGGACCTCGATCATGGCGTCTTCACCAGCCCGTGCTCGCACAGGGTCTCGCAGACCTCGTGCGCGGGGCAGTCGGCGCAGACCTTCCGGCGCTGCCAGATGGCGACGACCACCAGGATCACGCCCAGCGTGGCCAGCCAGAAGCCCCAGCCCGGCACGGCCATGGTCTCGAACTGCCCGACCTTGCCGTGCCCGAAGAGGGTGGGCGTGAAGGCCTGGATGTGGACGGGCGCCTTCGGGTCCAGGTCATGCCCGAAGCGGTAGAGCCAGTACATCGTGTCGCCGATGAAGCCGAGCGGGAGCGTCGCCGCCAGCAGGGCGGGCAGCGGGCTCAGCTTGCGTCCGACCAGCAGCGTCGTCGCCAGCACGGCCACGCCGATGCCGCCGATGAGCCAGCCGGCGTAGGCCCGCTCCAGCGTCGCCGCGTCCTCGAGGTGGCCCATGCCGATGTAGTGGTTGATGATGTTGATCTCGTCTACATCCCCGCCCACGCCCGTCAGGCTGATGACGAGCGAGAGCCCCTTCGGGTACTGCGGCGCCACCAGCGTGAAGTCCCACCAGGGCAGGAAGTAGGAGCCGGCGAACATCGCCGCCGCCGCCGCGGCCAGCCCCAGCACCAGCCAGCGCTGCCGCTTGTGCCAGTGGATGACGCTCACCGCGCGGGAGGACTCCATGATCAGGCCCCCTTGCTCTTGAGGAAGGCGAGGAGCCTGGGCAGCTCCTCGGCCGTGACGCCCTGCTTGGGCATCTGGACCATGTGGGTCTTGAACATCTCCTTCGCGGTGGGGTCATCCTTGACCATGCGCTCGGGCTCCAGGATCATCCGCTCGATCCAGGGGAGGGTGCGGCGCGTGGTCAGCCCGGTGAGGTCCGGGCCCACCAGCTTGGAGCCCCAGGCGTGGCAGCCCCCGCAGCCGCGCACGCCCCAGAGGTTCTCGCCGGCGGCGATGTCGGCGGGATCGGTGGAGATGGCGGTGATCGCGGGGATCGCGATGGACTCGGGGCCGTCGGGGCCCACGTTGGCCGCGGGCGCGGGCGGCGCCGGGGTCGTCACGGGCGGGGTGCTCGCCGGCCCGGCGGGCTTGGGCTCGGATCCGCCGCAGGCGAGGAGCAGGCTCAGCAGGACAGGGATCATCTCAGGCTCCCTTGGGCTTGACGAGCAGGTAGCCCATCATCTCGAGGTGGAGGGCCGAGCAGAACTCGGTGCAGTAGAAGGGGAAGACGCCCGCCCGGTCGGCCTTGAACGTGATCTCCTCGTAGCGGCCGGGCTCCATGGACACGTTGATGTTGTACATGTCCACCGCGAAGCCGTGGACCTGGTCGTAGGCCTGCTCGATGCTGGTCAGGTGCAGGGTGACCTCGTCGCCCTCGTTGACCTCGATGTAGTCGGGCTCGAAGTGGCTGCGGATGACCGACATGTAGACGTGGACCTGGTTGCCCTTGCGCTCGATGCGCTCCTTGCCCGCGACGACGTGGTTCGGATCGACCTCGTCGGTGTAGGGGTTGGTGCCCACCGGGGAGTAGACCTGCAGCGGCTTGAGCTTGTCGGCCTTGATCATCTGCGAGTAGTGCGGCTCGCCCAGCGGGATGGGCAGGGAGTAGATGACCTCCATCTTGGGTCCGCTGACGTCCACGAGCTGGAAGGTCTGCGGCAGCAGCGGGCCGACCGGCGTGAAGTTGTCCTGCGCCATCTTGTTCATGGCCACGACGTAGTGGCCGTCCGGGCTCACCGTGTCGCCCTCGGCCGCCATGATGTGGCCGATGTTGTACTGCACGGGCAGGGCCTCGGTGGGCTGGCCGATCTGGCTCGGGTTCCACTTGACCACCGTGCTGTCCAGGAAGACGGAGGTGTAGGCGTTGCCCTTGTCGTCGAAGACCGTGTGCAGCGGCCCGAGCCCGATCTCCTGCTGCCCGCGGATGGAGCGCTGGAAGTCGAGGACGTTCACGCCGTAGTCGTCCTTGCCCGCGAAGGTGCCGGACTCGACCAGCTCCTTGATCTTGCTGAACTCGTAGACGGTGGCGTGCGTGTCGAGCTTGCCGCCCACGACGATGCCGGTCCCGTCGGGCGTCACGTCGCAGCCGTGCGGGCTCTTGGGCTCGGCGATGAAGGTGAGCACGTTCTCGGCCGCCGCCGTCTCCAGGCGGAGCACGCGGATGCCGTTGATCGTCTCGGTCTTGCCCGCCGCGACCAGGGCCTCGGCCTTCTTCCAGTTGATGACGTGCAGGTAGTCCGTGTCGTTCTGGCTGGCGCCGCTCTCCATGTAGGGCTTCTTCTTGCCCTCGGTGCCGGCCGACATCTCGGTGTTCCAGGAGTTGATGAACACCCACCCGTCGCTGACCAGCTTGCCGGAGTCCGCGAGATCCTGGGCGTAGGGCGGCAGCTCGATGGCCCAGCTGGCCTCGGTGTCGATGCGGCCCTTCTCCCGGTCGAACTTCCAGAAGACGGCGGCGCCGCGGTACTTCTCCTTGTACTGGTCCAGCCCGGCGTAGGCGCCGGCCAGCGGGGCCGCGTACTGGCTGGTCTCGATCACGTACTCGGTGTTCGGCGTCACGAAGGCGCCGCCGTGATCGCTCATCACCAGCGGGTTGCTGACGATCTGCTTGGTCATGAAGTCGCGCAGATCGACCACCGCCACGCGGGCGTTGGCCTTGTCGTTCACGAAGATGAACTGGCCGTCGTAGTCGCCGCCCGTCTCGGAGAAGTTCGGGTGGTGGACGTCACCCCAGGTGACCTCCTTGCCGCCCTGCGCGCCCTGCTCGTAGAGCACCTTGTCGCCGAGCCCGCCGTAGCCGTAGCCCTGCCAGGGCTCGGGCCCGAAGACCGAGATGACCTTCAGGATGCGCATGCTGGGCACGCCGATGGTGATCAGGTTGCCGCCGTGGCCGCCGGAGCCGAAGATCACGTACTCGTCCAGCTTGCCGCGGGGGGTGAAGGTCCTGGCGGCGGCCAGGATGTCGGCCTCCGTCAGCCCGCGCTCGGTCATGATCTTCTGGAGGTCGGCGCCCGCGCCCGTGGCCGGGCCGGTGCTCGCCTTCTGTCCGTCACAGGCCGCGAGCGCGAGGAGCAGGGAAGGGATCAGCATGGGAGACTCCTCGTGGAGGTGAGGAGGCCAAATACAAGCAAAATCCGTGCCACTTTGGAAAGGCCCCTTTGTCCTTGCTCCGCTCTCCGGCGTGTGCCATCTGCACCACCGGATTGTGGTATCTCACACACCTGTTAAGGCGCGCGGCGCTCGCCCATCCGGGGGCGCGGGTCCTGGAGCAGGGGGGCCGGGGCGAACATGGGGAAGGCCGCGCCGAGCAGGTCGAGCAGGCCGGCGGCGGGCGTGCCGTGGAAGAAGCGCGCGTCCGGGTGGCGGTCCAGGAGCCCGCTGCTGGCGGCGTAGAGCTCGAAGGGCAGGTCGCCGTAGCCGTCCCGGTCCAGGTCGTAGCCGGCGTACTCGCTCCAGCGGTTGCCCTCGAAGCGGACCTGCTGGGCCGTGGCGCCCCCGTCCGTCAGGAGGGCCAGGCTGTTCTCGTGCAGGTCGTTGTCGGTGAACGTGGCCCCCCGGACCGTGCCGTGCAGGCGGATCCCGGCGTGGTTGTAGGCGATGAGGTTGCGCTCGAAGACGGCGCGCCCGTCCACCCGGTGGGGCGTGCCGTCCAGGTAGATCCCCGTGGTGTTGCCCAGGAGGGCGTTGTCCCGGGCCTCCGCCTCGTCGCTCTCCTTGAAGCCGAGGCCCACGCCCGCCTCGCCCTTCGCCCCGCTGACGCGGTTGCGCTCCATGACGATGCGGTCGCTGTACATCACGAAGACGCCGACGACGTTGTCATCGTAGGCGTTGTCCTCGACCCGGTTGTCCGAGGCGTGCATGAAGTGGGTGCCGTATCGTCCGCCGCGGACCTGATTTCTGGCCAGGGTGTTCTGGTAGGAGTACCAGACCACCACGTCGCGCGTGCCGATGATCTCGTTGTCCTCGACGCGGTTCTGGTCGCTCTCCCACAGGCGCACGCCGTCCCCGCGCAGGCCCATGGGGAGGTGCGAGCGTCCGAGAACGCGGCAGTGGTGGATCCAGCCCTCGTTGGCCTGGCGGAGGTCGATGCCGATGTAGCTGTCCTCGACCGTGAGCCCGTCCAGCTCCACCCGGTCCGCGCCCACCACCACGCCGGAGTCGCCCCGGTTGGAGTCCGCCCCGCTCCCCGCGATCCGCAGCCCGCGCACGACGGTCCCCGGCGCGGCCACGCTCAGCACCGTGCCGTGCCCGTCTCCGGCCAGGGTGGCGCCGGCGCCCTCCAGGATCAACGGGCGATCCACGAGCGCCGGGCCGCGGTGCGTCCCGGGCAGCAGCCTCAAGGTGGAGCCCGGCGGGAGGCTGTCGATGGCGGCCTGCACGGGCTCACCGGGGGCGAGCTCCAGCAGGCGCGCGGGGCCCTCGGGCGTGTCCCCCTGGGCCACCTGCAGGGGCTCGACCGCGCCCAGGGAGTGGTCCTGGGCGCGGGAGAGGAGGAGGGCGAGCAGCAGCAGGGGTCGGGTCATGCCCCTGGCAGCTGCAAGCGGTGTGCCAGGCCCTCAGTAGTTGAAGGTCGCGCCCAGGCGGAAGGCCAGCGGCGACTGGCGGTACATGACCTCGCCAAACGCCTCGCCCTCGTTCTCGTAGTAGGTCACCGGGGTCTCGAGGTCGAGGACGTTGAAGGCGTCCAGGGAGATCTCCAGATCCTGGCGGTCGTTGAACTGGATCGACTGGGCGACGCGCAGGTTCACGTAGTGCACGGGCGGCATGAAGCGCGTGCCGCGGCCCTCGGGGAAGGAGAAGTAGTCCCCGTACAGGTAGACCTCTCCGCGCTTCTGCCAGGCGTGGCCGCTGTCGAACTCGTAGACCGCGCCGATCGTGGTGTT
Organism: uncultured Enterobacterales bacterium; assembly: GCA_964615375.1. Taxonomy (GTDB): domain Bacteria; phylum Myxococcota_A; class UBA796; order UBA796; family CAZKWG01; genus CAZKWG01. The sequence goes on from CAZTOW010000001.1 coordinate 363,887, forward strand.
CGACGGCAGCATGTAGGAGCCCGCCAGCTTGATCTGGTGGAAGCTGTGGTAGGGCAGGTAGCCGTAGTAGCTCTCGTCACCCGGGCGACCGAGGCCCGCGAGCCCGTCGAGCAACCAGCCGTAGCCGACCTCGAAAAAGTAGTCGCGGGTCGCCTGATCGGCGATGTCGTCCAGGTAGACGCCGACCTCGTTGCCGTCGGAGCCGGTGGCGCCGCCGCTGGCGATCTCGAACTGGCCGGGCATGTGTCCGGTGGACTCGGACAGCGTGTAGCTGCCCAGCATCTGCCAGACGCCGTCGAACTTGCGCTCGACGGTGAGCTCGACCGCCTTGTAGTCGCGCACCTTCGCCGAGGTCCCGTCGGGGTTCACCGGGTTGGTCACGATCCAGTAGTCCAGATCGTAGTCCAGGTCCTCGGGGAAGTCCTCGGAGTGGGACATGATGCCCTTGACGCCGACGGCCAGCAGCGGGACGATCTCGCGCTTGAAGCCGACCACCACCTTGTCCATGTGGTAGGGCTTCAGGGTCTCGCCGCCGCAGTAGTCGGACCACAGGACGTCGGTGGTCGCCTCGTCGTAGCCGCGCTCGCCGTCCGACTCTTCATAGACGTCGTTGAGCTGGGCGAGGCTCTCCTGCGTGCAGTAGATGAGCGGGTTGCCCGCCGGGTCCTGCTGGTAGTCGAGCGAGTAGGTCCCGTCGCCGTTGGTGCGGTACTCGGAGTACTTGTTCGACGAGCGGGTGTTCGCCCACTGCACGAAGTCGGTGCCGTTGATGTCGTAGTACCGACCGGCGTTCACCGTCAGCACGGTCTTCGAGTCCTGGGTGATGTCCCAGGCGGCGCCGAAGCGCGGGGCCGGCATCCAGAAGTCGATGATCTTGGTGTTGTCGCTCTGGAAGTCGGTCTCGTGGTCGATGCGGAAGCCGAGGTTGAAGGTCACCGGATCGACGGACCAGTCATCCTGGAGGAAGAAGCCGAAGAGGTTCGAGCTCCCCGGGATCGGGTCCACGATGGCCGACTGGCGGTAGCCGGCGCAGTCGGTGTAGTTCGCCTCCTCGGTGCAGGGGTAGCCGCCCGCCTCGTCCTTGTAGAAGAGGTAGCCGCTCGTGTCCTCGACCGAGGCCGGGTCCGACCAGCTCTGGCTGTCGAAGAAGTCGTCCCAGCCCTGGCCGGTGTAGACCAGCTCGCGGCTGGACGCGACCTTCCAGTACTCGACGCCCGTCTTGAACTTGTGGTCCCCGAACACGCCCTCGACCAGCTGCGTCCACTTGAGGCTGCCGCCCAGGCGGCTGCGGTCGTTGTAGTCGAAGCTGTCGTAGTTCGTGGTGTAGTAGGAGTTCTCGTCCTGCACGGCCGGGTCGGCGAGGCACTCCTCGTCGGTCTTGCTGCTGCCGTCCGCGTTGACGCACATCGGGATCTGGTCCAGCGACATGGTCCAGTAGGTCAGCTTGAGCTCGAACTCCGTCTTCTCCGAGGGCCGGTAGCGGGTCGTGATCAGCGGCGAGAAGTTGCTCTGCTCACGCCGGGCCTGGGCCTCGGTGCTGAAGAGCGGGCTGGTCTCGTAGTTGTCGATCCCGGTGCCCGAGGCGGAGACCTGGCCCTGCACGCTCAGGGTGGAGCTGGCGAACCAGGTGACCTTGCCCATCGCCTGCCAGGTGGAGCCCAGGTAGGGCGAGGTCACGCTCTGACCTTCGTAGCGATCATTGAAGTACTTGAAGGTGGCGGCGCCGAAGTACCAGAGCTTGTCCTCCAGGATGGGGCCGCCCGCCGTCAGCGCCAGCTCGTGGTCGAAGGTGCTGCGCTTGCGGGTGGGGATCTCCTTGCCCAGCACCGAGTCCCGCACCATGTAGTAGCAGCCGTTCTCGGCGTAGGTCTCCTCGTACTTCGCGAGGTCCGCGTCGGTCTCTACGTCGAATTCCTCGTCCGTGAGCGCGCGCAGCTTGATCGCCGCCAGACCGTCATCCTTGGCGAAGAGGTCGTTGCAGGCCGAGATGTCCAGGTAGTAGCTGGCCGACCCGAAGTGCTCGTTCCCGCCGTCCTTGGTGACGACGTTCACCAGCATGCCCGTGGCGTTGGAGAACTCCGCCGGGTAGCCGTCCGTGAAGACCTGGATCTCCTGGATGGCGTCGAAGTTGACGTTCGATCCGAAGGTCTTGGTGGCCGGGTCGCGGGTGGAGATGCCGTCCACCAGGTAGTTGTTGCCGTACTGGCCCTCGCCGCGCACCGACGGGTTGCCCGTGCTGGGCCCGCCGTTCTGCGTGTCGACGCGGCCGTAGACGCCCGGCACCATGTTGACCGCGCTCTGGTAGGAGCGGCCGACGGGCACGTTCTGCAGCAGGTCCGTCGTCATCTGCTGGGAGACCGCCGAGCGCGTGGCGTCCACCACGGGCAGGGTCTCCTCGACGATGATCTCTTCCACCGCGCCCTGCGCCGACTTCAGCGTCACGGGGACGAAGGCGGTCTCGTCGAGGCGGATGGTGACCGTGTAGCGGGTCGGGGCGAAGCCGTCCTTGCGGACCAGGACCTCCTTCGGCCCGGGGGGCAGACCCAGCGTGCGGAACTCGCCGTTGCCGTCCGTGGTGACCGTGCGCTCGCCGGCGATGTTCTCGCCGGTGATGACGACGGTGGCGTTGGGGACGGGCAGGCCCTGGTCGTCGAGCACCTGGCCGCGCACGGCGCCGGTGGTGGCGGCCTCCGCGGCCGGGGCGACGAGCACGGCGAGGGGGACGAGGCTGGCGAGCAGCAGATAGCTACGGTTCATCACTCACCCCCATAGGTGACGACGGGCACGCCCGAGCAGACGTCATAGGAGCCGGTGTCGGTGGTGACCACGCCGCTGCCGACGGCGGCGGTGGTGTCGCAGCCGCTGGCCGGGTCGGGCAGCAGCTGGTTGCCGCTGCTGTCGAGGATGGCGACGTAGTAGTCGCCGGCCTGCAGGTCCGGGGCGAGGAAGCTGATGGTGGCCGTGCTGCACACGCTGGTCACGCCGACCGGCTCGGCGGGGCCCACCTTGATCTGGTAGTCGCCCATCAGGTTGCAGCCGCCCACCGTCACCGTGGTCCCGACGGCCAGGCCCGTGTCGGGGGAGACGCTCTCGGGGTAGGCGGAGAGCGGGCAGGCCTCGTAGTAGAAGTCGCCGAAGACCGTGGCCTCCTGGCCGCCGGTGGTCACCTTGACCTCGGCGTAGCCCGGCTGGGCGCCCGCGGGGGTCTTGCCCGTCACTTGATAGCCGTAGTCCAGGTTCGTCGTGCCGTCGTCGTTCTCCTTGGCGGGGACGACCGCGTCCACCAGCGGCGTGCCGCCGATCGTGACCGCTACGTCGTCGCCGAACCCGTGACCCCCGATCGAGACGTCCGTGCAGCCGTCGACCCAGCCGTAGATCGGCCGGATGGAGACGGCGTCGAAGCCGACCCTGCTCTCGCAGCTGATGAGTCCCAGGGGGGCCGCCACACCGAGCACTGGTAGAACCAGCCGTGACACCCGCGTCATCTGCACCTCCAGAGGATGGAATCCCAAAATGTTAATGCCGGGGCGAAAAAAAAGCCAGCCGGCGGGCGCTCGGGAGGCCCGCTCCGAGGCCCGTGAGCGTGGGGCAGTCTGGGTGCGCCCCGCGCTACTCACATGGAAAAAAGAGCTCGCGCGGGATCAATCTGGGGCACGAGCGGCCACCTCCGCGCGACCCCGCGGGGGAGGTCGGCAGGGTCGCCTCAGGCCTCCTGCCCCGTCGCCAGGGCCAGCACCCGGTCGGAGGGTTGCGCGAGCAGGGCGCCCGCCTCGTCCCGGCGCACGGGCACCCGCTCCAGCAGCTCAGGCGAGCACCAGAAGAGCTCCGGCGAGAGCGGGTAGGGGAGCTCGCGCACGGCCCGCGCCGCCCAGGCTCTCCGCGCCAGCGCCTCCGCGCGGGCCGCGGGGAAGTGGGCCGGATCGCGCACGGGGACGGCGAGGAGCAGGTCCCGGGAGGGGGCGACGCAGAGGACCCCGCGCCCCTCGGGGACCAGCGCGTGCGCCACCAGCAGCCGCGAGGCGTCCCAGCCGTCGCCAGTGGAGAGCTCGAAGGGCGCCCAGGGGTCCGGGCGGGCGCGCAGCGCCTCGGTGAGCTCCCGCGAGCTCCGCTCCAGGTTCTCCTTCGCCAGGCGTCGGGCCTCGGCCAGCCCCAGGCGCCAGCGCGGCAGGTCCAGGACCGAGACGAAGCGGATGGCGTCCGGCTCGTCGAGGGCGAGCGCGTAGACCAGGGCCCCCTCCGCGAGCCGCTCGGACCACAACGCGCCCGAGCGCAGGCCGGGGTCCTCGGGGGAGAGCAGGCGGGGGAAGAGGCGGGCGCGATCCAGCGTCGCCGCCTCCTCCTCCCGCTGGGCCCGGCGCGCCTGTTCCAGCCAGCCGAGCACGTAGCGCTCCAGCACCTTCGGTCGGTCGGGCGCGGCGGTCAGCGCCAGGGTGCGCGCCAGGTTGGAGAGCCCGATCGTGTGCTGCTCGCCCCCGGGCAGGCGCACCACCGCCGAGTCCTCGCGCATCTCCACGACGGTGAGCCCGCTGGCCAGCAGCGCCCGGGCCACCATGGCGTGAAGATCGGAGTCCATCTCGAGCCCTACCCGCAGGTGCCGTCCTGATCGTAGTCCGAGCAGAGGGTCCCGGTCACCGTCTTCGTGAGCTCGACCTCCTCGCCCTCCTTGCCCGCCTGGAAGAGCACGGCGACGGCGCCGTTGAAGGTGCCGGTCTGATCCCGGTCCTGGTAGGTCTCCGAGGGGAAGTACACCTCGAAGTCGAAGGTCTCGTCCGCCTGCAGGCGCAGCGGGAAGATGTCGTCGGGCACGTCCACCGCGAACGCGCGCGAGGAGGTGTCGGAGAGCCCGATCTCGTTGATCGCCACCGTGTCGCCGAAGACGTTGGTGATGGTGAGCGTGTTGGTGGGCACCGGGTCCGCAAACGGGCTCACGTTGTTGAAGCTGATGGGCCCCGAGGGATCGATGGTCAGGGCGTCGCTCAGGTCGCCCCCACCGCCGGAGTCCGCGAAGGGATCGAGCCCGACCGAGCCGCAGCCCGAGAGCAGCAGCGCTGCAGCGACGCCTACCAGCCGCATGGTGTTCCTCCGTGTTACCCGGCCTTTGCCGCCCGCCTCCCTATAGCGGCCGGAGGGGGGACGCAAACGCTCCCGACCGGCCGCGACCCCGCGCGCGGTGCTATGCTGGACCAGCCCTCCGGGAGACCCCGTGTCTGGCATCTTCGAGACCCCATCCCACGATCTGGTGACCCGGAGCCTCCGCGAGCGCGCGCAGGCCCGGCTCAGCGCCCTCTCCGACGAGCGCCTCTACGGCGCCCTGGCCGAGGCCGTGTACCTGGAGCGCAAGCGCTTCGCCGCGGGGGACGAGCCCGCGGAGGGGGAGGGCGACGGCATCGAGGCCCTCGCCCGCGCGCTCCACCACGGGCGCCCCGAGCAGGAGCGCGCGGCCCTCGATCTCGTGGCGCTCTACGCGCGCGAGGTCCACAACCGCTTCTCGCCGCGGACCTACACCTTCGCCACGCGCTTCCTGCCGGGCCTGCTGACCCGCGTGCTCACGGCGAGCCAGCCCATGGACCTGCTGGGCGGGGACTTCGACCCGGCGAGCCGGATCGTGGTGAGCGGCCCGCTGGACACGCTGCGCGGGCTGGCGGAGACCCACACCTTCATCGTGGCGCCCACGCACGTCTCCAACCTGGACAGCCCGCTGCTGGGGTACGCGCTCTACGCCGCGGGGCTGCCGCCCGTGGTCTACGGGGCGGGGCTCAACCTCTTCTCCAACCCGGCGATGGCCTTCTTCATGAGCCGCCTCGGCGCGTACACCGTGGACCGCCGCAAGAAGCACGGGCTCTACAAGGAGGTGTTGAAGGACTACTCCATCGAGGTGCTCTCCCGGCGCTGCCACTCGCTCTTCTTCCCGGGGGGCACGCGCAGCCGCTCGGGCCGCGTGGAGACGAAGCTGAAGAAGGGCCTGCTGGGCACGGGGCTCAGCGCCTGGCAGGAGGGCCTGGAGCGCGGGCGGCCGGACCCCGAGATCCTGGTGGTTCCCTGCGTGCTCTCGTGCAGCCTGGTCCTGGAGGCGGAGACCCTCATCGAGGAGAGCCTGAAGGAGGAGGGGCGCCAGCGCTACATCATCTCGGACGACGAGTTCGCCGACAGCCGCGCGGTGGCGAGCTTCGGGCGCCGCGTGCTGGCCATGGACGCGAGCGTCCACGTCCGCTTCTCCGACCCCCTCGACGTCTTCGGCAACCCGGTGGACCAGGACGGCGTGAGCCTGGACGTCCGCGGGCAGCACGTCGATCGCCGTGGGTACATCACCGACCACGAGGGGCGGGTGGTCCGCGACGAGCAGCGCGACCACGTTTACACCGAGGGGTTGGCGCGGGCCATCGAGCGGAGCTACCTGCGGGACAACACGGCGCTGTCCACCCACGTCGCGGCGTTCTCCGCCTGGAACCTCCTGCGCGCGGCCCACCCGCGGCTGGACGTCTACCAGACGGCCCTGCTCTCCCCCGCCGAGCGAGGGCTCTCCGCAGGGGCGCTGCTGGCGGCGATGGGGCGGGTGATCTCGCGGCTGGAGCGCATGCAGTCCGAGGGGCGCGTGCGGAGCGCCCTGCCCGCGGGGGGCGCGGTGGCGGTGCTGGAGGAGGCGCTGCAGCGCTTCGCCAGCTTCCACACGCGGCGCGCGCTGGCGCGGCACGGGGAGGACCAGGTGCTGGTGGATCCCAAGCTCGCGTTGTACTATTCCAACCGGCTGGTAGGCTACGGGCTCGAGGCCGAGGTCTCGGGACGCGGAGGCGGCGCATGATCGTGGGGATTCTCGGCAGCGGAGCCTGGGGTCGGGCGCTCGCCACCCTGGTCGCGGAGGCGGGTCATCAGCCCAGGCTGGGCTACCGGGGTCAGCCTCCGGGCGGCTTCCCGGGGAGCCCCAACCTGACGGCCCTGGTGGCCGAGTGCGAGCTGGCCCTGGTGGCGGTGCCGCCGGCCTCGGTGCGCGAGGTGATCCGGGCGGCGAAGCCGGGCCCGCACAGCCGGGTGGTGGTGGCGACGCGCGGCCTGGAGCCCGAGACCGGCACCTGGCTCTCCGAGGTGGTCAAGCAGGAGAGCGCCTGCCTGCGCGTGGGGGCCATGTCCGGCCCGGCGCTGGCGGCGGAGGTGCTCAAGCGGCGCCCCTCGGCCCTGGTCGTGGCGAGCGCCTTCGACGAGGTGTGCGCGCACACCCAGACGGCCCTGCACTCCTCCCTCTGCCGGGTCTACACGAGCCACGATCTCCGCGGCGTGGAGCTGGCCGGGGCCCTGGTGCAGGTGCTGGCGGCGGTCATCGGCGTGGCGGACGGGCTGGATCTGGGCATCGGCGTCCGCGGCGTCGTGGTCTCCCGCGGGCTGGCCGAGGGGGCCCGGCTGGGGGCGGCGCTCGGGGCCAACCCGCTCACGCTGTCCGGGCTCTCGGGGGTCGGCGACCTGATGAGCTGCGCCTCGCACCCAGACTCGCCCACCTACGCCGCGGGGCTCCGCATCGGGCGGACCGGCAAGGCGGAGCCGGAGATCGCGCGGCTGTGCACCTCGCTGGTCACCCTGGCGCGCCAGCACAAGGTGAACCTGCCGCTGACCGAGGCGGTGGCCGCCATCGCGGGCGGGAAGCTGCAGCCCCGGCTGGCCCTGGACGCGCTCATGCGGCGTGAGGCCACCGCCGAGTAGGCGCTCAGCGGACCAGGAGCCGCAGACCGCGGATGGCGGCCTCCTCGTCCGCCGCCAGGACCTGCATGCTCTCGGCGAGCTCCTCGAAGATGGCGCGGACGCCGGCCGCGTCCAGGGGGAAGTCGCGCTCGATGGTCGCGCGCAGCTCCTGGTAGCGATCCCGGATGGTCAGGAGCTCGGCCGTGGCCTCCTGGCCCCGCTCCCGGAGCAGGTCGAGGCGGGTGAGCAGAAGGCGCCGGAGCTCGGCCAGGGGAGGGCAGCTCGAGGGGAGCGCCGCGTCGGCGACGGCCCCCCAGCCCCCGGCGAGGGCCTCGTAGCGGTCCACCGCCTCGCCGAGGTCCGGCCCCTGGAGGATGGCCCCGGCCTCCTGGAGGAACTCGGCGAACATCGCCCGGCCCGCCTGCGGCCCCACCTCGCTGAGCTCGATGGCGGAGAAGAGCGCCAGCAGCGCGCCCAGCAGGGGGGCTCCGGGGGCGAAGCGCCGCTCCCAGCCCTCTTCGGCGCCCGCCCCGGCCACGCTGTCCGCCAGGCGCGCGAGCGCCCGGTAGCCGAAGGTGTGGCGGGGGTGCGGCGGGTCGATCATGCGGTCGCAGCAGGCGCGCAGGCCGCCCTCCAGCGCCTTGGGCAGATCCACCGGGGCGGCCGGCGCGCTGACGCAGGCGCTGAGGTGCCCCCCGGCGCCGACGGCGACCAGGGCGGACAGGGGCAGCCGGGCCGGCGATCGGGCCACGTCCGCGAGGAGCGCCGTGGCCTCATCGCCTGTACCGTCCACGCTGTAGACCACGCCCATGTACCCGGGCTCCCCGATCCCGGGCCAGCCCAGGTGGGGGATGGTCTCCGCGCCGGCGCACACGATGACGGGCTCGCCGCGCTCGAGGGGGCGCAGGAGGTTGTCGCGGGCGACGGAGGCGCAGCTCGCGTGACGGAAGGAAGCGGGCAGCCCCAGCCGCACGCAGAGCGACTGGAGGGGCTCGCAGGAGAGGCCCTTGTAGCGCGGCCCCAGGTCCAGCCGGAGGGAGGCCCCCGCGGGGGTCTCCACGAGGTTGTACATGGCCCCGATCCCGCCCGCGACGCCGAAGAGCAGCGTCTCCGAGAGGGGCGCGGAGGTCTGCCGGCCGATGACCCGGTAGTGGCAGGCCACGTGACGAAGCGCCGACAGCTTCATCAACGTGCCACCGAACTGTCTGTAGTTCTCGACCACCATCACGGAGCGGGCCTCAGCGCCTTCGGCGTACAGCTTAGGCCACGGGGCGCTCCCGCAGGCTGGCAGGGGGGTCGGATCTGCCTGCAAGGGGGACTTTTCTGTTCATCCAAGATCAGAATGTCCCGTGCCCGATGGGCGCGCCCAGGTCGACCCCGAGGCTGAACGCGAGCTCTCCGTCTACGGCGGTGCCCCCCACGCGCACCCCGAGGCCGCCGAACTCCAGCCGGGTGTAGCCCCCCGGGCTCAGGACGGAGGGCTCGGGGAGGACCAGCCCGTCCTCGTCCGCGCGGTAGGTGTCGATCAGCGTGAGGCTCGGGCCGAGCTCGAGCGAGGTGCTCCAGCGCCCGCGGCCCACGCGCGCCCGCGCGCCGAGGTCCGCGCCCATGCTCGGGTAGCGGGAGCGGCCGAAGGCCCCCGCCAGGCTCTCCGCCCCGGAGGGCAGCCCGGCGGAGACGGTCAGGACCACCCGATCGCGGAGGGTGGCGGTCCCGCGCGCCGTCCAGGTGAGCGCGTCGCCCACCCCGAGCAGGCTCGTCAGGCCCACGGAGACCGAGAGCTCTCCGCCGAACGGGGAGAGGGGCTTCGGCTCGGCCATCAGCTCCCGGAGGAGCTCGGCGTTCACGGCGAAGGCGAGGTTGTCTCCCCCCAGCTTGCGGCTGACGATGCCGACGATCCGGCCGTCGGCGTCCACCACCGGCCCGCCGGAATTCCCCGGGTTCAGGGCCGCGTCCGTCTGCAGGTAGCGCTCGCCCGTGTTGCTGACGACGCCCTCGGTCACCGACCAGCGCAGGAGCCCGCGCATGCCCTCGCTGCTCTCGGCGAGCGGCGCGTAGGGGTGGCCGAGCCCGTAGACGCGCGCTCCGCGGAGGGGGGTGTCCTGGCGGATCTCCAGCGGGGGAGGACCGCCTTTCGCCACGGCCAGGTCAGGGACGGAGACCAGGGCGATGTCCTGCCGGGGCCGCCCGGCGATGGCGCGGCCGATGGCGAAGCGGCCGTCCTCCAGCTCCACCCGGGGGCGCCGCCCGCTGGCGACGCAGTGGTAGGCGGTGGCGACCGTGCCCTGCTCGTCCACGACCACTCCCGAGCACCAGCCGGGGCCGGTCACCAGCATGACCACGCTGTCCAGCCAGCGCTCGATCTGGGCGGGATCAGCGTCTCCGGGGGCGGGTTCGGCGAGCGCGAGCGCGCTGAGCAGGAGCAGCGACATCCGGGCCTGTATAATATGGCGCCGTGCGCTCAGCCCTGCTCGCCCTCCTGCTCGCCTGCGATCCGCCCCCCGCCCAGGAGGCGGGGCCCGCCGAGGTGGAGGCCGCCGCGCCGGCCGAGGAGCAGGGCCCCTGGCTGGAGGAGGAGGGGGACGCCGCCCACCCCGAGGAGCGCATCGCCGCGCGCCACATCCTCGTCTCCTGGAAGGGCGCGCTGCGGAACCGCCTGGTGAAGCGCAGCCCCGAGGAGGCCCTGGCCCTGGCCCGGGAGCTCCGCGCCCGACTGGAGGCCGGGGAGGACTTCGCCGCGCTGGCCATGCAGTACTCGGATGATCGGGGCTCGGGCAAGCGCGGGGGCGCGCTCGGCGCCTTCGGGCGGGGCGTGATGCAGAAGGAGTTCGAGGCGGCGGCCTTCGCCCTCCCGGAGGGCGGCCTCAGCGAGCCCGTGGAGAGCCCCTTCGGCTACCACATCATCGAGCGCCAGCCGCTGGTGGAGGCCCGCCTCGCCGAGATCCTCATCCGCTGGGAGCCCAAGGGTGAAGGCGCCGCTCCCCGCGACGCCGAGGAGACCCGCGCGCTGGCGCAGACGGCGCTGGCCCGCCTCGAGGCCGGCGAGCCCTTCGCCGCGGTCGCGCGCGATCTCTCCGAGGGCGCCGCCGGGCCCTGGGGCGGGGACCTGGGGTGGTTCCAGCAGGGCCAGCTCAGCCCCGAGCTCGACCGGCCCGCCTTCGCGCTCGAGCCCGGCCAGCGAACGGGCGTCTTGGAGACGCGGCTCGGCCTGCACATCGTCGAGCGCCTGGAGTAGGCGCGGGCGCTTACAGCAGGCTCTCGATGAGGGCCCGAAGGGTGCTGTCCTCGGCCGGCTCCAGCCGGTCCTCGACCACCCGCAGATCGCGGTCCAGCACCATCAGCACGGGGAAGGCGCCGTCGGGGACCACCTGGGCCGTGACCCCCTGGTCGTCGCGGAGCACGGGCGCGCAGATCTCGTGGTCCGTGGCCCAGGTCACCAGATCCTCGTCCGTGGGCACCTCTCCCACGTTGTTCTGGGAGAGCAGCGTCAGGTAGGCGAAGCCCTGGTCGGCGTAGTCGGTCTGCACCGCGCAGACCTCGTCCGCCAGCTCCCGGCAGGGGGCGCACCACATCGTGCTCAGGTCCAGCACGACCACGCTCCCGTAGAACTGCCAGAGGCTCACCTCGTCGCCGTTCTGGTCGCCCATGCGCACGTCGGGGATGATCTGGCCCTCGTCCCAGCCCTCGCCCTCCAGGCTGGCCGGGGGCTCGGCGCTGCCCCAGTCGTTCTCCGGGGCGACCCAGCTCGAGCTGTCGCCGGTCTCCTGCGTCTCGGGCGAGGTCAGCACGGGGACGCAGCCCGCGAGGAGCAGGCTCAGGAGGGTCGGGGCGCGCGCGGTCATGACTACCTCGCCTGTTCGGGTACGTTATATCTCCCGGCCTGCCGGCCCGCGACGTGGCGGACCGTGTGAACCGTCTTTCCGGCCCGATCGGGTGTCTTCGGGAGCCCCCCATGTCCAGCGCTCGCCCTACCGACTCCAGCTCCCCCACGCAGGAGGGCCCGCTCACCCGTGAGGTCCTGCTGGAGGCGTTTCAGGGCTACGGCAAGCCGCGCGCGCGCTGGCGGGTAGGCGGGGAGTTCGAGCGGGCGGTGGTCCGTCGGGACGGGCGCCCGGTCGGCTACTTCGAGCCGGACGGAATCCGCTGGATGCTGGAGACGCTGGCCGAGCGCGGCGGCTGGCGCACCGTCTACGAGGGGGAGAACCCCATCGCCCTCCTGCGCGACAACGCCGAGATCTCGCTGGAGCCGGGCGGGCAGGTGGAGCTCTCCGGCGCCCCCCACACCACGCTCTCGGCCCTCTCCGAGGAGATGCTCCAGAACCGGCGGGACCTGCTCGCGCTCTGCGAGGGCAAGGATCTGGTCTGGATCGCCTGCGGGCTCACCCCCGTGGCGGCCATGGAGGACATCTCCTTCGTGCCCAAGGGCCGCTACAAGGTGATGAGCGAGTACCTGCCCCAGCTCGGGGACCGCGCCCTGTGGATGATGAAGGGCACGACCTCGGTGCAGGCCAACTACGACTACGCCGACGAGGCCGACTGCGCGCGCAAGGTGCGCCTGTGCAGCGGGCTCGCCCCGCTCACCACCGCCATGTTCGCCAACTCGCCCCTCTACCGGGGCCAGCCCACCGGCTACCGCAGCTACCGCGGCCACATCTGGACCCGGGTGGACCCCGCGCGCACCGGCTTCCCCCCCGCGCTGCGCGCCGCCTACTCCCACGAGGGCTGGGTGGACTACCTGCTGCACGTCCCCATGATGTTCTACAAGCGCGGGGACACCTGGGCGCCGGCTCACGGGCGCACCTTCGCCACCTACATGACGGAGGGCTTCGAGGGCAAGGTCGCCACCATGGCCGACTGGCTGCTGCACCAGACCAGCGTCTTCCCTGAGGTGCGCGTCAAGCACACCATCGAGGTGCGCGGCGCCGACTGCGTGGACCACGAGCTGGCCATCGCCTTCTGCGCCCTGTTCACGGGGCTGCTGTACTGCAACGCCGCCCTGGACGAGGCCCTGGCCCTGGTCCAGGAGATCGAGCGCCACGGCACCCACGCCGAGCGCTTCGACATCGCCGCCCGCGACGCCCTGCACGGGGTGGTGGGCGGGCGCACGCTGGGCGACTGGGCCAGCGACCTGGGCGACATCGCCGAGCGCGGCATCAAGAACTGCCTGCCGGGGGACGCCGGGCGCATCCAGCCCCTGCTGAACCGCATCGAGCAGGGGCGCTGCCCGGCCGAGGATCTCCTCGACCAGTGGGCGCGCGATCCGAGCCCTGAGGCGTTGATTCGCGCGGTCGCCTACTGAACGGAGCCCCGGGGGGCTCGCGTCGAGAGGGGGAGAACGCGACGACGCCGGAGTGGAGACGGGTTAGGTTCTCCGGTCCACTCCCAGGAAGGTGCCGCCATGCGTCTTCTCGTCGCCGGCCTCGACCCCCCCGAGGTCCAGCAGCTCTTCGGGCCCATCTCGGATCAGGTGAGACCTGAGGGCATCCTCCCCGACTGGGGGCAGCTCGAGGCCGCGGTGGACCAGGCTCGCCCCGACGCGGTGGTGCTCTATCTGGGCTTGCGCCCCGGGCAGGCCCTGGCCAAGGCCCGGCGTGTGGCCTCGCTGCACCCCCAGCTGCGCATCATCGCGCTGGCCGACCGGGAGGAGCCCGAGCTCATCCAGGCGGTGGATCGGGCGGGCTGCGCGGACCTGGCGATCCGGGCCCTCGGCCCGCAGGACCTCCTGCGCGCGCTCAAGGTCGTGAGCCGGGTGGAGGAGGCGCCCCCGGCGGCCAACGGCCAGGCCATCGCCATCCTCGGCGCCAAGGGCGGGGTGGGCACCACCACCATCGCGGTGAACCTGGCGGCGGAGCTGGCGGACAGCACGAAGCGGCGCGTGCTGCTGGTGGACCTGCACATGTTCCTGGGCGACGCCGCCCTGGCCCTGGACATCATCCCCGATCCGACGGTGCTCTCCTACCTGCGCCAGGGCTCGAACCTGAGCGCGCGCCAGTGGGCCGAGGGGCCGCCGCTGCACCGCGCGGGCTTCCGCGTGCTCGGCCTCGACGGCGGCATCGCCGACGCCGACCGGGTCACGGCCCAGCAGATCGTCTACCTCTTCGATCGTCTGCGCGAGCGCCACGACTTCGTGATCTTCGACTGCGGCAGCGACATCGACGAGATCAGCCTGGCGGCGCTGTCCGCGGCGGATCGGCGCCTGATGGTCCTCTCCAACGAGTTCCGGGCCCTGCTCGGCGCGCGCCGCCGGGTGGACGCGCTGAAGACGCTCGGCCTCGACGAGCCCATGGCGTTTGGCGTGCTGAACCGGGACGAGCCGGAGAAGCCCGCGGACCGCGCGATGGTGGAGGACGCGACGGGCATCCCGGTCACCGCCACGGTCGCCAACGCCTGGCGGGAGGTCTACACGGCCCTCCAGCAGGGGCGCGTGCTCCGCGAGAGCGCGCCCAGGGCTCGGGTCACCCGCGATCTTCGCGCCCTGGCCGGCTTCGTCTCCGGCGAGAGCGCGGAGGGGATCCGTCGAAGGGCCTTCTTCGATCTGTTCGGTCGCGGGTGAGGCGGCTATTCTGCCCACCGTGCGCGTACACCCCACCGCTGTCGTAGACCCCACCGCCACCCTCGCCCCGGACGTCGAGCTCGGGCCCTACGCCGTCATCGGCGAGGACGTCCACCTCGGGCAGGGCGTCCGGGTCGGCGCCCACGCCGTCATCTCCGGCCCCACCACCGTGGGTGAGCACACCCAGGTCTTCCCCCATGCGGTCCTCGGCCAGGACCCGCAGGACAAGAAGTACCAGGGCGAGCGCACCGCGCTGGAGATCGGCGCCCACAACGTCTTCCGCGAGTTCACCACGGTCAACCGAGGGACCGGGGGCGGCGGCGGGCTGACCCGCATCGGCGACCGGAACCTGTTCATGGCCTACGTCCACGTCGCCCACGACTGCACGGTCGGGAGCGGCTGCGTGTTCGCCAACTCCGTGGCGCTGGCGGGGCATGTGGTCATCCAGGACGGGGCCGTGCTGGGCGGGCTGGTCGGCGTCCACCAGCACACCCGGATCGGGCGCCACGCCATGCTGGGCGGCGGGGCCATGGCCGCCCAGGACGTCCCGCCCTTCACCATCGCCCAGGGCGACCGGGCGCGGCTCTTCGGGCTGAACGTCATCGGGCTGCGACGGGCGGGCTTCTCGCTGACGGTCATCCAGGCGCTGCGCAGCGCCTACCGGGAGCTCTTCCAGCAGGGCATCCCGCTGCGCCTCGCGCTGGAGCAGGTGCGCGAGGTCTACGCGGAGGTCCCCGAGGTGCAGGAGCTCGTGGGCTTCGTCGCCAGCAGCGCGCGCGGCGTCTGCCGTTCGGCCGGTACAGACGAGGGAGATAGCGTCTGAGACCCTGTGTTAGATCAGGGGGAGGACTGGAGGGAGCGGACCCATGCTCGCGCTGCTGCTGTCGCTTTCCCATGCGCTCGCCGCCGAGCTGCCCCCCGGCGTAGACCTGGGCGCCGCCGCCGAGCGTCTGGGCGCCGCCATCCGCTTCCCGACCATCTCGCACCAGGACCCCCAGCAGGTGGATCTGGCCGCCTTCCGCGGCCTGCACGACTGGATGAGCGCCACCTACCCCCGCGTCCACGCCGCCATGGACCGGAAGGTGGTCGACGACCTCGCGCTGCTCTACACCTGGACGGGCCAGGACCCCAGTCTGCCGCCCGTGCTGCTGTCGGCCCACCTGGACGTGGTCCCCGTGCAGGAGGGCACCGAGCACGCCTGGCCCCAGCCGCCCTTCTCCGGGGCCGTGGTGGACGGGGCGATCTGGGGGCGCGGCGCGCTGGACGACAAGATGGCCGTCATCGGCATCCTGGAGGCCGCCGAGGCGCTGCTGGCGCAGGGCTGGGCCCCGAAGCGCACCCTCCTGTTCGCCTTCGGCGGGGACGAGGAGACCAACGGCAGCCGCGGCGCCCAGGAGATCGCCCGCCGGCTCGCCGAGGACGGCATCCACCCCATGATGGTCCTGGACGAGGGCCTGGTCGTCACCGAGGGCGTGGTGCCGGGGGTGGCCGCGCCGGTCGCCCTCATCGGCATCTCGGAGAAGGGCAGCGTCAGCCTGGAGCTCTCCATCGAGGGGGCGGGCGGCCACAGCTCCATGCCCCCGCCCAGCACCGCCGTCGGGCGCGTCGCCGCCGCCATCGTGAAGCTGGAGCAGCACCCCATGCCCGCGGCGCTCACCCCGCCCACCACCCTCATGCTGGACGCGGTGGCGCCCCACGCCGACGGGGCGCTGGGCTTCCTCTTCAGCAACCTCTGGCTCTCGCGGGGGCTGGTGCTGGATGCGTTCACCGAGAAGCCCAGCACCAACGCCAGCGTCCGCACCACCATGGCCGCCACCATGTTCGAGGGCGGGCCCAAAGACAACGTGCTGCCCCAGAGCGCGCGGGCCGTCGTGAATTTCCGCGTCCACCCTCGCGACAGCATCGCCGACGTCATCGCCCACGTCGTGGACGTCATCGACGACCCGGACATCCACGTCCGCCCCATCCCCAGCAGCTTCTCCAGCGAGCCGAGCCCGCTCTCCCCGCACGAGGGCCCCGCCTGGGATCTGGTGGAGAGCAGCGTGCGCGCGGCCTTCCCCGAGGCCGTGGTCGCCCCCTCCCTGGTCATCGGCGCCACCGACGCCCGGCACTACGTCTCGCTCTCCCCGAACGTTTACCGCTTCGCCCCCACGCGCCTGAACAGCGAGGATCTCAAGCGCCTGCACGGCTCGGCGGAGCGGATCACGGTCCAGAACTTCGGGGAGGTGATCACCTTCTACTCGGAGTTCATGGAGCGGGCGGGCGGGGGCTGATCCGCCAGATCACCACCGGCCCCTCGCGCGCCTCGGGCGGGCCCAGCGCCGCCTCCAGCCGGTCCAGGCCCGCGGGCAGGAAGTAGTCCGGGTACACCATCAGCCAGCGGTAGCCCTTCTTCGCCAGGGAGGCGGTGGCCTCCGCCGCGTCGTCGCGGGGGCCGGGCTGGTCGGCGGCGAAGCGGCGCAGGGTGCGCAGGGCGTCGGCGTGGGTGGCGGCCCCGGGGAAGCTGTGGAGGGTGCCGTTGGTGGGCTGGCCGTGGTGGACCTGAAACCAGAGGTTCAGGTCCGCCGGGCTCTGCTCGGAGAACATGGGGTGGATGGACGGGAGCTCGGCCACCGGGCCGTCCAGGAGGGTGAGGGCGGCGGGGGGCGCGACCTCCAGGGTCGGGAGCGAGGCCGGCAGCGGCGCCAGCAGGCGGGCGTCCAGGAGCACGAGCAGGGCCAGCGGCCAGGCGAGCCTGCCCCGCGCGACGCGCGCCGCCAGGGGGGCGAGCAGCAGGACGGCGATGGCTCCCGCCCGGTACCAGCGGGAGAGCCTCCCCAGCGGCGTGTACAGCGCCAGCAGCCCCGCTGGCCCGACCAGGGGGCGCCCGCCCACGGTGGGGAATTCGCCGCCCACCGAGAGGTAGGGCCCCAGCGCCAGCGCGGCGAAGCCCAGCGCGCCCAGCAGCCAGGGCCAGGAGGCCGGCGCGCGCTCCCCGCGCCGCCGCGCCCGCCAGCCCGCCAGGGCTCCCCCCAGCGCCAGGGTGAGCGTGATCACGCCCAGGTAGGCGGTGTGCGGCAGGTCGGCGTGCTCGCCGGTCAGCGGGGCCGGGACGAAGAGATCCAGCAGGTCCACCCCGCGCTCCCCCGCCGCCCGCCAGGGGTCCGTGACCCGCAGCTCCCCGAGCCCCGCCCGCGCGTCGCCCCCCGGCAGCCCCGGGTCCCGGGCCAGCATGGCCGAGAGGAAGGGGGCGCAGATCAGGGCCGCCCCCAGCGCCGGCAGCAGGTGGGCCTGCGTGCGCCGCAGCAGCCACAGGCCCACGGGCACGTCGATCAGGGCCGCCCAGATGGCGTTGTAGGGCCCCGACAGGACCGCCGCCGTCAGCGCCCCCAGGAGCCCAAGCAGCCTGCCCGGCGTCACCCCCCGCCGCAGGGAGAGCAGCATCGCGAGCTGCACGGCCACCCATCCCGCCCCCAGCCCCTCGGTGATCCCGTCCACCGCCACCGCCAGCGTGGTGGGGGCGCTCACGCCGATGGCCGTGCCCAGGGCCTGACCGCCCGCGTCGGCCCCGGCCTCCCGCGCCAGCAGCATCCCGCCCAGCCCCCCCGCGGCCAGGCCGAAGACCAGCGCGAGGTTGAAGCCGGCGGCCGGGCTGTACAGCGCCCCGAGGGCGTAGGGCAGCAGGTTCAGCGGATCGATGAGCTGGAGCGCGAGGCCGTCGGGGTAGTTGAGCAGGGTGGTGTGGACCTGGAAGGGCGAGCCCTCCCGCAGCGCGGCCCACCAGCCCCATAGGTGGTTGACGCCCTCGGAGAGCGGGCTGGTCACCGGCCGCGACCCGAGGACCCGGGGCAGGGGCCACAGCAGCAGCCAGGGCAGCAGCCAGGGCAGCAGCCAGGGCGTGAGGCGGGCGGCGCGCGAGCTCATCGAGGGGAGCTTATCGCCAACGGCCCGCGTTCGGCGCGAACGCGGTTGCGTTCCTGAGGAACGCGGGAGGGCTCCCCGGAGGGGCGCGGCTGGCCCAAAGGGCGGCTTCCGCGGCGCGTGGAGGGGTTGGCACGCCTTTTGCTTAAGGTTCAAAGCAATCGCCGGCACCCCCCTACCGCACCCTGGAGCGCCCATGCGCACTCGCCCGATCACGCTCATCGCCCTGCTGGCCGCCTGCGCCCCGCCCGAGCAGGAAGACACTGGCGCCGCGCTCGCCGTCCCGCTCCCGGGAGCGGGGGCGCGCGTGGAGCTCGGCCTGGAGGGCCTCTGGCTCTCCACCGGAGAGGATGGACTCGGGCTCAGCACGGAGGCCTGGGGTCGGGAGGGCTCGCTCACGACCCAGCCCCTCGGCGCGCCGCGCGACGGCGGCTGCTGGCCGGGGAGCCCGCGCCTCCGCCCCTGGGGCTGCCAGCCCACCCTGGAGCGCCCCCTCGCCGGCGGCCTGGAGCGCTGGACCCGCGCGGGCGGCGGCGTGCAGCAGGGCTGGACGCTGACCGAGGCCCCCTCCGGGGACGGCCCCCTGGTCATCGAGGTGGCGGTCAGCGGCGCTGAGCCCCGCCTGGACGGCGAGCGGGTCCGCCTCACGACCCCCGCGGGCGGGCGCTGGACCTACGCCGGGCTCGAGGCCTGGGATGATCGCGGGCGCGACCTGGACGCCTGGATGACGGTGGAGGGGGACCTGATCCGGGTGTGGGTGGACGACACCGACGCGACCTGGCCCGTCCACATCGACCCCGTGCTGTCCACGGCCACCACCACGCTCACCGAGAGCAGCACCGACTTCGGCATCGGCGTGGCGCTGGGCGGGGACGTCAACAACGACGGCTACGCGGACGCGCTGGTCGGCGCGCGCTTCGGCACCGGGCTCTACGGGGAGGCCTTCTCCTACCACGGCAGCAGCTCCGGCCTGAGCACCACCGAGAGCCGCTCCTGGCGCGGGTCGGACTACTACGGGAAGTACGGCGAGTACGTGGACAACGGGGGCGACGTCAACGGCGACGGCTACGACGACGGTGTCGTCTGCGAGTTCTACTCGGAGCGCTTCTTCGTCTACCACGGCAGCTCGTCGGGCCTCGGCAGCTCCAGCAGCACCACGGTCACGGGGGTCTACGGCCTCGGCCGCGGTCTGGAGATCGTCGGGGACTTCAACAACGACGGCTACGACGACGTGGCGGCCGGCTCCCAGGAGCCGGAGATCGACTTCTACCGGGGCTCGTCTTCGGGGCTGAACTCCACCTCCGTCCTGACCTACTCCACCACCGATTCGCCGTCGGTCAGCCGGGCCGGCGACGTCAACGGGGACGGCTACGACGACGTCGTGTACGGGGACGCGGCGGCGAACGCGATGTACGTGGTCCGCGGCGCGTCGAGCTTCCCGGGCACCAAGACGACGCTCACGCGCTCGGGCTCGTCCGAGCTCGGCTTCGACGTGGCGGGCGGCGGAGACATCGACGGGGACGGCTACGACGACGTGGTCGGCGGTGACCCCACCTACAGCAGCAGCAACGGCCGCCTGGTCGTCTTCTACGGGTCGTCGTCCGGGGTCAGCACCTCGAACTACGACGTGATCAGCGCGCCCAGCAGCGGCACGGGCTTCGGGTACACGGTGCAGCTCGTCGGTGACGTCAACGGGGACGGCTACGACGACGTCGCCGTCTCCGACGACTACGACCACAGCTACACCTACGTGTACCACGGGTCGTCCTCGGGTCTGGAGAGCTCGCCGGCCAGCACGCTCAACATCGGGGACGCCAACTTCGGCTACTCCATCGGTGGCAAGCCGGGTGGGGACGTCACCAACGACGGCTTCGACGACGTGCTCATCGGCACCATCGGGAGCACGGCCTACCTCTACGAGGGCTGCCAGGACGCTGATGGCGACGGCGAGTGCGAGGATCTGGACTGCGACGACACCGACTCGGCCATCAACACCAGCGCGACCGAGATCTGTGACGACAAGGACAACGACTGCGACGGGCTGACGGACGACAGCGACACCTCGCTCTCGTCCGCCGGCAAGAGCACCTTCTACCGGGACGCCGACAGCGACGGCTACGGGGTCTCCACCAGCACCCGGAGCGCCTGCGACGCCCCCTCTGGCTACGTGTCCAATGACGACGACTGCAACGACAGCTCGTCCTCCATCAACCCGGGTGCGACCGAGACGACCGGGGACGGGACGGACAGCAACTGCGACGGGCGGGAGACCTGCTACGCGGACGCGGACAACGACAGCTACCGCACCACCACGACGGTCAGCAGCACCGACAGCGACTGCTCGGACTCGGGCGAGGCGCTCTCCAGCGAGACCTCCGGCGACTGCAACGACAGCTCGTCCTCCATCAACCCGGGCGCCACGGAGACCACGGGGGACGGGACGGACAGCAACTGCGACGGCCTCGAGACCTGCTACGCGGACGCGGACAACGACAACTACCGCACCAGCACGACGGTCAGCAGCACGGACAGCGACTGCTCGGACTCGGGCGAGGCGCTCTCGTCCGACACCTCGGGCGACTGCGACGACGCGGACAGCGCGATCAACCCCGCGGCCAGCGAGGTCTGTGACGGCGAGGACAACGACTGCGACGGCTACACGGACACGGCCGACACCAGCGTCGACAGCAGCACGGTGGGGACCTACTACGACGACGACGACAGCGACGGCTACGGGGACGCCTCGGACAGCACCCGGAGCTGCTCGCTGCCCACGGGCTACGTGACCAACGACGACGACTGCAACGACGCGAGCGCCTCCATCAACCCGGGCGCGACCGAGACGACCGGGGACGGGACGGACAGCAACTGCGACGGGCGGGAGACCTGCTACGCGGACGCGGACAACGACAGCTACCGCACCACCACGACGGTCAGCAGCACCGACAGCGACTGCTCGGACTCGGGCGAGGCGCTCTCCAGCGAGACCTCCGGCGACTGCAACGACAGCTCGTCCTCCATCAACCCGGGCGCCACGGAGACCACGGGGGACGGGACGGACAGCAACTGCGACGGTCTCGAGACCTGCTACGCCGACGGGGACAACGACAGCTACCGCACCAGCACGACGGTGAGCAGCTCGGACAGCGACTGCACGGACTCGGGCGAGGCGCTCTCCAGCGAGAGCTCGGGCGACTGCGACGACGCGGACAGCGCGATCAACCCCGCGGCCAGCGAGGTCTGTGACGGCGAGGACAACGACTGCGACGGCTACACGGACACGGCCGACACCAGCGTCGACAGCAGCACGGTGGGGACCTACTACGACGACGATGACAGCGACGGCTACGGGGACGCCTCGGACAGCACCCGGAGCTGCTCGGTGCCCACGGGCTACGTGAACAACGACGACGACTGCAACGACACCAGCGCGTCCATCAACCCGGGCGCGACCGAAACGACCGGGGACGGGACGGACAGCGACTGCGACGGCGCCGAGACCTGCTACGCGGACGCGGACAACGACAGCTACCGCACCAGCACGACGGTCAGCAGCACGGACAGCGACTGCTCGGACTCGGGCGAGGCGCTCTCGTCGGACTCGTCGGGGGACTGCGACGACGCCGACAGCGCGATCAACCCGGGCGCGACCGAGACGGCGGGCGACGGGACGGACAGCGACTGCGACGGCCTCGAGACCTGCTACGCCGACGGGGACGATGACGGCTACCGCACGACCAGCACGGTGAGCAGCACGGACAGCGACTGCACGGACTCGGGCGAGGCGCTCTCCAGCGAGAGCTCGGGCGACTGCGACGACGCCGACGCCACCATCAACCCCGCGGGCAGCGAGGTCTGCGACGGCGAGGACAACGACTGCGACGGGTACACGGACTCCGCCGACAGCAGCGTGGACACCAGCACGCAGGCCACCTACTACGCCGACACCGACGACGACGGCTACGGGGACCCCGCCTCCACCACCGACTCCTGCGACCTGCCCGACGGCTACGTCAACAACGCGGACGACTGCGACGACAGCTCCGGCGCCATCAACCCCTCGGTCGAGGAGACCGTGGGTGACGCGGTGGACGCGGACTGCGACGGCGTCGAGACCTGCTACGCGGACGCCGACGTGGACGGCTACCGCGTCGAGGAGACCGTCAGCTCGGCGGACGTGGACTGCTCCGACGAGGGCGAGGCGCTGGAGTCGGACAGCTCTGGCGACTGCGACGACGCCGACAGCAGCATCTACCCGGGCGCCTCCGACCCCGACTATGACGGCATCGACCAGGACTGCGGCGGCTACACCGACGACCTGGACGGCGACGGCTACGACGCGGAGGAGGCGGGCGGTGACGACTGTGACGACACCGACGCCACCGTGTACGTCGGCGCCGAGGAGCTGGCCGACGGCAAGGACAACGACTGCGACGGCCAGACCGAGGCCTTCGACGGCGACGGCGACGGCCTCACCGACATGGACGAGGACACGCTGGGCACGGATCCCGCCGACGCGGACACCGACGACGACACCCTGAGCGACGGCGAGGAGGTGCTCCAGCTGGAGACCGACCCGCTCGACGACGACTCCGACGGGGGCGGGCTGGACGACGGCACGGAGGTGGGTCGGGGCTCCGATCCCAACGACGCCGCCGACGACGGCCTCCCCATCTCGTGGGTCAAGGGCGGCTGCTCCTGCGCCAGCACCGAGCAGCGCTCCAGCGGCCTGGTCTGGCTGCTCGGCCTCCTCCCCGCTCTCATCCGCCGCAAGTCTCGCTGAACCGGAGGCACCATGAACCTCATCCTGCTCTGCTTCGCCTCCGCGCTCGCCCAGGACGGGCTCGACGGACACCACTTCAGCCCGGTCCCCACGCTGGGGGGCCCGCTCGACCTCATCGGCGTCTGGCGCCCGGCCGCCTCGCCGGAGCGCTCCTTCGGCCTCACCGGGCTCTTCGAGCGCTCCAGCGCCGGGCTGGTCCAGGTCTACGAGGACTGGAACGGCGTCACCGAGGAGGTGCTGCTGGACGACGTCACGGCGCTGAACCTCGGCGTGCTGGCCTCGCCCTCGCGGCGGCTCTCGCTGGCGGTGGGCGCGCCGCTCTACCTGGCCAGCACGGGGCTTCAGGGGAGCCAGGGGGCGGGGATCGGCGATCTCAGCCTCAGCGTCCCGGTGGGCGTGATCGTGCCCGAGGGCAAGGGCTTCGCCTTCAGCCTGGTGCCCACGCTCACGCTGCCCACGGGCGACGAGTCCCTGATGCTCGGCGACCCGGGGCTCGGCTTCAGCGCCCTGGCGGCGGCCGGGATGCACGGCGAGCGCTACACCGTGGACACGAACCTGGGCTTCCGGCAGCGACCGGAGATGGACTACCTGAACCAGACCGGCGGCGGCGCGCTGGTGGCCAGCCTGGGCGCCGGCTACGCGGTCTACGACTGGCTCGGCGTGCGCGGTGAGGTGCTGTACGAGGCGGCGCTCAGCGCGAACGACGTGGCGGGGACGGCCAGCCCGGGAGAGGCGCTGCTCAGCCTGCGCGGGCGCACGAAGAAGAACCTCTCGTACACGCTCGGCGGGGCGGCGGGGATCTCCGAGGGCGCGGGCGCTCCGGCCTGGCGGGCCTTCGCCGGGCTCGGCTGGGCCTACATCAAGGATCCCAACCGCGACACCGATCTGGACGGGCTGGTGGACGACCTGGACGCCTGCGACCGGGATCCGGAGGCGAAGAACGGCTGGCGCGACGAGGACGGCTGTCCCGACAGCCTGGCCAGCCTGGCGGTCGTGGTGCAGGACGAGGAGGGCAAGCCCCTCGCGGCCACCGTGAAGCTGGGCGACCAGACCCTGACCGCGGACGCCCAGGGCGCGCTGGCGCTCGGCGAGCTCATGCCGGAGACCCTGGTCACGGGCGAGGTCTCGTCCGAGGGCTACGTGACGGCCAGCCTCGGTGGCGCGGCGCTCAAGGAGGGCGCCAACGAGGTCCGGCTCACCCTGTCCTTCGTGCCGGGAACCACCCGCTTCCTGGCCCGGGATCAGTCGGGCAAGCCCGTCGCCGCCACCGTGACGCTGGAGGGCCCGTCCGCGGTCGCCCCGATGGCGCTCGGCGAGGACGGGCGACACCAGACCGTGCTGCCCCCCGGCGAGTGGCGGGTGCTGGTGACCGCCGAGGGCTTTGGCGCCGAGGGCCGCGTGCTCAACATCGCCGCGGACCGCCCCGGGCTCAACAAGGTCGAGTTCACGCTCGTCCCGCCGATGGTGGACGTACAGAAGAAGGAGGTGGTGATCTCGGAGGCCGTGCTCTTCGACTTCGACGCCGCCACCCTCCGCCCCGACTCCGAGCCCATCCTCCGCCAGGTCGTGGGCGTGCTCCAGAGCCACCCGGAGCTCAAGCTGGTGGAGATCCAGGGCCACACGGACGACAAGGGTGACGCGCTCTACAACCTGGACCTGTCGCAGCGCCGCGTGGACGCGGTCATGGCCTGGCTGGTCAGCCAGGGCGTCGCCGCCGACCGCCTCGTCGCCAAGGGCTACGGGGAGAGCTCGCCCATCCGCAGCAACGCCTCGGAGGCGGGGCGCGCGGCGAACCGCCGGGTGCAGTTCATGATCCTCAAGCAGGAGTAGCGGTCAGCCGCCCTCGGCCCGGGCCAGCACGGCCTGGACGTCCGGGCCGGGGCGGAGGCCCAGCTCGGCGTAGAGCTCGCTCACGCGGGAGAGCTCGCGCCGCAGCACCTTGTGGTGGTTGCGGTGCTTGATGAGCGCCTCGTGGCCCAGCACGCGGAAGGCCCGATCGACGTCCGCGTAGCGCTGGGCGGCGGCGAAGACGACGAAGCTCTTCAGGATCTCCGCGCGCTCCAGCTCCCAGGGCTCCCCGGCGGCGTGGCGGCGCTCGGCCTCGTCCAGGAAGAGGCTGGCGGCGGCGCGCAGGGCGCCGGGCAGGGAGGCGTCCCCGCCGCTGACCTCCGCGGACAGCGCGAGGTCGATGTGGCGCTCGCGCAGGGTCATGTCCTCGCCCATGTCCTCCTGCTCGACCAGCGCATGCGAGCAGGCCCGGCGCACCACGTTGTCGAGCTGCCGCAGGTTCCCCGGCCAGGGGAGGCTGGAGAGCTTCAGCGCGGCGTCGGCGGCGATGGTGGCCCGGCCGGTGCCCCCCTGCTCGCGGTGGCGGCGCTCCAGCATGTAGCTCGCCCAGGACGGGATCTCGTCGGCGCGCTCGCGCAGCGAGGGGACGCGCACCGGCAGCACGTTGATGCGGTAGTAGAGGTCCTCCCGGAAGCGGCCCGCCCGCACGGCCGCGGCCAGGTCCGTGTTCGTGCCCACCAGGAAGCGGACGTCGGCCCGGCGCTCCTTGCCCGTGTCCCCCAGCGAGGTGTAGCGCCGCTCCTCCAGGAGCTGGAGCAGCCCGCCCTGCGCCCGCAGCGAGAGCTTGTCGATCTCGTCCAGGAACAGCGTCCCGCCCTCCGCGCGGGCCACGAGCCCGGGGTTGTCGCTGACCGCCGAGGTGAACGCCCCGCGCTTCCAGCCGAAGAGCTCCCCCATCTGCACCTCCTCGGGCAGCGTCTGGAGGTCCACCAGCACGAAGGGGCGGTCATGCCGGGGCGAGCGCTCGTGACACCAGCGCGCGAGCCTCGACTTGCCCACGCCCGTCGGGCCCTGGAGCAGCACGGTCTCGTTCTGGCGGGCGAAGACCCGCAGCGTGCGCACCAGGGGGGCCATGACCACGCCGACGACGGGCAGCAGTGGATCGTCGGCGCGCTCGGACTGCACCAGCGGCAGGTGGAGCAGGTAGGGCGTGGACAGGTCGGCGACGAGCTGGAGCTCCTGCTCCGCGCCGGGCAGCAGCCAGGGCTCGCCCAGCGCCGCCTCGCAGGCCAGCTCCACCGCGATGGCCCCGTCCATCCCGCCGCCCGGGGTCCTCAGCGGGAACAGGACGACGTGCGTGCAGTCGCGCCCCAGCAGGCGCAGCCGGCTCTCCTCCGTGGAGAAGGCCCCGCCCTCCGCGCCCGAGATGTGCTCGTCCACGAAGGGCTCCCCGCCGCCCGCGGCCAGCGGCTGCACCAGGCCCAGCGCCACGTCGATGGCGATGGGGGCGCGCCAGGTCTCCACCTGCCGCCAGGCGGACGCCGAAGGGACGAAGGAGAGCTCCCCCGCCTCCGAGCCCTGCTGCGCGCCCGCCTCCAGCACCCGCAGGCCCCGGTACCCGCCCTGAGGGCGCAGGTGGACCAGGGCGCGGAGCAGCCGGGCCTGGGGCCAGCGGGAGCCCGGCAGCGCCCGAGCCGTCACCTCCAGGGTCGCCCGGAGGGCGATGGCGGAGGCGTCTTCGAAGGTGCTCGCGCCCATGAGCTGCCCGAGGAGCTGAGCGGGATCGAGGGTCATGGGTCCTCCACGGTGAGCGGCGGGCTCCGGCCCGTCAGCACGCGGAACAGGTATTCGTCCTGGCGGTCGGCCAGCGTGGGCTCGCTGACCATCCTGCCCCACATCCGGGGCGAGAGGTAGGCGATGGGCCACTCGGTGGACGTGCCCACGCCGAGGCGCAGATCCGCCAGCATGTGCAGGTAATCGGTCTCCTGCTCCCGCTCGTCGTAGAGCGGCGCAGGCAGCTCGGGCGCCAGGACCCGGCCCAGCACCTTCAGGGCGCCCTGATCCGTGCGCAGGAGGCGGGTGATCTGGCGAGCCCGCAGCGGCTGGTCGGCGTCCAGCGCGGCGCGCGCCCGCTGGCGAAGCTCCTCCTCCAGCCGGAGCGCGTGGTGCGCCCAGCGCACCTGGGCGTGGGCGCGCATCAGCCAGGGATCGCCCTGCGCGTCCAGGCTCGGGAGCTCGTCCTGGTCCGCCAGCGTCAGGATCCCGGCGAGGCGCACCCGGGCGAAGGGGCTCCGCAGCGCCTCCACCGCCGACCCCGGATCGTCGCCCCACAGGCGCCGCTGCCCCTCGAGCGCCAGCCAGACCTCGAGCGCTCTGGCGGCGGGATCCTCCAGGACCTCCTGGAAGCGATCCCCGTGGAGCCCACCCCGCCGCAGGGCGATCAGGTCCCGGGCCAGCGCGGCCTGGCGGCTCTCTCCGCCGAGGTCGGGAGGGAGCGCCGCGTCCCAGGCGGAGAGGTAGTTCAAGGCGATCTGGACCTGCACGAGGTCCGCGCTGGCCAGGCCCAGCCCCACGGCCCGCGCGGCCTCGTCCCCCCCGCCACCGGCGGCCACCGGGAGCATGGGCAGGGTGACGTAGACGGGCTGATCGGGGTCCGCGACCAGCGCCCGCGCCTGCGCCTGGAGCGCCGGACCTCGGTAGAGCGCGAGCGCCCAGAGCCAGGAGCCGCCGCTGGGCGAGGCGCGGTCCCGCAGCCCGAACTCGAGGGACGGCCAGACCGCCTCGGCGTCGCCGAGGTAGAGGCGCGCGAGGAGCTGCTGCGGGCTGCCCGGGGGGAGCGTCGCCACCAGGGCCGGATCGGCCTGGTAGGCGAAGGGCGTCACCGTGGTCCTGCGCCCCGCCTGAAGCCCCTCCGCGTAGCGCGTCGCCAGCTCCACGACGTGCGCCGGGTCCAGGCTGTAGAGCAGGCTCAGCACCCGATTCAGCGGATCGTCGTAGGCGCTGCCCGATGCGATGGCGACCAGCATGTCCTCCAGCAGCGGCACGTCCTCCGGTCCACCGCAGGCGGTCGTCAGCTCCAGCCAGGCCTCCTGGACCCTGCTCTGCTGGACCACGCCTCCGCCCCGCTGCAGCATCGCGCGGATCTCCGGCATCGCGCTGCATCGCCCGGAATAAGCCATGGCCAGCAGGGCGCCCTCGACGTTGGCCGCGCGGACGCTCCGCAGCGACGGCTCCAGCGCCGCCACCTGCTCGGGATCGCCCGCCACCGCCAGCAGCTCGCCCAGCAGCTCGGGCCCGCTCTCGTCGCGGAGCTGCGCCTCCAGGTGCACCTTCAGCGCCGCCGGGTCGGCCCGCAGCAGCAGCAGGCCCATCGGACGCCCCACCCTCCCGTCGAGGCGCTGGCTGCCGCCGGGGACGCGGAGGATCGCGGCCTGCTGGGTGGCGATCTCCAGCAGGTCCTCCAGCAGGGGCTCGGGCGAGGTCTCCCCCAGCGCCAGCGCCGGGACGAGCCCCAGGGCCTCCCCGGGACCCAGGCCGGGAGTGTCGGCCACCGCGTGCAGCCGCTCGCCCAGCCCGTCCAGCTTCCCCGCGACGATGCGCTCCTGCGTCGCCGCTACCGGCCCCAGGGCCTCCGCCAGGAACGCCGAGGCCCGCTCGGGCTCGGGCAGGTCCATCCCCGCCCGCAGCGCGTCTCGCAGCTCCGGCCGCATGTCCGTGAGCGACCAGCCCGTCTGGTAGGGCTCGCGCGGGAAGCCCAGCAGCCCGTCCACCCACCATGGATCCGCGGCGCCCCGGTAGACGGTGACCTGCGCGGTGGGCCGCTCCACCGCCGAGCCCCAGCGGGAGAACGAGAGGCTGCCCTCCGAGGCCCGCGCGAAGGCCTGCCCCTGGAGCCACAGCGCCCTCCCGCCCAGCACGCCCACCAGGAGCGCCAGCAGCCCCGCCGCCACCAGCGTCCAGATCCGCCGCCGCCCGCGGCGCTCGTCGGCCCGGCTCCGCGCGATGAGCTCTCGCTCCGCCTCGGAGAGCGTGAGGCGATGCGCCATCGGCTCGATGATGGAGAGCTGGGCGCGGGAGAGCAGCAGCCCGAGCTGCTCGTGGCCGCGGAGGCCCTGCTCCAGCAGCTCACGCACCCGCTGGAGCCGGCGGTCGTCCTCGGAGAGCCAGCGCCCGATCTCCGCCGCCAGAACCTCGTGGGTGAGCTCGTACCAGACGCCGTCCTCGCGCTCCAGCGGCCGGACCAGCCTCAGCCGGGCCAGGGTCTCCAGGAGCCGGCGGGCCTCGGCCTCGGACAGCCCCGCCCCGCGGGCGATCTCTGCGAGGCGCTTGACCGAGCGCGTGTCCGCCGCCGTGACCATGGCCTTGAGCAGCGCGCGGGCCGGGCTCTGGTCCTCCAGCGGCAGCCCCTCCAGCGTCTTGCGCAGGTGCCGGGCCAGGATGTCGCGGGCCTCTCCCAGCGCGCGGTAGTCCGCCAGCCGCAGCTCGAGCTGACCTGGCGCCCGCGCCTCCCACAGGGCGTCGCACACCAGCTGAAGCTGGGGCGGGTCCACGCCGTCGCCCATCAGGTCCGCCAGCATGGCGTCGATGAGGGCGGGCTCCACGCCGATCCCGTGCAGGCCCGCCGGCCCCTCGATCGCCGCGCGCGCCGAGGCCGACGAGAGCGGCTCCAGCCACAGCCCGACCTCGAAGGACAGCGGCAGGATCTCCTTGAGCTCGCCGAGCCGGGCCAGGTAGTCAGCGCGCAGGCACAGCACCAGCCGCAGGTGGCCCTCGCTCAGGTCCAGCGCCGCGCGCAGGTCGGCGGCGATGCGCTCGCGGGAGGGCCGGGGGAAGCGCAGGAACAGCTCCTCGAGCTGGTCCACGAAGACGACCATCAGCCGCCCCGCCCGCGCCTCTTCGGCGATGCGTCGGGGGAGCTCCTCGGCGCTGGCGCTCAGGCCCGCGGCGGCGCCGATCTCGGCGATCGGGTCATCGAAGACCCGCGTGATCGTCACCCGGTGGCCCGCGCGCCGCAGCCGGGGCGCCAGCGCCGCCTGGACGAGCGAGGTCTTGCCCGCCCCCGAGGCCCCGTAGAGCAGCGTGATCGGGTGGGCCAGGATCCGGGCGTTCACCCTGGCCAGCTCGACGTCGCGCCCGAAGAAGATCGCCTCGTCCCCCGCCTCGAAGGAGCTCAGGAATTTGTAGGGGCGCGCTGGCAGCGGGGGGCGCTCCGCGGCGGTCAGCGCCGGCAGCTCATCCGCCAGCTCCTGGAGCAGGCCCGCCGGGTCGCGCTCCAGCAGCGACAGCCCTCGGCGCTCCGCCGCGCGGACCGCGGCGAGCTCGAAGCGCGGCCCCACCACCGTCACGGGCGGGGGGCTGGAGGGCGAGAGCGCGCGAATCTGGGACAGCAACCGGCGCAGGAGCGGGTCCTCCGGCCCCAGGCCGTAGACCAGCAGATGCCCCGTCACCAGCGCCGCCCGCACCCCGTCGCTGGCCTCGCGCATCCGGTCCATCGCCAGGTCGTCGCCCAGCCGCAGCAGGACCGGGGTCTCCGGGCCGGGGAAGACCTCGGCGCGGGGGTCCATGATCTCCTGCGGCGGCGCCTCCTCCGCCTCGGTCTCCTGCGCCCGGGGGCCCAGGACCAGGGCCAGCGCCGATCGCAGGCGCCGCTGCCAGGGGCCCGGCTCGGGACCGGAGACCAGCACCAGGCTGCCCCCCGTCGCGGCCTGGAGCAGCGCGCCCTGCGTCGCATCCGGGGTGCCCATGCCCGCGACGAGCTCGTGCGAGAGCAGCTCCGCCCCGAATTCGCGGAGGGTGGGGTAGCGGTCGCCGGGGCTCTTGCTGAGCGCGCGCATCAGCGGCCGGTCCAGCCCCACCGGGAGATCCGGGCGCAGCCGGGAGGGGGGCTCCGGGTTGACCAGCAGCGTCCGGCGCAGGGTCTCCGTCAGGTTGCGGCCCACGAAGGGCGCGACCCCCGTGAGCATCCGGTAGATCACCGCCGCCAGCGAGAACTGGTCCGCGCGCGCGTCGCAGCGCCCCCGCACCTGCTCGGGCGCCGCGTAGCCGGGCGTCCCCACGGAGCCCGTCCGGGCCTGATCCCCGGGCGCGGCCGAGGTCGCCAGCCCGAAGTCCACCACCACCACCCGGTGGTCCTGGTCGATCAGCAGGTTCCCCGGCTTGATGTCGCGATGGAGGACGCCCTGCTCGTGGGCTTGCCCGAGCGCGTCGATCATCTGCGCGGCGAGCCGCAGCGCGAGCTCTACCGGCACCGGGCCGTGCTCGGTGACGAATTGGTCCAGGTCCCTCCCCTCCACCAGCTCCTGGACCATGTAGAGCTGGCCCTGCCACTCCCCCGCGTCGTAGACCGTGGCGATGTGCGGGTGCCGCAGGGCCCCCGCCAGCCGCAATTCCGTGATGAAGCGCTCGGCCCGCTCCTCCGCAGCTGACCCGGCCTCCTCCGATCGGAGCAGCTTGATCGCCACCCTTCGCTGGAGCAGGCCCTGGTCGAAGGCGGAATAGACCACCCCGAACGCGCCTTCCCCCAGTCGGTCCTCCAGGCGGTACCGGTCGGCGAAGATCGGGGGGGGCTGCATGCCTGTGAGGTAATGCGTTCCACGCGAACGCGCCTGCGTTTCTGACGAACGCGCCGGACGTCGGGTAGGTGGCGCCCAGAAGTTGGGCGCGGGGTCCGGCGCGAGCGGGAGGTGGCGCCCAGAAGTTGGGCGCGGGGTCCGGCGCGAGCGGGAGGTGGCGC
>CAZTOW010000001.1:395411-504858 GCA_964615375.1 uncultured Enterobacterales bacterium
GGGAGGTGGCGCCCAGAAGTTGGGCGCGGGGTCCGGCGCGAGCGGGAGGTGGCGCTAAGAAGTTGGGCGCGGGGTCTGGCGCGAGCAGGAGGTGGCGCCCAGAAGTTGGGCGCGGGGTCCGGCGCGAGCGGGAGGTGGCGCCCAGAAGTTGGGCGCGGGGTCCGGCGCGAGCGGGAGGTGGCGCTAAGAAGTTGGGCGCGGGGTCTGGCGCGAGCAGGAGGTGGCGCCCAGAAGTTGGGCGCCGGGTACCCGACGAAAGCAGGCCTGGGACCGTGGGCGGGTCGTCGCCCTCGGTGGCCCTCCACCCCGCCGGATCTGGGGAACCCCCCTCCTCACCCCGTTGTCGATCCTCCCATGCTCCGCCTCGTTGCCCTCGCCGCCCTGCTGCTCCTGCCCGGCCTGGTTCGGGCCGCCAGCCTGGAGGCGCGCCGGGAGGCCGCCTGGCGGGCGCACCTCGAGGGGGACGACATCCGCGCGGTGGTGGAGCTCCAGGACATCCTCTGGAGGACGTCGCGACCACCCCACCTCGGCCGGGTGCGGCGGGCCGCGACCGCGGACCTCACCGCCGTGCTCGCGCTCGGGGCGCTCGCTGAGGACCCGCTGGGCAGCTTCACACGGCTGCCGCGCCGTGAGCGGCAAGACGCGCTCCTGGATCTCGCCGCCGCGGCGCACGACCTCGGCCAGCCGGGTCTCGCCGCGGGCGCGGCGCGGGCGGCGGTCGAGGCGGATCCCGACTCCGTCTTCGCGCCGGTCGGCCTCGCGCTCCTGGGCATGGTCCATCGGCAGCAGGGCGAGCTCGGCATGGCCCTTGCTGCGCTGGAGGAGCGGCGGGCGCGCTTCGGGGTGGGCTCGCGCTGGGCGGCCCAGAGCCCCGCGCACGCGGCGATGGCGCGGGAGGAGGAGGAGGAGACCACCGCGGAGCTCCGTGAGCTGGCGATGGCGCTGCACTGGGAGGGGCTGCGCGCGCAGGCCCGTGAGTCCAACATCGCCTGGCAGCGGCGCCCGCCGCGAGAGCCAGATCCGCTCGCTCCGATCATCCTGGACTGCGGCAGCGTGGACCACGCCCCGGTCTACACCACGATCCGCGCCCAGGCCCGCGGCTTCTACGCCTGCGTAGAGCGGGCGAGGGTCCAGCGCCCCGACCTGCAGGGCACGCTGAGCCTGCGCTTCACGGTGATGCCCGACGGCAGCATCCGGGACGAGCTGATTCAGTCCGACACGCTGGGTGACGCGGAGGCCGCGGCGTGCGTGCTCGATCGGCTGGGGAAGATCACCTTCCCGCCGATGACCCTGTCCCTGCTGATCGTGCGCTTCCCGCTGGTCTTCCCGTTGGAGGCCACGCCCTGAGGGCGCGTTCGACCGGCGCGTGCCCAGTTTGAACCCCGCGCGCCGCCGCGCTACCCCTCCCCGGTGCCCCCCACCCTCCTGGTCTGCGCCGCCGAGCCCTCCGGAGACCGCCTCGCGGCGGCGCTGGTGCTGGCGCTGCGGGCGCGGGGGCAGGTCCGGGCGCGCGGGATCGCGGGCCCGTCCATGCGGGCGGCGGGGGTGGAGCCCCTCTTTGAGGCGGAGCGCCTCGGCGTCATGGGGGCGAGCGAGCTGCTGGGGCGGCTGGGGGCGATCCGGGAGGCGCGGCGGGTGATGCGGCGCGCTCTGGACGAGGGGGCGGCGGCGATGGTCGGCGTGGACTCGCCGGATCTGCACCTGCCGCTGCTGGCGGAGGCGAAGGCGCGCGGGGTCCCGGCGGTGGGCTACGTGGCGCCTCAGGTCTGGGCCTGGCGGCCGGGGCGCGCGGCGAAGATCGCCCGCCAGCTCGACCGGCTGCTCTGCCTCTTCCCGTTCGAGCCCCCGCTGTTCCCAGGTCTGGACGCCCGCTTCGTGGGACACCCGGCGGTGGACCGGGCCCGGCCGCGGGATCCCTCCGCGGTTGACCCTGACCTCTACGCGCTGCTGCCTGGGTCCCGCCCCCAGGAGCTGCGCCGACACCTGCCGCTCTTCCTGGCCACGGCCGAAGCGCTGCGGGCGCGGGCCGCGCGGGAGGGCCGGTCCCGGCCACGCTTCCGGGCGCTGCTGCCGCCCGAGCTGCGGGCCGGGGTCCAGCTCCCGCCCGAGATCGAGCTCGCGGACACCCTGGACGCGCTGAGCACGGCCCGGGGCGCGCTCACCAAGAGCGGGACCGTGACCCTGGAGCTCGCGGTGATGGGCGTCCCGATGGTGGTGGCGCACCGGGTGAGCCCGCTCACCTACGCGCTGGGGCGCCTGCTGATCCGCGGGGTGCGCCACATCGCGCTCCCCAACATCCTGGCCGAGCGCGCGGGGCTGCCTGCCCCGGTGCCCGAGCAGATCCAGGCGCGTGATCCGGCGCTGCTCGCCGATCTGCTCCTCTCCCTGCCCGAGCGTCAGAAGATCCCCCTCGAGTCGCTGGGGGCCCCCGGTCAGGCCGAGCGGGCAGCGACGGCGGTGGCCGACCTGCTGGGGCTCGCGTGAGCCGGCGTCGCGAGCTCGCCCTGCTGTGGGGGATCGCCGCGGTCTCGGTCCTCAGCAGGAGCTTCGTAGCCTCCAGGCTGGAGCTCTCCGACCAGGAGGCGCTGCTGTGGGCGCGTAGCGTGGCCTGGCCGGGGGCGGCGCCGCCGATCCTGCCCGGCGCGCTGGTCGAGCTGGGGACGGCCAGCCTGGGCCAGACCGAGCTGGGGGTGCGGCTGCCCGGCATCCTGCTGAGCACGGCGGTCATGCTGCTGGTGGCGGCCCCGGCCCGGGAGCGGGTGCTGACCATGCTGATCCTGGCCTCCATGCCGCTCTTCGCGGTCGGCGGCCTCTTCGCCTCGCCGGAGCTCTACCTGGGCTCGGCTCTCGCCCTGGTGCTGCTGGCGGCGGCGCGCGAGCGCTGGGGCTTCGCCGGCCTGGGCGCGCTGGCGGCCCTGCTCTGCGTCCCGCGGGACGGGAGCCCCTTCCCCACCGGGCCGGACCCTGCGGCGCTGGCGGTCTCGGCGCTGTTCTGGGTCACGCCGGTGCTGCTGGGCGCGGGGCTCGCCTGGTGGGCGCGGCGGGGGAAGGGAGACCCGACGGATCGCGCGCTGTGGTGGGGCTCCTGGCCCCTGCTGATCCCGGCGATCTGGGGCTGGCCGACCGCGGGCGGGGCGGCCTGGGTGGGGGTGGCCCTCGGCCTGGGGCGCGCGGGGGGCCGGCTCTCGCGGGCGGGCTGGATGGGGTCGGGCGTGGCCGGCTTCATCAGCCTCGCCATGCTGATCCACCTGCTGAACCCGCTGGTGGATCTCTCGGGGGATCCGCGGGTTCAGCTGGCCGGGGGGCGGGTGCTGGCCAGCTCGGTCTCGGCCTGGGGGGCGCCGCTGGTGCTCACCGAGGAGCGGGCGGACGCGGCGCTGCTGCGCTTCTACGGCGTCCCCCAGGTCTACGCGCTCGAGGACGCCGGGCGCATGGTGGAGCGCGCCGAGCAGGCCCTGGTCGTCCGCCCCTGGCGCGGGGGCGCGGAGCTGGGTCTGCTGCGCGAGGGCTTCGACACGGACGGGCCCAACGACGTCGCCGCCTACATCGACACCACCGATCCGCTCACGCCGCGGCTGGCGGCGCGCTGGCAGGTCTACGAAGTCCACCGCGCCCAGACTCGAGGATCCAGTGTATCCTCTCCGGCGGAGGAGCCCCCGAGATGAACGCTCGCCCCGCCCTGATCGGCTTCCTGCTGTGCGCCTGCGTCAACGACTCCAAGTTCACCCAGTCCGCGCAGTGTGACGGCGCGCTGCAGCCCTCCGAGGACGTGGTCGACGAGCCCTTCGATCGGGACGGGGACGGCTACTTCGACGCCTCGAACCCGAAGTGTCAGGAGACCTACGACGCGAGCGTGCTGGACTGCGACGACGCCAACCCGAACGTGAACCCCGGCACCGTCGAGGCGACCTGCAACGGGCTCGACGACGACTGCGACGAGGCCACCGTGGACGACGCGGACGTGGACGAGGACCGCTTCACCGCTTGCGAGGACTGCGACGACAACGACGCGAGCGTGAACCCCGCCCAGAGCGAGGTGGAGTGCAACGGCATCGACGACGACTGCGACGAGACCACCGACGACGGGCCGGACGTGGACAACGACGGCTACAACGCCTGCGCGGACTGCGACGACACCCAGCCCGACATCAACCCCGGCGCCACCGAGGAGGAGTGCAACGGCTACGACGACGACTGCAACGAGGTGACCACCGACGGGGACGACTTCGACGGTGACACCTGGACCTCCTGCGATGACTGCGACGACCGCGACGAGGACATCAACCCCGGCTCCGACGAGGTCTGCGACGACGGCATCGACAACGACTGCGACCTGGAGACGGACGAGAGCTGCGACAGCGACTACTCCGGCACCTGGGCCCTGGACGACCGCGTGCGGTACCAGTGCGCCTACGGCCTGGTCAGCATCAACTTCGACGAGGTCTTCATCGTCGATGAGAACCCCGATCTGACGATCGCGCCTACCGGGTCGGGCTCGCAGCCGGGTACGATGACGGGCAGCTTCACCACCAGCACCACCTTCGAGGTGGGGCGCACCATCACCGGCGGCTGCGACGAGGTCTACGCCTTGAGCGGGACGTTCACCGACGAGAACACGTTCACGGCGACGTTCACCGCCTCCTTCGTGGGCGGATCGGCCTGCTTTGACTGCTCGGATCAAACCTGGACCGTGACCGGCACGCGCTGATCGCCCGACGCCTGCTCGGGTATTTCCGGCCGCACCGGGGCGCGCTCCTCGGGGCGCTGCTGCTCATGACCCTGCAGGCGGCGGTGCCGGGCGCGCTGGTCTTCCTGGTCCAGCGGGTGCTGGACGACGTGCTCATCGCCCGGGACGCGGTGCTGCTGGGGCTCATGCCGCTGCTGGTGGTGGGGCTCTACCTGCTGGGCGGGGCGCTCACGGTGGGGCGGGGCTACCTGACGCGCTCGGTCGCGCTGGACGTGATCGCCCGCCTCCGCCGCGAGCTCTACGCGAGCCTGCTGCGTCAGGACATGGCCTGGCACCAGCGGCACCCGCCGGGCGAGCTGCTGAGCCGGCTGACCAGCGACGCCGCCAGCGTGCAGTACGCGGTGAGCGGGGTGGTGACCGCCATCCAGAAGCCCGCCACGCTGCTGGTGCTGGTGGGCAGCGCGCTGTGGCTCAACGCCGAGCTCGCCGGGGTGGCGCTGATCCTGCTGCCGCTGGTGGGCTGGCCCATCGCGCGCTTCGGCGCCCGGCTCCGCGAGGCCGCGCGCGGCTCCAATGACAACCTCGCCCGGCTCTCGGCGCTGGCCCAGGAGAGCCTGTCCGGCGTGCGCACGGTGGCGGCCTTCGGAGCGGAAGACGTCCTGGAGCGGCGCTTCCAGGAGCTGAACGAGGAGCAGCGCCGCCTCAGCGCGCGGGCCTCCCTGGCCCAGCTCCTGCCCGGGCCCATCATCGAGCTCGTCGCGGCGGTGGGCGTGGGCGCCGTCATCTGGGTGGGCGGGCGGCAGGTCTTCGACGACCGGCTCAGCCCCGGCGCGCTCATCGCCTTCCTCATCGCGCTGGGGCTGCTGAACGACCCGCTCAAGGGCATCGCCCAGATCTACAGCCTGCTCCAGCGCGCCCTGGTGAGCGCGGAGTCCATCTTCAGCCTGCTGGACGCGCGCCCGGCGGTCCGCGACGAGGGCCGGGTGGCGCTGGAGGCCCGGGAGGTCAGCATCACCCTGGAGGACCTGAGCTTCGCCTACCCCTCCCGCCCGGGGGAGCCCTCCGCGCCCGTCCTTCAGGGGCTCACGCTCACGCTCCCCGCCGGGAGGATGGTCGCCGTCGTGGGGGCGAGCGGGGCGGGCAAGAGCACGCTGGGGAGCCTGCTCTCGCGCTTCCATGACCCGAGCGGCGGGCGCGTCCTGTTCAACGGCCGCGACGCGCGTGAGTACACGCTGGCCTCGCTGCGCCGCCACGTCGCGGTGGTCTCCCAGGACAGCTTCCTCTTCGACGACACCATCCGGGCGAACATCACGCTGGGGCGGCCGTCCAGCGAGGCCGAGCTGCGCGCGGCGGCGGAGGCGGCCAACGCCGCGGCCTTCATCGAGGCCCTGCCCCAGGGCTACGACACGCGCATCGACACGCTGGGGCAGCGGCTCTCCGGCGGCCAGCGCCAGCGCATCTGCGTGGCCCGCGCCCTGCTGCGGGACGCCCCCGTGCTGGTGCTGGACGAGGCCACCAGCGCCCTGGACGCGGAGAGCGAGGCCGCGGTGCAGGAGGCGCTGACCCGCCTGATGCGCGGGAGGACGGTGCTGGCCATCGCCCACCGGCTGTCGACCATCCGCGACGCCGACGAGATCCTGGTGCTGGAGGGGGGCCGGGTGGTGGAGCGGGGCGCGCACGCCGAGCTCCTGGCGGCGGGCGGGGCCTACGCCCGGCTGGTGCGCCGGCAGGAGGGTTGACCGCTCGCGCCCAGGCTCCATACTGGTCTCCCACGGGAGCCTGCCATGCCCGCCGAAGCCCGCCACGCCGGACCCCTCGCCGGGCCCGCCCGCGCCCTGCTCCTCCTGCTCGCCGCCTGCGGGGGCGACGTCGTCCAGAAGGACGCCACGGAGACCGGGCCGGGTCCGGGAGATAGCACCGCCGACGACACCGCGGACGACACCACGGACGACACCACCGGCGGTGTCGAGCGCGTCCCCGGCCACACCGATCCCTGGCTCCGCGACGAGGAGCGCGCCCCGGGCTCGGTCACGTTGACCGAGATCCTCTACGACCACCCCGAGAGCGCGCGGCTGGAGTGGGTGGAGCTCCACAACCCGTTCGCCTACGCGATGGACCTCTCCGGCTGGTCGCTCCAGGGGGGCGTCTCCTACACCTTCGCCGAGGGCACGATCCTGGAGGCCGGGGGCTATCTGGTCGTGGCCGCCGACCCCTCGCTGCTGGCGGTGGACGCCTACGGGCCCTATGAGGGCTCGCTCTCCGACAGCGGGGAGCGGGTGGAGCTGTACAGCAACGGCGGGCGCCGGATGGACATGGTGGCCTACGGGCAGGACGAGCCCTGGCCCGCGCAGGCGGACGGCTCCGGGCTCTCGCTGGCCAAGGTCCACCCTACGGACGCGAGCGACCACGCCGAGAATTGGAGCTTCAGCGCCCAGCTCGGCGGGACCCCGGGCGAGGCCAACGGGATCGACCCGCTCACCCCGCCGGTGACGGTGGACCTGATCGCGCTGGACGCCACCTGGACCTACGACGAGGGCGGCGCCTACCCGGACGCGGGCTGGGCCGACGCCGACTACGACGACAGCGGCTGGGCCTCGGGCGAGGCGCCGCTCTATGCCGGGGAGCCCGTGTCGGCCGCCCTGGCGACCGTGCGCGTGACGGCCGACAACTACTATGGGTTGTACCTGGGCGAGGCCGACGGCACCAACCTGCGCCTCGTCGCCGAGGACGAGGACGGGGACTGGACCAGCGTGGAGAGCTACGAGGCCGAGCTGAGCGCGCTGGACCACCTGTACGTGGCGGCCTGGGAGGCGCCCGGGAGCTACGGCGGGCCCCAGATGGTCATCGCCGAGGTGGAGGTGGACGACGAGATCGTGGGCACCAGCGCCGTGGACTTCGAGTGGGTGCTGGGCCCGGAGGATGGCTGCCCGGGGACCACGCCGCCGGACCCGGTGCCCGACGAGGACGAGCTGCTGGACCTGCTGAGCGGGACCTGGGAGCTGCCCGCCGTCGAGGCCGACCCCGACTCGGACCCCTGGGGCTGGGCGCTCTCCTCCTCCTTCGACCCGGCCACGCAGTACATCTGGGTGGACACCTTTGGCGAGACCTCCGTGACCAACACGGAGAACACCTACGCCCTCTTCCGCTCCGTCGATCCCGTGCTGGGCGGGGGCGGCACCACCGAGCTCGCGGGCGGCGTGGTGACGACCCTCTTCCGGGCGCGCTTCACCCTGGACGCCGACCCCTCGGCCACCGAGCTCTTCGCCGACTGTGAGATCGACGACGGGGCGGTGTTCTACCTGAACGGGGTCGAGGTGGCGCGCCACAACCTGCCGGACGGGGCCATCGACGCGGACACGCTGGCCAGTGCGGCGGTGGACGAGGACCCGGCGGTCTCGCTGGAGCTGTCCTCAGGGGCGCTGGTGCGCGGGGAGAACGTGCTGGCCGTGGAGGTCCACCAGGCCGAGGCCGATGACCCCGACATGCTCTTCGGCTGCGCGCTCAGCGCCCGCGTCACCGCCTCTGTGGCCGAGCCCACCCTGGCCCTCCACGAGGTCTCCGGGGCCTTCGCCGAGGACCCCTGGGTGGAGCTGGCCAACGACAGCGCGCTCGATCAGGAGCTCGGCGGCCTCATCCTGGCCTCGTCCGCGGGCGACGAGCTCAGCCTCCCCGCGGGCACGCTCCCCGCGGGCGAGCTCACCGTGGTCGAGGGCCTGGACCTGGGCGCCGGGGACATGCTCTACCTGTACGCGGCCGACCGGAGCGTGCTGCTGGACGCCGTGCGGATCTCCGCCCGGACGCGAGGCCGGGACGAGGAGGGCGCCTGGCGCTACCCCTCGGAGGACAGCCCGGGTGAGCCCAACGTGATCACGCGAACCCAGGACGTGGTCATCTCCGAGATCCTCTATCACCGCGCGCCGCTCTCCACGGACGACGGCTACGCCGAGCGCCCCGAGGAGTGGATCGAGCTCTACAACCGGGGCTCGGAGCCCGTGGACCTGAGCGGCTGGCAGCTCGTGGACGGCGTGGCCTTCGACTTCCCCGAGGGCACCCTCCTGGGGCCGGACGCCCGGCTGGTCGTCTCCAACGACGCGGACGCCCTGCGCGCGCTCTACCCCGAGGTGGAGATCCTGGGCGACTTCACCGGCGCGCTCGGCGACGCGGGCGACCGGATCCTGCTGCTGGACGCGAGCGGCAACCCGGCGGACGAGGTGCGCTACCACGACGGCGGGCGCTGGCCGGAGGCGGCGGACGGCGGGGGCTCCAGCCTGGAGCTGATGGACCCCTGGGCCAACAACGCCGTCGCCGAGAGCTGGGCGGCCAGCGATGAGCAGGCGCGCACGCGCTGGGTCACCTATGAGATCGAGGGCGCGGCCGACCCGAGCGCGGTGGGGCCGGACGGCACCTGGGACGAATTCGTGATGGGCCTGCTGGACGCGGGCGAGGTGCTCCTCGACGACCTGAGCGTGGTGGAGGACCCCGACGGCTCAGCCGTCGAGGTGCTCCAGAACGGGTCCTTCGAGGACACCGAGCACTGGCGCCCGCTGGGCACGCACCGCCACAGCGAGGTGATCGCCGACCCCGACGACCCCGACAACAGCGTGCTGCGCCTCGTCGCTACCGGGCCCACCGAGCACATGCACAACCACGCCGAGACCACGCTGACCCGGCCCGTGCGCTCCACGGACTACCGGATCACGTTCCGGGCGCGGCCGGTCTGGGGCAGCAACCAGCTCCACACCCGCCTGTACTTCAACCGGCTGCCGCGCACGACCCTGATCGAGCAGCCGGAAGGATCGGGCACCCCGGGCGAGGCCAACTCCACGGCGGTGGAGAACCTGGGCCCCAGCCTGGACGAGCTCGCCCAGGACGTGGCGGTCCCCGCCCCGGGGCAGAGCGTGGAGATCGGCGTGGTGGCGGAGGACCCCGACGGCGTGGCCCGGGTGACCCTGTGGTCGGCCGTGGACGGGGGCGCCTGGGGCTTCACCGACATGGTCGAGGAGGACGGGCGCTGGTCGGCGAGCCTGGAGGGGCAGTCGGCGGGCGCCATCGTGCAGTTCTATGTCGAGGCCGAGGACGGGCTCGGCGAGACCGCCACCCTGCCCGCCGCGGGGGCCGACTCCCGGGCCCTCGTGCAGTTCGACGATGGAGAGGCGGCCACGAACGGGCTCCACAACCTCCGGTTGATCCTGACGGAGGCGGACTCGGACTGGATGCTGGAGGACGTAAACCTGATGAGCAATGACCCGGTCGGCGGCACCGTGGTCTACGACGAGTCGGAGGTCTTCTACGACGTCGGCGTCCGCACCAAGGGCAGCGAGCGCGGCCGCCCCGAGGACGTGCGCCTGGGCTACGCCGTCCGCTTCAACCCCGAGCAGCTCTTCCGCGGCAGCCACACCAGCGCCCTCATCGACCGCTCGGAGGGCGTGGGCTTCGGCCAGCGGGAGCTGCTCCTGAACCTGGTGATGATGCGCGCGGGCGTCGTGTCCGCCGAGTACAACGACCTCCTTCACGTCATGACGCCGCGGTCGACGCACACGGGCGCGGCCGAGCTCCAGCTGGACCGCTCCACCGGCCTCGTGCTGGCCAGCCAGTTCGAAGACGGGGACGAGGGCCCCCTCTTCGACTACGAGCTCATCTACTACCCGTATACGACCGAGGACGGGACCGACGAGGGCCTGAAGCTGCCCCAGCCCGACAGCGTGGTGGGCACCTCGATCACCGATCTGGGGGAGGACAAGGAGGACTACCGCTGGAACTTCACGCTCCAGAACCATGTGCGCGAGGACGACTACACCGAGCTCCTCGGCCTCTGCGAGGCGTTCTCGCTGCGGGGGACCTCGGCCTTCCTGGACGCGGCGGGGGAGGTCATCGACGTGGACCAGTGGATGCGCGGCTTCGCCGTCGCCACCCTGGCCGGGGCGGTGGACAACTACGGGGGCGACTCCAGCCAGCACAACGCGCGCTTCTACGTGCGGCCGGAGGACCGCAAGGTGCTCTACTTCCCGCACGACCTGGACTTCTTCGGCAGCAGCTCGATGGCGGTCATCGGCAACACCGACCTGTACTACCTGATCCAGGACCCGGTCTACGAGCGGCTCTACTACCAGCACCTGGAAGACCTGCTCTCCCGCGCCTACAACCTGGACTACCTGAGCCCCTGGTGCGATGAGCTGGGCGCGCTGCTCCCCGCGCAGGACTTCGACTACAACTGCTCCTTCATCGAGGACCGCCACGACTGGGTGAGCAGTGGCTCCTCGGACTCGGTCGCCAGCCGCTTCCCCTCGGTGAGCTTCGCCATCACCACCAACGGGGGCGAGGACCTCTCCACCAGCTCCGACGTCCTCCTGCTGGAGGGCGAGGGCTGGGTGGACGTCCGCGAGATCTGGCTGGACGGCGAGCCCCTGGAGGTGAGCTGGACCGACGGGGAGAGCTGGCAGGCACGGGTCTCGCTGGTCGAGGGGGCCAACGAGCTGAGCTTGGAGGCCTACGATCTCGGCGGGGAGCTGGTGGGCTCGGACACGATCACGGTGACGGTCGGGGGCGGGTGAGCCGGGCGGCGGCGTGCGCCCCGCGGACCCTCGGGATACGGGACGCGCATGTCGCGTACCTTCCTTGCCCTGCTGTCCTGCTCCCTCCTCCTGGGGGGTTGTCCTTTCCTCGGAACCAGCTCGGGCGTCCCCGAGCTCAAGACGGGCAACGTCAGCGTCGCGCGCTCGGACATCCGCGTCTGGGGGGTCGAGCCCACCAGCGAGGTGCGCCAGGGCAGCTCGACCTCGAACGAGCAGGGCACGCTGAACGTGGAGTGGAGCGACGGCACGACCACGAGCCACGACGCGAACTACAAGGTGACCAGCGGCACCCTCTTCCAGGACGGGAAGGTCTGCCACAACTACGGGCCGAAGTGCTACTGCGGCACGACCACCTTCCGCTTCGAGAGCGGGGCGAAGCTCTGGAAGTTCGGCACGCCGAGCAACAACCAGGCCGTGGACTGCCCGAGCGGCATCGAGCCCACGGGCGACGCCGAGATCCGCAAGAGCGCCACGCCCCAGGATCGCGAGGCGCTCAAGGCGAAGATCCAGCGCGAGCGGGCCGCCGGCCGGGGGAAGTGAGGCTCAGCCCAGGCTTCGCGGCTCAGCCCCCGAAGCGCACCGCGGCGCTGGCCGGCGGGTGGAGCATGGGCAGGTAGCGCGCCTCGGGCCTGCCCTTGTACAGGGGCGTCGGGCGCCGCCCGCGGCCCACGGCCCGCCCGAGCGCCACCAGGAAGGCCACGACCTCCTGCCAGGCCAGGTGGTAGCCCAGGCAGAAGTGGGCGCCGCCGCCGAAGGCGGAGAGCTCGACGGGGGAGGGGGCCCCGCGGTCCAGCCAGCGCTCGGGGCGGAAGGCGTCGGGCTCGGGGTAGAGCTCCTCGTCCCGCGTCCAGAGGGCCGGGGGGAGGCCGATGATCGTGCCGGCCTTCAGCGTGAGGCCCTCCCAGCGGATGTCCTCGGTGACCCGGCGCTCCAGGAACCAGGCGGGCACGTACTTGCGCACGCTCTCGCGGAAGACGGCCTCGCAGAAGGGATATGCGCGGGCATCGGCCAGCGAGGTGGGGACCCCCGGGCCGGCGAGGGCCTCCTCCACCAGCCGGTCCCAGCTCTCGGGCTGGCTCGCGAGCTCGAGGATGGCCCAGGCGGTGGTGGTGGCGGTGGTCTCATGCCCGGCCAGGAAGAGCAGGCGGATGTTGTCCACCAGCTCTGCGGTGGACAGGGGCCTGCCCTCCTCGTCCCGCGCGTGGACCAGCGTGTGGGTGACGCTGGCGCCCTCCTCGCCCCGGGCCCGCTCGACGATCTTCGCGATCTCGGCGTTGATCCAGGCGGCGGCCCGCAGCGCGCGGCGGCGGGGCAGGCCGGGCAGGTCCCAGGGGATGGGCAGCAGGCCCAGCAGCAGCTCGCCGTACTGGGCGCGCCAGGCCGGGAGATCCTGGTTCCCGACGCCGGTGATGCGGAAGATGACGTCCAGGGCGAGCTCCTTCGTCTCCGGGTGGACCCGGAGCTCGCCCAGGGAGGCCCAGCGCTCGGCCCGCGCGCGCACCACCTCGGCGATCACGCCGCCGCTGCCGCTCTCGGCGAGGCCGCGCGGGGAGAAGGTGGGGTTCATCGCCACGCGCACGCGGCGGTGGTCCGGCCCGTCCATGGCCAGGAGGCTGCGCCCCAGGATGAAGTCGAGGGTGGCGCGCGAGCCGGCGTTGACGACCTTCGGGTGTTTGAGCAGATCGAAGGAGCTGCGCCGCGCGCAGAAGAGGTACCAGCTCCCGAAGCCGAGGCTGACCCAGAAGGCCGGGCCCAGGGTCTCCGCCGCGCGCCGCAGGGCGCCGGGCACGTCCAGGTGCAGGGCGAGGGTGTGGCCGAGCACGGGCAGGGCGCCGGCCATGACGGGGAGGCCCTCGCGGGTGGAGGCCGGGAAGATGCGCTCGGGGAGGGTAGGGGAGCTCATCGCCCGATGATAGCGTGCGCGGCGGGCTCAGAGCGCCTTTCGCAGGTACAGCGCGTCCTCCCCGTCGGGGTACCAGGCGGGCAGGCGCTCGACCACGGCGAGGCCCTGGCGCAGCTTGGCCCGCAGCGAGGGCGCGTTGCTCACCCGGACGTGGGCCGCGAGCGTGCGCATCCCGGCCTCGCGGGCCTCCTCCTCGGCGGCCTCCAGCAGCCAGCGGGAGAGGCCCTGGCCGCGCCGCGTCGGGACCACCAGCACCTCGTTGACGTAGGCGCGGCGGGTGCGGTCGTTCAGGTAGAGCAGCAGGTAGGCCACGATCTCGCCGTCGTCTCGCG
The DNA here is from genome assembly GCA_964615375.1 of uncultured Enterobacterales bacterium. GTDB lineage: Bacteria > Myxococcota_A > UBA796 > UBA796 > CAZKWG01 > CAZKWG01. The sequence continues at coordinate 408,906 of CAZTOW010000001.1, forward strand.
CCCCCGCCTCGCGCAGGCCCAGCAGGCGGGCGTGGCCCTGGCGCAGGCGTCGCCGGAAGGTGTCGGCGGACAGCGCCTCCGCCCCGAAGGTCTGGAGGCTCAGGCGGGCCAGGGCTCGGAGCTCCTGGGGCCCGGCGCGGAAGGGGACCAGGCCCGCGGCGTGCGGCGCGCTCACGGGCCGTAGCCCAGGGCGTCCAGCAGGCGGTGGTAGACGCGGTCTCCCTCGGCGGCGTCCTCGCAGCCCAGGTCCAGGTCCACGCAGTCGTTGACCTCGATCAGCAGCGGCCCTCGCGGGCCCGGCTTGAGGTCCACGCCGTAGAGGCCCGCCCCGAAGACGGCCGTCGCCTCCAGCGCGAGCGCGCCCACCTCCGCCGGCAGCTCGGCCAGGGGCAGGGCCTCGGTGCGCCCCGAGGCCAGCAGCCGGTCCCCGTCCCAGGCCGCCACCTGCCAGTGACCGGGCACCGCGTGGTAGCGGGCGGCGAAGAACAGCTCTCCGTCCAGCACGCCCACCCGCCAGTCGAAGGGGGTCGGCGTGTAGCGCTGCGCCACCGCCAGCAGGCGGCCCTCCAGCGCTACCGGGAGCTTTCGCGCCAGATCCTCGGGCCCGTCCACGCGCCAGACGGCGTGGCTCCAGCTCCCGTCCACGCGCTTGAGCACGAAGGGGTAGCCCAGCGCGTCCACGATCTCGGCGGCGTTGCCCGCGTGCAGGAGCAGGGTGTCGGGCGTGGGGAGCCCGCGCGCGGCGAAGCGCTGGGCCATCAGCGCCTTGTCCGAGGCGAGCTCGATGGCCTCCGGCCGGTCGATCACGGGGATCCCGAGCTCGGCCGCCCGCCGCGCGAAGCGGAGCGTGTGGTTGAGGATGGAGGTGTCGTCGCGGATGAGCAGGGCCCCCAGCGCCTCGACCTCCCGGATCTGGTCCGCCCGCAGCCAGCGGATCGCCACCCCGCGGGCCCCGGCGAGCCGCTCGAGGTGGGCCAGGGTCTGGGCGGTGCTGGGCCCGCAGGGCAGGTCCGGCGTGTGCAGGACGCCCAGCGGCCCCTGGGTCGGGGTGGTCCGGGCGGGAGAGGGCGCGGCGGGCAGGCCGGGGAGGGTGTGAGCCCTGGCCCGCGCGAAGCGCACCACGCATCCTCGCGCGCCGAAGGGACCATCTCCCGAGCAGATGTTCAGTATCTCCCAGCCAGCTTCCCTGTTCCAACGCTCGGAGAGCAGGTACTCGAGCGGGGAGGCCACGAGCTCACCCGGAGCTCCCACTCTCTCCTCGGAGACGACCAGCCGCGGCACGAAGCCCCCCTTGCGCCCCGCCAGCGATGGCGCTCCCAGCCCCCGAGGGTTAACCCGGCGGCTCTTCTCTGGAGCTACCCCATGGCCCGATCCTCGCTGACCCTGATCGCCCTGCTCGCACTCGCTGGCTGCGACCCTGCCTCGAAGCCCGAGGAGGCGTCCGCCACCCCCGCGGCGGTCCCGCCGGGCACCCCCGTGACCGAGGAGGAGAAAACCCTGTACGCGCTCGGCCTCTCCATGGGGGACTCGATCAAGGTCTTCCAGCTCAGCCCCGAGGAGCTGGTGCTCGTCCAGAGCGGGCTCACCGACTCCGTGACCGGCCAGACCCCCAAGGCGGAGCTGGAGACCTACGGCCCCAAGCTCACGGCCCTGGCCATGGAGCGCGGGACGAAGGCGGCGGCGGGGGAGAAGGAGAAGAGCAAGGAGCTGCTGACGAAGGCGGCGGCCGAGGCGGGGGCGCAGACGCTGCCCAGCGGCCTCATCTTCCTGGACGTGACCGCGGGCACCGGCGCCGCGCCGACCGCGGCCGACATGGTGAAGGTGAACTACAAGGGGACGCTGCGTGACGGCACGGTCTTCGACAGCAGCTACGAGCGCGGGGAGCCCGCCGTGTTCCCGCTCGGCCGCGTCATCCCCTGCTGGACCGAGGGGATGCAGAAGATGAAGGTGGGCGGCAAGGCGAAGCTGACCTGCCCCGCCGACATCGCCTACGGCGACCGCGGCTCGCCGCCGGTGATCCCCGGCGGTGCGGCGCTGCAGTTCGAGGTGGAGCTGCTGGAGATCGTCGCCGCGCCGCACTGAGCCTGGGGTTGGTACAGGGCTTGCAACCGGGTCGCTCGTCGCCCCTCCGGGGCGCGGGGAGCGTGGGATGGGCAGGTCGCGTCGTGTCGTGCTGGCGCTGGTGGCGGTGGGGCTCCTCCTCTGGGCGGGGAACCGCCCCTGGTCGGCGCGGCCCGCGGGCGGGCGCCCCCGGATCCTGGCGCACCGCGGGATGGCCCAGGAGTACGACCGCGAGGGGCTGACCGGGGAGACCTGCACGGCGGCGCGCATGACCCCGCCGCGCCACCCCTACCTGGAGAACACGCTGGACGGCGTCGCCGCCGCCTTCGCGCTGGGGGCCTACCGGGTGGAGATCGACGTCCACCCGACCACCGACGGGGCCTTCGTGGTCTTCCACGACTGGACCCTGGACTGTCGCACCGACGGGCGCGGCGTCACGCGGGAGCACACGCTGGCCGAGCTCCAGGCCCTGGACGTGGGCTACGGCTACACGGCGGACGGCGGGCGGACCTACCCCTTCCGAGGCCGCTTCGTGGGCGCCATGCCTTCGCTGGATCAGGTGCTGGAGACCTTCCCTGAGGGCCGGCTGCTCATCAACATGAAGAGCGCCGACCCGGCGGAGGCGGAGGCGCTGGCCCGCGTCGTGGAGCGGCTCCCGCCGGCCCGGCAGCAGCTTCTGGCCTTCTCCGGCCACGACGTTCCGATGGAGGTCCTGCGGGCGCGCCTGGAGGCCCGGACGCTCTCCAAAGGCCGGCTGAAGCCCTGCGTGCTGGGCTACCTGGCCCTCGGCTGGTCTGGCCACGTCCCCGAGGACTGTCACCACAGCGTCGTCTACGTGCCCATCAACGTGGCCCCCCTGCTGTGGGGCTGGGACCGGCTCTTCCTGGAGCGCATGGAGGCCGCGGACGCCGAGGTCTACGCCATCGGGCCCTTCTGGGGAGGCTGGTCGGACGGGCTCGACGACCCCGAGCAGCTCGCGCGTCTGCCCGAGGGCTACACGGGCGGGATCTCCACGGACCGGATCGATCTGGTCGCGCCGCGCTACGATCCGTAGAGGGTAGGCGACAAAGGCTGGAAAGGCTCCGGTGAGGCCCAGCTTCTGCTCCCCCGGCACAGCGCGCTGCAATATCTGGAATTCTGTTCCGTATCGGTAGGGGAGAGGAGCCTCGATGGAGCGGATGGAGTGGTCTCAGATCGCCTTTGCGTTCGCGCTCGTCTGCGCGGCCATCCCGCCCCTCTCGCTGTTCTACAGCCTCAAGCCCGCCGGGACCTACGAGGGCGTGCCCTACACCCTGGCCGCGAAGAAGGGCGGCAAGGGGCCCCGCTTCGTCTCGCTGGGGATGCCGCTGCCCTGCGGGGTGCCCTTCGAGCTCGAGTCGGAGGGGGTGATGGAGCGGGTGGGAGCGCGCGTGGGTCTGTTCAAGGAGCAGCAGACCGGGGACGCCGAGTTCGACGCGGCGGTCTACATCTCCTGCGACCGCCCCACCCTCGGGCGCCTCCTGGCCTCCCGGCCCGAGGCGCGGCGGATCATCCTGGAGATCCTGCGCTCGGGCGCGCGCCGGGTCTTCTGCGACGGGCGCGAGATCCGCGTCGTCCGCATGCACCAGACGGAGCCCTCGCCTCCCGACTTCCCCCGGCTCCTGGAGCTGCGGGCCCAGCTCCTCCCGCTGGTCCGGGCGTTTGAGGCCAGCGGGGCGGAGGGGCTGCCGGTCCGGCTGCTCGCGCTCCAGAGCTTCTGCTGCTTCGTCGGCATCTACGCCATCGGCTCCGCCATCCCCTGGATGGGCTTCCTGCCCACGCGGATCCTGGAGCGGGCCGCGCTGGCGCCCCCCGCGGCGGTCATGGGCGTCGCCGCGACGTTGATCTGCGGGATGGTCTTCGCCAGCCTCGCCCGCACCGGGCGCACCGCGCGCCAGGCGCTCCCGTGGATGGTGATGTTCCTGTGCGGGGTGGGCCCGGCCTCATACCAGGCCTCTGTGGAGATCAACACCCGCCTGGACCGCGCGGAGCCCGCCACCCTGCGGTGCGAGGTGGCGAAGGTGGAGGAGTTCCGGCGTGCGAGCGTCTGGGACAACCGGGTGACCCTCGGCCCGTGCCAGCACGCCGTGGGCGACGCCCCCTCCGAGAGCGTTGTGGCGCCCGCGGCCCTGACCCTCGACTACAAGCCCTTCCGCCAGGTCGAGGAGGGCGGTGAGCTGCTCCTGATCCTGTCCCCGGGCGCCCTGGACGCCGCCTGGGTGCGCGACGCCCGGCCTATCTGAGAGGTGATGATGGACGTCCCCTGGAACCTCGTGGCGCTGGCGCTCTGGCTCTTCCTGCTGGCCACCCGGCATCGCGGGCGGCAGCGGCAGATCACCCGGAGCGGCGCGCTGGGCTTCGCGCTGCCCATCCCGCTCCAGTTCGAGCTGAGGCGCGAGACCTGGGAGGACCGGCTGTGGAAGGCGACCGGCTTCACCCGCGAGCACCAGACGGGGGACCTAGCCTTCGACCAGTCGGTCTACGTGGAGAGCGATCACCTGGGCCTTCACCAGCTCCTCCGCCGGGACTTCACGGCGCGCGCGGCGGCGAGGGCCCTCCTCGAGAGCGGGGCCGAGGCGGTGTGGGGGGACGGCGAGAGCATCTGGGTCCGCCGCAAGAAGGGGGGGCCCCAGGTGGGGGACGGCGAGCGGCTCCAGGACCTGGCGCGCGCGCTCCAGCCCTTGCGCGGCGCGGCCGGGCACCGGACGCAGGACGTTGGCGTCACGCGGGTCTGGCTGATCGAGGCGCTCAGCCTGCTCCTCGTCGCCTACGCGATCGTCCACGTCTTCCACTGGGGGCGCTCCCCCGTCCCCCGCGAGGTCGACGCCCTGGCCCTGCTCCGGCCGGCGGTTCAGCTCGGCGGGGTGGGCCTCATCACCTTCGCCGCGCTGGGTGTGCTCCTGCTCCACGGCACCTCTCGCGGGCACCGGACCCTGGTCCACAGCCTCGGGATCGTGGCCCTGGCCTCACCGATGGCGGCCTTCCAGGGGGCCTCGGACCTGAACTGGCTGCTGGACCTCGAGCCCGCCGAGGAGCTGCGCTGCGAGGTGAGGAGCCGCGAGGTCGAGCGCCAGAGCAAGGGCGTGGTCCGCTACCGCCTGGAGCTCCGGGGCTGCGAGGGCGCCGGGGCCGGGCGGATCACCCGCTGGATCTACGTGGAGGAGGAGCTCTTCGAGACGCTGAAGGTCGGAGACACCCTCGTCGGCCTGGTGCGCCCGGGGGCGCTGGGCATCCCCTGGTTCCAGAGCCGGTGGGGCATTTAGAGGTCGGGGTGGGCGGGGAGGGGGATCCCGGCGGCCGCGGCGATCGCCGCGCGCATCAGCCAGCCGTCGTAGGCCCCGTCGGCGCGGTCTCCCAGGGCCAGCTGCTGCAGGGGGCGCCCGGTGCCGCGCTCGAGGACGAGCACGCTCCCCAGGGGGCGCCAGGTCGCGAGCGCGATCCACCCACGGTCATCGCAGCTCCCGTCCGCGAGCTGCGGCCCGCAGGTGCTGAGGACGCCTTCCCCCTGGAAGAAGGTCTCCGGATCGAGGAGCAGGGGCGTGCGCCAGCCGTCGGGGAGGAGGATCATGTCCTCCTTGATATGGGCGGCTCCTGGGCGGCTCACCAACGCCTCCCGGAGCGCGTCTGTGCTGGGCAGCTCGCCCAGGTAGGCGCCCTCGGGCGGCCCGAGGAGCGCGGTCTGGAGGCGCGCGCTGAGATCGTATCCAGGGTCGCGCCCGAGGAGGAAGATCAGCTCGGAGGCGGAGCCCAGGCAGGACGCGGAGAGGGGCGGGTAGTAGCGGCCGGGGTCGACCAGGCCACGGAACCCCAGCGGGTCCTGCGCGCGCCGCCAGTCGGTGAGCGCGCCTGTCCCCCGATCCCTCGCGGCCTGCGCGGCCCCCGCGGCGAAGCCGAGGAGGGGAGGGGAGCTGAACAGCAGCACCGCGAGCCCTGGGAGGATCAGCGTCGGCAAGCGAAGGCAGAGGAGCGCCATCCCGGCGAAAACCACGAGCCAGAGCAGCAGGACCCCATCTTGGAAACAGGCCCCGATCCCCAGCGTGACGAGCGGCGTCCAGGGGAAGAGTTGGGCCCACAGGGGGGCGCGCTCGCTCACCCCCGGCTTCCGTCCCGCGGCTCGCTCAGGGCGTCGTCCAGCACGGACGCGACCTCGCCGAGCTGGCGGGCGAGCTCACGCTCCTCGGCGGAGGTGGGGCGGCGCGCGACGGCGAAGCCGAGCAGGCCGAGGCCCAGGCCCGTGAGGCCGACGTAGAGGGCGGTCTTGGAGAAGAGGGCGCCGAGCACGGCGACGAGCCCGGCGAGGGCGCAGCCGAGGCCGACGAGCCCGCGCCGGAGCGAGACATAAGCCGGCTCCCCATAGAGGCGCGCCTGGAGACCGCCCTCGGCGTGGTCCTCCAGCGTCAGCTCGAGCCGCACCCGGTCCTGGACCCGCCAGACGTGGTAGCGCGCCGGGTCGTCCCCCCAGGCCCAGGGTCCGCCGATGCGCCGGGCGAGGCGGTTGGAGAGGAGATCCTTGCTGGTGCCCTCGCGCGCGGGGACCTTCCAGACGGTGCGGGTGCTGGGAGCGCTCATCCCGCTGGACTAGCCTGATGAGCGCGGATGTCCAGCCCAGGGCGGGCTCCACGCTCACGCAATCCTCATGTTCGCCTGCGCCCACCCTCACGGGCGGGGGTGACCTTGTAGACGTGCGATGCCGCACGCTGGAGGTCCCGATGAGCGTCAAGTCTCTGTCCCTGGTCCTGGTCGCCCTGCTCTCGCTGCCCGCCGTCGCGGGGGACGCCGACGACAGGTCACCTCGCCGCGAGGAGTCGAGCGGTGAGGCCATCGGCCTGGAGCAGGTCCCCGAGCCGGTCCGCGCCTCGCTGGCGAAGATCTTCCCCGAGTCCACCCTGCTGTCCGCCTCGCTGGAGGACGGGCTCTACGACGTGCGCGTGCTGACCCGCGAGGGGACCCGCCTGGAGGTCCACGTCCAGGGCGACGGCAGCAAGGTGCGCGTGCAGCGCGCCCTCGGCCGCGAGGGCGAGCGCGAGGAGCACCATGAGGGCCGTGAGGAGCACCGCGAGGGCTGCGAGCGCGGCGAGCAGGAGGACGACGACTGAGCGCGCCAGGGCGCCGGCCCTGGTCGGCGCCCGCGGTGTGCTTAAATTGACCCTTCAGCGCGAGCCGGAGGGCAGGCCATGAGCGCGCCGGTACAGCTCGAGGCGGTCGTGCGGGGCGGGCGCCACGCGGGCCTGGAGGCCGCGCAGGAGGCGCTCTCCGAGGCGGGCGTGACCCTGCTGGACGTCCACCTCTACAGCGACCTGAGCGCCTGCCTGGTCCTCGAGCTCGCGGGGCGCCAGGGGCCCCGGCTGGCCGAGGCCCTGCTCACCCGGGGCGTCACCCTGGACGAGCCCTCGCGGGCCCGGCTGATCGGGCTGGTCAGCGAAGGGGATCGGGAGCTGGCCGGGACCCTGGCCCTCCTCTTCGCGGGGGGCCGGGGTGACCTGCGTCGGGAGACGCCGGCCGTGCCCGGCTGAGCACGGCCGGCAGACAGCTCGCGCTCAGCGCCGACGGCGGGAGACCGCCAGCGCCAGACCCAGACCCAGCAGGGCCGCCGCGCCCGCGCCGCCCGGGGCGGTGGGGGCGTTGCTGCAGCCGCAGTCTCCGCCGCCGTAGAAGATGCTGAACTTGTCGGAGTCGCCGGTGTCGCCGGTGTCGCCGGTGTCGCCGGACCAGCCGTCCAGATCGTCGGTCGGGTCCAGCGGATCGGTCCCCGCCGCCACCTCGTCGCCGTCCGTCGCGGTGCCGTCGTCGGTGTCGGCGTCGTTCGGGTCGGTGCCGTAGGTGTTGACCTCCTCCCCGTCGGTGAGCGCGTCATCGTCGGAGTCGGCGTCGAGCGGGTCCGTGCTGGTCTCCCGCACCTCGGTCCCGTCGGTGAGCGCGTCGTCATCGGAGTCGGCGTCGCTGGGGTCGGTGCCGTAGATCGAGGTCTCCTCGCGGTCGGAGAGCCCGTCACCGTCCGTGTCCGTGTCGACGATGTCGTCGCTCGGGTCCAGCGGATCCGTGCCGTCCACCAGGACCTCGACGCCGTCGTTGGTGCCGCCGTCGTCGGTGTCGGTGTCCAGCGGGTCGGTGGTGTGGGTGTTGACCTCGTCGCCGTCGGTGAGCCCGTCGCCGTCGGTGTCGCTGTCGAGCGGGTCGGTGGTGTGGGTGTTGACCTCGTCGCCGTCGGTGAGCCCGTCGTCGTCGGAGTCACTGTCCAGCGGATCCGTCTCGTGCTCGGTGACCTCGCCGCCGTCCCCGAGCCCGTCGTCGTCGCTGTCAGCGTCGGTGGGATCGGTGCCGTGGTCGTTGACCTCCTCGCCGTCGGTGAGGCTGTCCTCGTCGGTGTCCTCCAGCAGCGGATCGGAGCCGACCTCCAGCACCTCGGTCCCGTCGGTGAGGCCGTCGCCGTCGGTGTCGGGGTTGGTCCGATCCGTCCCGTAGACGCCGGTCTCCTCCTTGTCGGTGAGGCCGTCGCCGTCCGTGTCGGTGTCGTCCAGGATGTCGTCGCTGCCGTCCAGCGGATCCGTGCCGTCGACCAGCACCTCCACGCCGTCGCTCACGCCGCCGTCGTCGGTGTCGCTGTCGAGCGGATCGGTGGTGTAGACCGTGGCCTCGTCCCCGTCCGAGAGCCCGTCGGCGTCGGTGTCCTCGTCCGTGGGATCGGTGCCGTAGGTGCTCACCTCGGAGCCGTCGGTGAGGCCGTCGTCGTCGGTGTCCACGTCGTTGGGGTCGGTGCTGTGGGAGTCGACCTCGTCCCCGTCGCCGAGCTCGTCGTTGTCGGTGTCGCTGTCGAGCGGGTCGGTGCTGTAGGTGCCGACCTCCTCGCCGTCGTCGAGCCCGTCGTCGTCGGTGTCGGCGTCGTTGGGGTCGGTGCCGTAGGTGCCGACCTCGTCGCCGTCAGAGAGCGCGTCGTCGTCGGAGTCGCCGTCGAGCGGGTCGGTGCCCGTGTCGATGACCTCCTCGCCGTCGTCGAGCCCGTCATCATCGGTGTCCGCGTCGTAGCGGTCGGTGCCGAAGATGGAGCCCTCCTCGCGGTCGCTGAGCCCGTCCCCGTCCGAGTCGTCGTCGGAGAGGTCGTCGCTTCCGTCGAGCGGGTCGGTGCCGTCCACCAGGACCTCGACGCCGTCGCCCGTGCCGCCGTCGTCGGTGTCGGCGTCGGTGGGGCTGGTGCCGTAGGTGCTGACCTCCTCGCCGTCGCCGAGGCCGTCGCCGTCGGTGTCGGCGCTGGTCGGGTCGGAGCCGTAGGTGCCGACCTCCTCGCCGTCGCCGAGCCCGTCGGCGTCGGTGTCGGCGTCGGTGGGGTCGGTGCCGTAGGAGTCGACCTCGGATCCGTCGGTGAGGCCGTCGGCGTCGGTGTCGGCGTCGGTGGGGTCGGTGCCGTAGGTGCTGACCTCGTCCCCGTCGGTGAGGCCGTCGGCGTCGGTGTCGGCGGTGGTCGGGTCGGTGCCGTAGGTGCTGACCTCGTCGCCGTCGGTGAGCCCGTCGCTGTCCGAGTCCGTGCTCAGCGGGTCCGTGCCCGCGTCGATCTCGTCGCCGTCGGTGAGGCCGTCGCCGTCGGTGTCCGGGTCCTCGCGATCGGTGCCGTAGACGCCGGTCTCGTCCTTGTCGGTGAGGCCGTCGCCGTCGGTGTCGGTCGTGTCCAGGATGTCGTCGCTGCCGTCCAGCGGATCCGTGCCATCGACCAGCACCTCGGTCCCGTCGTTCACGCCGCCGTTGTCGGTGTCGGCGTCGTTGGGGTCCGTGCTGTGGGTGTTGACCTCGTCGCCGTCGGTGAGACCGTCCGCGTCGGTGTCGTCGTCCGTCGGGTCGGTGCCGTAGGTGTTGACCTCCTCGCCGTCGGTGAGGTCGTCGGCGTCGGTGTCGGCGTCGTTGGGATCGGTGCCGTAGGTGCTGACCTCGTCGCCGTCGGTGAGGTCGTCGGCGTCGGTGTCGGCGTCCGTGGGGTCGGTGTCGTAGATGTCGAGCTCGCTGCCGTCGTCGAGCCCGTCGGTGTCCGTGTCGGCGCTGGTCGGGTCGGTGCCGTAGGTGATGACCTCCTCGCCGTCGCCCAGGCTGTCCCCGTCGGTGTCCTCGACGAGCGGATCGGAGCCCACGTCCAGCACCTCGTCCCCGTCGCTGAGGCCGTCGCCGTCCGTGTCTGAGTCCTTGCGATCCGTCCCGTAGACCCCGGTCTCCTCCTTGTCGGTGAGCCCGTCGCCGTCGGTGTCGGTGGTGTCGAGGATGTCGTCGCTGCCGTCCAGCGGGTCGGTGCCGTCGGAGAGCACCTCGACGCCGTCGTTCACGCCGCCGTTGTCGGTGTCGGCGTCGTTGGGGTCGGTGCGCCAGGTCCCGACCTCGTCGCCGTCGCTGAGCCCGTCATCGTCCGAGTCGGCGTCGTTGGGGTCGGTGCTGGTGGTGTTCACCTCGTCGCCGTCGTCGAGCCCGTCGGCGTCGGTGTCGGTGTCCAGCGGGTCGGTGCTGTAGGTGCTCACCTCCGCGCCGTCGCTCAGGTCGTCGCCGTCGGTGTCGGCGTCGTTGGGGTCGGTGGTGTAGGTGTTGACCTCGGTGCCGTCGCCCAGCCCGTCGTCGTCGGTGTCGGCGTCGGTCGGGTCGGTGTCCGTGCTCAGGACCTCGGTGCCGTCGCCCAGCCCGTCGCCGTCGGTGTCCGAAGACAGCGGGTCGGAGCGGGTGTCCAGCACCTCGGTGCCGTCGTCCAGCCCGTCGCCGTCGGTGTCGGGATCCCTGCGATCGGTCCCGTAGACGCCCATCTCGTCCTTGTCGGTGAGCCCGTCGCCGTCCGTGTCCGTGGTCTCCAGGATGTCGTCGCTGCCGTCCAGCGGATCCGTCTCGTCGACCAGGACCTCGGTCCCGTCGTTCACGCCGCCGTTGTCGGTGTCGGCGTCGGCCGGGTCGGTGTCGTAGGTGTTGACCTCGTCCCCGTCCTCGAGCCCGTCGCCGTCGGTGTCAGTGTCGTTGGGGTCCGTGCCGTGGGTGTTGACCTCCGCCCCGTCGCCGAGGTCGTCGCCGTCGGTGTCGGCGTCGTTGGGGTCGGTGCTGTAGGTGCTGACCTCGGCGTTGTCGTTCAGGTCGTCGCCGTCGGTGTCCGGGTCGAGGGGGTCGGTGTCGTAGGTGTTGACCTCGGCGCCGTCCGAGAGCCCCTCGTCGTCGGTGTCCGCGTCGATCGGGCTCGTCCCGGTGGTGTCGACCTCCGTGCCGTCGCCGAGCCCGTCATCGTCGGTGTCGGTGTCCAGCGGATCCGAGGTGGTCGTGAGCACCTCCTCGCCGTCGCTGAGCCCGTCGCCGTCGGTGTCCGCGTCCTTGCGGTCCGTGCCGTACTCGTAGATCTCGTCCTTGTCGGTGAGGCCGTCGCCGTCGGTGTCGGTGGTCTCCAGGATGTCGTCGCTGCCGTCCAGCGGGTCCGTGCCGTCCGTCAGCACCTCGGTGCCGTCGCTCACGCCGCCGTTGTCCGTGTCGGCGTCGGTCGGATCGGTGTCGTGGGTGTTGACCTCCACGCCGTCGTCGAGGTCGTCGTCGTCCGTGTCCTCGTCGTTGGGATCGCTGCTGTGGGTGTTGACCTCCGCGCCGTCGCTCAGGTCGTCGTTGTCGCTGTCGGCGTCGAGCGGGTCGGTCTCGTGGGTCAGCACCTCCGCGCCGTCGTCGAGGTCGTCGCCGTCGGTGTCGGCGGTGGTGGGATCGGTGTCGTAGGTGTTGACCTCCGCGCCGTCGGTGAGCCCGTCCGCGTCCGTGTCCGTGTTGATCGGGCTGGTCTCGTGGGTGTTGACCTCGTCTCCGTCGTCGAGCCCGTCGCCGTCCGTGTCGATGTCGAGCGGGTCCGACCCGTGCGTGAGCACCTCGCCGCCGTCGGTGAGGCCGTCGCCGTCCGTGTCGGGATCCTTGCGGTCGGTCCCGTAGACGCCCAGCTCGTCCTTGTCGGTGAGGCCGTCGCCGTCCGTGTCCGTGGTGTCCAGGATGTCGTCGCTGCCGTCCAGCGGGTCCGTGTCGTCGACCAGGACCTCGGTGCCGTCGTTCACGCCGCCGTCGTCGGTGTCGGCGTCGTTCGGGTTGGTGCTGTAGGTGTCGACCTCCGCGCCGTCACCGAGCCCGTCGCCGTCGGTGTCCGCCCGGTTCGGGTCCGTGCTGTAGGTGTCGACCTCCTCGCCGTCGTCCAGCGCGTCACCGTCGGTGTCGGGGTCGAGCGGGTCGGTGCTGTGGGTGTCGACCTCCTCGCCGTCGTCCAGCGCGTCGCCGTCGGTGTCGGGGTCGAGCGGGTCGGTGCTGTAGGTGTCGACCTCCTCGCCGTCGTCCAGCGCGTCGCCGTCGGTGTCGGGGTCATTGGGGTCGGTGTCGTGGGTGATGACCTCCTCGTAGTCGGTCAGCCCGTCGTCGTCGGAGTCCACGTCGTTGGGGTCGGTCTCGGAGGTGGCCACCTCGTAGCCGTCCTCCAGGCCCTCGCCGTCGGTGTCGGGGTCGAGCGGGTCGGTGTCGTAGGTGTTCACCTCCGATCCGTCCGTCAGCGCGTCGCCGTCGGTGTCGGGGTCCGTGGGGTCCGTGCCGAGGGCGTCCTCCTCGATGTCGGTGAGGCCGTCGCTGTCCCCGTCGTAGTCCTCGTCGTGGCCGTCGCAGTCGTTGTCGATGCCGTCGTCCAGCTCCGGCGCGCCCGGGTACACCGTGGAGTCCGCCGGATCGCAGTCGTCGTCGTCGGTGTAGGTGTAGCCGTCGCCGTCGTAGTCGTACTCGTCCTTGGCGTCGATGCCCGTGGCGCCGTCCGTGGCGTTCCCCGGGCCCGAGCCGCCGCTCACCGACACCGTGCAGGTCGAGGCCGCGCGCCCGTAGAACTGCTTGACCACGCCGCCGCCGCCGCCGCCCGACTTGTCGTCCACGCTGTAGCCGGCGCCGCCCTTGGCGTTGATGGTGCCGGAGCAGGTCAGCACGCCGGCCTCGATGAGCACGCCGCCGCCCGCGCCGCCGCCCGAGGCGTCGTTGTTGTAGTTCGAGCCGGCCGCGCCGTTCGTGGTGATCGTCCCCGCGATCGTCACGCTGTCGGCGATCAGGATGATGGCCGCGCCGCCGTCCCCGCCGTAGCCGCCGGAGTCCCCGTCCGCCGCGCCCGCCGCGCCGCCCGCGGAGCCCATGTCCACGCTGAAGCTGGTAGAGTCGCCATAGGCCGAGCCCCCGGTCCCGTCCTTGGTCGATCCGTCGTCGCGCACGCCGTAGCCGCCCGCGCCGCCGTGCCCGCCGCCGCCGCCGGAGTCGCGGTAGCTCGAGCCGCCCTTGCCGCCGCCGGAGCCCTCGCCGTTGCTGTTGAGCTGGCCGCGGTAGCCACGCTCCGAGCCCACGATGGACGAGGTGGAGTCCACGTAGATCGAGCTGGCCTGGAGCGTCAGCGAGCCCGTGCCGCTGCTGCCCGTGTAGTCCGTGACGTAGAGGATGCCGCCGTTGATGACGTAGATGTTGTCGTAGCTCTCGGTCCCACCCATGGTCTTGGTGGTGCCATCGACCGTCAGGTCAGCGGCGAAGGCGGAGCTCAGCGTGGAGAGCGCGAGGAGCAGGATGTGCATGGGTGGTGCCTCGATCGGTGCGGGCTGGGGAGTGTACAGGAGAGCGGGTGCCAGGTGCCGATGGCCCCTCTTTCACTCGTGAGAACAGCTCGTCCAACGCGGCGTGTCGGCAGCGACGAGATTAAACTAATATAATAAGACGATTCAAATGTCCCTGGTGGGCTGGCTCGTCCTTTGCTGCGATGGACGCCCAGAATCTCGGGGGGTACTCCACGCGCCTCGCTCCGGGAGGAGCTGGAGCGGGGTGCCAGAGAGAAAGAGCACGACGCCCGCCGGTGGCGCCGTTGAGACCCAGGGGCGCTCAGAGTACACTGAGCCTCAATTCCCGAGGTCCGCCATGTCCCGGTACGCGCCCCTGTGCGGCCTGCTCGCCCTCTCCTGCAGCGACCCGCCGAGCGCGCCCGCGCCGGCCACACCGGAGCCCGCCGCGCCTGCGCCCCCCGCGCCTGCGCCGGCCGCGCCGGCCACGCCGGAGCCCGCCGCGCCCGCGCCCACCGGCCAGTCGCTGGTCATGCTCGCCCCCGTAGAGCAGGGCTGCGCGTTGCGGCGCCTGAACATCGACAGCGGCGCCAGCGCCGATCTGGCCCTCTTCTCGCAGGGCTGCGTCGGCGGACGGGTCTACTGGGCCCCCGACGCCAGCCGGGCCCTGGTCTGGTTCGACCCCCGCGCGGTCTACACCCACGGGTACGGCAGCGCCAACGCCTCGCCGCCGCGCTACGAGGCTGAGACCCCCGACTTCGCGACCGCCTCGCGCTTCCTGCTGGTCACCCTGGCCACGGGTGAGGTGCGCGAGCTCCCCGCCCCCGCCGGCCCCGGCGAGCTCGAGCGCGTGGGCCTGGACGGCGGCGGCCGGATCCTGGCGCTCACCCTGGAGAGCCTGGAGGAGGATCGGATCGTGGGCGGCGCCGTCCAGGTGGACGGTCAGGCCGTGGCGATCCCCGAGGGCGAGGAGGGGCTGCCAGCCCTGGCCCACGCCCTCTCGCTGGAGGGGGAGGCCTGGCGGCGGATCGAGAGCGCGGCCACCACCACCGGCTGGGACTACGCGGGCGGCACTGGCGTGCTCCAGGCGGCGCGCGGGCTCGGCCAGAGCAGCGTCGAGCTGCTCAGCTCACGGGGTGGGCTCGAGCCGCTCCTGCCCGAGCAGGCCGTGGTCCTGGCCACCCAGCGCCCCGCGAACCTCGGGCCCGACGACGGGGAGTGGGGGCGGACGCTGAACGAGGGAGCCCCGCTCTTCGCCTGGCAGGTCGTGGGGGAGTTCACCCACTTCACCGGGCTCATGCGCTGGGGCGAGCCGCCCGCGCCGCTCCCCGGCCTGGAGTTCACTGACGGCGAGCTGGTCGGGCTGCAGCTCCGCGGGCCGCTGATCCTGGTGGCGGGCAGCGAGGTCGGCACGCACCCTCGCCTCTACGACGCCCGGACGCGCCGCCTGGTCTTCTCCTCGGACGAGGCGCGGGCGGTCACCTTCTGGCCGGTGTCGGGGGGCTGATCGTTGTGCTCCTGGTCCGACGCGCGACGTTGGCGCGCCGACGACAGGCCACGAGCACCGCGAGCAGGGTGAGGACGCGGGCCTCCAGGGGAGCGGTTGAGGTGGCGCAGCCCCACCCATCGTCCTTGCCCTCGACGTCGTCGCCCGTGTCGTCCGCAGGCTCGCCCTCGCCCTCGCCCTCGCCCGCGCTGTCGCCGGTCTCGTGGGTGGCGTCGGTGTCTCCGGTGTGACCCGTGTGGCCGGTGTGTCCCGTGTGGCCGGTGTCGACCGGGGTGGGGCCGACGTCGGTGACCACCCGTCCGGGGAGGTCCATCCCGTCGCAGTTCTGGTCGATCCCGTCGCCCCGTACCTCGCGGGCACCCGGAGCGACCGTCGCGTCGCCGTCATCGCAGTCGGAGGCGTCCGCGCCGTAGCCCGGCGGCGCATAGCAGGTGATTCGGGTGTCGGTGGCGTCTCCGAAGCCGTCGCCGTCCCGGTCGGCGTACCAGGTGATGGCGTCCACGGCGGTCTCCTCGTCCGTGCGCCCGTCGCAGTCCTCGTCACCTCCGCCGCAGCGCTCGTCGGCGCCGGGGGCGGTCGCGGCGTCGGCGTCGTCACAGTCGGCCGCGTTGCCCACGTAGCCCTCTGGCGCCGCGCAGGCGGTGGTGGTGTCGGTGGCGTCGCCGAAGCCGTCGCCGTCGTCGTCGGCGTACCAGGCGCTCGCGTCGGCGGCGTCGCCCTCGTCGGTCGTGCCGTCACAGTCCTCGTCACCTCCGCCGCAGATCTCGGTGGCGTCGGGCGCGCTCGTGGTGTCTCCGTCATCGCAGTCCGAGGCGTCGGCGACGTACCCGTCGGGCACGGTGCAGGCGGTGGTGGTTTCGGCGGCGTCGCCGAAGCCGTCGCCGTCCTTGTCGGCGTACCAGGTCAGGGCGTCTTCGGCGTCGTCCTCGTCGGTCGTGCCGTCACAGTCCTCGTCAACTCCGCCGCAGCGCTCGGCGGCGTCGGGCGCGGTGGTGGCGTCCTCGTCGTCGCAGTCGCCGCTCAGGGCGACGTAGCCCTCTGGGGCGTCCACCCGGGAGACCGCCGTCTCCGAGTCGCCGTAGCCGTCGCCGTCCAGGTCGGCATACCAGAGGCTGCGCGAGCTCCCCGACCAGCTCACCTCCGGGGCGCTGTCGGGTCCCCAGGCGCCGATGTCGGAGGGTCCGCCGTCCTCGTCCAGGATCGACGGGTCGCCCGCGTCGATGAGGGCGCTGGTGTCGGAGAGCCAGAGGCTGTCGTTGGAGCAGTCGCCGTCCATGCTGTACGCCACGAGGCCGGGCTCCACCACGACGTTCCCGTCCGCGGTGGGGTCGAAGGTGAAGTACCCCCCCGTGTGGGCGCTCAGGTTCTCGTAGAAGGCGTTGTAGGTGAACGTGTACGCGGTGTCCGATGAGCTGGCCATCGCGTAGACGGCGTCTCCAGACTGTGTCCAGGCGAAGAGGTTGTTCTGCCAGGTCCCGCTCCCGCCGTACGTGGTGACGGCGCCGCCGCGGACGGGCGCAGAGTTGCCCAGGAAGGTGTTGTTGGTGGCCGTGACGACCAGGTTCTCGAGGGTCAGGGCTCCCTGGCTCGCGGCGGAGTTCTCCACGAAGACGTTCCGGTTCAGCGTCAGCGTCGCCCCAGGGGACGAGTCGAGGTACACGAGGTTGGACGCGAGCTCGGCGTCGTTGGCGCAGAACCAGGAGCTCTCCAGGCTCATCGCGCTGAGGACGTTCTCGACGTACAACAGACCGTAGGTACGGGAGCTCGACGTCGGCGCGAGTGTGTTGTCGTTCGCCACCAGGCCGTCGATGGTCACGGTGCTGGACTTGCCGATGTAGATCCCGGTGCGCTGATCCTGGAGACCGGACATGTGGACGTCGGTGAGGTTCACCTCATCCCCGTTCAGGAACATCTCGTAGGTGGTCGTCGAGGCGCTCCCGGTGTTCCCGAGGAGCGAGACGTGCTCCAGATCCACCGTGTCCAGGTTTTCGACATGGATGGAGGCGTGGCTGCTGTTCTCCTCGAAGATCACGTCGTACAGGGACAGCGAGGATCCGGAGAGCATGAAGATCCCGATCTGCAGGTCCTGGTTCCCCGTGAAGTCGGACTCCTCGATGACCAGGGAGGTGCTGGACTCACCGTAGATCAGCGAGGCGAAGGTCCATTTCGTCATCTCGTGGGGCGTGGGGTAGTCGCTCTCCTCGAAGGTGTATTTGCTGCCGCGGAGCACAGACTCGGTGATGGTGGAATTGGTGATCGTCGCGCTGGACTTGCTGTCGAGACGGATCACGGTGCCGAGCTCGGTGCCGCCGACCCCGCTGAACGCGCTGTCCTCGATGACGATAATCGCGCCGTCGTGCGCGTAGACCCCCGCGCCCGTGGTGTCCTCCCCGCCGACATCGACCATCGTGGCGCCGCGGAGGGTGAAGGTCTCCGAGCTCCAAAGGGCGAGCCCTCCAGCCGTCTCAATGAAGCTGTCGTCCGTGCTGGAGCAGGAGTATCCGCTCGTGCAGCTGATCTTGAGCGCGTGCCCCTCGCCGCCCATGAAGGTGTTCCCCTCGCTCTCGAAGGTCGTGTACGAACCCGTGGAGATGGCGGCGCCATCGGCGAGCAGGAACACGCTGTCGTGGATCGTCAGCGCGTTGGAGGGGGGGGTCTTGGAGGAGGCGCTGGCCACGTAGACGGCGTTGTTGCCTCGGTTCTCGTCGAAGGTGCTGTTCGAGATGGTGACGGTGACGTCGGACGTGGCGTAGATCGCCGAGCCCGTGGCGCTGACGTTGCCCTCGAAGTTGCTCTGGTCAACGTCCAGGCTGCCTCCCTTCATGCGGATCCCCGAGTAGGACGTGTCGCTGCGCCCGGAGTCCGTGACGGCGGCCTCGTGAAGGGTGAGCGCGCTGTCGGTGCTGTCGATGGCGGTGGTGTCGGGCGCGGAGATGGTGATGTCCTCGAGCGTGATGTCCGCGCCGTCCGTGAGGGTGAGCGTGGCCTCGCAGCCCTCGGAGGCCCAGAGCAGGGTCCAGGTCGCCTTGACCTCGCCGCGGATCGTCAGCTGACGCCCCGCCAGCTCCACGCAGTCCCAGTACAGACCCGAGGCTACCTCGAGGGTGTCGCCGTCCTCGGCCACGGCCACCGCGGCGCTGACCGTGGGGCAGTCACCCGCCACGCCGACGGTGATGAGGCCATCCGAGGGGCGGACGCAGGTGTCTCCGGTGTCTCCGGTGTCTCCGGTGTCTCCGGTGTCTCCGGTGTCTCCGGTGTCGCCCAGGTCGGGATCCCCGCCCGGATCGTCCACGTCCGTGAGGTCCGCGCTGCCGGAGCCGCCGTAGGCGCCGATGTCCGAGACGGATCCATCCGCGTCCAACAGAGCAGGATCTCCGGCGTCGATCAGCGCGGAGCCGGCGCTGAGGCTCAGATCCCAGGAGGAGGGATCCCCGCCCGTGGTATAGCTCACGAAGCCCGGGTCGGCGGTGGTGTTGCCGCTCGCGGTGGTGTCCAGGCTGAGGCCGCTGCCGACGTTGGCGTCGTTGTCGTACCAGTCGTCGTATCGGAAGGTCGCCGTGGTGGTCCCGCGGCTGTAGCGCTCGATCGCCGTCCCGTCGTGGTGGGCGAGGATGTTGTTGGTGAGCGTGAGCGTCGCGCTCGCCACGTAGATGGCCTCTCCGCGCTCGGCCTCGTTGGCGACGAGCGTGTTGTTGGTCATGGTCAGCGTCCCGCCGACGACCAGCGCCGCGCCCCCTGCTCCCGGAGACTCCTCGAGATCCGAATAGGCCAGGTTGTCTACGAACAGGCTGTTGGTCACGGTCAACGTGGAGATATCGCTGGCCAGCGCGCCGCCCCCCTGGTAGATGCTGTCGAGGGGATCGCCGATGTCCATGGCGGCGTTGTTCTCTCTAAAGGTGAGCCCCGTGGCGGTCACGCCGGAGCTCGAGACGATGTACAGGCCGCCGCCGGCGCGCGCCTCGTTCTCCGTGAGCGTCAGATCCGTGAGGCTCAACCCCGACGCGGTCTTGATGAACAGGCACCCACCCCAGCCATGGGTGGAATTTCCTTCGCACAGGACATCCGAGATGGTCCCCGAAGAGCCGCTGAGCCAGATCGCGCCGCCCGAGCCCGTAGTGCCCTCGTACTCGACGGGCCAGTCGTCCTCCCCGAGCGAAGTGTTCGTCGTGAAGACGAGCCCGCTCAGGTCCAAGGTGTCCCAGTCGTCCGCGTAGACGGCGCCGCCGTACAGGTAGGCCTCGTTGTCCACGAAGGTGGCGTCATGAAGCGTGGTCGAGACCGCGCCGCTCTCCGAGCAGATAGCGCCGCCGCTCCCGTAGTAGGTGGCCTCATCCCAGCGGTCGTACACGACGAAGTAGGCTTTGTTGTTCTCGAAACTCAGCTCCTCCAGGGTCACGGTGCCCGTCGCCTTGTAGAGGTAGATGGCGCCGCCGCAGTAGTCGGCCCGGTTGCTCTCGAATGCGCTGTCGGTGACGCTCACCGTGCTGGGCCTCAGCAGCGACAGGGCCCCGCCCGTGCGCGCCTTGTTCTCGAAGAACCAGCCCCCCGAGACGATGACCTCGCTCGCGCCGTCGCCGTAGATGGCGCTGCCGGCCGTGGCGTAGTCGGAGTAGGAGTCGTCCGAGAGGTAGACGTAGTTCCGGTCGAACTGGTCGTAGGTGCTCTCCAGGGTCGCGCCCTCGCCCAGGAAGATCACGTTGAAGGTGTCGTCCTCGTTCTGGTTCTCCACAAAGGCGTTGCCTGTGCTGACGAGCGAGCCGCCGTCGCCGATGTAGATGAGGCCACCTTCGTTGTCGGGGAAGGTGCAGTCCGTGAGCACAAGCGCGCTGGCGCTGAGCGCGGTGGTGGCCGGCTCGAGGTAGATGGCGCCGCTTCCGGCCTCGCTCCCGGAGATCTCGCTGCCGCGCAGCTCGACCTCGGCGCCGTCGGTCGCGTACAGCATCGCGCCCTTCGCCGCGCGGTTGAGCTCGAAGGTGCTGTCCTCGACCAGCAGCGCGCCGCCGCTCACGGAGATCGCCCCGCCCTCTCCCGTGTCGGTGTCGTAGCCGCTGTAGGCGACGAAGAGGTCCTGCAGGCTCAGGTCGGCGTCCGCGCCGTACACGGCGTGCCCGAGCTCGTTGTACAGGGTGAAGCCGGAGAGGATCACGGTCTCGCCCTCGTCGGCCACGAAGAGCGCGTCGCAGCCCTCGTCGGCCATGACGGAGGAGACCCCGATCCCGGAGCCCAGGATGCTCAGGTCCTTGCCGCCCAGATCGACGCACTCGCGCCAGACGCCCGCGGCGACCTCGATGGTGTCCCCGTCCGACGCCGCCTCCACGGCGGCGCCGATGGTCTCGTAATCGCCGCCCGAGCCCGCGACCGTGAGCGTCGCGGCCTGTCCGATCCCCAGCAAGAGCGTGAACGCCAGCATGGTCGTCTCCTGTGCCTCTTCGGGCTGAGGATACAAGACGCACCGGGCGTGGGCAGAGGTCGTCGTGAGGTCTTTGGAGAGATTTGACCTCGTGTATCTATTTGTATTCTCGCCGTGACCGACGCGCATCGAGAGCGGCACCGGCGCAGGTCTGTCCTACGTGGAGGGCCAACCGCCGCTTGACAGTCGTCGGCCCCGGTCGTTAGCCCAGGACAGAGGTGAACATGAGCGAGAACTCAGGGGATACGCTCCAGTCGCTCCGAGGCAACGGGCAGCACGCCATCGGGTGGGTCGAGATCCTGGCGAACGACAACGAGGCCTCCGGCCGCTTCTACGCGAACGTCTTCGGCTGGCAGATCCAGGACTTCATGCCCGGCTACAAGGTCTTCACCGCGCCCAACGGCGGCCCCGGCGGCGGGCTCCGCGGCAAGGCCCCGGAGGGGAGCCCCGGCTGCACCCCCTACATCCACGTCCCCGACGTCGCCGCCGCGCTGTCGCAGATCGAGGCCGCGGGCGGCCGCAAGCTCACCGAGCCCGAGTCCATCGGCGGCGGCACCATCGCCCACTTCGCCGCGCCCAACGGGACCATCTACGGGCTCAGCTCCGTGCCCGTGAGCCTGCCCCACCAGCCCGCGCCCTTCGGCGGCGCCCCTCGCCCCGGGCTGAACACCCTCTGCAGCCTCGAGATGTACGGCGGCCCCGATCTGGACGCCACCGGCCGCTTCTTCGAGACCCTGTTCGGTTGGGCCACCCTGCCCACCATGCCCCTCTACCGCATGTTCGATCCCGGCCAGAGCCTGGGCGGCGTGTTCCAGGGCCACACCCCCCAGGCGCCGGCGATGGCCTACATCTACGTCGCGGACGTGTCGGCGAAGATCGTGGAGATCGAGGCCGCGGGGGGCACGCGCCTGGGTGACCCGATGGCCGTGCCGGGGATGTGTACGTTTGGATACTTCAAGGATCCCAGCGGCACCGCGATGGGGCTGATGGGGCCTTGAGGGGGACGCGCCCTCCTCCTGGGTGAGGAGGGTCCACTTGTTGAGGAGAGAACCATGAACCCCAGAGTGAAGGTAATTGTGACTGAGATCGTGGCATTGCAGCGCGTCTACGGACGCAGGCTGTTGGTGGCCGCGGGCGAGCCGGACTCCAGCATCGTCCGTGACGCGATCCTGCACGCCAAGAACACAACGCACGACCTCTTCAACAACGACGACGTGCAGATCGTCGCCCGCATCCGGTCTCTGCTGGATCGCGGCTACTGCGTAGGGGTGGTCCCAGCCGGTCGGTCCGAGGTCGTCATCTTCTCGGGCCCGGCGCTGCGATTCCCGGGGGTGCAGGTGCATGCGTCACCTCGCGGGTCGTCCTCCGTCGCGGCGCGAGCTCCTGCACCCAGCGCCCTTCCCCCTCGCACGCCGGAGGACGTTGACCGGGAGATCGCGTTGGACATCCAGAGGCGAAAGCAGGAGAGCCAGAACGTCACCGTGTTCGTCGGGTTTGCCCTGCTCATCCTGGGGGTCGTCGCTGTGGTCCTGATGGTGAATTGATCTCGGGGGGCTCCAAGGTCAGAGATGGGTGGTTGATGCGGGTGTTCTGCGCCCACCCGCCCAGCTCACCCCACCGTCCAGTCCACCCGACGGATCTTCCCTCGAGAACCCGCATATCCCCCTCAGCCCATCGCCCTCAGCCTATCGCCCTCAGCCCATGGCCCTCACGATCGCCCGGATGTCCAAGAACATCGCCGTCGGCTCGCCATGCAGCAGGCCCTCCCGCACCCCCTCGAGCCGCGCGAAGCCCAGTCCCGCGCAGAACGCGACCGCCCCTGGCTTCGCGTCCGCAAGACCGGATCCGGCACGGTCGCGCGCTCGAGGCGGCCGCTGGTGGCCGTCACGAACCCCAGCAGGTCCGTCCCGCGCGCGGCGACCCAGGTGACGGCCAGGTGGAGCTTGAACTGGTTCTGTCCCGCGTAGTGCTGAAAGAAGCGATCCAGGGCGGGCTCCCCAGAGGAGAGCCCGCTCCGTTCATCTTCGCGGCGCAGAGGGCCCCTCCAGCCGGGAGACCCGCGCGTCGAAGCTGGCATCGTCGAGGACCATCCGCGTGGGGATGAGCGCCTCGTCCGGGAGCTCCCGGCGTGACTCCATGAAGTACAGGAGGGCCTGCTCGACGACGAAGTCCTTCTTGAGCCTGTGCCGCTCGGTGAAGCGATCGCGGCGCTCCTTCGTGGCAGCAGAGATGGTGGCGGAGACCTGAGCGTCAGCGGACATCGCGGCCTCTGGGCTGTGACTGGGGATTCCATGGCTGGCCATGGAAAAAACAGTCCAGCCCACCGCCCCCCACTCCCTCCAGCCGGCAAGGTGGCGCCCCCAGCTGGACTCGAACCAGCGGCCCACGGCTTAGAAGGCCGTTGCTCTATCCACCTGAGCTATGGGAGCGTATCCCTATCCCTAGAGCCTCCCGCCCACATCGTCAACCCGCTCCGCGATCAAGCCCTCGCTCCCCCCACAGGTCGCCCTCATGCCCCGCCTCCTCCCGGTCCTGTCCCTCCGCCCCCTCGCGTGCGGCGATCCCCGACCCCAGCCGGCCACCCCCGCCCCCCTCGCTCGTCGGCAGCGCCCCCTCCGGCCTCTACCAGATCATCAGCCCGGACTGGTCCAGCGAGATCATCCTCTCCCCCGCCGACTTCTCCGATCCGCAAGCCCTCTTGAGCCTGCTGCCCTACCCGCCCTAGCGCCCGGAGCAGGTGGTCGGCTGTATCTACGGGCTCCTGGGCCGGGAGCCGTTGACGATGCGCGAGGAGCCCGCCTGGTGCGCCAGGGCGACGCGCCCGACTGCCGAGTCTGGATGAAGCAGGGCAGGTGAGGGCTCCTCCCTCTCCTGCGCTCCGCGCCCTCCCGCGGCTCAGCCGCCCGCCCCGTCCACCCGCTCCGTGAGCGTCACCTTCCCGCCGACCACCACCCGCACGGTCGCCGCCCCCTTCGGCGCCTCGAAGCTACGCCCCGTCCCACGCGCCAGCACGCCCCCCCGCGCATCGAGCGCGATCCACCGCCGCAGCGGCTCGCCCTCGTCGAAGCCCTCGGCGGGCGCGGTCCACGTCCTCCTGGCCCGCAGGAGCCTCGCCGAGAGCACCGGCGGCGCGCTCGGCGGAGCAGGCCGCGCGGCGTCCACGTCGTAGAAGGCCGGGTCCAGGTCGTCCTCGCGCCAGTCGCAGTGGACGTGGGACTCGTAGAGCTGCGTGTAGTCGGCCCCCCAGTCCTCGCAGCTCTCCGCCAGCTCCTCCAGGCTCAGCGTGCTGCTGTCCAGATCGGCCCCGTCGCCGTACAGGTGTCGAGAGGAGGAGACGCCGCCCACGCCCTCGTTGTAGGTCACGTTGCGGTAGCCAGAGTTGACGGTCAGCGGCCCGCCGCTCTCGTCGCGGATGTACTGGAGCGCCTCGACCACGTGGGTCTGGAAGAGCCCGTACTGTCCCTTCTCGGGGCTGGTGAACTCCTCCAACACGAAGTTGGGCGCGATCGCGGTGCCCGTGTCGATGGCGTACAGATCGAGGTAGCGGGCGGGCGCCGAGTACTGCGGGTCGCCGCCGTAGGGGTCGGGGTAGGCGTAGTCCTCGCCCCAGGCGGCGTCCCAGTCCACCAGCGGGAAGCAGGCGTCCCAGGCCCAGCTCTCGCCGGGGTAGCAGACCTCGTCGGCGGGGGTCCCGGTCTCGGCGCCGGTCTCCTCCCCGCCGGTCTCCTCCCCGCCGGTCTCACCCTCACCCTCACCCTCGCCCTCGCCCTCGCCGCCGCTCTCGGGCTGGCTGTCGATGCCCGGCTGCTCGCCGCTCTCCCCCTCCTCCCAGGGGCCGGTCTCCGCGGTGTCGTCCCCGGTGCCGGGCGGGCCCTTCACCGTCCGCGAGGAGCCGGCGCAGGAGAGGAGGAGCAGGGCGAGCGGGAGCGTGGTGCGCGACATCTGATACCTCAGACGCCATGATGAACGATGTCGTGTTGACTTGTCAATCATTTGCCTGAGGTGACTTCGAGTTGTGCGTCCGCCGCAGAGCCTCCCCGATCAGGCTCGCCGCGCCCGCAGCGCCCCGAGCAGCCCCAGCGCCAGGACCAGCCCCCCCGCGCTGGCCCGGCGGGCCCCACAGCCGCAGTCCAGCTCCCCGGGGTCGAATTCGGGGAGGTCGCAGGTGAACAGGGGCTCGTCGATGGCGACGCCGTCCAGATCGATCCCGCAGAGCGGCAGATCGGCGGACGGAGCGCTCTCGGCCTCGCTGAGCGTGCCTGCGTGCACCTTCAGGGTCAGGCACAGCGGCTCACCATCCGTGCTGCAGGCGCGGCACGGATCGAAGAATCCAGTGGTGGGGAGAAAGCTGCACAGCTCGGTGGGATCGTCGCTCTCCGTGACCATGACGGAGAGCACGCGCGTGTCGAGGGTGACCGCCCCCTCCAGGCCGCCCGCGGCGGAGGCGTCGGGCAGCCAGCCGAGGTGCAATGAGAGATCCTCGGCGTGGACCTCGCCCTCCTCGAGCGTGACGTCCATCTCGTCGGCGCTCCACCAGAGCTGGCCCTGGGCGTCCAGCGTGCCCAGGCCCTTGAAGACCTGACACTGGAGGCCGTCCTCCAGCCGCGTGGCGACCAGCCGAAAGCGCGCGTCCTCACCGTCTACCTCCAGCACCTCGACCAGCAGATCGTAGTCTCTCAGCACCATATTGGTGATCGCGCCGGGGCCTTCGGGCACGCTCAGCCAGGTCCCGCCCTCCAGGCGCCAGGCGCGCCCCAGCAGCGCCGAGGCGTCGAAGCTCTCCGCCTGGCCGTAGGGCAGGACCTCCCAGGACTCCTCCCAGCCGAGGTCCACGCCGCCTGCGCCCACCAAAGTCGCCGTCCCGGCCACCATGTCCTCCTTCGGCGCCCAGGCGTAGAGCTCATCGCCGCCCCGGAGCGGCGTCACGGCCAACGGGACCCCCTCGGCGTCCAGGACCGTGGGCTTCGCGATGCGCCGCACATCGTCCTCCCTTACACGGAGCAGGAGTGGATCCCAGGGCGCGCTGCCGGTCTGCCAGCTCAACAATTCCGGCGCCTCGGGGGGATCGGAGTCCGCGGTGTCCGGGCTCTTGTACGGGTCGCACGCGCAGAGCGGCGCGAGCAGGATGATGGCGCGGTTCATGTCTCCTCCAAGCGATGGGTGTGGGACCGCGACGCGATCCCGGAGAGAGGGTGCCCTGGGGGGCGCGGAGTGTGAAGGGCCACGCGCGCGCGTTCGGGCTCCTCCCCCGCTCACTCCACCCCGAGCAGCTCGTCCTCTCCGCCAGCATGACAGCCCAGGCAGCTCTCCGGCTGGCCGAAGGGGCTGAGCTCTCCGTCCGGGAAGAGGCGGCCATAGGTCCAGCCCTCGTCGTCCTTCAGCATCAGCACGGTGGCGACCAGCTCGCTGGCCTCGGCGTCGGCGTAGTTGCGCTTGAGCACGGCCGACCCGGCTGGCAACGGCTCGGGGAGCTCCGGGAGCGCGTCGAGCGCGAGGTCGTTCCAGCGGATCTCGATCCAGTCCTCTCGCCCGCCGGGGCCGTCTATCAGGCCCTCCATCCCGTCTGCCTGCTCCCAGGTCTCAGAGCCCTCGAAAGCCTCGAGGAAGCGCTGCTCCTCCTCGGTCAGCGGCGCGCAGCCGGCCAGCGCGAGCACGGGCACCAAGAGGCGTGTCATCGCTCCTCTACGACTGGCCGCGCTCACGCCTCCTCCTCGGCCCTGAGATGCAGGGCCCAGGATCAGCAGCATGATGACGGTAGCCTCAGCGTCAAGTCCGATGAGGCGAGGTTGCGTTGATCACCCCCTGTCCCCCCACCCCCCCGGCCAGCCCCCGCCCCTTCCACACCGCGAAGATCGCCGGGTACACCAGCAGCTCCAGGGCGAAGCTGGTGAACAGCCCCCCCACCATCGGCGCGGCGATGCGGCGCATGACGTCGGCGCCGGTGCCGTCGTTGACCATGACGGGGGCCAGACCGATGAAGTTGGTCATGACGGTCATGATCTTGGGTCGGATGCGGTGGGCGGCGCCCTCGACGATGGCCTCGCGCAGATCCTCGAAGCTGCGCATGCGCCCCTCGTCTACCCGGCCCTTGTAGGCCATCTTCAGGTAGAGCAGCATGATGACGCTGGTCTCGGCGTCCAGGCCCAGGAGCGCGATGACGCCGACCCAGACGGCGACGCTCATGTTGTAGTCCAGCGCCCAGAGCAGCCAGACGGCGCCGGTGAACGCGAGCGGCAGGCTGCCCAGCACGATGAGGGTCTCGGGCAGCGAGCGCGTGTTCAGGTAGAGCAGGAGCATGACGAGGGCGATGGTGGCCGGCAGCACCAGCCCGAGCTGCTCGCGGGCGCGCTCGTAGGCGAGGTACTGACCGGTCCAGCCGAGCCGCACGCCAGGGGGGAGGACCACCTGCGCCTGGACGGTCGCGCGGGCCTGCTCCACGTAGTCGGCCAGCGGGGTCTCGCCGGGATCGACGAAGACATAGCCCACCAGGCTGCCCGCCTCCGAGCGGATCATCGGCGCGCCGGTCTGGTGGGTGATCCGCGCCACGGCGCTGAGCGGCACGGTGCTGCCGTCCATCCCGCGCACCGGCAGGGTGGCCAGGCTCTCCGGGGTGTCGCGGGCCTCGCGCGCCCAGCGCACGGAGATGCCGTAGCGCTCGCGCCCGTCCACCACCTCGGTCACCGGCATCCCGCCGATGGCCATGCGCACGATCTCGCCGAGGTCCGCCACCGACAGGCCCAGCCGGGCCAGGGCCTCCCGGTCGGGCTCGATGTCCACGTAGAAGCCGCCCGTGGCGCGCTCCGCGGTCGCCGAGCGCGTGCCGGGCACCCGCTCCAGCGCGGCCTCCACCGCGACGGCGGCCTGCTCGATGCTGTCCAGGTCGGGCCCGAAGACCTGCACGCCCACCGGTGATCGCACCCCGGTCGCCAGCATCTCCGTGCGCGTCTGCACCGGCATCCAGAAGAGGTTGGGCATCCCCGGGATCTGGAGGGCGGCGTCCATCTCGGCCAGCAGCCCGTCCCAGGTCTGGCCCTCCCGCCACTCTTCGCGGGGCTTCAGCACCACCGTGACCTCGGCCATGGAGAGCGGCGCGGGGTCCGTGGCCGTGTTCGCCCGCCCGGCCTTCCCGAACACGGTCTCCACCTCGGGGAACCGCGAGAAGATCCGGTCGATGGTCTGGAGCGTGCGGCTGGCCTCGGTCACGCTCATGCCCGGGGGAGCCGTGGGCATGTAGAGGATGACCCCCTCGTTCAGGGGCGGCATGAACTCGCGGCCCAGCGAGAGCAGGGGCGGGATGGTCCCCAGCACCAGCACCGCCGCCAGCGCAAGCACCGCTCGCCGCCAGCGCACGACGAAGCGCACGACGGGGGCGTAGAGCCGGGTGAGCAGGCGGCCGATCGGGTGCTCCTCGTCCGAGCGGACGTTGCCGCGGATGAGCAGCGCGATGAGCGCGGGCACCAGCGTGATCGAGAGCACGCTGGCCCAGGCCATCGACCAGGTCTTGGTCCAGGCCAGCGGCGAGAACAGCCGCCCCTCGGTGCCCTGGAGCGTGAACACCGGCAGGAAGGAGACCGTCAGCACCAGCAGGCTGAAGAAGAGGGCCGGTCCCACCTCCACCATCGCCTCGATCAGCGCGTCCGTGCGCCTGCCGGGCCTCCCCTCCTTCTGCCAGCGCGCCAGCCGCTGGTTGCAGTTCTCCACCAGCACGATGCTGGCGTCCACCATGTCCCCGATGGCGACGACGATGCCGCCCAGCGACATGATGTTGGCCGTGATGCCCTGCGCCGTCAGCGGGATGAAGGAGAGCAGCACGGCGATGGGCAGGGTGAGCACCGGGACCAGCGCGCTGCGGGCGTGCAGCAGGAAGACCAGGATCACCAGGCTGACGACCACCATCTCCTCGATGAGCGCCTCCGACAGCGTGTCGATGGCCGCCAGGATCAGCTCCGAGCGGTCGTAGGTGATCACCACCTCCACGCCCGGCGGGAGCCCGGCGCGCAGCTCGTCCAGCCGCGCCTTGACCCCCTCGATCACGTCCAGCGCGTTCTCCCCCATGCGCATGATGACGATGCCGCCCACCACCTCGCCCTCGCCGCCCAGCTCGGCCACGCCGCGCTGCTCGGCCGGGCCGAAGCGGAGATCGGCCACGTCGGCCACCCGGATCGGCGCCCCGTCCGGGCCCATGCGCACCACCGCCTGCGCCACATCGTCAAGCGACTTGACGAATCCGCGCCCGCGGATCATCTGCTCGTGACCGGCCAGCTCGATGACGTGCCCGCCCGCCTCCTCGTTCGACGCCCGCACCGCCTCGGCCACCTCCATGAAGCTCACGCCCGCCGCCCGCGCGCGGGCCGGGTCCAGGCTCACCTGCATCTGCCGCAGCCCGCCGCCGATGCTGGCCACCTCCGCCACGCCCGGCACGCTGGCCAGCGCGTAGCGCAGGTTCCACTCCTGCAGGGCGCGGAGCTCCCTGAGCGTGTGCTGGCCCGTGCGGTCCACCAGGGCGTACTGGAAGACCCAGCCCACCCCGCTCGCGTCCGGGCCCATCATGGGCGCGACGCCCTCCGGCATCCGCTCGCGCGCCCCCGCCAGGGCCTCGGTCACCCGGCTGCGCGCCCAGTACAGGTCGGTCCCGTCCTCGAAGAGCACGGTGACGTAGGAGACGCCGAAGTCCGACAGTCCCCGCACCGCCTTGACCTTCGGCGTGCCCAACAGGGACACCGACAGGGGGTAGGTGATCTGGTCCTCGACGTGGTCGGGGCTGTGGCCGGACCAGTCGGTCTGCACGATGACCTGCACGTCGGACAGGTCGGGGAGGGCGTCCAGCGGCGTGCGCTGCATCGCCCGCCAGCCGGCGAAGCTGAGCGCGACCACCATCAGGATCGTGAGCCAGGGGGCCTGCGCGCAGGCGGCGATCAGCCGGCCCAGCAGTGTGTCGCGGGGATCAAGGTCGCGCATGGTCGTGCCCCCACACCTGGCTGGCGGAGCGGATGCGGCTCTCCGCCGCCACCAGGAAGGTGCCCTCGCTGACGACCTGCTCGCCCTCGGAGAGCCCCTCCCGGACCAGGTAGCGCTCGCCCGCCCGCGGCCCGAGCGTGAGCTCCCGCGGGCTCAGCCGCCCTTCGCCCAGGTCTACGAAGACCAGGCGGCGCTCGCCCAGGAAGATGACGGCGTCGGCGGGCACGGAGAGGCCCTCGCCCAGCGTGAGCTCGCGCGTGACCGTGACCGCCATGCCCGGCAGGAGCAGGCCGTCCGCGTTGTCCACCTGCACCCGCACCTTGCGCGCCCGGGTCATCGGGTCCACCTCCGGCAGCATCAGCAGCACGCGCCCCTCCCGCGCCTCGGGCTGATCGGCCAGGCGTACGGTCACGGTGTCCCCGGTCTTCAGGTAGGGGACGTCGTCAGGGTAGACGGCGGCCTCCACCCACACCGGATCCAGGCGGGCGAGGCGGTAGAGGGGCTCGC
Organism: uncultured Enterobacterales bacterium; assembly: GCA_964615375.1. Taxonomy (GTDB): domain Bacteria; phylum Myxococcota_A; class UBA796; order UBA796; family CAZKWG01; genus CAZKWG01. Next base: position 438,904 of record CAZTOW010000001.1, read on the forward strand.
CGGCCATGACCCGCGCGCCCTCGGTCACCATGCTCTCGGTCACCACCCCGCTGGCGCTGGCCAGGAAGGCGGGCGCCTCGTCCACCGCGCCGCCGGCCAGCAGCGCGTCGATCGCGGCCTTCGGCAGGTCCCAGCGCTGGAGCCGGGCGCGGGCGGCCTCCTCGGCGGGGGAGCCGCGGGCGGCGAGCAGCTCGGCCTGGGCGCTCTGGAGCTCGGGGCTCCACAGGTCGAAGAGGCGCTGGCCCTGGCGGACCGCCTGCCCCGGGCTCAGCACCACCGGGTCGCGCACGAGGCCATCGACCTTGGTGGTCAGGATGGCCTGACCATTCTGGTCATAGACCACCGTGCCGGGGGCGGTGAGCGCGCGGGTCAGCGGGCCGCGGGTGACGGCGGCGGTGACGATCCCGACCTTCTGACGCCGATCCCCGTCTACGATGACCTCGCCCGAGGCCTGCTGCTGGGCCGTGACGGGCACCAGATCCATCCCGCAGAGGGGGCAGCTCCCGGGGGTGGCCTGCACGATGGAGGGGTGCATGGGGCAGGTCCAGGTCGTCGTGGGGGCGCTGGCCTGGGGGGCGGCGTCAGGGCCGTGCTCGTGGCCCGCGGGGGTGGCGCAGCCGAGGAGGAGCAGGAGGGGCAGCGCGCGCTTCATGGCGCCTCCAGGGTGATGGTCTCGGGGGGCCCGGAGAGGGAGAGGATCTCGGCCTGGGCCGAGGCGGTGGCGGCGTGGGCGTCGGCGAGCTCCAGGCGGGCGGCCCGGAGCTCGCGGGCGGCCAGGACGACGGCGTCCAGCTCGCCCGTGCCCGCGGCCAGCCCGGCGCGGGCGGCCTCCAGGCGGCGCTCGGCCAGGGGCAGGAGGCGCTCCTCCAGGATCTGCGCCTGCTGCTTCGCGGCCTCGAGCTCCGCCTGCGCGCCGGTCTGCATGGCCGCCGTCTCGCGGGACATGGCGCGCAGATCGGCCTCGGCCATGGCCGCCATCGCCCGCGCCTCCGCCGATCCGGCCTCCGCGCCCCAGGGCAGGGTCAGGCTCACACCCACCACGGTCATGTGGTCCATGCTCATCAGGGTGGTGTGCTCCACCATCAGGCCGGGCATGGGGCGGCTCATCGCGCGGGCCATGTCCACCTCGGCGCGGGCCAGCTCGGCGCGGGCCTCCGCGGCCTTCAGGGCCGGCGACGCCGGCGCGACCATGGGGGCGGGCCCGTCCAGCGTGAGGGCGGGCAGGGGCGCGTCCGGCGGGCGGTTCAGGAGCGCGTTCATGCGCTGGAGGGCGAGGTCCCGGCGGACGCGCATCATCGGCAGCTCCGCGTCCATGCGCGCGAGGTCCGCCTCCGCCATCCACAGGCCGTCGCCCATGCCCATGCCGCCGGCCATCCGGCCCCGGGCCGCCTCCGCCAGCGAGGCCATCAGCGCCCGCTGCTCCTCGGCGGCGGCCAGCGCCTCCCCGGCCTGCCAGGCCTCGATCAGCGCCCGCCAGCTCGCCGCGCGGAGCTGGGATCGGGCGTCGTCCAGGTCCTGCCGGGCGACGTCGTCCGCGGCCAGCGAGACCACGCGCGCGGCGCGCAGGAGCCCCGGGGCGGGGAGCATCTGCTCCAGGGCCAGCTCGTAGCCGGGCGGCTCGTGGGTCAGCGTCGCGGGCGCCACGCCCACGGACAGGCGCGTCTCGGGGAGCACGCGAGCGCTGGAGCTCCGGGCCTCGGCGGCGTCCCGGGCGGCGCGGGCGGCCTCCAGCGAGGGGCTGACCTCCAGCACGGCCGTGGCGAAGGCCTCGGGCGTCAGCGGATCAGGGAGCGTGGGCTCGGCGGCGCGGACGAGCGTCGCCCACAGGAGGGCAAAGAAGGCAGACATGACTCACCCCGAAGGAGGAGGTCGGCGCCGGCGAGGGCCGGGCCAGGGACGACGCCGATCCAACGATCAGCGCCGACCTCCCTCAACGTCGGAGCGAGCGGGTCTTCAACCAGAGCGGGCCGGGTGGCGCGGGCGGGCCGCGGGCCAGGGCCGGGGAGCCCTCCAGGAGGCTCGGCGCGGGGACGTCCAGGGGCAGGGTGGGCGTCGGCGCGAGGGCGTCGACCGCGGGGGGCGGCAGGCTCAGGCCGCTGGGGCGATCCCCGCTCCCGGCGTCCAGGCAGGGGCCCGGACAGGGCGCGCCGCCCATGTCGTCACAGCAGCAGGCGGCGATGATCCGGGACCCACGCTCCTCGTCCTCGCAGGCGCATGCCGCGTTCGACCAGCCCAGGAGGACCAGGGCCGAGGCGATCAGCGCTGCGAGGAGGGCGCGCATGGAAGGAGTATAGCTGCGATCACCGGGGGAGGCGAGCCGCCCCCCGACGACGCCCCAGCAGGGCCGCGAGCCCGACCAGCACCCCGAGGCCGCCGGCGGAGCCCCCGCCCGTGGCGCAGCGCGAGCCCGCGCCCAGGATCTTCGGATCATCGTCGCAGAGGTCGCCGCGCCCGTCCCCGTCCTCGTCCGCCTGCTCGGGGTCGTGGAGCGTCGGGCACAGGTCGCAGTCGTTGCCCACGCCGTCCTCGTCCGCGTCCGCCTGCCCCGCGTTCGCCAGATCCTCGCAATTGTCGCAGCCGTCGCCGACCCCGTCCCCGTCGCTGTCCAGCTGCAGCGGGTTCGGCACGCCGGGGCAGCTGTCGCAGGCCTCGTTGACCTCGTCCCCGTCGTCGTCGTTCTGGTCCGGGTCCGCGTCATAGGGGCAGTCGTCGCAGGCGTCGCCGACCCCGTCCTCATCGGAGTCCGACTGGTCGTTGTAGTCCTCGGGGCAGTTGTCGCAGATGTCGCCCACGGCGTCGGCGTCGGTGTCGGTCTGGTCCAGGTTCACGATCCCAGGGCAGTTGTCGCACTCGTCGCCCACCGTGTCCTCGTCCGCGTCCTCCTGGCCCGGGTTGTAGACGTAGACGCAGTTGTCGCAGTCTTCTCCTGCGCCGTCCTCGTCGGTGTCGGTCTGGTCCGGGTTGTAGACGAACTCGCAGTTGTCGCAGACGTCGCCGATCCCGTCGGCATCGACGTCGGACTGGTCCTCGTTCCAGTTGCAGTCGCAGTTGTCGCAGGCGTCGCCCCAGGAGTCCAGGGGCTCCATGCAGGCCCCTTCGCTGTTCTCCTGCTCGGTGTTCTCGACGTAGATGCAGTTGTCGCAGACGTCGCCGACGTTGTCGCAGTCGGTGTCGGTCTGGTCGACGTTGGACACCTCGGGGCAGTTGTCGCAGACGAAGGAGATCATCAGCCCCTCGGCCACCAGCGCGGGCGGGTCCAGGTACCCCAGCCCGTCGCCGTCCGCGTCGTAAGCCTCCACCGGGATGGAGCAGCCGAAGGAGTAATAGTCATAGTAGTAATCGGCGTTGGGGTAGCCGTACTCCAGGCACTCCTCGTCCGTGAGGTCCACCTCGGACTCGTCCTCCTCGGCGACCGTGTTGCAGTTCAGGTCCTGGGAGAGGGTGTTGATGCAGGCGTCGTCGGCGCGCGCGGGCGAGCCGAAGAGCAGGGGGAGGAGGAGGAGTGGCGAGCGCATGGAGAGCCTCCCAGTTGGAGCGGTCAAGGAGCCAGCTCACAGCATACGGAGATTCTCTTGACCCGCGACACCGATCATCCCGCGGCGCCGTCTTCCTCCCGCGGCCCCGCCAGCAGCATGAGCGTCAGCGCCGCCACGTTGAAGGCCGCCCAGGTCCCGATCGGCTCGCCGAGCTGCGCCAGCACGACGCCGAAGAGGCCGACGCTCTCCGCCATGGCCCAGCGCAGGATGTACCAGGTGAGGAGCTGGGGGGCGACGCTGCGCGGGAGCTTGAGCGAGCCCCCCGCCAGGGCCACCGCCAGCACGGCCAGCGGCCACACCAGGGGGGTGTCCGCGGGCTCCCGCGTCTGGCTCAGATACCAGGCCACGCCGCCAAAGATGGCGGTGGACGACACGAAGGCCATCCACTGCACCCGCAGTATCTGGAGGATCTGGGCGGGCGTCCGCGATCCCTGCGGTGCCGGGTCCACCGATCAGGCCCGCGCGCGGCGACGCCGGAGCAGGCTGCCGAGGCCGAGCAGGAGCCCGAGGCCGGCGGCGGACCCGCTGCTGTCGGAGCAGCGCGAGCCGGCGCCCAGGATCTCCGGGTTGTCGTCGCAGAGGTCACCCTTGCCGTCCCCGTCCTCGTCCGGCTGGTCGGGATCGTAGAGGGTGGGGCAGAGATCGCACTTGTCGCCCACGCCGTCCTCGTCCGCGTCCGCCTGCTCGGGGTTCGAGTCCTCCATGCAGTTGTCGCAGCCGTCGCCAGAGCCGTCCCCGTCCGAGTCGGTCTGGAGCGGGTTGGTCACGCCGGGGCAGTTGTCGCAGGCCTCGTTGACCTCGTCGCCGTCGTCGTCGTTCTGGTCGGGGTCGAAGTCGTAGGGGCAGTCGTCGCACTCGTCGCCGACGCCGTCCTCATCCGAGTCCGCCTGGTCGTTGAAGTCCTCGGGGCAGTTGTCGCAGGTGTCGCCCACCGCGTCCGCGTCGGTGTCGGTCTGGTCCAGGTTCACCGTGTCGGGGCAGTTGTCGCAGTCGTCCCCGATGGTGTCCTCGTCGGCGTCTTCCTGGTAGGGGTTGTAGATGTAGACGCAGTTGTCGCAGTCATTGCCCGAGAGGTCCTCGTCGGTGTCGGTCTGATCGACGTTGTAGACGTAGGGGCAGTTGTCGCAGGCGTCGCCCACGCTGTCCAGGTCCACGTCCGACTGGTCCTCGTTGTAGGTGCAAGGGCAGTTGTCGCATTTGTCGCCCCAGGAGTCCTCATACTGGTAGCAGGCGGGCTCGCTGTTCTCCTGCTCGGTGTTCTCGACGTAGATGCAGTTGTCGCAGACGTCGCCGACGTTGTCGCAGTCGGTGTCGGTCTGATCGATGTTCGACTCGTAGGGGCAGTTGTCGCATACCAGGGCGATCCTCAGCCCGTCGGCGACGGAAACGGGCGGGTAGAGGTAGCCGAGGCCGTCCCCGTCCGCGTCATAGTCGGCCACCGGGATGGCGCAGCCGAACGAGTAGAAGTCGTAGTAGTAGTCGGCGTTGGGGTAGCCGTAGTCCAGGCACTCCTCGTCCGTGAGGTCCACGGCGCGCTCGTCCACCTCGTCGATCGTGTTGCAGTTGAGATCCTGCGACAGCGTGTTGATGCAGATGTCGTCCGCCAGCGCCGGAGAGCCGAGGGCGAGCGTGGCGAGGAGGAGGAAGGGCGAGCGCATGAGGGCCTCTCCGTCGAGGGATAGGGCGGAGGTGGAGACTAACAGGATACACGGGAGTCAGGCCAGCGTGGCCACTGCTTTTTGGGCGCGTGAGTTCGCGACGATGTACGCGGTCTATTCAGCGTGGGGTCTCGCGCGAAGCTCGCCTTCCGGGCCGGGCCGCGATAACGGGCCGCCATGGGCGCGCTGAGTCTCGCGCTGTGGACGCCGGCCATCGGCGCTCTGCTGGTGAGCCTGTTCCCTCGAACCAGCCATCGGCTGATCCGCGGCGTGGCGCTCCTGCACGCCGGCCTCGCGCTGGCGCTCTGCTGGGGCCTGCTCCTCGTGTTCGACCCTTCGGAGGCCGGTCCTCAGCTGGTCGAGCGGCTCTCCTGGCACGGCGAGACGGGCATGTCCTACACGCTCGGCGTGGACGGGCTCTCGCTGCCGCTGGTGCTGCTCTGCTCGCTGGTCTCGGCGTTGTCGCTGCTGGCCTCGGGCGGGGTGCGCGAGCACGTCAAGAGCTGGCACGTCGGGATGCTCCTCCTGGAGAGCGCCGCGCTGGGGGTCTTCCTGGCCCGGGACTGGACCCTCTTCTACATGTTCTGGGAGGCCACGCTGCTGCCCATGTTCTTCCTCATCAACCGATGGGGCGGGGCGCGGCGGGCGGAGGCCAGCCTCAACTTCGTGCTCTACACGATGGGCGGCTCGATCTTCCTGCTGCTGGCTTTGCTCGTGCTCTATCGGGCGAGCCCCTTCCACAGCTTCGACATGGGGGCGCTCGCCGCGGCGGGGCAGGGGCTCCCGCGTGGGCTCCAGATCGGGCTGCTGCTGGCCTTCCTGGTGGGCTTCGGGGTGAAGATCCCGCTGGTCCCGCTGCACGGCTGGGCCCCGCTGGCCTACGCCGAGGCGCCCATCCCGATCTGCGTGATGTCCAGCGCGGTGCTGCTGAAGATGGGGGCCTACGGGCTGTGCCGGATCACGGGGACGCTGCCGCAGGCCACGGACGCGCTGGGCGGGCTGATCGCCGGGCTGGGGATCCTGGGCGTGCTCTACGGCGGGCTGCTGGCCTGGCGTCAGCGGGACCTGAAGGCGATGATCGCCTGGTCCTCGGTCAGCCACATGGGGGTGGTGGTCCTGGGCATCGCCTCGCGCAACGAGCCGGGGCTGCTGGGCGCGGGCTTCATGATGGTGGCGCACGGGCTGGTGGCGGCGGCCCTCTTCCTGCTGCTGGGCGCGCTGGTCTCGCGCACGCAGCTCCAGGACGTGGCGGTCTACGGCGGGCTCTTCCGCAGCGCGCCGCGGCTGGCGGCCCTGACCTCGCTGGCGCTGATGGCGAGCCTGGGGCTCCCGGGGCTGGCGGGCTTCGCCGGAGAGCTCCACGCGATCCTGGGCGCCATGCAGCGCTGGGGCTGGCCCATCGCGCTGGCCAGCCTGGGCGTGCTGGTGAGCGCGGCCTACGCGGTGCGGGCCATCGGACGCCTCTTTTTGGGGCCGCCGCGGGCGGGGCTCGCCGGGATCGGCGATCTGACGCGGCTCGAGCTCGCCTGCACCCTGCCCCTGGCGGCGGGGATCGTGGGCCTGGGTCTCATGCCCTCGCTCCTGCTCACGCTCATGCGCGGGACGCTGGGCAGCCTGAGCGACCTCTTCCAGTAAGGGTGGATTCGTGGCGCACGACGGCACAGGGCTGGAGCAGGGTGGGCGCCGAGAGCACCTCGCCCGGATCCTGACCCACGTGAGCCACCTCCTGCCGGCCCAGGCGCCGCTGGAGGAGTTCGTCCACCACAACACCCTGCACGGCCTCCAGCACCTCCCCTTCGAGGAGGCGCTGGGCGTGGCGGAGGCGGCGAACGGGCGGCGCGGCACGCTCTCCGAGGCGCGCTTCCGGCAGCTCTGGCGGGAGGGTCGGATCAGCGACGCGGACCTGCGGGCGGCCATCCAGGCCCGGCCCGGTCTGCGCGCCGAGGAGGTGCTGGCGGTCGTGGGCGGGCGGGAGATCCGCCGGGGCGAGGTCCTCTTCGTGGCGCTGACCGAGGGCCTGGACCGCATCGACCCGGGCGAGCTGGCCTGGCGCATGGAGGAGGAGCGCGTCTTCGCCGGGCAGGAGATCCTCTGGGCGAGCTGCCTGGACGCCTTCGGGCTCTCCGGGCTCGGGCTGCACCCCGAGACGCTGATGGACCTGCCCGAGGATCTGGTCGAGCGCCTGCTGGTCCGCTTCCGCGCCGAGGACGGGGAGGACGCCATCGCCGAGGGCGCGCTCTTCGAGCGCATGACCGAGGAGGCGCGTGAGGAGGTGGACCGCCTCTTCGACGCCGTGGGGCGCACGAAGACCGTCCGCGGCCTGCTGCTGGCGCTGACGGGTCAGGACCTGCTGGACGCGGTGCAGGGCCCCTTCCTGCGGGTGCTGGCCGGGCACCTGGACGAGGGGATCGCGGCCTGGCACGCCCCGGATCGGGACGAGGGCCTCTTCGCCTCCTGGCGCCACATGGTGCGCGGCGATCTGGGCCTGGATCTGACGGAGGCCCGCTCCTGGCGCCCGGCCTGCGAGGCCCTGCCCCACGACCCGCTCGACGCCATCGCGGTCGAGCTCGACGCCATCGGCCTGCCCGAGGAGCGCTGGGAGGGCTACCTGGCGCGGCTGGCGCTGGAGCTGCCCGGCTGGATGGGGATGGTCTGCTGGCGGGAGGCTCACCCACAGCACCGGGCCTCCCGAGCCGCGCCGGTGCGCCTGTCCGAGGCCCTGGCCATCCGCCTCTTCCTGGACGCCCAGCACCTGCGGCGGGTGACGATGGACACCTGGCGCGTGGACGGGCGCCTTCCGCCCTGGCGGGCCTGGCTGCGCAGCCACCCGGCGGAGGCCCTCTCGCGCATCGCGCTCTACAGCGGGGAGCTGCCCGATCACCTGGCCCACCGGGTGCGCACGCTCGCCGAGGATCCGCTGGCCAACCCCCGCGATCGGGAGCCCTGGCAGGGGCTGGCGGACATGATCTGGACCTGGCGCCAGAGCCCGGTGGCGCCGGAGCTGGCCGGGCCGAGCGTCTACCGCGACGCCTGGCCCCTGTTCCGGCTGGCCCGCGCGCTGGGGCTGCCGAGCGTGGTGGGCCTGGACGCGGCGGAGCGCGGCGCGCTGATGGCGGCGATCTCCAGCCTGTCCACGCGGGAGCGGGGGCTGATCTGGCTGACGGCCTACGAGCGCCCCTACCGCGAGCGCTTCCTCTCCCGGCTGCGCCAGCCCGAGCAGCCCGCCCCGGCGCGCCCGGCGCTCCAGGTGGTCTGCTGCATCGACGACCGCGAGGAGGGCTTCCGTCGCCACCTGGAGCAGCACCGACCGGAGGTGGAGACCTTCGGGGCGGCGGGCTTCTTCGGGCTCCCGGTCGCCTGGCGCGCGCTGGACGAGGATCGGGAGGCGCCGCTGTGCCCGGTGAACCTGAGCCCGGTCACGCGGCTGACCGAGCGCCCGCGGCCCGGGGCGGAGCGGGCGCTGGCGCGACGGCGGCGGGGAGCGCGGTGGCTGGGCGGGCTCTGGCGGGCCCTCCAGGAGCTGCGCCGCGGTCCGCTGCTGGGGCACGCGCTGGTGGATCTCCTCGCCCCGGCCCTGGCCCTCGCGCTCCCGGGCCGGATCCTGGCCCCCGACGCCTGGGGGGGCGCGTCCGCCGCCGTCTCCCGCGCCCTGCGCCCGCCCGTCCCCACCGAGATCCCGGTCACGCGCGCCGCCGACCCAGGCGCGGGCTTCAGCGACCAGGAGCAGGCGGAGCGGGTGGGGGCCCTGCTGGCGAACATCGGCCTGACCCGCCGCTTCGCGCCGCTGGTGCTGATCCTGGGGCACGGATCCTCCAGCCTGAACAACCCCTACCGGGCGGCCTACGCCTGCGGGGCCTGCGGCGGGCGGCACGGGGGCCCCAACGCGCGGGCCTTCGCCGCCATGGCCAACCGCCCCGAGGTGCGCGCGCTGCTCCGGGGCATGGGGGTGGAGATCCCCGAGGAGACCCGCTTCCTGGGGGGCGAGCACGACACCGCCACGGAGGACGTGCTGCTCTACGACACCGAGGATCTGCCCGCCTCGCACGCTGGGGCGCTCGCCGAGCTGCGGGAGGCCCTGCGCCTCGCCGGGCTGGGGAGCGCGGGGGAGCGCTGCCTCCGCTTCGCCTCCGCCCCGCGCGATCCCTCACCCCAGCGCGCGCTGGCCCACGTCCGCGCCCGGACGCGGGAGCTGGGGCAGGCCCGGCCCGAGCTGGGGCACGCCACGGTGGCGGGGGCGGTGGTGGGGCGGCGGGCGCTGACCCGGGGGAGATCGCTGGAGCGACGCTCCTTCCTCGTGTCCTACGATCCAGCGGGCGACCCCGACGGCCGGATCCTGGAGCGCATCCTGGCGGCGGTGGTGCCGGTGGGGGCGGGGATCGCGCTGGAGTACTACTTCTCGGCCTCCAATGACACCGGCTATGGATCGGGGACCAAGGCGGCGCACAACGTGGCCGGGCTGCTGGGCGTGCTGGACGGGGCCTCGGGCGACCTGCGCACCGGCCTGCCCCGCCAGATGACCGAGGTCCACGAGCCCATGCGCCTGCTGATGGTCGTGGAGTCGCGGCCGGAGGTGCTGGCCGGGATCGCCGAGCGGAACACCGAGATCGGCGAGCTGGTGCTGGGCGGCTGGGTGCAGCTCGTGGCGCGCGGTCAGGAGGGCGAGCTGCTGCTCCTGCACCCCGGGCGAGGCTGGGAGCCCTGGGAGCCGGCCCATGACTGAGCTCCTGCCAGGCCTGCTCCTGCCAGGCCTGCTCCTGCCAGGCCTGCTGCTGGGCGCGCCCCTCCTCGGCGCGCTGGCGCTCGCGCTGCTCGGGCTGCGGGCGCGAGAGCCGGGGGAGCCCGCCGTGGCCGCGCTGGCGGAGGCGAGCCTGAGCCTCGGGCTGCTGGGCGCGCTGGCGCTGGCGCTGGGGCGGGCGCGGGGCGCGCTGCCGGAGCTGATCCCGCTGGGGAGCTGGCTGAGGGCGGGCTCGGTGGAGGTGGGGCTGGGCCTGCGCCTGGACGCGTCGGGGCTGGGGCTCCTGCTGCTCGGGCTGGCCATGACCCTGCTCACGGCGCGCTTCTCCCGCGGCTACCTGCACCGGGAGCCCGGGTTCCGCAGCTTCTACGCCACACTCTGCCTGTTTGCCGGGGCCTTGGAGCTGCTCTGCCTCTCCGAGGACGCGCTGCTGGGCTACGCCGGCTGGGAGCTCTCCGGGCTCTGCTCCACGCTGCTCATCGCCTTCTTCCGCGAGCGCCCGGCGGCGGCGGCGGCCGGGATCCGCGCCTTCGTCACCCTGCGGGTCGGAGATGCAGGGTTCCTCATGGCGATGGTGCTGAGTATGAGCTGGATCGGGGGCTCGGGCTGGTCGGAGATCCAGGCGGGGGCCGGGGCGCTGACGGCGCCGCAGGCCACGGCCATCGGGGCGGGGCTGCTGCTGGCGGCGGCGGCCAAGGCCGGGCAGGTCCCGCTCTCCCCCTGGGTCTTCCGGGCGATGGAGGGGCCCACGCCCTCCAGCGCGCTCTTCTACGGGGCGGTGGCGGTGCACGGCGGGGCGCTGCTGCTGCTGCGGGCGGAGCCCCTCATCGAGCGCAGCGGGCCGGTGGCGCTGCTGGTGGTGGTGGTGGGGCTGGCCTCGGCCCTGTACGGGTGGCTGGTGGGGCTCACGCAGACGGACATCAAGTCCGCCTTGATCTGCTCCTCCATCTCGCAGCTCGGGCTGATCTTCGTCTGGTGCGGGCTCGGGCTCGGCCAGCTGGCCCTGGCCCACACCCTGGCGCACGGGGTGGTGCGAGGCTGGCAGATCCTCCGCGCGCCCTCGGTGGTGGACGATCTGCGCGCCGCTCCGGTGCGCCCCGTGCGCGGTCGGCTGGCCCAGAGCCGGGCGCTCTATGTGGCGTCCCTCTCGCGCTTCTGGCTGGAGGAGATCACGCACTGGGCGGTCGTCGAGCCTCTGCGGCGCCTGGGGCGGCAGCTCGACGCCGTGGACGCGCACCTCGTGGACCGGGCCACGGGCCTGCCGATCCGCCGCGCGTTCACCGGGCTGGCGACCTGGCGCGACCGGCCGACCCTGGGGCAGGACGCCTCACAGGGGCGGGGGGTGATGGGGCGCCTCGCCCAGTGGACGGCGGCGGGGCTGGCGCGGGTGGAGGATCGGCTGGTCCTGCGGGCCATCGGCCAGGGGATCCCCGAGGCCGGCGGCCGGCTGGGGGTGCTGTTGAGCCGGGTGGAGCTGCTGCTGGGCCAGCCCTGGGTGGTGGCCCTCATCGTGCTGGCCTTCCTCGCCTGGGGGTGGTGAGTCATGGACGGCGCGCGCTGGGATCTGGGGGGAGGCGGCCTCGCGCTGCTGGGGCTGCTGGTGGTGCCGCTGGTGGGCGCCCTGCTCTCGCCCCTGGCGCGGGAGCAGCGCGGTGCCTTCGTGCTGGGCGTGATCACGACGGGGCTGGAGCTCGCGCTGGCCGCGGCGTTGCTGCTGGCCTTCCTGGCGGGAGGAGGCGAGGTGCCGCTGCGCCTGGAGATCCCGCTGATGAGCTTCCTGGAGCTGCACCTGGTGATCGACGGGCTCTCGGCGTTGTTCGTGCCGCTGACGGCGCTGCTGGGGCTGCTGGTGGTGCTCTACGCGGAGCCGACCCGGCGCGAGCTGCCCGGGGCCTTCGTGGGTCTGGTCTGCCTGTACGAGCTCGCGCTGATGGGTCAGATCCTGGCCTTCGACGCGCTGATGTTCTGCCTGTTCGGCGCGATGGAGCTGGGGCTGGCGGCGCTGCTGGCGGCGCGCTGGGGCACGGGGGCGGAGCGCGGTCGGGCCATGCTGCGCATGGTGGAGCTGCTGGGCGGGGGGCTGCTGCTCCTGGGGGTGGGCTTCGCCACGCTGGCCTCGCACCACGCCGACGCGACGGGGCGGATCAGCTTCGACCTGGTGGACCTGATGCGGGCGCCGCTGTCGGCGGATCGTCAGGACAGCGTGTTCTTCCTGCTCTTCCTGGGGCTCTGCCTGCGCATGCCGCTCTTCCCCTTCCACGCCTGGCTGCCGGTGCTGGCGCAGCAGGGGACGGTGGTGGTGGGCGGGGTCTTCCTCATGGGGGTGAAGGTGGGGGCGCTGGGGGTGGCGCGTTGGATCTTCCCGCTCCTGCCCGAGGCCAGCGCCCGGCACGCGGGGCTGGCGGTGGGCCTGGGCGCGCTGAGCCTGCTCTACGGGGGCGTGCTGGCGCTGGTGCAGGTGAACCTGCGGCGCATGCTGGCCTTCACCGTGGTCAGCCACATGGGGGCGGTGGTGATCGGCCTGTTCTCGCTCAACGCCCCCGGGCTCCAGGGGGCGCTGCTGCTCATGTTCAGCCTGGGCGTGGCGACCAGCGGGCTGTGCTTCGGGGTCGGCTTCGTCTACCGCCGCACGCACACGAGCTGGCTGCCGCGCCTGGGCGGGCTCTTCGATCCCATGCCGATCCTGGGGATGGTGTTCCTGGTGCTGGGGCTCACGATGGTCGCCATGCCGGGCACCTCGGGCTTCGACGCCGGGCATCTGCTCATCGAGGGCAGCTACGAGGCGCACGGGTACGCGGTGGCGGGGGTGGCGGCGCTGGGCAACCTGCTGGCGGCGGCGACCATGCTGCGGGCCTACCAGCGGGCCTTCCTCGCGCCGGGGCCGGATCGCCCTGGGGTGGTGCTGCGGGATCTTCGGCTTCGGGAGGGGCTGATCGCCGGGTCCCTGTGCCTGCTCATCTTCGGTGTGGGCCTGGCCCCCCGACCCTGGCTGGGCGCGGTGACGGCGGACGTGCTGGAGCTGGTGGCGCCCTTCGAAGGGCTGCGCGAGGAGGCCCACGGTGGGCACTGAGCTGGCGATGGCGGCGGAGCAGGCGGGTTTTCCGCTGCTGTCCGCGCTCGTCCTGGTGCCGCTGATCGCGGGCGCCCTCTGCCTCTTCGCCCCGAGCGAGCGGGCCTCGCGCTGGATCGGCCTGCTGGCGACCCTGGTCGAGCTCGCGCTGGCCACGCTGGCGGTGGTCTGCTTCGAGCCGGGTCGGCCCGGGATGCAGCTGGTCGAGCGGGCCGTGTGGATCCCCAGCCTGAACGTGCAGTATCTGGTGGGGGTGGACCGGATCTCCATCCTGCTGCTGCCCACGGTGGCGTTGATCGGGGTGGGGGCCTTGGTGGCCTCCTGGAGCAGCGTGGTGGTGCAGGTGCGGGCCTTCATGGGGCTGCTGCTCGCGTTGCTCGGGGTGATCACGGGCGTGCTGGTGGCCTTGGACCTCGTGCTCTTCTTCCTGTTCTGGGAGCTCACGCTGGTCCCGCTCTACTTCCTCATCGGCCTGTGGGGCGTGGGGCCGGAGCGGCGCTTCGCGGCCCTGAAGTACACGCTCTACATGCTCACGGGCGGCGTGCCGCTGCTGCTCGGGGCCATCGCGCTGGGCATCTCCCACCACGAGCTGCGCGGCGGCTACGCCTTCGACCTGCTCTCGCTCACCGGGCTGCCCCTGTCCGACCCGCGCGCGCTGCTGATCTTCCTGCTCTTCCTGGTGGGCTTCGGGGTGAAGGTGCCGCTCTTCCCCTTCCACACCTGGCTGCCCACGGTGGCGATGGAGGGTCGCGCGGGGGCGGCGGCGGTGCTGCTGGGGCTCAAGCTCGGGGTCTACGGGATGCTGCGCTTCGCGCTCCCCCTGCTGCCGGAGCCCGCCTCCTGGTGCTTCTGGTTGATGGCAGTGCCGGGAGCCATAGGTGTCGTTTATGGCTCGCTGGTCTCGCTGCAGCAGCGGAACCTGAGGCGGCTCCTGGCTTACTCCAGCATGAGCCACGCTGGGGCGCTGGTGCTGGGGCTGGCGGTGATGAACGACCTCAGCCTGCGCGGCGTGGCCTGGCAGCTCCCCGCGCTCCTGCTCAGCACGGGCGGGCTCTGCCTCGTGGTGGGCTTCCTCTTCCAGCGCCGGGGCACCTCGGATCTGGAGAGCCTGGGCGGGCTGGCTCGCTCAGCGCCGAGGATGTCGGCCCTCTTCCTCCTGCTGGCGCTCTCCAGCGGCGGCTTGCCGGGCACGGTGGGCTTCGTAGGCGAGCTGCTCGTGCTGCGGGGCGTCGCCGAGCGCGCGCTCCCCCTGGCCCTGATGAGCCTGCTCGGCACCCTCCTGGGCGCCGCGGCCCTGGTGAGCGCCTGGCAGCGCGTGTTCCTGGGCCCGCCGAAGCTGGAGATCGCCGATCTGCGCCCCCGGGAGCTGGCGTTTGGGCTGGCCCTGGCGGCGGTGGTGCTGGGGGCGGGGGTGGCGCCGGGCTGGGTGCTGGGGTGGGTGGGGGGGTAGGCGTGTGGCCTCGGATGGGGCCGAGAGCTGCGCGTTGATCCTGCGCCGGGGTGGGTGATTCGGCGCAGAGGACGCTGAGTTCGCAGAGTTCGCAGAGGCTCGGGCGGGCGTCAGGGAGCAGGAGGCGGGCTGGCCTCGTGCGTCAGCCTCCCGATCACCGTTCCTTCCATCGCCCCCCACCGATCGTGGCCCTGTTCTCCTCTGCGCGCTCTGCGACCTCAGCGTCCTCTGCGCTGAATTGCCAGTCACGGCGAGGGATCGAGCTAGGCCCTCATTCCGCCGTGCGATCTCTGGACTACCCTCCGCCCTGGCCCTCCCGCGCCACCCGCACCGCCCCGCGCTGACGCTCCCGATCCTCCTCCACCTTGATCGCGCCCACCTCCGGCGCCTCGGGGGCCACACGGATCTGTCCGGCCTCGGCGCCGACCAGCCGCGCCTGGATCGTGCGGGCGGCCTCCAGCAGGAGGGGCGCGGCGGGATCCTCGGGGTGGGCGCGGGCGAGCTCCTTGAGGGCGGGGACGCTGCTGACGCCGCCGATCTGGCCGAGGGCTCGGGCGAGCTCCTGCCGTCCAGGGGGCGTCTCGCGCAGGGCGCAGCCGAGGAGGGCGGCCTCGGCCTCGCGATCGTCCTGACTGGCCGAGCCCGCCAGGAGCTGCGCGCCCTGGGCCAGGAGCCGGGGGTGGCCGAGGCCCAGCAGGGCGACTCCCAGCCGCCGCCGCAGACCGGGCTCCAGGTGGTCGAGCCGGAGCGCCTGGAGCGCGTACACGTCGTCGTCCAGCAGGGCGGGGAGCGTGTCGCGGGTCCCGGCCAGGGCCTCGAGGTCGCCAGTCCCGATCGCGTGGAGCAGGCGCAGCAGCGGCGCGTCGGAGCCGGCCAGGCTCTCGAGCACCGGACCCCAGGTCGCCCAGGGCACTCGGGCGGACAGGATCACCAGGGCCCGCAGGCGCCGCGCGGGCGCGGGGTCGTGCCGCGCGATCTGCAGGAGGGCGGCGTTCACGTCGGAGGGCGGGCTCAGCTCCTCGGTGATCTGGGCGAGGGCGCGCACAGCGGCGGCGATCAGGTGGGAGTCGTCCCAGGTCCCGAGCAGCCGGGCGTCCAGGAGCCCCCGGCGGAGGTCCACCCGGGCGACGCTGGGTCGGTTCACGCCGGCCACCAGGGCGCGGCGCCGCTCGGGGCTCAGCGTGGCCAGGGCCGCGCCCAGGTCCCCCTCCACCAGGAAGCAGGCGTCGAAGGCAGGGTCTCCGACGCCGGAGACCGGCTGGGGCCTCGGCGCGGGCTGGCCCTCCTGGGGGGCCCGGTTGATCAGCGAGAAGGGCAGGTCCCGGCGCTTGAGGGTGGCGACCACCCCCTCCTTGCCCGCGTAGGGCTCCACCTCCAGCGCCAGCGAGGTGTGGCCCAGGCGCCCGACCAGCCCGTGCTCGCTCGCGCGGTCGATGCCCTCCACCCGAAGATCCTGCTGGATCGCCTGGATGAAGCCCGCGGGCGACAGGCGGGCCTGGCGCCTCAGGCGGTCCTCGATGGTGGTGGCCACCCCGTAGATCAGGACAGCCAGGAGTGAGATGACCAGGAAGATGACCAGGTCCATGCCTTCCCCCGCTCACTCCGCCTGAAGCGCCTCGCTGGCGGGGACCGAGGCCACCTGCCGCGCCGGCAGCCAGGCCGCGATCACCGCGGCGATCACGGAGGCCAGCGCCGCCGCCCCCAGCGCGCCCCAGGGGGGCACATAGACCAGCGGGATGCCCAGCGTGGCGGTGGCGTCGGCGAAGACCCGCCCCAGCGCCGCCCCGATCAGCACGCCGCCCAGCGCGCCCACCCCTGCGGTCAGCGCGCCCTCCACGATGACGATCCCGATCCGCTGGCCGCGGGTGGCGCCGATGGCGCTGAGCGCGGCGAGGTCGCGGCGGCGCTCGTAGGCGCTCTGGGCCAGGGCGGCGCCCACGGAGAGCAGGCCCACCCCGCCGGAGAGCCAGGCGATGAGGTCCAGCGAGATCAGCACGGCGGAGGCGAGCTCGTGGACCTGGCGACGCAGGTTGTCCCGGGTCTCCACCAGCACCCCCGGCCGCGCCTCCAGCGCCTCCTCCACCTCCGTCGCCGCGACCCCGTCCTCCACCCGCACCGCCAGCGCGTCGGCGCGCGTGACCCCCAGGACCTCGGCCGCGAAGCGCTGCCCCACCAGGAGCGTGTAGCCGTTCTGGGTGTAGTCCACGAACTCGGCGATCACCCTCAGCTCTGTGGGGCCGTCGCGCCCCTGGAGCGAGAGGCGGTCGCCCGGCTTCACCCCCAGCTGCGCGGCGACCACGCTGGTCACCAGGCAGGCGTCGGGGGCGTCGAGCGCGCCCATGGCCTCCGCCCCCGTCATCGGGCTCCCCGGCACCAGCTCCACCGGGATCTGCTCGCGCCAGATCGCCGTCTCCACCGCCATCACCGAGATCGCCGCCGGCTGCTCGCGCCCCGGCGAGCGCACGCTGAGGGGGCGGATGGTCACGGAGCCGGCGCGGGCCACGCCGGGGGTCGCGCGCACCGCCTCCAGATCCTCGGCGGAGAAGCCGCCCACCCGCGTCACGTAGAGGTCCCAGCTCAGGGCGGCGTCCGTCCAGCGGTCGATCTCGCGAGACATGCCGGAGCCGAGCGTGGAGGCTCCGCCGACCAGGGCCACGCTGACCAGCACCGCCCCGGCGGAGAGCCCGCTGCGGGCCGGTCGCCAGCGCAGCGAGCTGGCTCCCAGGGCCCCGGTGGCGCCCAGCAGGCGGGCCGAGACCCAGGCGAGCGGACCGGAGAGCGGGGCGACCAGCCCGGGGAGGGCGGCGGTCACGCCCAGGAGGAGAAGCAGGATGCGGGCGAAGCTGATCCCGCGGTCCACCTGGCTGGCGGGCCAGACCCAGAAGCTCAGGGCGGTGAGCCCGGCCAGGGCGAGGGCGAGCGCGACGCTCCAGCGGGCGGGGGGCTCGGCGGCGTGGGCGCGGGCGCGCAGGCCCTCCCACACGGGCTCGCGGCTGGCGCGCAGGGCGGGCCAGAGGGCGGCGAGCAGGGCGGTCAGCACGCCCAGGGCGGAGGCCGCGAAGACCTCGGGGAGGGGGACGCGCTCCAGCCGGAGATCGGCGTTGGCCGTGAGCGCCAGCAGGGCCGCCACCCCCCGCGCCAGCGGCACGCCCAGCAGCGCCCCCAGGGCCGCCCCCGGCAGCGCCACCACCAGGGCCTGGAGCAGGAAGATCCACAGCACCTGCCCCGCCGTCGCCCCCGTGCAGCGCAGCAGGGCCAGCGCCCGACCCTGGGCCGCCGCCCGCGCCGAGAACTGGCCGTGGATGAGGTAGGCCGCCAGGAACAGGCCCATCAGGCCCAGCATGTCCGTCCCGGCGCGCAGGTTGCCCAGGCGCTGCTCCACGTCCTGGCCGCGATCCGCGGGGAGGGAGGCCAGGGCTCCAGAGACTAGATTACCTAGTCGATCCTTCGCCCGCGCGAGGTCCGCCCCCGGCTTCAGGAGGACGTGGAGCTCCTGCGTGTCCTCGGGCCCCAGCCCGAAGTCCGCCCGCACCTGCGCCGTCGGCGCGATCACCACCCGCCCGTAGCCCAGGGCGCCCAGCCCCTCGCGAGCCAGCGTCCCGCCGATCTTCCAGGTCAGCACCTTGCCCTTGCGGTCCAGCAGGCGGAGATCGTCCCCGGGCTCGAGCCCGCGGCTCTCCGCCCAGACCTCGCCGACCAGCACGCCCTCCCCGGCCTGGCCGGAGACGGTCCAGCGGCAGGGCTCGGCGGGGCAGGGGTCGTCGGCCCCCAGCACCAGCACGGCGGCGTCGGGGCCGGGCATGAAGGGCATCCCGCCGCGGGCGGCGTCCTCCAGGCGGGCGGCGAAGAGGGCCACCAGCGGGAGCGTGCGGGCCACGTCGGGGTCGGCCTCCACCGCGGCGCGCAGGCCGGCGGGGAGGGGCTGCGTCAGGTCGCCCACGGGGAGCATCACGAGGTCGGCGGGGCCCGCGGCCTCGGCGTACATCGCGCGCATCGAGGCCAGCGCCCCCTGCGTCCCCACCCGCAGGGCCAGCACGCCGGAGACTCCGACCGCGAGCCCCAGGACCAGCACCATCGCCGCCGCCGGGCGCCGGGCCAGATCGCGCAGGGCGAGGCGCAGGAGCGGGAGGATCGTGCCCCCGCTCATTCCAGGCGCCCGTCGCGCAGGTGGAGCTGACGGTCGGCGACCGCCGCGGCGCTCGGGTCGTGGGTCACCATCAGCACCGCGGCCCCCAGATCGCGGGCGGCGCCGCGCAGCAGGGCCAGCACGTCGTGGCCGCGCTGGCTGTCCAGGGCGCCGGTGGGCTCGTCCGCCAGGAGCAGGCTGGGGCCGCTGGCCAGCACCCGGGCGAGCGCGGCGCGCTGCTGCTCGCCCACGCTGGCCTGCTCGGGGAGGTGGCGGGCGCGGTGGGCCAGCCCGACCCGGGCCAGGGCCTCGCGGGCGCGCGGCTCCCAGGTGGAGGCGGGCACGCCGTCCAGGAGCTGCGGGAGCCCGACGTTCTCCAGGAGCGAGAGCACGGGGATGAGGTTGTAGGTCTGGAACACGAAGCCGACCTTGCGGCGGCGGAGCCGGGCCCGGTCGTCCTCGGAGAGCTGGCCCAGGTCCTGCCCCTCCAGCAGCACGCGCCCGCTGCTGGGGCGCATCAGCCCGGCCAGCATGGCCAGCAAGGTGGATTTTCCGCTGCCGGACGGGCCGGTCAGCGCGACGAACTCCCCGCGCGCCAGGCCGAAGGACACGCCGTCGACCGCCGAGACCCGCTCACCGCCGAGCTCGTAGACGCAGCAAAGGGCATCGGCCACCAGGACCTGCTCGGGCATTCCGGCGCTCCTCGACGCGCCTCGTATTCCAGCGAAGGGGTTCACGCACCCGAGCGCATGGCGCGCCTCCGTGCTATAGAAGGTGCCAGGTGGAGGTGGCACCATGGCGCGCTCGACGGGAACAACAACGGCGCGGACATGGCTTCTGCTTGGGGGCGTGCTCCTCGTCGCGGGGACCTGTACGGCGCTCATCTATGGCGTGATGGCTGACTATCAAGCCGCGCTGAGAGAGGCACGCGCGCGCGTGCCGATGGTGGAGGTCGTTCAGACCGCGCGCGATCTGGAGCCCGGGGTGCCCATCGAGCGCGAGGATCTGGTGGTGGCGACGGTGCCAGCCGGAAGTGTCCCCGAAGCTGAGGTCTTCCTGGGCGATCAGCTCAAGGACGCCCTCGGGCTCATCCCGGTGGAGCGCGTCCTGGCGGGGGAGCCCCTGCGGCGCGAGCGCATGGACGCGCGGGCGGCGCGGGCGGCCCTGGACCGGATCATCGCGCCTGGGGCGCGGGCGGCCTCCCTGCTGCTCTCCTCCGCGGCCGGGCTGTCGGGCCTGCTGCACCCGGCGGACCGCGTGGACGTGATCGTCACCATCCGGCCGGACAGCGAGGCCCTGGAGGCCGACTGGGTCACCGAGACCATCCTGCAGAACGCGCGCGTGCTGGCGGTGGATCGGGCGGTCATCGGCGGGCGGGACCCGCAGGGGGCCGAGACCAGCAAGGACGACAAGAAGCGGACCTCCTCGGGGCGCAAGGTCGTGGTCACGCTCGAGGTGCTGCCGGAGGAGGCGGAGAAGCTCGCGCTGGCGTCCACGCGGGGAGATCTGCAGCTCTCGCTGCGCCAGGCCGAGGACGACGCGCTCGTCGAGGATCGGGGCCCGCTGGTGACCAACACCCTCGTCGGCATCGCCAAGCTCGGCGAGGGCACCCGCTCGGCGGAGCGTCGCACTGAGGCGCGCAAGGCCCAGACCCGGCAGAGCCCGCCCCCGGTCGCGCCCGCCCACAGCACCGAGGTCATCGTGGGCGACCAGCGCAGCACCAGCACCTATGACCAGAGCGGCGAGCGCATCGACGGTTCCACCAGGAAGGGACGGTGAGGTGCCCATGACCACACGGACCAGACCTTCTCGACGACGCGGATCCTACGCCATCCTCCTGGCGCTCGCGCTGACCGTGCTGCTCGGCTTCGGGGCCTTCGCCATCGACGTCGCCTACATCCGCATGGCGCAGGCGCAGGCGCAGGACGTGGCGGACGCCGCCACGCAGGCCGCGGTGATCATGCTCCGCCGCACGGGCAGCCAGGACGACGCCCGGACGGTGGCCGAGGGCGTGGTCGCCGCCAACCTCATCGCCGGGCAGCCCGGGGATCTGGCGGACCTGGACTTCGGCACCTGGGACGAGGACGCCGGCACCTTCACCGAGGGCACGGTTGCGCCGAACGCGGTGCGGGCCCTGGTGACGCGCACGGGCGACAACGAGGTCGGGCTCTTCCTCGCCCGCTTCTTCGGGGTGGAGCACCTGCCGGTGGCCGGGCGGGCCACCAGCGCCGCGCGGGCCATGCACGTCTGCGTGGCCTTCGACATCACGAACTCCTGGAACCACTCGGACTTCCACAACGCCACCGACGCCGCCCTGGCCTTCTACGACGTCATCGCCAACAACTACGGCGAGCAGGACAAGATCGGGATGGCGATCTTCACGGGCCCCTTCGCCTGGGAGTACACGCCGCTGACCCGCGTGGCCGACGACGTGGCGGCGGGCAAGGCCGTCCGGGACGACTGGGAGATCCTGGAGACCGGCAACAAGGCGGGCAAGTACAAGAGCTCCTCCAACAAGCACTGCACCTGGGCGACGGGCAGCAACAAGAACAACTTCAAGACGAACACCAGCACCACCACGAAGGGCGGCTGCTTCTCCGAGATGCCGCGCGAGTACCAGGACGACGAGGCGGGCACCGACCACACCACCG
The DNA here is from genome assembly GCA_964615375.1 of uncultured Enterobacterales bacterium. Taxonomy (GTDB): domain Bacteria; phylum Myxococcota_A; class UBA796; order UBA796; family CAZKWG01; genus CAZKWG01. Next base: position 460,130 of record CAZTOW010000001.1, read on the forward strand.
GCCTGGAGATGTGCAGCCGGATGTTCGAGGCGGAGGACAACCCGGGCGTGTACCGGGCGGTGCTGATGCTCACCGACGGCATCCCCAACGGCACGCAGTCCACGGCGGGCACCCTGCGCGCGGCCGACGGCTACACCGAGACGCGCTGGACCGAGTACAAGGCGGCCGTCCCGCACTCCACCACCAACATCAAGACGGACAGCGTGGCCCTGGCCGGGGACATGTGGGACGAGCAGCAGGCCAACATCTGGGTGGTCTCCTTCGTGCAGTACGACTCCTTCATGGAGAGCATGGTGCAGGGGGACGGCTACTTCACCTTGACCTCGGACTCCAGCGCCCTGGTCGACATCTTCGAGGGGGTGGCGAATTCGCTGCCCCTGGCCATCGTGGAGTGAGCCATGCGCCGCCGCGGAGGGACCACGCTCGAGTTCGGCCTGATCCTGCCCGTCTTCGTGCTGCTGGTGGGCGGCATCATGGACGTGGCCTGGCTCTTCTACATGGAGAACGCGCTGGACCGGGCGGTCATGCTCGGCTGCCGCGCGGGGGCGCTGGTGGACCCGGGCGTGGAGGAGGCCTCGCTCGCGCTGACGAAGGCGAAGGCCGAGGACGTGATGGAGGAGGCCCTGTGGATGAACGCCACCGGCCTCACCGCCGTGCCGGAGTCGCTCACGACCACCGTGACCACGCACGGCACCTCGCCGGGGCGCAGCCTGGTCTGTGAGGTGAGCGTCGAGTTCCGGCCCCTGGTGGGCATCGTGCTCGACCCGCTCACGCTCTCGTCCTCCACCGCGATCCGCCTCGAGTGGCAGAGGGGGTGACCATGGGCGCGCGACGCGGGGTGGCGGCGCTGGAGTTCGCGCTCTGCTTCCCAGTCTTCCTGGCCATCGTGGGCGGGGTGGTGGAGCTGAGCATGTTCGTCTCCTTCCACCACGTCCTCGCGCGGGCCGCCCGGGACGGGGCGCGGGTGGGCTCGATCACCATCGAGGGCAGCGATCCTACCGGCGCGCTCATCGAGGCCGAGGCCGAGGAGCAGGCGGAATTCGTCCTGGACACGATGGGCTACCCCTGCGAGGGGGGCTGCGACGTGGACGCGGAGTGGGCCGCGCGAGAGGACGGCTACCACTACATCACCGTGAGCGTGAGCTACCCCTACCGCGGGATCACGGGCCTGGTCCCGTACCTGGACGACACGGTCTCCGTGGGCACCTTCACCATGCTGACGCAGCAGCAGGACGAGTCGGCCCTCTGATCGGAGCTGCGGTAGACTGACGCCATGATCACGCCGCTCGCCCTGCTCCTGGCCTGTGACCCTGAGACCAGGCCCGAGAGCCACAGCTGCCCACAGGCCTGGGACTGGGACTGGGACGGCGACACCTGCGTCCCGCGCATGCCGGACAGCGAGGGCGTGGACCCGGTGGGCTCACCCGAGCCGCTCGCAGAGGGCGAGCTCGACGCGGGGGAGCAGCTCGCCCTGGCCGAGCGCTTCCAGCCCGCGCAGGTCTTCTCGGGAGACCAGCTCTGGGCGGTCTCCGTGGACTACTGCGCGGAGAGCGGGGGCGATCTGTGGCGCTTCGCCGCGGACGACATCGAGCACGCGGCGGGCGAGATCGCGGCGACCAACGCCGAGCTCGCGGCGCTGGACTACGCCACCCTGCCCGCGGACGGCTACGTCTACCAGATCGACTGTCCGGGGGACAACAGCGGGCCCGGCTACGACGAGGCTACCTGGCTGGACGAGTGGTCGGCCATCCAGGGCGACGACCCCGCCGCCGCTCCCTACCCGCCCGTGCATTACGTACACCTGGCCTGGCACGACCGCGCCCAGTCTCTCCTGCTCATCCAGTACTGGTTTTGGTATCCCTTCAACAAGTTCGCCAACAACCACGAGGGAGACTGGGAGCACGTCAACGTCGTGGTGGACGTCTCCGGCGACGAGCCTCAGATGGCCGACGTCCACTGGTTCTTTCACTCGGGCTCCACCACGGCCTTTCAGCGCATCACCCGCATCACGGACGACGACGGCGGGGACCACCCCGTGGTCTTCAGCGGCGGCTGCGGGGAATTCGACGGCTGGGGCGGCTGCTACTCCGGCGCCTCCTACCCCTGGCCCGGCGTCTACCAGGGCACCGCCGAGTTCATCCTGGAGGACGTCACCAGCCATGTCCGCTATCTGCACCCCGACGACATCGGCGTGATCCTCTGGCCGGAGCCCGAGGCGGTCGAGGTCGGCGGCGAGCGCGGGCGGGCCTGGATCCCGCTCCAGCTCTACCACGGGGCCTGGGAGACGCCGGAGAACGACGAGATCATCCTCTACGCCGGAGGCGACGGCGTCCCCACGCCGCCCGCCTACAAAGGGGACTGGAACACGGGCGCCGGGGTGGATGGCTGGTCGGAGCGCGACGAGATCGAGAGCGACTACCTGTTCTTCGATCCGCCAGAAGGCTGGGAGGTCCTGTACAACCCGGGACACGACGATCGGGTCGATTGGGACTGAAGCTAGATCTTGTTCCCTCGCAGGCGTATACTGAACGGGCGTGCGGACCCCCCTCCGAAAAGCCCTCATGGGACTCGCGGTCACGGTCGCTTTCTTCGTAGGCGTCGAGCTCCTGCTGCGCGCGGTCTACGGGCTCCCGGAGAGCCCGCGCTTCCTGCGCCCTCACTGGCTGGCGAAGGGCAGGTTCTTCGAGATCAACGGCGACGTGGCCCAGGCGACTTACCAGGGCATCGACACCATCGGGAGCTTCCCCACGAAGCCCACGCCGGGCACGGCGCGGGTGATCGGCTTCGGGGAGTCGAGCATGCGCGGCGGCTCGGCGCTCCCGCCCGCCCTCGAGTTCATGGGCCTCATCGAGACCGCCCTGGACAAGGCCGGGGTCCCCGCCGTCTCCCTCAACCTCGGCCGCTCGGGCATGGACACCAGCACGCTGCCGCGCCTGGTCTACGAGGGCATGGCGCTCGAGCCCGACGTGGTGGTCTTCTACTTCGGGCACAACGACATCGCGAACAGCACCCTGGAGCGGCGTTACGGCGACATCTCCGGCGCGTTGGAGGCCCGGCTCACGGTGCTGCTGGAGCGCACGCAGCTCTACCTCCAGCTTCAGCGCCGCATCTCCGCCCGCCCCCAGCTCAACCCCATGGTCACGCGCGGTCCGCTGGTCATGAGCCCCGAGCAGACCGCCATGGCCGAGGCCACCTTCGAGCGCAACCTGCGCCGGGCCGTCCAGCTCTGTCAGGACGCGGACGCCGAGGTCGTGCTCATCACCCCGGGCTCCGCCAACGACCGCTGGTTCGCCACGGAGCCGGTCTGCCCGGACGCGCTCCCCGAGAAGGCCTGGGCGCGCAAGGGCGCGGGCTACGCCCTCCAGCTCAACCAGATCAGCCCCGCGGACGTGGAGGCGGCCCACGCCTCGGCCCCGGACTGCCCGGAGATCGAGTACCTCTGGGGGTTGTTGATGCTCCGGCGCGGTCAGCGCGCGGAGGCCTGGGCCCAGCTCGCCCTGGCCCGGGATCACGATCCGGCGCCCATGCGCGCCACCTCCGGGATCGTGGAGGCCGTGCGCGAGGTCTCCCGGAGCATGGACACCGGCCTCGTGGACTTCGAGCTCGCCCTGCGGGAGCGCGACAGCTTGGAGGGGCTGTTCATCGACAACGTCCACCTCGACCGACAGACCCACGCCCTGGTCGCGCGGCTGGCGACGCCCGTGGTCCAGGAGCGGATCCAGCGGAGGGCCCAGGGCCGGCGCTAAGATGTCCGGGAGGTGACCCATGGACATCGACCGCTCCCTTCAGGCCTTCCGCGCGCTCCTCCTCCTCTCCATCGGCCTCCCCGCCTGCGTCGGGGGTGACAAGGGGGACAGCGTCTGCGAGGGCTCCACCGCCATCCTCGACGCCTCGGGCGCCGCCACCGGCTACGAGCGCTGCGACGACGGCAGCGTCCACCGGGTCTCCGCGGTGAGCACCTCGGACACCATCGACGGTGAGAGCTGCCGGGGTGACGAGGAGTACCTGAGCTGCACCACCGACGCCGACTGCGCCGGCGGGAGGGGCAGCGGCGCGCGCTGCCTGCACATCGACTACGTGGAGGTCGGGGGGCGCACGGTCCCCGGGGCGAGCCCCGACACCGCCTGGCCGGGCGAGGACGGCTGCTACTGCGCCTACTCCTGCACGAAGGACTCCGACTGTGGCGACGGCTACGCGTGTGTGCCCGCGGATATCGTCAGCACCGACAAGAGCTGGTCCAGCTGCGAGAAGGCCACCTGCGCCACGGACGGCGACTGTGAGAGCGGCGAGTGCGGGATCGCCAGCTTCGACAATGGCTGCGGGCGCGAGACCTACCTCGCCTGCCGCTCCGATGCGGACGCCTGTCGCGTCGGCGCCGACTGCCCCGACGGCGAGGAGTGCTCGGCCAGCTACGACACGGCCAGCTTCCAGTGCCAGGAACAGAACTGCGCCATCGGCCGTCCGCTCTCGGTGGTGGGGGGGGTGCGGACCGCCGACTGCGCCCCCCGCGGGGACTGGGTGGGCGGGCTGGCCCTGGACGTGGGTGAGCGCTCCGCGGAGCTGCGCGCGGCGCTGGGGGCCTGGTGGTCGGACGTCGCGGCCATGGAGCACGCCAGCGTCGGCAGCTTCGCCCGCTTCACCCTCGAGCTCCTCTCGCTGGGCGCGCCCCCCGAGCTGCTGGCCGAGGCCCAGCGCGCCGCCGCCGACGAGGTGGCCCACGCCCGGCTGGCCTACACCCTGGCCGGGGCCTGGCGGGGGGAGGCGGTGGGGCCGGGGCCGATGTCCCTGGACGGGGTGCGCCCTGGCGCGGACGCCGCCGCCATCCTGCGCGCCCTGGTCGAGGAGGCCTGCGTGGGCGAGACGCTCGGCGCCGCCGAGGCCCGCGCCGCCGCGTCGGGGGTGGAGGATCCCGCCTTGAGGGAGGCCCTCCTGGGCGTCGCCGCGGACGAGGAGCGCCACGCGGCCCTGGCCTGGCGCAGCCTGCGCTGGATGCTGGAGCGGGATCCAAGCCTGCGCGCCGTGGCCCGGGAGGCCTTCGCCGCGGCGGTCTCGGAGGCCCGGGGGCGCCCCCTCGGGCGGTGCCCGGACGCGCCGGAGCTGGGTGTCCTGGGTTCTCGCGCGCGCCGTTCAGTTCATCTTCGGGCGCTCGAAGCGGTCGTTTCGCCCATGGTGGAGGCGCTCGGGCTCGCCTGAGCCCTTGCGCTGTACACGCTTCGTGGTAGGTGTGTATATAGTTCGCACACACCAGCCACGAGGTCTCCATGCTCCTGTCCCTGCTCTGCGCCGCCGCCCTCGCCGTCACCCCGGACGCCCCGGAGTCCGTGCTCAACCGGGAGGGCGCCACGCTGCGGACCCGCTTCTCGGCCGAGCTCGGCGTGCTGGCCCCCATGTACCACCACATCACCTTCGACCGGGACGGCACCGACTTCGACTACCTGGCCGAGGGAGGCCAGAACAACCTCTTCCCCTTCACCCGACTCTCGGCGGACCTGGACATCGGCGACCGCCACAGCGTCATCCTGCTCTACCAGCCGCTGGACCTGCGCACCGAGACGGTGCTCACCCGCGACGTGACCCAGGCGGACCTGCTCTTCCCTGAGGGCACGCCGATGGAGTTCCGCTACGGCTTCTCCTTCGTGCGCGGCAGCTGGCTCTACGACCTCGCGCCCGGGCCGAAGAAGGAGCTCGGGCTGGGCGTCTCCCTCCAGATCCGCAACGCCACCATCGACTTCGCCTCCCAGGACGGGACCCTGTTCACCGGCGAGCGCGACATCGGCCCGGTGCCCGTGATCAAGTTCCGCGGGCGCCTGCCGGTCGAGGAGCGCGCCTGGGTGGGGGCGGAGGTGGACGGCTTCTACGCGCCCATCAAGTACCTGAACGGCGGGGACACCGACGTGGTCGGCGCCATCGTGGACGCCTCGCTGCGCGGCGGCATCGCCCAGAAGAGCGGGGTGGACCTGTTCCTGAACCTGCGCACCATCGCCGGGGGCGCCGAGGGGCAGTCCAACAGCCAGGACGCCCTGGGCGACGGCTACACGAAGAACTGGCTCGTGTTCACCAGCCTGAGCCTGGGGACCACCCTGCGCTAAAATCGATAATGGTCAAGCTCTGACACGAGCCTGCTCCAGCACGTCCTCGGGCACGGGGACCTCGCTCTGGAGGCGCACGAGCTGGCGGGCCAGGAACGCGAGCTCTCGCCCGGCCTCCAGCTTCGCCGGCAGCGTCTTCGCCCCGCGGATGGGCAGGGCGGCCACCGCGCCCAGGTCGGCGTAGATGGCGTCCAGGCTGCCCAGCGCGCTGAGCAGGGCGGCGGCGGTGGTGGCGCCCACCCCGGCCACCCCCCGCACGCCGTCGCTCGCGTCGCCCACCAGCGACAGGTAGTCCACCACCTGATGCGGGTGAACGCCCAGCTTCTCGAAGACCGCCGGGCCGTTGTAGGTGCGCCCGCGCAGCCGGTCCTCCACGAGCACCTGCGGGCGGTCGCGCACGAGCTGGAAGAGATCCTTGTCGTCCGACAGGATGCGCACGGGCAGATCGGCCGCGCCGGCCAGGCGGACCAGGGTGGCGCTGATGTCGTCGGCCTCGTAGCGGGGCGAGGAGAGCACGGGCACGCCCCGGGCCAGGGCCTCGTCGCGGAAGCGGTCGAAGCTCTCGACCAGATCGGGCGGGGCGGGCTCGCGGTTGTGCTTGTAGTCGGGGGCGATCTCGCGCCGGAAGGTGTCCAGCGTGATGTCCATCACCACCGCCACGCGCGGGGCCTCGCGCAGGTGCCCGCGGAGCTGGGCCAGCGCGACCTTCCAGGGGTCCTTGTGGCCGCCGAACCAGGGGCGGATGACCAGCACGGTGCCGTCGACGATGAGCAGGCGGTCCATGGGAGCCTCAGCGGATGATGGTGATCAACTGGTGGTTGATGGCGAGCAGGCGACCGTCCTCGCCCCAGAGGCGGCGCTCCTCGCTCACGTAGCCGCCCGCGCTGACGGGGGCGCGGCACTCGAGGAAGCAGGGGGCGGCGGGGTCCAGGCCCGTGGCGGGCTCGCAGAGGTGCAGCGCGTAGGTGAGCGTGGCCACCGGCCGGGGGGCCTCGAAGCGAGCCAGGGCCCCGGTCCACCAGGCGTCGACGAGCAGGGCGATCCAGGCCGCGTCCAGGCGCTTCGGCGTCTGTCGGGCGCGCACCCAGCCCGACGCGCTGGCCTCCCCCCCGCCCTGATACGGCGGTCGGCCCACCAGCCGGTACTCCAGGTGCCGCGTGAAGGTCGGCGCGAACGGCATCTCCGCCGGCAGCGGCTCCAGGTCGCGCCAGGCGGGGGGAGCCGGCCAGGCCAGCTCCGACCAGGAGGGCGCCCCCGGCCGATCCGCGGCCGTCACGGCGATGGCGTGGTCCACCACCTCGCCCGCCTGGGTCAGCGTCAGCGCGATCCCCGTCACGGAGCTGCCCCGGCGCAGGATCTTCGCCTCGATGCTGGCCTCTCCCGGCGTCGCCGGCCCCAGCATCGCCACCTCCAGCCCGCGCAGCGGCGCCGGCGACATCGCCTCCGCCGCCCGCGCCAGCGCCCCGCTCAGCAGCCCCCCGAAGGCCCCGCGCCCCTGCTGCCACCCGTCGGGGATATGGAGGGAGAAGCGCCCCTCGCCGAGGGGGGAGGGCGTGATGAGCTGGTCGGGGGTGGGGGACATGGCGGGCTCCGGGGGGAGGGGAGGCTATCTGCCTTGGACCCTGCTGGCGAGATACGCTGCCGCAGGAGGTGCCGTGGGCTCCGTCTTCGTCCACCGCGTGGAGCTGAGCAATTACCGAAGCCTGGCCCATTGCAGCGTGAGCTTGAGGCCGCTGACGGTGCTGGTGGGCAGAAATGGTTCGGGGAAGAGCAATTTCCTCGACGCGCTCCGGCTGGTGGCGGAGTCGCTCTCCACCTCCCTCGAACACGCGCTCCGCGAGCGCGGTGGCATGGACGAGGTCCGTCGCCGGTCTGCGGGACACCCGACACAGTTCGGGGTCCGCCTGGAGCTCAGCCTTCCGGCGGGCGGCGCGGCGATCTACGCGCTCTCGGTAGGCGCTCTCCCAGACAGGAGCTTCGAGGTCCTTCGCGAGGAGATCCATGTCTGGTCGGCGGCGCGGAGTGGCGGCGCTCCGCGGAGCTGGTTCAAGCGAGACCGCGACCGCGTCAGCAGCTCCCTCGGCGCGGTCCCTCTCGGCCGGGTCGAGCTCGACCGCCTGCACCTCCCGCTGCTGGGGAGCCTGCCCGAATTCCGGCCTCTGTACGAGGGGCTCGCCCGCATGTCCTTCTACCAGCTCCAGCCTCAGCGCATCGGCGGGCTTCAAGACCCGGACGCCGGGGATCGGCTCCTGCGGGACGGATCCAACCTGGCGGCGGTGATCCGCCGGATGAAGAAGCGGGATCCCGAGCGACTGGCGCGCGTGGAGGAGCACCTGCACGCCATCGTGAGCGACGTGTCGCGCATCGACGTGCGCGCGTTCGGCCCGAAGGAGCAGGTGACGGTGCTCCAGGATGTGGATGATCAGAAGCCCTGGAGCTTCCCCGGCTCGTCGCTCTCCGACGGCACCCTGCGCGCGCTCGGCGTGCTGACCGCGGCGTTTCAGCCTGGAAAGGAGGGTGTGCCTGGGCTCTACGGGATCGAGGAGCCCGAGGTCGCCATCCACCCCGGCGCGGTACCCCGCCTCTCCGCGGCGCTTCGGGAGGCCTCGGAGGACGCCCAGATCCTGCTCACGACCCACAGCCCGGACCTGCTCTCCGATGAGGACTACCCGGCGGAGGACATCCTGGTCGTGGAGAAGCAGAGGGGCAGCACGACGATCTCCGAGCTGGCGCAGGAGACGCGCGAGATCATCCGCGAGCGCCTCTGCACCCCGGGCGAGCTCCTCCGCCAGAGCCAGCTTCAGGGGTCGTCGACTCGGCCGACGGCTCCGCGTCGGAGTGGAGACCTGTTCCGTCTCCCCCGGCCGACGGAGCCGGAGACCCGATGAGGCGCAGGGTCTTCGCCATCGTCGAGGGGCACGGCGAGGTGGACGCCGTCCCCGTCCTGCTGCGACGGATCTTCGCGGAGCTCGGCGCCACGGACGTGGATGTGCTCCCGCCCTGGCGCCTGCCGCGCTCCTCGATGTTGAACGCGCCCTCCGAGCGTGCGCGCGTGGGGCGCGCGGCGCGCCTGAAGGCCGGTCCCGGTGGCCTCGTCCTGATGCTCCTGGACGCCGACGATGATCTGCCCTGCGCGCTCGGCCCCCGGCTCTCCGAGGTGATCGCCCAGGAGGCGGCTGGTCCGGCCACCTGCGTCGTCGCGACGCGCGAATTCGAGGCGTGGTTCCTCGCCGGGGTGGAGACGCTCTCCGGCGTGCGAGGGCTCCCGGCGCGCCTGGAGGCTCCCCCCGATCCCGAGCGAATCCGCGACGCGAAGGGCTGGTTCACGGAGCGCATGGCCCCGGCGCGACGCTACGCGCCCCCTACCGATCAGCCTGCCTTCGCCGCGAGGTTCGATCTCGTCCGCGCCCGCGAGCGCTCCCGCTCTCTGGACAAGCTCTACCGGGAGCTCCAACGCTGGCTGGAGGGCTGATTGATCCCCCTCCTCCTCGCCATGCCCGCGCCGCCCGCCACGGTCGAGGTCGCCCGGCCCAGCTCCTCGGCCGAGGATCGCCTGTGGGTGGACCTGGATCGCCGCCTCGCCGACCCGGACGCCTACCGGGCGCTGGTGGACGCCCAGACCGGTAACTTCCCGGAATTCCGCCTCTTCCCCTATGTGCTGCCCGTGCTCGCCCTGGCCAGCCGCGCGCAGCGCGAGGGCGAGGACCCGGCGGCGCTCCTGGCGCGGATGGAGACGCTGCTGGACCTGCTGGTGCCCGAGGTCGCCCGGCGCTTGAAGGTAAGCGGTCCCGACGGGATCCCCGGGGCGCGAGGTCAGGGGACCTGGCGGGGGCAGCTGGCCCTGGCGCTGAGCGCGTACCGGATGGCGGGGGGCGGAGACCGCTACGAGGCGCTGCACGCCGAGCTCTGCGCGGTCCTGCTGTCTGAGCTCCAGGCCCGCGGGGGAGCCCCCATCGACGCCTACCCGGGCCTGGTCTGGGGCTTCGACACCATCCCCGTCCTGCTGGCCCTGCGCCTGCGGGATCGGGCCGTGGGCCTGCCGGGGGCGGAGGAGGCCATCCAGGCGCACCTCCGCTGGGTGGACGAGCACCTGGACCCCGAGACCTCCCTGCCCCCGAGCCGCATCGACCTGGAGAGCGGCCGGTTCGTAGAGGGCCCGCGCGGCGCGGACCTCGGCCTGCGCATCACGCTGATGGCCCAGCTCGACCCGGCGCGGGCGGCTGTGCTCTACGAGCGCTTCGTCCAGCACTTCTCGACGGAGGTGCTGGGCATGGAGGGCTTCGCCGAGTGGCCGGACGGCAAGGCCGGGCGACCGGACTACGACTCTGGCCCGGTGGTGCTGGGGCTGGGGATGTCGTCCACCGGCTTCGGGCTGGGCGCGGCGCGGGCGCTGGGCGACCGGGAGCGCTTCGCCCGGATGGAGCCGCAGCTCACCCGCTTCCCGCTGCTGCTGGCGCAGTCCGGGCCGCTGGTGGGGCCGCAGCTCCAGGCCCTGGGGATGCGCCTGGACACTGGGGAGTTCCTCACCGGGCTGCTGCTCGGCGACCTCTCCATGCTCTGGGGCCTGAGCTGGGAGGACTGGGGGGCGCGCTGACTCAGGTGGTCGAGAAGCCCTGCTTGCTGTCGTACTTCAAGCACGAGCTCCCCACGCAGAGCCGGAGGTTCCAGGCCTGGGCGTCGTCGAGGAAGACCGTGCCGTCGGGGAGCTCGGTCACCGGGATGGCCAGGGGGAGCTCCGGGGCGAGGTCCACGTCCAGCGCGTCCAGCGAGGTCGAGGGGAGGCTGCCGGGGTTGAGCGAGAGGGTGAGCGCGGACAGACCGATGGCGAAAGGGGACATGATGTGCTCCTTGAGGTGTGTTGAGTTGTGAACAAATCTGAGGTCAGGGGATGGGAGGCTCAGGGCGTGACGGGCCAGGAGGAGTAGCCGTCCTCGCTGTCGTAGGCCATGCAGGTGAGCTCCAGGCACAGCTCCAGGTTCCAAGGCTGGTTCTCCGCGGACATCATGTCCAGGAGCGCGGCCTCCAGGGTCTCGTCGGCCATCTCGAAGACCGTCGAGAGGAACTCCTCCAGGCTGAGCTCCTCCTCACCCGGGGCCGTCTCCTCGGGTGGCGGGGGCGGGGGCTCCTCGGCGAAGGCCGGGGCGGAGAGGGCGAAGACGGACAGAAGGGTGGCGGCGGCGCGCATGGGTGGCTCCGGGGGTTCGGTGGCTTCGAGGCTTCGTTTCTTCGGCGCCGTGTCCGCGCCGTGCCTTCTGTACGATCACCGGCCCCGAGCGGATCAGCTCTGTTCGCGCCCGGCCTCACGCGCCGCGATCAGGGCGTCGATCAGCGCGTCGGGGACGTCGTCGGGCAGGGGCGCGTCCGGCTCGTCGCGCACCCGCTCCAGCAGCTTCGTCGTGATCTGGTAGTTCTGCAGATAGCTCTGACAGGCGTCACAGATCGCCAGGTGCGCGTCGGCCGAGGCGCGCTGCTCGGGCGCCAGCTCCTCGGCCAGCAGCGCGTAGATGAGGTCGATGAACTCGCGGCAGCTCATGTCTCGGGTGACGCTCATGGGGAGCCCTCGCGCAGGTAGGGGTCGAGCAGCGCGCGGAGAGCCTGGCGCGCCCGGTGGAGGCGGATCTTGACGGTGCCCGGCGTGATCTCCAGCAGCGTCGCGGTCTCATCGGTGTCCAGGCCCTCGATGTCCCGCAGGGTGAGCACCACGCGGTAGGCTTCGGGGAGCTGGCCGATGCAGCGGTGCAGGAGGGCCAGCTCCTGCGCGGAGGCGACGGAGTCCTCGGCAGAGCGCGGGGTCCAGGGCTCGGCGGGGTGCTCGGCGTGGCCGTCCTCCAGGAAGGTCGGCAGGAGATCCTCGATGGCGACCTCCGGCCGGCGCCCGCGGCTGCGCAGCTTCATGAGCGCGGTGTTGACCACGATGCGGTGCAGCCAGGTGGAGAGGCGCGCGCCGCCCTCGAAGCGATCGATGTTGCGGAAGGCCGAGATCAGCGCGTCCTGGAGCGCGTCGCGAGCGTCCTCCTCCCGGTTCAGCAGGCGCCGGGCCACCGCCAGCATGCGCGGCCCGTGCAGGCGCACCAGGGCCTCGCTCGCCCGTCTATCGCCGGCACGGATCCCGGCGACCAGCGCGGCCTCGTCCTGGAGAGGGGCCGTTGTTGGAGATCGACCGGGCGCGAGCGTCGGGCGCATGGTCTTTCAGGTATTCCTGAGGCTCCCGGCCGTCGAGGCCCCCGCGTCCACCTTGAACTTCCCGGTCTTCTTCGCTACGCTCCCGCGAATCCCGAGCCGGAGGAGGGGGCAGCGCTGTGAAAGGGACGACCAACACCCCGTTACCACCTACCGCTGAGAGCCTCGCGCTGCTGCGGCACCGGCATGATCGTTATCGGGGCTTCATGGCCAGTGTGCTGCGCACCTTGATGCCGCTGACCTGGGAGGGGGAGGAGAACGTGCCCCGCGAGGGCCCGGTGGTCTTCCTCTGCAACCACGTCGAGTTCACCGACGCCATCACGATGAACATCGTCGCCCGGCGCCCGGTGGTGGTGATGGGCACCGAGGCGCTGGCCCAGGGCTTGCCGGGCAAGCTGATCCTGGCCTTCGGGCTGTCGCCCAAGAAGAAGAACATGCCGGACAGCAAGGCCGTCCGGCTCATGAAGAGCTGGATCGACCTGGGCGCCGCCATCGGCATCTTCCCCGAGGGCGAGCGCACCTGGGACGGCCGGCCCCTGCCCCTGGTGTCTGGCATCGAGAAGCTGGTGCTGCTGATGGGCGCGCCGGTGGTCACGATGCGCATCTACAACGGCTACCGCTCCTGGCCGCGCTGGGCCCCGCTGCCGCGCCGCGGGCGGGTCCACGCCGTGGTGGATCCGCCGGTGCTCTTCGACAAGAAGCAGGGCGCGCCCTCGGTCCTGGCCGAGCTGCAACGCCGGCTGCGCGTGGACGACGCCGAGGGCCCCCACTGGCCTCTGCGCGGGATCCGGCTCGCGCAGGGCCTCAGCAACGTGCTCTACGCCTGCCCGAACTGCGGGCGGGTCGAGGGCCTGGTGGAGCTGGGCGACGCCGTGGCCTGCAGCGCCTGCCGGGATCGCTGGCGGGTGACGGCGGACAGCACGCTCATCGGCCCCGGGGGCGAGCGCCGTCTGGCCGATCTCGCCGACCTGCGCCGGGCGCGCCTGGACCAGGAGGGCTGGCGGGATCGCGCGCTCACCGGCGGGGCGCTGCTCCAGAGCGGGCCGTGCACAGTGCTCGACGAGACCACCGAGGAGCGCGTCCCCGCGGGCAGCGGCCGCCTGGTGCTGACCGAGGAGGAGATCCGCCTCGAAGGCTCCGATCTGCGCATCCCGCTGCACGAGCTCGCCACGGCCAACGTGGAGAACCGCCACCGCCTCTGGCTGCGGACGAAGGCCGGGCGCCTGCTGGAGCCCGTGCTCCCGCGGGAGAGCGTGCTCAAGTGGGAGCACTTCATCGAGCACTGGCGCCGCCGCGCCGCGACCTCACCGAACGAAGGAGTCTAGTTTGGCCTTCTACCCGTCCCAGCTCCCCGGGCCCCTGCGCCGCGGCTTCTGGGGGCTGGCCTATCAGCTCCTGGCCCGCCTCTGGCAGCGCGCCGACTGGCGCATGATGAACTACGGCTACGAGCCCGACCACGACGAGCCCGAGGGGCGTCCCCACCTCGACGCCTCGGATGAGCCGGACCGCGTCTGCATGCAGCTCTACCACCGGGTCGCCCGCCAGCGGACGCTGGACGGCAAGCGCGTGCTGGAGATCGGCAGCGGGCGCGGCGGCGGCGCGTACTTCGTGCACCGCTACCACCGCCCGGCCAGCATGCTGGGCATGGATCGGTCCGAGGCGGCGGTCGCGCTCTCCCGCAAGCGCGTGGTTGCCGAGGGTCTGCGCTACGAGGTGGGGGACGCCGAGGCCATCCCGCTGCCCGACGCCTCTGTGGACGTCGTGCTGAACGTGGAGAGCTGCCACTGCTACGGCTCGGTCCCCACCTTCCTCTCCGAGGTGCGGCGCGTCCTGGCCCCCGGCGGTCACCTGCTCCTGGCCGACCTGCGCCTCTCCGAGCGACAGGCGGCCTTTGACGAGGAGCTGCGGCAGAGCGGGATGATCGTGGAGGAGCGCGTGGACATCACGGACGGCGTGGTGCGCGGGCTGCGGGTGGACACGCCGCGGCGCAAGCAGCTCATCCGCGAGGCCGCTCCCTGGGGGCTGGGCGGGGTGATGCGCGCCTTCGCCGCGACCGAGGGCAGCGCCACCTTCCAGGATCTGGCCAGCCGCAACTTCGTCTATTACTGTTACGCGCTCCGAAAGCCGTGAGGGGAAGATGAGAATCGTGAGCCTGCTGGTCCTGCTCCTCTCGTGTACGGGCGACAAGGACGAGACCGGGCTCATCCCCGACGCGGACGGCGACGGCTTCTCCGACGGGATCGACTGCGACGACGACGACGACGAGGTCTACCCCGGCGCCGCCGAGCTCTGCGACGGGCTGGACAACGACTGCGACGATGAGGTGGACGAGCCCGGCGAGGAGCCCGGGGACCACGGCTGGGCGGACGTGGACCGCGACGGCTACGGCGACCCCGACAGCCCCGTCGAGAGCTGCGAGGGCTCGGCGGGCGCCGTGGGCAACGACGAGGACTGCGACGACGACGATCCCAACGTCCACCCCGGGGTCGAGGAGAGCGCCGACGGCGCCGACAACGACTGCGACGGCGAGATCGACGAGGGCCCGGACCCCACGGGCGAGGGTGAAGGCGAGGGCGAGGGCGAGGGCGAGGGCGAGGGCGAAGGCGAGGGGGAGGGCGAAGGCGAAGGCGAAGGCGAGGACCACCCCACCTTCACCGCCCGCTGGGAGGAGGAGGTCCTGATCATCGAGGTCTCCGGCGCCGGGCGCGGGGACACCTTCACCCTCGGGATCGCCGAGACGGACCCGCGCAGCCCCGACCCCTGGACCGGCGAGGACTGCCTGAACGGCTACACGACGGGCTCGGGCGACGTCTACCTCTACTGCCACCCCGTCTCCGCCGACGGCGCGAAGTTCGAGGGCGGCGGCAGCCCCACCCGGCTGGACGAGGACTCCGAGACCGTCTTCGTGAGCAGCCTGGAGGACGTCATGACCTACGGAGTCTGGGACGACCGCACCGGGGACTGCTGGACCTGGGGGCACGACCCCTCCTACTACACGGGGGAGGGCTGCCTGGAGCTGTAGGTGTGTGAAAACACCCAGCCCGACAGGGTGAGAGGGCACAGCGCCGGGCCAGACAGGAGGCGCTTCGCCCGCTCCCGGTAGCTTCGCCTTGATGGCATGTTTCTTGCTGGGTCCCCTCGGCGGGGGGTCAGCATGGGGGGCGAGCTCTTCGGCTACGAGATGATCAGCGCCGGTCAGCCGGTGCGTCCTGCCCGTCGCGTCCTGGGCGCGCTGCCGCCGGGCGAGGTGAGGGTGCGGGTCGCCGGCTGCGGGCTCTGCCACACCGATCTGGGCTTCCTGTACGACGGGGTGCGCACGCGCCAGCCCCCGCCCATCATCCTGGGGCACGAGATCGCCGGGATCGTGGAGGCCGCGGGCGAGGGGGCCGAGGCGCTGCTGGGCCGGGCGGTGGTGGTGCCGGCCGTGATCCCCTGCGGCCAGTGTCGGGCCTGCAAGGCGGGTCGCTCGATGATCTGCCCCCACCAGGTCATGCCGGGCAACGACCGGGACGGCGGCTTCGCCAGCCACGTCGTCGTGCCCGCGCGCGGGCTCTGCGTGGTGCCGGGGGCGGGCGAGGACATGGACGCGCCCCTGGGCCAGGCCCCGGGCCTCACCCTGCGCCACCTGGCGGTGGTGGCGGACGCGGTCTCGACCCCCTACCAGGCGGTGCTCCGGGCCGGGATCGGCCCCGGAGATCTGGCGATCGTCGTCGGTCTGGGCGGGGTGGGCAGCTATCTGGTGCAGGTGGCGCGGGCCGCGGGCGCGCACGTCGTCGGGCTGGACCTGAACCCGGCGCGCCTGGAGCGGGCCGCGGGCTGGGGGGCGGGCCTCGCGCTGGACCCGCGCACCCTGGGCGCGCGCGAGCTGAAGGCGGCGATCAAGGCCCACGCTCGCGAGGTGGGCGCCGCGGACTTCGGCTGGGCCATCTTCGAGTGCTCCGGCAGCGCGGCGGGCCAGCGGGCCGCCTTCGATCTCATGGTCCACGGCGGCACGCTGGGCGTGGTCGGCTACACCATGGACAAGATCGAGCTCCGGCTCTCCAACCTCATGGCGCTGGACGCCCGCGCCATCGGCAACTGGGGCTGCGCGCCCGAGCACTACCCGGCCATCGTGGACCTCGCCCTGCGCGGCGTGATCGACGTGGTCTCCAACACCGAGCTGCGTCCGCTCCGCGCCCTGCCCTCGGCGCTGGAGGACGCGCACAGCCACGGGGCCGACCGCCGCCTCGTGCTCACGCCAGAGGTCTCCTGATGGACTGGAAGAGCCACGATCTCGTCGCCACCGACTACAAGGAGATCCGGGTCGAGCGCCGGCCCGTCCTGCTGCCCGACGGGCGGCCGGCGGAGGGCCTGCACAACGTCTGGATCATGCTGGACAACCCGAGCCAGCTCAACTCCTACACCACCGGCGCGATCAAGGAGGTCATCCTGGCCTTCCGCGAGGCGTCCAACGACCGGCGGGCGGTGGCGGCGGTGTTCACCGGCACCGGCGACCGCGCCTTCTGCACGGGCGGGAACACGAAGGAGTACGCCGAGTACTACGCGGGGCGGCCCGAGGAGTACCGCCAGTACATGCGGCTCTTCAACGACATGGTCTCCGGCATCCTGGAGTGCGACAAGCCCGTGATCTGCCGGGTCAACGGGATGCGCATCGGCGGGGGCCAGGAGATCGGGATGGCCTGCGACTACTCCATCGCGCAGGACATGGCGCGCTTCGGGCAGGCGGGGCCGCGGCACGGCAGCGCCCCCGACGGCGGGGCCACCGACTTCCTGCCCCTCTTCGTGGGCGTGGAGAACGCGATGTTCTCCTGCACCGCCTGTGAGCCCTGGAGCGCGCACAAGGCCATGCGCCTCGGGCTGCTGACCGACCTCGTGCCGGCGCTGAAGGTGGACGGGCAGCACGTCCCCAACCCGCTGTGCTGGACGGACTGCGGGGTGGACGCCTGGGGCCGCCCGCGGCTGGGTGAGTGGAAGACCGGGGCGGACGCGGACGCGGGCAAGGCCCTGCTCAAGCGCGGGCAGCTGGACCTCTCGCTCCTGGACCAGGCGGTGGACGCGCTGGCCACGAAGCTGCTCATGACCTTCCCCGGCTGCCTCACCAAGACCATCGAGAGCATCCGCAAGCACAAGCTCGCCTGGTGGGACAAGAACCGCGAGCAGAACCGCGCCTGGCTCGCGCTCAACATGATGACCGAGGCCAACGCCGGCTTCCGGGCCTTCAACGCGGGCAAGGGCGCCGACCGCGAGGTGGACTTCCCTGCCCTCCGCCGCCGCCTGGCCGAGGGCGAGCGCTGGAGCGAGGACCTGATCCTCTCGGTGGGCCCGGCGGGCCTGCGGGAGCGCGCTTGAGCTCGTCCATCCGAACGGAGAGCCTGCACGGCGGGGCGGTGGAGCGGATCTGGCTCGCCCGGCCCAAGGCCAACGTGCTGGACACGGCGATGGTGCTGGCCATCCGCGCGCACCTGGGCGTGCTGCACGGGCGCAGCGGGCTCAAGCTGCTGATCTTCGAGGGGGAGGGCGCGCACTTCTCGTTCGGCGCCTCCGTCGAGGAGCACCTGCCCGAGCGCGTGGGCGCCATGCTGCCCACCTTCCACGAGCTCTTCCGCGATCTGGAGGGCCTGGGCGTCCCCACCGCCGCCGTCGTGCGCGGCCAGTGCCTGGGCGGCGGGGCCGAGCTGGCCATGTGGTGCGGGGAGCTGTGGTGCGACGCGAGCGCCCGCCTCGGCTTCCCCGAGGTGCGGCTGGGGGTCTTCCCGCCTGTCGCCGCGCTGGGGCTCCGCTTCCGCATGCGCGGGCCCGAGGCCACCCGCCTCGTGCTGACCGGCCGCGTCGTCGAGGGCGAGGAGGCCGCGCGCATCGGGCTGGCCGACGTCTGCCGCGCGGAGCCGGGCGAGGGGCTGATGCAGTGGTACCAGGAGCATCTGGCACCGCTGCCTACTCTGTCTGTGCGCATGGCCTGGCGGGCCGCGCGCATGCCCCACCTGCGGGCCGTGCGCGACGAGCTCCCGGCGCTGGAGCACCTCTACCTGGAGCAGCTCATGGCGCACCCCGACGCGACCGAGGGGATCCGCGCCTTCGTCGAGCGGCGCACGCCGCGCTGGAGCGAGCCATGAACCGTTCTCAGATCGTGGACTGGGCGCGGGAGGTCTACGAAGATCTCGACTTCCGCGCCGCGCGGGCCTGGCTGGCCGAGGAGCCCGGCCGGCACGCCGCGGGCTACCTGCCCGTCTACGCCCCGCGCGAGGTCATCCACGCGACGGGGATGCTGCCGGTGGGCGTGCACGGCGGCGGCGACCGCCTGGAGATCATCCGGGGCGACGCCTACTATCAGAGCTACATCTGCCACATCCCGCGGAGCGTGGTGGAGCTGGGCCTGACCGGGCGCCTGGACGCCTTCTCCGCCATGCTCTTCCCCAGCACCTGCGACGTCATCCGCAACCTCAGCGGCATGTGGCAGGTGCTCAAGCCCCAGGTCTACGTGCGCTACCTCGACCTGCCCCAGGGCGGTCAGCCCGAGCTGATGGCCCGGTTCTGGGCGGAGGAGCTGCGGGTCCTGCTGCGCGATCTCGGCGCCATCTCCGGGAAGGGTTGGACCGAAGACGGGTTGCGCCGGTCCATCGCTTTGTACGATGATGCGCGCGATCTCATCGGAAAACTCTATCAGGCTCGCCGGGACACCCCCTGGAAGGTGAGCACCGAGGAGCTCTACCTGCTCCTGCGCGCCGGCGAGAGCGTGCCGGTCGAGGAGTTCCTGGAGAAGGGGCGGCGCTACCTGTCGCTCGCGCTCGCCGAGAACACCCGCCCCCGCGACAACAGCCGGGTGATCCTGGTCGGCGCCTTCTGCGAGCAGCCCCCGCTGGGGCTCATCAAGACCATCGAGCGCGCCGGCTGCTACATCGTGGACGACGACCTGCTGCTGGGCAACCGCCTGATGTCAGCGCCGGTGCCAGGTACAGGTGACCCCGTGGACGCGCTGGCCAGCACCTTCGTGGGCTCGGCGCGCCGCTGCTCCATCCTCTACGAGCCGGACCCGGAGGGGAAGAAGAAGCTGATGGCACAGCGCGCCCGCGCCGCCCGCGCCGACGGCGTCATCTTCGCCGCCCCCTCGTTTTGCGACCCGGCCCTGCTGGACCGCCCCATGCTGAAGAGCGGGGCCGAGGCGGCGGGGATCCCCTGCATCGCCTTCAAGTACGCGGAGAACACGGGGCAGTTCCAGCAGTTCCGCGAGCAGGCGGGGACGTTCTCGGACGCGATCAAGCTGTGGGGAGGTGCTTAGTGGCGACGCCCGCGATGGAGCTTCAGAAGGACCGATCCATGGTCCTGCAGAAGGAGATGATCGGGGAGCACTTCGAGCGCCTGGAGCGGGCGCCGGAGACGGGCGAGAAGGTGGTCTACACCTTCGTCCCCGGCAACCTCACCGAGCTGGTGCGCAGCTTCGGCGCCCTGCCCCTGCTGCCCGAGATCAACGCGCTTCAGTCCGGCATGCGCGGCAAGTCCCGCGACTACATCGCCGAGGCCGAGCGCGCCGGGCACAGCGAGGACGTCTGCACCTACGTCAAGTGCGACATCGGCATGCTGCGCGCGGGCAACATCGGCCCCACGGGCACCAGGCTGCCGAAGCCGGACCTGCTGCTGCTCAGCTACACCGGCTGCTACACCTTCATGAAGTGGTTCGAGCTCCTCCGCGAGGAGTACGACTGCCCCTGCGTCTTCCTGCACGTCCCCTACCAGGGGGACGGCGAGCTCTCGCCAGAGCACCGCGCCTACATCATGAAGCAGATTCATGAGGTCGTGATCCCCGCGCTGGAGCAGGTGACCGGCCGCTCCTACGACGAGGATCGGCTGAAGGAGTACCTGGGTTACTCCGCGGCGGCCGAGGACGATCTGGTGGCCGTGCTCCAGAGCGCGAAGCGCCGGCCCTCGCCGATCGACGCCTACTTCGGCGCCGTCTACTACGTAGGCCCCATCTTCTCCGCCTTCCGCGGCACGCCTGAGGGCGCCGCCTACTACCGCGCGCTCCGCGAGGAGGTGGAGGCCCGCCTGTTGACCGGCGAGGGCCCGGACACCCCCAGCGGCCGGCTGGACAGACAGAAGTACCGCCTCGTCGTCGAGGGCCCGCCCAACTGGACCAGCTTCCGCGAGTTCTGGAAGATGTTCTCGGACGAGGGCGCCGTGAGCGTGGCCAGCACCTACACCAAGGTGGGCGGCACCTACGACTTCGGCTTTCGACACGACCCCAACGACCCGCTGGGCAGCATGGCCGACTACTGCGGCGGCTGCTACACCAACCTGAACCTGCCCTCGCGTATCGACATGCTGACTCAGTACGTGCAGGAGTACGAGGCCGACGGCTTCCTCATCAACTCGGTGAAGAGCTGCAACTCGTTCTCCGCGGGCCAGCTCCTCATCCTGCGCGAGGTGGAGAAGCGCACCGGGCTGCCCGGCGGCTTCATCGAGAGCGATCTGGTGGACCCACGCTACTTCTCAGCGGCCAACATCAAGAACCGCCTGGAGAGCTACTTCCAGATGATCGCCGAGCGCCGCGTGGGCGCCGCCGCGCATGCCCTCGGAGGTGCGCTGTGAGCAACGCTGTGAACTGCGTCATCGGCATCGACCTGGGCTCGACCACCACCAAGGCCATCCTGATGGACGAGCAGGGCGGCGTGCTGGGCCGCGGCATCACCAACAGCCGCGCCAACTACGATCTCGCCGCCAGCGTCGCCCGCACGGAGGCCTTCGTCACCGCGCGCTTCGGCGTGCTCCAGCGCGAGGTGGAGCGCCGGGCGGGGACGGAGACCCTGGCCCGCCTGCTGCGCGCCTTCCGGCTGGAGCAGCGCATCGTGCAGTATCACCGGCTCACCGAGCTGATGCTGCGCGAGGTGGACCTGGGCGTGGCGCCGGGCCTCAAGGGCGCGGCCCGCGAGGCGGTGGAGCTCATCTCGGCGGAGATGCTGGCGGAGGAGGAGCGCAATTTCCGCTCGCCCACGGGGACGGAGGGCTCGGACTTCTTCCGGGACGCCGCCGGCTCGGCCTACGCCCGCCTCAGCGAGGCCGCCACCAAGGACGAGAGCAGCCCCATCAGCTTCGACCTGCTGCTGGGCCTGTACGACAAGTGCATCGTCAAGGTGGAGAACGAGCCCTTGGAGCTGGGCTTCCACCAGCACATCGGCAACGCGCTCGCCCGCATCGGCGACCCGCCGGAGGTCCGGGAGGGCCTCGACGCCGCCACGCAGGTGGAGCTCAAGGAGCTGACCTGCGTGGGCACCGGCTACGGCCGCGCCCGCCTGCCCTTCCCCAAGGAGCAGATCCGCTCGGAGATCCTCTGCCACGGGCTCGGCGCGCACCTGATGTTCCCGATGACCCGCACCGTGCTGGACATCGGCGGCCAGGACACCAAGGCCATCCAGGTGGACGAGCACGGCATCGTCACCAGCTTCCAGATGAACGACCGCTGCGCGGCCGGCTGCGGGCGCTACCTGGGCTACATCGCCGACGAGATGAACCTGGGTCTTCACGAACTAGGTCCATTAGCACAGTCGAGCAGCCGCAGCGTGCGCATCAACAGCACCTGCACCGTCTTCGCCGGGGCCGAGCTGCGCGAGCGGCTGAGCCTGGGCGAGAAGCGCGAGGACATCCTGGCCGGGCTCCACCGCGCCGTCATCCTGCGGGCCATGAGCCTGCTGGCGCGATCCGGCGGGGTCTACGACGAGATGACGTTCACCGGCGGGGTGGCGAAGAACGAGGCCGCCGTGAGCGCGCTGCGCCAGCTCGTGGACGAGAATTACGGTCAGCGCACGCTGAACATCTCCCCTTCCAGCATCTACACCGGGGCCCTGGGCGCGGCCATGTTCGCGCTGCGCGGGCTCTCTGCCCAGGCCTGAGGAGTCGCCATGCCCATCACCGCGGGGATTGACGTCGGCAGCGGGGCGGTCAAGGCCGTCGTCATGCGCGTGGACGACGGGGGCCAGGAGCTCATCGGGCGCGCCGTGGGCCGCATCCGGCGGCGCGAGGTCGCCACCGTCGTCGACGAGGCCTTCCACAAGGCCGTGGACCAGGCCGGCGTGAGCGCGCTCGACTACGTCGCCACCACCGGCGAGGGCGAGGACATCCCCTTCGCCACCGGCCACTTCTACGGCATGACCACGCACGCGCGGGGCGCGCTCTTCCTCGAGCCGCGTGCGCGGGCGGTGCTGGACGTGGGCGCGCTGCACGCGCGGGCGGTGCTGATGGACGAGCGGGGCAAGGTGCTGGGCTACAAGATGACCAGCCAGTGCGCCAGCGGATCCGGCCAGTTCCTGGAGAACATCGCCCGCTATCTGGGCGTCTCGCTGGCCGAGGTCGGCGGGCTCAGCCTGTCGGCGGCGAAGCCGGAGAAGGTGAGCTCGATCTGCGCGGTGCTGGCGGAGACCGACGTGATCAACATGGTGTCGAGAGGGATCTCCACCCCCGACATCCTGCGCGGCATCCACGAGAGCATGGCGGGACGCTTCGCCCGGCTGCTGAAGGGGCTGAACGCCGAGGGCGTGGTCTTCGTCTCGGGCGGGCTCGCCGGGGACACGGGGCTGATCGGCGCCACCGCCGACGCGCTCAAGAAGGAGGGCAAGGGCGGCCCCATCGAGCTGGTCAGCAGCCCGGACAGCATCCACGCCGGGGCGATCGGCGCCGCGATCTGGGGCGCGTACCGGTGGGAGCGGCTGGGTCTGGAGGGCGCGGCGTGGGAGGTGGGAGCCGCGGTCTGAGGAGGTGGTGTGATGCGCGCGATGCTCGTCCTGATGCTGCTCGGCTGCCCCAAGGGCGGATGTGGCGACGACGGCAAGCCGAGGGACACGACACGCGAGGAGTCCGGGGACGAGAGCGGCGGGGAGACGGCTGCCGGGATGACCTGCATCTCCGTCCCTCTGGCGGAGGAGGTGTCTGACGAGACGGTCGAGGTGCCTTCGGGTTTCGAGTACTGCTACCCCAAGGGGAGCGAGGCCAGCGGAGACTACGAACGCGTCGAGGCGGTCGCCTGTGTGTCCGATCCCCGCGCCTTCGCCGATACCTGCAGCGCCTCCGACGAAGGCGAGTGTAGCTCCGACGACGACTGCAGCTCCGGTCTCTGCGTGGACGCGCCCTGCGGATATTGCCGTTGCGTGCCCACCTGTGTACAGGACGCTGATTGTGGCGGGGGGCAGGCTTGCATCTGTCGTGTGGACTGGGATCCTCCCGGCAAGGATACGAGGCGAGAGACCTTCGACTCCCTCAATGAGTGCATGGTCGCGCAGTGCAGAACCAACGCCGACTGTGACTCGGGTGTGTGCGCGCTCAGCCTGGGTGGCTACACGGATGGCCTCTACTGTCGCACGGCCATGGACACCTGCCGTGGGGACGGTGACTGCTCGTATGGGAGCTGTGCCTATTCTTCAGGTCTCGGATACTGGAGCTGCTACGAGCCAGAGGGCTGCGACTGAGGCCCGGGCCAGAGGGGTCAGGAGGAGGGGTCAGGTGCCAGGTATCTTGATCACAGGTCAAGATCAGGTGCCAGGTATCTTGTGATCAGGTGCCAGGTATCTTGATCACAGGTCAAGATCAGATCAGGTGCCAGGTATCTTGATCACAGGTCGGGTGCCAGGTACACAGATCAGGTGCCAGGTATCTTGATCACAGATCAGGTGCCAGGTATCTTGATCACAGATCAGGTGCCAGGTATCCAGGTCAACGCTCGGGACAGGTCTCACAATCAGGTGCCAGGTATCTTGATCACGGGTCAGGTGTCAGGTATCCAGGTCAACGCTCGGGACACCCGGTGTCTCGATCAAGGTTCGGACGTCGAAGGAGAGCGAACCACAGAGGTGGGGAGCACACAGAGTCCAGCGCGGCGAGCGGTCGCGGCGCGAGCGTCCCTGCCACCGCGCTCAAGTCTCCTTGTGAGCTTCTTTCCAGTTGTTTCGACCGTCGCTTAGGGCTTCTCCTATTGGCCCCAGCGCGCTCATCTACGGTCACTACCATGATGATCAAGATACCTGGCACCTGACCTGTGATCAAGATACCTGGCACCTGATCAATGATCAAGATACCTGGCACTTGCCCGGCACTTGCCCGGCACTTGCCCGGCACTTGCCCCGCACTTGCCCCGACCGCGAGTGATGGCGCGGGCGCCGCGGGATAGGGGCGGGCCAGGGGAGCGACCATGCGCTGGGTGCTGGAGCGGGGCGTGTTCGGCAGCGGATGTGATCTGGGACCGGCGGCGCGTGGGGCGGGCCACAGGGTGTCCTTCTGGGATGACGCCTGGTGGAGCGAGGGCGCGCCGCGCTACGAAGGCCCGGTCCTCTTCCACGGCAGCCTGGAGAACGCCGATCGTATCCGGCGCACCCTCCCCTGGGCTCCAGGCGCGTTCTGCGACACCGCGGCCTTCTACTGCACCGCCTGGCTCCCGCGCGCCCGTCGCTGGCTGCTGAACGAGGACTGGGCCTGCCTCCCGGCGAACGCGCTGGTCGCTGCCCCGCCAGACCTCGACCCTCTCTTCGTGCGGCCGGACAGCCCCCTCAAGCCGTTCTCCGGTCGGGTGATCCAGCGCGCACAGCTCAGCCTGGCGGCGTTGGACCACGGCTACTACTACGAGGACCCCGCGCTCCCAGTCATCGTTGCTCCCGTGAAGCCTGTCTCTGCAGAGTGGCGCTATGTCGTCGTGGGTCGAGCGGTGGTCGCGGGGAGCGCCTACCTCGCCGAAGGGCGTGCGGCCTCTCCCGATGACCCCGGGGGAGAACCCTGGCGCTTCGCTCAGCAGATCGCGGACGAGCTGGAGGCGCCGGAGGACGTCTATGTGCTGGACGTCTGCGCGAGCGGGGGAGAGCTCAAGCTCCTCGAGCTGAACCCGTTCAGCGGAGCGGACCTCTATGCGTGTGATCCGGTTCGCGTGGTCACCGCTGTCGCTGCCTGGCTCGGCCAACGGTGAGGCGTCAGGCGACGGTCAGGTATCAGATATCTTGATCATGGCTGTCGTGCCCCGATCGTGGACATCAGGTGCCAGGTATCTTGATCACAGGTCAGGTGTCAGGTATCCAGGTCAACGCTCGGGACACCCGGTGTTTCGATCAAGGTTCGGGCGTCGAAACAGAGCGAACCACAGAGATGGGGAGCACACAGAGTCCAGCGCGGCGAGCGGTCGCGGCGCGAGCGGCCCTGCCACCGCGCTCAAGTCTCCTTGAGATCTTCTTTCCAGTTGTTTCGATTGACGCTTAGGGCTTCTCCTATTGGCCCCAGCGCGCTCATCTACGGTCACTACCATGATGATCAAGATACCTGGCACCTGACCTGTGATCAAGATACCTGGCACCTGATCAATCACCTGATCAATTCTGATCAGCCTGATCCGAGGCCGCGCTCAGTACAACCACTGCGTCGGCACCTCGATCGCGCAGCGTCGCGCGGTGATCGTCCCGGTGATCGCGCCGGCGGCGGGGTCGCACTCCGAGCCGCAGCTCGACCACAGCTCGGCGTCGAGCGAGAGCGCTACCTCGCGCTCGTCCACGGACGTGATCTCCCAGCGGCCGATGAGGGTCAGCCCCTCCTGCCCGCGGTAGGCGGAATCGCACGCATCGGCGTCCCAGTTGGCGATCGGGCCGGGGCCCTGCCAGAATCTCGACACGCCCCGGATCTCGGCGCTCTCCAGGTCAGGCGCGCCGAGGGCGCCTTTCTCCTCTGACCAGGCCCCCTCGACCGTGAGGATCTGACCCTCCTCCAGATCGAAGGGGGGTGTCACCGGGTCGTCCACGCCGGCGTCCGCGAGCGCCGAGACGTAGGCGTCGTAGGTCTCGCAGGTCTCGGAGAGCGGCGCGCCCGCCTCGACCGCAGCAAGGAAGTCCGCTGAAGCTTCTCCGATGGCGTCCACGGCGCGCTGCAGCGAGCGGCAGCTGGTCGGGCTGGCGCTGACCAGCAGCTGGGGCAGCCCGAGCTCGGTCTCGACAGGGCTGGCCTCGCCATACGAGCTCCAATAGAGCGCGCTCCAGGTGGCGCGGGAGGGCTCCAGCCAGAGCGCGGTCTCGACGGAGCCGAAGGGCTCGTCGTACCAGCCGCCCTCGAGCTCGCCTCCGCCGCTGGAGGCGCAGGCGCCGAGCAGGAGGGCTGGCAGGGGGTGAGGGCGAGGGGGCATGGAGGGTCCTCTGGGGAGAGGCAGAGTGTACCAGTCACCAACCTCTGTCAGGTGCCTAGGGTCAGGTGTCAGGTATCTTGGGCAGGCCTGCGTCCTTTTCTTCCCTTCCTCGTGCCCCGATCGCTCGCCGCTCTGGGCTCTGTGTGCTCCCCCTCTCTGTGGTTCGCTCTCCTTCGACGCCTGGGCCCACGTCGAAGCCCCTCGGGTCCCCAGCGTTGACCCGGATTCCCGGCACCCCTTCGCTCAGCTCACAAGGGCCGCATAGCCAGCGCTGCCGAGCAGATAGAACACGATCAGGTAGCAGGGGCCGGTCACGAAGAAGACGCGCTTGGACTGCGTCTTCGACAGGCTCTTGCCGAGCAGGATGGGGTAGAACGCGCGAAGCACCACATAGATCCCCCCGAGCACAGCGGCGCGGATGGAGGAGACGAACAGCGCGTGCAGCCACATCGACACGAGGAACGGCCCCATCTGCTCGTGGGTGTTGGCCACGGCCCGGTCCACGGCGAGCATGCGCCCGTCCTGACCGAAGTAGCGGTCGAACACCGCGCCGTTCGCCGCGTACTCCGCGATCAGCGCGTACTTGGTCCCGCGCTGCAGACCCAGCAGCAGGTAGTACCAGAGGACGAAATACGCGACCGTGACGAGGATGGGGCCGGTGTAGGCGTGGACATCCATGAGGAGGCTCCGAGTGGGTGGAGGAGGATCTGCCGCCTCCCTATCCTCGCAGGGGCCGAGGCCCACCCCCCACGCCATCCCCAGCCACCCCCGTAAGCGCCGGTAAACAGCGGTAAGTGTCTGTAAGAGAGGCCCCCCATAGAGTTGGAGTGTGCCGAGCGGGACACACCAGAGCGGTCCCCTCGAACACAGAACCACATTCGCGTCCAACCTGCTGGAGTCGCTATGCACACCCCCCTGTTCCGCGCCGCCCTCGCCGTCCTCTCCCTGGCCTTCGTCGCTGTCGCGTCCGAGGCCGCCGCCGCGCCGCCCGTGGGGGGCATCCCCTGTGGAACGGAAGGCCAGACCTGCTCCTTCTGGGGCACGCGCACCGTCTACTACGGCGCGGGCAGCACCTGGGTCAGCCGGATCGCGAGAGGCAGCGTTGGGTGCAACAACAGCGTCTTCGGCGACCCGGTACCGGGTGTGGTCAAGAGCTGCGCGGTTCAGTACATGCCGAACCATCCCCCGGCCGGCACCACCTTCTGCGCCGGTGAGGGGGAGACCTGCAACTTCAGCGGCACGCGCAACGTGTACTATGGCGCCGCCAACACCTGGGTCAAGAAGACGGCGACCGGCAGCCAGTCTTGCAGTTACACCGTCTACGGCGACCCGCTGGGGGGCGTGTACAAGGGCTGCTACGTCGGCCCGGACCTCAACCCCGTTCCGAGTGACCTGTGGGGGCGCGTGACCGAGGTGCGCTGCTCGGGCTCCACCGGCGACTGCAGGGCCCGCCTGGACTACGGCGACCAGGGCTGGTACGCGAAGTGGAACGTGAGCACCCAGAACGGCCGCGCGCGGGACGCATCCCACGTCACCGCCACCTCGACGGTCTGCTCCGCGAGCACCAGCACCTGCGTGTCCGAGCTCGCGGGCTACCCGAACTACGCCGCCCACACCAGCGTCAGCTTCACGCGCCAGGGCTGGTATGACGCCTCTTATGTCGCGGTGACCTCGACGCTCTGCTCGGGCTCGACCGGCGGCGAGAACTGCCGGGCTGAGCTGGTCTACGGGGACGGCCGGTGGATCTCCGTCTACGCCGCGCCGGTGCGGGGGAAGTAGGGCTCCGGTCAGCGCCAGGCCAGATCCACCCCCAACGCCCGCCAGGCCGGCTCGATCTCCAGGCGGTCCACCGCGAGCTCGGGCAGGGGCGCCACGCCTACGCTCCGCGCCGCGAGGCCGACCGCGCGCTCCCGGTCCCCCGCCTCGGCGGCGAGCAGGGCGCGCGCCCGGTAGAGGCGGCTGGCCACCCCGGGGTCCACGGCGCGCTGCGTGGGAGACAGCGCCTCCCAGCGCGAGAGCCAGGCCTCCAGCGCGCGATCGGCCTGCTCGCTCTGGCCCAGGCGCCCGAGCAGCAGGGCGCGGGCCGCGAGGAGCGGCCAGGACGGGTCGGAGGGGTCGGGCGCGAGCTCCAGCCCCGCCAGATCGTCCAGCAGGGCCCCCCGTGTGCCGTCGTCCACGTCGCGGACGCGGACATCTCCCCACAAGTCGGCGTAGAGCGCGTAGAAGCGGGGGCCCAGGGCCTCGCGCAGCAGGGGGGCCAGGGTCTCGCGGCGCACGCGCAGCAACAGGGGGACGCGGTCTTGAAAGGCCCCGCTGTCGGGGTTGACCTCGCGGAGGGCCTCGATGGCCTCCAGCGGTCGGCCCAGGCGCGCCAGCGCGATGCCCCGCTCCAGCGCCGCGTCGGGAGGCAGCAGGGCCAGCGCCTCGGCGGCCTCGCTGGACACCAGGGCCCGGTTCGCGCGCAGGAGCGCGTCGGTGGCGGGCGGGTCCGCGACGGCGCCCCAGATCTCCAGGCGATCGAAGACCACCCGGAGGCGCTGGCCCGTGAAATTCCGGTCCGGCCGGATCTGGAGGGAGGCGCTGGTGGGCGGCGCGGGCAGCTCGAAGGGGTGGCTCGCCAGCTCGCCGGTGTCGGGCAGCTCGGCCAGGCAGGTCCAACGCCCGGTCTCGGGATCCCAGGTCGCGCGGATGCGCAGCGGCACCTGGGTGGGCGCGACCGGGAAGCTCGGGCCCTGGATGAGGTGCAGCCTGGGCTCCGGGCGCGGCCCGCACAGGACCGCCACGCGGTTCACGCCGCCGCCGCCCACGACGGAGACGCGGACCTTGAGCCCGCCCACCGGGTCGCCCAGGTCCATCTGGAGGCCCGAGCCCCAGTCGAGCACGGAGAGGCGGAGGTCCGCCAGCAGGGCGATGGGCCCGCCGGAGAGCCGCGCGGGCAGCGCCGCGACGTCGCCGGGGGCGTTGGCCAGATCGAGGCGCAGGCCCGCCTCGCTGGGGGTGAACGCGAGCGGCTCCACCACCTGCCAGCCGGGGTGCAGCGGCTGGGAAGAGCCGGCCTCGATCGCGGCGGCCCGGCTCTGTTCCCAGCGCGCCAGCGTCGCCGCGATCTCGTCCCCCGGTCGCCCTCCGGCGGCCCTCCAGGCCTCGGCCGCCGCCAGCGCCCGCTCCGGCTGCGCCGCGTCCAGCCACGCCCGCACCGCGCCCTCCCAGAGCGCGTCCCTGGATCGCGCCCGCGCCGCCAGCTCGTAGTCCTCGGCGGCGCGGTGCGGCTGACCGGCCTCGAGGCGAAGCTGGGCCGCCCGCTCCGCCGCCTGCTCGGCGAGGCCCGGCTCGCTGACCTCGGCCAGCCGCTCCAGGATGCGGGCCGCCTGAGCCTCCAGGCCCGCGCCATCCAGCAGATCCGCGACCTGCCAGGCGCGCCCGCGCGCGCTCGACGACAGGCCATCGGGGGCCGTGGCGATCCCTTCGACCCGGGCAAGCGCGGGCCGCGGTCGGGGGCTGTCCCCGCGCCCCAGGACCCAGACGTCTTCCCCTGAGGCGCCAGAGGTCGTGGCGATGAGCTCGTCCTCGGGGTCCTGGTCGAGCTGCCGCAGGCCGATGGGGAGCAGCCCCGGGAGCAGGGAGAGGGTGAAGCGGTCGCGCGTCGGCTCGGCCCAGAGCACGGCGGCGCCCCTCCAGTCGTCTTCGCCCCCCATCATCACGACCAGCTCGCGCTGGCCGTCGCCATCGACGTCGCCCGAGGTCACGCCCTCCCAGCGCAGCCCCGGCGGCGCGGTGAAGGTCGCGACCTCCTCCAGCCGATCCCTGGCCAGCCGGCGCAGGACCAGCGCGGAGGGCGGTCCGCCAGGGTTCTCCGAGCCGAACACCGCGACGTTGGCGTAGTCATCGGTCTCGACCAGCGCGATCAGCTCGCCCGGCCCCCACGGATCCGGGAGCAGGTGCAGGCCCAGGGCCGCGTTTCGGTGCGCTCGGGCGCGCAGCGACAGCCCGCCGCGCCCATCGGGCACCAGCACGCGCACATCGTAGGCGCCCCACTGGCACAGCGCGACCGCCAGCTCGGGGGTGCCGTCGCCGTCCAGATCGCCCCCAGCCACGCGCACCTCGGAGACGCTGCCGTGCGCCTTCAACGCCGCGTAGGCGTCGCGGACCGTCTGCCGATCACCGACCCGGTCCACGCGCAGCAGCTCGGTGAGGCCGCCGCGGGCGTATCCCTCGACGACCCCATCCTGGTCGAGGTCGATCCAGACGGGCGAGGTCCCGGGGGGATCACGCGGCGCGGGCTGATCCGCCGTCCAGATCTGCTGGTCGGGCGTCAGCGTGCTCGGTGCCTCGCCGTCCAGGCGCGCCTCGGGCCAGAGGCGAAGGCGCTGCACCACGCCCGGACGCCCCAGCAGGAGCATCGGATCCGCGGCCTCCGAGGGGGGCGGCAGCCAGGGCTGGAGGACGTCGGTAGCTACGCGCTCGCCGCGCGCCCAGAGGAGCTCCAGCCGGCGTGGATCCGCGTACAGGCTCCCCTCGGGCAGGCCCAGCTCGCGAGCGCGGGTCCAGGCGGTCGCGGCGGCCGTCGTGTCCCCGGTGAGCAGGCCCCAGGACAGGCGGATCGGCACGATCTCGCGCTCCTGCTCGGCCGAGGCGCGCTGCTCCAGCACGTCGAGCAGCGGCCCGGACTGAGGCCCCTCGCCGAGCTGGAAGGTCCAGCGCAGGATGCGCAGCATCGCCGCCCAGGCGCTCGCGTCGTCGGGCGCCACGACCAGGGCGCGCGCCCAGTCGTCCAGGCAGGGGGCCTCGGGATCGGGGTACAGCCGCGTGCGATCCGGCGGTCGCGCGTCGCCGTGCGTCAGCCAGGCGAGGCTCAGCGCATGCGTGCCCGCGAGCTCAGGGGTGCTGACGAAGCGCTGGAAGATCTCCTCGGCCCGCGCCGGTTCGGCCTCCATGCGCTGCCGCACGGCCTCCCAGCTCGCCAGGGCGGCCTGCTGGCGGGCCTGCTCCTGGCGCGCCGACCACGCGCGGGAGAGGAGGATCAGGGCCAGGACCGCGAGGCCCAGGCCCACCCCGGCCAGCGCCGGCCCCCGTCGCCGACGGAGCTGCCGCCCGAGCCGCTCGATCCGCCCCTCCGGGCGCGCAGACACGGGCTCATCGCGGCGAAAGCGAGCCAGATCCTCGGCCAGCGCCTCGGCGCTCGGGTAGCGCGCCTCGGGGCGCAGATGCAGCGCGCGCCCTACGATGGCGTCCAGGGCGGGGGGGACCTCGGGCCGCAGCCGGCGCAGGTCGGCGCGCCGGCCCTCGATGGCGGCGTCGAAGACCTGGCCCGCCGTGGCGCCCTGCGCGGGCGGACGGCCGCAGAGCGCGGCGTAGAGAATTCCCCCGATCCCGTAGACATCCGCCAACGTCCAGTCGATCCGCGGATCGTGCCGCGCCACCTCGGGCGGCATGTAGGCCGGCGTGCCGACTGGATCCGACGCGCGCGAGAGCGAGGACTCCACGTCCAGCGAGCGCGCGAGACCGAAGTCGCAGACGTGGGCGGCGCCCTCGCAGTCCAGGAGCACGTTGCCGGGCTTGAGGTCCCGGTGTACGACGCCGCGGGCGTGGGCGAAGGCGACCGCGCGGGCGACCTCCTCGACGACGCGCGCCGCCTCGTCGATTCCCAGGGGGCCGTGCTCGCGCAGGACCGCGCTGAGCGCCGGGCCGACCACCCGCTCCATCGTGAAGTACGGGTGCCCGTCGCGCTCGCCGAGCTCGTAGACCGCCACGATCCCCGGGTGCTGCAGCGCCGCGGCCGTGCGGGCCTCGCCGGCCAGCCGCCGCAGCGCGACCTCCTCGGCGAATTCGCCCGCCAGCAGCACCTTGAGCGCGACCCTGCGGTGGAGCTCGGGATCCCAGGCGTCATAGACCACGCCCATGCCGCCGCGCCCCAGCTCGCCGCGCAGCTCGTAACGGTCGAGGGTGCGCGGGCTCGCCGGCTCGGTCCCCGGGGCGCCGGGCGGGCCCGTCGGCGCGGTCACCGGCTCGCCAGCCTCGAGCGAGTCCTGGCTCTGCAGCCCCTCTCGGACCGGGTAGAGCCAGCGCACCGGCCGCCCGGGGTCACCGTCCACGGCGGCGCCGCAGCGCGAGCAGCGCCAGCTCCAGCCCCCGGAGGTGTGGGTGCGGACGAAGCGCGCCCCGCAGGCCGGACAGCTCGCGCGCGGCCCCGACTCGCCCGCGACGTGCGCGGCCTCTGGGCTCAAAGCCGCTCGACCCGGAGCTCGTGCGCGGCCAGGCGGATCTGGCGCGTGGTCGCCCGGCGCTCGATCACCGCGTGGCCGTCGCTGAGCCCCAGCCCCTCCAGCTCCTTGCGCGCGCGGTGCAGGCTCACGTGGAGCTGGTTGCTGTTCACGCGCAGCATCTTCATCAGCTCGGTCAGATACAGCCAGCCCTGCTCGGCCTCCGGCTGCGCCGCGTCGTCGAGGCGGGCGCGCGCCAGCTCCAGCAGGACGCCGTGGTGCGCCTTCGCCGGCAGCGCGTGAGGCACGCCGTCCAGTTGGACGTGCAGCTCGACGTATTCTTCATCGGCGCTGACCAGAAAGCGCATCCCCAGGGTGTGCGCCCGCCGTCCGCGCTCCCGCGCCTCGGTCGTGCGGTCCAGCGGCTCGGGGATGGCCAGGCGCCACGAGACGCCGCCGACGCGGATCTCCGCCTCGTCGAGCACCGGCCGGGTCCGGTCGTCCTGGCTCAGGACCCAGCCCTCGTCCGGGTCGAACATCACCACGGCCAGCGGCTCCTCGCTCGAGGGGATGGCGAGCAGCTCGGGCTGACCCTCCAGCACGCGCTCCCCGGCGATGGCCAGCGGCGCCGGCGGCGCGTCGTCGATCAGCACCAGGCGCTGCTGGGAGCTGCCGAGCTCCAACACCGCGCCCCGCTGAAGCGCCGCGCCCGCGCCTGGAGGGAGGGGTCGCCCGTCCAGGGTGGTGCCGTTGCGCGAGCCCAGGTCCCGCACGCTCCAGCCCTGGAGCCCCCACGAGATCGCCGCATGCTGCGCCGACACGTCCGAGGAGGCGAGCACCGTGTGCATCGCGCGCGAGCGCCCGATCAGGTGGTTCGAGCGCAGCACGATCTGCCGACCCTGGGAGTCCTGAAGGCGTGCCATCGCCCGTCAGCATAGCATGGCCCTGCGCGCCCCAGCATCTTGGAGGAGCGCGCCAGCGGGTCGCGTGGGAGGCCCCGGGACATGTCTCAGGACGGGAACGGGGGCCCCCGCCTCTCACTCCACGACGTCCACCGAGCCGATCTCGACCGGATCGTTGGGGTCGTTGATGTTGTCCCAGCGGCGGAAGAGCGTGAGCGAGACCGGCGCCGCGACCGGCACCGTCATCGAGACGTTGTACAGGCAGTCGCACCCCGCGACGGCGCGCGGGTCCATGTCGATCGGCTGCACGAGCACGTCCACCGCGTCGGCGTCCTCCCGGTAGAATCCCTCCACGTCCTGGGCGCAGCGGAAGTGGGCCTCGAGGTAGTCCACGGCGAGGTTGGAGCCCTCCGCCGTGGCCTCGACACGCTCGTCGTTCTCTCCATACGGATCGCCGTCGCATGGGCTCTGGGTGAGGTCCAGGACAGGCTGCGCGTCCTCCCAGCCCGCGGGCAGGTCTGGTCTACAGGCGATGAGCAGGATGAACCAGAGCATGTCGTCCCCCTGGGTCACTTCAGGTAGAATCGAAGCATCAGGTCTCCGCTGAGGTTGAGGGTCCAGTGACCCTCGGGTTGGCCCTCGTCCAACCTCGTCACGCCGAGCCAGGTCTCGCCCCCGAGCGAGAGGTTGCGCGCGATCCAGTACTCCCCGCCGAGGAGCGCAGCCGCCGAGAGGTCTACGGCCGGACCTTCGTCCGTCTCAACCAGAAAGTTACTGCCGAGGCGGCCGCCCGCGTACCCGGTGGCGTTGGCTCCAACCTTCCAGGACGGGCCGGTGGCGACGCTCAGGCCGAAGAACGAGGACGCATAGGAACCCTGGCTGAAGCCGCTGATGGCCACCGTGGGCTCAACCCTCCACCCGCCGGGCAGGATGAGCGGGACGCGAACGGACCGGGTGTCGAGAAGGTCGGAATAGCGGATGTATTCCGGGTCGTAGTACCCGAGGAGCTCCAGCGACCCGAAGGCGTCCAGCGAGAGCCCGATCCCGGCGCGGAGCTCATCCGGCTGGCCGGGGTGCTGGCCTTCCTGGGCCTGGGCAGAACCAGAGAAAAGAGCAGAGAGGAGCAGCGCGAAGCTGCCGAATCGAGTGGCGACCAGACTGGGTTGCATGAAATCCCCCGAGCGACGCGAACTGCCATACGCGTGCTGAGGTGATCTTAAGCACGCGGGCGAGTCAGCCAAGGCGGATCACCACGGGAGGGCGTCGGGCTCCTGGACGGTCGCCCGCTCTCCCGGCTCGGCGCGCTCCACCCAAACCGGCTGCCCGGAGAAGGCGGCGCCGCCGGAGAGCGTGTCGATGCGTTGTTCGTCGTTGAGATCGTTGGCGCTCACCCCAGGCTGGCGGCTGGCCACCGTGAGCTGCACGCCAGGACGATCGTGGCCGTAGCCGTGGGGCAGGCTCACGACGCCCGGCATCATGCGCTCGCTCAGCGCGACGGGCACCACTACCTCGCCCACGCGCGAGCGCACCCGGGCCCGATCGCCGTCCGCGAGCCCACGCGCCGCGGCGTCGGTGGGGTGGATCAGCAGCGCACACCGGCTCCGGCCCTTCATCAGGCGGGGGGCGTTGTGCAACCAGGAGTTGTTGTCGCGCACGTCGCGGCGGCCGATCAGGCTCAGCGCGCCGGGCTCGGGCGCCCAGGGCTCGCTGGCCAGGCGGGCGAGGTCGGCGAGCGCGGGCTCGGGCGCGAGGTCGATGCTGCGCCGCTTGCCGAGCAGGCGCCCGGGGAGGCAGGGCTCCAGCGCGCCGAGGTCGAGGCCGTGGGGGTGTTTCTTCAGCTCAGACAGGGACAGTCCCGGCCCCCAGGGCCAGAGGCCCGCCCCGTAGGGCCCCTGGCGCAGGGCCAGGTCGAGCGTGTGCTCCAGGCCCAGCGCGCCCATGGCCGCGACCTGCAGGCCGTCCACGATCTCCACGCCGCGCAGGCTGCAGAGGCGGCGGGCGAGCGCGAGCAGGACGCGGCCGTCGTGGTGCGCATCCGGCCCGGGGTCCAGGGCGGCCTCGGCGTAGCGGGCGGTGTTTCGCACGGCGAACTGGTGGAAGACCAGATCGTAGTGCGGGCGCTCCAGCGGCGAGGGGACGGGGAGGATCAGGTGGGCGTGCCGCGTCGTCTCGTTGACGTAGGGGTCGATGCTGACCATGAGCTCGAGGCCCGCCAGCGCCCGGTCCAGGCGCCGGCCGTTGGGCGTCGAGAGGACGGGGTTGCCGGCCAGCGTGATCAGCGCGCGCACCTGGCCGGGGCCCGGGGTCTCGATCTCGTCGGCCAGGGTGGCGACGGGCAGCTCACCCGAGAACTCGGGCAGGCCGCGCACCCGGCTGGTCCAGCGGGCGAAGCTGCCCGGCCCCGGGCCGAGGCCGCGCGGCAGCGTGAGCAGATCGACCGCCGGCCGCGGGAACATGCTGCCGCCGGGCGCGTCCAGGTTGCCCGTCAGCACGTTGAGCGCGAGGATCAGGACCTGGCAGAGCGCGCCGAAAGGCTGGGTGGAGGCGCCGACGCGGCCGTAGACCACCGCCCGCTCGGCGCTCAGGAGCTCCTCGGCCATGCGGGCGATCGCGGCGGCGGGGACGCCGGTGGGCAACTCGGCGCGCTCGGGCGGGAAGGCGGCGGCGGCCTCCCGCAGGAGCTCGGCCCGCTCGACGAGGGGCTCCAGCCGGCCCAGGCGCGGTCCCCGGCGGAAGACCTCGTGGATCAGCGCGAGCAGCAGCCAGGCGTCGGTGCCCGGTCGGATGGGGTGGTGCGCGTCCGCCAGCGCCGCTGTCTCGGTGTGTCGGGGGTCCACGACCACGATCCGCGCGCCCCGCCCGCGCATCGCCTCGACCCGAGCGCGCCAGCCCGGGGCGCTCATCAGGCTGCCGTTGCTGGCCGCCGGGTTGGCCCCCAACATCAACAGGTAGTTGGTGCGATCGAGGTCGGGCACGGGCATGAGCCACTGGTGCCCCAGCATCCAGTAGGACGCCAGCATGTGCGGAAGCTGGTCCACGGAGGTCGCCGAGTAGCGGTTCTTCGTGCGCAGGACGCGCTGGAAGAGGGGCGTGGCCAGCAGGGCGCTGGTATTGTGTACGGTTGGGTTTCCAATGTACAGGGCGACGGCGTCGGGACCGTGACGCTCCTGGAGCTCGTGGATCCGGCGCGCCGCCTGGTCGAGGGCCGCCTCCCAGGCGAGGGGCTCCCAGCCCTGAGCGCCGCGCTGTACGGGGGCCCTCAGGCGGTCGGGGTCCTGGTAGAGGTCGATCAGGGCCACGGCCTTCGGGCAGATCTGTCCGCGGCTGAGGGGATCCTCGGCGTCGCCCCGGACGCGCAGCGGCTGGTCCCCCGCGATCTCGACGGTGACGCCGCACATGGCCTCACAGAGGTTGCAGGCGCGATGGTGCAGGCGGGTCTGTGTCATGGGGACCGCTTATCCGGGCTCGGGCTCGGCGGAGGGCTCGGTCTGCGGGGGCAGAGGTGGGAGGCAGGCCTTCGGCGCGAAGCGCACGCGGATCGGGCGCCCGGCCTCGTACACCCCTGCGTAGTGACCCGGCTCCACGACCCAGAGGTTCACCTTCGTCTGGCCGGGGATCCGGGGGTACGGGGGGGCCTCTGGAAGGCCCTTGATCGCGAAGGCGTGGCCCTTGTTCCAGTCGTCGAAGTAGGAGATGGACTGGAGATCCTCAGGCACTCCCTCGCCGTAGATGCAGAAGGTCCAGGGCGTCGCGATCTGCTTGATTCGCCCGCTCTCGAGGACATAACGCTCCCCGGGGACCAGGCCCGCCCAGCCAGAGGCGCTGTCCTCCATGAACCAGCCGCCCTCGTTCGCGTAGAAGCGGAGCCGCCGGGTCCGCACGAAGACCGCCTCGCCCGCCGGTATCACGATGCTCACCTCCGCGGGCGCGCTGCGACCCTGCCGATAAGCGTCCATCTGCGACTGCTTCTCGCGCACCAGCACAGGTTTGCCGGCGACCTCGACCTCCAGGGTCAGGGCGTCGACCACGAGGGTCGCCGTCCCCGCCGGAGCGGCGTCGGAGGGGTAACCGGCGAGCGCGCCCAGGAGGTAGGGCAGCGCCTGTTGCTGGGCGGGGGTGAGCTGAGCCGGGTCCAGCAGCAGCAGCGCCTTGTGTGCGGTCGCGCGGTCACGAACAGATCCCGCGCCGGCGTAGCCGACCGCCAGCTCGAACGCGGCGCCGGCGTAGGGGCCCTGGCCGGTCCGCTTCGCCAGCGTCAGCAGATCCAGGCCGATCTTGCCCATGAAGTGTGGGTACCAGTCTTTGATCTCCCCGCGCGTGTAGGGCAAGGCGTCCCCGAGCAGGAGGGGGATCTCTTCGAGCTTGAGCACGCCGCGCTCGAAGACGATCTCGGGTTCGTCCTGGCTCAGCACGAGCTGGGTGCCGTCCGGGTCGTAAGGCAGCCTGTGCTGATAGAGGCCGTGCCAGGTCCGTTTCCCGTCCAGCCACACCGAGGCGTCGAAGCTCATGTCCTTGGAGGCGAGGACCAGCGAATCGAAGGCCCCGGTCTCTTCGTCCGCCTGCACGAGGAGCCGCCGGCAACCGGCGGGCACCGTCACCTTGACCTCGCCCTTCCAGGGCGGCGGCACGGCGAGCGGGATCTTGTGGCTCGCGGGAGCCTTCCAGCACGCGGTCTTCAGCCCGGGAGGCTCGTGATCGGAGAGAGGCGAGTGGACCTCTCCGGTGTCGGTGACCTGGATGGGCTGGTCGACGCGGCGGATCTCGGCGGACTCGAAGAAGGGGCTCCAGACGGCATCGACGGGGATGAGCGGCATCTGGGGAGGGTAGCCTGGCGGGCGCGGTACGCCCACAGGATCTGCCTTCCCCCGACGGGGTGGGCGTGTTAACGCGCACGGATGAACGAGTATCCCGCAATCGAGAAGCTCAACATCGACATCGATCAGCTCCTGCGGCTCCGGGGCATCGAGAGCGAGCGCGTCGAGTTCAAGGCGAGCTGGGACAAGGAGACGACGGGCCATCAGATCCTCAAGACCCTCTGCGCCTACGCGAACGACTTTCACAACGTCAATGGGGGATGGGTGGTGCTCGGGGTGCAGGAGGAGGGGGGGCGCGCGGTCCTTCCCCCTCTGGGCTTGGAGCCTGAGGAGGCAGGGGCTGCGGCGAGATGGATTGCACAGAACGCTCAGAACATCGACCCTGGTGTACAGCCACGGATATCGGATGTCCTGGTTGAGGGGCGTCGGCTCGTCGTGGTGTGGATGCCTGCCAGCGAGAACCGGCCTCACCGGCTGAAGACCCCAAAGGGTGAAGAGCGAATGGAGTACTATGTTCGCACCGGGGCCGCGAACATCGCCGCGCGGGGGGCCACATTGGACGCGCTCCTCCAGATGTCAGCCCGGGTGCCATGGGACAGCCGACGCGCGTTGGGTTGGGAGGTCTCTGAGATTCGGATGAGCCTGGTTCGCGAGTGGCTGCGGGAGCAGAACAGCTCGCAGGCGGAGGAGCCTGATGAGATGGGTCTGCTGCGGAGGATGAATTTCATCGCGCGCACCAATGGGCACGAGGTCCCCATCAACGCGGCTCTCCTCTTCTTCACCGACGATCCGACCCGCTATTTCCCCTGCGCCTGGATTCACGTCGTCGAGAGGGACGCCGGGCCGGGAGGGGATGACTTCACGCGACGCGAGTTCAGAGGTCCGCTTCATCACCAGGTCAGGAACACCGTGAGTTGGATCGTCTCGCGTTCAGGAGTGGAGCAGACCAAAGACCGAATGGAGACGGCGTCCTGGCAGGTCTTCCCCGAGCGTGCCTTGCTGGAGGCCATCTCCAACGCGGTCTATCACAGAGGCTATGAGGGCACCCACGAACCTGTCAACATCGTCATCGAGGCGGATCGGATTGAGATCTGGAGCTATCCAGGTCCGCTACCAGGGCTCAGACACGAACACCTCGAGCGCAACGGAGCGCTCCCCCAGCTCCCGGCGCGAAACCGGCTGATCGGTGATCTGCTCCGTCGCGTCAGGTTGGCAGAGCAGTTTCGGTCCGGTGTCAAGAAGATCTACGAGTCCATGAAGAGCAATGGCTCGCCAGAGCCGGCTTTCGATTGGGACGAGGAGCGGACATGGTTCAAGGTGACGCTTCGGGCCCACATGGGGCACCTGGTCCGTGCGACCCTGCGCCAGGTCGCGACTCTGCGAGCCCGAGGTCAGATCGAACAGGCCTTGCAGGTGCTCCGTGAGCGCCACATCGAGGTGCCAGCCTCGGTCCCGTTGACCAACGAGCTCGTGCTCCTCCTCTGCCAGGAACGCCGTCCCTCCGAGGCCGTCGAGGTCTTCGAGCGCTTCATGGCGCAGAAGCCACCCTCGGCGGTCGTCATCGCGGCGCCGCTCGCCCGCGCGCTGATCGATCTCCGCTACACCGCCGAGGCGATGCGGGTCCTGGACGCCGTGCCTGGCCCCCATCGGCCCTCCGACGCGCTGCTGCTCGGAGACGTGGAACGCAAACTAGGTCGATTTGCAGTCGCCGTCCAACACTTTGAACAAGCTGGAGAGAGCGTCTATGACTCGGTGGAGACCATCAACGCTCTCGCGAGGAGTAGGATTGGGCTCGCGGAGGCGCTTCGTGCGGCCAGGGATCGTGGCGGAAGGGAGCTGCGCCGGCATGAGCTTCTGGAGGCCGAGGCGCTGTTGCGGCGGGTGATCGCGCACCCCAAGGGTGAGCACCTCCGGGGGTGGGCCTGGTTTGACCTGTCGAAGGTTCTCCAGGCGAGGCGAGCAACCCAGGACGAGATCAGGGGTGCGCGGGAGCAGGCGCGCAAGTACGCGGATCAGGATCCGCGCCTGGATCGGGCGCTGCAGGATCGTTGACTCGTTCGGCTGGCGAGCCTCAGCCCCCGTCCCCGCCGCTCCGCGTCCCGAAGACCACGTCGAAGAGCGGGAAGCTGATGTTGAAGTTGGCCCGCAGCATGAACCGCGGGTCGTGGTGGAGCTGGTGGTGCCGGCGCAGGGCCGCCAGCAGCCGGCTCCGCCCCAGCGGGCCCTGGGGCGCCAGGTGGTGGCTGAAGTGCAGGACCTCGTAGACGCCGTAATAGCCGGCCACGCTCGCCACGAAGAGCCAGCCCACGTTGGCGCCGAAGAGCAGGAAGGCCAGCAGGGCCAGCGGCGCGCCGAGGCCGCCCAGGAAGAAGATCTGCAGCACGGGCGGGAACAACACCATGTAGTAGTCGCGGCTGTCGCCGTAGCTCATCGCCTCGTGGGTGAAGAATCGGTGGTGCTCGCCCGTGTGCCGGCGCCAGACGCGCTCCAGCCCGCGGGTGCTGTGGTGCATGGGGCCGCGGTGGCCGATGTACTCGCCGAGGTTGGCGACCAGGAATGTCAGGGGCAGGGTCAGCCACTCCAGCGGCGCCACCGCCTCCACCCGCGAGGCGCCCAGCCCCACCAGCCCCAGGCACAGCGCCGCCGTGAAGACCACGTGCGCCGGGCCGGAGTAGCGCGCGGGGATGCGCTCGCGCCGGGCGGTCTCGCGGAAGCGGGCCACGACGGCTGGGATCTCGGTCTCTCCGCTCATGCCGTGCTCCTCCCGGGTCAGCCCCGCAGCAGCCGCGCCGTCGCCAGCGGCTCGGCCGCCATCACCGCCATCACGCCGCCCATCATCGCGCCGATGACGCCGACCGTCGCCACCTCGCTGCCCGCCAGGTACAGGCCCTTGATCGGGGTCGCCGGCCGCAGGTGGGCGTTCTTGAAGCGCGCCGGGGTCGGCTCGACGCCGTAGATGCTGCCGGCGACGGGCCGTACGAAGTGCTCGGTGGAGAGCGGCGTGCTCAGCTCGACGTAGTCCACGACGGGCTCGAGCTGGGGCATGTTCTCCAGGAGCTGCGCCAGCAGGGCGTCCTGCAAGCGGCGCTTGAAGTCCTCGTAGTCCGCGCCCCGCCGACGCCAGCGCGTGCCCGACCAGGGCGCGAAGCTGGACCAGGGCACGAAGGTCACGACCTCTCCGGTGTGGCGCTGCTCGGGGCCGGGATCGTGACTTGGATCCTTGAGGCTGGGGAAGCTGACGTAGAGGCAGGGCGCGTTGGGGATGGGCCGGTCGGGCGCGACGTCCCACCACTGCTGCTCGAGGTCCCAGGTGCGGTAGTACCAGTGGTTGGCGCCGCCGCAGTCGAGCTTGGAGATGTCGCCTTTGAAGCCGAGGTTCAGGCAGACGTGCGCGGCGGCGGGCGGCAGCGGGGACAGCGCTCGGGCCCAGGTGGACTCCCGGGCCTCGGCGGGCAGGAGGCGCTGGGCGGTGGCGACGGCGCCGGCCGCCGAGATCACGCCGCGGCGCGCGGAGATCTCCTCACCGTCGCGCAGGCGCACGCCGACCGCTCGCCCGCCCCGCACCAGGATCTCGGCCACGTCCGCCGTGATCCGCGTCCAGCCGCCCGCGTCGGCCACGGTGCGCAGCAGCTCGACCGCGATGCGGCCCGAGCCGCCCACCGGGTAGAAGGCGCCGTGCTGGAAGTGCTTGACCACCAGGGCCTGGATGGCGAAGGAGGACCGGCTGGGCGGCGAGCCGTAGTAGCCCCACTGGGCCGCGAGCAGCGCGCGCAGCCTCGGGTCCTGGGTCAGCCCCGCCAGCACTTCGCCCGTGTTCTGGGAGAAGGCGCGCTCGGCCTTGCCGCCCAGCAGCAGCTCGCCCACCCCGCCCAGCCCGCGGGGCAGCGCGCGGTACTGGTAGTAGCCGCGCATGGAGCGCGCGACGTCCTTGACCAGCCCGAAGTAGTCGTCGATGGCCTTGTGCTCGCGGGGGAACGCGGCTTTCAGGGCCTCGATGTACTCCGCGGGCTTGTCGGGGTAGTCGATGCGGAAGCCGTCGGGCCACCAGAAGCGCTCATAGGGCGAGCCCAGGCTGGCCCACTCGAGGCGCCCGCCCGTGAGCTGCTGGAGCAGGCGCCCGGTCAGCGAGCGCTCGGTGACCTCGCCCACGGCGTGCACGCCCACGTCCCACTGATAACCCTGCCGCCGGAAGCTGTGGGTGAAGCCGCCGGGGACGTAGTGCTGCTCCAGCACCAGCACCTTGTGGCCGTGCGTGGCCAGCAGCGCCGCCGCCACCATGCCGCCCATGCCCGAGCCGATGACCAGGTAGTCGAAGTCGGCGCGATCGGTCCGACGGCTCCAGCTTCGCTCTTCGGGAGGGGCTGTCACGGGGCTCCTTCGGCGGTCGGAGATCGGCGCTCGAGCAGGTCTGGACGCTGCTCTGGCGCAGGTCTGCTCCTCGTAGCGCGGCTGCACTGCGACCGCTACCGGTGGCACGCATTGGAGGGGGATACCGCGGTGAGACGTCCGAAGCGACGAGGGGTTGGGTCGACGTGGTTTTCTGAAGTTAGCTTTTATGGGAGGTTTTGCCGCGGAGGGCGCGGAGGGCGCGGAGGTCGACGCGGGCAGGAGCCTGTGGTGGGGCGGGCGGATCGAACGCGCTTACAGGGAGATAGAGTGAAAGCAGGGGTCAGGACTCTACCGATCACCGCTCGCCGCCCGGAATGGTCAACAGTAGAGTCCTGACCCCCGCACCGCCCCCAACTGTACGACGTCTCCGCGCTCTACGGCCTGGAGGAGGTCGGCGGCTCGGTCGAGCTCTGCGACAACCCCGAGCTCGCAGTAGAGTACGCTCAGGCGCTGATCGATGAGATCGAGAGCATGGGTCACTCGGTCACGATCTGCGAGTGAGCGTGTTACCCTGACCCTCCCGAAGCGAGAGGAGTCGAGGTGCAATCGCGTGAGATCGGACTTCCGCCCGACGCGGGCGTGATCGCCGGCCGGCACGTCGCTGTCACGCTGGCGACCCTGTCCGACCCCTGCTTCACCGCGAGCATGGGCTGGGATCACCTCTGGCTCTCGTCTCGTCCGCTCTTCAAGGCGAAGCACGGATCGCTGACGACAGGCGTTTGGCTCTCCGTCTGGGTCGGGCTCATCCGAATGTGGCAGCTCGACCGCATCGTCCTGGACGACGCGATCCGCGTCACCCCAGGCGCGCTCGCTCCGGGAGGGCTGGTCGAGGCGCGGCTCTGGGGCGGACTCATGGCTGGCGCGGACCGTGAGCAGGAGCTGGTCCGACTCCTCTTCCCGCGACACGCCGCCGTCGAGGCCTGGGCAGCCGAGCTCGCCAGCCACCAGGCTCCGGGAGGATCGGCGGAGACCCTACACGCCCTCGAGGTGGCCTCCGGCCTCGTGAGCGCATTCTTGCGCGCCAGCGAGTTAGGGCAGGAGGATCGGCTGCTGGAGCTGGGGGAGCGTCTGTGGCAGGCGATGCCGGCTCGATGGATTGCAGGATAAGGGTGCTGATGCGGACGCTTGGGGGTGGGGGATTGTACCAGCCTGGCGCCGTCGCCTGTGTGGCCTGGACGCCATCGCTCCGTGGCTGCTGCTGTTCGGTCTCGAGATGGAGATGTGGTGTGCCGGAGGCCCCCTGGTTGTCGCAGCGCCTGCGTCAAGGCCGGTGGGGGCCGATGGGAGATCTCGACGCTGCTCGCATGGACGGGGTACTTCCTCCTTCAATTCTTCCCTCGCCGCGACCGCGGCATCGGTCTCAGGTTGTTCTGATTCTCGGGCGGCCCACCTTCAGGCGCGGCGACGGAGGCTAGAGGTAGGACTTCAGCCGATCCCGCGCGGTCTCCAGCAGCTTCAACGAGCCCGGGGCGAGGGTCTCGACGTCCTCCCGGTCCAGCAGCGTGTACCTCAGCTCGACGCCCTGCCCCTTCGTCGACAGCGCGCCGCCCAGCGCAAGGAACAGGTCAGGGACGAGGTTGA
Organism: uncultured Enterobacterales bacterium; assembly: GCA_964615375.1. GTDB lineage: Bacteria > Myxococcota_A > UBA796 > UBA796 > CAZKWG01 > CAZKWG01. The sequence goes on from CAZTOW010000001.1 coordinate 504,416, forward strand.
AGGCCCCCTGGGTCTGGCTGCCTCCGAGCGACGAGTAGCCGTTGGCGTCGAAGTCCTCGCAGGAGATGGCCACCCCGGCCGGATCCATGAAGGCGCGGCCCGCCATCACCTGGCAGCCCTCACCCCAGTTGCTGTACCCCTCGCCGCTCCAGTGGAGGTTGATCACGGAGGACGTGCCTCGCGCCGAGGGGACGCGCTCATAGTTCGGCGTCCGACCCACGAGCACGCCGCCCGACCAGGGGCGCAGGGCCAGGTAGCAGCTCGTCGCGCCGTCGCTGAGCTTGTGCCAGCCGTACCTGTAGCGGTGCTGACCGCGCACCAGTCGCGCTGGATCGGAGCGCGCCGTGGAGGGGCTGGGCTCGGTGTTGCCGAAGTGGGCATAGGGGGCCAGGCCCGATCGCTTTAACATCAAACAATCATCCACCCCGTCCAACGCCCAAGAA
>CAZTOW010000002.1:0-187593 GCA_964615375.1 uncultured Enterobacterales bacterium
TGTCGATGTCGATGTCGATGTCGATGTCGATGTCGATGTCGATGTCGATGTCGATACCGATACCGATGCCGATACCGATGCCGATACCGATACCGATACCAATACCGATGCCGACCCCGTCCCCGTCCCGACCCCGTCCCCCTACCGCAGCGTAATCACCGCCCGAATCGCCTCCCCGTGATGCATCAGATCAAACGCCTCATTGATCCTGTCCAACGGCATCCGATGCGTGATCAGACTGTCCATGTCAATCTTCCCGCTCATATACCACTCGACATACCTCGGGATCTCCGTTCTCCCCTTCACCCCACCGAAGGCCGATCCCTTCCACACCCTCCCCGTCACCAGCTGGAAGGGTCGGGTGGAGATCTCCTCCCCGGCGCCGGCGACGCCGATGATCACGCTGGTGCCCCAGCCCTTGTGGCAGCACTCCAGGGCCTGGCGCATGAGCTTGGGGGTGCCGACGCACTCGAAGGAGTAGTCGGCGCCGCCGCCGGTGAGGCGGACGAGGTGGGCGACCAGATCGCCGTCTACGCCGCGAGGATCGACGAAGTGAGTCACGCCGAACTTGCGGCCGATGGCCTCGCGCGCGGGGTTGATGTCCACGCCGACGATCATGCTGGCGCCAGCCATGCGCGCGCCCTGGGCCACGTTCAGGCCGACACCGCCGAGCCCGAAGATGACGACGGTGTCACCGACGCCGACGCCCGCGGTGTTGATCGCCGCGCCGATGCCGGTGGGGACGCCGCAGCCCAGCAGGCAGACCACGTCCAGCGGGGCCTCCTTCGGCACCTTCGCCAGCGAGATCTCCGGCAGCACGGTGTGGGTGGCGAAGGTCGACGTGCCCATGAAGTGGTGGATCATCTCCTTGCCGCTGCGCAGGCGGCTGGTGCCGTCGGGCATGAGGCCGCGGCCCTGGGTCTCGCGGATGCTCTGGCAGAGGTTGGTCTTGCCCGACAGACAGAACTTGCAGGCCCGACACTCCGGCACGTAGAGCGGCACGACGTGGTCGCCCTTCTTCACGCTGGTGACGCCCGGCCCGACGTCCAACACCACCCCCGCGCCCTCGTGCCCGAGCACGCTGGGGAAGAGCCCCTCGGGGTCCTTGCCGGAGAGCGTGTATGCGTCGGTGTGGCAGACACCCGTGGCGTGCAGCTCGACCAGGACCTCGCCCCACTTCGGGCCTTCGAGCTCGATGGTCTCGACGCGGAGGGGCTGGGCGGGGGCGTGGGCGACGGCGGCGCGGATCTGCATGCGGGGCTCCTCGAGATGGTGCTGAAGCCTAACCGGGCGGCGCGCGCGGGGGCGGGATAAGAGGCGCCAAGGGGGTGAACATGGAGACCAGACCGCTCACACGCCAGGACTTCGACGCCGTCGTCGAGCTCGACCGCGCGCTCACCGGGACCAGCCGCCGCGCCTGGTTCGAGCGCCGGCTCGCCTCCGCCATCGCCGCGCCGGCCCGGCACCTGCAGCTCGCAGCGGTGGAGGGTGAACAGACGCTGGGCTTCGTGCTGGCCCGCGTGGTGGGCGGGGAGTTCGGCAGGCCCGCGCCGGCCGTGCTGATCGAGGCCATCAGCGTCTCGCCCGAGCACCAGCACCACGGCGCCGGCCGCGCCCTGCTGCAGGGCCTCGTGGACCGCATGCTGCACCGCGACATCCACGAGCTGTTCACGGTCGCCTCCTGGCGCGACCACGCGCTGCTGCGCTTCCTGGACGCGCAGGGTTTCGTCATCGCGCCGCGCCACGTGCTCACCCGCTCGACCGAGGCCCGCCGGCACGACGAGGACGAGGACGAGGACCTGGAGCGCGATCCCCGCTTCATCCGCACGCTGGCCGCGGGCGACATCGACGCCATCGTCGCCATCGACTCGCGCACCTCCGGCGCCGACCGCGAGGAGTACCTGCGCCGCAAGCTGGACGAGGCGCTCAAGGAGAGCGGGGTGCAGGCCTCGCTGGCGGCGGTGGACGACGGGCACGTCGTCGGCTTCCTGATGGCGCGGGTGGACATGGGCGACTTCGGGCGCGTCTCCGCCTCGGCCGTGCTGGACACGCTGGGCGTGGACCCGCGCTTCGCCCGCAAGGGCTACGGTCAGGCCCTGCTGGAGCAGCTGCTCAAGAACCTGAGCGCGCTGGGCGTGGAGACGGTGAACACCGAGGTCGACCGCGCGAACTTCCCGCTGCTCCGCTGGTTCTACGCCATGGGCTTCGGGCCCTCGGAGCGCCTGGTCTTCCACCGGAAGTACTAGATAACCTAGCCTCTGGAGAGCAGGTTCTCCGGCCCGAAGGCCCGGGGGAGCAGCTCTCCGAGCGTCAGGCTCTGCGCCAGCGAGCCGTCGGCGTGGCCGATGACCACGCGCAGATCGGCCCCGCCGAAGTCGTAGAGCACCTGGCGGCAGGCCCCGCAGGGAGAGGCCGGCGGGTCGTCCTCGGTCACGACCGCCACCGCGCTCAGGCGGGTGGCGCCCTCGCTCACGGCCTTGAAGACCGCCACGCGCTCGGCGCAGCAGGTGAGCGAGAAGCTTGATATCTCGACGTTACACCCCGAGAACACGCGACCGTCCTCGCAGAGCACGGCGGCGCCGACGTGGTAGCGCGAGTACGGAGCGTGGGCCCGACCGCGGGCCTCCACCGCCAGCGAGAGCAGGGCGAGCTCGCTCACCATCGGCGCACCAGCTCGGCGACGAGGCCGGCGAGGCGGGGGGCGGCCTCGGCCACGACGCGCTTGACGTCCTCGTGCGTCAGGACCTCGTCCTTGAGGCCGGCGGCGTGGTTGGAGATGACGGCGAAGGCCACGACGCGGAGCCCGCAGTGGGCGGCGGCGATGACCTCGGGCACGGTGGACATGCCCACCACCTGCGCGCCGAGGATCTGGCACATGCGGATCTCGGCCGGGGTCTCGTAGCTGGGGCCCAGCATCGCGGCGTAGACCCCGCGGTGCAGCGTGATCCCGCGCTCCTCCGCGATCTGCTCGGCCAGGGCGCCCAGGTCGGGGTCATAGGCCCGCCCCATGTCGGGGAAGCGGGGCCCGAGACCGTCCAGGTTCGGCCCCATCAGGGGGTTTCGGCCCATCAGGTTCAGGTGGTCGGTGATGCGCAGCAAGGAGCCAGGACCGACGCCCAGATCCAGTGAGCCCACCGCGCTGGTCAGCACCAGCTTGCGCACGCCCCAGAGCCGCAGCGCGCGCACCTGGAAGACCACGCGCTCGAGCGGGTGGCCCTCGTAGACGTGCAGGCGCCCGCCCAGCAGCGCCACCCGCGCCCCGCCCAGGGTGCCCACCGAGGCGCGGCCGGCGTGGCCCTCGACCCCGGGGGTGGGCAGCCCGAGATCGGCGTAATCCGCCGACTCCGCGCCCTCCAGGCTGTCCAGCAGCACGCTCAGGCCGCTGCCCAGCACCACCGCGCCCTCTGGAGCGGGCCCGAAGGTCGCTCTCAGCCGCGCCACCGTCTCCTGTAGCTGATCCCACATGGCTGCGGCCTATTCCAGGATGGCTTGGACGTCCAGCCTGCGCGCTCAGCGGTGGCGGGACGGGGGCTCCTGGAGGGTCATGGTCTTCTCGTCAGAGAAGCCGCGGAGCTCGGCGAGGGCGTTGTCCGCGCTGGCGGCGTGGTGGGCGCGGCGCTCGGGCGGGCCGTGGCCGGCGAGGAGCTGGTGCAGGATGGCGGCCTCATAGGGCATGGAGAGGCGCGTGGCGTCCTCGAGGGCGCGGGTCCAGAGGCGGACGGCGGGGCGGGGGTGGCCCAGGAGGGCCTCGAGCTGGCCGAGGCGCAGGCCGGCGGAGGGGCGGGCCAGGGGGTAGACCTCGGCGAGGGCGGAGAGGGCGCGCAGGGCGCGGCGGGCCTCGCCGCGGAGGCCGGGATCGGGGCTGGGGGAGGCCAGGGACTCGGCGAGGGCCTCCAGCAGCACCTCGGCCACGCCCAGGTAGCCCGTGAGCACGAGCACGGTGGTGGGGCGGGAGGCGCCGACGCGCAGGCGGACCTCACGGGCGCGGGCCAGGGCCTCGGCGCGGCGCCCGGCCCGCCAGAGGGTGACGGCCAGCTCGCCCCGGGCGGCGATCTCAGGGCTCAGGCTGTGCTCCTGCTCGCCCATGGCCAGCGCGCGCTCGACCAGGGGCAGGGCCTCGGCGGCGCGGCCCTGCCGGCAGAGGACCAGCGCCCTCCCCCGCAGCGCGGCGGCCAGGAAGCCCTGATCTCCCGAGCGCTCCCCGGCCCGCTCGACCTCGTCCATGGCGCTCAGCATCTGCGCGTCCTGGCCGCGGTGGTAGCGCATGAAGCCGACGGCGACGAGGTCCAGCCCCAGGTGGCGCTGGTCCCCGAGCTGGCGGTGCAGGGCGACGGCGCGCTGCAGAGCGGCCTCGGCGCGATCCCAGCGGGCGGAGGCGACGAGGATCTGGCCCTCGACGAAGCTGACCCAGGCCTGCGCGGCGGGGCCGGCGCGCTCGGCGGCCTGGCGGGCGCGGCGGAGCGCGGCGTGGGCGGCGGGGACGATGGGGATGGCGGCGTAGCCCAGGCCCAGGTTGGCCTCCACCCGGGCGACCTCGGCGCTGGCGGGGAGCCGATGCGCGAGGTTTACGGCTTGAAACACGAAGTACAGGGTGGGGAGGAGCTGCTGGTCCAGGTAGGAGATCTCGGTGAGCGTCTCGGCGGCGCGCAGGGCCTCCAGGCGGGGGGCCTGGGCGGCCTCGCTGAGCGGCGGGGCGGGGAGCACGCGGGAGAGCAGGTGCCGGAGCGCGGCGCCGATGAGCGCGAGCCAGAGGCCGGCGGGGCTGCGCGGCGGGGGGTGGCCGAGGTAGCCGAGCGCGCGGGCCAGCTCCTCCCGACCGCGGGCCGGGCTGCCCGACTGCACCAGCGAGAGCCCCAGGCTGCGGCGCCAGCGCGACCAGGCCTGAGGATCCGCCTTGTACCCGGGCTCTCCGGCCAGGGTGAGCAGGCTCTCGTAGAAGCCGGCGGCCTCGCGCCAGGCCCCGCTGTCCATGGCCAGCGCCCCGGCGCGCTCCAGCCAGCGGGCGGCGTGCTCGTTGTCCCCGGCCTCGCGCCAGTGCCAGGCCAGGAGCGCGGTGTAGGCGGCGCGCTCGGCGGGGTGGACGTCCTCGTAGCGCTCGGCCAGGGCCCGGTGCAGCGGCGCACGCTGGGCGTGTAACATGAGGTTATACGCGACCTGCTGCGTGATCGCGTCCTTGAAGGCCCAGGTGGGCTCGTTGGCCCCGGCCACGGGCGCCACCATGGCGGCGCGCTCCAGCACCTCCAGGTGCAGGCGCAGGGCCGGCTTGTCGGTCTCCGTGGGAAAGATGGCGTGTAACAGCCGTAACGGGAAGACACGCCCGATGACGCTGGCCACCTTCAGCACGAGCTGGGCGGCCTGGGGGAGCTGGTCGATGCGGCTGCGGATCAGGCCCTGCACGGTCTCGGGGAGCTCGATGGCGCCGAGATCGCGGCCGGCGGCCTCCAGGCGGCAGCTCCCCTCGTCCACCACGATGACGCCCGCGTCGCGGAGCGCGTACGCCAGCTCCAGGCTGAGCTGGGGGTGGCCGCCGGCGCGCTGGACCACCAGATCCAGCACGGGGCGGGGCACGCGGTCCACGTCGAGCTGCTGGCAGAGCAGGGCGGCGACCTCGTCGGCGCGCAGGGGGCCGAGGCGCAATAACTGGAATCCGGGACTCCTCTTCAGCTCCTGCCAGGCGGGAGAGACCTCGGTCATCGGCCGCATGGTCATCAGCAGCACGATGGGGCGCAGGCGCCGCCAGGCGGCCACGCAGAGGGCCCAGGAGGCGGTGTCCATCCAGTGGACGTCCTCCAGCGCGATGATCAGGGGTTTGCCGCCGCTCATCTTGTGGATGAGGCGCAGGATGAGATCGCGGGTGGCGGCGGCGCGGGCCTCGCCGACCAGCTGGCGGGTGATCTCGTTCTCGGGCAGGCCCATGGGGACCAGCGCGTCCAGCAGCGGCGCGCGGTCGAGCAGGGCCGTGTCGCGGGAGAGGTGCAGCAGCAGCCCCTCCTGCAACACCATGGAGTCCCCCGCCGCCCCGCCGCTGGGGAGCTGGAAGGCCAGGGCCCGCCGCCAGGGGAAGTAGGGCGTGGTGGCCTCGACGCCGTCGGCCGCCCCGCGCAGGACCGTGAGCCCGAGCTCGCGCGCGCGGGCGACGGCCTCATCCACGAGGTGCGACTTGCCGAAGCCGTGCTCGGCCTCGATCGCGATCACGCAGCCCTGGCCCTCCTCCACCAGCGCGCCCAGCGCCCGGCGCAGGGCCTCGCGCTCCTTGCGGCGCCCGACCAGGGCGTGACCGGCCTCCTCCTGACGTAACGTGAGGCGGCGGCGGGCCGTGGGGGCGTAGACGCGGACGGTGCCCTCCTGGCCCTTCATCGGGATGGAGCGGGGAGACTCGAATTTGACGCGCTCCTGGGCCACCTCCCAGGTGGGCTCGTCGCAGAGCACGCCGGCCACCGCGGCCTGCATGAGCCGGGCCGCGCGCACCACCGCCGAGCCGACCAGGGTGTACTCTCGGCGCCGCTCGTGCCCGACGGAGCCGCAGAAGACCTCGCCCGTGGACACGCCCAGGGCCGCGGAGACCCCGAGCTCGCCCAGGGCCGCGCGGATGCCCAGGGCCGCCATCGCGGCGCGGGCGGGGTCGTCGGAGTGCGCGCGGGGCGGCAGGCCGAAGGCGGCGACCAGGGCCGGGCCCTTCTCGTCCACGCTGACGTGGTGCAGAGAGCCCTCGTAGCGGGAGAGCACCTCCTGGATGGCGACCACGGCGCGGTGGATGAGGTTCAGATCGTCGGTGCCCAGGCGCTGCAGGTGGACGAAGACGACGCTGATGCGGCGGAGCTCAGCCTCGAAGCCGGCCATCCCGCCGTCCATGCGCGCGGTGACCACGGCGGGGACGAAGCAGCGCAGGGCGTCCGTCATCTTCGTGGTGAGCGGGGGCGGGGCCAGAGCGCGGAGTGTGAGCTGCTGGTTCAGGGCCTCGAGCAGGGGCGCTCCCCCCGGTTGGGAGCGCAGCTTCGCCCGATCGCCCAGCAGGGCCGCCACCTCCTTGGAGAGCGCCACGCCGCCCCGGGGGGCCTCCTGCTCGGCGCGCGCCGCGGAGATCACGGCGTCCCCCGCCACGAAGAGCTCGGCCCGACCGTCCCGTCCGCCTACCGGGCAGGCCACGACCTCGCCCACGCCCAGGCCCACGCGCAGCGAGAGCCGGTAGCCCGGGGCGATCTCCTGGTCGTGCAGGGTGCGGCGCACGGCCAGCGCGCAGGCGGCGGCGCGGGAGACGGCGGTGGCCAGCCCCCCGTCGGCCTCGCCCACCGTCCAGACGGCGACCAGCGCGTCCCCGGCGAACTTCGCCACGTCTCCGCCGTGCCCGCGCACCCGCTCGATGAGCCGCCCGAAGAAGACGTCCAGCAGGTTGGACAGCGCCTCCACCCCCTTGGGCCCCTGGCGCGCGAGCTGCTCCGTGATGCGTGAGTAGCCCGAGATGTCCGTAAACATCACCGCCGCGGGCACGCGCTCGGCCACCGGGGACTGGGTCGGGTCCGGCGGCGCGGGGTCCACCGCCAGCCGCCGCAACAGGAGCAGCGGCACGTAGCTGGCGAGGTTCTCAGCGCGCTCGGACACGGAGGGGCTCCAGGGGCGAGGCCAGTATAGCGCGCGCCGAGGAGCGGAGGCTCACGCGCCCTTCTGTTGCGCCTCCGGCCCGAAGGGCACCACCAGCCGGGTGAGCCCGTAGGCGAGCGCGGCGCCCAGCAGCCACAGCGGGTTGCCGAAGGTGACGTAGAGCGTGACCATCAGGCCCACGTTGCTGGCCGCCAGGAAGCTCGCGTTGCTGAGGCTGCGCACCGTATAGCGGCGGAAGTCGATCTGGTCGTCGGGGCGCGAGGTCATGCGCGAGCTGTAGATGTAGACCAGGACCGCGAGGCTCACGAAGACCAGCTCCACGCTGAACAGGAAGCGCCCGGTGGTGCCGCGGTACCACAGCGCGGGGTCCACGCGCTCGGCGAAGCTGGCCGCCCACAGACAGATGATGGGCTGGCAGAGGATCTCCGGCCCCTCCGAGTGCGGGGCCTGGGGCCGCAGGACGTGGAAGAGGGTGTGGAGGAGCTGCACGCCCACGAAGGCGCCGGCGATGGCCCAGGCCTCGGCCGGCAGGGAGGGCCGCGAGAGGTCGAAGGCGATGAGCGGCGTGAACAGGCTGGTGAGGATGAGCAGGACGTGGGTGGACAGATGGCGCGGGCCCGTCACCCCCCAGACGATGGTGCCGCCCAGCAGCACGGTCCAGACGGCGATGGCGAGATCCTGGTACGACATGGGCGGCTCCGGCCGCTCCGGTGGAGTGGGGGCGGCGGAGAGGGTACGGGCGAGGGGTGGGGGTGGATCTTGGCCCCCCGCTCCTGGAGCGTGCGTCAGGCTCGTGTGGAGCTGGAGAACACCCGTTGAACCGCCAAGAGGCCAAGGGCGCCAAGGGCGACGCGGGGAGAAGACGTGGAGGGGCCAGCCTCAGCGCCGCGCGCCAACCTCACTGCGGTGCCCTTCACATCCAATCGACGCCTCCAGCGCGGAGGAGAGGCCCGACTCTCCACCGACCTCTCCCTCGCGCCGCCCTTAGCGTCCTTGGCCTCTTGGCGGTTACACCTGTGTTACTGCGGAATGGAAAGCTCGCGGGCTACAGCCGGACTCACACCGCGCCGGCCTGCGGCTCCCGCGCTCGCGTCCAGGCGTCGTCGTGGTTCAGGACCCCGGCATAGGACTCTGCATATCCGGCGACCAGGGAGCCGTTCTGCTCCACGTCGCCGTTCACGATCCGCCGCGCGCTCCAGAAGTCCACCCCGTTCTCGTTGATGCTGTCGTTCAGGGACTTCCCGGTGAAGCTGCCCGCGCTCATCCCGGAGACGAGGATGTTGGCCGCGAGGTCGGGGACCAGGTTGACGTGCTCCGGGTTGGCCAGCAGATCGATGGGTGGGTTGCCCTCGCCCCCGTAGGTGACGCCGTCGTGGGTGTAGGTGAAGCCCGAGGCGTTGAGAGAATTCGTCATCCGCTCGTAGTTGTTGCGGCCAGTGAGCTGCACGTAGCCTCGGCCCCGGTAGCGGGCGGCGTCCGTCGTCCCGGGCTGGTTGCCCAGCATCCCGCCATAGCAGGCGTCCCAGTACTCCGTCTCGAGCTGCTCGAAGGTGCCCGCGGTCATCCGGTTGCCCGTCAGGTGGTTGGTGCCGCTCCAGCTCCCGTCCGCGTTCTGCGTGAACGGGTTGCGGTCCTCCACGAGGGACTGGCTGCGCTCGTACATGGGGGTCCCGAAGCGGGACTCGTGCTGGGCCGTGGCCAGGATGTAGGCGACCTGGTTCGGGTCCGTGATGTTCAGCGCAGCGCACTGCCGGAGGATGGCCGGCACGGAGGAGCCCGCATGCTCCCGCATGTCCTCCGGCACGGACGCCATGACGCTCTGCGCGACGGCGTCCAGGTTCTGCCCTGACGGCGGCCCCTGCTCCTGTGGTCCCTGCTCTTGGGGCCCCTGCTCCTGCGGACCCTGCTCTGGCGGAGGGCGATAGGACGAGTACCCCTTGGGTGGGATCAACGTCGAGAGCTTGTCCAGGGACAGCCAGTACTGGTGCTGGTAGTCCGGGTTGATCTCCTGGAAGTTGGCCGAGTCGGAGACGTGCACCTCTCCCGTGTCCGGGTTGTAGCCGGTCAGGGTGATGTAGTGCTGAATCATCTCGTTGGGGTAGCCGGGAGGGTGGTTGTCCGCAGGCGCCCAGATGTTGGCGACGACCGGGTAGTTGTTGTCGATGCTGGTGACGATGTCGCCCCACAGGCGATCCCGGGTCTCTGGGGAGGGCGGATCCTGCGGCATCTCCGTCGTGACGTAAGGGTCGCCGTCCAGGTAGGAGTTCATGACCTCCGTGATCTGGCCGATCCAGTTCGTGCCGCCGTTCTCGTGCGTGTGAAGCTGGTCGGCCAGCGTCTCCTGGCTGGGCGCGTTCTCCATGCGCGCCGAGAGCGCGTTGTGCGCCGCCGTGGGGCCGCAGGTGTAGCCCAGGCGCTGGGCCTCGAAGTCGATGTCCAGGATCTTCGCGTTGGATCCCTCCGGCACCGGGAGCAGGGCCCCCGCCTCCACCCCCACGCCGGCCATGGCGAGGAGGCCCTGGTTGCCCAGGGTACTCTGGAGGTTCAGCAGGTTCCCGCCGAAGGTCGGGCTGGCGAAGGGGCTGGCGGTCGGGGCCGGCCCCATCATGGGCTCCGGGAGCGCGCTCTCCTGGGAGGGCTGTTGGTAGCTCAGCGACACGGGTCCTCCGAAGCGTCGGGATTCCTGCGTACACCCGTGGCCCCTCGGGCGCGCGCGTCCGCTGCGAGCCGGGTGAGGAGGGCGCCGAGATGGGGAGGGCGTGGGTGCACAGGAGAGTCTAAATCTCAGGTCAGAGGCGCATTCAAGGCCCGCGCCCAAGAAAGCCCGCCCTACCCCCGAGGAATCCCCCGCGGACATCGACGGGGACGCGCTCGTTGAGGGTCCACACGGACCAGCGCATACGGAGAAGAACACCCCGCGAAGCCCACCCTGGCGGACCCACCGTGGCGCGCGAGCCCACCCTCCGCGTCCACCCTCGTACCCGCCCCCCTCAGCCCCCGATCCCGTGCTTCTTCAGCTTGTCGTGCAAGGTCACCCGCGGGACCCCCAGGGCCCGCGCCGCCTCCGTCTGGTTCCCGCCCGCCGCCCGCATCGCCTCGACGATCAGCCCACGCTCGAAGGCGTCCACCCGCTCGCGCAGACCCAGGGCCTGCGCCTGCCCCGCCCCCTCGGGCCCGGGGAGCAGCCCCAGATCCAACTCACCGTCCTGGCTGAGCGCCACCAGGCTCTCGACGGCGTTCTCCAGCTCGCGGACGTTGCCCGGCCAGCTCCAGGCCAGCAGGCGCTCGACGGCGGCCGGGGAGAGCCAGAGGGGGCCGGTGCCGAAGCGCGCGGCGAAGCGCTCCAGGAAGTGGCGGGCCAGCACCGGCACGTCCTCCGGGCGCTCGCGCAGAGAGGGGATGCGCAGGTTCACCACGTTGAGTCGGTAGTACAGATCCTCGCGGAAGCGCCCCTGGCTCACCAGCTCGCGCAGGTCGCGGTGGGTGGCGGCCAGCACCCGCACGTCCACCTTGCGCGGGCGCTCCTCGCCCACGGGCCGCACCTCACCCTCCTGCAGCACGCGCAGCAGCCGCGCCTGCGTGCCCGGCTCCAGCTCGCCGATCTCGTCCAGCAGGATGGTGCCGCCGTCGGCGTCCCCGAACAGGCCGGGCCGCGCCCGGTGCGCCCCGGTGAACGCGCCCTTGCTGTGGCCGAAGAGCTCCGCCTCGGCCAGCTCCGGCGTCAGCGCCGCGCAGTTGAAGCGCACGAAGGGCCGCCCCGCCCGCGAGGACGCCGCCACGAGGGCCTCCGCCACCCGCTCCTTGCCTGTGCCGCTCTCGCCCGTGATGAGCACCGTGACGTCCCGCGGCGCGACGCGCTGCACCAGGACCGCCAGCCGGCTCATGGCCGGCGAGGCGAAGACCATCTTGCGCGCCAGCGCGAGCTCGGCCCGCAGCCGCTCGTTGTCCACCTGCAGCGCCACGGTCTCCACCGCGCGCTCGACGACGGCCAGCAGCTCCTCGACCTCAAAGGGCTTGCGGAAGTAGTCCCAGGCCCCGGCCTTCACGGCCTCCACCGCCACCCGCTCCGATCCGTGGGCCGTGATCAGGATGACCCGCGGCGGGCGCGCGCGCTGCTGGAGGGCGCGCAGCAGGGCGAGCCCGTCCATGCCAGGCATGCGCAGATCGGTGATCACGAGGTCGAAGCTCTCCTCCTCCACCCGCTGGAGGGCGCGCTCCCCGCTGTCCGCGTCCGACACCGTCAGATCGACGGACTCCAGGATCTCCCGGATGGTGTAGCGGACCCCCGCGTCGTCGTCGACCACCAGCACCCGCGCCCTCATGCCGCCTCCCCTCCCGGGAGCTCGAGCCGCGCCCGGCAGCCGCCCTCGGGGCGCACCTCCAGGCTGAGCTCGCCCCCCTGCTGGCGCGCCAGGGCCCGCGCGATGGGCAGCCCCAGCCCCGACCCGTGGGCCCGCGTCGTCACGCCCGCCTCGAAGACGCGCTCCCCCACCCGGGCGTCCACGCCCGCGCCCTCGTCGTCCACCAGCACCCGCGCCCGACCCGGCTCCACCGCCACCCGCAGCAGCACGGCGCCGCCCGCGGGGGAGGCCTCGATGGCGTTTTGAACTAGATTGATTAGTATTTTCCGTGTCTTGCGCAGGTCCACCCGGGCGGTCCCCTCCCCTTCCACGCCCAGCCGCACGCCCCGCGCGCTGGCCAGGCCCTCGTGCAGGCTGGCGACGTCGGCGGCCAGGGCGCCCAGATCGGCGGGCTCGAAGACCAGCGGCACGGCGGGGCGCGAGAAGTTGAGGAATTCGTCGAGGATCCCTTGCATGCGGTCCACCTCGGCGCGCAGCACGCCCAGGCGCTCCGACGGCTTGCCCGCGGGCAGGTCGCGGGCAAGCAGCCCGGCCAGGCCCTTGACGCTGGCCAGCGGGTTCTTGAGCTCGTGGGCGATCTCCCCGGACAGCGCCGTGAGCTCGCGGGCCTGGGTGAGGTGGGCGTCCAGCAGGTCGCGCCGCGCCTCCACCGCGCGGGAGAGCATCAGGTCGGAGACGTTGCGCATGCGCCGCCCGACCACGCCGCTGGCCAGGATGAGGCCGGTCATCACCGTCGCCGAGGCCAGGACCGCGGGCCAGGAGCGGTGCTGCTGAAGCCAGACTGGCGTGAAGATGGCCACCGTCCCCAGGAGCTCCGTAGCGGCCAGGATCAGGATGGAGAGCACCTGCCCCGCCCGCACCCACCAGACGCGCGGGTCCCGGCCCAGCACGCCGCCGAGCATGGTGGAGAGCAGGATCACCGCGGGCAGCAGGGGGCTGGCCAGCGCGCCCGTGCACAGGAGGAAGACGAAGTGCAGGCCAACGCCCACCAGCCCGTTGCGCAGGGCGAAGCTGCGTCCGAAGCCCTCCTCGCCCTCCCGGCCCCGCTCGTAGCGCACGACCAGCAGCAGGGCCAGCAGCATCACCCCCAGCAGCAGGGCGCGGGGGAGGTTGGGCCGCAGCACGAAGAGGGTCAGCAGCACCGTCGCCACCATCGGCAGGCGCGAGGCGCGGAAATTCGCCGCCGAGCTGGCCAGGCGGTCAAGCTCAGCGCGCTGGATCTCCTCGGCGCTGAAGATGGGGCGGGGCTGCTGCATCCGCCGCAATCTACCACTCCCCCGTGGCCGCTCGCAGCGCGACCCCGGCCATGCCCAGGCGGGCGCGGGCCTCGATCTGCGCGGCGCGGGCGCGGTCCAGGCGGTCGAGGGCGTCCAGCACCGTGGCCGTGTCCGTCACCCCCGCCTCCAGCGAGCGCTGGGCCACCCGGGCCCCCTCCTCGGCCAGGGCGAGCTGGCGCTCGGCGGCCTCGGCGCGCTCGGTGGCGGTGCGCAGGTCGTCCACCGCCCCCCGCACCTGCTGGGAGACCTGGAGGCGCGCGCTGGCCAGACCCGCCTCCGCCTCGTGCAGCGCCCCGTCGGCGCGCTGGGTGGCGCCGAGCCGCGCCCCGCCGGCCACCAGGGGCCAGCTCAGGTCCAGGCTGGCCTTCCACCCTGTCTTCTCGCCGGTGGAGTAGGCCACGTTGGAGGCGAAGGCCGTGGCCCCCGCGGACAGGCTGGGGGCGTAGGCCAGCCAGGCGCTGGTCCGCTGGGCGCGCGCGGCCTGAAGCGCCGCCTCCGCCGCGTCCACCTCCGGCCGCCGCTCCAGCCCCGTCGCCACCAGCGCGTCCGGGTCCAGCGTTCCCGCGCCCTGGGGCTCGCCCAGGGTCACGATCACCGGCTCATCCAGGCCCAGCAGCCCGCCCGCGCTCAGCCGCGCCTTGGAGAGCGCCCCGCGCGCGGCGATGAGATCGCCCTCCCGCCGGGCCAGCTCGGTCTGGGCCTGGAGCACCGAGAGCTGCGTCCCCGTGCCCGCCCGCAGCGCCCGCTCCGCGCTCTCCGCCAGGCTGCGCGCCCGCTCCACCGAGGCCGCGCTCGCCTCCACCAGCGCCTCCGCGGCGGCCTCTGACCAGAAGGCCTGAAGCGCCGCCGACCGCACGCTTGCCACCTGCGCCGCCAGGTTGGCCTCGGACGCCGCCAGGCTGTCCCCCGCCCCCGCCGCGCTGGCCCAGGAGGACGGCGCCAGCAGCGGGACCTTGAGCGTGATCGCCCCGCTCAGGCTGTCCAGCGGCTGCAGCACCATGTTGTCTGGCGCGTCCGAGGAGAGCGGCTGGCCGGTGAGCATGGCGAGGGCCTCCATGAGATCGCCCAAGGCCAGCTCGACCTCCTTGTTGTTGCGCGTGTACGAGCCCGTCGCCGCCAGTGTCGGCAGCGCGCCCGAGAGCGCCGATACCCGCGCCCCCTCCGCCTGCTGGACCTGCGCCCGCGCGCGGGCAAGGGCCGGGTTCTCCTGCTCCAGCAGCGCCATGGCCTCGTCGACCGTCAGGCGGCGAGGCTCCGCGGCCAGGGCCAGCGGGAGGAGGAGAGTGAGGAGAAGGGACATGGGGACCTCCGGGGTGGAGGAGGGTATGCAAGGGGCGTGCCAGCTGAGGAGGATGGGGGGATGGGGGGGGCGGTAGGGGGGATTGATGTCGATGCCGATGTCAGGCCGCGAAGCGGCCGGGTGTCGATGTCAGGCCGCGAAGCGGCCGGTTGCCGATGTCAGGCCGCGAAGCGGCCGGTTGCCGATGTCGATGTCGATGTCGATGTCGATGTCGATGTCGATGCCGATGCCGATGCCGATGCCGATGTCGATGTCGATGTCGATGTCGATGTCGATGTCGATGTCGATGTCGATGTCGATGCCGATGTCAGGCCGCGAAGCGGCCGGTTGCCGATGCCGATGCCGATGTCGATGCCGATGCCGATGCCGATGCCGATGCCGATGCCGAACTTGCCGGCGAACTACTTCCCTGACACTGGGATTCGGCCTGGTGGCCCGGGGACCCTCACCCGGCCTTCGGCCACCCTCTCCCGGAGGGAGAGGGGGAGGCTCCACGGACTGTCCGTTCCCCCGAAAACCGGAGAGGGGGAGGCTCCACGGACTGTCCGTTCCCCCGAAAACCACGGAGAGATTCCACCGAATCTCCCTTCCCCCAAAGCCCGCGGAGAGGCTCCAAGGTCCTCCCCTTCCCCCGAAGAATGTGAATGGGTTCCAAGGTCTTGCGCTTCTCTCAATGACCATGGGAAAGTCCCATAGTCCTCCCCTTCTCCCTGAGGGAGAAGGTGGCCGAAGGCCGGATGAGGGGGAAGTGGCGGCAAGGGGTAGATTTCAGTCTGAAGCAGATCCAGTGGTGATCGACATCAAGCCGCTTCGCAGCCTGACATCGACATCGACATCGACATCGACATCGGCAACCGGCCGCTTCGCGGCCTGACATCGACATCGACATCGGCATCGACATCGGCATCGGCATCGGCATCGGCATCGACATCGACATCGGCATCGACATCGGCATCGGCATCGACAACCGGCTGCTTCGCAGCCTGACATCGACATCGACATCGACATCGACATCGGCATCGGCATCGGCATCGACAACCGGCTGCTTCGCAGCCTGACATCGGCATCGGCATCGATATCGTCAACCGGCCGCTTCGCGGCCTGACATCGACATCGTCAACCGGCCGCTTCGCAGCCTGACATCAACATCAACATCGTCAACCCGCCGCTTCGCGCCCAGACATCGCCCTCCCCCCCTCCCCTCCCCCCCAACCGTCGGTTTTCCGACACCCTCCCGTCGAATTCCCGACGACCCCCCACCCCACCCCACCCCAAAACACCCCCGCCCAGCCCACTCCTCCCCCCTGGCACGGCGCTTGCATCCCAGCCGCCCATCGTCTGGAGTGTACATGCGTCCCCAGGTCGCCTTCGGCGCCGCCACGGTGGTCCTCGCGTCTCTGCTCGGCTTCCGGCTCTGGCAACAGCAGGCCGAGCTGCACGGTCCGGCTGGCGGAGCCGGTGTGATCGAGGGGACCTCGATCACCGTCTCCAGCCGCCTCTCCACGCGCGTGCTGACGCTGGAGGTCCAGGAGGGGCAGGCCGTCGAGCAGGGCGCGCTGCTGCTCACGCTGGACTGCGCGGAGGCGAACGCCAGCCTCAGCGAGGCGGAGGGGCGGCTGGCGGTGGCGAAGGCGCAGGCGGAGGCGGCGACGGCGAGCGCGAGCGCGAGCCAGCGGAGCAGCGCGGCGGCGGCGCGAGCGGCGGCGGCGGCGGCGGCGCAGCAGAGCGCGCTCCAGGCCCAGCGGGAGAGCGCGGCGCGGCAGGCGGAGCGGCTGGGCTCCCTGGGAGACGACGTCCCGGCCGACAAGCGCGACGCGGCGAGCGCGCAGGCCAGCGCGCTCCAGGCCCAGCTCGAGGGCGCCGAGCAGAGCCGAAAGGCCAGCGCCGAGCAGGCCGCAGCCTCCCGCGAGCAGGGCAAGGCGGCGGTTGCCCAGATCGGCGCGGCCGAGGGCAGCGTCCAGAGCGCGGAGGCCGCCGTGGCCCGCGCCCGCCTGCTGGTGGGCGAGTGCGAGGTGCGCGCCCCGGCCCCGGGTACGGTGGAGACCCTGCCCTGGGACGTGGGCGAGCTGGTCTCGCCGGGAGCCATCCTGGCGCGCATCGTGGACACGCGCGAGGTCAAGGCCACCTTCTACCTGCCGAACGCCGAGGTCTCCGCGGTGCAGCCGGGCGCCTCCGCCCTGGTCGAGGCCGACGCCTGGCCGGACCAGCAGTTCCAGGGCCAGGTGGCCACGGTCTCGCTCACGGCCGAGTTCACCCCGCGCAATATCCAGACCCGCTCCGACCGCGACCGGCTGGTCTACCCGGTGGAGGTCCACATCTCCAACCCCGACGGCCGCCTGCGCCCCGGGATGCCCGTTCAGGTCACCCTCCCCGGGACGGGGCGCTGAGGTGGACGCGCTCGTGCTCAACGGCGTGGAGCGACGCTTCGGCGCCACCGAGGCGCTCCGCGGGCTCGGCTTCACGGTGCGCGAGGGCGAGATCTACGGCCTCGTCGGCCCGGACGGCGCGGGCAAGACCACGGCCATCCGGGTCGCGGCGGGGCTGATGGCGGCCGACGCCGGCAGCGCGCGGGTGCTGGGCGAGGACCCGCTGCAGGGCGGGGAGGTGCGCGAGCAGCTCGGGCTGATGCCGCAGCAGTACAGCCTCTACGGCGACCTGACGGTGGACGAGAACCTGCACTTCTTCGGCCAGCTCTTCTGCATCCCGCGTGAGCCCTACCGCGCCCGGCGCGAGCGCCTGCTGGGCATCACGCGGCTGGCGCAGTTCACCGATCGGCGGGCCGACTCGCTCTCTGGCGGGATGTACAAGAAGCTCGCCCTGGCCTGCTCGCTGCTGCACCAGCCGCGCGTGCTGCTGCTGGACGAGCCCACCAACGGCGTGGACCCGGTCAGCCGGCGCGAGCTGTGGGCGCTGCTCTACGAGTTCGTCGGGGACGGCATGGCCATCCTGGTCTCCACCCCCTACATGGACGAGGCCGCCCGCTGTCACCGGGTCGGGCTCATCCACCGCGGGCGCCTGGTGGCCGAGGGCGCGCCGCTGGACCTGCTCCGCGCGATGGAGCACCCGGTCGTGGAGGCCGAGGGCGGGGATCGCGCGGCGGTGGAGGACCGGGTCGCCACCCTGCCCGAGGTGCGGGCCACGCACCCGGTGGGCGCGCGCCTGCGGCTGATCCTCGAGCCGGGGTCGGAGGCGCGAGTGGCGGAGGCGCTGGCGACCCTGGGCGCGCGCCTGCTGCCGGCCAGCCCGGAATTCGAGGACCTCTTCCTCGCGAAGATCGCGGAGGGACCATGAGCGCCATCGAGGTCAGCGAGCTGTGCCGCAGCTTCGGCACCTTCAAGGCGGTGGACCGCGTCAGCTTCGAGGTCGCCGAGGGCGAGATCTTCGGCTACCTCGGCGCGAACGGGGCGGGGAAGTCCACGACGATCCGCATGCTCTGCGGGCTCCTCTCGCCCACCTCCGGCGACGCCATCGTCGCCGGGCACCGCATCTCGCGGGCGCCCGAGGAGGTCAAGCGCGCCATCGGCTACATGTCGCAGCGCTTCTCGCTCTACCTGGACCTGCCGGTGGAGGAGAACATCGAGTTCTTCGGCGGGGCCTACGGGCTCCAGGGCTCGGCCCTGCGGGCGCGGCGGGACGAGGTGCTGCGGCTGGTCGAGCTGGGCCCCTTCCTCAAGACCCAGACGGGCTCGCTCCCCGGCGGGATCCGGCAGCGGCTGGCCCTGTGCTGCGCGCTGCTCCACCGCCCGCGCATCGTCTTCCTGGACGAGCCGACCGCGGGGGTGGACCCGGCGGCGCGCCGTGAGTTCTGGAGCCTGATCCGCCGGCTCTCGCGCGAGGGTGTGACGGTCTTCGTGACCACGCACTACATGGACGAGGCGGAGTACTGCGCGCGCATCGGGCTGATGGCCGAGGGGCGTCTGCGCGCCCTGGACACGCCGGACGCGCTGAAGCGGGCCTGGGTGCCGGGGAAGATCCTGGCGATCCAGGGGCCGGAGCTGGGGCCGCAGGCCGTCGCCCTGCGCGGGCGGCCGGGGGTGCTGGCGGTGGAGCCCTTCGGGGCGGCCTGGCACGTCCGCTACGACCCGGGCCTGCTGGACGCGGGGCGGATCCTGAACAGCCTCGGGCGACCCGGCCTCCGCGCCGAGCCGGTCGAGGCCAACCTGGAGGACGTCTTCCTGGCGGTGGCCGCGCGGCAGGGCGTCTCTGCGGTGGGAGGTGCGGCGTGAACGCGGGCTGGCGACGCTTCTGGCTGCGCGTCCGCGCGCTCTCGGAGAAGGAGATCCACCACATCCTGCGCGACCCGCGCTCGCTCTACCTGGGCCTGGGGATGCCCGTGGTGCTGCTGGTGCTGATGGGCGCGGGCATGAGCTTCGACGTGGACCGCATCCCGCTGGCGGTGGTGGACCGCGACCACACGGAGGCCAGCCGGGAGCTGGTGCGGCGCTTTACCGCCGACGACACCTTCCGGGCGGTGGGCGAGGTGGCGGACGAGGCGGCGGTGGAGGAGCTCTTCCGCGAGGGGCGCGCCACGGCGGGGATCATCATCCCCCAAGACCTCTCGCGCGACCTGGACCGGGGCGAGCAGGTGCGGGTCCAGGTGCTGCTGGACGGCGTGGACGGCAACTCGGCCAGCCAGATGCTGAACAAGACCGACGCGATGGGCATGGGGCTGACGGTGTCCGCGCCGAGCGGCCCTGGGCCGCGCATCCAGGCCCGGACCTGGACGCGCTTCAACCCGGCGGGGAGGTCCTCGCTCTACCTGGTGCCGGGGCTCACGGCCTATGTGCTGGCGCTGTGCTCGGTGCTGCTGACCTCGCTGACGGTGGCCCGCGAGTGGGAGCGGGGCTCGATGGAGCAGCTCTTCGCGACCCCGGTGGGGCGCCTGGAGATCGTGCTGGGCAAGCTGCTGCCGTATCTGGCCATGGGCGTGCTGCAGTTCCTGACCGTGCTGGTGGCCGGCGCCTTCTTCTTCGGGGTGCCGCTGCGGGGCGACTTCCCGCTGCTGTGCGCCTGCTCCCTGCTCTTCCTGGTGGCCATGCTCGGCCAGGGCCTGCTGATCAGCGTGGTCACGCGCAACCAGATGGTGGCGACGCAGATGGCGATGATGTCCACGATGCTGCCGACCATGATGTTGTCGGGCTTCATCCTGCCCATCGAGAACATGCCCCTGCCCATCCGCATGCTGTCCAACATCCTGCCCGCCCGGCACATGGTCTCCATCCTGCGCGGGATCCTGCTGAAGGACAACGGGATCGGCGAGCTCTGGCCGGACGTGCTGGCGCTCGGCCTCTTCGCCGCCGCGATGATCGCCCTCTCCACCCGGCGCTTCGTGCGCCGCCTCGGGTGACCCATGAGCCTCGCCCTCACCCAGCTCCGCGCGGTCATGACCAAGGAGGTGCGTCAGACGCTGCGGGACAGCCGCATGCGCACGCAGCTCATGGTCCAGCCGGTCATCCAGCTCCTGATCTTCGGCTACGCCGCGGACTTCAAGGTGGACAGCGTGCCCACCGTGATCGTGGACGAGGACCGGAGCTCGGCCAGCCGCGAGCACGTCCAGCGCCTGCTGGCCGACGGCACGCTCATCCACGGGGGAGAGGCCAGCGAGCGTGAGGCGGAGCAGATGATCGAGGACGGCGAGGCCACGGCGGCGCTCATCATCCCCCACGGCTTCGCCCGCGAGCTCGACGCCGGGCGGACGGCGCAGGTCCAGGTGATCCTGGACGGGTCCAACCCCACGCGCTCGGGGACGGTGGGATCCGCGGCGGCGCGCTACTTCGCCTCGGCCTCCGCCGAGATGGCGCCGCCCAGCGCGAAGAAGCCCGGCGGGGTCTCGGTACAACCCAGGGTGTTATACAACCCCCAGATGAAGACACAGACCTACATCGTGCCCGGCACGGCGGCGATGCAGCTCCTGATGGCGACGGCGATGATGTCCAGCATGGGCCTGGCCCGGGAGAAGGAGCTGGGCACGCTGGAGCAGGTCTCGGTGACGCCCATCCCCACCTGGGTCCTGATGGTGGGCAAGACCCTGCCCTTCGTCGGCGTGGGCCTCTTCAACGTGCTGACCTCGCTGACCGTGGGCGCCTGGCTCTTCGATGTGCCCATGCACGGCAGCGCCAGCTTCCTGCTGGCCTGCACGCTGGCCTACCTCATGTCCACCCTGGGTGTGGGCCTGCTGATCTCCACCCTCAGCAACAGCCAGCAGCAGGCCTTCCTGGGTGGGTTTCTGTTCATGATGCCGGCCATGCTGCTCTCGGGCAACCTGACGCCGCTGGCGGCCATGCCCGACTGGCTGAGGCCGCTCACCTACCTGAACCCGCTCCGTTACTACATCCAGATCCTGCGGGCCGTGCTGCTGCGCGGGGCGGGCTGGGCGGACATGTGGCCGCACCTGCTGGCGCTGACGGTGCTGGGGGCAGCGATCCTGGCGTTCTCGGTCAAGAAGTTCAGGAAGACGCTGGAGTAGTCGGCGGTCGTCGTGGGCGTCGCTGCGTTGGAGAGGACGGGTTGAACCTGCGCTCCTGCAAGCCGCCGCTCGAACTCGCAGACTCCTGGACTGTGAGGTGGATCGCGGAGGGCGGGTGCCACAGTTCTTGATCGTCGATCCGGCTATAACCGCGAAGCGCTTGAGCCCATGCAATGAGTCATGCACCTCATGGGCCTGGTTTTGCGGCGAACTTTGCTCATTCTTGCGAAAATCGAAATCGCATCAACCTGACACCTGACCCTTCTGACACCTGACCCTTCCCATCAACCTGACACCTGACCCTTCCTGACCCTTCATGGACGGCAACGGGCCTGGCTATTGCACTTTCTCCCCAATCTCGTAAGTCACGCGGTAACGCGCGCCGTCTGGGCGAGTGTACTCAAGGATGAGGTGGTCGTCCTCGACGACAGCGATGAGGTCGGGAGGATCCGCGTCCTCGTGCTCGGCGAGCCTGTATTCGCCAGGGATTGGCTCATCGACAGTGGGGCTGCAGTTGGAGCACCCCTGTAGCGGACTGAGGACGCCACCGACGGCCAGCATCCCCATTGCGGCGAGGCCCAGAAACAGCAGGAAGGTGCGCCGGGTCATTCGGATACCGGATCCAGCTCAATCCAAGAATGTGACGCGTAAAGATTGACAAGCCACAACCCATCGTTGCTCGTCAACTGCGCCAGCTCAGCGCTCACATTCCATGACGCCTCTTCGAACAGCAGGCCATAGCCTGCGCCCGTATCAGGAGTTCCTTCGATCAGCTCTACTGAGATTCGCTTGACCGTCCAGGTTGGCTCGGGGCATCGAGTTGCGGCAGCCGGGTGAGTCAATACAAGCAGGCCAAGCACCAACGATCTTGGCCGCAGGGCGCGACTCTGTTCAATTGGCGTTCTCATGAGCACCCCCCCTTCAATCCGTAAGTACTAGCCGAGCCGAATCCTTCATCCTCGCCATTCCCACTACAACACTCAATTCCGTCCGCATCATTTCCAAGCCATGAGTAGCGTTGGTACACCGCCCACCGAAAGATGTTCTCAACTAGATAGCTGGTCCTGCAGTCCCCAAGCCAGGTCCATGCGTCTCCAAGTGCTCGCCACACCACATGGGTCAGTTCGTGCAGTAGTAGCATAGCGACCTCCGCCACGGCACAAGGTACCTGCTTTCGGCGCCCAGCGCGATAGATGGAGATTGCCCTAGTCCAGAACTGTTCCGCTCCGCAAATATAAATTGCACCGAAGTCCCAAATTCGCCCCGAAATTGTTGTCGCATCCGACGTGCAACTCCCGATTCTAATCGTGACTCGAAGAGGCGCCCCATGAAGTGCGGATAGGAGGGGGGCGCCACTGAATGCGGACCCACCCGGCCGACCCGTCACCCAGCAGAAAGCGTATTCGATGAGGTCAATGTTCTCATGAAGGAAAGCCCACGCATACTCGATGAGCTCCTGCTCATCTTCCATCGCATCCTCAATGATCACGGTATCTGCAAAATTGTCTGGGTCAATCGCCCAGAAGTCTCCGAGCGTCTGGGGACGCAAATAGGTCGCGCAGGTCGTGTCGTCTCCTTTCAACTTGTCGCGGCAATCTTTTCCGCGCGCCTTCTCCGCAGGTGCCTCCAGCAGCTCACCTACGTCAGCGCTGCGCGGCCAGCAGCTCTCCGACCACTCCTCTGACCCGACCTCCAGGCACGGCCCGGAGGTGCAGAACCACGAACAGCAGTCGACCCGGTGGCCATCTGTATCGTAGCACCAGCTCGTGGCGGTGTCCGGCTCGGCATCTACCGTGGTGTCGACACTCCCGTCCTCGGGGACGGGTGAGGTCTTCTCATGAGACGGGGCAGAGGCCCCGCCTCCGCGCAGCAATGCACCGCGGGGAACGGTCTTCAGCCGATCTAGGAGCTTTCGCGAGCGTCGTTCGCCTCCCCTGCCACACGGCGTTGCAGTTGTGCGACGGCGGCCCTCCACCACCGGCGCCCAGAAGTCGTCGACCTCCTCCACCTCCCCTCCCCCACAGGCCGCGCTCCCGCAGCTCCCGCCGCAGCCGCAGCCCGCCTTCACCTCGCTCAGCCCCGGCCACGCCACGTCCTCCCGGACCGGCGCCCAGAAGTCGCTCTCTTCGTACCGGACCTCCCCCCGCGCCCGCCGGCCCAGCTCCGCGAACACCCCAGGCAGATCGTCCGTCCCGCAGTCGAAGCACTCCCGCGCCGCCACCTGCGACCAGTCCACGCCCGGTCGCAGAGCCTCGCGCGCCCTCATGGCTTCGCCACCAGATCGAGCGTCACCACCGCCTCAGCCGACAGCGTCCCCGTCACGAACCAGCACACCCACCGCGTGAACGTGTCCGCGTGGAACCACGCCGTCCCCGTCCCCGTCAGCGCGATCTCCGCCGGCGTCTCGAAGTCCAGGTAGCTCCCAGACTCGTTGACCGCCGCGTGCCGGACCACCAGCTTCGCCGCGTCTCCCTCCCCCGCGCTCTGCACGGTCAGCACCAGGTGAAGCTCCCGGTACTCCCCCAGGTCCAGCGCCTGGCTCAGATCCACCTCCGCCCCCGGCGAGAGCGTCACGTTGTCCAGCAGCCGTCGATAGTGCAGGCTCATGATGACCTCCCCCTCAGCTCTTGAAGGTGAACGCCAGCGCGCAGCCACACACGGCCCGCTCGATGGCGGTTCCGCTCGTGTTCGCCACCGCGATCACGTAGCGCATCTTCAGCCCAAACGTGCTGGTCGTCGTGTACGGCGTCTGGATCGTGTCCGTGTTCGAGCTCACCGCCGAGAACAGGTCCAGCGGCGTGCTGGTCGGGTTCCAGCGCCGACCGTCCGTGCTCCAGAAGAAGCTGATCTTCCACGAGAAGTTCGTGGTCCGGTTCTCGGTCGTGCAGTGCGCCGTGATGCTCTCCAAGTACGGACCCCACTCGTAGGCCTGGGGCAGCTCAATGTCGATGTACGAGAACGTCGTCGTCCCGTCCGTCTGGAGCTGCTTCTTGTAGAACAGCGGGAGCACCACGACCTTCTGAGTGGGGATGGACTTCATCTACGGCTCTCCATGCAAGGGTGCGAAGGGGAGCCGGCCCTGTGAGGAGCCAGCCCTGTGAGGAGCCTTACACGGCAGCGCCATTCCGTCAACCCAAAGGCGAGCAGTTTCGCTTTATCAGCGTTCATCTTCCTGAAGCTCCACCCGACGCCCGAGCTCGAATCCGCCCCCCCTCCGGCGGGCTCAATCCTCCCGGGTCAGGCCTCCGCCATGTCCCGCTTCTCCATCATCGGAGATGGAGCAGGTGACGGTGTGGGGGACGCGGGGGCCGTCAGCGCTCGGCGTCGGCGTCGCCGCGTCGGAGAGGACAGGTTGAACCGCCAAGGGCGCCAAGGGCGCCAAGGGCGCCAAGGGCTACGCGGCGAGAAGCCGTGGAGGGGCCGACCTCAGCTCCGCGCCCGATCCTCTCTGCGGCGTCCTCCAGACCCATTCGACACCTCCCACGCGGAGGGAAGGCCCGACTCTCCTCCGACCTCTTGCTCGCGCCGGTCTTCGCGTCCTTGGCGTCTTGGCGGTTACACCTGCGTCCTGCAACCCGTCGCACGAATTCGCAGACTCTTGGACCTTGGGGTGGATCACGTTGGGCGGGTGCCGCGGATCTTGATCGTCGATCCGGCCATGACCGCGAGGTGCATGAACCCATGCAACGAGTCCTATACCTCATGGGACAGGCTTTGCCGCGTACTTTGCTCATTTTGGCGAAAATGGAAATCGCATCAACCTGACACCTGCCCAGACCTGCCCAGACCCAAAATGTGCCCAGACCCAAAATGTGAGTCATGTACCTCATTAGATAGACTTTACCTCGAACTTTGCTGACTCCTATGGAATGGAAACCGAAATCGCATCAACCTGACACCGAGTAGTGTCCGAGCAGCGTCCGAGCAGTGTCCGAGCAGTGTCCGAGCAGTGTCCGAGCAGTGTCCGAGCAGTGTCTTGTATCACATTCTGACAGTGAGATAGCCTCGACAGTGAACCGCAAAATCAGCAGTCATCTCAGAGGTTCCCGTGTCCAAAGAGCAGTCTTCAGAGTACCAGAACGAGTTGTTCTCTGTCCCACAGAAGGACTCCAGCTCGTCCAAGGTCTCAGGTGTCACGACAACCGTTGGTGCCAGCGCCATCCGATCGGTGCACATGTCTGTCAGCTGTTCGACGCAGGAGACCACAATGCAGAGCTCGGGGGTCACCGTGCAGTCAACCTCTTTCTGAGCACTCCGAGCCTCGAGCTCAGCACAGAGCTGACTCGGCGTTGGGGGGGTGGACTCCGGCGGCTGGTTGCAACTCCAGCCCGTGAAGGTCAGGATCCATGTCCACTCCAGGCGCCGCCTCCTGCCGCCACGCTGCTGCTGCCTACGCATACCGATCCTCCCTTTCCATGTGTTCACCTTCATCGATCTCAGGCTCATGATCCAACCCGTCTCGTCGTGGGATCGATGCCTTGGAAGACGCTGTCTCGGGATAGACCTCCACCCCAGCAGTCTGAGACAAATCTGATGAACATTCGTTGTGTCCTGGTAGCGTCCATTCAATCTCAACGGTACGATCAATGTCACGAAGGATGCTGTCGTGCGTCGCTCTAACCGTGAGTTCGTATGGTAAGGCTCCCCCGCAGTCGTTCCCTGAACGCTCCTGGAACGCCCCTTCGATTGACTCCCAGGTGTAGGCGCTTGCATTAAATTGGAGCCGGTTTCCGATGGTCGCGCTCCCGGTGGATTCCAAGTCCCGATCCTGGTATGGGCCATAGTAACTGTTGGTGACAAAGTGTGGACTGGGTAACCCCAGCTTCGCGAGCATTCGATTTCTGAAGATGGACTGAACCACCCACTGACAGCAGTCGAACTGCTTGTCTCCAGTATAGCAGTGGAACTTGGACCCGGTGATGTGCCCGAATTCATGGACGATGAGCGCCGCGATCTCGACTATCTCGCTCAGCGCGCACCGTGCGCAGTACATTCCCACGAGGTAGTCGGTCAGCGTGGCCTTGCCCTCTACGCGAGCGTAGGAGTGGAGTCGGTGCGCCCACCAGAAATAGTAATCCGCGAGCGCCGCCTGCATCTTGAGGTAATCACAGAGGTAGATGGTGTCGCCTGGCGTCATCGCGAGGAAGCTGGCTTCAAAATCAATACTGATCGTGTCGCAATCGGGCCCGAAGCCGCACCACTCGAAGGAGACATCAATGTCAACCACTGGCGTCGTGCCCGTGTACTCCGGTCGGACTTTTCCGTTGGACTCTACGCGAACCTCGGCTCCATAGGTGGGGCAGAAGGAGAGCTTTGGATCGACCCATCTCTTCTTGTCTTCGATCTGCTCCCGGATGGAGTCCGCGGTGATCCCGCATGAGTCTTGAAAGAGCTCAGGGCCCTCTGCCAGACTGGCATACTCATACAGCGTGGCCAGGGCATACTGGATCGCTTTGTAGTAATATCCATATCCCGAGTCCCAGAACAAGCCTGGGATCTTGAGATCGTCGTTGTACTTGATGCACTTCTTGACCATGCTCAGCGACTCGGAGAGCGGCCCCACATTGTCGAACCACTGAGGGAGAAATTCCGCGAGCATCTCCTCCTTCTCATTGGCTGGCATGTACCCGTACGGCACGGAGGCCACCAGATCCATGTTGAGCTCATCGCTGAAACCAAGGTGGATCGTGCATTGCCCAATCAGGTCGCGAATGTCGTCGGCAGCTACCGTCTTCTCTGCAGTGCTGCATTCTCCAGATGTGTTGACATTATCCCCATATCCAGACTCTCGCGTCCACTCGGTCCACTCATCGTAGCCCTCCTCCCCAGGCAGCGGGTTCTCCTTCGAGTGGCCTGGTCTGGTGCGGCTCTTCAGACGATGATCGATCGGAACCGGCAGGCGACGAGCCTCTTCGAGGCTGGACACTCCGAACTGGGACAGGATGTCCCGGAGGGTCTTGGACCGCGCGGCAGGCGAGCGTGGTGGAGCTCTCTCGACGAGATTTCGTTGGTGTGGCGAGAGCAGGACACCTCCTCTCACCTGCTTCCCGTCCTCTTGTGGACGGTGTACCGGTGGCCTACCCTCCACCACCGGCGCCCAGAAGTCGTCCACCTCGTCCGCCTCCCCTCCCCCACAAGCCGCGCTCCCACAGCTCCCGCCGCAGCCGCAGCCTGCCCCCGCCTCACTCAGCCCTGGCCACGCCACGTCCTCCCGCACCGGCGCCCAGAAGTCGCTCTCTTCGTACCGGACCTCCCCCCGCGCCCGCCGGCCCAGCTCCGCGAACACCCCGGGCAGATCGTCGGTCCCGCAGTCGAAGCACTCCCGCGCCGCCACCTGCGACCAGTCTACGCCCGGCCTCAGCGCCTCGCGCGCCCTCATGGCTTCGCCACCAGATCGAGCGTCACCACCGCATCAGCCGACAGCGTCCCCGTCACGAACCAGCACACCCACCGCGTGAACGTGTCTGCGTGGAACCACGCCGTCCCCGTCCCGGAGAGCGCGATCTCCGCCGGTGTCTCGAAGTCCAGGTAGCTCCCGGACTCGTTGACCGCCGCATGCCGGACCACCAGCTTCGCCGCGTCCCCCTCCCCCGCGCTCTGCACGGTCAGCACCAGGTGAAGTTCCCGGTAGTCTCCCAGGTCCAGCGCCTGGCTCAGGTCCACCTCCGCCCCCGGCGAGAGCGTCACGTTGTCCAGCAGCCGTCGATAGTGCAGGCTCATGGTGACCTCCCTCCTCAGCTCTTGAAGGTGAAGGCCAGCGCTCAGCCACACACGGCACGCTCGATGGCGGTCCCGCTCGTGTTCGCCACCGAGATCACGTAGCGCATCTTCAGCCCGAAGGTGCTGGTCGTGGTGTGCGGCATCTGGATCGTGTCCATGTTCGAGGGTGCGGAGGGGAGCCGGCCCTGTGAGGAGCCTTACACAGCGGCGCCATTCCGTCAACCCAAGGGCGAGCATCTTCGCTTCATCAGCCTATATATTACAACATCAGCGTCTGGGGCTCGTGCGTGACTCTCCACGACCTCCGGCGAGCTCACCTGCCCCGGGTTATCCCTCCCCCATGACCCGCTTCTTCAACATCACCGGCCCCTGCGATCCGCGCTGGCACTACATGTTGCCGCCCGAGGCGCGCCTGCCGGACATGATGCCCTTCATCCATCAGCAGTTGTACTTCGTGGTTCATGCCGCCCGGCAGACCGGCAAGACCACCGCCATGAGGGCCTTCGCCGCGCGGTTGCGGGAGATGGGGCAGGTAGCGGTGTGGGCGACGCTGGAGCAGTCTCAGGGCGTCAACGAGACCGCCGACGCAGAGCCGCTGTGGCTCCTCGCGCTGGAGATGGCCGCGGACTCTCAGGTCCCGCCGGAGCACAGGCCGCCCCCCCGTGGCCCCTGGCTGGAGAAGGAGATAGGCGGGCGGCTGATCCAGTGGCTCCGCGCCTGGTGCGCCGCCATTCCCGACCGCCCGGTGGTCCTGCTCCTCGACGAGGCCGACGTCGTCAGCGGCCCCGCGCTCATCAGCCTGCTCCGCCAGCTCCGCGCCGGCTTCATGGACCGCGGGCCCGGGAAGTTCCCCAGCTCCGTCGCCCTCATCGGCATGCGCGACCTCCGCGACTACCTCGCCCAGTCCAAGGAGGGCGTCGCGCTCAATCCGGGCTCCCCCTTCAACATCAAGGCCGCCAGCCTCACCCTCCGAAACTTCAACCTCGACGAGGTCCGGGCCCTCCTCGCGCAGCACACCGACGACACCGGCCAGCGCTTCGAGCCGGAGGCCGCGGACAGCGTCTACCACTGGACCCAGGGCCAGCCTTTCCTGGTCAACGCCCTCGCCCGGATCGCCGTCACCGAGCTCGTCCCCGACCCAACCCAACCCGTCACCCTCCAGACCATCGACCAGGCCCGTGAGCGACTCATCCAGAGCCGCACCACCCACCTGGACAGCCTCGGACAGCGGCTCCGCGAGCCCCGGGTCGCCAACATCGTCCGCGCCGTGCTGCTCTCGGATGTGGACGAGCCCATCGCCTACGAACACGACGACTTTCAGTACGTCCTCGATCTCGGCCTCATCCGTAGAGGCCCAGACGGCGCGGAGGCTGCCAACCCCATCTATCGCGAGGTCCTGGCCCGACAGCTCTCCTACAACCTCCAGTCGAACCTCCCCCGCCCTCGCTTCCGCTGGCAGCACCCCGACGGCCGACTCGACATGAGCGCGCTCTCCGAGCAGTTCCTCAAGTGGTGGCGAAACAACGCCGCCATCGTCCTGGAGCACGCCGACCGCGGATACCTGGAGGCCGTCCCTCACCTCGCGCTGATGGCCTTTCTGCAAAAACTGGTCAACGGCGGGGGGGAGATCCACCGCGAATTCGCCGCCGGCCGCGGCGCCGTCGATCTGCTCGTCGTCTACCAGGGCGAGCGCTTCGTCATCGAGATCAAGCGCGTCCCCCCACGCCACCGCACGCTGGAGTACGTCCGAGACGAGGGCCTCGAGCAGATCCTCCGCTACCTCGACGAGGTCGGCGAGACCGAGGGCTGGCTCTTCATCTTCGATCAGCGCCCCGACCGCTCCTGGGAGGAGCGCCTGTGGGCGGAAGAGCTCCAGATCGAAGGGAAGATCCTGCACCTGCGCGGGGGTTGAACCCTGGGTGCCACCAGCAACCGAGTCGAAGACGTCACCAGCGTTCAAACTCCTGAAACCCTACCCGAGCGCGGCGACGACAACTCAGCCCGCCACGCCATCTCTCGCGCCGACTCTGCGTTCCTCTGCGCTCTCTGCGGTAAAACGCCCGAGAGATCGCGGTTTCTGGCCGCAATTCATGACGGACGGACGATTCACCACTATCGCTCATCATACGCACATCGGAAGCCCTGGGTGGGCTCCACCGAGGTCGGGGCCATGTGACGCCGAAAGGTCGGGCGCAGAGAGGCGAGCGTCGAGTCGTAGGCGCCGCCGCGCAGGACGTAGTGCTCCGGCTGGGCCTTGGGCTTGGTGAAGATGCCCTTGCGCTCCAGCTTGACTGGATAGCGGCTGCTGGTCCACTCCCAGACGTTGCCCGCGAGGTTGAGGACCCCATACGCGCTCGCGCCGCTCTCCAGCGCGTCCACCGGCAGCGTCGTGTTGCGCGCGCAGCTCCCCATGTTGACGCGCTCGCAGTCCGGCTCCTTCTTGCCCCAGGGCCAGGGGCGCTTGTCCTCGGCTGTCTTCGCCTTCGTGCTCCAGGTGGCCGCCATCTCCCACTCCTCCTCGGAGGGCAGGCGACCCTTGTTCCACGCGCACCAGCTCTGGGCCTGGGCGTAGGTGACGCCCACGGCGGGCTGCTGCTCGCCGCGCAGGCTGGCGAAGACGTGGGCGAGCTTGCCGCCGTTCGGGTCGTAGGCCGAGCCCGCCACCGCCCAGGCCAGCGGGGTGCAGGCACCGGCGGCCACGCAGCGCTGGTAGCGCTCGTTGGAGACCTCCAGCCGGTCCAGGCGGAAGGCGGCCAGGTCTACGGTGCGCGTGGGGCGCTCGTCCTCCTCGCCCGTGCCCAGGACGTCACCCGCCACGAAGGGCGCCCCGCTGATGAGCCGCGGCGCGTCGTCGACCAGCGCGGGGACCGTCTCCTCCACCACGTCCGCCCCCAGCGAGAGCAGCTTCCAGGCCAGCGGGATGGACATCACGCCGAAGAGGAGCAGACCGCCCAGCACGCCCAGCACCCAGCGCGTGTTGTTGGAGCTCCCCTCGCGCACCACGGCCTTCGGGCGGAGGTCCTTCGGCGGGCGCACCTCGCGGGGCAGCGGGTCCAGCCCCTCCTCCTCGCTGGTCGCGTCCCCGGCGATGGGGACGGCGGTGGGCGGCAGCGAGCGCCCGCTGAGGTCGTGCAGCCGCGCCGCCATCCCCACCCGCTCCAGCGCCACCCGCCGGGCCTCGCGCGCCTGGATGAGCCGACGCCGCGCGGTGTCGATCTCCTCGGCCATCCCGAGCGCGTCCCAGTAGCGGTTGGGCGGCGAGGGGTGCAGCAGCGGCGAGAGCGCGCGCCCGAAGACCAGACCCAGGTCCCGCACGCAGAGCTCCAGCCCCTCGGCGCCGTAGACCTCGGGGTCGCCCAGCCTGGACAGGCCCTCGGAGAGCGCCTGCAGATCCTCGGGCTGGACGGCGGCGTGCCCGCGCACCTCCACCAGATCGGACTCCCGCGTGCCCTCCCGGGCCTGGGAGAGCGCGCGGTGCGCGGCCAGGAGGGCCTCGCGATCCTCGTGGGGCGCCCGGGCCACGGCGCAGAGGGCCTCCCAGGTCTCCCGCCCGCGCTCGGTCAGCATGGGCGTCGGATCGGCCTGATAGGCCGGGCGCGTCCCCGAGAGCCACCAGAACAGCACCACCGCCGCCGCGTATGTGTCCCAGGTGGGGTTCGGCTCGGGCAGGCCCGGCAGGAGCTGGTCGTAGGGCGCCCAGACGGGAGAGCCGAAGACCGCCAGCCGCACAGCCTGGAAGGCGTCCAGCACCAGCGTCCCGCCCAGGTCGATGAGGCGCAGCCCGCCCTCGTGATCGACCAGGATGTTCTCCGGCTTGATGTCGCGGTGGACCAGCACGCCGGTCCCGCCCTCCTCGAGCGGGAGCTCCAGCCGGTGCAGGTTGCCCAGCACCCGGCAGAGGTCCACGGCCAGGGCCAGGATCGCCTCCAGCGCCATGCCCCGGTGCTCGCGGATCAGGCGCTCGACGTGGTAGTTCCCGTCGCCCGCGTAGCGCGGCATCACCAGCGCCGGCCGACCGTCCCAGTCCAGGCGATCCAGCAGCTCGGCCACCCCGGGGGCTCCGCGCTCGCCCAGCAGCGCGAGCAGGTCGCCCTCCCGCTCCAGGGCGTCCCGGCTGACCGCGGTGTCGTCGGCCACCTTGATCGCCACGGCGAAGCCGTCGTCCCGCGCCCCGGCGTAGACCGTCCCCTGACCCCCGCGCGCGAGCACGGCGCCAGGGGTGTAGGTCCGACCCGAGAGGCCCTCGCGGGCCGGGGCGGCTTCTGTTGAGCTCATCGCCAGGATGTCACCCGTCCAGGCCCGGAGGGCAAGCCGGGGCGGGCAGAGCACTTTGTCGCGGCGGGTGGAGGGAGGCCGCGGCTATGGTGGGTGAGGGACGCGGACCTTGGAGGCGAGCATGAAGCGATCGATGATCCTGTGCCTGCTGGCGACCCTGGCGGGCTGTGATGGCTGGAAATACAGCCGTATCCCCGATGATTCGGGGGGCGATGGGATCGACGAGCAGGACCAGGACGGCCCGCTGCTCACGCACACCCCCGTCGAGGACGGGCAGCCGGCCGACCAGGAGGTCTGGGTCACCTGCACCGCGGTGGACCCGGAGAGCGGGGTGGTGGCTGTTACCCTGTACTACAAGCAGGAGACGAGCTCGCAGTGGGACGACGTCGAGCTACGGCCCACCGACGACGAGGGCGGTTACGAGGGCGCCATCCCCGCTGACGACGTCGAGAGCGGCGGCATCGACTACTTCCTCGCGGCGACGGATCGCGAGGGAAACCTGTCTTATCTGCCCGTGAACGCCACCGACGAGGTCTATCACTTCCGCCTCAGCGGCGAGTGATCGCTCACCCGACGAAGAGCGGCCCCAGCAGCGTGCTCCGCATCCGGTCGGCGTGGTCCAGCACGTCCTCCCACTGGGAGTGGACCGTCTCCGGGTCGAAGGCCGCCAGCAGGGCCTCGCGCCAGCGCTCGGGCGGGGCGCCCTGCAGCATCTGCCGGGCGAGGATCTGCTCCAGCGGACCGCTCAGGTCCACGCCGAGCAGCTCGGTGCCGGAGAGGGCCAGCAGCCAGCCCCAGACGCGCTCCAGGGGGTCGGCCTCCGGCGCCCAGCGCGCGACCATGCCCAGGATGGAGGCCCGATCCGGCAGGTTCAGGAGCAGGGCCAGGAAGAAGCGCTGCCCCGGATCCTGGACCTTGGCCCGCAGACCGAGGATGGCCGAGCGGCGGGTGCGCTCGCGCACGGCGGGCAGCAGCCGGTCCACCCGCGCCCCGTGCCGAGGACGGGCGGCCTGGGCGAGCGCCTCCAGCAGCGCTGGATCCTCCTCCGATAACTGACTCACGGTCATTAACTGGTGGAGGCTCATGAGGTCGCTGGCCGCGGCGAGCTCGAGGGCCTCCTCGCGGAAGCGCTCGGGCGCGGTCTCGCGGAGCAGGCGGAGCACCTGCCCCCGCCGCTCCTGCAGGGCGTCGGTGAAGAAGGGGTCCAGCGCCAGACCCGGTGGGTGGAGATCGTACTGCGGGCCCACGTCCTGCTCGGAGACGGTGCGCACGACCACCGTGGCCGAGGGGCGCTCGAGGTGGAAGAGGCCGTGGGTGAGCTCGGGCGTGATGGCGAAGACGTCGCCCCGGCGCAGCAGCTCGCAGCCGAGCAGCTCGCAGCGCCCCAGCAGCAGGGCGCTGTTCACCCGATCCTCAGGGTGGAAGCGCCAGCGCGCGTGCAGGCTCCCGCCCTCCAGCACCATCGCCGCGCCCTGGAAGCCGTGGCGATGGATGGAGGTGGAGCCGTCGCGCCAGAAGAGCACGTCGATGTAGAAGCGCCGCCCCACGAAGACCGTCACGGGGGGCTCGCCGAAGACGCCGCTCAGATCGCGCTGCGGCGGCAGGTGGCGGGCCCGGAGGACGTGGCGGAGCACGTCGTCGCCCCGGACGGTCTCGTGGAGGCGAGCCTCGATGAGCGCGCGGGTGGCGATCTCCGGCAGCGCGCCCTCGTCGAAGTCACGGAGGGCGAGCGCGTCCTCGATGCGGAGTCCGAGCTCATCGAAGGGACGCATGGGCTCCTCGCGGGCGGGTCACACTAGCGGCACACCTGCGTATAACCGTGAACCGTGGTGGTGAAGACCGGCGGGCGGTAGCAGCGCGAGGTCAGGCCGTCCTCGGACCCGGCGCGGACGCTGGTGCGGACGGTGTTGCGGGTGATCGTGAGGGCCGGCTTCTGGTTCTGGTCGCTCATGGGGGTCTCTCCTGCACGTCGGGTGGGAGTGGTTCGCGGGCCGGGTGTGCCCGCCGCACACTCAGGAAGTACCCCCGGGCCGCGCCGCTGTGACCCTTCATGGACCCTTCAGGACCGCCGCCTCCGCAGACCCAGCAGCGCCAGCAGGCCCGCCGCGAGCGGGAGGCTGCGGGCCGGAGCGGGCTCCGACGCGCAGGCGCAGCCGTCGGGCTTGGGCTCGGGGTCCTCACCTTCCTCCCCTTCTCCCTCGCCCTCGCCCTCGCCCGTGGGCAGACCGGTGTCATCGTTCCCGGTCTCCTCACCGCCCACCAGAGGCCCGTCGGAGACGCCGCCCGCGTCCACGCCGGTGCCGTCCCGCCCGCCCACGCAGGCGCCGTTCTCGCCCTCGACGACCTCGGTGTACAGGTCCTCGGCGGTCTCGCCGACGGAGAAGACGGCGTAGCAGGTCGGCAGCAGCCCGTCGTCGGGGCTGTCCTCCACCGTCTCGACCTCCCCCCAGACCGGGGCGAGCACGGTCAGCAGCAGCTCGCCGTCGGAGGGGCTGGTGGGGAGCCCGCCGACCTTGCGCACCAGCGCCATCTCGGTGAGCGGCGTGATCCAGGGCACGCTGAAGGAGACGGTGGCCAGCCCCCCGCGGAGCGTGGCGCTGAGATCGTCCGCCCGGTAGTGGCCGGGCACGTCGTTCAGGGTGACCACGCAGACGTCGTCGATGGCCCAGCCGCCGAACTCCAGGCCCGCGTCGGACTGGATGGACCAGCCGAACGAGAGCGTGCCCTCCCCATCCAACAGATCGTCGATGCTCTCGTCATGAAGGGTCCAGCCGGTGTCCAGGAAGGCGGTGGTGCCGGCGTCCGTGCGCGGGTTGGACCAGAGGGGCTCGGCGTAGGTGTCGGAGGTCCGGGCCCAGACGATGGCCTGGTCGTAGTAGCCGTCCTCCACGGTCAGCCAGCGGCGGTAGCTCAAGAGCCGCATGAGCCCGTCGGGGATCGTCACGTCCGGCGAGCTCAGCGTCTGGAGGTTGCTGGACGGGTACTCGTCCTCGAGGCCGGTCAGGACCGCCACGCTGCCCGAGTACGCCGCGTCCGGCTTCCAGCTGGCGCCGGTGGGCTCGCCGAAGGCCCAGGTGTCCGTCCAGCTCCCGCTGCTCCCGGCCAGCCAGGGCGAGCCGGCCTGCGAGGTCCACGTCGAGGTGTCGCCCTCCAGGTCGTCGCACCAGACCTCCTCGCGGTCGCCCACCCAGAAGGCGGGCAGGTTCTGCGGGACGTCGCCGTAGCTGGTCTCGGTCTCCGTGCCGTCCGCGCTGGTGAGCGTGATGAACCAGCGGAGCCGGGAGTTGGCCGGGACGCGGGGGAGCTCGCCGGTGTACGTGCTGCCCGTGCTGGACAGGGTGAGCTCCGTCCAGTCCTCGTAGCCGGCGGTGCCGATGGGCGGGCGGGCCTCGTCGTCCGTGGAGTACCAGACGGAGGCGGTGGGCGCGTCGGCCAGCCCGCAGTCCGCGGACAGCGTGTAGACGGAGAACTCCACCGGGTAGCTGGTGTCCGACGAGCCCTGCGGCTCGATCTGCGACCAGTCGAGCTGGTAGACACCCAAGGCCCCCGGCCCGAGCCCGTGGTAGTCCAGCAGCTCGATGAGCTCGCAGTCGTGCGGGGTCCCGTTCGACCAGTCGCCGTCGTCGTCGTCCGCCGTCAGCACCGCCTCGTACAGATCGGTGAGCTCCGGCCCCTGCTCCAGCGCGCCGAGGAAGAGCAGGTCGGTCATCTCGACGCCAAGGTCCTCGCCGTAGTCCGTCACCCACTGCTCGCGCAGGTTCCAGACGAAGCTGCCCCAGATGAGCCCGTCGGTGTGCGACTCGCCCACCACGTCGTCGGGGTAGAACTTGTCGGTGTCCAGCTCGCGCAGGTAGGTCCACCCTGGGGCGAACTCGGGGGCGACCTGGGGGTCGTCGGTGATGGTGGCGGAGACGTAGTCCGCCGAGCCCTCGCTGACGTCGGAGGCGAAGGTCCCCGCGGCCAGGATGTAGTCGTGAACGCCGTGCCCGTACTCGTGGTAGATGACGTCGGCGATCTGGCCCAGGTTGTTGCAGGAGCCGGGCAGCAGGAAGTTGATGGTCCCGCTGGTGTAGTAGGCGTTGCAGGTGCCCGAGGCCTGGTTGACGTCCGCCAGGATCTGCTCGGGCAGCCAGGCGTGGGTGGGCCAGCGCGACTCGACCCAGTCGCGCACGACGTGGGTGTGGTGCTGAACGCTGGCGGCGGGCTTGGAGACGTCCACCCCGCCGGTGATGGTGAAGTCGTCGGTCCCGTCGGCGGTGACCAGCCTGCTGGCGTCCGTGACGTATAGATGTGCGCCGTCGAAGGACACGTCCAGATCCCCGGACAGGCTGCACACGCCGTCGTCGTCTGTAGACTCGGTCGTCCCGCTGGCGTCGGTCACCGACACGCCGCGGGCCCCGGCGGTGAGGAAGGCGTCGCCCACCGTGCGCTCCTCGCAGGAGACCTGGACGGTGGAGAATCGCCGCGTGTCGTAACGTTGCACGACGCCGCCCGCGCGATCAATCCAGCTCAAAATAAATCCATCCACGCTCGGTCGGGCCAGCACCCCGCGCCCGCCCACGTTCAGCACGCGCTCGCCGGCCAGCGGGGCGGGCAGGTGGGCGGTGGGCGTGAGCCTCACCCAGACGGCGCCGACGCGACCGGCGGTCTCCACCAGGGCGATCTGGTCGCCCTCCACCGGGGCTCCGCGCCAGGCGCGCGTCCACTGCAGGATCCGACGGTCGCCGTGCTCGCGCACCCGGGTCAGGGTGAGCTCGTCCGGGTCCACGCCCGCCAGCCGGGCCACGTCGTCCACCAGGGAGAGCGCGAAGGCCCCGTCGATGCCCGGCGCGCCCAGGAAGCGCGGGGTGGCGTTGCGCTCGTCCCAGCGCACGTACCAGTCACCGCCCCACTGGCCCTGGAACTCGAGCCAGCGCGGCTGGCTGGACAGGCGCCACTGGGTCGCCGGGCGGCGGGAGAGGTGCTCGACGGGCGGGCCGGAGGGGAGCGCGCTCTGCTCACGCGGCGCGAAGGCGAACAGGGCGAACAGGAGCACGGGCACCTCCTCGGAGCGACACCATAGCGTCTATCCGCCACGGCGTGCGGGGCAATTGACCCGTCGTTGACGCCGCGGGGATCGGGAGACTACCCTGCTCTCCAGGAGGCGCCGTGGACCGCGCAGGGTGGCTGAGGGGAGCGCTGGCGCTGGCGGGGTGCCGGGACGCGCCCGGGGGCGAGCTCGACGGCGCGGGCGCGGAGGACACGGCGGCGATGGTCTGGTCCACCGAGACGCCCTCCCCCGAGCTGGACCTGGACGCGATCTCCGCCATCCTGAGCGGGGTCGTCACAGCGGGGGCGCCGAACGGTCAGGACATCGCCAGCGCGTGGCTGGAGCACCTGAGCCACGGCGAGGGGAGCTGCCCCGGGGGCACGGAGTTCATGGACCGGCCCGCCAGCGGCTGCACGACCTCGGCGGGCTGGTACTACGAGGGCATCGGCTGGTACGAGGTCACCGCCGCCGAGGAGGGCCCTGACGGCGAGATGGTCGAGCTCGGACTCTACAATGGCGGGGACTTCGTCATCCTCTCGCCGGAGGGTCACCGCTTCGCCGGCGGGGGCGAGCTGCGCCTGGACACCACCGACGAGGGCGAGACGCGCAGCACCGCGCTGACCATGGCCGGCAGCTGGATCGACGAGGACCGCCCCGACTGGCTCGGGCTCGGCTTCAGCGCCGTCTACGAGGGCACGCTCACCAGCGGCCCCGACGGCATGAGCCTCACGTTGACCGGCGGCCTGGGCGTGGGCGACGCCGACCTCTTCCTGAACGGGCTCTCCTACGACCAGGCCGGCGACTGCCCCGGCGTCCTGCGCGGCGCGATCTCGGTGCGCGACAGCCGCGGCTACTGGAGCACCTGGGACCTGGGCCAGGACTGCGACACCTGCGGGGACGTGACCTTCCACGAGGATCAGCCGGTGGGGGAGCTCTGCCTGGACCTGTCCGCCTGGGGCAGCCTGCTGCTGAGCGCCAACGCGCCGCGGTGAGTTAGGGGCTGGGGATGCCTCGACCGACGCTCCGCTCGACCGCCACCGCGCTCCTCCTCCTCGCCTGCGACCAGCAGCAGCCCGTCCTGGATCTCGACGTGGAGGGATGGCACGGGGCCTGCGTGTCGCTGCGCGCGGACAAGGACTGGCTGGTCGCGGGCGGGGGCGGGTACGAATGGGAGCGCAAGGCCGAGGCGGAGGCGGCGAGGTTCCGGCTGCAGGCGGCTGATCTCGGGGTCTACCTGCTCTATGACGCGGACGGGCGCTACCTGGTGGCCGAGGACGGGGCGCTCACGCGCGAGGACGCGCTGGAGAGCGACATGACCCGCATCGAGGGCGGGCGCCTCGACGACGCCTATGTCTCCGGCGGCGAGTGGGTGCTGGAGCCCTCGGCGCGCGGGGGCGAGCGCTATCAGCTCCGCAGCCGGCGCACAGACCGGCTCCTGGGGGAGGAGGGCCTGGCGGAGGAGGAGGAGGACGGGCTGGCGTTCACGCTGGAGCACGCCACGGGCTGCGCCACCTTCCCCGAGCTCTCGCTCGACGCCAGCGGGACCGTCACGCGGACCACCTTCGACGACGGCGCGCTCTACGGGATCGCCGACGCGCACTCGCACCCCTTCGCCAATTACGGCTTCGGTGGCGGCGGGGTCTTCCACGGCAGCCCCTTCCACCGCCTCGGCGTCGAGCACGCGCTCCCCGACTGCGCGCCCTACCACGGCGAGGGCGGGCGGCACGACTTCTTCGGCTACGCCTTCGACGATCAGGGGAACAACGCCGGCAACCTCGCCGCCGCGCTGCCCGCGCTCCTCTCCGGCGAGCTGCCCGAGGACAACCACGCCACCGCCGGCTGGCCGGACTTCACCGACTGGCCGGACGCGCCCCACCGCTCCACCCACCAGACCCAGTACTACCGCTGGCTGGAGCGGGCCTGGATGGCGGGGCTGCGCCTGCAGGTGGCCCACGCCACCACCAACTCGGTCATCTGCAACCTCGTGGTGGGCGAGGGCATGGAGCCGAGCCGCTACGACTGCGAGGACATGACCGCGGTGGACCGCATCCTCGAGGAGACCTGGGCGCTGCAGCGCTACGTGGACGCCCAGTGGGGCGGCGAGGGCAAGGGCTGGTACCGTGTGGTCACCAGCCCGGCCGAGGCGCGCGAGGTCATCGCGCAGGGCAAGCTGGCGGTCGTGTTGGGTATCGAGACCTCTGATCTGTTTCGATGCAACCTCACCCCGCGACCCGACGGCCCCACCTGCGACGAGGCCTGGATCGAGGAGCAGCTCGACGACTACTACGCCCGCGGCGTCCGGGCGATCTTCCCGGTCCACAAGTACGACAACCGATTCGGCCCGGGGGATGGGTCCGGCGACTTCATCGAGCTGGGCAACTTCCTGAACAGCGGACACTGGACCAACATGACGGAGGACTGCCCCGACGTCCCGGCGGGCTTCGATGGTGGACAGATACAGTTTGGCGGGCTGGCCCAGGCCCGGGACGAGTACCTCTCCGATCCCCCCAACGATCTGAGCGGCTTCCCTGACGCCCCGATCGACACGGCTATCAACTTCGTGAGCGAGATCCTGGAGGACCCCATCGCGGGCGACTGGTGCCAGAACGCCACGCTGACCACCTACGGCGAGGCGCTGCTGGAGGGCATGATGGCGCGCGGCATGATCATCGAGGTGGACCACCTGCCCAAGTGGTC
Organism: uncultured Enterobacterales bacterium; assembly: GCA_964615375.1. GTDB lineage: Bacteria > Myxococcota_A > UBA796 > UBA796 > CAZKWG01 > CAZKWG01. Next base: position 39,725 of record CAZTOW010000002.1, read on the forward strand.
CTACAGGCAGGCTTTCGAGATCCTCGAGGAGAACGACTACCCCGCCGCCGGCACGCACGGCCGCGACTGGGACGGCCAGATCTACGCGCTCGGCGGCCTCTCGGTGGTGGGGCTGGGGCGCTGCCAGGACCCGGACAATCCGGGCTCCACGCTGAGCAACCTGACGACGAAGACCGCGCTCGCGGCCTCGATGGGCGCCTACCCGAGCGTCCCCCTCGGCTTCGATCTCAACGGCTTCGCCGGGGCCCCCGGCGCGCGCTTCCCCGAGGGCGCCTGCGGCGTCGAGCAGCAGGACCCCGTCACGTATCCGTTCACGTCCTATGCGGGCGACGTCACCTTCACCGAGCCCTGGCTCGGCACCCGCGCCGTGAACTTCAACCAGGAAGGCATGGTGCACATTGGCCTGCTGCCCGAGCTGCTCGAGGACGCCCGACACGACGGTCCCGAGGCGGACGCGAGCCTGGAGCCGCTCTTCCGGTCCGCGGAGGCCTGGATCCGCATGTGGGAGAAGGCGGAGGCGCGGGGGATGGAGCTGTCGGCGAGGAGAGAGGTGGTGCGCGGTCAGGGGCCGTAGGTGCCGTTGAAGAAGACGCCGCCGCCGAGGATGAGGTAGGCGGCGCCGGCGTCTGTGCCCGCTTCGTCGTCGTAGGGGGAGCCGATGAGGAGGTCGGGGAGGCCGTCCGAGTTGATGTCGCCTGCGGAGGACACAGCGTAGCCGGCGAGATCGTCCAATCCTGGCCCCACGAAGGCAGTGCTCAGATCCGCGTAGTTTGCAGTACCTTCCATAGGTCCATAGATCAGCGCGGCGGCACCACGATCATCCCCAATCGGTGTGTCTGGTCCAACCGTATCGGTCAGGTTTTCTGCACCGACGAGAATGTCACTGTAGCCATCCAGATCAACGTCGTCCGCACTTGCTACTGAGCCACCCACCCACCCACCTTCCGGTCCAACCCAGCTCGCGTTGGCAGACGACAGGCTACGATCTGTGTCTGGAGGTCCGAGGAAGAGCGAGGCCTTCCCGCTGGAGCTTCGAAAACCACTGTAGTACGTGGTGCCCACCAGCAGATCCGGGTATCCGTCCCCGTTCGTGTCGCCAGCCCCGCTCAGATCCATCTCAGGTCCAGCGTCCGTTGTGCCCACCAGCTTCATGTCCGCGTCCGCCAGCGAGCGCGAACCCTCGGCAGGACCGAGCACCACATAGGCCGCGCCCGCGTTCTGTCCTCCTTCACACTGCCCCCACGACGCGACGAAGAGGTCATCAAGGCCATCCCCGTCCAGGTCGCCGACCTCACCAAAGCGAATACCGGCGGCGTCCTGGGAGTTTTCGCCGGTCAGGAGGCCGTCCGCATCCGACAGCGACCGATCCTCGCTCAGCGGCCCATACACGACATAGGCCGCGCCGACCGCGAAGCCCTCGGGGGCATCGTCATAGTCGTACTCGACCGACGGGCAGGCCCCCTCGGTGCTGTTCGTGAACGCGCCGCTGTACCGAGGCGCCCCAATGACCAGATCCCGCCATCCGTCGCCGTTCAGGTCGCCCGGCACTACCCCGGCCTGACCGGCGTTGTCGTCGATGTCGTCGTAGAACTCGCTCAGATCATAGGTGTAGCTGCTCGTCATGGCGGGGTAATCGTCCAGCGCCACCTCTCCTGTCAGGGGAGCGTCCAGGATCCAGGCTCCATAGTGCTCTTCGCCGTCGAGCGCGACCAGATCGTCCAGGCCATCCAGGTCCAGATCACCCGCGGGGATGGTGATGGCGGAGATCTGGGCGGTGGCGTCCGCCAGGCTGGCGCGGTCGGTGATGGCGCCCTCCAGGAGGGCGAACACATTCGGCCCTGAGCTGGCGACCAGCAAGTCCTTGCGACCGTCGCCGTTCGTGTCACCCGCGACGTGCAGATCACTCCCAGCGCCCCTGTTCGGCGGCGCACCCAGCAGCTTCACCTCCGCCGCAGAGAGCTGAAAGGGCCCGCCGGGGTCGCAGGCTGCGGCTGCGAGCGCACCGTCAGCGTCCAGGCAGTCGTTGGGGCGACCGTCCATGCACACCTCGGGCGCCGCTGGATAGACGCTCGGGTCTGCGTCGTCGCAGTCCTCCGCGCGGGCCGCCCATCCCTCAGACGCCGCGCAGGACCACATCGTACCCAGACCCGCGTCACCGTAGCTGTCGCCGTCGCCGTCTACGTACCAGAGGGTCGAGATGCACGGCTCCCGGTCCTCAGGAGCGGCCGTGTCCTCTTGCGTGTCCGTCTGCGTCTCCGTGTCTCGTCGTGCTCTCGGCTTGTCGACCTCGACGCAGCCCGAGACGAGGAGCCACACGCAATGGAACCCGATCGGTCGGGCGCTCCGGGTCCTGTACCTCATGTGTCCTCCCGCTGACTGAACGCGCCGACGTCCAAGAGCGCTACATCCAGGGTCCCTTCGATGTCCGTCGAGATGTCCAAGGAGACCCCCTCTTCGGCGTAGAGCGCGTCCATGTAATCCCAGTCTCCACCTCCGACGCAGATGGACGCCGCCCCGATGTCATAGCTGAGGTAGTACGCCGTGGATGAGTGGAGCGCATCAGCCACGAAGTCCTGCTGATCTTTCCGAGTGGCGAGCGCCAGGAAATCCACCTCCCCCTCCAGATCGAGCTCGGTCAGATCATCCGTCTGCTGCCCCCCGACCTCGAAGCCCTCTGCAAGATAGGTGCCTCGAAACGTCTCCAACCTGTATGCATTACCGCCCACCGCGATCACCTTGGCCAGATTCGAGAAATCGTTGTCGTCATCCCAACCAACATATACATTGCAGTCCATGAAACAATCTCCCTCGTCTGGCGTCATCTGGCTCCACTCCACTTGAAACCCTGCGTTCCACTCCATCCCTACTGTTCGAGTGTCATTCCTCACGAAGAGGTTCCCGACGATGTGAACCTGCTGAATGTGCTCTCCAGACCCCGAGTGCGAGTCTTCCACGGCCACCCTGACCCCCGCCCAGAGATTGTGCGCGATCGTGTTGTGCAGGACGAAGACACCCTCGACATCGAAATCCTGCATTCCCAGCGCTTTCACATCCACACCCTCCGGCGCCTCATCTTCATCCCAGGGGAGCGCATAGTCACTGTTGATCTTGATCCCGTTCTCGCGGTTCATGTAAATCAGGTTGCGATAGATGTAGACCTCTCGGGTCCTTCTCTCGTAATAGTGGAGATCCTCGTACCAGCCTCCACTCGGACCATTGGCGACCAGGACTCCGACGGTGTTCGTATAGATCCGGTTCCTGTAGATGTGGATGCCTCGCGATGCGTCGGCGATGCTGACCCCCGAGAAGCCCCCGTTGCCATGGATCGTGTTCCCACAGATCACGGTCGTCAACTCAGAGGTCGGCGTCCGCGGTCGTACACCCTTCAGATCGATGCCATCTTCCCCAAAGGCCTCCGCCTTTCCATCAGGGATGGCGTCCCCGGGTGGTGGACGGGTGAGCACGTACCCATAGTCGGTGGGCTCGCAGCTGAGCTTGGGGTGAAGGGGACTACATCGTGCCACAAGCTCGTAGTCCGCTCCACTGCACGTCGTGTCCTCATGGAATTCCGCTCCAATGGGAATGGTAACCGTCTCTCCATACGGGAGCTCGAATTCCTTGGAGCTGCCCGAACAGTACTTTCGATGGTCCCAGATGGTGTTGGCTTCGATGAGGTGGCCCGAGGATGCGCCATTTCCTGTGATCCCATCGACCCCACGCACGTCATCGCCCGCGATCCGGTTGCCGTACAGTGTGCAATTCGTCGCGAGGAACCCGAGGCCGATCCCCTGGCACCCCGTGTCGTAGCCGTTGCGCTGAATAAAGCAGGAATGAACGATAATCTCCTCCGGGTACAGCCCATACGCGATCAGCCCCTCCGCCAGCTCCGCGCCTGTGGATGCTTTGACGTCCATCCGATCCGCCAGCTCCACCGCCGCATACGCCTCGTCACTGCCGAAGCCGATCCCTCCCCCCGCGTTGTCGTGAAGGTCGAGACCAAAGTAGAGGTGGTCTCTACACGCACCTGTGACTCCGATGGCGTGACCAAACCCACGGATCTCCCAGTTGCACATCTGCACGTGGCAGCAGTTGTAGAAGATCACTGCCTTGCGTGGGTCACGGTACTGTGGCTCCGTCGGAGGGATGATTCGCCCATCCAGAATGGGGGTGGCACCCTCCCCGTACGCGCCGAAGGTCAGCGGAGCATCCGCGGTCGCCTTGAAGTCGTACAGGGGGCACACGGTCGCGTTGCGATAGCGATCCAGGCCCGGGCTCTCCCAGCGATTCGGGTCGTGCCCCTCTTCCTGGCCAGTCCAGGTCCGATCACGGCGCAGATAGACGCCAGCGCCTTCGACACACAGGAGAAGTCCGCGCGAGAGCTCCGCCAGCCCTTGGAGCCAGAAGAACGCTCGCCAGAGGGTCTTCCATGGCCGAAAAACCAGCTCGTACTCCGTAGCGACCCCGCCGATCTCTTCCACGGGGACCAGGACCCAGCCCCCTTCCCAGGCGTCGTCCCCATCCACGGAGTCTACGAATCGAGCCCCCGGATCGAAGCCCATGATGACGCAGTCACACCCAGACACGGCTCCGCTGCTCTGGCCAGTGCCAGGCTGATCGGCTGCTCCTTTGGCCGTGGTGCGCATCGCGTACGAGCCTGGTGGATGGTTGTCGGGGACCTCCTCCTGAGCTCGAGGCCAGATTCTCGCTCTCCGCTTTGCCACATCTCGTCGTATGCGACGCCACCGCGGTCCAGACTCCTGCACGGCCTGGATGGCGTACCAAGCCTCCGCTCCGACGCGAACGTCTCTTCCAGCGATCTGTTGCACCGTCTCCTCCGGCAGCGCCAGCACCCGCCCCAGCCACTCCCCCGAGACCTGCCGCACGCCGTTGGCGTCCGGGCCCGCGCGCCTGGGCTTCGCCTTCGGCTCCTGGCAGGCGCAGTCCCCCTCCTGCGCCTTCGCCTGCCGCGCCTGCTCCCACGCCTGCCGCCGCTCGTACTCCAACCACACGCTGGGGGTCGGGCCCGGCGGCGGCATCGGGTCCTTCCGCATCGTCTCCGAGACCTTCGGCAACCGGCTCGGATCCCGGAAGATCGTCGGCGTCGGGTCCCGCTCCTGACCACAGCAGGAGGCCAGGCGGGCCTCCCGCTGCTTCAGCTCCACCCACAGCCGGTCGAAGCCCACCAGCGGGCTGGCCGGAGGACCCGCCTGAAGGCGCTGTTCGCGAGAGGAGACGACGCGGTTCATGGCTTCCTCCAGTCTACCGGCGCTTCGCCATCAGGTCCAGGCTGACCACCGCCTCTCCGCCCAGGTCGCCGGAGAGCGACCAGCAGACGTAGCGGGTGAAGCTCTCCGCGGAGAACCAGCTCACGCCCTCGGCCGAGAGCGAGGCCTCACACGCGCTCGCGAAGTCCACGTAGCTGCCCGCCTCGTTCTGGATGGCGTGCCGCACGCACAGCTTCGGCGACTCACCGTCCGTGGCGCTGTGGACGGTGACCACGACGTGGAGCTCGGTGAACTCGCCCAGATCCACGGCCCCGCTCAGGTCGGCGGCGCTGTCGCGGGTGAGCGTGACCTTATCCAGGATCTTCCAGACCATCATCGGCATGGCGACCTCCCTCAGCTCTTGAAGGTGAAGACGAGAACGGCCGAACACACGGCGCGCTCGACGTTGGTGCCGCTGGCGTTGGCTACCGCGAGGCCATAGCGCATCTGAACGCCGAAATTCGTCGTCGTGGAGTACGCTGTCTGGATCACGTCCTGGTTGGCGGAGACCGCACTGAACAGGTCCACGGGGCCGTTCCAGCGCCGCCCGTCGATGCTCCACCAGAAGACGACCCGCCAGGTGAACTGGGCCGTGCGATTCTCCGTGGACGTCTGTACCTGGACGCTCTCCAGATAGGGCCCCCACTCCAGGGCCTCCGTGAGCGAAACGTCGATGTAGCTGGGCGTGGTCGTGCCGTCCGACTGGAGCTGCATCTTCGCGATGAAGGGCAGGACGCGGACCTTGGGATGACCGTTGGACGTGCGCAATGGGCACCTCTCGGCGAAAGGCATCATGGGTGAGCGCGCGGCGACATGCCCCGTGCTCGATCTCATCCTGACACGTCCTCGGGCCTTGTTGGTGAGGATGAAGTTATGGAATTGTGAAAAAAAAAAATACAATTAGTTTGTTGACATCCCTGCTGTCTGCGCTCCATGGCCTCCAAGCAGCGCAGCCTCTTGCATCCCCATCCGGTTATACCCCTCCCCTCGAGGAACAAGTGACCCTCTCCCTGCTGCTCGCCGCCTGCCTGCCGCCCGCCGTCGAGCGTGGCGAGTCCGGCGCGCCCGAGGACACGGCGGCCATGGTCTACACCACGGAGACGCCCGAGCCGACGCTGAGCGTGGACGAGGTGGGCGCCATCCTCGACGCGGTCATCGCGCTGGGCGCCCCGGACCCCGACGAGATCGCCGAGACCTACGAGGGCCTCATGGGCCTGGGCGGGGAGCGCTGCCCCGGCACGGATCTCGAGCTCTACGAGCCCGAGGGCGGCTGCATGACCGAGGGAGACACGCTCTACTCGGGCGTCGCCTGGTACGACATCGTCGACACCATGGTGGACGACACGGGCCAGACGGTGGAGCTGAGCTGGATCCACGGGGGCGACTTCGAGATCCTCACCCGCGAGGGCGCGCGCTTCGCGGGCGGGGGCGAGGTCACGATGTTCTCGCGCTGGGAGGAGACGGTCCTCATCTCCGACATCGACATGGCCGGCACCTGGGTGGACAACCAACGCGAAGACTGGCTGGGACAGACCATGAGCGGCGTCTGGCTGGCCACCAGCCGGGTCGCCCCCACGGGCACGGCGTTCACGCTGACCGGCGGGCTCACGCTGGGCGACCACCACCTCTTCCTGAACCAGCTCACCTGGGACGACGAGGACGCCTGCGCGGGCGAGGCCACGGGCGCCATCTCCATCCGCGACGACCGCGGCTACTGGTATCTATGGGAGCTGGGCGACGACTGCGACGACTGCGGTCCCCTCACCTTCCACGACGACCAGGAGCAGGGCGAGCTCTGCGTGGACCTGAGTGGCTGGGGCGAGGACTGGCGCGCGTCCAGCGCCCCGCACTGAGGGAGCGCCATGTTCTCGGAGGACCTGCTGCAGGACCTCGCCCGCCGCCTGGGCGGGACCCTCCTGGGCCACGCACCACTCCAGGGCGGGGTCTCCTCCCGGATCGCCCGCCTGGAGATCGGGCTCGCCTCGGGGGAGACCCGGAGCGTGGTGCTCCGCAGCCCGGGACCGCCCTGGAAGGCGCACGATCCTGCGCTCGCCCCGCGCGAGCACGCCCTCCTCCTCTGGCTGCATTCGCGCGGGCTGCCCGTCCCCCGGCCGCTGCTGCTGGACAGAGATCACGCCTGCTACGTCATGGAGCATGTGGAGGGCTCCACGGACCCCCAGGATCTGGACGACGCGCTGGAGCAGATGGCCGAGACCCTGGCCCGGCTGCACGCGCTCCCGCTGGAGCAGGCCCCGGCCCTGCCGGCGCGCGAGGATCCGGTCGCGTGGTTGCTGGAGCACCTGCCCGAGGATCAGGGAGCGCTCCGGGCGGCGCTGGCGCGGGCTCCGGCCCGGGAGGCGCGCCGGACCCTGGTCCACGGCGACTTCTGGCCGGGCAACCTGCTGTGGCGGGACGGCCGGCTGTTGGCGGTGCTGGACTGGGAGGACGTGGCGGTGGGGGACCCGGTCTCCGATCTGGCCTGCTGTCACCTGGAGCTGCGGTACAAGCACGGGTTGGAGATCGCGGACCGCTTCCTGGAGCGCTACGCGGCGCGGGCCGCGGTGGACCGGGACGGGCTGGCCCTCTGGCAGGCGCTGGTGTCCACCGCCGCGCTGGACGCGATGGCGCTCTGGGGGCTGGAGCCGAGCCTGGAGGCGCACATGCGTCGAGAGGCCGAGGCGGAGCGGCGGGAGGCGGCGGCGCGGGTGTTGGGTTGGAGTGGTCTCTCGCCGGGCCATTTAATCGATAATCGATAAGCTCTGTCACCAGATCTCAGAGCGGCAGCCTGCAGTTCCCCCGCAGGACCTCGACGAAGTCCTCCGACGTGAGGCCCGCGCCGCGCTCCAACATCCACAGCATGATCACGCGACTCAACAGGTGCTCCCGGCGGACGTTCCAGGCCCAGACCGCGAACTCCAGGAGCGGATCGAAGTGGTCGGGCAGCAGGGCGTCGCGCTCCAGCAGGTCCGAGAGCGCCCAGCACAGATCCAGGCGCGGGCGCAGCAGGGCCCAGCGGCCCCAGAGCTCGGCGTTGGAGAGGAGGAAACGCTGGCCACCATCGGTGAGCTCGTCGAGGGCGCCGTGGATCTGCACCTCCAGGAGAGCCCTCGCGCGCTGTCGGGCGGCCGTGAGGGTGGGCCCGTCCCCGCGCGGCGCGCGCGCGCAGGAGATCAGGCGCTCGGCGAGATCCTCCACCGCCAGGCTCGCCAGCGACTCCCCAGGGCCGCCCTCGGCGCGGGCGAGGTCCCAGCGCTCGGCCACCAGGCTCAGCTCCTCCGACATGGGCCAGGGGCGGGCCAGCAGCGCGGTGTGCAGGCCGATGGCCTCGGTCAGCGGCGGGCCCTCTGGCGAGGGCGGCGGCTCGCGCGACTCTAAGGGCGGAGGCCCTCTCTTCCCGAAGAACCCCGCCGCGTCGAGCTCCCGGGAGAGGGCCTCCAGCCCGGCCCGCCGCGCCTGGTCGAGGGGGTGGGGGCTGGTGCGCAGGGCCTCGCCGCAGGCCGCGAGCCGCTCCAGCCCAGGGCGAAACGTCTCCAGCCAGGGCCCGAGCCGACCCAGCTCCTCCCCGACCAGCGCCCCCCAGCAGGGCCGCAGCCTCGACCGAACGGCCCGGGTCACCCGCGCCTCCCCTGGCGGGCGCGCCAGCAGGGCCACCCGGAACAGACCCTCCAGATCGCCGCGCTCCCAGGCGTCCGCCACGCACCAGTCCAGCGCGATCCGCCTCGCCCGCCAGCTCCCGGTCACCAGGGGCGCCTTCGCCACCTCCTCGAAGAGGGCCCGCGCCAGCGCACGGTCCCCGCCGGCCGCCGCCAGGGTCGCCGCGCCGAGCGGGATCAGCGTGGACGGGAGCTCGTCGCTGCGGGCGCGGGAGGCCAGGCGCGCCAGCAGGGCGGGATCCACCGAGCCGCGCGCCGCCGCCGCCCGGACCACCAGGATCGCCGCCCCCGATCGGGGCGCGGTCCAGGTCCAGCGCGGCATCAGGAGGTGGACGAGGTGCCAGGCGAGGCCCGGAGGGAGCAGGCGGACAGCCGCCGCGCTGGTCAGCGAGGGCAGGTTGAAGGCGCTCAACAGCGCGAAGGTCGCCAGCAGCGCCGGGCTCCACACCTCCTTGCCGAGCTGGAGGTCGTGGACCGCCCCGAACCAGAAGAGCCAGCTCGCCAGCCGGAAGAGGTTGGTCGGGCGCGCGGCGAATCCGGGGAGCCGCTGCCCGCTGGTGGCGCGCGCGGCGAGCCCGTCTCCCGAGGAGCTCGCCATCGCCCGGACCATCCAGACGGCCACGATGACCAGCGCGAAGACGCCGATCACAGCCCGCTCCAGCCCAGCGCGGCCTTCGCCCCCTCCCAGGCGGGGTCCAGGGGCGGGTCGGCGGGCTCGGGGAGCTCACCCGGCGGGACATGACCCGCCCGGCGCGCCGGATCGCGGAGCTCGGCCATGGCGGCGCGCACCAGGCTCGCGTCCCGCGGGGCGGGCCCCCAGGGGGTCGGGTAGGTCTTCGCCGCCTCGAGCCCCAGCTCCAGCATGGACAGCAGGCGCTGGCCGGCGCGCTCGATCTCCAGGCGGCTGGCCTCGGGCCCCAGCTCCAGGACCAGGAAGGGGCTCTCCTGCAGGCGGCGGAGCAGGGCGCTCATGACGGGTCTCCCCGACGGCGCCAGCGCCTCCACGCGCGTGAGGCGTACACCAGCAGGTACTCCAGCCCCACCAGCGCGGCCGTCGCCAGGACCCCGCCCGGGATCCCCAGCAGGAAGCCGTGGGTGGAGCTCAACTGGAGCGTGACGATGACGAGGAAGAGCAGATGGAAGAGGACAAAGGAGAGCTCGATGAGCGTCACCGGCGCGCCCCCGAGGGCTTCCTGGTGACCGCGCGAGGGTAGTTGCGCATGAGGGCTCCTCTGTCCAGGGGGAGCTCGGCTGTATCTCGGCGGGGAGGAGGGCGGGAGGTGCTGGAGGCGGGAGGCGTCAGCGGGCTGCGGGGGCGGCAAAGACACAGCAAAGACCGCCGGGCCGGGAGCCCTCTGTCGGGAGGGGGTGATAAGGTCTGGGAGAGAGGTGCGCGTGTACACTCGACTCGGATGGAGCCCCCTCGAGATCTGCCCTCTCGTCATGTTCGCGTCGCTGCTGACAGCGACGGGGTGTACGGGAGGTCGGGAGAAGGGGGCGGACGCGCCGGGCGGAGGCGCTGAGACGGCCTGTACCGAGGATTGCGCAGAGACGCCCGCCGTTGAGGAGTGCAACGGGGTGGATGACGACGGAGACGGGGAGGTCGATGAGGGCTTCGACCCGGAGTGGTACTGTCAGGACCAGGACGAGGACACGTTCGGGGGCGAAGACTGCGCGTGGCGATGTGACCGGGGGAGCCCAGGCGATCGCTGGACCACCAGATCTGGCGACTGCGATGACGATGATGACAGAATCTACCCGGGGGCCCCCGAGTCCTGTAACGTGTCGGATGACAACTGTGACGGCGTCGTGGATGAGGGCCTCGAGACGGGGACCGTCTACGTGGACAGTGACCTCGACGGGCACGGAGACCCCGACCGGCGCGCAGAGGGATGCCTGGACGCCTTCGGGTGGTCCACGCTGAGTGACGATTGCGATGACGACGACGCGGGCAGCTATCCAGGCAACACCGAGACGTGCAACGGCGTGGACGACGACTGCGACGGCACCATCGACGACGGCTTCGAAGGCGCCATCTACGCCGACGAGGATGAGGACGGCTACGGTGACCCCGGCACCTTCCTCGGCGCAGAGTGCGCCAAGGACCTCTTCTACGGGGCGGTAACCGACCACTCGGACTGCTTCGATCATGAGCCCCAGGCTCACCCGGGCGCGCGCGAGCTCTGCGCGACGGGGATCGACGAGGACTGCGACGGGCTGCAGGACTGCGAAGACGACGAGTGCGAGGGAAACCGCTACTGCGGCGAGACCGTCTGCGACGACCACCTGGACGATGAGGACGATGGGTACACAGACTGCAATGACGACGAGTGCTGGGGCGACGCAGCCTGCCCGCGGCGCCTGGTCTCCCTCGTGACGGGAGGAAGGGGCGTAGCGTTCTATCGAGGCCAGTCCATCCTCTGGGAACACAACACCTGCTCCTGGGACTCTGCAGAATCAAGAGAGGGTAGAACTGGCTGGCGAGGGACCGCCTATCAGGTAGAGGGCATCCTGCGCGTCTACGATCCTGGAGATTCCTCCGCCCTGAGCTGCTCCTGGGGCATGGAGAGGGTCCACGGTGCGTGGCATCGAAGTTGGCGGAGCGCCAGCGTCTCTACCTCCTCGAGCTCGTCCTATGATCGGAGCGGGACCGGCTTCTGGGTTGTGTCCGGGTGTGGTGTATACGACTCGGCCTTTCTTCCGAGGTCGATTCAGGACAGCGCAGACTGGCTTGATCGGTACCCTTTCTTGAACGGACGCTGGTACAGTTCGTTCAACAGCGATGGGCCAGGCTTCAGCAGTGCCTCGTGTATTCAATGGTCGATCGAAGATCTGGACTCCTCGGTCTGGGGCCGCCCCCTCGGCGTCGGCGACCGCTTCGTCTACGAGCCCTGATCCCCTCTCAATCCAACCCACAGTCCAGAAACGAAGACAGGATCTCCCGCTGCTCCTCGTCCAGCGGGTATCCGGGCGGCATGACCTGATCCCACAGCGCGGCCTGGCGGATGTTCCGTCGGGCCTCGCGCACGCCGTCCAGCGTGTCGTAGTTCAGGTACTCGGGCGCGCCGTGCCGGTCGGGGGCCTCCGACGAGTGGCAGGAGACGCAGTAGCTCCGAAAGAAGCTCTCGCCGCCGTTCTCCCAGGTGATGACGTGCTCGTGGGCGCAGCCGGTGTCCGCGCTGTCCCCTCCCCCGCCGGCGCAGCCCGCGCCTAGACCTGCGAGGATCAGCAGGATCATGGCGCCACCTCGAAGGCCGTCATCATGCCGCGGGCCGTGTGCTCCAGGATGTGGCAGTGCGCCATCCACAGCCCCGGGTTCTCGAAGCGGCTGTAGAGTCGCACCTCCTCGCCGGGCTCGAGGAGCACGGTGTCGCGCAGGCCGGTCCAGGTGGGCGGCGCGCCGTTGCGCTCCTGCTCCAGCATGAACTGTCCGTGCAGGTGGAAAGGGTGCTCCTCCTCGGAGTCGTTCTGAATCAGCAGGGCGGTGGGGGCGTCCTGGGTGACCGGGATGGGGTCGCCGCCCAGCATGTCCTCGCAGCTCATCCAGGCCGAGCCGTTGATGGTCCAGGTCATGACGGTCCCGTCGTCGTCCCCGTCCAGGATCAGCGCGACCTCCTGCGTGGGATCCTCGATCTCGGGGAGGGTGGGGGCGGGCCAGTCCAGCGGCTCGGCGGGCGCGCCGGAGCCCACGGAGGCGCGGAGCGCGGGGACGGGCGTGTCCTCGGCCTCGGGGGCGCGGAGCCAGAGGGTGAGCAGAACGTCCTCGCCCCCGGGCAGGACCTCGAGGTCGGCGCGCTGGCCGCTGGCGAGGGTGATCCGCTCCGGGCTCTGGGGGGCCTCGAGGCGCTGGCCGTCCTCGGTGACGAGCCGCCAGTCGGCGCCCTCCACCGTGAGGTCGAAGGTCCGGGCGTTGGCCGCGTTGATCAGGCGCCAGCGCTCCACGTCCCCGGCCCGCGCGTCCACCCGGACGGGCCCGTCGGTGAGCGGCTGGCCGTTCAGCAGGAGCGTGTTGCCCAGGCGCCCCCGGGTGGAGTTGATCAGGCTCTCGTCCAGGTTGAAGGGCGCGATCTCGCCGTCGGGCTGGAGGTCCACGTCGTCCAGCACCAGCACCCGCTCCTGGTCCACGGCGGGCTCGTCGGGGTCCTCCGCCACGATGGCGCCGTAGAGGCCGCGCTCCACCGCCTCCGCGCTGCGGATGTGCGGGTGATACCAGTAGGTGCCCGCGTCGGGGATGGTGAACTCGTAGGTGAACTGTTCACCCGGCCCCAGCGGGTCCTGCACCCAGCTCGTGCCGTCCTGGTCGTTGGGCACCCTCATCCCGTGCCAGTGGATGGTGGTGTCCGCGTCGGGCAGGGCGTTGTCCAGCACCACGCGCAGGGTGTCCCCCACCCGCGCCCGCAGGGTCGGCCCCGGGATGGCCCCGTTGTAGGACCACACCGCGGTCCCCTCGCCCACCCCCCAGTCCGCCGAGCCCTCCTCCGCGACCAGGTGGACCTCCAGCACGTCGTCCGCTGGATCCTGGTCTTCTGCCAGCTCGGGCCCCCAGTACGCCGCCTCGCCGCCACAGGCCAGCAGAGCCAGGAAAACTGACATCCCGCACCCCTGTTCAAATCTATGCGCTCGGGAGCGGGGGCGCTACCGCTATAAGCCGTAGGCGTGCCGCTCGGTGATGATGGCGTCGCGCATCGCCCAGGAGCTGTAGCCGACCACCCCGTGGCGCATCCACTGCAGCACGGAGGCGCCGAGGAGCTGGGTGTCGGCCCGATCCCGGGCGCCGCGGGCCACGGCCAGCAGCGGGCCGGCGCAGCTCTCGGCCAGTGCGACCCGATCGCCCTCATCCCCCAGACGGGCGGCGCGGGTCAGCGCTTCGCAGGTGTCCGCCCAGCGCTCCCAGAGCTCAGTCCAGGGGGTGGCGCGACCCTCCAGGGCCCTCCTCAGATCCTGCGCGCGGCGGGCGGCGACCCAGCGCTGCTCCTCGCAGGCCCGGCGGCGCGCTTTGTCCAGCGTGGCGCCCGGGGCGACGACCTCCAGATCGTGCTCCACCAGGAGCCGGGCCAGCTCCTCCTCCACCCGGGCCAGGGCCCCGGCGAGCAGCTCGGCGGCGGGGGTGGGGCTCCGCTTGCCGGCCAGCTCCTGCTCCAGCCGGGCCAGCAGCGCGCGGTCATGGCGGACGCGATCCCAGCTCTCCGCGACCAGGCTCATCTGGCGGGCGGTGGGCGCGCGGCGGGCGAGCAGGGCCCCGTGCAGGCGCCGGGCGAGGAGGACGGGCTCTTCGTCGGGGAGGGTGACCAGCTGCCGGGGCGCCGACGCCTCGTCCTCCCGCGCCCAGGCCGGGAGGCGGCTGCAAAGGCCCAGGATCTCGTCTCCGCGGGCCCGCTCCAGCAGGTCGTCCGAGGCCCGTGCCTTCGCCGCGCCCTCCGCCAGCCCCCGGAGCCCCGGCTGCAGGCGCCAGGCCAGGAGCGGCCGGGACATCGCCAGGCGGCGGCGCGAGGGGGTCCCACCGAGCAGGGTCGTGGTGATCGCGACCGCCACGAGCTCGCAGGGCAGCGGGACCGGCGGAGCCCCCGACGCGGGCGCCCTCAGACCCAGCCGAGCCGCCCGGAGCGGATCTCCCGCGGCCCAGGCCGAGGTCATCCGCTGGAGCAGGGCCAGCTCGCGCGTCGCCCCGCCCACCACCGGCACGGGGAGCTCGACCAGGAGAGCCCGCATGGGGTCGCCCCGCCCAGGCCCCTCGCGCGCCTCCCTCAGCGCCGCCAGGGCCAGGACGTGGAGGCCGCCGGGCCAGAGCACCGCGTGGAGCCTCCGCTTCAGGACGGCCGTCCGGAGGGGGAGCGCGCGCGCGGCCAGCAGCCGGAGCAGGCTCGGAAAGTTCCACAGCGTCAGCGCGAGATGAACCGGCACCACCACCTGAAGTTCGCCGAAACCCTGCCTGAGACCGGCGTAGAGCCAGAGGATCTGCAGAGGGACCGTGAACAGCCGGAGGATGCTGGCGCCGGAGCCGGAGCCCAGCTCCGAGCGAGGGCCCAGCTCCGAGCGGGGGCCTCGGCCCTGGCCACGCCTCTCCTGGTCGGAGGAATAGCCCCGGTCGTTCGCGATGAAGAACACGATCGCGGCGAGCACGCAGACATAGCCGCTCACCACTGCGGCGCTCCCCACCCCAGGACCCGCTCCGCCTCCGGCCAGCCCAGGTCCACCTCCGCTTCTACCTCCCCTGCTGGCCGCGCCAGCAGCTCCAGCACCAGACGCCGCGCCGGGTCCCGCAGGTCGGCCAGCGCGCGCCGGACCGCGTCGGCGTCCCGGGGCGCGGGGCCCCAGGGGGTCTCGTAGGTCCGCGCCGCCTCGACGCCGATCTCCAGCATGGCCAGCAGCTTCTGGCCGGCGCGCTCGATCTCCAGGGCGCTCGCCCCCGGCCCGAGACCCAGGACCAGGAAGGGGTCCTCCAGCCCGCGCCCGTCGGCCTCGCTCACAGGAGCCCCGAGCCGTGCCCCTGGTCCGGGGCGCGCACCCGGGGCGGGAGGAGCTGCCAGAGCGACTGCACGATCTCCTTGATCCGGGCCTCATCCCGGGTCAGCAGCGCGTTTCGGCCCTCGGCCACCAGGCGCGCCGCGGCCTCCGGGTCGGTGGCCTCCCCGGTGCGGGTGGCCGAGTAGAGGAACTGCTCGACCCACGCCCCCGGGCAGCGCAGGTAGGCCGTGTCCGCCAGCCGCCGCAGCGCGGTCCGCGCCACCCCCAGCTCCGCCTCGCTGCGGGCGGCGATGGCCCGGCGCAGGCGCTCCCCGACCCGCTCCAGCAGGGCGCGCTCGTCGGCAGTGCCGTGCCTCCCCACCCAGACGACCGCGAGATCGTGATCGGACTCGGCCTCCACGACCAGCACGGGCCAGGCCCCCTCGCGCTCCAGCCCGGCGAGGAGGGTGTCCAGCTCGACCAGCGCGCGGCGGGAGCGCTCGACCGCGTCCGGGTCCCCGCCCTGCGCCAGGGGGAGCGCGCGGCGGAGCTCCTCCATCAGCCGCTCGGCCTGCCCCACGGCGAGGATCCCGTCGGCGTCCAGCACGCGGTGGACCACGGCCGCGTGCTTCTGCAGGCGCTCGGCGAGGGCCTCGGTCTGCCGCGCGATCTCCGAGGGGTCCAGCGCGGGCACCACGAGCTGGGCGACCTGCGCGATCTCCTCGCCGCTGGGCAGGCTGGCCGAGGCCCGCAGGCGCCCGCCGCGGTCCAGGGTGAGCGAGATCTCCACCGGGCTGCCCGCGGGCAGCGGGCTCTTGACCTGGCGCGCGCCGATCTCCAGCAGACCGACCAGGCGGCACAGGCGCCCGACCCCCTGCTCCCCCTGGACCACGGGCACGCGCACGGCCTCGCCGACCCCTCCGGGCGAGACCGCGCGGGTGGTGCGGAACATCCAGGTCCGCCGCATGGGCAGGGGCGAGCCGCGCTCGAAGAAGACGTGGACGCGGTCGTCGGCCAGGGCCACCCCGATGGAGCGGGAGAGCGGCGGGTCCTGGAGCGTGACGCCGTGGACTATCGAGAAGGTGGATGGCTCGAGCGCTACCCATTCACCCCATCGATGGCCCTCCAGGCTGAAGGTCGCGCTGCCCCGCTCGCGGAGCTGCACCATCAAGGCGAAGGATCCGTCGCCGCCCACCGGCTCCTCGGGGCTCTGCCAGCCCTCGGCGCGGACGCGGACGGCGCGCACGCCGCTGGCGGGGTCCAGGAGGCGGCCGACGACGAAGGGGGTGGGGTCGGAGGTGACCGAGGGGTGCTGGAGCCAGACGGCGGGGCCGCGGGCGGCGGCGGGGGCGACGGCGGCGGGCGCGGGGCGGGCGCTCAGGCCGGCGGTGGCGGCGAAGAGGGCGGCCCCCTGCGCCACCAGGGTCATGGGATCCAGCTCCACCCGAAGCGCCGCGCCCAGCCCAGCGCCCACGCGCTCCCGCAGGCGAGGCATCACGGTGGGCCCCCCGACCAGCACGATCTCGCCGAGATCGCCGGATCTCAGCCCGTGCGCGGCCAGCAGGCGTCGGCAGACCAGCAGGGTGCGCTCGACCAGCGGGTCCAGCAGGCGCTCCAGCGTGGGGCGATCCAGCAGGAGATCGATCTCGGTCGGCGCGGCCTCGCCCGGGAGCGTGATCGCCCCGGTGAGCGCGGCCTCCCGAGCGCGAGCGAGCTCGATCTTGGCCTCCTCGGCCAGGAAGCGCAGGCGGCGGAGCGTTCCCGCGGCCCGGGGGTCGGCCGGATCCAGTCGCAGGCCCTGGGTCGCCAGCTCACCCAGGGCCCAGTCCACGATGGCCTGGTCCAGGTCCCGCCCGCCCAGGAAGTTGTCCCCGTCATGGCCGACGACGCGCAGCAGCCCCTCCTGGGTCTCCAGCAGGCTGGCGTCGAAGGTGCCGCCGCCCAGGTCGTAGACCAGCCAGGGGCGAGGATCTCCGGCGTCCGAGCGCCACCCCGCGGCGATGGCGCTGGCCACCGGCTCCTGGATCATCTCCACCCGCTCGAAGCCGGCCAGGCGCGCGGCCTCGGACGTGGCAGCGGTCTGGCCCACCTCGAACAGCGCGGGCACCGAGATCACGGCGGCCGCGGGCAGGTAGCCGTGGGCGTCCGAGAAGTCCTGGCGGATCGCCGAGAGCACGGCGGCGGAGAGCTCCTCCGGGCTGCGCTCGACCCCGGCCGCGCGGAAGGGCAGGCGGTGGGACGAGCCCATGAGGCGCTTGAACTCGGCGCGGGTGTTCTCGGGGTCCGTCTCCAGCGCGCGGCGGGCGCGGGCGCCGACGCTCTGGTTCCCGCGGGCGTCGATGCGCACCACCGAGGGCGTGAGCGCGCCCCCCTGCGCGTTGCGCACGAGGCTGACCTGCTCGCCGTCGAAGGTGGCAGCGGCGGAGTTGGTGGTGCCGAGATCAATCCCCAGGTGGAGCTGGCCCATCTGTTCAGCTTATCGCGCGAAGCCGTAGGCGTCTGCGTCCTGGAGCGGCGGGAGGGCCTCTTTGGGGAGCAGCAGCGTGCGGACCGTCCAGAGCTCCACGAAGATCCGCACGCGGGCGGTCTGGTCCAGATAGTCCACGCCCGACGAGCCGCCCGTGCCCACGCGGCGCCCGATGACGCGCTCCACCATGCGGGCGTGGCGCGTGCGCCAGAGCACCAGCAGCTCCTCCAGCTCGACCACGGTGTCGATGAGCAGGCGCGGCCAGGCCAGCAGGGGCAGCTCGCGGTAGCTCTCGATGAAGACCAGGGCGGCGCGCACGCGGCGGGCGGCGGCGCGCTCGGCCTCGGGCACGTCGTCGGCGGAGAGGAAGGCGGCGGCGCTGCGGGTGGCCTGGGCGAAGCCCTGGGCGGCGGGGCCCTCGCCCAGCACGGCGACCATGCGGGCGCTCTGCTGATTGTGGCGGGCGCCGATGGCCTCCACGTAGGCCGCGCAGAAGGCGCTCACCGTGGCCTCGTCGTCGGCGTCTCCCGGGCTCGAGCCCTGGATCGGCGTGCGGTAGAGCCAGTCCTGCAGCGCCGCCTTGAGCGAGCGCTCCTCCCCGGCCGCCCGCACCCGACCCCAGGCCTGCCCGCCCCCCGGCGAGCTCGCGGCGAGCTCGCGGATGTGGTCCAGCGGCGCCATCTTCCCCGCCGACGGCCGGCTCTCCTCGGTGAGGCCCAGCAGCAGCTCCAGCTCGCGCATCTGGAAGCTCTGGAAGCCGCTGGCCGGCACCAGCTTGTCGCGGAAGGCCAGGAAGTCCTGGGGCGTGAGCGTCTCCATCACCTGGAACTGGTCCACTCCCAGGCGAAGGATCTGGTTCACGCGGCGCAGGTGGTGGACCACGTAGGGCACCGTCTCCTCGGCCACGCGCGGCGCGGCGAGGTGGTCGCGCGCCAGCCGGAGCTCGCGCAGCACCAGCTTGAACCAGAGCTCGAAGACCTGATGCACGATGATGAAGTGCAGCTCGTCGCTCATGAGCTGCGACTCGTCGCCCTCCAGGCCGCCCTGCAGGGTGAGGAGCTGGTCGAGCTTCAGGTAGTCCCAGTAGGTCGGCGCGGGCATGGCGGGCTCCCTGCACGAGGGCGATGGGTGTAACCACCCGGCTGACCAGAGGCCGCTCAGAGCTCCTGGTCCAGGTTCAGCCTCGCCAGCACGTGGTTCTCGATCTGATGGCGAACGACCGACAGAGGAGCGTCGAGCTGCTTCGCCAGGCCGCTCAGGTCGTCCGCGTCCAGCTCACGTCGCCCGCCGAGCGCCTCCTGGATTCTATCGCGAGGCGCCATCCACTCCGCGGCGAAGGCGTTGGCCACCGAGGCGCGCCCCTTGAGGTGTGGCGCGAAGGCCACGGCGCCAGAACGCTGGGGAGAGAACAACACCGGGTGGAGATCGCGCAGGGTGTGGAAGCGGGAGCTCCGACGCCCACAGAGCCGACGCGCGCTCCCGTCCTTTCGCCAGGCGACCCAGGAAGAGCGCTCGGAGAGCGAGGGCTCTTCCACGCCTTGGAGATCCAGCGTCCTGGGCATCGGCGTGGAAGAGAGCTCGCGAAGTGCCGCACGGAGCGCTCTCGCCTGCCGCCAGCCCACCTGCCACGCGGGCTCACCCCAGAGAGCCTGACCCGGCTCCGCGACGCGATCCCGGAGGCGAAGGCGCAGATCCGCCTGAGGGTCCTGCGGAGCGTCCGCGAGCTCCTCCGCCATCCTCAGGGCCGGGAGCGTGGGCGCCCTCCAGTCTGACGGATCGGCCAGCGTGAGCGCGGCCTCCACCAGCACGTCGGGGCCGGGGAGCGCGAGCAGGGCCTGCGTGAGCCCCTCGTCCTCGGCACCGGGGAGCGCGCCGAGGGCCGACAGGCGGCGGTAGGCGCGGTGCCCCTGGGTCCCCGGGACCGTCGCGTCTCGCCACAGCCCCCGCAGCCGCTCGACGCGCAGAGAGGCTGGGCAACGCTCCTCCAGACGGGCAAGGACACTCTCGACGAATTCCCGAAGTCGCTCCCGCGTCGCATGTAAGGGGACGACCTCGTCACACGGGCAGAGGAAGCGCACCAGCCCCGGAGCGTTGGGCGCGTCTGCGCGCGCGCGCACACGAAGGCCGTCCTCGGATTCACGATGGAGCTCGACCTTCGGGAGCGGCACGCCGCCGCCCGTGAGCTCGAGCGCGTGCGCCCTGCGCCAGCGGTACTGCGCGACCCGTGGGGCGTCCGCCGAGGGAGGTGAGCGCCAGCCATAGAGCGCGTTCCCCCAGATGGCGACGAGCCGCTCCGCCAGGAAGATCGCCGGAGCGTTGACGTGGTCCCGCGTCGACCGCGTCTTGAGATCCTCGAGGTGCGTCAGGGTCAGACCGCCGGCCTCCTCGACCTCCATCCGCAACAGGCTGGCGGTGGCGAGCTCCTCCAGAGGCTGCCCCTCGCCCTCCCCCGTAGAGGCCGGCTCCCAGGAGATCTTCAGGGCCAAAGCTGCTCCCAGACCCCGATGGGCATCTTGGAGTCGTGCCGATCGAGAGAGATGGGGTAGGCGTGGTACTCACCGGTCTCCTGGTTGCTCAGGCGCGCCTCCCAGACCACCTCGCCATGCGCTCCGAAGGGATCTCGCCCCCACAGGATCGTGGGCCAGCCACCGCGACGCTCCGCGGAGCACCATCCACGCGCGATGGCCCGCTCCAGCGCCCCGGGGCTCCCGGCCTCGGGCTTGAAGACGGCCATGACCTCGTCGTCCGAGATCGCGGGAGGACAGGGCGTGCGATCATCCTTGGGGTGCGCGGGCGCCCCCCAGCGCGTGTTGCGCAGCTTGTGCTGAGGATGTCCGCGGTAGGCCGGGTTCATGGTCAAGGCCCTAGCCGACGCCGCGGGTCGTGTCGAGCCGCGGCCCGCCCCAGCAGCTCCGGCTCCGGGGGCGGCGTCCGCCGGGCGGCGCTGGTGTCCACCTCCACCCCGCTCCAGCGGGACACCGCGTCCCAGGCGATGGCCTGGTCCTCGGCGCTCAGCATGGCGATGTTCGCGCCGTGGTTGGCGCCGGGGGCGTCGAGGCGGAAGCTGTCCACGGCGCCGTCGGGCGTGATCCCGCGCACGGTCCAGGGGTCCTGCTCGCCGTAGATGAGGAGGATCTCGCTGCCCTCGGAGACCACCCAGTCCTCGGCGGCGCGCACCACGGATCCATCGTAGGTGGGGATCTCGTCGGTGGGCAGAAGGCCCGCGACGTCGTCCGGGTCCACCGTGAGCAGATCATCGATGTCGTCGTATGGGACCGTGGGGTAGCCGAGCTCGGCGGCGGACTGGTAAAAGTAGGGGCTGTAGTAGGCGAGGGTCTGGTCGCTGTACCAGTAGGGCGTGCCCACCCAGTCCAGGAACCAGGGCCAGACCACGCTCATGTCCTCGGGGTCGGCGGGCAGGGCCTCGCAGTCGCCGTCGTACTGCCAGAAGCCCCAGGGCAGCTCGGCCACGGAGGTCTGGAACGCATAGTCGGGCCCGGCGAGGTCGAAGGTCTGCTCCACGGTGGAGCCCTGGATGACCAGGTCCGCGGTGAGGTCCTCGGCGTGCCCCAGCAGCCCGCGCTGGAGGGCGAGGAGCTTCGCCCGGCACTCCGCCGAGCCCTGGCTGTCGAAGAAGGTCGAGAACGCGCCGTCGGCGTCGTCCGGGTAGCCCTGCAGCAGCGGCGCCACGTAGGCCACCGTCCCGTCCACGTCCGTGGGGTAGTGCGCCCGGTAGAAGAGCGCGGTCATGCCGTCCTTGCTGGCGCCGGTGGAGATCCAGCGGCCGGTGTAGATCGGCTTGAGCGCGCTGGTGATGGCGTGCAGGTCATCCGACTGCTGCTGGACCCGGAGCAGGCTCCAGTCGGGCTCGTCGGGCGCGCTGTCGGCGAAGAAGCGGTGCTCGACGTTGATCCGGTTGCCGCCCAATACCCAGGAGAGCTCGTTGTCCGACCCCGACCAGTTGTTGTAGTAGCCGCGCGTGTTCAGCACCACCGGCGCGTCGGCGTCGCGGTGGAGCACGCTCACCCACTGCTGGAAGGTCGGGCCGTCCGGATCGGCGTGATCCATGGGCTGCTCGAAGGCCAGCACGTAGAAGCGCGTGTCGGGGGTGCTGGCCTCCGCCTCCCAGGCCTCCACCACGCCCTCGAGCTCGGAGAGCTGGGCCAGCACGTCCTCGACGCCCGTGTCCCCGGTCTCGGTGGGCTTGTCCGTCGGGCAGGCGACCAGCAGGGGGAGCAGCGAGAGCAGCATCGCGCGCATCATGACCTCCAAGGGTGATCTTCAGCCCGCCTTCTGCCCCCACAACGCGCAGCCGGGGCCCTCGCACTCGCCGGCTCCCTCCACCTGCAGCGTGGTGTGGGCGACGCGGAAGCGCTCCTTCAGCAGGCCCTCGGCGCGCTCGCGGAGCTGGCGAGCGGAGACCCCGGGGGCGGCGACGAGGTGGGCCGAGAGCACCGCCGCCTGCCCGTCCAGGGTCCAGACGTGCAGGTCGTGGACGTCGGCCATGCCGTCGACCTTCAGCAGCACGCCGCGCACGGTGGCCTCGTCGGCGCCCGGGGGGGCGAACTGCAGCAGCACACGCGCCGCGTCCCGCACCAGCCCCACCGAGCCCCACAGCACGAGGCCGGCGATGAACAGGGAGACGATGGGGTCGGCCACGCTCACGCCCCGCCACAGGAAGACGGCGGAGACCATCGCGCCCACGCTGCCCAGCGCGTCCGAGATCATGTGCAGCAGGGCGCCGCGGATGTTCAGGTTCTCCCGGTCTCCCCGGGCCAGGGCGACGGCGCTCCCCACGTTGATGATCAGGCCCACGGCCCCGGCGACGAAGACCGGCCAGGCGGCGATGGCCGGGGGCTCGCCGACCAGGCGATCCACCGCCTCGTGGAGGATGAAGCCGCAGGCCACCAGGAGCGCGAGCCCGTTGGTGAAGGCCCCCAGCGTCTCCGCCCGCAGCCAGCCGTAGGAGCGCCCCGGCGAGGCCGCCCGCGCCGCAAGCTGCGAGGCCCCGAGCGCCAGCATCAGCGCGCCCACGTCGCCCACCATGTGCGCGGCGTCCGAGAGCAGGGCCAGCGAGCCCGTGTACAGCCCGAGGGCCAGCTCCACCACCAGGAAGGCCCCGTTCAGCGCCAGCGCCACCCGCAGCGCCCGGCGCGAGCCCTCGCCGCTCCGCGCCCGGTGCGCGTGATCATGACCATGGCCATGGCCATGGTCATGGTCATGTCCGTGGCTGTGCCCGTGGCTGTGATCGTGCGGCATCTCGGCTCGGCTCCTCCCCGCTCTCCCTGACGCGCTCACCAGGAGTAGATCACGGCGTCCACGTTGGTCCTGCCATAACCCCAGACCTTCCAGCGGACGACCCCGGCCCCGAGCTCGGACGGCGTGAACTTGATGCGCGTGGCGGCGTACTGGGTGAGGAAGTCGTCGGTGGTGGCGGCGCTCTCGGGGGCGAAGTCGCCGGCCGTGACGTTGACCGTCAGCTCGGAGTCGCCCTCCTCCCAGGCCAGCGTGCCCACGACCTTGTCCTCCTCCAGCCCGTCGAGGCCCTGCATCTCGACGACCAGGGTGGCGGTGACCTCGGTGTCGATGGGGACCTCCCCGGGCACCAGATCCGCCCAGAGGATGCCCTTGCCGTCGGCCCCGCGCGCCTCCAGGTAGGCCGCGGCGGAGAAGGCGGCGGCGTGGTCGGCCTCGCTGGTGGCCTCGACGAGCTCGCCCAGCTCGCAGACGCTCGCCAGATCGCCCGTGCAGCCGTCCTCGGCCTCCACCCACAGCAGCTGGTGGCCGTCGAAGAAGTCGAAGAGGGCCTGCCCCGTGTAGCCCCAGGGCACCTGCGGCCACTTCGACTGGGTGTGATAGTAGGGCGCGGGCGAGGGGTGGTCGAGGTCGTGCTCGAACCAGTTGACCCCCTCGGGCGTGTACGTCTCCTCGAGCGCGCTGATGAGCGAGCGCGGCTGCCCCGGGCTGTTGAGCGTGTCCTGGGTGTTCCAGGTCACGGCGATGGGCACGCGGTAGCCCAGGTCGCTGATGATCGTCTCAGCAGACGCGGCGGCGAAGCGGTCGTAGGCCTCGGTCGGCTCGCCCGCGTCGTCGAAGGGCGCGCCGCCGAAGACGTCCCTCGGGGCCTCGGGCGAGGTCTCGTAGTAGAGGAACATCGAGCTGGGCGCGGAGTCGCTCACGATCCCGGAGAAGCCGCCGTAGCGGTTCGTGACGTGGATGGCGGCGCCCCCGCCGGCCGAGGTGCCCCAGGCGTAGCGCTCGCCCGAGGCCGGGTAGCCCGCGTCACCGGCGAGCACGAAGTCCAGCATGCGCTCCACGTTGACGTAGCCCCAGCGCTCGCCCGGCTCGACCGGGTCTTCGTCGCCCAGCCCGGTCCAGTAGTCGCACCAGTCGTTGCGCGGGATGAGGATGGCCCAGCCCCGGCGAATCGCGGCCACCACCGGGAGGAACTCGTTCTCGATGGTCTTCTCGGCGTGCTCCAGCACCTTCTCCTCGCTGCAGCCGCCGATCTCCGTCTCCTCCTCCGCCGCCAGCGTGCCCCCGTGGAACCAGACCAGGATGGGCCCCGTCGCGTCGTCGGTGTCCGCCGGGCGGATCATGTAGAAGGTCGGATCCAGGTCGTCGAAGGGCGAGTCGAACCACGCCTCCGAGTCCGGGTTCAGGGTCCAGGTCAGGACCTCGTAGCCCTCGTCGGCGAAGCGATCCGCGTCCAGGTCGGCGATGATGTACTCGCCGTCCCCGGGCTCCCAGGTGTCGCTGGTGTCGCCCGTGTGCGTGTCCCCGCTGTGCCCGCTCTCGCCGGTGTGGGTGTCGCCCGTGTGGCCCGTGTCGGTGTCGGCCGTGTGCCCGGTGTGTTGCGCGTCGGTCTCGCCCGTGTCGTCGGGACGGGAGTCGGAGTGGTCCGGCGGCGTGGACTCGCTGGGCTTGTCGGTGCAGGCGAGGAGCAGGAGGGGGAGGAGCATGGGCTTAGGGTAGCTTGACGGCGTGGGGTTCGCCTACCTCCGCGCGCCCCGAGCGCGATGCCCAGCGGACAGTGGCGTGATATACTGGCCTTCGAGGAGCTCACACATGCGCGCCGCGAAACTCTCGAGCACCTGGGTGGACGCGGAAATTGAGTACCCGAGCAGCGATGGACAGCCCATGGCCGAGAACACCTTGCAGTTCGAGTGGATCGTCACGATCAAGGAGAACCTGGACGCGGCGATCCCGGACTTCGTGGCCGGGGATCTGCTCTGGTATCCCATAGAGGGCGACCCTACGACGCGCCAGGCCCCTGACGCCATGGTCGCCCTCGGCCGCCCCAAGGGTCACCGCAGCTCCTACCGCCAGTGGCGGGAGGGCGGGGTGGCCCCGCAGGTGGTCTTCGAGGTGCTGTCCCCGGGGAACACGCTCCCCGAGATGGAGCGCAAGCGGCGCTTCTACGAGCGTTTTGGGGTCCAGGAGTACTACATCTACGACCCGGATGATCGCGTGCTCCAGGGCTACCTGCGCCAGGGCGAACGCCTGGTGGAGCTGACCCAGCTCGACGGTCACGTGAGCCCGCTCCTGGGAGTCCGCTTCCAGCTCGGCGAGGAGCTGGAGATCTACCGTCCGGACGGCGGGCGCTTCCTCAGCTTCGCCGAGCTGATGGCAAAGGCCGATGCCGCTCAGGCCCGCGCCGACGCCGCCCAGGCCCGCGCCGAGGCCCTGGCAGCGAAGCTGCGGGAGCTGGGGATCGATCCCGACAAGGTGTAGGGTCCCTCAGCTCCCGCGCACCCGGCCCACCATCTGCACCGTCCGCCGCGAGCCCCGGCTCTCATTCCGGCGCGCCGAGTGCCACAGGTGGCCGTTCATGAGGATCACGCTCCCCGCCGCCCCGGTGAGCACACGCTCCTGGGGGTGGCGGGCGAGCGGCTGGCTGAGGGACTTCGAGATCGGAGTGTAGAGCCGGTGTGATCCGGGCACGACCCGCGTGGCGCCGTTCTCCACTGTGAATGGATCGAGCATCCACAGCGCGGTGAACACGAAGGGCCCCGCTCCTGGCGCCCGCGGCCCCCAGTCGGCGTGGAGGCCCTGCTGCCCGAAGCCGGGGAGCGGGTCGCGCCCGTGGGCGCCGAAGACGAGGTCCCGGGTGCCGAGCACGCGCCAGGCGGTCTCCAGCAGCGCGGGGTGAGTCTCCAGCGCGATCCACGCGGCGCGCTCCGGGGTCGCGTCGGTGATCTCCACGTGGACGGTGCCGCCTTGCTGGGTGGACGCGGAGGCGAAAGCCTGGTGAAGCCGCGCGATCCAGGCCGGATCCAGGGCGGCGGGGACGATGATGTAGCCCTCGGCGTCGAGGGCGCGGAGCTGTTCGGGGGTCATGGAGACACCGTAGAGCCTCACGTTACGTGAGGATCAAACGAAATCACCCCCCCTGCACATACCCCCAGCCAAACCTGCCCTTCACGCACAGGTTCCCCGCCGTCACCGCCGAGTCCGCCGGCGACATCACCCGCACGATGCGGTTGTCCTGGGTGGTGAGCTCCAGCACGCAGCCTACGCCGCAGTAGGGGCAGACGGTCTGGGTGGTCTTCTGGCGCTCGGGCGCCCAGGCGCCGGCCTCGCGCAGGTCGTGCTCGCTCTTGAACATCAGCGCGCCGGTGGGGCAGACGTTGATGCAGTTGCCGCAGTAGACGCAGGCCGAGTCGGGCAGGGGCGCGTCGTACTCGGTGGAGACGTGGACGTCGAAGCCGCGCCCGGCCATGGCGATGGCGAACGTGTTCTGCGCGTCCTCGCCGCAGGCCTCCACGCACTTGAAGCAGGTGATGCAGCGGCTGTAGTCGCGCACGTACAGCGCGTTGTCCACCTTGACCGGATCCTCGTGGCGGCGCGCGTCGGGGAAGCGCCCGGGGTCACCGCCGGCCTCGGCGAGCTGGGCCTCCAGCGAGGGCGCGGCGCTGGTGTTCACGCTGCTGGCCAGGAGCTCCAGCACGACCTTGCGGCTGAGGCGGACCCGCTCGCTGTCGGTGTGGATGACCATGCCCGCCTCGGCCCGGCGCGAGCAGGAGGGGACGAGGGTGCGGGCGCCCTCCAGCTCGACCACGCAGACCCGGCAGACGTTGACGGGGCTCAGGTTGGGCGCCCAGCACTGGGTGGGGATGTCAACGCCGAGCGCGGTGGCGGCGTCCAGCACGGTGGCGCCGTCGTCTACGGTGACGGCGCGGCCGTCGATGGTCAGCGTGACGCTCATGCCCGCTCCCCCTCCGTCCCCTGGAGATCAGCGCCCCACAGCTCTGGCCCCCACAGCTCAGGGAAGCGCGCCAGGGCCGACTCCACCGCGCTGGACGCGGTCTGCCCCAGCCCGCAGATGCTGGCGTCGCGCATGCACTGGCCGAGCTCGCGCAGCAGGGCGCGCTCGGTGTCCGCGCCGCCGTGCGGTCGCCCTCGCGCGAGGCGGCCCAGCAGCTCGCCCTGGCGCACGGTGCCCACCCGACAGGGCGTACACTGGCCGCAGCTCTCGTCCTCGAAGAAGTCCGAGAGACGCTGGAGGATCGGCATCAGCTCCGTCCCCCGCTCCAGCACCACCACCACGCCCGAGCCCAGCGTGGCGCCCACCCGCCGGGTGTCCTCGAAGCTGAGCGGCAGGTCCAGCTCGTGGGGGCCCAGGAAGGTGCCCGCCGCCCCGCCCAGGAGCACGGCCTGGACGCGGTCGAGGCGCCCGCCGGCCAGGGTGATGAGCTCGCTGAGCTTCACCCCGAAGGGGACCTCGTAGACGCCAGGGCGGGCGAGGTGGCCAGACAGGCAGAAGAGGCGCGGCCCGCTGGAGCCCGCCGTGCCGATGGCGGCGAAGGCGGCGCCCCCAGACAGCACGATGTCGGGGACGTTGGCCAGGGTCTCCACGTTGTTGACCAGGGTGGGCTTGCCGAACAGGCCCACCTCCACCGGGAAGGGCGGCTTGGAGCGCGGCTCGCCCCGCTCGCCCTCGATGCTGGCGAAGAGGGCGGTCTCCTCGCCGCAGATGTAGGCGCCGGCCCCGCGGCGGATCTCCAGCTCCATGGGGCGGCCGGGGCCGAGGGCGTCGGGGCCCAGGAGCCCGGCCTCGCGGGAGGCGGCGATGGCGTGGGCGAGGCGGGCGGCGGCCAGCGGGTATTCGCCGCGGAGGTAGATGATCCCGCGGGGAGCGCCGACGGCGAAGCCGGCGATGATCATCGCCTCCACCAGCCGGAAGGGGTCGCCCTCCATCAGCACGCGATCCTTGAAGGTGCCGGGCTCGCTCTCGTCGGCGTTGCAGACCAGCCAGTGCGGCCAGGCGGGCTGGCCGGCGACCGCGGCCCACTTGCGCCCGGTGGGGAAGGCGGCGCCGCCGCGACCCATGAGCCGGGAGGTGGTGAGCTCCTCGATCACGCGCTGCGGACCCATCTCCAACGCCCGGGAGAGCGCCTCGAAGCCGCCAGACGCGCGGTATGCATCCAGGCTCATGGGATCGACCGCGCCCACCCGCCGCAGCAGCCGCAGGCCCGCGCGATCCTGGTGGAGGGTGGCCTCCGCCTGTGTGGGGGGAGCCTGTCCCTCCAGCACCCAGCCGAGCTCGCTCGCGTCGGCGTGGCCCCAACTCGCGGTCAGGGGAGACTCCCCGGCCTCGGTGAGCATCGCCGCGGGGGCCTGCTCGCAGAGGCCCAGGCAGGGGCTCCGGGTCCAGGTGGCGCCCGCGCGCTCGGTGCCCTCGGGCCCGAAGCCGGCCTCCATGCTGGAGATCAGCGCCTCGGACCCGGCGGCCTGGCAGGCGATGTCCTCGCAGACGTGCAGCACGCGGGGGGCGCGCTCCCGCATCGAGAACAGGTGGTAGAAGCTGGCGACCCCGTAGCCCTCGGCCGGGGGGACGCCCAGGCGCCGGCAGGCCTCCCCCAGCCCGCCCGGCGAGATCCAGCCGACCCGGGCCTGGAGCGCGTGCAGGACGGGGAGCAGCAGGTGGCGGCACGCCTTCGTGGCGGCCAGGCCCTCGGGGACCGGGCGCGCGCCGAGCACGCTGGCCACGGCGGAGACCTCAGCGGGCGTGGGCGGGTTCTGGATCGGCTTGAGGTCCACGGACTTCCTGGCTGACGCGCTCTACCCGTATCGCGGTCGCCTTGAATTCGGCGGTGCCGGAGCGGGGATCGGTGGCGTCGATGGTGAGCACGTTGGTGTCGACGTCGGCGGCGTCGTGGAAGGTCATGAAGGCCAGGCCAGGCCGCAGCCCCCGATCCAGGCGGACGGGGGCCAGCAGCGCGCCCCGGCGGCTGACCACGCGGGCCAGCTCTCCCTCGCGCAGCCCGAGCGCGGCGGCGTCCTCCGGGCAGAGGTCCACGCTCTCCCGCCGGTACAGCGGCGAGCGCATCGGCCCCGTCTGGACGCCGGTGTTGTAGGCGTCCAGGCGGCGGCCGGTGGTGAGGCGGATGGGGAACTCGTCCGAGAGCGCGTCCACCGGAGGATCGGGGTTCACGCAGGAAAACGGCGCGCGGGGCCCCTCCACCGGGCGGCGCCACAGCCGGGTGTGGAGCAGGCGGGTGCCGGGGTGATCCTCGTCGGGGCAGGGCCACTGGATGCCGCCCAGGGCCTCCAGCCGGTCGTAGCGCATGCCGCGGTGCATGGGCGAGAGCTGGCGCAGCTCGTCCCAGAGCTCCTGGGGGGTGGGGTGGCCGAGGTCGCGGCCCAGGCGGCGGGCCAGCTCGGCGAGGATCCAGACGTCGTCGCGGGCCTCGCCGGGCGGGTCCAGGGCCTTGCGGACGCGCTGCACACGGCGCTCGGAGTTGGTGACGGTGCCCTCGGTCTCGCACCAGGCGCTGCTGGCGGGCAGCACGACATGAGCGAGCTCGGCCGTGCGCGTGAGGAAGAGGTCCTGGACGATCAGGGTGTCCAGGCCGGTCAGCAGCGCGCGGGTCTGGCCGCCGTCGGCCTCGCTCTGGGCGGGGTTCTCGCCGATGCACAGCAGCGCGGTCAGCTCGCCCTGCTTCATCGCGTGGAACATCTCGGTCAGGTGCCAGCCCTTCTTCGGCGGGATGGGAGAGCCCCAGGCGGCCTCGAAGCGGGCGCGGACGGCGTGGTCCTCGACGTCCTGGAAGCCGGTCAGCTTGTGAGGGAGGGCGCCCATGTCCCCGCCGCCCTGCACGTTGTTCTGGCCGCGCAGCGGGTTCAGGCCCGAGCCGTCGCGGCCGACGTGCCCGCACAACAACCCCAGGTTGATGAGGGCGAGGACGTTGTCGACGGCGTTGTGGTGCTCGGTGATGCCCAGCGTCCAGCAGAGCTGCGCCCGCTTCGCCCCCCCGTAGGCGTGGGCCAGGCGCCGGATGAGCTCGGCGGGCACCCCCGTGGCCGCCTCGCCCCGCTCGAGCGTCCAGGGCTCGACGTGCTCGCGGAAGGCCTCGAAGCCCTCGGTCGCCTCGGAGATGAACTCCGGGTCGTGCAGACCCGCCGCCAGGATCTCCCGGGCCACCGTGAGCGCCAGCTCGATGTCCGTCCCCACGCGCAGTGGCAGGTGCGCGTCCGCCCAGCGCGCCGTGTCCGTGCGGCGCGGATCCACCACGAAGAGCTTCGCCCCCGCGTGCAGCCCCTTCAAGACGTGGTGGAAGAAGATGGGGTGCGCCTCGCGCGCGTTGCTGCCCCACAGGACGATACAGTCCGTGGCCTCTACGTCCGCATACGAGCCCGTCCCGCCGCCCGCACCGAAGACCGTCGCCAGACCGACGACGCTAGGCGCGTGTCAAGTCCGGTTGCAGGAGTCGATGTTGTTCGACCCCACCGCCGTGCGGATGAACTTCATCGCCATGTAGTTGACCTCGTTCGTCGCCTTCGAGCAGCTGAAGACGCCAAACGAGCTGGGCCCGTGCGCGTCCACCGAGCGGCGGATGCCGGCGGCGGCGACGTCGAGGGCCTCGTCCCAGCTCGCGCGGCGGAGCTGGCCGCCGTCGCGGACGAGGGGGTGGGTCAGGCGTGCGGGGGGCGTGCGCATGAGGGACCTCCGAGGGGAATATACTACGCTGGAGGGGGGGATGGCCGGGTCGCGCAGGCGTCGGTGAGATAGAGGGAGCCCATGGCGCGCACCTTCAACACGGCTGGCCCCTGCAACGCGGACGATCACTACATGCTGGCGCCCGAAGGGCGGCTGCCGGATCTGATGCCGTTCATTCGGGAGAAGCTGTACTTTGTGCTGCATGCCGCCCAACAGACGGGGAAGACCACCGCCATGCGCGCCTTCGCGGCGCGGCTGCGGGAGGAGGGCGCGGTAGCGGTGTGGGCCACCTTGGAGATGAGCCAGGGCTTTACGGAGGTTGAGGGGGCGGAGCGTCTGTGGATGAGCGCGATCCACGATGGGTGCGCCCTTGTCCTCGCTCCTTCCCAAGGTCCACCTCCAGTGGCTCCCTTCCTCCAAGAGCCCGAAGGGAACCGCCTCAAGGCCTGGCTGCGCGCCTGGTGCGCCTCCATCCCCGAACAGCCGGTCATCCTGCTCCTCGACGAGGCCGACGTCGTCAGCGGCCCTGCCATGGTCAGCCTCCTGCGCCAGCTCCGCGCCGGCTACATGGACCGTGGGCCGGGGAAGTTCCCCAGCTCCATCGCCCTCATCGGGATGCGCGACCTGCGCGACTACCTGACGCAGGCCAAGGACGGCACCCCGGTCAACCCGGGCTCCCCCTTCAACATCAAGTCCGCCAGCCTGACCCTAAGGAATTTCACCATAGACGAGGTGCGCGAGCTCTACGACCAGCACACGGCGGACACCGGCCAGGTCTTCCAGCCCGAGGCCGTCGAGCGCGCCTTCTCCTGGACCCAGGGCCAGCCCTACCTGGTCAACGCCCTCGCCCGTATCGCGGTCAACGAGCTGGTCCCCCAGCGCGACCAGGCCGTCAACGCCGCGCACATCGACGAAGCCCGCGAGCGCCTCATCCAGAGCCGCACCACCCACCTGGACAGCCTCGCCGTGCGCCTGCGCGACCCGCGCGTCGCCCGGATCGTCGCCGCGGTGCTCACCGGGGACCAGCCGCGCGCCATCGACTACGCCCACGACGATTTCCAGTACGTGTTGGACCTCGGCCTCATCCGCCAGGGACCCGATGGGGCCGAGCCCGCCAACCCCCTCTACCGCGAGATCCTGGCGCGAGAGCTGACCTACAACGTGCAGATGTCGCTGACCCGACCGCGCTGGCGCTGGCAGCGCCCGGACGGCGGCCTGGACTTCCCCGCCCTGATGGCCGAGTTCCTGCGCTGGTGGCGCGAGAACGCCGAGGCGCTCTCGGAGGACATCCCCTTCTGGCCCGAGGCCGTCGCCCACATCTCGTTCATGGGCTTTCTGCAGCGGGTCGTCAACGGAGGAGGGCGGGTCACCCGAGAGTACGCCGCCGGGCGCGGCGCGGTGGACCTGCTGGTGGAGTATGCCGGAGAGCGCTTCGTCATCGAGCTCAAGCGTGTCCGCCCACGCGACGGGCTGGAGCGCGTCCGCGAGAGCGGGGTCGAGCAGCTCTGCGCCTACCTGGACGCGACGGGTGAGCGCGAGGGGTGGTTGTTGATCTTCGATCAGCGCCCCGGGCGGAGCTGGGAGGAGCGCCTGTGGGTGGAAGAGCGGGAGCTGGAGGGGCGGCGGCTGCACCTGCGGGGGGCTTGAGCGTGTGACCGAGATTGTCTATTGCCTATTTTAAGGCAGGTAGACATCGCGCTCTCCCACGCCGATAGGGCCTGCCGAGCTGAGGCTGCGTCCCCTCCAGGAGCTCCCCCAGGTGTCGCAGCCCACGCTGCTGCCCATGGGGCCATCGTTGCCTGCTCCGCCGTCTAACCACATCCCGCTGAGGTAAGGATAACGTCGGATCCAGGCGCTGACCGAGTCCTGCCCGTCTGGCAGAAAGGCCGAGTCGTACACACCGCATCCCCCGGCGATCCAGAACCCCGCGCGGTCCTGGGAGGCCCCGCGCGAGGTCGAGCTCACGCTCCAGCTCCGCCGTCGGACCTCCTCGCCGAAGGACCGAAGCCGATCAAAGCCCCAGGAGCAGCTCGGGACGCTGCTCGCGCCGGGCTCGTAGACGCGGAGCACTCCCTGGACCTCGCTCGCGCTGGCCCACCACACCAACGTCGTGGTGCGCTGGGAGGTGCTCAGCTCGTCCGGGCAGTCGTTTCTCGACCAGTGAGACAACACTACGGACGTGATCTCGACGCGCCCCCCTCGGGTCACCTGCGACATCCGGATCGTCGGGCAGGCCAGATCGCCCCAGCACTCGTCGTCCTCGCAGTCCGTGTGGCCGTCTTCGTCCTCGTCCAGCCCGTCATCGCAGCGAATCTCCGCGCAGCCCGAGGCGCTCACGCAGTCGTCGTCTTCACAATCCAGGAGCCCGTCACAGTCGTCGTCCACGCCCGAGGAGCAGTCCTCGGCGGCGCCCGGATGGACCGCGGGGGCGTAGTCCTGGCAGTCCGAGTCGTCCGCGGCGAAGCCCTCCCCCCAGCCCGGACAGCCAACGCCGAGCGGCGCCTTCGGGTCGCCGTAGCCGTCCTGGTCTACATCGGCATAGAAGGTGATCTCTTCGTAGCCCTCGTTCCACGTCCCGTCGCAGTCGTTGTCGTAGGCGTCGCAGACCTCCTCCACTCCGGGGTGGACCTCTGGATCGCTGTCAAGGCAGTCTCCCGTCTGACTGGTCCACCCGATGTCTGGCGTGTCGTCACCGCAACTCCACTCGCAGTCCTCCCCACCGTACCCATCTCCATCCTCATCCCGGCAGTGCTGCGCGGGCGAGAGCCCCTCGTCCACCGCCCCGTCCCCGTCGTCGTCCGCCCCGTCGCAGCGCGTCTCGGGGAGATCCCCCTTGTCCAACCCTCCGTCACAGGCCCAGAGCATCGCCGCGAGCGAGCGAACGCCCCAGTCGAGCAGCGCGGAGCGGCGGGCGCGCATCGTGAGCCTCCGCGAGCAGACTACCTCAACGCAGGCGGACAGCGCTCGCACACCCCAGCAATTGTCACCTCCTTTGCAACAATCCCTCCCTCCTCCGACCGCTTGTCCCCTCGCCTCCCCGCGCCTATGCTCCTCTCATCCCGAGGAGTCCCCCATGACCTCCCGCCTCCCTGTCGCCTTCATCCCCCACGGTGGTGGCCCCTGGCCCTTCGTGGAGCTGGGCCTGGATCGCCGCGAGGTGGCCGATCTGTCGGGCTACCTGCGCGGGCTGCGCGAGCTCTGCCCCACGCCGCCGCGGGCCGTGCTGATGATCTCGGCCCACTGGGAGGAGCGCGTGCCCACGGTGATGACCGGGGAGAAGCCCGCGCTCTACTACGACTACTACGGCTTCCCGCCCGCCTCCTACCAGCTCTCCTGGCCGGCGCCGGGCAGCCCGAACGTCGCCGCCCGGGTCAGCGCCCTGCTGGCCGCGGCGGGCGTCGAGAGCGCCGAGGACCAGGCCCGCGGCTTCGACCACGGCACCTTCATCCCGATGATGCTGCCCTGGCCGGGCGGTGAGGTCCCGGTCGTCCAGCTCTCGCTGAAGAAGGGCCTGGACCCGGGCGCGCACCTGGCCATCGGCCGCGCGCTGGCCCCCCTGCGGGACGAGGGCGTGCTGATCCTGGGCAGCGGCATGAGCTTCCACAACCTCCGGATGATGCGCGACCCGCGCGCAGCCCAGGTCTCGGAGACCTTCGACGCCTGGCTGCGCGAGGCCAGCACCGCCCAGCCCGCCGCCCGCGACGCCCTCCTGGCCCGCTGGGAGCACGCCCCCCTCGCCCGCGACGCCCACCCCCGCGAGGAGCACCTGATCCCGCTCATGGTCGTGGCCGGCGCAGCGGGCGAGGACACCGGGAAGATCGCCTGGAACGGCACGATGATGGGCTGGCGGCTCTCGGCGGTCCACTACGGGTGAGCCCTAGACCAGCACCCCCGCCACGCAGGCCACCATGCACGTCGTCAGGAAGCCGCCGATCATGGCCTTGAACGCGAGCCGCGACAGGTCCGCCCGGCGCTCCGGGGCCAGCCCGCTGTAGCCGCCGATCTGGATGCCGATGCTGCCGAAGTTGGCGAAGCCGCAGAGCGCGTAGCTGGCGATGAGCCGCCCGCGCTCGCTGAGCCAGCCAGGGTCGGCTGCCAGCGCCTCGCTCATGTTCTTGTAGGCCACGAACTCGTTGAGCACGGTCTTCTGCCCCAGCAGGCTCCCCACCTTCAGCACGTCGTCCGCGGGCACGCCCATCACCCAGGCCAGCGGGGCGAAGAGGTAGCCGAAGATCTGCTCCAGGGTCAGCGTGACCCCGAGCTGCCCGCCCAGCGCGCCCAGCCCGGCGTTGACCATGGCCGTGAACGCCAGGAAGACCAGCAGCATGGCCGCCACGTTCAGCGCCAGCTTCAGGCCGTCGGTGGCCCCCGCCGAGATCGCGTCCACCAGGTTCTCGTGCTCGCTCGGCGTGAGCGGCAGGTCCCGCCCCATGGTCTCGGGCTGCCCCGTCTCCGGCAGCATCAGCTTGGCGATGACCAGGCTGGCGGGCGCGCACATCACGCTGCAGGCCAGCAGGTGGCCGGCGATGCCCGGCACCTTGTCCTGGAGCATCGCCACGTAGGCCGCCAGCACCCCGCCCGCCGTCGTGGCGAAGCCGGCGATCATGCAGGCCATCAGCTCCGCGTTGGTCAGCTTCGCGATGTAGGGCCGGATGGCCAGGGGCGCCTCGGTCTGGCCCACGAAGATGTCGGCCACGGTGGAGAAGGTCTCCGCCCCGCTGGTGCCCAGCGTGCGCGAGAGCAGGCGGGCGATGCCGCGGATCACCCGAGGCAGGAGACCGATGTGGTAGAGCACCGCCATCAGCGAGGAGAAGAACAGGATGGTGGGCAGCACCTGGAAGGCGAAGACGAAGCCCACGCCCTCCCCGGTGGTCAGCGGCCCGAAGACGAAGGCCGCGCCCTGCTTCGTGAAGCCCAGCAGCGTGTCCACCGCGGTCGTGGCGAAGGAGAACATCGCCCGGACCGGCGTGTGCAGGACCAGCAGGCCGAAGCCGAAGAGCAGCGCCAGCCCCACGAGCACGGGACGGAGCTGGACGTGGCGCCGCGCCTCGCGCGGGCAGAGGGCGAAGGCGAGGCCCATCATCGTGAGCACGCCGAAGAGGCTGGTGAGGCGTTCGATCATCCGGGGAGCTTAGCAAAGGGAGCTCCGCGGAGGGAAGGGGGCGGGGCGCACAAAATCGATAAT
Source organism: uncultured Enterobacterales bacterium (assembly GCA_964615375.1). GTDB lineage: Bacteria > Myxococcota_A > UBA796 > UBA796 > CAZKWG01 > CAZKWG01. The sequence continues at coordinate 75,681 of CAZTOW010000002.1, forward strand.
CGATAATGACCGACACTACCGGCCCAGGCTCTCCCGCTCCCGCAACATCCAGGCCCCCGGCTCCAGCGCCATGCCGGGGATCAGCGCGTCGGCGAGCTCCAGCGCGCGCGCGAGCCCCCCGGCGTCCCCCAGCGCGCGGCAGGCCGCCCCGCGGGCGAGGGTGAGCTCCAGGCGGGGCAGCGGGGCCAGCGCGGAGACCTGGGCCTCGTCGATCTCCGCGAGCGCCGCCTGCGCGGCCGTGAGCTCTCCGGCCCGCGCCAGCGCCTCGGCCCGCAGCGCCGCGCACACCCGCTCCTGAAGCGGGGCCTGCAGCGCGCGACCCACCGCCACGCCCGCGGTGGCCAGGCTCAGGGCCCGCGCAGGGTGATCGACGCGCTCCAGGCGCGCCAGCAGCCCGAGCGCCACCAGCTCGGCGAAGGCGCCGCTCCGCTCCCGGGCCTCCTCCAGGGCCCGCTCCAGCTCCAGGCGGGCCTCCGGCGCGCGCCCCCCCTCCGCCAGGATCCCGCCCACGTAGGCGCGGGCCGCGGCGCGGGCGCGCAGGGGAGCGCCCGGGTCGCCGACCAGCGCTCGGAAGCTGGCCAGGGCCCTCTCGTTCTCGCCGCGCGCCCACTGCGCCGTGCCCAGGCTCCCCAGCACGATGGACGCCCGCGCCAGCATCCCCCGCCGCAGCAGCACGCCTTGGGCCTCCTCCAGGCGCCCGATGGCCTCCCGCAGCCGCCCCTCGTCCAGCTCCAGCTTGCCCAGCATCGACCAGGCCATCGGCGCGCGGTCCAGATCCCCGGTCTGCTGGGCGACCTCCGCCGCCTCCCGGGCGAAGGTGATGGCGAGCCCGTGCTGGCCCCGGTCCCGGTAGAGCCCGCCGAGGTTCAACAGGCAGACGCCTGCATAACGATCGTTATGAAACTCCCGCGCGCGCTGGAGGGCCCGGAGCAGATCGCGCTCGGCCCCGGCCGGATCCCCCAGCGCGAGGCGGTTGATCCCGCGGGCCTGGTCCGCGGCCACCCGCTGCAGGGGCCCCAGCGCGACGGCGTCCTGCTCGACCAGCTCCTCGGTGAGGGTCCGCATCAGGGGCCGGTCGCCGACGAATTCCGCCAGGAGGACCAGGCTGTGCTTCGCCGCGAAGCGCGCCCGCGGGTGGGCGTCGGGGTGCCGCGCGAGCGCGTCCCGCAGGGCGGGGAGGGCCTCGGCCGAGCGCCCCATGCTGGCCGCCATCTCGGCCCGCGCCGACGCGGCCTGGAGCGCCAGCGTCGCGTCCAGCCAGGGGGCCGCCTCCACGCGCTCCACCCACGCGAGGACGGCGTCGGGCGGACCCTCGGTGCGCCCCAGCCACAGCAGCGCCTCCAGCAGCGCGTCGACGGCCCCGGCGTCACGCCGCTCCAGGGCGGTGCTCAGCGCGCGCTCCAGGTCGGGGCGCTCCTCGCGGAGGGCGGCGCGGGCCTCCCGCTCGGTGGCGCGCACGAGGCGCTCGACGGCCTCCAGGCTCCAGCGGGCGGCGAAGCAGGCGGCGTGGCGCGCGCGGTGCTCGGCGAGGGTGGGGAGGCCGGCGGCGTGCTCCTCGGCGAAGGAGCGGATGCTCTGGAGCCAGGCATATCGGGAAGGGCCCCCCTCGCGCGCCGCGGGGAGCGCCTGGAGCAGGCTCGCATCCACCAGCAGGTCCAGCACGTCGGCGGCCCAGGGGGCGCCCTCGACGAGGGGCGGGTCCAGCACCGCCTCAGCCCGCGCGAGGGTGAACGGCGCGACGAAGACGGAGAGCGCGGCCCAGCAGGCCCGCGCCCAGTCGGGCAGGAGGTCCAGCGACCAGCGCACGGTGGCCCGGATGTCGCGCTGGCGGGGGAGCCGGGCGCGCTGATCGCTCAGCAGCTCCAGCGGTCGGCGGGCCAGGCGCTCCTGAAGATCACCCAGCGTGAGCGTGCGGGCGCGCGCCGCGACCAGGCTGAGGCAGAGGGGGACGCCGTCCAGCTCCCGGGCGAGGCGGGCGGCGATCCGCGTGGCCTCGGCGTCCACGCGCAGCCCGGGGCGGGCGGCGGCGGCGAGCTCCAGCAGCATGCCGACCGCGGCGGCGCCCGCGAGGGTCTCCAGATCGGCCCCCTCCTCGGGGAGGGCCAGGGGCCCTACGGCGATCACCCGCTCTTCGCGCGCCTGGAGGGCGAGCCGGCTGGTGGCGAGCACGGCGAGCTGGGGCGCCTCCTCCAGCCAGGCGTCCAGCAGCTCCCGCGCCGGGCCGGCGACCTGCTCCAGGTTGTCCAGCAGCAGCAGGGTCGGGCCGCGCGCGCGCAGGGCGGCGCCCAGGTAGACGCGCAGGTCCGCCGCCCCGCCGGCGAGGCCCAGGGAGCGGTAGACCGAGGCCAGCAGCGCCTGGAGATCGGGGTCGGCGGAGGCGTCGCAGTAGACCACCTCGTCGCCGTCCAGCGCCGCGCGGGCCAGGGTGGTCTTGCCGATGCCGCCCGGCCCGGTCAGCGTGAGGCGCCGCCCGCCCTGCGCCCGGAGCGCCTGGATCCGCTCGATCTCCGCCTCGCGACCCCAGATCCGGCGCCCGTCCACCCGAACCTCGCGCGTCGACGGCGCGGGCTGGGGCGCGGGGAGGGGCTCGAAGCGGTAGCCGGCGCTGGCGGCGGCCAGCAGGTGGCGAGGGCGGGCCGGGTCGCGCTCGATCTTGGCGCGCAGGCGGGAGACGGTGACGTAGACCGTCCGGCTCTCCGCCTTGTACCCCCACACCTCGCGGAGGAGGCGCTCGACCTCGTGGACCTCGTGGGGGCGCTCGCCCAGCCAGACCAGGAGGCGCGCCTCGCTGGGGGTGAGCGGGATCTCCTCCCCCTGCGGGCGGACGAGGGCCCGGCGCGCGGGGTCGAACACGCCGAGCTCCAGCCAGATGCGCCGCGACGCCTCGCCCACGCGAGCTCCTCGAGGGGGAGACTATCGCGCGGACGAGGCGAAGGGGGCCTCCGGTCGCGAGACGACTACCAGGCGACCTCGTAGGACTCGTCGGCCGACGCGGCGTCGCCGCCCGTGACCACGGACCAGAGGCCGCTGGCCTCGCCGCCGTAGCCGCCGAGCACCGAGGCGTAGCTCTCGGTGGCCGCGCTGTACGCCCCGCCGGCGACGGTGGCCGCGTAGCCGCCGGTACGACCGCTGAACCCGCCCGAGATGGTGCTCACGCCGCCCGAGGCGAAGCCGCTCACGCCGCCCAGGATCGCGCTGTTGCTGCCGTAGGCCGTGTTGCTCTGGCCGCCGTGGACGGCGGAGTAGCTGCCCTCCGCCTCGTTCTGGCGCCCGCCGCCGATCGCGGACCAGCTCCCCTGCGCGGCGTTGCCCGCGCCCCCCAGCACGGCGCCGGAGGTGCCGGAGACGGTGTTGAGGTACCCGCCCACCGTCACGCCGTAGAGGGCGTCGACGCTGTTGGAGTACCCGCCCACCGCGACCCCCCAGGCGTAGGTCTCCACCACGTTCTCCAGCCCGCCCACCGCCACGCAGTCCGTGCAGCCCGCCTCGTTGGCGCCGCCGCCGACCACCGCCGAGCGCAGGCCCGAGGCCACGCCGCCGTCCCCGCCCAGGATGGCGCTGTCGATGCCCGTGCTCTGGCCGCCCAGCCCGCCCAGGATGGAGGACCGCCCCCCGGAGGCCGCGTTCAGGTAGCCGTTGGCGACGAAGGCCGCCTGGCCCGAGGCGGTGTTGGTGCTCCCGGTCCCGACCAGGGCGTAGCTGGCCGAGGCGATGTTGCCGTAGCCGCTCAGCACCGCGCTGAAGTCGCCGCTCGCCTGCGGCATGTTGCCGGTCAGGACCGCGCTGTAGGCGCCCGTGGCCTCCACCCCCCAGCCGGTGAGCACCGAGGCGTAGGCCCCCGTCGCCGAGACGTAGTTGCCGGTGAGCACCGTGGCGTAGGGGGCGGTGATCTCGTTGAAGGCGCCGCCCACGACGCCCGCGTAGCTGCTGTAGCTGTTGCAGGGCCCCAGCACGAGGTTGTGCGAGCCGGTCTTGGTGACGCCGTAGCCCCCGCAGCCCTCGGTCGTGACGCTCTCGTCATAGCCGAGGATCAGGTTGCCCTTGCCCGGGGCCGTCTCGGCGTCCCAGGTGGCCCCGCTGCCGCTCTGGATGTAGACGTTGGTGCCCGAGAACACGACGTTGCCGTCCGGGTCCACGCTCAGGTAGCGCAGCAGATCGCCCAGGTCGGGCAGGTCGATGACGCTGAGGCTGTCGTCCAGGCCGCTCAGCTCGCCGTTCAGCAGGCTCAGGTCGGCGCTCACGGTGCTGAGCGAGACCGAGAGCTCGGAGACCTGCTCCCAGAGGGCCGAGACCTCTCCGCTCAGCGCGCTCAGGCTGGCCCCGAGATCGTCCACCAGCCACTCGACATCATCCAGTCGGCCCTCCAGGCTCGAGAGATCCGTCACCGCCGCCGCGATCTCAGCGCCCATCGTGTCCACCTCCGCCTCGACGGCGCTGAGCTGGCTGAGCCCGCTGGAGAGCGTGCTGGCGGCGATCCCACCCAACGCGGACTCGCTCTCGACGCTCACCGTGGCGGAGCTCCCCCCGGCGCCGGTGGCGAACTTCGCGCTCACGGAGTTGGACTTGCCGCCCGCCGCGAGGCTCTGCTGGCCGCTGGCCTTGTTGCCCTGTCCGCCCACCGCCGTCGCGCCCGACGCGCTGGCGGTGTTGTTCTTCCCGCCGACCAGCGCGGCGTAGGCGCCGGTGGCCTTGCCCCCGGTCCCGCCCAGGACCGCCGCGTAATTGGCCTTCACCGCGTTGTCGTAGCCGGTGACGACAGAGGCGCTGGCGCTGTATTCGTGCAGGTCGCCGACGACGAGGTTGTGCGATCCGCCGCGGGACTCCGCGCCGTCCGATCCGTTGTACCCGAGGATCAGGTTGCCCACGCCGTTGGCGGTGGTCGTGCTGCCGGACCCGTTGACGACGCTGACGTTGCAGCCGGAGATGACCAGCGAGGTGCCGTCGGCGGTGAGCGAGCAGCCGCTCGCGTTGCTGTAGATGGTGTCGGCGGCGAGGGCGGGCTGGAGCGCGAGGACCAGGAGCACGGACATGGAGCCTCCAACGCCCGGGTCTCGGGCGCGTCAGTTCGTGGTGGAGCGTGCAGACAAGCTATCGCTCCCCACACGACGCGCCGTTCACAGGTCGTATACAACCGGGCCCTACAGGCGCCGCGCGAGGGCCTCCGCCAGGCGCTCGGGGGCCGCGGGGTCCACCCGCAGGAAGAGCTCCGGCTCGATGAGCTCGGCCTCCACCAGCAGCGGGCCCTCCGCGCCGCGCACCAGGTCGATGCGCGCGTAGAGCAGGGGCTCACCGATGGCCTCGAGCACGGCCAGCCCGTGGTCTACCAGCTCCGCGGGCGCGCGCTCGGCCAGGATCTCGCCGCCGTGCTTCTCCTGCACGCGGAAGTCGCCGGGCTTCGGCCGCTTCAACAGGGCGTGGGAGAACGCGCCGTCGAAGTAGATCAGCGACCACTCCCCCCGCACGATCTCCGGCACGAAGGGCTGGAGCAGCATGTCCTCGCCCAGGGCCGCCACGCGCGCGCCGAGCTCGGCGGCCCGGGCGCGCTGGACTCGGAAGGTGCCACGGGCACCGGCGCTGACGACCGGCTTGACCACGCAATCCGCCCAGCCCCGCGCGTCCATCGCCGCCCCCAGGTCCTCGCCCGGCGCCAGCCGCGCCGTGGGGATGCCCCGGACCCCGCGGGCCTCCAGCTCCTGCAGGTAGGTCTTGCGCGCGTTCCACAGCAGGACGGGGACCGGGTTCCAGACGGGCACCGGCAGCGCACGGAGCCAGGCCTGGAAGGCCGGGAAGCGCTCGGTGTAGTCCCAGGTGTTGCGCGGGATCACCGCGGCGAATTCGGACCAGTCCACGCGCGCGTCGCTCCAGCGTGCGCGCGCGACCTCGATCCCGCGCCGCGAGAGCGGCTCCAGCGCGAGATCGTCGTCGGCGATGCCGTCCGGGTGCAGGTCACAGGTGGCGAAGGCGACGCGGATCATCGGGGCACCGGAGGCGGAGGGGGAGGCGCGGGTGATAGGAGCCCTCATGCCTAGCACGCTCCAGCACCACTTCAAGACCATGGCGGTGAACAACGCCTGGGCCAACCTGCGCCTGCTACGCGCCTGCGCGCTGCTCTCCGACGAGGACTTCCGCGCCCCGCGGACCAGCTTCTTCCCCTCCCTCGTGGCCACGCTCAACCACAACCTGACGGTGGACTGGTACTACGTGGACGCACTCGAGCGCGCCGTGTACGGCCAGCCGCCCAACACCGAGGCCCGCCGATTCTTCGAGCCCGAGCAGCCCTATGATCGCTGCGCGCCGCTGCTGGAGGCCCAGCGCGAGGTCGACCGCCGGCTGGTCGCGCTGTGCGTGGCCCTCCGCGAGGAGGACCTGGAGCGCCCCGTGCCCATTCAGCGAAGGGATGGCCTCAAGAGCGAGACCGCCAGCCGCATGCTCGCCCACCTCTTCCAGCACCAGATCCACCACCGCGGGCAGGTCCACGCCATGCTCGCTGGGACCGCGGTGGCGCCCCCGCAGCTGGACGAGTTCTTCTGCGCGGGTGAGGCCCACCTGCGGGCGGCGGAGCTGGCGGAGCTGGGGTACATGGAGGAGTGGATCTGGGGCGAGGCGTCCGAAGGCGCTCAGCGCGTCACGGTGTAGGTCGCCCCAGTCAGGAGGGCGTCCACCTGCCAGGTGGCGCGGCTCCCCTCCACGCCGTAGGTGTCGTAGCCCGTGCGCGACGCATCACCCGTGTACCAGACCCCTCCCGCCGCGGTGGTCCAGGCCCAGGGCTCCTGCATCCCGAGCTCCTGGGGGAGGAACCACGAGCTCCGGGCCGGACAACCCTCGGAGACCTCGAAGCTGTCGCGCTCGAGCGAGGCCAAGGAGCTGCTGACGGTGACCACACCGACCTCCACACAGCTCGCCGAATAGAACTCCCAGTCGGGGAAGTGCACCACCCTGTGGGTGTGATGGAGCGCGGCGTGGCCGAGGGTCCAGGTGCAGGTCTGCGCCCCCGAGCCCCAGTCGATGCGCACCGTGCCGCTGAGATCCCGGGGAGTCGCCGTGACCTCCTCGCGGGCGCCGTAGGGGTAGCCGTACTCGCGGTCGCACCCGTCGCTTCCGGGGAAGGTGGCGTCTACACCCCCGTCGGCCGAGCGCCTGTGCTCCGCGGTCAGGCTACCCCCCAGCACCCGGGAGCGCGCCGTGATCACGCACCCGCCCAGGCCCCAGCAGTCCTCGTCCGCGCAGTCCACCCAGCCGTCACCGTCATCGTCCGCGCCGTCCGAGCAGGCCAGCTCCCCGCAGTCCTCGCTCTCCCAGCATGCCTCGTCCTCACAGTCCAGGAGCGCGTCACAGTCGTTGTCGACGCCGTCCGCGCAGTCCTCCGCCGCCCCAGGAGCGCTGGCCGGGTCCGCGTCGTCGCAGTCCCCCTCTTCGACCGTGACGCCGTCGCCGTCCCCGTCGAGTTCGTCTGCGGGGCTCCCCGTCTCGCCAGAGTGGGTCGGGTCCGGCGTCGAGTGTTTGGTGCCTGAGCCAGGACACGCCGTGAGCGTGAACGCGAAGAAGAGTTGGAGCAGCACGATCACCCCCGAGTTCATGCTGCCCCTTCACGTATTGCGCGAGCTGGCCCCCGTCGAAGGCGGCCACAGGTCCGACCAACGCGACCGGGCGCTCAGCCCAGCTGCCCCGCCAGCCAGGCCCGCTCCCGCTCCAGCCGTCGCCCTCTCAGCGCAGCGCGCTCCGCCATGGGGAGTCGACCCGGGACCTCGGAGCCGTCCTCTACAACCGGGAGTTGTAGCGCGAGGCCCCCGCGCAGCGCGTCCCGCACGGGGGCGCCGCCCTCCTGGAGCGCCCAGGCCACCAGCCGGCGGCCCAGCTCGGCGTGGCGGCGCTCGTCGGCCGCGATCCGGGCGAAGTGGGCGGCGATCGCGGCGTCCTCCGACGAGGACACCTCCGCCTCGTCGGCGGCGCTCCCCTCCCCCACCACGCCGTCCACGAAGCTCTCCAGCGCGAGCCGGCACAGGGCGCGCTCCCGGTCGCCCGCGACGCGCGCGGGGGGCGCGGGCACGTCCACGCGCAGCGGCCCACCGGTCACGCGACCGTGCTGCCCCGCGGCCATCGCGGCGTGGAGCACCTCGTCGTCGGCGGCGTCCAGGGCCTCGTCGATGAGGGCCTCGGGCGCCCCGAGGGCCGCGAGATCCAGCGCCAGCGCCAGGAAGGCCGAGACCGAGGCCGCCTCCATGCGCGCGTCATCGGCCCAGGCCTTCGCCGGCGCGCCCTGCCCGTGCGCGACGCAGCCCTCCACGACCCGACCGTCGGCCCCGCGCACGGGTCGCCCGGTGTACCAGCAGAGCTCGGAGTGATGCAGAAAGCCGGGGACCTGCACGCCCAACCCGGCCGCCAGGGGCTCGCCCATGCCCGGCTGGGTCTGGACCAGGAGGTTGGCATAGGGCGCCGAGAGGGAGAGCGCGCCGTGGACGCCGGTCGTGCCCTCCCCCAGCGGGATGGCCACCCCCGCCTCAGCCTGGAAGCCCTCCAGGGCCATGCTCTCGGTGAACGGATCGATCCCGCCCATCCCCGCCACCACCAGGCGCGGGTGCCCGAGATCGCGCAGCCCGAAGCGGACCACCGGGCCCACGCCCACGGTGGAGCTGCTGAAATTGGGGCAGGTGTCGTGCCCTCTCAGCAGGAAGAGCTGGCTGGCGACCAGCCCCCAGGACAGGCCGGGCTCCGGCCCGAAGACCCAGGTGGCGTAGGCGCCGACGCTCAGGGAGCGGTCCACCTCCTCGGCGCTCGCCGGGGCGAGCCCACACAGGACCGACAACGCCGAGACGCGGGCGATCTGGGTCGGGTTCATGTCTCCTCCACCCTCACGATAGCACCGCGATCTCCCGCCCGCTCCTCACCATCGCGCCCGCCTGCCGCAGGCTCTCCAGGGCCCGCGCGCCGTCGCCGGGCCGCATCTCCACCGCCCGGCAGCCGTCCTCCAACACGGTGACGTGGAAGCCGAGCGTGAGCGCGTCCCGGGCGGTGGCGGCCACGCAGTAGTCGGTGGCCAGCCCGAGGATGAACAGATCCGTGACGCCCTCGGCCCGCAGCCACTCGCCGAGCCCGGTGGAGCTGCGGTGGTCGTTGTCGTAGAAGCCAGAGTAGCTGTCGATGCGCGGGTCGGTGCCCTTGGGGAAGACGCGGTCGACGCGCGCCGTGTTCAACCCTGAGGCGAAGTCCGCGCCCGGCGTGCCCGCCACGCAGTGATCGGGCCAGAGCACCTGGGGCTGGCCGGAGAGCTCGCCCAGCTCGAAGGGGTGGCGGCCGGGGTGGGCGGAGGCGAAGCTGCCGTGCCCGGCGGGGTGCAGGTCCTGTGTGGCGACGATCCGGTCCCAGCGCTGCCCGGCCATCAGGGCGTTGGCCACGGGCACCACCGCGTCCCCCTCGGGCACGGCCAGGGCCCCGCCCGGCAGGAAGTCGTTCTGGATGTCCACGAGGACGAGGGCGCGCATGGCGTTCTCCTGGCCGCTCAGAGCTCGAAGTCTCCGCTCTGCAGCAGCTCGTTCTTGCGCCGCTCGTCCACCCGGTAGAGCCGCGCGGCGCGGTGCGGCACCCCCGCCTCCAGCTCGTCCAGCTCGATGAGCAGGCCGTAGCCGAGGATCTTCTTACGGAAATTGCGCTTGTCCAGCGTCTGGCCCAGGATGATCTCGCAGACCCGCTGCAGCGCGCGCAGGGTGAAGCGCTCGGGCAGGAGGTGGAAGACCAGGGGCTGCCACTTGATCTTCGCCCGCAGGCGGCTGAGCGCGCGGGCGAGGATCTCGTCGTGGTCGAAGGCCAGCTCTCGGGCCTCGTCCACCGGCATCCAGCGCGCGTCGGAGGCGTCGGAGCCAGCCACGGGGGCGTCGTTCCCCGGCACCAGCGCCATGTGGGCCACGGAGATCACGCGCCCGCGGGGGTCGCGGTCGGGGCGGCTCATGGTGTAGAGCTGCTCGAGGTAGAAGCCCGAGAGGCCCGTCTCCTCCAGCAGCTCGCGCGCGGCGGCCTGCTCTACGGTCTCGTCCTCCTCCACGAAGCCGCCGGGCAGAGCCCAGCGCCCCTCGCAAGGAGGGCTGGCCCGGCGGATGAGCAGCAGCTCCAGGCGCTCCTCGCGGACGCGAAAGATGACGCAGTCCACGGTCAGCGCCGGGCGCGGATAGTCGTAGGTGTAGCTTCCCTTCCCGCTCATGCGCTGCGCTCCTCGGCGAGCCCGGCCACCCGCGCGCGCAGGGCGGCGAGCTCCCGGGCGAAGCCGCCGCTCAGGATGGGCCAGCGGCACCAGGTCCGCGGGTCCAGGTTGGCGTCGTCCAGGTGGAAGCTGGGGGCGTAACGCTCGCGCTTCCACTGGTTTCGGCTCCACAGGACGAAGAAGCGCTCCACCCACAGCCCGAGCTGGGCCGGCGTGTGCTGGGGGAAGCGGGCGCGCATGATCTCCCAGACCTCCACGGGGCCGCGCTTGTCCCGGATGGCCGCGCGCTCGACCGCGTCCAACAGGTCGTAAGGCATGAGATCGTCCTCGTCCGTCTGTTTGGACGCCGCAGGACGCAGCTCGGCGGTGGGGGCCTGGCGGTTGACGGCGCCCAGCGCGGGGATGGGGGCGAGGCCGACCGGGCCCTGCTCCTCCAGCCAGCGGAGCCAGCGGCGCAGGAAGTTCTTGTCGATCCCGGCGATGGGCGAGAGCCCGCCCGAGGTGTCGCCGTCCATGGTGGCGTAGCCGACCGCGGCCTCCGATCGGTTGCTGGTCGAGAGCAGCAGCGCGCCGCGCACGTTGGCGATCATCCACACGCTGGGGCTGCGCACGCGGGCCTGGATGTTCTGGCGGGCGATGTCGTCCTGGGCCCAGGAGAGGGGGCGGCCGATGACCTGCTCACAGCGGGACTCGTAGGCGGCGACGAGCTCGTCGATGTCGATGACGGCGAAGACGGCGCCCACGGCCTCGGCCACGGCGCGGGCGGCGGTTAGGGTGACGTCGCCGCTGTTGCGCGTGGCCTGGTAGACGGTGGTGAGCAGGCGCTCCACCAGGGCGCGCGGGTCGGAGGCGCCGCTCAACTCCCGCATGTAGTCGAGCCGAGAAACGAATCCATCTAGCCCAAGCTCCGCGCAGCCGAAGCCGACCATCAGGGCCACGAGGCAGGCGCAGGCCGCGGAGTCCGCTCCGCCGGAGAGCGAGACGACGAAGCCGCGCGAGCGCGACTTGCGCATGTAGTCGAAGAGGCCCAGCGCGACGGCGCGGGCGAACTCCTCCTCCTTGGTGTGGGGCGAGCGCTCGAAGCCCAGTAGGGCGGGGCCGGGGAGCTCCAGCGGGGCCTCGGGCAGGGGGCGCTCGACGCGCACGCGGCCGGGGTCGGGGGCCACGGAGGGGCGATAGCTGGAGAGCCAGGCCCGGCGCGTGCGGGTCAGGTCCACGTCCACCACGGCGCGCACGAGCTGGTGCTCGGCGAAGGAGAAGCGCGGCCCCTGGGCCAGCACCCCGCCGGCCGAGGCGATCATCAGGTCGCCGTCGTAGATGGCGCGCCCCGCCTCGTTGCCCAGCAGGTTGGCGTAGACGTAGCTGACGCCGAAGGCCCGCGCGCCCTCCAGCACGAGGCGCTGGCGGACCTCGTGCTTGCCGAAGGCGAAGTGGCTGGCGCTGGGGTTCAGGATGATGTCCACGCCGCGCACCGCCAGGCTGGCCCCGGGGCGCTCGGCCACCCAGGCGTCCTCGCAGATCTCGAAGCCCACGATGACGCCGTCGAGCTCGAAGACCAGGTCGCCGATGGGCACCTCGGCCGAGAGCACGCGCACGGTGGAGACCACGCCCGCCGGCCAGGGCTTGAACCAGCGGGGCTCGTAGTGGATGCCGTCCCCCGCCAGCTTCTGCTTGGGGACGAAGCCGAGGATCCGGCCGTCGGAGACCAGGCACACGACGTTGAAGACCGCCCCGCCCACGAACAGCGGGAGGCCCAGGCTCACCACCAGGCCGCGCGTGTCGGGCAGGAGCTCGGCCAGCACCTGGAGCGCCGTCTCCTGCACCGCGGGCGAGAGGAAGGCGTCCTCGCAGCCGTAGCCGGTGAGGCAGAGCTCGGGCAGGCAGAGCAGGCCCACCCCGGCGGCGCGGGCCTCGTCCAGGATCTCCCGGATGCGGCGGGTGTTGCCCTCCCAGTCCAGCGGGGTCTGGTTCAGGGCGGCGGCGGCGACGTGGACGCGCTTCATATGGTCCGAGCCTCCTCGATGAGCACGCGCTTGCGAGCAGCCAGTCCGGGCTCCAGCCCGACGGCGGTGGCGGCGGGGTTGTCGAACCTCAGCACGCCCGGCTCCAGCGTCTGGAGCCCGGCGAGGGTGGCGGCGCGGATCTCCACCAGGGGTGGATCCTCGCTCACGCGCCGGCCGTCCCGGAGCCGCGGGACCAGGAGCTCGCGCGCGCTCAGCCCGGGGGGCAGGCGGCGGTGGCGCAGGGGGTCGTCGATGTCCACCAGGAAGGCCGGATCCGGGGCCTGGTCCTGAATGTCGTGGATCATGTCGGCGACCATGCGACCGCTGGCGTCCTGGTAGCGGCGCACGCCCAGCAGGCCCGGGTTGCTGATCTTGACCGGCTGCTCGGACAGCTTGATGCGCGGGCGCCAGACCCCGGCCTCGTCGCGGATCGCCCCCAGCTTGTAGACGCCGCCCAGCGCCGCCTGGTCGTAGGCGGTGATCAGCTTCGTGCCCACGCCCCAGATGTCCACCTTCGCCCCCTGGTGGCCGAGGCTCTCGATGAGGCGCTCGTCGAGGTCGTTGCTGGCGACGATCTTCGCGTCGGGGAAGCCGGCCTCGTCCAGCATCTGGCGGGCCTCCTGGCTCAACGCGGCCAGATCGCCCGAGTCCAGGCGGATCCCGGCGAGCGCGTGGCCGCGGGCGCGGAGCTGGCGGCCGACCTCGATGGCGTGGCGCACGCCCTCGACGGTGTCGTAGGTGTCCACCAGGAAGGTGCAATTGTTGGGGAGCGCGTCGGCGTAGGCCTGGAACGCCGAGAGCTCGTCGGGGAAGGCCATCACCCAGCTGTGGGCGTGCGTGCCGCGCACCGGGATGCCCAGCAGGCGCCCGGCGAGCACGTTGCTGGTGGCCGCGCAGCCGCCCACATAAGCCGCCCGCGAGGCCGAGAGCGCGCCGTCGAAGCCCTGGGCCCGGCGCAGCCCGAACTCCAGCACGGGACGGTCCCCCGCCGCGTGGACCACCCGGCTGGCCTTCGTGGCGATCAGGGTCTGGAAGTTGAGGATGCACAGCAGCGCCGTCTCGACCAGCTGCACCTCCAGGAGCGGCCCGCTGACCCGCAGGAGCGGCTCGTGGGCGAAGACCGGCGTCCCCTCGGGGATGGCGTCCACCGAGACCGCGCAGCTGTGCTCGCGCAGGCGCCGCAGGTAGGCCGCGTCGAAGAGCGGGCGCCCGTCGTTGCCCTGGAGGCTGGCGAGGAAGGCGATGTCCTCCTCGTCGAATCGCAGGTGGGTCAGGTAGTCCAGCGCGTCCGCCAGCCCCGCCGCCACCGCGTATCCACCTTTGAAAGGCGGCTTGCGGAAGAACAGATGGAAGGCCGCCTCCCGCTCGGCCATGCCCTCCCGGTGGTAACCCTGGCCCATGCTGAGCTGGTAGAGGTCGGTGAGCAGCCCCAGCGCCGGCCGGTAGAGCGCGCTGGGGTGGGTGCCGGGGAAGGTGGGGCTCACGGGGGACCTCTTAGTGTGCGGAGTACACTATCAGAGATCCGGCGCGGAGTCCAGGTCACGGAGTGTCAGGATGGGGTGCGCGCGTTCAGGGGCTGGCGCAGGAGCAGCCACAGGTGTTGTTCGCCGCGATCGACACCCAGGAGCGGCAGACGCAGGCGTAGCCGGGGAGGCAGCTGGCCCCCGGGCTGTCGCACACCACGCCCGACTTGCAGGTGTAACCTCAGGATCAGGCAGATCAGGATCAGGTGCCTGGTATCTTGATCATTGATCAGGGGTCAGGTAGCCCGATCGTCATCCTGGGAGTGGGTGAACCGCCTCACGCTGACCGTTCACGCCCTGGAGCTGGAGAACACAGGTTGAACCGCCAAGGCCGCCACGAACGCCAAGGACGACGCGAAGAGATGTACTGGAGGAGCCTGCCTCACCTCCGCGCTCGGACAATCGCTGCAGGCTCTTTCAGGTTCCTTCGACGCTTCCCCCGCGGAGCCGCGTCGCGACCCTCTGCCGACCTCTCCCTCGCGCTGGCCTTGGCGCTCGTGGCGGCCTTGGCGGTTCAATCTGCGCTCTCGCCTCCCCGCGACTCAAACTCACAGGCTCTCGGAATGCTGTCTTACCACGCGAGAAATCGTGAAATTGAAAATCGTATCAACCTGACACCTTACCCCTTATATCAACCTGACACCTTACCCCTTACCCATGACCTTACCCACCTCACCCACCCACACCCACACCCGCACTTCACCCGCAGTCACCCGCTGAGTTGCGGCAACGACCTACGGTCGCTACGCTCCTGATGTCCCAAAGGTGGAGGACGCCCGTGTCACGCCCGTTCAGGCTCGCGCTCCTGGGGGTCGCCGTAGCGACCGCCTGCGCCGTCGGCTGGTGGAGCCTGACCAACGCCCATCTGTCCGAGACGTACTGTCCATCCCTGGAGTGCATCGCGGTTCGATGAATGTGGCGCCCTATCCTGAATGTGGGTGAACCGCCTCACGCTGACCGTTCACGCCCTGGAGCTGGAGAACACAGGTTGAACCGCCAAGGCCGCCACGAACGCCAAGGACGACGCGAAGAGATGTACTGGAGGAGCCTGCCTCACCTCCGCGCTCGGACAATCGCTGCAGGCTCTTTCAGGTTCCTTCGACGCTTCCCCCGCGGAGCCGCGTCGCGACCCTCTGCCGACCTCTCCCTCGCGCTGGCCTTGGCGCTCGTGGCGGCCTTGGCGGTTCAATCTGCGCTCTCGCCTCCCCGCGACTCAAACTCACAGGCTCTCGGAATGCTGTCTTACCACGCGAGAAATCGTGAAATTGAAAATCGTATCAACCTGACACCTTACCCTCCTGACACCTTACCCTCCCAGGCTCTCAGAATATTGACCTACCCCGCGAGAAATTGTGAAATTGATAATCGTATCAACCTGACACCTTACTCGTGACACCTTACTCGCACCAGGAGCGAAACGAGCGCGCCAGCCGAAGCTCCCGAGCCCCAGGCCCACATGACCCGGACCGGGAGGAGCGCGACGACCGCGGACACGACGACGGTGAGCGCACAGAGCCCGAGAGGAAAGAGGATGTCGAAGAGCATCGGGCCGCCCGCCCCCTCAAGACCCGTGGTGCTCCAGGCCACCCTTGTAGAAGGTGCTCCCATAGCGCGCCTTGAAGTAGAGCATCGGCACCAGCCCCAGCGCCAGCGCGGCTACGGTCAGCCCCGCCACCTCGCCGCCCAGGTCCGGGAGCTGCTGCGCGCCCAGGAAGAGCAGGAAGATCGCCGAGGCCCCGGGCCAGAGCCCGCGCATGAACAGCGTGCCCATGTCCCGGCCCAGCACCTTGCGGTGGTACCAGACGCAGGCCAGCCCGGTGAGCCCGTAGTAGATCGCCACCATCACGCCGATCGCGCTGATCAGGCTGCTCATCACCGTGCCGATGCTCTCCGACGCCGCCGAGCCCGCGATCAGCGCCAGCGCCAGGATCCAGATGATCAGCCCCGCCAGCCAGGGGGTCTGGAAGCGCGGGTGGACCTCGGAGAAGCCCTGGTGCAACACCGCGTCCCGCCCCATCGAGAACAGCAGCCGCGCGCACTGGGTGAGCTGCGTCTCAATCGTGCCCACCGTGCTGAGGATCACGGCCAGGATGGCGATGTTCCCCCAGGGGTGCGGCAGCACCGCGTCGCCAAGGGCGGCCAGCAGGCTCGCGCTGTTCTCCTCCACCGCCTCGGGGCTCATGCCCATCTGCACCGCCGTCTGGATCACGAGGAAGAGCAGCATCACCCCGACCATCCCGATGACGCCGGAGTTTCCGCCTGAGCTGCCCGTGCCCTCGGCCTCCTCCGCCACGTTCGAGGTCACGTCCCACCCGAAGTAGTAGAAGACCGCCACCAGCATCCCGCCCATGAAGGTCTCGAAGTCGGCGAAGCTGGCGGGCGAGAACCAGGAGAGCGAGAACGGGTTGACCGGCGCGCGAGAGAAGGTCACGAAGGCCGCCACCGCCAGCACCAGCAGGGCGATGGCCTCGATCGCGGTCATCAGCTTCTGGAAGCTGGCCGCGACGTGGACGCCCAGGATGGTCAACACCGCCACCGCGCTGAACCAGAGGCCGCCCACCAGCGCCGCCGCACCCAGGCTCTCCTCCCAGGCGGGGGCCACGACGTGCAGGGTCAGCACGCCCACCGGCAGCGCGGCCGTCACCATGAACACCGTGCTGAGGACCAGGAAGGTCCAGGCGGCGAAGAAGCCCAGCATCGGGTTGATGGAGCGCCCCACCCAGGCGTAGGCCGCCCCCGCGTCCGGCCGCCAGAGGTTCAGATATTTGAACGCGAACGAGATCCCGAACATCGGGACGGCGCCCAGGATCAGCGCCGCCGGGGAGGCCAGCCCCACCGCGGCGATGAGCGCGGCCGTCGTCGCGTTCAGCGAGTACGAGGGCGCGCTGCCCGCGACCGCGAGCGTGATGGTGTCGAGGAAGGAGAGCGCGTTCTTCTTGAGCTCAGAGGACACGGAGGACTCGCGGGTGGGGGTGCGAGCCCAGGATACATCAGGTGGTGGTCGAAAGATCAGCCGCGGGAGATCGGAGCGATCCGCGCGCTCACAAGCGACGGAGCAGATCGTCATCACAGCGCGCGTGGCTCGCGCCATTGGAGCTCGAGGCGGTGATGTCCGCCCATGCAAGGAGCTGTTCATGAACAATTCGTTGTCAGCCTTCACCCTCATCGGGTTCGCCTGGGTGCTCAACGCCTGTGGGACCCCCAACCGCTCCTCCGACGAGGACGCCGAGCAGGCGGCGATCTCGCAGCCCTTCGCCGACGCCGCGACGGACGAAGAGCGCGCGGACGCCGTCGAGATCTGGGCCAGCCAGGCGCCCGTCCTCGCCATCCTCGACGTGGAGTCGGCCGTCGTCACGGAAGACGGCCTGAACCTGACGACCGAGGCCGTCCTCCACGTCGTCGAGATCCTCCGCGACGAGCAGGGCCTGGAGATGTCCGCCGGTGATCGCCTGTGGATGGAGATCCCCGGCGGCCAGATCGGCGAGCGCTCGCAGCTCACGTCGAGCGCGCCGCTCCTCTTCGAGGGGGACACCGTCCTGGCCCGGCTCACGCTCGACGAGCGCGGGGACCTGGGCTTCGACGGTCACAACTCCGTCATCCCCGTCCGGGATGGCCTGGCCCGGGTCTGCGTCAACCCCGACCCTGGCGCCATCCTGCGCTGCGTGGACGCCGGCTCGGCGGTGATCGCGCTGGAAGAGCTCCCCCTCTTCACCGGCGCGGACGCCGGCCTCGACCTGCCCGTGACCGCGCTCCGCGGCCGGCTCCTGTAGATACACGGCCTCCCTTCGAACCTGTTGGCACCCTTGACGATCTGTGGAGAACTCATGCGCAACTACATCTGTGGCTCTGCCCTCCTCGCCCTCAGCCTCGGCGCCGCTCCGGCCTTCGCGACGACCGCGTCGGGCTACGTGGTCGCCTTCCAGTCCTACAACAGCGGCCAGGCGTACTCCTGCGCGCTGGTGCTCGGCTCGTCGTCGTCGTCCACCTCCGGCACGACCTACTACATCGACGACTCCAGCTCCACCGACGACGACGCCATCTGCACCATGGCCATGAACGCCATGTACTTCAACGGCAGCGTCACCGTCACCTACACCTCCAGTGGAGGGTCGCGTGTCGCGACCGGCCTGTCCAGCAGCCGCAGCTCCAGCAACATCACCGCCCTGTACTCGGACGACGCCACGGGCACGACCTCGGCGGACAAGTGCTTCGCCGTGATGTCCGGCTCGTCGGGATCGGTCGACGCCTACGTGGACGACGACTCCAGCGAGGAGATCGTGACCTGCGCGCACCTCGCGCTGACCCACTTCATCGGGTCCGCGAGCTGGAGCGTCAACCGCACCTCGGGCGAGATCAACTACCTCTACACGGTGTACTGACCCGTCGGCGCCCTGGTACCGACCGCCTGGCGGTACCAGGGCGCCGTCGCGCTCCTGATCGACCCTGGCCTCAGCCGCGCGTGACGGCGCTCCCGATGCTGTGGATGGTGCCGGCCCGGACGCCCGTGCGGACGGAGGTGCTGACGGTGGCGCGGCGGATGCTCAGGGTGCTGGTCTCGTTGCGCATGAGGGCTCCATCGGGTGATCGGATGCGATCACCCTGATCTCTGGTGTGGCCTCACCACGCTCGGGTGAGGTGCAGTCCCCTTATGGTGCGCCACGCGGGCCGGGGAGGCGCTGGGACAGAGTTGAGACACGCGCGGAACAATGTCCCGAGCCGCGGCGGGAGAGGCCGGGGGCGGCGCGAGCGCGATCCGCTCCATGCTATGCTCGCCGCATGTACATCCAAGCCAACGTGCAGCTCGGCGTGAACCCGGAGCAGGTCCCGATGCCCCCGGAGACCTGCTGCAACTGTGGGTCGGGGTCGGGCGTGCGGGTGGTCACGACCACGCTCCCCTACACGCGCTTCATGATGCTGGGCGGCGTTGAGTGGGAGCTCCCCATCGCCCTCCCCGCCTGCGAGACCTGCCTGCCCACCCTCTCCCGCCGGCACCCGGGGCGCGTGGGACCCGTCCTGGCCTGGACGGTCTGGTTCGGGTTCGCCTTCCTGGGCGTGATGGCGGGCCAGGCCGAGCTGGAGCGCGAGGTGGGCTACAGCACCCTGATCCTCGCCGGGGTGATCGCGCTCGGGATCGTGAGCGCCTGGTACGGCCGCCGCCGGCCGGTCGGCGCGCAGACGAGCTGGTATCAGCCGGTGCGGGTGGTGCAGCTGAGGCAGCGCTTCAGCGGCGCGGTCACGGGGTTCACCCTGGGTTTCACGAATGAGCGCTTTGCTGTGGCGGTAGCGCTGAAGAGCGGGCTGCCGGCGCCAGAGCGGCGGGGGGAGCTGTGGGCGGTGCGGGTGGAGGGGGTGGGGGCGGCGAGCGGGGAGTGATGCTCCCCAGAGTGGGCAATACCGCACATAACAGCAGTGCCATTTCCCCCATCTGTTCAGGCAGATATTCAGTTGAAAAGCTGTCTTGTTCGATGGAACGCGTATTGCAGTACTCCCATGATGGGCCGAATAGCAGCGCTGGTCTCCCTCGGCCATGCCGAGACTGTGCTGCCGATGAAGTCAGGCACAGCGCAGCTCTTCGCTCGAAACAGGGGGGTGTCATGCAGAAATACTCTGACGGCGAACTCCAGAAATTGCAGGCCGAAGGCCTCCTCGCGGAGCGACGGCATGGGGCAGCAGCGGCCGGCAACTATCGTGCAGAACTCCCAACTCTGAAGCAGGCCATTACGCGGCTGGCGCGCGACACCCTGCTTCGTAGGGGCCAGGCCCCTGATCTCATCGAGCGCCTCCTGCCTCCTCCGGCTCCCCCTCCTGCCCGACGAGGGATGCCCACGACCGGCGCGGTCAATATTTTCGCCCTGCTCATCGATTTCTCTGATCATGAGCACGAGCTCACGCGCGAACACATCGACAAGCAGCTCTTCGGATCTCCGACGAATGGCTTCCCCTACGAAAGCCTGGTGCACTACTACGATCGCGCATCCTACGGGAAATTGATGCTGAGCGGCACGACCTTCGCCTGGCATCGTGCGACGATCAGCAGGGCGAAGGTGAAGACGACCGATGAGGGCCGGGAGGCCCTGATCCGCGAGGCGCTCAACCAGCTGGAGGACAATGGTGAGGACTTCACGGTCTATGACGCAGACGGAGACGGGGTCATCGACTACTTCCTGGTGTTCTGGTCTGGCCCGACGACGGGCTGGCGGACATTCTGGTGGGGTCAGACCTGTAGGTTCTCGGACCACACGTTCAAGATCGGTGGGTGCAGACTCGGGAAGTACTCCTGGCAGCCAGAGGAGAAAGAGGTCGGAAAAGGATTCAATGTCCGCACCCCCATTCACGAGACCGGGCACGCGCTGGGACTGCCCGATCTGTATGACTACGAGGAGGACGAGGGGCCGAAGGGCGGTGTCGGCAACATCGACATGATGGACAACAGCAGGTACGACTTCAACTGCTTCAGCAAATGGCTGCTTGGTTGGCTGGAGCCAGTCGTCGTCAGCTCCGGTTCACAGACGCTCACATTGTCATCGTCCTCGGACACCGATGCGTCCTCCTGTGTGGCGATCTGGCCTGGCCTGGAGCAGGGGGACATCTTCTCCGAGATGTTCATGGTCGAGCTCCGACGCAGGACGCAGAACGACAAGCACTTCCCAGCAGCGGGCCTGCTCGTGTGGCACATCGACGCGCGCCTCGATGAGGCCGGGGAGGGATTCGCCTACGACAACTCCTACACCTCTCACAAGCTGGTCAGGCTCATGGAGGCTGACGGGCGTGAGCATATCGAGGCCGGCGGCGACGCGGACACCGCCGACAGCTACAAGGTGGGCACCACAATCGCGGCCTGGACCTGGCCGTCCTCTGCCTGGTACAGCGGGAAGCCCTCGGGGGTAGTGGTCGCGCCTCGCAAGCTGAACAGCTCGGGAGACGGGATCGAGCTCCGCGTCCGTGTGGAGGACCTCGACAAGTACGTTGATGGGCGTGTCTTCGACTGGAGATACTACCTCGAACGCTATCCAGACCTCCCTGAGCACGGCGTCAACACGAGGGCCGAGGCCGAGCGTCACTGGATGAGCTATGGGCTACGGGAGGGTCGTCAGGGACATCTCCACTTCCAGGTCCGAGAATACCTCTCGATGTATGGAGACCTCGAGGCCGCATTTGGCGACGACCGTGGGCTGGCGATTGAACACTATCTCCTGCACGGGCTCCAAGAGGGGCGCGTAGGCGTCTTCGCCTTGGACGGGAGAGTCTTCGACTGGCAGTTCTACCTCAACCGATACGAAGATCTCCGGGCGCACGGCGTCACTGGCGAGGCCGCCGCGCAGCTCCACTGGTTGACCTATGGAGTGAAGGAGGGCCGACAGGGGCATGCCAGCTTCCAGGCCTCGCAGTACCTGGCTCTCTACAGCGATCTACGAGCGAATCTCGGGGACGACCCCTGGCGGGCCATCGAGCACTACCAGACAAATGGCCTCGCCGAAGGCCGGGTCGGCGTGTTCGCGCTCGACCCAGGGGTGTTCGACTGGAGCTTCTATCTCCAGATCCATCCTGACCTCCCCGCCAACGGAATCGACAACGAGGCGTCGGCCAGGACCCACTGGCTCACCTTCGGGATCAAGGAGGGACGACGGGCGAGCGCATCCTTCCGCGCGAAGCGGTACCTGAGCCTCTACCAGGATCTGCAGACCGTATTCGGGGGCGATCTGGAAGCGTCCATTCGACACTATGTGGAATTCGGGATTGGTGAGGGCCGTGGAGACGCGCTCAACACCAACGTATTCGACTGGCAGTTCTACCTTGGACGGTACCCAGACCTTCCCGCAAATGGCGTATCTGACGAGACGGGCGCTGTGGGCCACTGGCTCAGATTCGGTGTCCGCGAGGGGCGACAGGGGCACCGCGAGTTCGACCCGCGACAGTACCTCGCCATGTACAGCGACCTTCGGAGTGCGTTCGGGGAAGACTACGGCGCCGCGATCGAGCACTACTGCACCTTCGGTATCGCGGAGGGCCGCGCCGGGGTCTGGCCACTCGAGGGCAGGATCTTCGACTGGCAGTACTATCTGCAGCGGTACGAAGACCTCCGACAGCATGGGATCAGGACCGCCGCAGGCGCGCGGACCCACTGGTTGACCTACGGCGTGGATGAGGGACGGGTCGCCTCGACGACCTTCAATTCGCCCTGGTACCTCGCGCACAACGTAGACGTCCGCGCCGCGGTAGGAGCGCGGAACTACCTCGGCGCCATCCAACACTGGCTCTTGCACGGCATCGCCGAACACAGGCCTGGGGCGCCCGCCTGAGCCTGAGTTCTCCTCATCACGTCGCGACCCAGCCCCCGGGCTGGGCCGCCCCCCGCCCGCCGCGATACCCTCCCGGGTCATGCTCCCCCTCGATCTCTACCGGCGCCTCGACGCCACCGCGCTCTCCGAGCTGCTCCACCGCGGAGAGCTCCACCCGAGCGCGCTCCTGGAGACCGCGCTCGCCGCCGTGGCCGCGCTCGACCCGGGCCTCGGCGCGGTGGTGGCGCTGCATGCGGAGGAGGCCGCGGCCCAGATCGCCGCCGGACTGCCCGCCGGCCCCCTGTCCGGTCTGCCCTTCCTGCTCAAGGATCTCGGGCTCCTCCAACGGGGCACGATCACCACCCACGGCCTCCCGGCGCGCTACGACCGGCCCGCCGAGGCCGACTGCGCCACGGTGGCCCGCTTCCGGGCGGCGGGGCTGGTCCTGTTCGGCAAGACCCACAGCGCGCCGCTGGGGATGAGCATGGAGACCTCCTCCCGACGCTTCGGCGTCACGCGCAACCCCTGGGATCGCGCGCGCAGCGCGGGGGGCTCGAGCGGGGGCGCGGCGGCGGCGGTGGCGGCGGGGATGGTGCCGGTGGCCCAGGCCAGCGACGGGGGCGGGTCGCTGCGGATCCCGGCGGCCTGCTGCGGGCTGGTGGGCCTGATGCCGACGGCGGTCAGCGCGCCTCTGGAGAGCGCCCAGGGTGAGGGCCCCGCCCCGGTGCGCCACGTCCTCGCCCGGACGGTGCGAGACCTCGCCCTGTTCACAGAGGCCCTCGGCCCGCCCGGCCCGAGCGCGCCTCGCCCAGGCTCCCTCCGCCTCGCGCTCTCCACCACCGCGCCGCTATGCCTGCCAGTGGACCCGATCCTGCGCTCCAGCGTCGAGGACGCGGCCCTCCGCGCGGCCCAGGCGGGCCACCGGGTGGAGCTCGCCGATCCACCCCTGGGCGATGTGGAGCTGCTGGCCGGGCTGGGCCTCCTCCAGAGCCAGGCGGCGGCCTCGTCCCTGAGCGCGCGCGCGCTCGCGGCGGGGATCACGCCGCGCCCCGGCGAGCTGGAGCCCCTGCTGGAGGCGCGCCTCGCCAGCCCCCGTCCCCCCGCGGCCCTGACCCAGGCGAGCGCCCGCCTGCGGGCCTTCCGCGCGGAGATGGCCGCCTTCTTCGAGCGCTACGACCTGCTGCTCCAGCCCGTCACCGCGCTCCAGCCCCCGCCCCTGGGGACGCTCGACCTGGAGGGCGAGGACCTGGAGACGCACCTGCTCCTGTCGCTGGCCTTCGCGCCCTTTCCCTGGATGGCCAACGCGGCGGGGCTGCCCTCCATCAGCCTGCCCCTGCCCACCGACGGTCTCCCGCGCGGCCTGCTGGTGACCGGATCCTGGGGATCGGAGGCTGAGCTCCTGCGCTTCGCCGCCGGGTGGGAGGCCGAGGCGCCCTGGCCCACGGTCCTCCCGCGCTGAGCGCCCTCAGCCGAGCGCGCTGGCGGCGGCGTGGAAGCGCCCGATGGCGCCGTAGACGGCCATGCCGATGCCGCACTCGGCCTGGATGGGCTCCACCATGTTGTGGGTGAGGAAGACCATCACGGTGTCCGTGGTGGGGTCGGCCTGCCACCAGCCGCCGAAGCCGCCGGGCCAGCCGACGGTGCCCACGCCGCCCGCGCAGATGGTGGGGAAGGCGCCCTCGGGCTCCATCACCACGGCCACGCCCAGGCCGAAGCCCAGGCCGAAGGAGAAGATGGGCATCCCGCCCACCTCGGCCGTGACGCGCTGATCGGGGCTGAGCGCGTTCTCGCGCATCATGGCGAGGGTCTCGGGTCGCAGCAGGCGCACGCCGTCCACCTCGCCGTCACCCAGGAAGATCCGGGCGAAGCGCACGTAGTCGTCGGCGGTGGACCACAGGCCCTGGCCCCCGGACATGAAGGTGTAGCTGGCGGGGCGCTCGGGCAGGGTGGAGCCGCCGGGCCCGGTGCTGCGGCGCACGCGGTTCCCGTCGTCGTCCCAGCCGTAGGTCACGGCGCGGCGGTGACGCTTGTCCACGGGCACGTCGAAGAAGGTGTCCACCAAGCCCAGCGGCTCGAGCACGCGGCGACGCAGCACCTCGTCGAGCGGGAGGCCCTCCATCCGCGCGATCAGCAGGCCGAGCAGGTCCGTGGCGTGGCTGTAATGCAGGGTGGCGCCCGGCTGGTCGATGAGCGGCAGGCGCGCCAGGGCGGCGATCCAGGCGTCCGGGCTGTGGGCGTTGTCGATGTCCGGCCCGAGGATCTCGTCGTAGGCGGCGGCGATGGGTCCGCGCCAGAAGGGCCCGTAGGTGAGGCCCGCCTGGTGCGTGAGCAGGTCGCGGAAGGTGATGGGGCGCGCCGCGGGGACCGTGTCGGAGAGCGGGCCGTTGGGATCGCGCAGCACGCGGGGGGCGGCGAGCTCGGGCGCCCAGCGGGCGACGGGATCATCCAGGGTGAAGCGCCCCTCCTCCAGGAGCTGGAGCGCGGCCACGGTGGTGATGGGCTTGGTCATCGACGCGACGCGGAAGATGGCGTCGCCGGCCATGATCACGCCGTTCTCGACGTCCTGGTGCCCATGGGCGCCCGCGTGGCTGAGCCGGCCGCCGCGCCAGACCCGCGTGACGGCGCCGGCGATGCCGCCCGCGTCCAGGACCGGGCGCAGGGCCTGCGAGATGGTGTCAGGGTCGGTAGACATGGCGGCCTCCTATATCGTACCCCCGATGGCACGGCCACCGGCACAGGATCCCCGTAGGATCGGAGGCATCCTCACCGGCTGGGTCGCGCCACGTCCGCGCGAGAGGAGGACGGTCGAGGTCTTGCACACGCTTGGAGGGGTCTTTCACTCCACCCACATCCAGGTAACCCAACTTGGCCCGGTACACCTGGACGCGGCCCGGGGTCCGAGTGAAAGAGGAACGGCCAAAAAGTTTCTTACACCCCACCTTTACACCGAATGCCGGGCGCGCCTATGGTGCCCTCGGAGGTTCTCATGAGACGTGCCGCCACGCTCCTCGTCCTGCTGATGCCCGGCTGCTACACCTACCCGGGACCGCCCTCGTGCGAAGCGATCCCGCTCCCCGATCCGGTCGAGACCGACTGCGACGAGAGCGCCGATCTGGACGAGGACGGCACGATCGACTGCCTGGACCCGGACATCGACGGCGACCGCCTCCGGAACCTCTGGGACTGCTCGCCGCTGGATCCTGCCCCGGCGGTCCCCGTCCTCCACGCGGGCGGGCGCTGCGACGAGACGGAGACCCGCGGGGACGGCGATCTCATCGTCGCGGCCGGCACCACCGAGATCTGGGAGACCGAGAGCACGACCCTGACCCTGGACGCCTCCGCCGGCATCGGGAACGAGACCATCACCGTCGGCGACGGGAGCCGGTTCCAGGAGGGGGACGAGCTCCTGATCATCAGCCAGCAGGGTGACCACGCCGGCCGCTACGAGTTCGTCCTCGTCGCGAGCGCCGACGCCAGCACCATCACCGTCGAGCCCTATCTGGTCAACGACTACGACGCGGCCGACATCGTCCGCGTCCAGCGCGTCCCGCACTACGACAGCGTGACCGTCAACGGCACGCTGACCACGACGGGCTGGTCCGACGGCGGCAGCGGGATCATCTTCTTCCGCTCCTGCAGCACGGTGGACATCTCGGGCGCCGTGGACGTCACCGGGCTCGGCTTCGCCGGCGGGGACGGCGTCGCGGGGAACGAGGACTGGCCGACCACCGGCGAGAGCTGGAGCGGCCCGCCCGCCACCTCCGACGTCGCCGAGGACGAGGAGTCGGAGTACAACGTCGGCGCCTGCAACGGAGGCGGCGGCGGCGCGCCCGCCGAGGAGCAGGAGGGCGACGCGCTGGAGGATCAGAGCGCCAGCGGCGCGGGCGGCTCCTTCGCGACGCGCGGCGAGTACTCGGTCAGCAGCGACAACGAGAAGTACGCGCAGCCCGGCGACACCTACGGGGACGCCCAGCTCTCCACCTGGCACCTGGGATCGGGCGGCGGCGGCGGCGCCCCGGACATCGAGCCCGACGGGGACGACACGGACAACGTCAGCGGATCGGGCGGCGCGGGCGGCGGTCTGGTCACCATCTTCGCCCGGGAGAGCCTGGAGGTCTCCGGCTCGCTGAGCGCCCGGGGCGCGCGCGGCTCGGACGGTCAGAGCCAGGAGGGCCGGGACTCGGACGGGATCCCCATCGGCGGCGAGGTCGGCGGCGGCGGCGGCGGCTCGGGCGGACAGATCATGCTGGTGAGCCCGAGCGTCGCGACGGTGGGCGGGACCACCGACGATCCCAACATCGCCCTCCGCTACGGCGAGGGCGGCTTCCCCGCGGAGGCGGGCGAGGTCATCGGCGAGGACGAGGACGACGAGATCATCCGCGGGGGCCACGGGGGCTACGGCTACCTCCGCGTGGACGCCGCGGAGATCGACAACTCCGGCGAGATCGCCGCCGACACGCAGGACGGCTACTATGAGGGCGACATCGAGGCCTGGTGCTGGGAGTCCCCGGATTACCCAGAGATCCCCTGCACGACCGACGCGGACGGGGACGGCGTGCTGGCCTGGGAGTGCGGCGGCGCGGACTGCGACGACGCCGACGCGGGCATCTACCCGGAGGCCGACGAGATCGTGGCGGACGGCGTTGACCAGGACTGCGACGGCTACGACGTCTGCCAGGAGCAGAGCTGGCTGCAGGGCGGGCTGCAGACGACGAGCTGCGCCACCGGCGGCGGTGGCCTGACGAGCTCGGCGGCGGCCCTGGGCCTCGCGCTGGCGCTCCTGCGTCGGCGCCGGTCCTGAATCTCCCAAGAACCGCAACTGCTGCTTTCCCCGCGTCCTCCAGAGACCGACGGGACCCGATGGAGCTGCTTCATGTACACCCTGCTCGCCCTGCTGATGATCGCGACGCCCAGGTCACTTGGCGCGTCCAATGCGTACAACGCGCACGGCTTCACCCTCGTGCCCAGCGACGGGGACCTGCACGACCCCCTGGGCATGTGGCGCCCCGAGCTTCAGGTCCCGCGCTCGCTCGGCGTCGGCGCGGTGCTCGAATTCGCCAAGGCGCCCCTGGTGTCCTACTACTACGAAGGACAGGAGCTCCAGAGCCAGGCCCTGGTCGACAACCTGTTCGGCGTCAACCTGGGCGCGAGCTACGCCCTGCACAGGCGGGTGGCGCTCACGCTGGCCATGCCCGTGTGGATCACGTCCACGGACGCCAGTGGCGACGCGCACCCCGGGTTGGGTGATCTGCGCTTCGCCGCGCCCATCGGCCTCATCCTGCCCGACACCGCGCAGGGAGGCACCCCTGGCGAGCGCGACGGCTTCGCGCTCAGCGTCATCCCCTTCGCCAACCTCCCCTCAGGCGCGGCCGATCTGTATCTCGGCGCCGGCGGCTTCGGCGCGGGCGGCCTGCTGGCGGCCGGCTACGGTCTCGGGAGATGGCAATTCTTCGGCGACCTGGGCGCGGAGATCACGCCGCAGGTCGAGGACCTCTCCAACATGCACGGCGGGAGCTTCGCCAAGGCCGGGCTGGGCGCCAGCGTCCGGCTGGGGGAGCGCTTCGCCGTCCGCGGAGAGGGCACGCTGAACGCCAACCTCAACGCGAACGACGTCCCCTGGACGGAGTCTCCCTCGGAGCTCATCCTGAGCGGGCGTTACCGCGCAGACAGCGGTCTGAACGTCACGCTGGGCGGCGCGACGGCGCTCACGCCGGGGGCGGGCGCGGCGCGCTACCGCCTCTTCGCTGGGGTGGGCTACACCTTCGGGAAGGCCCCGGAGGAGGGCTGCACGCTGACGGTCATCGTCCAGGATCCCAAGGGCAACGTCATCTCCAGCGCCCAGGTCACCAACGACGACCGCGTGATGAGCAGCGGCGACGACGGGCGCGCGAGCTTCGGCGCCTGCGAGCCGGGCACCAGCGGCGCGTTCACCGGCGCCGCCCCCGGCTACAAGCCCGGCAGCGCTGATCCCATCGAGCTCAAACCCGGCCCGAACGAGCGCGTCATCGTGCTGGAGCCTGACACGGGCTGCACGCTGACCATCATCGTCCAGGACCCCCAGGGCAACGTGATCAACGGCGCCCAGGTCTCGTCGGACAACCGCGTGGTGAACAGCGACGGCGGCGGGCGCGCGGACTTCGGGGCCTGCGAGGTCGGCCCCAGCGGAAAGTTCGCGGCGAACTCCCCGCAGTACAAGCCCGGCAGCGCCGATCCCATCGAGCTCAAGCCCGGCCCGAACGAGCGGATCATCGTGCTCGAGCCGCTCCCCAGCCGGCTCAAGGTGGAGGTCTTCGACAGCGAGGGCAAGCCGCACGACGCGAACATCCGCTTCCTGGCGGGGCCGAAGGAGCAGCCCCGCGTGCAGCTGGGCAAGGACGGTGAAGAGACGATGGACATGGCGGCGGGCACCTGGCGCCTGATGGCCACGGCGGAGACCGCCAGCGGGACCTACAACAAGGAGAAGGAGGTGACGCTCCCGCCCGGCGGCTTCGAGACCGTCACCTTCCGGCTCCCGGCCGGCGGCATCGCCGACGTCTGCGAAGGCGAGAAGGCGATCCTCAACGACGTCAACTTCGACTTCGACAAGGACACCTTGAAGCCGGACGGCAAGCTGGCCCTGCAGCGCGTCGCCACCATGCTCAACCGCTGCCCGGACGTGCGGGTCGAGGTCGGCGGTCACACCGACGAGGTCGGCCCCGACGTGTACAACCTGGACCTGTCGCAGCGCCGCATGAACACCGTGGTCACCGAGCTGGTCAAGAACGGCGTGCAGAGCGAGCGCCTGGTGCCCGTGGGCTACGGCGAGTCGCAGCTCATCGTGAAGGTCCCGACGGAGGAGGCCTGCTCTCTGCCCTCGGACACGCCCGCCGAGCGTCGCAAGACCAACAAGCCCCAGGGCGCCTGCGCGGTGAACCGCCGCGTCGAGCTCACCCGCATCGAGGCGCCGGCGGCCCCCAAGGCGCCCGAGGAGACGAAGCCGGCCGAGGAGACGAAGCCGGCCAGGGATTCGGAGCCCACGAAGCCCCGCCAGCGGAACCGCTAGCTCGCAGCCCTCTCTCGCGGCCCGCGCGCGCGTCGTGCGGGCCGCGTTGACGCCCCGTTGACGCCGCCCCCCCGAGCTTCGACGCCCCGATGACGCCTCGCCGCCCTAAGCGGGAGGGTGTCGAGGTGAATCGTGAGCTCCCCCCAATCCCTGATCCTCTCCCCCGAGGCCGAGCGCAGGCGTCAGCTCGCGCTGGCCCTGGGCGCGCTGGGCGTCGTCTACGGCGACATCGGCACCAGCCCGCTGTACGCGCTGCGCGAGTGCCTCAGCGGCCCGCACGGCCTGGCCCCCACCCCGGACAACGTGCTGGGCGTGCTCTCGCTGATCTTCTGGTCGCTGACCATGGTGGTCTCGGTCAAGTACCTCAGCTTCGTGCTGCGCGCCGACCACCGCGGCGAGGGCGGGGTGCTGGCGCTGCTGGGGCTCTCGCTGGAGGGCGGCAAGGCCGCGCCGCTGGGCGGGCTGGTGGTCCTCATCCTGCTGGGCACGGGCCTGCTCTTCGGTGACAGCGCGATCACGCCTGCCATCTCGGTGCTCTCGGCGGTGGAGGGCCTCGCCGTCGCCGCCCCGGCGCTACAACCCTGGGTTGTACCCGTGACCTGCGCGATCCTGCTGGCCCTCTTCGGGATCCAGCACCGCGGGACGGCCCGGGTGGGCGCGCTCTTCGGGCCGGTGATGGTGCTGTGGTTCAGCGCGCTGGCGCTGATGGGCCTGGTCCACATCGCGGGCAACCCCTCGGTGCTCTGGGCGATCTCGCCCACCCACGCCGTGCGGTTCTTCCTGGACAACCGCGTGCACGGCTTCCTGGCCCTGGGCAGCGTGGTGCTGGCGTTCACCGGCGCGGAGGCCCTGTACGCGGACATGGGGCACTTCGGGCGCGGGCCCATCCGGCGCGCCTGGTTCTCCTTCGTGTTCCCCGCCCTGCTGCTCAACTATTTCGGCCAGGGCGCGCTGCTGCTGGCCCGGCCAGAGCTGGCCGGGACGGTCTTCTTCAGCCAGGTGCCTCAGGGTGGGCTGACCTGGGCGCTGGTGGCGCTGTCCACGGCGGCCACGATCATCGCGTCGCAGGCGCTGATCTCCGGGACCTTCTCGCTGGTGAGCCAGGCGGTGCAGCTGGGCTACTTCCCCCGCGTCACCGTGCGCCACACCTCGGCGACCACGGAGGGCCAGATCTACAGCCCCGAGATCAACTGGGGCATGGCGGCGGCCTGCCTGGCGCTGGTCATCAGCTTCAAGAGCTCGGGCGGGCTTGCGGCGGCCTACGGCGTGGCGGTGACCGGGACGCTGTGCGTGACCTCGCTGGCCTTCTACTCGGTGAGCCGGACGCGCTGGGGCTGGCCGACGAAGCGCGCCCTGCCCCTGCTCCTGCTCTTCCTGTCCTTCGATCTCCCCTACTTCGCGGCCAACCTCGTCAAGCTGAGCAGCGGCGGCTACATCCCCGTCCTGATGGCGGCGGTGGCGCTGGCGGTCATGGTGACCTGGAAGCGCGGGCGCCTGCTGCTGGCCGAGCACTTCGCCGCCACGGCCTGGCCCATGGAGCGCCTCCAGGGGATGCTGGAGCGGAGCGAGGTCCTGCGCGCCCCAGGCAGCGTCATCGTGATGGCCTCCACGGACGCCTACGTGCCGCCCATCTTGAGCTCGCAGATCCACCACTTCGGCGCGCTCCAGCAGCACGTCGCGCTGCTGACGGTCCGGGTGAGCTCCGAGCCGCACGTCGCTTGCGAACGCCGGGCCGAGGTGCGAGAGCTGGGCGGCGGGATCTGGCGGATCATCCTGAACTTCGGCTTCATGGACGAGCCCGACGTCCCCCGCGCCCTGCGCCGGGAGCTCGCCCGCCCCCTGCCCTTCGACCCTCAGCAGAGCACCTGGCTGCTGGGCCACGAGAGCTTCGTCGCCTCCGGTCAAGGTCAGATGGGCGTGGCCCAGGAGACGCTCTTCGCCTTCCTGGCCCGCAACGCGCTGCCCGCCACGGCCTGGTTCCGACTGCCCCCCGACCGCGTGCTGGAGGTCGGGATCCGGCTGGACCTGTGACCGCGGGCCCGCGGTCGGCTATCGGTGCGCGCATGAGCGATCCCCTCCCCTCACCTCCCCCGCCGGCTCCGCCGCGCGAGCGCCTGATGGTGGCGCTGAGCGCGGCGCCCCAGTCGGGGGCGCTGATCGGGGTGGCCGCCCGGACCGCGGCGGCGCTGGGCCTGCCCTGGCTGGCGGTCTCGGTGGAGCCCGCCTCCCGCGAGCGCACGCCCGAGGAGTCGCGCCGGGTCATCGAGGCGCTGCTGATGGCCGAGCAGCTGGGCGCAGAGACCCTGGTGGTGCGCGGGGACGACGTGCCCGAGGCCCTGCTGGCCGCGGCGCGGGCCCGGGGCGTGACGCGGATGATCGTCGGGCGCCCCACCCGGGCCTCCCTGCGCGACCGCCTCCGCGGATCGCTGCTGGATCGCCTGCTCCGCGAGGCCAGCGGCATCGAGGTGCTGGTGACCAGCGCGGGCGAGCCCCCGCCCAGCCCTCCCCCGCCGCCCCGCCCGCGAGCGACCTGGCGGGAGTACGCCACCGCCTGCCTGGGCGTGGGGCTGGCCCCCCTGCTGGGGGTGGCGCTGGGCCCCCTGCTGGAGGTCGCCGACCACGCCCTGCTGCACCTGCTGGCCGTGATCCTGGTGGCCAGCCGCGTCTCCCGCGGGCCCGCCGTCTTCGCGGTCCTGCTGGCGGTGTTGAGCTTCGACGTGGCCTTCGTGCCGCCCTACGGCACGCTGCGGGTGGCCGAGCCGCGCTTCCTGGTCACCTTCCTGGTCATGTTTCTGGTCGGGTTCGTGGTCAGCTCGCTGACCGTGCGGGTGCGGGAGCAGGCGGAGGCGGCGCGGCGACGGGAGCGCCGGACCCAGGCCCTCTACGCGATGACCCGCGCCCTGGCGGAGGGTGGGGAGCGGGCGACCCTGGCCCGCGCCGCGGCCGAGCACACCGCCACCCTGGTCTCCGGCCGCGCCACCCTGCGCCTGGAGGGCCTCGAGCCCTTCGTGGCCACCTCCAGCCCCCCGCCCGAGGGCGCCCCGGCCCTCCAGCTCCCGCTCCGCGGGCGGGAGCGCGGCTTCGGGGACCTGGAGGTGGAGCCCGCCGGCCCCCTGGACCCCGAGCAACGCCAGCTCCTCGAGCTCTTCGCCGCGGCCATCGGCAGCGCCCTGGAGCGGGAGCGCTCGCGCGAGGAGGCGGAGCGGGCGGCGCGGGCCGTGGAGGTCGAGCGGGCGCGCAACGGGCTGCTCTCGGCGATCTCCCACGATCTCCGCACGCCCCTGGCCAGCGTGGTGGGCGGGCTGAGCGTGGTGCTGGGCGGGGAGATCGCCGGGCGCGACCGGGCCACCCTGGAGACCGCGCGCGACGAGGCGGAGCGGCTGGGGCGCCTGCTGCAGGGCCTCCTGGACCTGACCCGCCTGAGCGCGGGTGGACTACAACCCCGGCTGGAGTGGTGGCCCGCCTCGGAGCTGGTCAGCGGGGCCCGCGCGCGCGTCCAGGGCATGCTGAGCGGGCGAGCGCTGCGCGTGGAGATCGAGCCCCCGGACCTGGAGATCCACGCCGACGGCCTCCTGCTGGGCGAGCTGCTGGAGAACCTGCTGGAGAACGCCGCCCGCTACGCCCCGCCCGGCACCACGGTGGACCTGACCGTGCGACGTGCGGGCGAGGAGGTGCGCCTCTCCGTGCGCGACCGCGGGCCGGGCGTGCCCGAGGCCGAGCGGGCGCGGATCTTCGAGCGCTTCTACCGGGTGGAGGACGGCGGGCGGCACCCCGGCGCCGGCCTCGGCCTGGCCATCTGCGCGGCCGTCGCCCGCGTCCACGGCGGGCGGATCTCCGTGCACGCCCCCGAGGACGGGCCGGGCGCGCGCTTCGTGGTGGAGCTTCCCTCGGCGGGCGCGCCGCCGCGGGTCCTGGAGGACGAGTGAGCGAGGCACCAAGGGCGCTGATCATCGACGACGAGCAGCCGGTACGCCGCTTCCTCCGCCATGGGCTGGAGGGCGCCGGCCTTCGCACCCTGGAGGCGTCCACCGGCCGGGAGGGCCTCTCGCTGGCGGCCCAGTACGTGCCCGAGCTGATCCTCCTGGACCTCGGCCTGCCCGACATGGACGGGGTGGACCTGTGCCGCGCCCTGCGGGAGTGGTACCGCGGCGGGATCCTGGTGGTCTCCGCCCGCGACCAGGAGGCGGTGAAGGTGCGGGCCCTGGACGAGGGCGCCGACGACTACGTCACCAAGCCCTTCGGCATGCCCGAGCTGCTGGCCCGCGTGCGCGTCGCCCTCCGCCACGCCGCCACCCTGGGCCAGGCCCCCGATCCCGTGCTGAGCCTCGGCCCCCTCACCCTCGATCTCGCCGCCCGGCGCGTCCTGCGCGGCGAGGACGAGGTCCACCTCACCCCCACCGAGTACCGGCTCTTCGTGGTCCTGGCCCGCGCGGCCGGCAAGGTCGTGACCCAGCGCCAGCTCATCACGGAGGTCTGGGGCCCGCGCGCCGGGGACAAGGCCCACGATCTGCGCGTCTACATGGCCCGCCTGCGCGAGAAGCTGGAGCCCGATGGCCAGAGCCCGGAGATCTTCCAGACGGAGCTGGGCGTAGGATATCGGCTTCTGGTGGGGTGAGGCCGCTCAGGGCGCGGCGGTGGAGCCGGCCAGCGCCCCGCGCAGGTAGCTGGTGCGCATGTCGATGAAGCTCTCCATGGCGTCCTTGGCGCTCTCCATGCGGCTCTGATCGGTGGCGGAGGCGTAGGGCAGCAGCTGCTCGTGCAGGGCGCTCAGGCGCGCGCTCAGGTAGTCCTCGGAGAGGATGGTCTCGGAGAGCTCGGCGTAGCGGGCCAGGTAACGCTCCTGGATGGCCTCGTCGGCGAAGAGGCGGCGGACGAGCGGGCGGTCGGTGCCCTCGCCCTCGTTGACGGGCGCGTACTCGCTCTCGACGAGGTTGTAGAGAGGGTCCGCCCCGGTCCCCATCTTGTTGAAGGTGCTGTCTACATAGGGGCTGAAGGTGTTGTCCAGATCCCAGGGGATGTAGACCATGCGGCCGGATCGCCGGTCCTCGTAGAGCCAGTAGTTCTTGGGGCGCTGAGGGTAGGAGTCCCAGTTGGACACGAAGTTGGACACGACGAGGTAGTCAATCAGGCTATCTACGTCTACGGCGCCCTCCACCCAGGCGGCGAAGGCGTCGTCGTCCAGGTGGTTCAGGTCGTCGAGGAAGGCGCGGAGGACCGCGACGTCCTCGGGGTTCACCTCGTCGTTGGTCTTCTTCGTGTAGTGGTAGAGATAGTCGGCGTCCTCGTCGCCCAGCCAGTCCAGCAGCGCGAAGTACTGGGGCTCATAGGGAAGGTCGTAGGCGGCCTTGTACAGATCGCCCTCGTCGTCCCCGAACCAGTCCTGAAGCCAGGCCTTGTTGTCCGGGTCGGCGTACTGCAGGTACACGCCCTGGTACTCTCCGTTCACCTGCAACACGACGTGCTCGGCCTCGGGCACGGCGACGCCGGCGAAGCGCATCAGGTCCCAGGACATCTGCGCGCTGAAGTGAGGCTCGTAGTTGAAATTCCACTCCCGGCGGTCCTGGTAGGGGTCGTCCTCGGCGAACTTCACCTTCCAGTTGCGCAGGTCGTAGCTGCGCATCACGTTGAGCAGGGCGTAGGCGCCGCGGTAGCTGAGGTCGACCGTGTGCTCGACGCCGTCCTCGTCCACGAAGACGCCCACCTCGTCGGGCGCGTGGAAGGGGTCGGCGTCCAGGCGGGCCATGGCGTCGGCGTCGATACGGATGTTGACGGTGCGGACCTCGGCGGGCAGGGCGTCGGGGTCAACCTCGGGGCGGCTCCAGTCCACGCCGGGGACGCTCTCCAGCGGGGCGCCGGTGTCGGGGGGCGAGCCGGTGTCGGGGGGCGAGCCGGTGTGGCCGGTGTCGGTGGATTCTGAGCTGAGAACACCGATCTTGACGGGGTCGGCGCAGGCGAGGAGGAGGAGGAGCGGGTGCATGCGGGGAATGTAATCACGCGGCGGGTCAGGGACGGGAACAGGTGATCGGATGCGCGCGACGACGGCACCGGGGTGGCGTGAGCGGGGCGGAGAGGGTGGCTGGGTGTTGAGGTTTTTCGGGCGTTTAACCGCGGAGGACGCGGAGCGCGCGGAGTCGACGCGAGAGGGGGCGGGGCGGGTCGAGAGGTCGCCGCCGCGCTCGGGAGGGGGCCTTTGGGGGCTTCGCCGTCTGGCGGGGTGGATGGGTGTAGTACCGGAAAGCGAGATTCTCGCTGGAGTGTGGATGTTGCGAGAAAACCAAATCGGAACACTCTGAATTCAGCTACCTACGCCGCGTCCAGAGATTCCTGTGGTAGCGTAAAGCGGTCACCCCAGGTTGAGGAGATTCAGATGGCGCTGGCGAAGTATCTGGAAGACATCGTCGAGAGGTTTCATGAGGACCTCGAGGACTTCATCGCTGATCGCGAGGTGGAGCCTTCCCAACAGGAGCGGCGGTCCGCTGCCTGCCGCTTGGCGCTCGCCCAGGTCCAGGCTCAGCTAGAGAAGCTGCTGGAGATGGCCACGGATCCAGAGATTCGGCTGGCCGACGAGGTGGACTATCATCGCACGAAGCAGACCTCGTTGGAACGCATGGTTTCGGCTCAGGCCGAGAGGATCCGCGAGCTCGAAGCACGGATTGAGGAGCTGTCCAACGGATCCCGTCCCCGCCTGGGCGGAGGCGCCGACCTGCCGGCCCTGGGCGCCAATGACGTCAACCGCAGGCTGAGCCGGCTCGTCCAGCGAGCCTATCGGCGCGAGCTCACCAGCGAAGAACTCGATCTGGTACGTCAGATTCAGCTCCGCCTGGGCGTGACGGTGACAGAGCCAGCGCTCTATCTGGCCGCGATGACGCATCGCTCACTTCGACGGCCTGAGAGCAGGGTGGTTGGCGACAATCGACAGTTGACCACGATCGGAAGCCGCGTGCTCGACCTCTGTCTGGCGTCGCTCGTCGTCCTTGTTCAGCCAGAAACGGAAACCGTCGCCGTTCATGATGTCTCCAGGGCCTTTGCGGACACATCGACCTGTGCGCGGAAGGGCCGCGCGCTTGGCCTGCACGAGCTGCTACTGGTTGGACCGGGGTTCGCAAGAGCTGTGGATCTTACCGATACCATTATCAGTGACGCGCTCCGTGCACTGATTGGAGCCGTCTACCTCGATCTTGGCTTCGACGCCTCCCAGGAACTAATGATGCGCTGGTATGCACGGAACGTAGATAGCGCGTTGGAGCGCTACGAGAACGCGCGAAACGCTGGAGTCCCGCAAAAGATACTCTCCGCGAAGAACCGCCTACAAGAGCTCACGCAGGGACGGGGATTGGGTCTGCCGGAGTATCGTCTGCTGTCCAAGCAGGGTTCGGAACAAGCACCTATCTTCGTCGTGGAGGCACGCGTTAGGGGCGGGTTTGTGGCCCACGGGCGAGGTCCATCGAAGCGCGCTGCGGAGAGCGCCGCGGCCGAGGCGGTTTTGGCGAAGCTGGGCCAGTCCTCAGCCTAGTCTTAACCGACCCTCCTGGATCCCTCGCCACGCTGCGGACTGTCCGGGCCTCGCACCCTAAGCGCTGACGTCAGCCAGGCCCGCCCAGGTCCCCCAGGATCTCTTCGATCTGCTCCAGCGCGCTGCGCAAGTCGTCGGCGATCTCGGCGGCGATCTCGTCGGGGTCGGGCAGGTTCTCGGCGTCCAGGAGGCTGTCGTCCTTGAGCCAGAAGAGGTCCAGGCTGCACTTGTCGCGCGCCACCAGCTCGTCGTAGGGGTAGGCTCGCCAGCGGCCGCCGGGGTTCTGCTCGGACCAGGTGGCGACGCGGCCGGCGCGCGACGCGGGCCGGTAGAGCGACACGAACTCGTCCAGGTCCGCCCGCTTCATGGGGTTGGTCTTCAGGGTGAAGTGCTGGTTGGTCCGAAGATCGTAGACCCACAGGCGCTGGGTCCAGGGGTCGGGGCTGGCGGGCTTGCGGTCGAAGAAGAGGACGTTCGCCTTGACCCCCTGGGCGTAGAAGATGCCAGTGGGCAGGCGGAGCAGGGTGTGGACGTCGCACTCGGACAGCAGGCGCCGCCGGATGACCTCGCCGGCGCCGCCCTCGAAGAGCACGTTGTCCGGCACGACGACGGCCGCTCGCCCGTGGATCTGGAGCAGCGACTTGACGTGCTGGACGAAGTTGAGCTGCTTGTTGGTGGTGGTCGCCCAGAAGTCCTCGCGCTCGTAGGTGATGGCCTCGCGGTCGGTCTCGCCGTCCTCGCCGACGACCAGGATGCTGGACTTGCGCCCGAAGGGCGGGTTGGTCAGCACGACGTCGTAGCGGGACGGTCCGAGCTCGCGGAGGCCGTCGTCGGTGCGCACGGGCAGGCGGCTGTCCATCTCGAGGTCGGCGCTCTCGGGCCTCATGCCGCCGGCGATCAGCTCGGCTCGGAGCTTCGCCAGCTCCTGCGGGGTGGGCCCGACGTTGTGAAGCAGCAGGTTCATCGCGCACAGGCGCGTCACGCCCTGGACGATCTCGACGCCGCGGAGCGCGTGAAGGCGCAGGTGCTCACGCTGCTCGCGGGTCAGGTCGGGGTGCTGGGTGGTCAGCCAGTGGTGCGCGGCCAGCAGGAAGCCGCCGGTCCCGCAGGCGGGGTCGATGAGGGTCTCCCCCGGCCGCGGCGCCACCGCGGCGACCATCGCGTCGATGAGGGGGCGCGGGGTGAAGTACTGGCCCGCGCCGGACTTCGTGTCCTGGGCGTTCCGCTCCAGCAGGCCCTCGTAGGCGTCACCCTTGATGTCGGCGCCGACCATGACCCACTGCTCGCGATCGATGAGATCGCTGACCAGGCGCTTGAGCTTGGCGGGGTCCTGGATCTTGTTCTGGGCCTTGCGGAAGACCAGCCCGAGGAGGCCGTGCTGACGGCCGAGGTGCTCCAGGACCGCCCGGTAGTGGTGCTCGAGGTCGGCGCCGTCCCGGGTGACCAGGCTCGGCCAGTCGTAGCCCTCGGGCACCGGCGAGGGGCGCCGCCAGGGCGGGCGGGTCTGCTCATCCGCCATCTTCAGGAAGAGCAGGTAGGTGAGCTGCTCCAGATAGTCGCCGTAGGACAGGCCGTCGTCCCGCAGCACGTTGCAGTAGGACCACAGCTTGTTGACGATGCGGCTGGCGTCGGCGCTCATTCGGAGACCTCGGACGGGGAGGAGGACGCGGCGAGGTCGGGCGGACCGTCGTCCTCATCCAGCGCGGACGCGGCGGACGCCGGGAGGTGCACCTGCAAGCGACCCGTGATCCCTGTGTCGGTCCACTCCCGGAGCACGCTGCCCACCCAGTCCAGGTAGGCACGATTCGGCAGCGCCTGGCCGAGCAGCCGGGCCGAGCTGTGTCGGGCCATCAGCAGCGGCCACTGCCCCGGAAGCCAGAGGCGAAGCGTCCCGTCGTCGGCGGTTTTCACCCACTTCTGGGCGCACGCCTCGAGCTGCGCGTCCCCGACCAGCGCGCGGTGCAGCGCCTCGCCGGGCCTGCACTGCCAGCAGAGCACCAGATCGGGCAGCCCCTGGGCCAGGACCGGCGCATGCGGATGTCCGAAGTAGAGCCCCGTATAGACGCCCGCCCAGGGGTGCTGGTGCCAGGGTTTCGGCCAGGCCCAGGAGACCTGGCGTCGGTGCCCGCGCTCGTCATAGCGGCGCCCGCGCTTCTTCTCCCGGGTGACGAACTGCGCGCCGCCCCCCGTCAGCGCCTGGGCGACGAGCTCGGCCGCCTCCTGTGACCAGCTCGTAAACGTGTCTTGCGCCTCGAAGGAGGCGTACAGGCCAGTCAGCGCGGAGACGTCGATGGGGGGCACGGTGACTCCTAGGGTGTCGGCCAGCCGCAGGAGCTGGCGCCATTCGAGGGGCGCGTCGGACCAGGGCAGGTGCTTCAGATCCGCCCAGGTGATCGAGCCCAGCAGCTTGGGGGAGGGGTAGACCCGTGGCGTCTTCGCGATGCCGATGACGCGCGCGCCCTCCTCATACTTGCGGACCTGCTTCAGCTCCGGCGCCGGGCCTGCCTTCAGCTCCAGGACCACGCGCTCTCCGCTCGGGAAGCTGAGGCGGATGTCGGACCGACCCTCCTGGACCCGATCCTGGGTCGTCACGGTGGGCCGGTCACGGGGCAGGGGCCAGCGAAAATGCTGGACCATGCGCGGCCAGGCGTCCGTGGACTCCAGCGCGGCGGCCAGCGCGTCCTCCAGCGCGGCTTCGGGCAGCACCCGCGCGCGCGCCCAGGCACGGGCCAGCAGGTGATCAGCTCGCATCGACCTTCCGATCCGCCGGCGCCTCTGGCCCCAGGCAGTCCCAGGGCACCTGTATCCAGCCCTCGCCCTCCGGGAGCGCCCCGGGCGGCGCGGCGAGCTGTTGAGGCTGCCGCGCGAACAGATACGCCACCAGGGCGCAGGTCAGCGCGTCGTTCACATCCGGGCTGTTGGAGGCGAGCTCTGCCCCGAGGGGTGCCTGCATCGCGCGGAGGCTGGCCGAGCTCTGGCAGGGCGCGGGGTAGGCCTCGACCCCCGTGACCGCGGTCTCGCCGACCAGGCCCGTCCAGACGCCGGGGCGCTCCTCACGCAGCCCGAGCGCGACCAGCGCCGCCAGGCCCTTCGTGGACTGGCTGCCGATCAGGTCCTGCACGGCCGAGAGGGGCTGGTGGCCGCGGTCGTACAGCCAACGCTCGGTCGCGCGCATCAGGAGCGGGTTCTGGCCCTTGGTCGCCGGGACGGCCTCGGGCGCCGTGCCCGCCAACAGGGCGCGGAAGGCCGCCGGCCATCCCAGCGGCGTGTCGATGGCCAGCGTGAGCGCAGTCCAGGGTAGCTGCGCGGCGCCGACCAGCCGAAGCAGCTCGGCGAGCAGGGCCGGGCCGCGGCGGTGGTTGAAGCGCTCTCGCAGGTTGCCACGCCAGGGGCGCCCGACCCGCCGCAGCGCGCCTCCCTCGTCGCCCAGGAGCACCAGCGCGTCGCGCGAGTCGCCCCTCTGGCAGTGCCAGGCGCCGACGTCCCAGCCAAGGTAGCCGCGCATCAGGGATCCCGGCGCGGAGAGGCGCCGAAGAGGGGCATCTGCTCGGGGGCGGGGGCGCGGGGCGCGGGGCGTGGCACCTCCGGCGGCACGAGGCGGCCCTCAAAGGCGCGCTTCAGGATGGACTGACGAAGGCGAGCGCAGCGAGCCAGGTTGGCGTCGAGGCTGCGGTCGAGGGCGTCAAGGACGGAGAGGCGACGGTCGACCTCGGCGACGATGCGGTGTTGTTCGGGGAGGGGGGGGAGAGGGAACTCTACCCCTTTGAAGCGCCCCAAGGTAAGGTGTCCAATATTGGTTGTAATGATGCAGCGACTGCGGAACACACCAGATCTAACCCATGCACGAAACACCGTCTCAGCATATCTCGGACTGACTCGACCAGGCACTGGCCTGAATCGATGGAGGGTAGCTTGAAAGGCGCAGATGGTAGGCGCACCTCGGTAGAGGGCTGACTGGCCTACAAGCTCTGGACTCTGCCCCTCTGATACAAGGACATCACCCTCTTTGAGTCTGTACTTATCAAACTCATCATCCTCGAAGGGCATTGACAGGATGTCGCCCAGGTATAGCGAGCCGTCCTTTACATTGGCTACGCGCAGATAGGGCCTTTCTTGCCCGGTGTACTCGGGAGCGCGACGCCGTCCCAGCAAGATCTCGCCTACTTGATCACATCCCGCCCAACACCATCCTTCGGGCAGCTTGGGCAATCCCTCCAACTCTGGCTTCACCGGCTCCTGGTACTTCCCGCGCGCCCCGCTCACGGCCCAGGCCGCCTTCCGCTCGGCCAGAATGCGCTCCAACAGCACAGACGCCGGCTCGTAATCCCGGCCCTCGGCGCGGGCCAACGCGGCCTCAGTAGGAACCAGGCGGCCCTCGACGGCGGCCTTGAGCACGCTGGCGCGGGCGCGCTTCACGTTCGCCTTCGCCCGATTCAGCGAGGCAACGGCAGCGTCGAGACGGGAGAAGTGGGTTTCGATGGCGGCGACGACCTGGTCTTGAACGGATCGTGGTGGCACTGGAATGGGCAACTTGCGAATCGTGTTCATATTGATCCGCAGACGTCCTACCCCGTGACTGTGGCGCTCGGCATACTTTCTTCCCTCTGGACTATTCAACCAGTGCATGATGAACCGACGATTATGGGCCACATCAGGTCTAAATCGAATGCAGTCTGCTTTGACGATAGCAGGAAGGATGTACGCTGGTACCTCACAGCATCGGCCGACAGGTTCGGCGAGCGCGGCGATCAGAAGGTCGCCATGCGACAGTCGATGACGCTCTAGCGCGGAACCGTACTCCATGCTCACGAATGACCGATCTTCATTCTTGAATTCGCCCACACCTATATTTCCAAGCCTAACGACCCGCACGCCCGAGTCTACATAGTGCTCACTCTTTAGTTTGCTGCCGAATGGGCCGTCCGTAAGCGCATTCGGCTCATCGACGACCACCTCAGCCAGCGTCCTCCACTGCCAGTCCATCACACCCCCAACCAGCAACGTCTCACGACACGAGGGCTGGCTGAGCGCCACCCGCCCCGCCCACCGCCTTGATCTCGTCCACGAAGCGGGTCCGCGCCGCCGCGTCGTCCGTGTCCACCAGCAGGTCTACCTTGTCCTGAAGCACCTCCCGCACCTCGTCCCGCTGCTCTCGACGACCGCCCGTCAGCAGATAGGCTACGAGCCTGCTGGTGCCGCTGGGTTGGGTCAGCACGCTGCGCCAGGCCAGCAGCCGGGTGGCCAGGGTCTGGAGGTCGTCTTCGAGCTGGGGGCGGCTCGGGGAGACCGGCTCCATCAGCATCAGCGAGCTGCGCCCCTCCACCCAGTGGGTGATGGGCTGCAGCCCTCGCCCGCGCCCCTCGAGCCAGCGGACGCCGTCCTGGGTGGGCTTGAAGGTCTTCTTGACGAGGTGGCTCACGCCGAAGGTCCGGAAGAAGGCGTAGCCTTGTGAGGGCAGGGTGGGGCCACGCTGGAGGCCCTCGCCCCGGATGGCGGCGACGCGCCGGGGGAGCAGATGCTCCCGGACCCACTGCACGGGGTCCTCGACGCCAGCAGGCAGGGCGCGGCTCTCCGCGAACCGGACGAAGGGCCCCAGGCTGCCCTCGGACCGCGTCGCGTCACCGACTTCCGAGACCTGACGCGCCAGCAGGGCGGCCATCCGCGCGTGCTCTTCGCCGCCGAGGCAGTCCGGGACGGGGAGGTGCTCGGCCGCCACGCCGTGCCACCGTCTCCCGTCCCAGACCAGCGCGCCCAGCGGGACGCGCAGACCCGTGAAAGGATCCGGTTCGTAGTGCACGATCCGACAGGTGGCGATCATCTCGGGTGCTCCAGGGCTTCAATATAGCGCAGGATGATGGGGTGCGCGTTCTGGCAGCGGCGGTAGACGGCCTCGGTCAGGTCGTCGATCCGCGGCTCCGCCACGAGGGAGCAGCCCTCGGCGACCCACCGGCGCAAGACCGCGTGGTCCAGGCGGCTGGCGACCTCGGCCGCCGCCAGCGCGCCCGACCGGAGCGCGTCGACCGGGAAGCCGCGCGCGTGATTCCTGGGGTCGGGCGGCTCCAGCCCCAGCGCGAGGTAGTCGTCGATCTGGCCGACGAGGGCGTTCCCCGCGTCGATGGCCCAGAGGCGAAGCGAGGTCGGGTCGGGGTGGAGCTCGACGAGGACGTTCTGGGCGTGGCGATCTCCGTTGGCGACCAGGGCGTCCAGCGCCAGCATCCGCCCGACCTCGTCCAGGTTGAGGATGAAGTCGCGATCATCGGCCGACCAGTGCTTGATGGGCTGGACCGCCTCGCTCAGCCAGCTCCACTCGCCGCCCACCTGGGCGACGGCGACCTGTGGCT
Organism: uncultured Enterobacterales bacterium; assembly: GCA_964615375.1. Taxonomy (GTDB): domain Bacteria; phylum Myxococcota_A; class UBA796; order UBA796; family CAZKWG01; genus CAZKWG01. The sequence continues at coordinate 118,574 of CAZTOW010000002.1, forward strand.
GGCGGACCCCCAGGGCCTGGCCGAGCAGCCAGGACACCGACTCGGCCAGCAGAGCCTCGAAGCCCGTCGAGACCTCGCCCTTCCAGACCCAGGTGCGACCGTCCAGGGTGCGCGCCCAGCGCGCCTCGCTGCCGTTGGGGACCGAGACCGGAGGGCCCAGGAGGACATCGCTGAGGCGCATCAGGCGGGCCCCCGGGACCACCTGCGTGACCCCTGTTCCAGCCCGCTTCCTCACGCCACGAGCTCCCGATTCAACTCCTCCACAATCCCCTCCAGATCTTCCCCGAACAGGCTCCAGCCCCGACCCAGCCCGCCCCGCTCGGCAAACGGCGTCTCGTCCAGATCCTCCACCCGCACCTCCAGGTCCACGGCGACGCGGTCGCGGATCAGCTCCAGCCAGGCCCGCTGCTCGTCGGTGAAGCGGCGCCCGCGGTTGGCCTGCTGGGCCAGCCAGTTCTGGAAGCGCGCCTCGGCCTGCTCGCGGTAGCTGACCAGCTCGGGCTCGACGCCCGAGGCGTGGCGGACCAGGCTGATGAGGTCGGTCATGAGCCGCCCCCGGCTGGCCCCGCGCACGCGGCCGCGCTCGAGGCGCTCGTAGGCGGCCCACAGCGCCTCGCCGGTCCACTGGCGGGGCGGGCGCTGGATGGCGGCCACCAGATCCAGGAGCTGCTTCCGGGTGAGACGCTGGGCATAGGGGCGCCCATATAGCACGGTGAGGGCGTCCAGCTCGTCCCGATGGTCCCGACAGAACGCCTCGAAGGCGCCGACGAGGGCCTTGTCGGCGTCGTAGTCCAGGGCCTGATCGGGCCGGGGGCCGGCGCGCAGGAGATCGTCGGGGGTCAGCACGTCGACCACGACGTCCTGGGCCTTGCGGACCTCCAGGAGCGCCTCGCGCAGCGCGGGCTGGTGGGCGAAGGGGACGGCGGCGCGCTCGCGGAGCTCCTGCTGGACGACGGCGAGCTGGTCGAGGCTCGGCGCGGCCTCGGGGGGCAGGCCGAAGAGGGCGCGGGCCTGGGCGTCCTCGCGGTCGGGGTCCAGCGCGTCCAGCAGGTCGGCGACCAGATCGGTGAGCGAGGCCCCGCCGGTGGCGGCCTCCAGGATCGCGCGCTGAGGGGCGGTCATCCGGCGATCCATGCGGTCCAGGCGGGCGGCGAAGGTGGAGAGGATCTCCTCGTCGCGGTTGCCCCAGGTGATGAGCTCCAGCAGCTTCTCGAAGCTGATCCCGCGGTCGCGCTCCAGCGGGGGGTCGGCCTTCTCGTCGTCCATGACGCCGACGCAGTCCACGATGACGAAGTGGGTCTTGGTGCTGGCGTCGGGGGTGATGGCCTGAAAGTCGGCGTCCTTGATCACGCGCACGCCGCGGCCCTTCATCTGCTCGAAGAGGGCGCGCGACCGCACGGATCGCAGGAAGACCACGCACTCCAGCGGCTTGATGTCGGTGCCGGTGGCGATCATGTCCACGGTGACGGCGACGCGCGGGTAGTAGCGGTTCTGGAAGTCCTTGATGAGCTGCTCGGGCCGGTGGGAGGCGCCGCGCCGCCCGCCGCCGGGGACCAGGTCGGACTTGTAGGTCACCTTCACCGCCGCCTCGTTGGACAGCGGCCAGGTGTCGCGCAGGATGCGCACGATGTCCTCGGCGTGATCGTCAGACTTGGCGAAGATGAGGGTCTTCGGGATCTCCGTGCGGCCGGGGAAGATCTCTGTGAACATCCGTTCCCGGATCGTGCGGATGACGGTGCGGATCTGGTCCTCGGCCACCACGCTGCGGTCCAGCTGGCTGCCCGGGTAGCTGAGATCCTCATCCAGGCGCTCCCAGCGCTCGGCGCGGCGGGCGCGGTCGCGGCGCTTCAGGAAGACGTGCGGACCGGCCTCGACGGTGGCGCCCTGCTCGGTGATGCGGGTGCGGATCTCGTAGACGGTGAACGGCACGTTCACGCGGTCGCGGACGGCGTGGACGTGGGTGTACTCGCTGACGACGTTGCCGTGGAAGAAGGCGTAGGTGTGCTTCGCGGGCGTGGCGGTGAGGCCGACCAGCGTTGCGTCGAAGTACTCCAGCACCTGCCGCCAGAGCGCGTAGATCGAGCGGTGGCACTCGTCCACTACGACCACGTCGAAGAAGTCCGGCGGGAGGGCGGGGTTGTAGACCACCGGCGGGGGCTCGCGGACCAGTGCGGCGCCGTGGCCGTCGAAGCCTGAGCCCTCCTCCAGTGCCTCGTCGTAGTCGTCCTCGCCCTGCAGGATGCTGTACAGGCGCTGCACGGTGGTGATGACCACCTTGTTCGCCGGGTCCACGCGGTTGTGCGAGAGGTGGACCACCGGGTACAGCTCGCTGAACTTCCGCCCGTCGTCCGGGGCGGTGTAGGCCTGGAATTCCTTGAGCGCCTGCCGGCCGAGGTTGCCGCGGTCCACGAGGAACAGCACCCGGCGGGCGCCGCCCTGGCTGATCAGGCGGTAGAGCGCGGAGATGGCCGTGAACGTCTTGCCGGAGCCGGTGGCCATCTGCACCAGCGCCCGGGGGCGACCCTCGCGGAAGCTGGCCTCGAGGTTCTGCAGCGCCGCGGCCTGGGCGGGCCACATGCCCGCGGTGTTGGGCGGGGGCGCCAGGCGCATGCGGCCCATGAGGGTGGGCGCGGGCGAGGCGTTGGGGCGCCCCTGGCGGCGGTGCAGCTCCGCGTCCAGCCAAAGGCGGAGGGTGTCGGGCCGATGGAAGCTGAACACGCGGCGGGCGCGAGCGTCGGGGTCCAGCCCGTTGGTGAACCAGGTCTCCACGCCCGTGCTCTCGTAGCAGAAGGGCAGCGGACGCACCGGCACCTGAAGCTGGGCCGGGGCGCCCTCCGCGTAGGCCCGCGTCTGAGGCTCCACCCCGGCCAGCGTCGATCCGGCCCGCTTCGCCTCCACGACGCCCACCAGCTGATTCCCCAGGAACAGCGCGTAGTCCATCGGCCCGACGGCCGTGGGCAGCTCGCGCACCGCCACCCCTGGACCGGCGCCGAGGTTCATCGTGGCGCGGGACTGCACCTGCCAACCGGAAGCCTCCAACAGCGCGTCGATCTGGCGACGGGCGAGCTGCTCGGGGAGGTCGGGGGCGGGGGTCGGGGGCATCTGCCCCATCGAGGATATCACAGGAGCTCGGAGGTGATGGCCCCACCGAGGGTGGCGCTGGGGTGACACCTCTGTGATATCTCTGCACACATGATCAGACCCTCCCGCGCCCTGCCCCTGCTCCTCTTCGCCTGCGGTGTCCCCATCAAGCTCCCCGAGAGCGCGGCGCCGGACGACTCCGAGGACTCCGGCCACACCGGCCAGCCAGACTCGGGCGACTCGGGAGACTCGGCGGACTCCGCGGACTCTGGCGATTCAGGAGACTCGGGGGACTCGGGCGAGACAGGGGACACGAGCCTGCCGGTGGACGACCGCAAGCTGAGCGACGTGCCGGTCTCGTCCACGCCGACGGCCTCGGTGTGCCGGGGCTTCGACGAGCCGCTGGCGACGGGGACGGTGGTGGACGAGGACCTGAACGAGCTGAGCGGGATCGCGCTGTCCCGCCTGGACCCCGAGGTGCTGTGGACGCACGAGGACCACGGCGGGGAGACGGAGCTCTACGCGCTGGACCCGGAGGGCAACACGCTGGCCACGGTCACGCTGGAGGGCGCGACGAACGTGGACTGGGAGGACCTGGCGGTGGGCCCCTGCGAGGCGGGGAGCTGCATCTACGTGGGCGACATCGGCAACAACATGCTGGATCGCACGGATCTGGGGGTCTACGTGCTGGAGGAGCCGGACCTGTCCACGGTGGTGGACGGGGAGCTGAGCGTGAGCGACTGGACCTTCTACGGCCTCAGCTACCCGGACCTGAACGAGAACGCCGAGGCGCTGGCGGTCACGCAGGAGGGGCTCCCGGTGGTGCTGAGCAAGCGCTTCGAGGGCGAGGACACGGTGGTCTACCAGGCGAGCGCGCTGGACCCGCTGCTGACGACGACGATGACGGCGCTGGCGACGCTGTCCTCGGGCCCGGAGGGGGCGGGGGGCGGCGCGGCGGTGACGGGGGCGGACCTCTGGCACGACGACGGCCGCCTCATCTTCCGCACCTACGCCAGCGTCTACGAGGTGGACCTGATCGGCGGGCTGGCGGACATCGGCAGCGCCACGCCGATGACGACGATCAGCGCGGCGGAGGGCCACGGGGAGGCGGTGGGCTACGACCCCTGGCGCGGCGGATTCTGGCAGGTCTCCGAGGGCATCAACCCGGAGCTCTGGTACATCGGCTGCGTGCGCGACTGACTACAGGTAGGGTACGCCGCCCTGGTCCTCGCCGAGGGGGAAGGCGGCCTCCAATGCGCTGAGCTCGGCCTCCGTCAGGACGAGATCACCGGCCCCGCCGTTCTCCTCGACGCGGCTCGCGTCGCTGGACTTGGGGATGGTGAAGAGCGAGGGCCGACGGGCGAGGAAGGCCAGCGCGACCTGGCGAGGGCTGGCGCCGTGAGCGGCCCCGACGCGGGTGAGCAGATCGTGGCCCGCGGAGCCCGGGGCGGGGAAATTGCCGCTGCCGAAGGGGCTGTAGCCGACCAGGGCCACGCCGTTCCGCTCGCACCAGGGGAGGACGCGGTGCTCGATGCGGCGCTCGAGCAGGTGGTACAAGACCTGGTTGCAGGCGATGCGCCCCGGCCCGGCCACGGCCAGCACCTCGTCCAGCTCCTCCTCGTCGAGGTTGCTGACGCCCCAGGAGCGGATCTTGCCGTCCTGCTCGAGCTGCTCCATCGCGGCGACGGTCTCGGCGAAGGGGTGGTGGCCCTCCCACCAGTGCAGCAGGTAGCAGTCGAGGTGGTCGGTGCGCAGGCGCTTGAGGCTGGCCTCGCAGGCGGCGACGGTGCCCTTGCGGGAGGCGTTGCGCGGCAGGACCTTGGAGACCAGGAAGATCTGGTCGCGCCGCCCGGCGATGGCCTCGCCCACCATCGTCTCCACCCGGCCCATGCCGTAGAGCTCGGCGGTGTCGAGGTGGGTCATGCCCAGGTCCAGGGCGCGCTGGATGGCGCGAATGGCGTTGGGCCGCGGGTCGCGCTCCATGTTCCAGGTGCCGATGCCGACGACGGGGACGGGCTGGCCGGTGCGGCCGAAGGGGTGCGCGCGCATGAACTCTCCAGGTTGGTCAAGCCGAACTCAGCGCGGCGGGCTGACGACCCCACGCTCGTCGCAGAACAGTCGCACGTCCTCACAACCGTCCACGGTCCAGCTCCCCTGGGCGCTGGTGAGGGTCCAGCCGCAGGCGCCGCCCTTGTCGGTGACCTGGACGGCGAAGGCGCAGGGCACGCTGTCGACGCTCTGGACGACGAGGGCGTTCTGGCGGCCAGGCTTGAGCGTGGCGCTGAGCCCGCTCTGGACGGAGCCGTTCACCAGGAGCTTCGTGGTGACGTCCACCTGGTTGACCCGGACCTTGAGGCTGGCCTCGGCGGGGGCGGCGGGGGCGGCAGGGGCAGGCGCGGCGACCGGGGCGGGGACCTCGGCGGCGGGCGTGGCGGCGGCCGGGGTCTCGGTCGCGGCGGCGGGCGCGGCGGTCCTGGCGGCGCGGCTGGGACGCTCCTGCGCGGGCGCGGGTGTGGGGGCCGGCGCGGGTGTGGGGGCCGGCGCGGGTGTGGGGGCCGGCGTGGGTGTGGGGGCTGGCGTGGGTGTGGGGGCAGGCGTGGACGCGACGGGCGCGGGCTCAGGGGCCGGCGCGGGCTCAGGGGCCTCCACCGCGGGCGCGGGCTCAGGAGCCGGCGCGGGCGCGCTGCTGGGGACCACGTCCACCGGCGCGGGCGGGGGCTCGGGCGCCTGCCGTCGAGCGAACCAGACGCCGACCGCCCCCAGCAGCACGAGCCCGAAGAAGAGCGCGGCGAACAGCGGGGCCTTGCTCCCGCTCCCCTGGGGGCGCGCGGAGGCCGGCGCGGGGGGGCTCACCGGGGCGACGGGGGGCACAGGCGCCACATGCGCATGTGCATGTGCAGGCGTGATCACCGGCGGGGGCGCGGCGCGGGCCCCGGGATCGGTGGCCTCCTCGGGGTCCTCCGACTCGGGCGTGGGCATGGCGCGGCGGGGGCCGGTGATGAGCTGACCGGGGGGCCTGGCCGCCACGGGCTCGACGAAGGTGGCCTCCTCCACGTCGGTGATGGAGTCGGCGTCGCCCATGACCACCGAGAGCGGGAGCACCAGCGCGCGGGCCTGCTCGCAGGCCTCGATGAGCACGCTGAGATCGGGGGGGCGGTCCTGAGGCAGGGGCCTCAGCGAGCGCTCCAGCGCGGGCAGCAGCAGCGCGTGGAGCTCCTCGGCGCTCGTGCGGCGCCGCCCGTCCACCAGCGCGTAGGAGGCGGCCAGGGCCCCGCGCAGCAGCTCGCCGTCGTCCTCGGTCAGCGGCACGACCTCGTCAGGCTCGACGAGGTTGTCCAGTGGCATGTGGTTGAGGACCTGGTAGCGCGCCTCCTCCTCGGGCGTGCGGGGGAGGGTGTGGAGGCGCAGGAGCTCGTGCGCCTCGGGCATGAGCGAGCCCTCGCGGCGCATCAGGCTCTGCGGGACCTTGCCCACCAGCACGGAGTAGATGGTGGCGGCCATGGCGAAGACGTCGGCCTGGGGTCCGGGCAGGGCGGCCAGCGGGAGCTGCGCCTCCGGGGAGGCGAAGAAGCGGGTGTAGATGCCGGCGTTGTCCGCCGTGCTGGCGCCCAGGACCGCGCGGGCGAGGCCGAGATCGGCCAGCACGACGCTCAGGCGGGTGTCCACCTCGCGCACCAGGAAGCTGGCGGGCTTCAGGTCCAGGTTGCGGGCCACGACGGCGCGCAGCTCGGCCTTGCGGTGCAGCGCGTGGACGGCGGCCAGGGCCTGGCAGATGGCGTCCAGGCGGTCGTCGAGGGCCGGGTTCTGCAGGCGCAGCCAGGAGGCCAGGGTGCCCTCGCACCAGGGCAGGACCAGGAAGGGCCGCCCGTCCGGCGCGAGGCCGCGATCCTCCAGCGGGACCACCCAGGGGCGCGCGGGGTCCTGGCCCTCGCCGAGGCGGTCCAGCAGGCGGCGCTCCTCCAGCAGCCAGCGCCCGTCGCGCGCGCGCGGCATGCGGACGGCGAAGGGGCGGGCGCCGGGGCCGCGGGCCTTGAAGACCTCCGAGTGGCTGCCGAGGCGGAGAGAGGTCGGCTCCAGCTCGTAGCTCCCCAGCTCTCCCTTCAGGATCGTCGGCATCCGGTCGTCTTCCCTCTCGTGTGGCGGGGCAGAGCATACATGCTGCGAGCGACGCGCGCGCGCCCGCTTGCGGGAGGCTGGCCTCACCCTTAGATTCTCTCGACACCCTCACCCGATCGGGAGCCTCGCGGCAGATGGCAGCGACCGAGGTCAGGCCAGCGCGAGGGTGGATCACGAGCCTCATCGTGACGGCGCTCTGCACGGCGCTGGCGCTCACGGCGCGCCCGCCCTACGTGGACGACCCGGCCCTGGCGCGGGCCCTGGCCCAGCGCTTCCGGTTCACGGTGCTGACCCTGCCCGAGCGCCCGGCGGGGCCGAGGGTGCGGCACGAGATCAACCCGAGCGCCCACCAGCTGCGCTACTACCTGCACCAGGTGGGCGGCTCGGCGGCCCTGGGCGACCTGGACGGGGACGGGCTCGCCAACGACCTGTGCTGGACGGACGCGCGCTCCAAGACGCTGAACGTGGGCCCGGTGCCGGGGACGGGGGATCGCTTCGCCGCCTTCGAGGCGGATCTGGGAGAGGACTACGATCCGGGGCTCCAGATGCCCACGCTCTGCCGGATCGCGGACGTCAACGAGGACGGGCTCCAGGATCTGCTGGTGGGCTTCATGAACCGCACGCCGCGCCTGCTGCTGCGGCGGGACGGGGAGGGAGGGCCGGCGCCGCTCGGGGCGGGGGCCTTCAAGGTCCAGCGACTACAAGCGGAGGAGGATCTGTGGACCACCTCCACCGCCACCTTCGCCGATCTGGACGGGGACGGGCACAAGGACCTGCTGGTGGGCAACTACATGGCGGACGGCACGGAGCTCGGCGACCCGGGCTCGACCAGGCCGATCCAGATGAACGACAGCTTCTCCAACGCCCGGAACGGCGGGAAGAACCGGCTCTACCTGTTTCAGGAGGCCGGGGGCGGAGCCGAGCCCTGGGCACGCTACGCAGACGCGGGCGACGTCTTCCCCGAGGACACGGAGGACCAGTGGACCCTGGCGGTGGGGGCGGCGGACCTGGACCGCGACGGGCTCGACGACCTCTACGTGGCCAATGACTTCGGGCCGGACACGATGCTGCTCAACCGCTCGACGCGCGGGGAGGTCCGCCTCGAGCGCCTCGACGGCGAGCGCACGCTCTCCACGCCGACCTCGCAGCGCCTGGGCCACGACACCTTCAAGGGCATGGGGATCGACTTCGCCGACCTGAACGGGGACGGGATCTACGACCTCTACGTGAGCAACATCGGGCGGGGCTTCGCGCTGCGGGAGAGCCACTTCGTCTGGATGAGCACGGGCGAGCGGCCGGGCCAGCGGCCAGGAGTAGCACCCTGGGTGGACCAGGGGAACGCGCTGGGCGTGGGGATGAGCTCCTGGGGCTGGGAGTCGCGCATGGAGGACTTCGACGCCGACGGGGTGATGGAGCTGGTGCAGGCGACGGGGCTGGTGCGGGCGCGGCCGGGCGGGGCGCGGCAGGGCGGGGTGCGGCGCTGGACGGACATCCAGCAGCTCGGGCTGGTCAACGACGAGCTGGTCCACGACGGCCGGGTCTGGCCGGAGATCGGCGAGGACGCGGACATCGAGGGCCACCACCGCGAGCCCTTCTTCGTGCGCGGCGACGACGGCCGCTACGTGGACATCTCGGGCGAGCTCTACCCGGAGGTGGGCACGAACGCGCGCGGCATCGCCACGGGAGACGTGGACGGGGACGGCGACATCGACATGGTCTTCGCCGGGCAGTGGGACGACACCCTCTTCCTGCGAAACGAGGCGCCGCGGCCGGGGAGCTTCCTGGGGCTCCACCTGCTGCTGCCGCTGGAGGGCGGCGCGCTCACCGTCCATGAGGGTCACCCGCTCCTCCGCGAGGGCACGCCGGCGGTGGGGGCGATGGCGGAGATCCAGCTGGACAGCGGCCGGACCGCCTTCCGCCAGGTGGACGGGGGGAACGGCCACGCGGGGGCGCGGGCGCCCGACCTGATCTTCGGGCTGGGCGAGGTCGACCCGAGCGCGCCGGTGCGGCTGAGCCTGCGCTGGCGCGAGCGCTCGGGGGCAGAGCGGACGGCGGAGCTGGCGCTGCCCCCGGGCTGGCACACGGTGGTCCTGGGGAGCTCTGGCCCTGGGGTGGAGCCATGAGCGGGGCGGCGCCGGCGAAGGTCCGCGATCCGCGGAACGGGCTGCGCACCTCGGCCACGCTGGCGACGGTGTTCACGATCCTGGGCCACACGGTGCTGGGCTTCGAGCAGGCGGTGCTCCACGTCCTGGTGGCGCTGGCCGCGGGCTACGCGAGCGCCTTCCTCTTCGAGGGGATCGACGCCCGCGTGCAGGGGCGCCAGCCGGGCTGGGCGGGGAAGCGACCGCTGCAGGTGGTGGACTGGCTGCTGTCCACGCACATGACCTCGATCACGACGGCCTTCCTGGTCTACAGCGTAGACGACTTCTGGGTGCTGCCGGTGGTGGTGGCCATGGCCATCGGCTCCAAGTACGCGCTGCGGGTGCGGGTGGACGGCCAGTACCGCCACTTCATGAACCCCTCCAATTTCGCGGTGGCGGTTGGCCTGCTGGCCTTCCCCTGGCTGGGCTCCATCCCCTGGGGGATGACGGTGAACACGCACGGGTGGATGGACTGGGCGGTGCCCGGCGTCATCGTGGCGCTGGGCTTCCGGCTGAACCTGCTGTTCACCCGCCGCCTGCCGCTGATCGCGGGCTGGCTGGGGGCCTTCCTGGCGCAGGGGCTCCTGCGCGCCTGGCTGCTGGACCGGCCGGTGCTGGCCCAGCTCGCGCCGATCACGGGCGTCGGGCTGGTGCTGTTCACCTTCTACATGATCACCGACCCGCAGACCTCGCCCGCGGCCCCCCGCGCGCAGGTGGTCTTCGGCGCCGCCATCGGCCTGATGTACGGGCTGCTGCTGGAGCTGGGGGTCAACTACTTCTTCTTCTACGCGGTCACAGCGGTCTGCGCGGGGCGAGGCCTGCTGCTGGCGCTGGAGCAGCGGCGCGCTCGCGGTGGCGAGGTGGTGTAGGCTGTAGGGATGTCTCCAAGCGACCCTCCGCCTCCTCCCGGCGGCGGCCGGAGATCGGATCAGCCGTCTTCCGAGGATCTGTTCCGGGACCTCGGGCGACGCGCGCCGGTCGCCGGCGCCCCCGCGGCGCGCCCTCACCAGGTGCGGCGCCCCCCTCCGCCGAGCCCGGCCACCCGCGCGGTGCTGCGCAGCTTCCTGCGCTGGATCCTGACGATCATGCGCTACCTGCTCAGCGTGGCCTGGGACAGCCTGCGCGGGCGCAGCACGCTGGAGGGCAAGGCGCTGCGCATGCGGGCGGCGCTGGAGGGCATGGGCTCGACGGGCACGAAGGTGGGCCGGCAGCTCTCGATGCGCATCGATCTGATGCCGCTGGAGTTCTCGCTGCAGCTCGCCGCCATGCGCGACCAGCGCACGCCCATGCCCTTCGAGACGGCGATGAAGCGCCTCACGGCCGCGGTCGGCCGCCCGCTGGAGCAGGTCTTCGAGGTCATCGACCCCACCCCCATCGCCTCGTCCACCGTGGACTGCGTGTACCAGGCGGTGCTGAAGGGGGGCGAGCGCGTGGCCATCAAGGTGCGCCGGGAGGGGATCCGCTCCCAGATCCTGGCGGACCTCCGCGCGCTCGGCTGGATCACGCGGCTGCTGGAGCAGCTCGCGGTGGTCCGCCCTGACTTCTATGACCAGCTCCGCGCCGAGCTGCTGGACCTGGCCACGGAGGAGCTGGACTTCACCCTGCAGGCGCGCTCGCAGACCATCTTCCGGCGCCGGGCCCGGCGGGATCGCATCCGCTGGCTCAGCGCGCCGCGGATCTACCACCGCCTCTGCTCGCACGACGTGATGATCAGCGAGCTGGTGGCGGGGGTGCGCTGCTCGGAGATCATCGACGCGATGGTCGCCCAGGATCGGACGGCGCTCCAGCGCCTGCGCCAGATGGGCATCGACCACCGCCGGGTGGCGCGGCGCCTGCTCCAGGCCTCCTGGTGGGGGCTCTACGAGAACATCTTCTTCATCGCCCAGCCCGCGCCCGAGAACATCGTGGTGCAGCCGGGGGACCGGCTCTGCTTCCTGGACTTCGCCGACCGCGGGACCTTGAGCTCGGGCCGTCGGCGCCAGCACGAGCAGGTGCTGTCCCGCCTGAGCAACGACGACGTGTCCGGCGCGGCGCAGTCCCTGGTGGGGATGCTGTCGCCCCTGCCCTTCATCGACACCTACGACTTCGGCAAGCACATCGAGAGCGGGCTGTGGGAGCACCTCTTCGCGCTGCGGGACAAGGACGCGGAGTGGTGGGAGCGCACCACCATCGGCATCTGGACCGCCGTGATCTCCGCCGCCCGCGCCAACGAGGTCAAGCTGCGGCTGGAGGTGCTGCGCATGATGCGGGCCTGCATCAGCTACGAGGCCCTGGCGGCCCGGCTGCGCCCGCGGCTGCGGCTGCTGAGCGAGTACGAGCGCTACCGGGTGGGGGCCGACCGCCGCGCCGCCCGGCGCTTCCTGCGGGACATCGGGCGCAAGGACCCCGACGAGCTGGCGGCGAGCGCGGTGGCGACGGTGGCGCGGGTCTCCGAGGGCCTCATCCGGGTGGGCCTCTTCGTGGAGAGCACGGTGGAGAACCTCCCGGTCACGCGGCTGGCCCTGAGCGGGAAGGCGGCCTATGTGGCGTCCCAGGTCCTGCGCCTGGGCGTGACCCTGGCCATCCTGCTGGTGGGCGCCACGGTGGTCCACGTCCTGGCGACGCTGGACTCACCCGAGCGCCTGCGCCTCATCCAGCACGCGGCCCTGGCGGCGCGACACCCGGTCACGGGCGTCCTGCTCTTCGGGGTCATCGCGGTCACGCTGCGGCGCATCCTGTACCGCCTCGACGACAAGGGCGGGGACGACTGAGTGCGCGCCTTCAACACGCTCCCGCGCCCCGGCCTCGGTCGGCTCGCCCTGCGCTGCCTGCGCTGGGCCCGGGCCATCGGGCGCCTGGGACTACGACTGGGGGTGGATATGGCGCGGCGACGGCGAGGACCGGCCCGGCTGGGCCGGCGCCTGCGCCAGCTCTTCGAGGACGTGGGCGGGACCGGCGTGAAGGTGGGCCAGCAGCTCTCGCTGCGCTCCGACCTCCTGCCGCCCGAGGTCTGCGGGGAGCTCGCCGCGCTGGTCGATGAGGTGGACCCCATGCCGGGGAGCCAGGCCCGCGCCATCGTGGAGGCCAGCCTGGGCCAGGGCGTGGACGAGCTCTTCTCCTCCTTCGAGGACGATCCAATCGGCTCGGCCTCGGTGGCCTGCGTCTACCGCGCGCGGCTGCGAGACGGGGACGAGGTGGCGGTCAAGGTGCGCCGCCCGGAGGTCGCGGCGCGCTTCGCCGAGGATCTGGTGGTCTTCAACGCCGTCTGCCACCTGCTGGAGCGCAGCACCTTCGTCCGCGAGGGCACCTTCCACCACCTGCGCCGCGATCTGCGCATGATGTTCAGCGAGGAGCTGGACCTGCGGCGAGAGGCCCGCTATCAGCGCCTCTTCCGGCGGATCGTGCGCGGCAAGCGCCTGCCCTACGTGAGCGCCCCGCGGGTCTACTCGGAGCTCTGCCGGGAGGACGTGCTGGTCAGCGCCTATGTGCACGGGGTGTCGGCGCGGACCCTGCTGGCGGCGGTGGAGGGGGGGGACCAGGCCCTCCTGGACCGCCTCGCGGCCCAGGACATCGATCCGAAGGTGGTCTCCCACCGCGTGCTGCTGATGTCGCTCTGGGCGCGCTTCGAGGCCCCCTTCTTCCACGCCGACCCCCACCCGGGCAACCTGGTCGTGCAGCCGGGAAACCGGCTGGTGCTGCTGGACTTCGGGGCCTGCGGCACCACCTCCCGGCTCACGCGGCTCAACCAGAACGACGTCATCCGCCAGATGATCCGGCGCGACGCGAGCCGCATGGCCAACGTCATGGTGGTGGACAACACGCCCCTGCCCCACATCGATCTGGACGCCTTCCGCGAGGAGATGGAGGCCCACTTCGCCGACTTCGTGCTCGCGCTGGAGGACCGGGACGCGCCCTGGCCCGAGCGCCTCATCGCCACCATCTGGCTGCGCATGATGGAGGTCACGCGCGAGTTCCAGATCCGCATGAACCTGGACACCGTGCGCTCCATCCGCGCCTTCCTGCTCTACGACACGCTGGCCTTCCGCCTCTACAGCCAGCACCGGCTCGGCATCATGCGCGAGTACCTCCAGGACGCCGCCTGGCGCAGGGCCCGCGCCCTGCAGCGGCAGATCGGCCGGCTCAGCCCGGCGCAGCGGCGGCGACGGCGGCTGCGCTGGCGCCTGGACGTCCTGGACCGCGTGCAGGAGCGCGTCGCCCAGCTCGAGCCCATGATGGAGACCGCGCAGCTCAGCTTCGAGCGCGCGGGCGAGCTGAGCCTCCGGGCCCTGCGGCTGGGCGTCAGCACCCTGTTCTGGCTGAGCGTGGGCGGGCTCCTGCTCAGCCTGGGGCGCGTGGACGCCTTCGGGCTGCTGCAGCGGGTGGAGCTGCGCCCCGCCCTCGCCCTCCTCGGCCTCTTCATCCTCGTGCGCTGGGTCCGCTTCGCCGCGCTGGCCCTGCGACAGGTGGAGGTGGACCACGGGCTCCGGCTGTGAGGGCTCAGACCCGGATGGAGCCCGTGTTGTCCACCAGCAGCGTGGCCCCGCTCACCGCCCGCGCCATGGGCGAGAGCATCCAGGCCACCACCTCCGCCACGTCCTCCGCCCGCGCCAGCCGCCCGTCCGCCGTCCGCGACTCCCAGTAGGGGATGAGGCGCTCGCTGTCCGGGTAGCGGTCCAGCAGCTCGCCGTAGATGGGCCCCGCGGAGAGCGCGTTGACCTGGATGTTCTGGGGCCCCAGCTCCACCGCCAGGTAGCGCACCAGGCTCTCCAGCGCGGCTTTGACCGGGCCCTGGCAGCCGAAGTGCTCGATGGTCCGATCCGCGCCCGGTGAGCTGATCGCCAGGATCCGCCCGCCCCCGCGCCGCGCCATCCGCGGGGCGGCCAGCATGGCGGCCCGGTGGAGCCCCACCACGTTGGTCTTGAAGGAGCGGTCCCAGTGCTCCTCGGTGACCTGGCTCAGCGGGGCGATGATCCCGTTCGAGGCGTTGCTGACCAGGTGGTCGAGCCCACCGAAGCGCTGCTCGATGGCCTCGAAGACGCGCTCCAGGTGCTCGCGCCGGGCCACCGAGCCCCACAGGTGGACCGCGTCCCCGCCCCGGGCCCGGATCTCCTCCGCCGTCTGCTCGCCCCGCTCACGGGCGTGGAAGCTGTTGACCACCACGCTGGCCCCGAGCGCGGCGAGGCGCAGGGCGATCACCCGACCCAGCCCGTGGCCGGAGCCGGTGACCAGGGCCACCTGCCCCGCGAGCGGGCGTTGCCCCTCGGGGATCCAGGACCCGGGCTCGGCGGCCGGGGCGCTGGGGCGCGCGGGCGCGCGGGAGATCCGCTGGAGCGCCTCCCCGGTGAGCTCGTGGAGCACCTCCAGGAGGGCCTGGCGGGTGCGATCCTCGGGGGCGAGCGGAGCCGTGGGTGCAAGTGGGGGTGGATTCGAGGGTAGGGGCGAGGCGGGAGCTTGCGCGGGTCCAGCCTCCGCCCAGCCGAGCCCGTCCTCGTAGCGGACGGCGGGCGCGGGCGGCGGCGCGGGCGGCGGCGCGGGCGGCGCTCCCCTGCCCCGCCGGGCCTCGTCCACGAAGCGCGCCACCGCCCCGATGGTGGTCAGCCCCGCGGGCGGGGCGAGATCAGCGGGCAGATCGAAGCGCCGCTGCAGCGCGCCCACGATCTCGGCGCGCTTGACCGAGTCGATGCCCAGCTCCGCCTCCAGCTCGGCCTCCGGGGTCAGGATCTCCCTGGGGTAGCGCGTCAGCTCCGCGAAGACCTGGATCACGGCGTCCTGTGTGCTCACGGCTCGCTCCTCGAAGCGGGGATCGCTGCGCCTGCTGCGCGGGAGAGGATCGGCTCCGCCCGCCCGGCGAAGCGGCCGATCAGCCCCTCCGCCCGCAGCAGGGGGACGCCGGCCCCGTCCAGCGCCACCGCGAGCGCGCTCTCCTGCGCCTCCCCCGACCCGCGCGCCCGCGTCGCCACCACGCGGATGGGGCCGGGCCTGTGGAACACGTCCTGGTCGCGATGGCCAGGGAGGGCCTCGAAGCGCCGGCACTGGTAGGGGAAGAAGACGGGCGTCCCTCCAGGCTCCTCGTCCCGGAACATCGCCACCCGACAGAGCGCGTCCAGGACCAGGGCCGGCAGGCAGGTCTGCCCCAGGCGGGCCAGGGCCTCCGGCGCCGGGGGCAGCACCCGCGCCTGCTGTCCGCCCGGGAAGATCTCCACCGCCTCGACGCACCGGAAGAGGCCGCCCAGGCCGATGGCCGAGCCCGGCCGCACATACGGGTCCTGACCCGGCCGCCCCGGCCCGGCGAAGAGGCCCGCGGGGGCGAGGTGAATGGGCGCGCCGCGCGAGACCAGCAGCAGGCGGGCGCGCAGGTGCGTCCGGCCCTCGGCGAGGCGGTGCCCGCTGGGGTGGATGAGGTCGGAGACCAGGCGGGCCTCGATCAGGCGCCTGCCCGCGTCGGCGCGCAGCACCCGGAAGCGCGCGCGGAGCTCGGTGGTGGGCGGATCCTGGAGGCGGGCGAACTGCTCCCAGCAGAGATCCTCGGCCCGGAGCAGGGTCCAGCCCGGCCAGCGCGCCTGGAGCCCGCGCAGGAGCAGCTCCAGCCCAAAGGTGCCTGGCAGGGTGGGCCGCCCCTCGATAAGGTGATCCTCTGTGTGCGGGTGCGCGGCCACGCTCATCGGCCAGCGCCCCAGCTCACCCTCCTCCAGGGTCTCCCCGGCCCAGCGCAGCTCGGCCTCGCTGAGGATCACCGCCGCGGGCGCGGCCGGCTGCTGCGCCACCGCCTCCAGGAAGAGGGCCTGCCCCTCCTCGGGCAGCAGCGGTCGGAGCCCCCGGGCCCGCGCCAGCGCCGCGTACTCCGAGCCCCGGGTCATCCCCACCCCCGCCCAGCCCGGCCAGGCCAGCGTACACGAGCCCTCCGTCCAGGCGGCCCGCCGCATCAGCGCCTCGTTGGCGGCGCCGTAGCCGTGCTGCCCGTCGTTGCCCAGGGAGGAGAAGGCCGAGCCCAGCGCGTGGACCGGGGGCGTCCAGCCGCCGAAGCGCGCCGCGCAGGCCGCCAGGATCGCGTCCAGCCCGCCCAGCTTGGTGTCCAGGGCCGCCCGCAGCTCCTCGAGGCGCTTGCGCGCCAGCGCCCCCGAGTCCTGCACCCCCGCGCCGTGCAGCACCAGCGCCGGTCGCCCGTGGGCCTCGAAGACCGGTCCCAGAGCCGCACCCACCGCGCCCGCGTCCCGCAGATCCACGCTCAGCAGGCTCACGTCGCCGAGCTTCGCCAGCCGCCGCAGGGTGCGCGCCGCCTCCCGCGCCGCCGAGAGCCGCCCCAGCTCCGCCCGCAGCGCCGCCATCCCCAGCCCCGGCGCCTCCGCCCGCCGCCGCGCGTAGAAGCTCGGCTCCCAGGCGGCGAAGTCCGCGTCGTCCATCTCCACCAGCTCGGGCGGAGCCTCCTCCGGCCGGCTCCGACCCAGCAGCGCCACGCGGCAGCGCGTCCGGGTGAGCAGCGCCTCCACCAGCAGGGCCGTCACCCCCCGCGCGCCCCCGGTGGCCAGGACGAGCTCGCCCTCCCCCACACAGGGGGGCCCCTCCCGCCCCAGCGCCAGCAGCTCGACCAGGCCCACGCGCGCGCGAAACCCGCCTCGCTCCACGATCTCCAGCGCTACCGGGCTCGCCCATGCCCGCGCCAGCGCGCGCAGGCCCTCGCCCGGGTCCACGGCCTCCGTCACCAGCGCCCGGCAGCGCCCCTCGGGCCAGCCCCGGGCCAGGGACCGGACCAGCCCGGCCAGGCTCCCCGTCCCCGGGTGCAGGCGCCCGCGCTCGTCCACGCCCCCCAGCGACAGCGTCCCCAGCCGGGCCTGCCCCGCGGACAGCGGCCCCTCCAGGTGGCGCGCGGCCACGAAGAGCAGCTCCAGCAGCGGATCCGGCGACCCGCCGCCTCGCCCGGGAGAGCGGACGGCGATCAGGGCGTCGAAGGCACGCGGATCCAGGTCTCGCAGCGCCCGGCGGGCGGCCTCGTCGTCGGAGAGGTCCAGCGCCCCGGCGCGCAGGATCCTCGCCCCGGGGAGCGCCGCGTCCAGGCCCGGGAGCTCGTCCTCCACCAGCAGCAGGCAGCGCTCGGGCGGGGGGAGCTCGGCGCCGGACATGGGGCTGTTGTCCGGGATCAACCTGGGCTCCGCCAGCCTCAGCGTCGGGAGATCGGACCAGGGGCGCTCGGGCGCGGGGGCGGGGTCGAGGTTCAGCGCGCCCTCCCCCCAGCGGATCCAGGTCGAGCGCCCCGCCGCCGCCGCCGTGAGCGCCTCGAGCACCTGCAGGGCGCCCCGCGCGCCGCGCAGCTCGATCGGATCGTCGGCCTCCACCGCCGGACCTGGGGCCTCCTCCGCCAGCGTGAGCCGCGCCAGCGCCCGCCAGCCCCGGGCCTCCGCCAGGGGAGCCTCGCACAGGGCCAGGACCAGCCCCAGCTCGCCGAGGGGCCGCCCCTCCTCCAGCTCCGCGGCCGTCGTGGGCGAGAGCGCGCCGGCGAGCACCAGCTCACAGGTCCCTTCAGCCAGCCAGCCTGCGGCCTGGGCCAGCGCGGCGGGCAGGGAGGAGCGCCCCGCGTCCAGCACGAGGTTCGGCCCCTGCAGATCGAAGTGGCTGCTCACCCGCCCGGCGGCGACGTTGGGCATCAGGCCGGGCAGCGTGTACGGGCCCGAGCGCGGGATCCGCTCCACCGCGGCGATGAGCGCGGCCAGCAGCTCCGGCTCCAGGCTGCCCTCCAGGGCGCGGCAGATCCGGTCCAGGTACAAGCGCTGGTTGATCTGGAGGGAGCGCTCGGTCTTGCCCTCCAGCCCCAGCGCCACCCCCAGCGTGGCCCGCAGGCCCTCCCAGCCGGGCGGCAGGGCGCGGGCCGCCGCCACCACCGCGAGGCGCTGAGCGCGGTCCATGTCCTCCAGCACGTCGGGCAGGATGGGCGGGCCGGGCGGAAGGGTCAGCTGATCCTCCGCAATCCGTGTCGCCTCTCCGCGGCGCAGCGCGCCCAGCTCCCCCGGGAGCACCGCCCCCACCCCCACCACCACCAGCGCGCGCGGCGGCCGGGGCGGCGGCGCGGGCTGGGGCGGCCCGGCCTCCTCCAGCAGGACGTGGGCGTCGCTGCCCCCGAAGCCGAAGCCGTTGACCCCGGCGCGGCGCCGGCCCTCCCCGGCAGGCCAGGGGGCGGGATCAGTGGGGACGACCAGCCGACGATCCGCGGGCATCCTCGGGTTCAGGCGCTGGAGGCCGCGCTGGGGCGGCAGCGTGGACGACCGGAGGGCCGCCAGCACCTTCAGCACCGAGGCCGCGCCCGCCGCCCAGCCGGTGTGGCCGGTGAGGGACTTCAGGCTCCCCAGCGTCAGCGGCCGGGTGCGGCCCTCGCCGAACACGCTGCCGATCGCGCCCAGCTCGACGGCGTCCCCCACGGGCGTCGCCGTGGCGTGGGCCTCCACCAGATCGGCGTCGGCCGGGTCCAGGCCCGCCTGTGCCCAGGCCCGCCGCATCGCCAGCACCTGCCCCTCGGCCCGCGGCAGGGCCACCGAGGGCCCGCGCCCGTCGCTGCTGACGCCGACGGCCCGGATCAGGCCCAGAACCGGCTCTCCCCGCGCCACGGCGTCCGCGTGCCGCCGCAGCGCCAGCACCACCGCGCCCTCGCCGAAGACCACGCCGTCGGCGCGGGCGTCCAGGGGCCAGCTCCCGGAGGCGGAGAGGCCGCGGAACTGGCTGAACAGGCAGCTGTTGGCCGGGCCCGGGGCGAAGAGCCCGCCGCAGAAGACCAGATCGCTGTGACCCGCGCGCAGTGACCGCACCCCGAGCTCCAGCGCGTAGAGCGAGCTCGCGCAGGCCGCGTCCACCAGGGTGACGGGGATCTCCCGCCCGAAGACCGCGCGCGCCACCTCCGCCGCGCTCGCGTGGGGGGCCAGGGCCTCCGCCGGGCGATCGGGCGCCGCCAGGGCCTCGGAGAGCCGGGACAGGGCCGCCTCCCGCGCCGCGTCGGAGGCCCCCAGCGCCCGGAGCTGGCCCCCGATGGAGCGCAGCAGCAGGGCCTCGTCGTAGGCCCGGCTCCCGTCGGCGGTGGAGCCCAGCGCGATCCGATCCGGCGCCTCCGCCAGGCCCTCCCGGCAGGCGCAGAGGGCCTCGGCGAGCATGCGCTGGCCCAGGCTCCACCGCGGGTCCTGCACGTCCGCGGAGCTCCGAGGCTCCAGATCTAAAACGAATCCACCTAGTATCGAGTAGGTCTTGTCCGGGCTCGGCGGGCCGGGCCGGAGGAAGTCCCGGGCCAGGTCCGGCTGGCGCTCGCCCGCGTCCACGATCCCGCTCCGTCCCTCCAGCACCGCCGCCCACAGCTCCTCCAGGGAGCGCGCGTTGGGGAGCACGCAGCCCACGCCCACCACCGCGATGGCCTCGGGGGCGGAGGCGGCCTCGTGCGGGGGCTGGGCGGGGGAGAGCTGGGCGGGCGGCGGGCGCGGGCGCGGGCGCTGGAGGGGCGCCGAGGTCCGCAGGCCGGGGAGCTCGCCCAGGGTGCGCCGGGCGAAGCCGATCAGCGCGCTCCCCCCGCCCGCCTCCACGAATTCGGTGGCCCCCTGCCCGGCCAGCGCGCGCAGGGCTCCAGCGAAGTCCAGCGGGGCCACGAGCTGCCGGGCCAGGCGCCGTCCCAGGGGCAGCCCGCCCTCCCCGAACCAGCCCCCCTCGGAGGCCGAGTACACGGGCAGCTCCGGCGCGCGCGCCGAGATGGGGGCGATGGCCGCGGCGAAGGGCTCCACGGCCGGGGCCAGCAGCGGGCAGTGGAAGGGCCA
This sequence comes from uncultured Enterobacterales bacterium, assembly GCA_964615375.1. Classification (GTDB taxonomy): domain Bacteria; phylum Myxococcota_A; class UBA796; order UBA796; family CAZKWG01; genus CAZKWG01. The sequence continues at coordinate 138,669 of CAZTOW010000002.1, forward strand.
GGGGCTGCGCAGGCGCCGCGTCTCCAGGCCGGCGCGGGCGGCCTCGGCCTCCAGGCGCTCCAAGGCCCCGAAGCGGCCGGAGATCACGACCTGCTCCGGGTGGTTCTGCACCGCCAGCCAGGCCTCCAGCGGCCCCGCCGCGTCCAGCAGCGCCCGCGCCCGCTCCCCGGAGCCCAGCAGGGCCAGCATCCCGCCCAGCCCCGGCCCCAGCCCGCGCAGCGCCCGCGCCCGCGCCGCCACCACCCGCGCCCCCGCCTCCAGGCTCAGCGCCCCGCCCACCACCAGGGCCGGGATCTCCCCCAGGCTGTGGCCCAGCACGGCGTCCGGCTCGGCCTCCTCCCGGGCCGCCCGCGCCCCCAGCGCGTCCAGCAGGTAGATGCCCAGCTGCGAGAGCTCCGCCCCCAGCGCGCCGTCCTCGGCCAGCGCGGCGGACAGGCTCGCGCCCAGGAGCTCCCGCCCGAGCGCGTCCACGGCCTCCAGGGCCTCGGGCCAGCGCCCGACCAGCGCGCGGAGCAGGGCCGGATCGTAGGAGCCCTGGCCGGGGAGCAGCAGCACCCTCCGCGGGGCGCGGAAGGGCTCGAAGCGGACAGCCGGAGGCGAGCGCTCCAGAATCAGACCGTCGGGGGGCAGCTCGGGGCGGGCCAGGACCTCCGCCGCCAGGGCCAGCGTGTCCGGGTCGAAGAGCTCGGCCGCCCGCCCGGCGTGCAGGCGCGCGGCGAGCTCCGGGTCCTGCAGCGGCTCCCGCAGGCGCTCGCCCAGGTCGCGCAGGCCCGCGGGCGCCCCCACGAGCTGCCCGCTCTGCCGATCCATGGCCACCATGGTCTGATATCCGGCCGTGACCGGCCGCCCGCCCTCGCCCACGACGCGGAAGCAGAAGCGCAGCGAGCGCTCCGTGATGGCCTCCACCGTCAACAGGATGACCACCCGCTCGCCGAGGGCCGCGGGCCCCAGACTTACAGCGTAAGCTTCCCGCGTGAGGATCACCGTGCGCGCGTGCAGCGCCCGGCCCTCCTCCCCGGCCTCGACGACGTGCCCGAAGAACAGGTGCTCGCGCGCCTCGCACTGAAAGCGGAAATTCGTCAGGAAGTGGTGCGTCCCGTAGGCCATCGTGTCGTGGAAGAGGACGCGATGGAGGAGGGCGTAGACGCGCATTCAGTGGACCCGCGAGGGCTCAGGGGAGGGCTCAGGGGAGCGCATGGAGCTGGGTGACCAGACGCTCGATCATGTCCGGTCCGGGTCCGGCGGCGGCGAGCGCGGCGCGCCCCTCCTCGGCCCAGGCGGAGAGTGGCGGGGGGAGGCGGGAGAGCTCGGGGGCGCAGCGGGGATCGTCGACGAGCGTGGCGCCGAGGCAGGTGCGCGCCCCGGCGCGGAGCGCCCGCCCCCAGCGGGCGGGGAGGGCCTCGAGCTGCTGGAGCACACGCTCGGGCTCGGCGAGCTGCGTGAACGTGATCGCCAGCCCCAGGCCCTCGGCCAGGGGCTCGCCCACATCCTCCAATCCGTCCAGGAGCGCGGCGAGCCGCCCCGGATCGCGCATGTAGAGGAACCAGGCCGCCCGCCCCGCGCCCTGCCAGGCCCCGCGCCGCCAGACCGTCCCCCCCTGCTTCAGGACGCCCTCCAGCGCCGGGCGGGAGACGCGACCGGCCAGCATCACCCGGGCGAAGGCCGCGCCCCCGGCGATCAGCGGCGCGCAGGCGGCGTGGTCGGGCACCCCCTCCCAGACCCGCCCGCCGACGGGCACGGCCGGCAGGTGGTAGGCGCTGGCGACCCCGTTCCACACGCCCACCCCGGTGTAGAGCATGAAGCGGAAGCCCGGGGCGTGGTAGCGCTCCGCCGGGCCGCCGTCAGCGAAGGTGCAGGCCAGCCGGCCTGCGGCGCCGAAGGCCTGGCCCTCCCAGAAGAAGGGGCGTCGGGACCAGGGCAGACCCGCCTCCAGGCCCAGCAGGGCCTCCGCTGGCTCACCCCGAAAGCCCGCCTCCGCGGCCAGGAGGAAGCTGTCCACCACCTCGCGGGTGAGCTCCGCCGCCGCCGGCTCCCCCTGCTCAGGGTAGCGGATGGCGCGCATCCTCCAGGGCACGAGCCGGCTGAGCAGCCAGCCCGTCATCCGCCGGACCCCGGCGCCTCGCCGCGCCCGTGCTCGAACTCACCCGCCAGGGCGTGGGCCTTGCGACCGCCGCGCTCGGTGTGCTCGGCGACGGGGTTGCCGATCAAGGTGCGGGCCAGGGCCACCCCGCGGTCCACCAGCCCGCGCGCCCCCTCGCGGAGCTCGTCGGAGCTCTGGAGGAAGCTCACGTTCCGCTCCATGTCCTCCGCCGACCAGCCCCGGCTGTGGGCGATGAAGGGGAACTGCGGCGTGTGGAAGCCCAGCTCGCCGAAGAAGAGCAGCATCTGGCCGGCGACCGCCTGGATGTTGTCCTGGCCGCCCACGATGATGAAAGAGGCGACCTTGTTCTGGATGAGCACGCGGTCGCGCAGCGTGATCTGGTTCTGCACGCAGTTGAGGCGCTCGGCCATCTTGTAGTAGAGCGAGCTGGCGTTGCCCCAGCGGATCGGCGTGGCGACCACGACGACGTCGGCCCAGAAGACGATGGCCTCGTAGACCGGCTCCATGCCGTCGTCGGGGTCCATCTGGGTGATCGAGCAGGGCCAGGTGCAGGCGCGCGCGGACTTGGAGTAGTAGCCCTCGCAGGCGCGGAAGCGCAGATCGTTGAGGCGGATGAGCTGCGTCTCGCAGCCCGACTCCCCCGCGTGGCGGATCGCCTCCTCCAGCAGGCTGTCCGAGCCGCTGAAGCGCGGGTTCTTCGCGTCCATGGCCGTGGTCGAGATGCCCAGCACGCGGAGGGGGCCGGGCTCGCGGCCCAGCGGACGGGAGAGCCGGTGCGGGGCGTGGGGCTTACGGGAGCGCTTCGTCAGCGGCTCGGGGTTCAGGTACAGGCGCCCGCCCTCCTCCAGCAGGCCGTAGCGGGGCACCGCGTCCTCCTCGTAGCCCGGCTCACCCTGGCCTCCCTCGCGGTGAAACTTCCAGTTGTGCCAGGGGCAGACGACGAAGTCCCCGTCCAGCCGGCCCTCGCCCAGCGGCCCGCCGACGTGGTTGCAGACCGCGGAGATCGCCCCGAAGCGCCCGTCCTGGTAGCTGAGCGCGACCTTCGCCCGCCCTACCGTCAGCGTCTGGAGGGGGCGCTGCCTGAGCTCGTCGATGGCGCCGAGATCGATCCAGGGGGCTTCGGGCATGGGGGGGCTCCTACTTCTCCTCCCCCATGTACCCCAGCGCCTCCAGGGCTTCACGCTGCTCGGCGCTCAGCTCCACGTCCGCGCCCTTGCCCGCCGCATGCGCCTCCAGCGAGAGTGGATCGGCCGGGCCGGGGGCCGGGCAGCCGGTCGCGCACCAGGGCCCCAGGGTGGCGCCGTCGCGGACGAAGCGCAGCTCGCCGTCGTGGGGCATGGCGTTGAAGCGCGCTCCCGCCTCCACCTTCAGCTCGCCCTCCGGGCCGTCCACCAGGAAGGAGGGCCCCAGCACCGTGCCCGCCTCCTTCGCCGTCCAGGGCCGACCCAGGTTCTCGCGCACCAGCTCGGTGAGCCGGGCCACGTCGTCAGGGCGCTCCTTCGCCAGGTCGTGCGCCTCCTTCGGGTCCGCCGCCACGTCGAAGAGCTCACGCTTCCCCGCCTTCAGGTTCCACTCGAGCCGCAGCGTGCCCTCCAGCAGGCCCACGCGGTTGCTGGCGAAGCGGCTGGTCTCGCTGGGGAAGACGCGCGCGGGCAGGGCCTCGCCGCGCATCAGGGCCCCCAGATCCAGCCCGTCCGGGTCGAGCCCGCTCCCCCCCGCCAGCGTGAGCAGGGTGGGGGCGACGTCGTGGAGGCCCACGGTCTCCGAGACCACCTTCCCCTCCGGGACGCCGGGCCCCGCCACGATGAGGGGGACGTGGAGCTGCTCGGCGTAGAGCGTGTGGGCGTGGCCCCAGGAGCGGCGCTCGCCGAATTCTTCGCCGTGATCGGCGGTCACCGCCCAGCGGACCTGGCGCCCGGCGCCCTCCAGCGCGGCGTCCAGGGCGCCCAGCTGGTCGTCCACGTAGCGGATGGCCTCGTCGTACTGCGCGATCTGGTGCTGGAGCTGCGCGGGCTCCACCGGGTTCTTGATGTACCACTCGTACATGCGGTACTTCGCGTCGTCGGCGGTGGGCGCCCGGTCGAACATCGTGTCGTAGGGCGCGGGCGGATCATAGCCCCAGTGGACATCGTAGACGTGAACGAAGAGGAAGAAGGGCTTGCCCTCCGGCAGGCTGCTGAGCCAGGCGCGCGCGGCCCCCAGCACGTCGTCGGCCGTGATCTCGCCCGAGAGGTTGGCCTTCTCGTTGTGGAGGTTGAAGTCCTCGAAGCGCTCGAAGCCGCGCTCGAAGCCGTAGACCCGGCTGAGGTAGAGGGTGGCGACGAAGCCGCCCGTGGCGTAGCCCGCCTCGGTGAGCCGCTCCTGGAGCATGGGCACGCTGTTCGGGAGCCGCAGGCTGTCCTCCACCACCTTGTGCCGCCCAGGGAGCTGCCCCGTCAGCAGGGTGGTGTGGGAGGGCAGGGTCCAGGGCACGGCGCTGCGGGCGTGGGCGAAGCGGGTCCCGCGGGCGGCCAGGCGCTCGAGGAAGGGCGAGGTCGGGCGCTCGTAGCCGTAGGCCGAGAGGTGGTCGGCGCGGAGCGTGTCCACGCTCACCAGCACGATGTCCGGGCGCGCGGGGTCGCCCCTGGGCATCAGCGGCGGCGTCTTCTCCGAGCAGGCGAGGAGGAGGAGGATCACCATGAGCGCCACTCCGGCCATCCGGCGGGCAGGAAGTAGAGGGTGAGCGGGATGAGGGCCCCGAGCAGCGCCCCCGCCAGCACAGCCCGAGCCGGGCTGCGGAACAGCAGCGCGCGCGCGGCCCTCCGGTCGGTGAGCAGGATAGCCGCGTAGACCATCAGGATGGGCTCCAGCGGCACACGGTAGCGGCTCAGGCCCGCCAGGAGGGCGATGGGCAGGACGTGATAAGCCAGAGTCGAGGCCAGCATCACGCCGGTCGCCCCGCGCGCCCGCAGCGCCATGCCCAGCGCGCCCGCCCACACCACCAGGACGGTACACATCGCGCCCGCGGCGATGATCAGCTCGGCGAGCTCGTGCGGCATCCCGCGCCAGCGCCCCCAGCGCAGGTGGCGGGTGAGCATGGAGTGGGGGGTGAAGAGCTGGGCCAGCCGGTAGGGGACGCGCTGGAGGAAGGTCTCGGGGTGGGCGCGGATCCAGTCGAAGCCATTGGCCGTCTCGCAGCGGTCGCGCAGGACGACCTCCTCCTGGTCGGCGCAGTGGTCCCGCCCGCCCGCCGTGTGGCGCACGAAGGCCGCGGGCGAGAGCACCCCGTTGCCGAAGTCGAAGGAGATGGGCTCGAAGTCGTTGTTGCCCAGGTACATCATCTGACCCAGGGTCAGATCGCTGATCACGCGCCCGCCGAACTTCTTGGAGGCGTAGACGCTGTAGGGCGCCACGGTCAGCGCCGCCGCCAGCGCGAGCGCCACCACCTGCCCCCAGGCGAGCCCGCGCCGCGCCCGCCCCCAGAGCAGCCCCACCGCGTAGACCGGCAGGGCGTAGGTCGCGATCCCGCGGAAGAGCGCGCACAGCCCGACCACCACCCCCGCCTGCAGCGCCGCGATCAGCGCCGCGCGCGTCCCCCGCTCCAGCCGGTCCCGCGCCCGGAACAGGAGCAGCAGCGCCCCCAGCAGGCCCGTGACGTAGAAGGTCTCGCTCCACAGGTTGATCGCGTAGAAGACGTGGGTGGGGCTCACCGCGAAGAGCAGCGCGGCGAGGTGGCTCGCGTCGCGGATCCGCGCCGGGTCTCCTCCCCGCAGCACGCGCCGGGTCAGCGCCGCCACCATGAGGCAGATGCCCAGGGAGATGGGGATCTGCGTGGCCTGGGCCGGGGCCGAGTGCCCGGTCACCAGGGCGTGCAGCGCCAGCACGGTGGGGTAGCCCGGGGCCCACAGCCAGCCCACCGACGACGTCATCCCCTCCCCCGCGATCATGCGGTCGGCGATGGCGATGTAGGTGCACTCGTCGCGGGCGCAGCGCTCCTCGTTCCAGATGGCCAGCGGGACCGCGCGCAGCAGGAGGCCCAGCAGGAGGATCCACTTCAGGCGGCGATCCAGCCACCACCGCTCCGCGCCGCGCTCCTGCCCCGTCCCGTCCACCGCTCCCCCCGAGACCGCACCACCTGAGCCGCTCCTCATAACCCGCCCCTTGGCGACGGCCGCGCGGGGCTTAGAGTCCTCTCATGATCCGCCTGCTGCTGCTCCTGGTCGTCTGGCTCATGAGCGCCCCCGCGCGCGCCGAGCAGGGGTGGGAGCTCGCCTCGTTCACCGGCGGGCTGGTGCTGGGCGACAGCTCCGACGCCGCCACCGTCCGCCACCTCGCGGCCCACGCCGAGGAGGCCATGCCCCGCCTGGCCCGGGAGCTCGGCGTGCCCGAGGTCTCGGGCGTGCGCGTCACGGTCGCCCCCAGCGAGGTGCAGTTCCGCGACATGCAGCCGGGCAAGCCCCCCGCCTGGGCCGACGGCACCGCCTGGCCGAATGACGGGCTGGTCTTCCTGAAGTCCCCGCGCCTGCGCTACGGGACGGCCACCCCGCTGACCACCGTGCTGGATCACGAGCTGGTCCACGTCCTCCTGGGCCAGGCCTTCGGGGACCGCCCGGTGCCCTCGTGGCTCCAGGAGGGGACAGCCAAGCTGCTCGCCCGCGAGTACACCCCGCAGATGACCGACGCGCTGGCCGGCGCGGTGCTGGGCCGCAGCCTGCTCTCTCTGGACGAGCTCACCCGCGGCTTCCCCTCCGAGCCCATGCGCGCCCAGCTCGCCTACGCCCAGTCCGCCGACCTCATCGCCTTCATGCGCGAGCGCTGGGGGGACGAGTCCCTGCGGGTGCTGGTGCGCCAGATGGCGGCGGGGAGGTCGGTGGATCAGGCCGTGCGCGACGCCACCGGGCTCAGCCCCGTCATGCTCGACGCCGCCTGGCGCGCCCGGCTGCTGGCCAGCCCCATCTGGCTCCGCGCCCTGGTCCGCCCGGAGCTGTGGCTGGCCATCGGCGCCGTCCTCTTCTTCTTCGGCGGCGCGGCCCGCGTGCGCCGGAACAAGGAGCGCCTGCGCCGCTGGGGCGAGCGCGAGGCCCTCGAGGACGCCGTGATGCAGGCCCTGGCGATGCGCTCGGCGGGCGCGCAGACCTCGCTGGCCCCAGCCTCGGGCCTCGTCCTGCGGGGAGCCTCGTGGTATCCGCCGCCCAAGGATGAGCCTGTAAACTGAGACCTCGCGGTCATCTCACCCCTGGGGCTCGCGCGACGACGCACCTGGCCCCATACTGAGCACATGCGGGTGACCTTCCTCGGGACCGGCGGTGCCTTCACCGACTTCCGTGTCAACTATCACAACAACGCCCTCATCGACACGGAGGAGGGGCCGGTCCTCCTGGACTGCGGGCTCACGGCCGTCCAGAGCATGAAGGAGCTCGGGGTGGAGCGCACCTCGCTCCGCGCCGTGCTCTTCACGCACCTGCACGCCGACCACGCGAGCCCGGAGACGCTCATCTGGGAGCGCTTCTACAGCGGCCCCAGCGGCATGCCCGCCTTCCTGGACACCACGCTGGTCGCGCCCGCGGACGTGCTCGACCCGCTGGGCATGTCGATGCGCCCCTTCCTCAACGAGCTCGCCGACCAGGACGGGGAGTTCCGCAACGCCGGCTACGAGGTCCTGGTCCGCCCCATCGCGACCCAGGAGATCGAGATCGGCGGCGTGCGCTTCCGCTTCTTCCGCGTCCCGCACGTCAGCGCGGGCGTGGTGGACAAGCCGGCCTACGGGGTGGAGATCGACGATGGCCGCTCCCGCATCCTCTGGAGCGGGGACACCACCTTCTCCCAGCCCTGGCTGGACCGCGCGCTGAGCGGCGGCAACGTCCAGCGCATCTTCCACGAGTGCCTGTTCCTGCCCCGCATCAAGGGCACGGTCCACACGCACTGGGAGGAGCTGAACACCCTGCCCGACGAGCTCAAGCGCATGATCACGCTCATGCACTACACGCAGGTCCCGGAGTGGGCGGAGCTGGGCGCGCTGGCCGGGGCGGCGAAGCGGCACGAGCGCTTCGATCTCTGAGGCGGCGTCGCCGGGCTGCGACTACCGCGAAGCCTTCGCCTGGTTGCAGGCGCCCTGGGCGGTCACCCCGACGTCCACCGCGATGTAGCCCTTGATCTCCGTGGTCTCCTCGGGCCGGTGGGCCGAGACCTCGGTGCTGAGCGTCATGGACTCGGAGACGACGTAGTCCGTGAGATCCACGCCCTCCAGCTCGAATTCCACGAGGCCCTGACCCTCGGGGAACTCGTCCTGCCAGGCCACGAGCTGACGGGGCAGGTCGGGGCCCTCCACGTAGACCTCCATGCTGTCCAGGAAGCTCAGGTCCCCGCCGTCGGGGCTGGTGACGGTGAGGCTGAGCTCGCGCAGGTAGACCTCCTGGATGTCGCCCGGCGCCACGCCCTGGTTCTGGAGCTCCTGGGCCTCGGTCAGATCCATGGACACGAACTCCTCGAAGCCGATGTCCCCGAGCAGATCCTCCAGGAGGGTCCCGGCCTCCACCGTGGTCTTGGCGCTCTGCTCCACCTGGATGGTGGCGAGGCTCGAGGTGCAGGCGACGATGACGGCCAGGAGGGGGTAGAGGAGGCGTCTCATGCGACCGGCTAGCCCGCTCAGCTTGCGGCGCAAGGACCGCTCGAGCTCAACCCTTCACGCTGCCCGCCGTGAGCCCCTCGACCAGGTGGCGCTGGAGCGCGAAGAAGAGCGCCATCACCGGCAGGCTCACCAGGATGGCGCCCGCGGCGAAGCTGCCCCAGGCGGTGCCGAAGTCGCCCACATAGCTCTGGAGCACGACCGGCAGGGTGAACGCGCGCTGGTCGGACAGGAAGGTGGCGGCCAGGATGAACTCGTTCCAGGCCGTCATGAACGAGAACAGCGCGGTGACCGCCAGGGCCGGGCGGGCCAGCGGCAGGGCGATGCGCGTGAACGTGGTCCAGCGGCTCGCCCCGTCCATGATGGCCGCCTCCTCCAGCTCGCGCGGCAGGGTGTCGAAATAACCTTTGAGGTTCCACGTACAGAAGGGGATGGCCGTCGTCGCGTAGACCAGGCTCAGCCCCAGCAGGCTGTCCAGCAGGCCGAGGGCGTCGATGAGGATGTACAGCGGGATGGCCATCACCACCCCCGGGAACATCTGCGTGAGCAGGAAGAGCGAGAGGCCGGCGTTCTTGCCGGGGAAGCTCCAGCGGCTCATCGCGTAGCCCGCCGTGCAGGCCAGCCCGATGCCCACCGCGCTCGTGGCCAGCGCCACGATCACGGAGTTCAGGAGCTGCCTCAGGAAGAGCCAGTCGCCGCTCCCGTCCTTCGTCAGCACCACGGCCGCGAAGTTCTCCAGCGAGACCGCCGCGGGGATGGGGCTCGGGTCCATCGAGAAGGCCTGGCCCGGGGTGAGGGCCATCTTGACCACCCACAGCACCGGATAGACCGCCGCCGCCGCCACCACGACCAGAAGGCCGTGGGCCAGCGCGCTCTTCAGCAGAGAAGGCGCCCGCATCACAGACCCCGCTTCGCCAGGAGGTAGCGGGTGCTGCGGGTGTAGACCAGCAGCACGCCGAAGATCAGCACGGCGTAGGCCGCGGCGTACCCGTAGCGGTGACCGCGGGTGAACGCCCACTTGTAGGCCTCGGAGATGAGGATCTCGGTGCTGCCGTCCGGCTCGCCCCCGCTGACCAGGTAGATGATGTTGAACATGTTGAAGGTCCAGACGCTGCCCATGACCACCGCGGGCAGCAGGGCCGGCGCCAGGAGGGGGAGCGTGACGTGGCGGAAGCGCTGCCAGCCCGTCGCCCCGTCCAGCTCCGCGGCCTGCTCGAGCTCCCGCGGGATGGCCTGGAGCGCGCCCAGGGTCACCACCATCATGAAGGGGAAGCCCAGCCAGGTGTTGGTCGTCAGGTTGGCGGCAAACGCCGTGGAGAACTGGGAGAACCAGCTGACCGGCTCCAGGCCCAGCGCGCCCAGCAGGCCGTTGATGGCCCCGAACTGGCGGTTGAACATGCCCTTCCAGATGAGGGCCGTGATGTAGTTGGGCACCGCCCAGGGCAGGATGAGCGCCACCCGCCAAAAGGCCCGCAGGCGGATCCAGGGCTCGCGCAGGATGAGCGCCAGCGCCATCCCCACCCCGACGTGCAGGGCCACGTTGGCCGCCGTCCACAGGATGGTCACCAGCAGCACGCTGTAAAACGAGAGCGAGCTGGTCACCGGCCAGTCCCGGCTGAGCAGGATGTCCAGGAAGTTGGCCAGCCCGACGAAGCGGAAGCGCCCGTCCACCTGCTCGAAGAGCGAGACCGCCGCGCCCACCACGAAGGGCGCCAGCACCAGCAGCCCCATGCTCAGCGCCGCGGGCAGCACGTAGGCGTAGGCGTGGGCCTGCCGCCGCATCTCCGCGCGCGCGAGCCAGGCCCGGCTCCCCACCCAGGCGAGCCCGCCCAGGCCCAGCAGGGTCACCGCCGCCCAGAAGGGGGCCGGATCGACCTCGTCGGGCGGGGGCTTGCTGACCACCCGGAACTCCGTCTGCGCCTGCGTCGCCGCCGCCTGGGGCGTCATCGCCCCTCGGAGCACGCGGCGAAGGGCGCGGGCCATGGGCTCCCAGGTCGCCGCCATGTCCGGGTGGTTGGACATGGGCGTCGCGTGGTCGAGCTGCGCGCGGAAGGCCGAGAGGATGGGATCCCCCGCCACCGCCGGATCCTCGAAGGCGGCGAGCGTGGCGACGCCCTGCCGACCCGTGGTCGCCCGCACCACCGCCGCCTCCGGGCTCGCCAGCCAGCTCGCGAAGGCCCGCGCCGCCTCAGGGTGCTTGGAGAAGGCCGAGACCATCGCCCCCTCCACCGTCAGCAGCGGGCTCAGCCGCCTCCCCGTCGCGCTCACCACCGGCAGCGGCGCCACCCCGATGTCCAGGCTCGGGCTCAGCTCGCCCAGGAACCAGGGCCCGTTGATGGCCATGGCCGCCCGGCCGTCGTTCATGAGCTGCGTGACCAGCGCGCTGGTGGGCTCGTCGGGGATGAGGTCGCGGGCGATGAGGTCGGCGACGAAGGCGTAGCTCTCGGCGTTGCCCGGCTGGTCCAGCGCCACCGCCGACCCTGTGGGTCCGGCGCGGAAGATCCCGCCGCCGAAGCCGTGCATCCAGGCCGCGTGGTAGTAGGGCGTGGCCGCCTCGTAGACCAGCCCGTACAGGTCCCGCTGGCGGAAGCCCTGAAGCGCGGTCACCAGGGCGTCGGAGTCCTCCGGCGGCGCCGCGATCAGCGCGCGGTTGTAGAAGAGCGCGACGCACTTCCAGCTCAGCGGCACGGCCCAGAGCTGATCCTCCCAGGTGAGCGCGGAGAGGGTCGCCGGGTGGTAGAGGGCCGCGTCCAGCTGAACCGGGCGCAGGAGCCCGCTGCGCACCCAGGAGCCGACGCGCTCGTGGGCGGCGATGAAGACGTCCGGGCCGTTGCCCCGCGGGGCCGCCGCCTCCAGCTTGTTGGCGAAGGCGTCGTAGGGCACGGCCAGCGCCTCGACGCGCGCGTCCGTCTGCGCGGCGTTGTAGCGCTCGACCAGGGCGTCGATCGCCGCCTTCTCCTCGCCCCGGTAGGCGTGCCAGAGCGTGATCGCCTCCGGGGAGGCGCGGGCCTCTCCCGGGAGCAGGGCGAGCAGGGCGGCGAGGAGGAGGGTGAGGGCCATGGGCCCTCAATGTATCACCGCGCCCTCACCTCTTACTGAACCTTCACCTTGATGGTCGCGCTCATCTGCGGGCCGTAGCTGCGGTGGATGCCGTCGGCGAACTGGAGCGTGAGCGTGTGCTCGCCCGGGGTGAGCGTGATCATGGTCTCCGTGGCGCCGTCGCCGAAGTGGATGTGCTGGGCGTCCTTGGGCACCACCTCGCCGGCCGGGGTGGGGGGCGCGTCGATGATCAGGTGGTGGTGGCCCGTGCCGGCCTTGATCTCGCCCGCGGGCTGCACGGTCATGCCCTGCACGCCGAAGACGACCTTGAGCTGCTGCGGCACCTGCGCGTCGGGCTGCGGGGCCACGAACATCACCTTCGCGCCCTGCGGCGGGGCCTCCATCGCCAGCGGGGCCGCCGCCGTGGTGTGGTGCGCCGAGTGATCGGTGGCGGGCGCGGGATCGGCCGCCAGCGCGGTCCCGGCGAGGAGAGTGGCGAAGAGGAGGGAAGCGCGCATCGTGACTCCTTGGATGGAGAAGACCATAGCGCCCGAGGGGGCCTCAAGCCAACCCGCGAGCGGCCCTTCAGCTGCCTCTCCATACAGTGGACAAGAAAGGGATCTATCGCGCCCTGCTCCGCGAAGGTGTGCCTTGCAGGCGCATCCTGGGCGACAGAGAACAGGATTCGACAATCGAGACCTTCGACGCCCGCAATCGCGTTCAGTGTCTACTTTTCGGGTGGCGTCGACTGGCGCTGTGCGGCGCGCAAGCTACCATCTCCGGCCAGCAAGCCTCACCGCAGGGTCCCCCATGCCCGATGATCGCGCTCCGCTCGAGCCGAGCTTCCTCTCCTGGACCGGCGCCACCCGCCGTGGCGCGGCCGAGGACGCCTTTACCCGCCTCGCCCGCGCCCGATCCGAGATCGCCACCCTGCGCCGCGAGCTGGAGGCGCGCGACGCGCTGCTGACCCGACTGGTCGGCGCCGCCGTCTGCCCGAAGGCGCTGGCGGAGGCGTTGCGCGGAGAGAGCGCCCCAGGCCTCAGCCCCACGCTGCGCACCGTCACCATCCTCATGAGCGATCTGCGCGGCTTCTCCGGCCTCTGCGAGCGCATGCCGCCGCTCAGCGTGCTGGACCTGCTCAACCGCGTGACGACCGCGATGGGGACCGTGGTGACACAACACGGGGGCGTGCTGCAGGACCAGCACGGCGACGCGCTGGTCGCGGTCTTCGGCGCCTTCGAGGACCGACCTGACGCGGTGGATCGGGCCGTCGCCTGCGCCGTCGCCATGCAGAACGCGCTGGAGGACCTCAACGACGCGCACCGCGCAGAGGGCCTCCCCCTGTTGGAGATGGGCATCGGCGTACACCGTGGAGAGGTCGCGATCGGCGCCGTCGGCGCGGAGGGTTGGCTTCGCCCAGCCCTGGTTGGGCGTCACGCCAACCTGGCGAGCCGTGTCGAGAGCTTCTCGGTGGGTGGGCAGGTGCTGGTCAGCGACGCGGTGGCCAGCGCGCTCGGCGACCGGCTGCGAGCGCGCGGCAGCTTCCTGGCCACCCCGAAGGGCTTTGACGAGCCCGTGACGGTCTACGACGTGGACGGGCTCTCGGGCCCGCACGCTCTCAGCCTCGCGCGCCGCCCGGACGAGCTGCTCCCCCTCCCCGAGCGCCCCGTGGTCGCCGTGCAGATCGTGGACGGCAAGCAGGTGCTGGGGCCCCAGCTCGAGGGGATCATCGAGCGCCTCTCGCCCCGCCGCATCGAGCTGACCCTCTCCCGCCCCCTGCGCGGCCTCACCGACGTCCGCGTGGGCCTGCTGCCGGAGCTCCCGGGCGTCGCCCTCTTCGCCAAGAGCCTGCCGGGCGGGGAGGGAGGCCGCACCCTCTTCCGCATCACGTCTCTGCCCCCGGTGGCTCGGGAGCGCGTGGACGCCCTCTACCGCGCGGCGGGCGGCCGGGTCGACTGAGCCGAGGGTCGGCGAGAGCTCCTCAGCCCGCGTGCCCCTCGGAGCGGGGCTCCTCCCCTCCCCCGCCGAAGACCTCAGCCAGGCGGAGGCTGCGGGTGGAGAAGGGCTCGGCGCGCACCCGCTCCTCCCCCGCGGCGGCGGCGACCAGCACGTAGCCCTCCAGCCCCCAGCGCAGGGCGGTCAGCGTGCGCTCGGCCGGATCCACCAGCCAGTAGTGCGGCACCCCCACCCGGTGCAGCGCGCGCAGCTTGTCCACCCGATCGCGGCGGGCGGTGGCCGGCGAGATCACCTCGCAGAGCCAGTCCGGGCGCAGGCGCACCGGGCTGCCCTTCGGCCGCCCCGGGCTGCGCTCCCAGCGCCAGCCCACCAGATCCGGGCAGTAGACCTCGTGAACGTCCAGCTCCACGTCCACGGAGGACGCCATCCACCAGCCCCCGGGCATCCCCGCCCGCGCGGTGCGGAAGGGGGCCAGGAGCTCGGTCAGCGTCGCCACCACCTCGGCATGCTCGAAGGAGGGCATCGGCAGCGGCACCAGCGCGCCGCCCACCACCTCCGCCGAGACGTCCTCGGGCAGGGCGGCGAGATCGGCCGCGGTGGCGCGCCTATGGGGAGCGACGGACATGCTGAGGTTATAATCCACGTCGAGGCGAAGTGAAAGGTATGCCCGATCGGCACCTTCGGGACATCGATCCCCCCGATCCCGCGACGCCGCTGCTGGTGCCGGGCTGGCCGCTGCCCTCCTACCGCTACGTGCCCGGTCTGCACCCCCACCCTTTCCGCCACGCGGGCGGCCACCAGTTCACGGGCGGCGGCGCGCCGGTCGAGGCGCCCTGGGATCCCGGCCTCCCCTGGCAGGAGGATCGCCGCTACCTGCGCGGCCTCGACCTCCTGAACCACCGCTACCTCTGGGAGAGCCACGAGGCGCTGGAGGCCCTCTGGCACTTCGCCCCCCGGGGCTCGGCGGATCGCCCCCTGCTTCAGGGGCTCATCCAGGTGGGCGCGGGCCTGCTCAAGCAGCACATGGGCGAGGCGCGGGCCTCGGAGCGCCTGCTCTCCCGGGCGGGCGAGCGGCTGGCCGAGGCCGAGGCCCTGGGAGGGGCGCGGGTGCGCGGCCTGGCCCTCGCCCCGCTGCGGGAGGCCCTGGCGCGGGGGAGCTGGCCGGTCCTCCTGCCCGAGCTGGATCAGGGCTCGCCGTTGGCCTCGTCGTCCATCAGCGTGCTGAGCCGGTAATTCGTGCGTGTCTTCGTGTCCTCGTCGCCGTCGTCGCCCGGGTAGATCGCCACGCCCATCAGGTAGCTGGTCTTCTCCCCGTCCTCGGACGCGCTGGCCATGGCGTGCACGCTCGCGTTGTCCCGGAAGACGTTGGTGGAGAGGTCGGCGAAGGCGTCCTCGAAGGGCCCCTTCCAGTCCTCCACCCCCGGCTTCGGCTCCAGGATGGCGACGCAGGGGTACTCCTGGCAGTCGATGGAGACCACGCTGCCCGCGCCGTGCCGGGCGAGCGCGTCCTTCAGGTTCTTCTCCCAGACCTCGGGCCGCGTGGCCTCCGGCGGGTCCTCCGGCCAGGCCTGGGGCGAGCCGATCTGGCCCTTGAGCTGCCCGCGGGAGACCGCCCCCTCCAGCCTCGCCGCGGCGAGCTCCTGCTCCAGCGTGGCGATGCGGGCCTGGGCCTCGGCGAGGGTGGCCGGCGGCGGCGCGGGTGTCGCCCCTCCCCTCAGCTCCCCTGGCCCCTCCTTGCGCGTCCGCGTCGCCGGGACCTCCGCCCCGCCGCGCAGCGCCCGCGTCTCCCCCGCCTGGACCGCCACCGCCGCCCCGTCCGCCGGGCGCAGCAGCGCGCTGCCCTCGTAGACCGCCACCGTCACCAGCGCGCCGCCCAGGGCCGCGCTCACGCGCTCCAGCTTCATCTTCGGATCCTCCACCCCCATTCCACGCGCGGCGGGGCGCGGAGGTTCCACGGTCACCAGCGCGCGGCCGTCCACCTGCACCGCGACGTCGCCCGCGAGCAGGCTCAGACGACCGTCCACGAGCTGCTGACCCTCGGTCAGTAAAGTCAGGGCCGGGCGCTCGGGCCAGAGGGCCAGGGCCAGCAGGGCGGCGGCGACCAGCGCCAGCGCGGGCGCCCAGGCGGGGACCCGGCGGGCGGGGCGAGCCTCCTGCACCTCGGCGCGGCCTCGGGCCAGGCCCAGGGCCGCCTCGGTCACGGAGGGCGGCGGCGCCTCCAGCGGCAGCGAGGCCAGCGCGCCGGGCAGCCCGCGCATCGCCTCGAGGGCGGCGCGGAGCTCGGGCTCGCGGTCCAGGCGGGCGCGGAGCGGCGCGGCCTCCTCCTCGGGGAGCTCGCCGTCCAGCAGGCGGGAGAGGCGCTCGAGATCGGTCATCGGCAAGCCTCGATCATAGGAGTGCCCCCAGGAGCTCGGCCAGGCGCGCCCGGCCGCGGTGCATGCGGGACTTGACGGTGCCCAGCGCCACGCCCTCGACCTCGGCGATCTCGCTGAGCTCGCGCCCGTGCAGGTGGTGGAGCACCAGCACCCGGCGCTGATCCTCGGGCAGCAGGGCCAGGGCCGCCTCCAGCCCCTGACCGGCGCGGCCCTCCAGCAGGCGGAGCTCCGCGTTCGGACTCGGGTCGGCGGGCTCCTGATCGAGCGGCTCGCTCTCCCCCCGCGCGCGGCGCCGCCGGTGGCGATCCACGAGGTGGCGGTGCGTAACAGTTGTTATCCACGTCGCCAGGCTGGCGCTCCCCGCCGGATCGAAGCGGGGGAGGCCGCGATAGACCTTCTCCCAGACCTCCTGCGCGGCGTCCTCCGGGTCCGGGTCCAGGCGCCGGCACAGCGACCACACCAGCGGCCCGTGCCGCCCCACCAGCGCCCGCCAGGCGAGCGGATCCCCGGCCTGGGCGCGGGCGAGCGGGATCTCGGGCTGGGGCGCGGGGCGAGGCATGGTGCTGGAGTCTTACACGCAGGCGGGGGGTGGGAGGTTCCCGGAGCGGGCGCCGCGGGGATCTGGATGTGCGCTCCGCGCCGGGGTACGCAGGGAGCATGCGGCCTGCCGACCCCGATCTCCTCAAGTCCTTCTATCAGGCGCTCATCGACAGGCCCCTGGACCCGGAGAGCGACCGGGCGATCTACGTCCCCTTCTACGCGGACCGGGCGATCTCCCCCTCCGATCCCATCAGCGAGCTCCAGGCGACCATCGAGTGGTCACCTTACGAGAGCGCCCAGCTCCTCAGTGGCTTCCGCGGCACGGGCAAGAGCACCGAGCTGCGCCGCCTCAAGCGCCAGCTGGAGGCCGCGGGGCACGCCGTCGTGCTCTGCGACATGCAGCGCTACATGAACATGAGCACCGCGGTGGACGTGAGCGACTTCCTGCTCGCGATGACGGGAGCGCTGGGGGAGGAGCTGGGGAGAGACCCGGGGCTGCGAGGCGTCACCCTGATCGAGGAGGGCTACTGGGCGCGCTTCGTGAATTTCCTGCGGCGCACGAGGGTCGAGCTGCCCGAGATCAGCCTCCCGGGGGACCTGAAGCTGAACCTGAAGGACGATCCCAGCTTCCGCGAGAAGCTGCAGGAGCGGCTCCGCGGTCACCTGGGCGCGCTGGTGCGCGACGTCCACCAGTTCATCGGCGAGTGCGTGAACGCGCTGCGGACCGCGCGTCAGGACCCGTCGCTCAAGGTCGTGTTGCTCCTCGACTCGGTCGAGCAGATCCGCGGCGCCTCGGGCAACGCGACCGAGGTGGCCGACTCCCTGGAGACGCTCTTCCACGACCACGCAGACAAGCTGCGGATCCCCTATCTGCACGTCGTCTACACGGTCCCGCCCTGGCTGAAGATCCGCTCCCCCGGAGTCGCCGGGCTCTACAGCGCGGCCCAGCACCTCCCCTGCGTCAAGGTGCGCGAGCGCGACGGGACCCCCTGCAAGGCCGGGCTGGACGAGCTCGAGCGCGTGGTCTCGGCGCGCGGGGACTGGCGGCGCCTCTTCGGTCAGGATCGACAGGCCCTCGACGAGCTGCTGCTGGCCAGCGGTGGCTACCTGCGCGACCTCTTCCGCGTCCTCCAGACGGTGCTCCGGCTCTCCCGGCACGAGGTCCTCCCTGTGAGCCCGCGGGTGCGCGAGCTGGCGCTCCACGAGGTCCGCAACAGCTACCTGCCGATCACGCAGCAGGACGCGCGCTGGCTCGCGCAGGTCCAGAAGACGGGCTCCGCCTTGCTGGAGAGCCAGGAGAAGCTCCCCGACCTGGCCCGCCTCTTCGACACGCACCTCATGTTGACCTGGCGGAACGGCGCGGAGTGGTTCGGCGTCCACCCGCTCATCGTCGATGAGGTGAGCCGGCTCGGCGAGGGGACGTGAGCGTCGGTGCGTTGAGCCCGAGCGCCGAGGCGGCCTGGGAGACCGTTCGCCAGCACGCTGAGTGGAGCCCAGGGTTCTGGCTGGGGTGGATCTTCACGGCGCACGCCCCGAGCGCGCACGCGCTCTGCGGGCGCCTGGAGCGCTCGCTCGCCGACGCGGGACGGAGCTCCCGCTGGTGGCTCGCCAGCACGCCCGAGGAGCTCGCGCAGATCCAGCGCTGGTTGTTGGAGGGCGCGGAGGGTACGGACGGCTGCGCATGGGTCGCCGTGGCCGAGCAGACGCCCGCGTGGCGAGCGGCCTGGGAGCAGCTCATGTCCCGCCTCAACGAGCGCCGGGAGCTGCTCCGGGAGCGCATGAAGGGCGGCCTGGTCTTCGTGGCCCCCCCGGCGCTGAAGGCGGCCACGCGGGAGAGCGCGCCGGACCTGTGGTCCATCCGGTCGTGGGCCTTGGATGTTGAGGGCCTGGCGGCTGGGTACCCTGCGCCGCTTCGCAGCTTCTCCATGCCGTTTCGGGCGAGGCCGACCGACGCCTCCGCCCCTGTTCAACTGGCAGCGGAGGCGGTGAGGGCAGCGGAGGCCGCAGGCGACCGGGGAGGGCTCACGGAGGCGCTCCTCAGGCTCAGCGTCGCGCTTCGAGCGGCCGGACGCAGTGTGGAGGCCCTCGCCAGCGCGACCAGGGCGCTCGAGATGGGAGGCCGGACCGCTCGCGCGGTCGCCCTGCTACAGCGTGGCGCCGTCCAGGCTGATCTCCAGCAACACGCCGAGGCGGTGGCGGACCTCCAGAGAGCCTCCGAGGAGCTCGGCGGCTGGATCCCTGCCGATTTCGCAGCGATCCTGGTGGAGAGCCTGGAGCACCTGGGCCGGGAAGAGGAGGGCGTCCGGCTCCTCCGGGCCACCCTCGCGAGACCTCAGGAGGACTCCAGTCCAGCCCAGGTGGATCGCGCCCTCACCTTCATGCTGCTGGGCGACACGTTGGTGAAGCTGGGGCGAGCCCGCGAGGCACAGATCGCCCTCCACTCCGGGTTGGACCTGACGCGGAGGCTCCAGGGCTCGGAGCAGGACGCGCCAACGGATCTCGCGGCCCTCGAGGTGCTCATCCTCTCCCGACTCGGGGCGGCCGCCAGACATGCGGGCGACCGCTCGACCGCGCTCGAGGTCCTGCGGCAAGGGGCGAAGCGCGGGCAGTCGCTACGCGAGGCGGCCCGGGACCCTGCTGAGCGTGCCCGATGGGATGATCTGCTGAGCGGGACGCTCGCGGATCTCGCCGACCTCACCCCCGACCCTGAGGAGGCCGCCGCCCTCCGCGCCGAGGTCGCGAAGCTCCAGGCGAGCCTCACCCCCGAATCGCCTTGAGCTCCCCCCGGATCTCCTCCGCGTCCTCGGCCTGTGGGCGCAGCGCCAGGTAGCGCTCGTACTCCACCGCCGCCTCCCGGGGGCGGCCGAGGCGGACCATCAGCCAGCCACGGTCCCGTCGGTGATCGGGGTCCATGGGCTCCAGGGCCATCAGGCGCTCGACCTGGCGCAGGGTGGCGCCGTAGTCGTGGCGGCGGAAGTAGGAGCCCTTCAGGTTGTTGCTCATCCGCACCAGGATGGCCCGGTGGCTGGCCGGCGCGGTGGCCTGGGCCCAGCCCTGCGGGCCGACGGGCGTGCCGGCGATGCGGGCCAGGCGAGCCTGCAGCGTCTCCTCGCGGATGATCTGCCCGCCGCGGAAGGGGTCCACGAAGAAACGGGGGCTGGCCTCGCGTGGGCTGACCAGGAAGTGCCCGGGGAAGCCGATGCCGTCCAGGGCCAGCCCGGCGCGGCGCCCGACCTCCATCGCCAGCACGCAGAGCAGGATGGGCAGGCCCCGGCGCCGCTCCAGCACGCGGTTCAACAGGGAGTTGATGGGGTCGTCGTAGCTGGCCTCGTCACCCTTGAAGCCCTGGTCGGTGAACAGGTGGTGGCAGAGCCGGGCGAGGGCGTCGAACACGGTGGCGCCCTGGCGCAGGCGCACCCCCTCGGCCAGCGCGTCCAGCCCGCGCAGGATGGCCTCCGGATCGGCCTCGGCGTCCTCCTCCACCGCCAGCAGGGCCACCGCCAGATCCAGAGGCGGCTCGGCCCCCCCCTCCAGGAGCGTGAGCAGCGCCGACCTCGCCGATGTCCCGTCCATGCAGACTCCCCTGGCCCGAAGGGCCCCGAACCCTGGCCCCGAGGAGGCCACGGTGGCATCTACCCCGCCCGGGGCGCGGCGCGAGCGAGAAAGCGCGACAGCCACGCGATCGTCGTTCGTGCAGGTGCGCCCTCCCTTCCCGCCGGGAGCTGCGCACGGAACCCCGAAATTGTCGGCGTATCCCTTGAACCCGAGCACAAGCCGCTTGCATCGCGACTTCGCGTCTGCGCAGGATGATCATGGACCCTTTCTGCCCTCGCGCCACAGACCCCCGGGACCGGAGGAGACATGTCCAGCCTGAGCCGCCGCGCCGCCATCGCCCCTCCTGATCAGGGCCTCGGGGGCGGTCACGACGAGCATGGACCGGCGCGCCCGCCCGGCCTGGGCAACGCCGACATGATGGACATGCTGGCCGAGGGCGGCGCCCCCCGCTCGCTGCCCTTCCGCTCGCGGCTGGAGCAGAGCTTCGGCCAGGATCTCGGTGGGCTCCAGGTCTTCCAGGGCGGAGGCGTGGACGCGGCGCTGGCGGGGATCTCCGCGGGCGGGGCCTTCGCCAACGGCGGCGTCTTCCTCCCGCGGAACGCGAGCTTCGAGCAGGTCGCCCACGAGGTCACCCACGCGCTGCAGGGCGAGGGCGGCGGGGGCGGCGGCGTGAGCACCGGGGGCGAGCGGGCCGAGCGGGAGGCCCACCAGGTCTCCAAGGCCGTGGCCCAGGGGCAGCCGGTCCAGGTCCAGGAGTCGCGGGAGGCCGGCGTCCACCGCTGGGGCCTGGGCGACCTGTGGGACGGGGTCAAGGACACGGCGTCGAGCGCCTGGAACGGGGTCAAGGACACGGCGTCGAGCGCCTGGAACGGCGCCAAGGAGACCGCGTCCAACGCCTGGGAGGGCGCCAAGAGCGTCGCCTCGAACACCTGGGACACCGTCTCCGGAGCGGCCACGGACGCCTGGGACTGGACGAAGAACAAGGCCAGCGACGCCTGGGACTGGACCAAGGAGACGGCCGCCAACACCTGGGATGGCGTGAAGGAGTGGGGCACCGGCAAGCTGCTGGAGGCCGGCGGCTGGCTGATGGACCGCTACGACGACACCTACAAGCCTGGGTTGGACTGGGCGCGCGGCAAGCTGGACGGGCTCACCGAGGGCGCGTCCGGGATCATCAACAAGGGCAGCGACTGGCTGAGCGGCGGGCTGGACTGGCTCGGCTGGGAGGGGGGCGCCGACGCGGTGCGCGGGGCCGGGGACTGGCTGAACGGCAAGGTGGAGGACGTCCGGGACCTCTTCGGGCTGGACGAGAAGGACAACAGCTTCACCCACTTCATGGAGGTCCCGGCCAACGCCGACGGCTTCGTTCAGCAGTACAGCGAGCTGGGCATCCCCATCGCCGAGGAGGCCTGGAAGCAGCAGGACGCCATCGACGGCGGCAAGCTGCACGCGCTCTACAACCGCTCCATGTTGAATCACCTCGCCGAGACCGGGCAGGTCGACCGCGAGGCGCTGCCCGAGGATCTGGCCAGCCTGGGCGACGAGGAGCTCCAGGCGCTCACCGACCGCACCATCCTGCCGGTGCTCCAGGAGTCGGGCGTGCTGTCGAGCCTGGTCGAGAGCGGCGCGCTCGCGGCCGAGGACCTCCCCGCCTCCTTCGACGATCTCAGCCCGGATGAGCTCACGGCGCTGGCCAGCAAGGTGCGCTCGGCCGGGGCCGACCGGGCCCTGCTGGACGCGATGAGCGCCGAGGATCGCACGGCGTTTCAGGAGAACATCCTCAACACCTACATCGACATGGCCAACAACGACCCCAAGGCCGCGATGCTCCTGGACCTCATGCCCACCGAGACCGACGTGAAGCACGACGCCGCCAACATCGGCGACACGCTGGGCGACGCGCTGCTGAAGGGGCAGGAGCCCAACGACTTCACCATCGGCGCGCGCACCGGCCTCATCCGCACGGGCTCGGCCACGATGGCCGAGGAGCTGCGCAGCACCCAGGGGGTCAACACCTACGGCCTCGTCGTGCCCTACGCCAACACGGTGGAGAACATCCTCTTCCGCGAGGGCAAGCCGACGGACGCCGCCGAGCACGTCCACAACTACCTGTCGAAGCTGGACAAGGACACCACCTCGCTGCTGAACGGCTACAGCCAGGGCGCGGGCGGCGTGCAGGAGTACCTGCGGCAGTACGGGGACAAGGACGGGCTGGACTACGCGGTCTCGCTGGCGCCCATGGGCGGGCCGACCAAGGAGAGCCAGGGCGGCGACGGCATGTGGGCGGGCGACTGGAACGGGGTGTCCACGCTCACGCTGTCCAACAAGAACGACCCGGCCCAGTACATCTACGGGGACAACCTCGCCGAGCTCGGGCCGGGGATGCTCAACTTCATCGCCCCCGACGACAAGAAGAAGCTGGGCGGGGAGAGCGACATCCACAGCGGCTTCGACGAGAACAACCCGGCCGCCGGCACCTTCGGCTACCCCATGGCGCTCGGCCGCCTGCTGCTGCGCGACCTCTTCAGCGGCACCTACCAGGGCGACTACCAGCGCCGCGGGGACTGGGACTACGACCTCCGCGAGCTCACCGGCGACGAGGACTGGGAGGCGCTGGCCGCGCAGTACCGCTGAACGCGCCTCCTGGGGTATCGTTCTCGGTGAACCCGACGAGGACGACACCCCATGCGCGCCGCTACGCTCCTCCTGCTCCTCCTGCCCCTCGGCTGCTCTGAGAAGGACGACGTGTCCGGAGAGGGCGAAGGCGAGGGTGAGGGCGAAGGCGAGGGTGAGGGCGAGGGTGAAGGCGAGGGCGAGGGCGAGGACGCGCCCGGCGCCAGCCTGGAGGCGGATGACCGCGACCACTACACGAGCTGGTCGGTCACGCGCACCGAAAGCGTGAGCGCGAACGGCACGCTCTCCGGCGGCGGGACCGCGCTGAGCGGAGAGCTGAGCTACACGCTCGACCGCGACCGGGACGGCAGCGCCGAGCGCGTCTGCGACCAGCTCCTCGCCTTCTCCGGCGCGCTCTTCGAGGGCGCCTGCGAGGACTGCACCTACGCCTTCTCGATGGAGGTGGAGGTCTCATCCGACGCCAGCACCGCGGACTGCGAGCCCGACCCCCTGCTCACCTGGCAGCCCTCAGGCTACTACGCCGATCTCGGCTGGGTCTTCTGGTCCGAGCTCGTGGACTACGACTACGAGAGCGGCGTGGCCTCCTACCTCACCAACGCCGTCGGCTCTTTCTACGCCATCGACAACACCGTCTACGGCGAAGAGTACGGCCTCTACGAGGGGCCCTACTTCAGCGCCCCCTTCATCTACGACCGGGACGGCGAGGAGATCGGCAGCTTCGAGCGCCTGGGCTCCAGCCTGAGCTGGTCGCTCACGCGCGAGCAGACCGAGCTCTACAGCGCCGTCAACTACCAGGACGCCTGGCTCTACGGCTACGGGTACAGCGCGCCCGCGCTCTACGGGCAGGACTACGGCGGCTACACCTACGAGGGCACGCTGGACACCGACGGTCTGCTGATGGACGGCTGGGATCTGACGCTCTTCGCCGGCGACACGCTCTATGTCACGGGGGACACCGCCGCCGCCGACGCCGCCTGCGACCTCGGCTGGTTCATCGACAGCCCGAGCGGCTACACGCTGCTGGAGAGCGACGACTCCTGGCCCTGCACCTACGCTCCGGCGGGCTACTACTGCCCCTCGGGCTGGATCGTCGCCCCCGAGACCGGGACCTACCGCGTGTGGATGACCAGCTACGGCTCCTGCACGGGGGACACCAACGCCTACCTGCTCTCCCTGCTCAAGGTGGTCCGCCCCTGAGCAGCTATTCACCTCGGTGAGCTTGAGCGGACCTGCCCGGCAGGCTATGATCGTTGATCTGTCAGCTCCCAAATGGGAAGGAGGCTCGCATGAGGTGGTACGGACTCTTCCTGATCGGCGCGCTCGGCGCGCTCTCGCTCACTGGTTGCCCGGACAAGGACGGCGGCGAAGGTGAGGGCGAGGGCGAGGGCGAGGGTGAGGGCGAAGGCGAGGGCGAGGGTGAGGGCGAAGGTGAGGGCGAAGGCGAGGGTGAAGGCGAGGGCGAGGGTGAGGCCGTCAACGCCTCTCTCACGACCGACGACGCCAGCTACCCCTACACCTACGAGGAGTACGTCTCCGGCTCGGGCACCATCGACGAGCCCTTCGAGGCCGAGATCGACTACTACCTGAACCTCGTGGTCGCGGGCGAGACGACCGCCAACTGCGACCTGGGGATCACGTCCAGCGGCGACGAGTACACGGGCGAGTGCTACGACTGCGACTACGCCTTCGAGATGAACCCCGAGGTGGTCCGCGACGACTCGACGGCGA
Organism: uncultured Enterobacterales bacterium; assembly: GCA_964615375.1. Lineage (GTDB taxonomy): Bacteria > Myxococcota_A > UBA796 > UBA796 > CAZKWG01 > CAZKWG01. Next base: position 163,201 of record CAZTOW010000002.1, read on the forward strand.
GCTGCTCGCCGCGCATGCAGTGGACCTACATCAACGACGAGGCCCCCTATCTGACGGACCAGGCCTGGGTCTTCTGGAGCGAGTTCCCCTCGTACTACTACAACTACTACACGGGTGAGTACGAGGTCATCTACTACTACGACGTGCTGGCCACCAGCTACTACTGGGACCTGAGCTCCTACGGGTACGGCGTCTACGGGCCCTACATGAGCTTCGTCACCTTCGACGGCCCCTACTATGACAGCGGGGCCTTCGAGATGACCGGCAAGGACGTCGAGTGGTACGCGGGCTACTCCAGCTACGGCTACTACAGCCTGACCGGGGCCCACTACAACTTCTCCTACGACTACTACTACTACGCCGACTTCTACAGCCCCTACTACGGCTACGGCTCGAGCTACGGCGGCAACACCTACTCGGGCGCGCTCGAGGCGGACGGCAGCGTGATGGACGCCTGGGAGGTCGACCTCACCGAGGGCGAGACCTTCTACGTCACCGGCGACAACGCCTCGGCGGACGCCGCCTGCGACCTGCGCTTCCTGGTGAACGGCCCCGCCGACTACACCATCCTGTACAACGACGACGGCTGGCCCTGCACCTACGAGCCCCCCAGCTACGCCTGCCCCTCGGGCTGGTTCACGGCGCCGTCCTCCGGCACCTACACCGTCTGGATCGGCAACTACGAGGGCAGCTGCGCTGGCGACACCAGCGAGTACAACCTCTACATGTACAAGGAGTAGTCAGGGCGCCCGCGGCTCAGCCTTGAGCCGCAGGGCCTCCTGATACGCAGCCTCGGCCTCCTCCGGGCGGCCGAGGCGCTTCAGCGCGTTGGCCTGGAGCATCTTGCACTCGGCGTTGGAGGGGTCCAGCGCCAGGCAGCGCTCGAGATCCTGCTCGGCCTCCGCGTACTGCTTGAGGTTGTAGCGCGCCTGAGCGCGGGCGCGCAGGCTCAGCATGTCCCCCGGCTGCACCTTGAGGATGACGTCGAGCTGGGCGATCTGCTCGGCCCAGCGCTGCTGCGTGGCGTAGATGCGCACCAGCTCGCGGCGCGAGGCCAGGGCGGGCGGGGCGCTGCGCACGTCCTCCTCGTAGAAGCCCTCCGCGGCGTCCACGTCCCCGCGCGTGGTCGCCACCAGCCCGAGGCCGTAGTTCACCATGGGCAGGAGCGGATCCCGCGCGTGGACCCGCTGGAGCAGCGGCTCCGCGCGGGCCACGTCCCCCTTGATCGCCAGGAGGACGCCCTGCGCCGCCTGCGCCGCGGCGAGGTCCGGGAGCAGCGTGAGCGCGTGCGCGCTCCGCTCCCCCAGGCGCTGCAGATCCCCCATCAGGAAGAGGGTGTGGAGGTAGGGGGTCCAGGCCATCCCCAGGTAGGGATCACCCTCCAGCGCGGCCTCCAGCAGGACCAGCGCGTGGTCCAGGCGGAGGCGCCGCAGCTCCATCACGCCCATCGCGGTCTTCAGGTTGGCCGAGGGCTGGCGCTGGTCCATGGTGGCGAGGATGCCCAGGGCCTCGTCCACCTTCCCCTGCGCCGCCAGCGCCGACGCCAGCATGTTCTGGGCCTGGTCCAGCCCCGGCTCCTCGGCCACGATCGCCCGGATGGTCGCCTCCGCGGCCACCATGTCGCCCGACTGCATGGCCGCGCGCGCGTCCTCCAGGCGCTTGAGCGAGGGCAGGCGCGTCACAGGATCGGGCAGGCCCTCACCGAAGCCCTCGCCGGCGGTCTCCGCGCCCGAGGTGACGTAGCCGAGGGCCTCGAGCTGGGCGAGGCGCTCCGGGCTCAGCTCCGCCGCCGCGCTCAGGGCCTCGTCGGGCTTCATGGCCGCGTACATCGTCGCGGTGCGCTCGCGGAGCACCGTCGCCTGCGCCGCGGCGGTCTCCGCGAGGTTCACCTTCTCCTGGGCGTCGTCCCGGCGGTAGAGCTCGGGCGTGGTGGAGTCGATGAACTTGGCGTCGTCCGTGACCAGGGCCCGCTGGGGCGCCCAGCCGTAGTGCCGCCAGCCGTAGAGCGCCTCCAGGTAGACGGCGCGATCGACCGGCGAGGCCGGGGCCCCCGCCGAGGGGACCAGCCAGCGCCCCAGGTCCATCCCGTCCAGCCGCTCCCCCGGGGGGAGGCCCGCCAGCCCCATCACGGTGGGGGCCACGTCCACCAGGCTCACCGGGAAGCTGACCCTGGCGGCGGCCTCCAGCCCGCCGGGCGGGCGGACGATCATCGGGATGTGCGTGGTCGCGTTGTAGAGCAGCACGCCGTGGAAGCTCTCCCCGTGGCTGCCGAGGCCCTCTCCATGGTCCGCCATCACCAGGACGGCCGTGCGGTCCATCTGCGCCTTGTCCTGGAGCCAGGCCAGGAGCCTGCCCACCTGGCTGTCGGTCCAGGCCACCTCCGCCAGATAGGGCCTCCGGGGGAACTGGCTGGCGAAGGGCTCGGGCGCCTCGTAAGGGTGATGGACGTCGAAGAGGTGGACCCAGGCGAAGAAGGGCTGCTCCCCCGTCCCGTTCTGCTCCAGCCAGGAGAGGGCGTCGTCCACCACGGCGTCCCCGCGCCGCTCCACCCGCCAGCGGTTCTGCTCGTCCCCCTCCGGCCCGCCCATGTCGTCGAAGTAGGCGTCGAAGCCCTGGGAAAAGCCCCAGTGGTGGCTGGTGACCTCCGCGCCCACCGAGGCCATGGTCCGGTAGCCCGCCACCTTCAGCCGCTCCGCCAGCGTGATCGCCCCCTCGGAGAGGAAGAAGTCTCCGTTGTCCCGAACCCCGTGGCGAGGCGGGAACATGCCCGTCATGATCGAGGAGTGGGCCGGGATGGTCAGCGGCGTGACCGTGTACGCCCGCGTGAAGCGCACGCTGTCCTGGGCCAGCGCGTCCAGGTTGGGGCTGGAGGGGACCTGCGCCCCGTAGCTGCCCAGCGCGTCGGCGCGCAGCGTGTCCAGCGTGATCAGCAGGACGTTGGGGGGCCGCTCGGCGGAGGCGGCGGGCTTCGGGTCGCGCTCGCCGCAGGCGGCGAGGAGGAGGAGGAGCGTGAACATCCCAGCAGACGTATCCCGCCGAGGGTGCGTCGCCCTTGTGTGCAGGCGGCGCAGGCGCTACGTGTCGCCTGCCTCGCCGGGAGATTCATGCGCGACTACGAGCGCCTCGCTCTGGACCTGCTGAGACCGCACGAGCACGACCCCGCGCCGCGGGCGCGGCGTATCGCCGGCCTCTACGCAGCCTTGTACCTCGAGGATCCGCTGCTTCACCAGTGGTGTGGGCTGGCCAGCTTCGTGGCCCGCCACGTCGGCATGGGCCTGGAGACGGGCCTGGGGCCGCTGCAGGAGCACTTCGCGGCGACGAACCTCGCCATCTACCGCGACATCGTGCCCGCCTTCCTGCGCTTCCGCGACGGCCAGGCGGTGGTCGGCAAGCTGAGCACCGGCTTCAAGCACCTCGCCGAGGCGGACGCGGTCGCCGCGGACGACCTGGAGCGCGCCGAGGCCCTGGCGGCCAAGGCCCTCTGGGACCTCTCCCTGGTCGAGCAGACCGACATCTGCCAGCCCGGCTACGACCGCATGGGCCGGCTGGGGCAGCGCGCGCTGGCCCCCTTCGTGCTCTTCCGCTTCGGCTACGACACCGCGGCGCCCATCGTGAAGTTCGACGGGGACCGCCCGTCCAGCCTCTCGGAGCGCCTGCGCTGGATGGAGGACGAGGTCATGCCCTCCTGGCGGCGCTGGCACCGGGCCAACGCCGAGTTCATCCGCGCCGACCTGGACCGCATCCGCCGCGAGGGGGAGGTCAGACTCTCCGATCTGCCGGTCCCGCTCGGCGACGCGCTCGGCTGAGCAGGAGCATCGCGAGGGCGAGCGGCGCGGAGGGGGCAGGGGCGGCCGAACATCCGCAGTCCGGCCCGGCGATGGGGGTGCTCTTCCCGGGACCGGTGTCACGGGTGACACCGGTCTCGCCGCGCTCACCGGTCTCACCCGTCTCACCCGGCGCGTCGGCGAGGCCGTCGCAGTCCAGATCGTCCTCAGCGTAGGGAAACGGCCAGCGCCCGAGGTCCAGGCTCTGGTCCTCGGGCTCGCAGTCGCCGTCAGGGAGCACCGGCTCCAGGGTGGCGACCAGCGTCCCCTCCCCCCAGTCCTCCCGGTCCAGCGTGATCGGACCGAGCACGACGCCCTCGCCCGCGGCGAGCGGCGAGAGCTCCAGGCTGGCGGCGACGGCGCCGTCCTCCCGGGAGAGCGTGAGGGTGGCCTCCTCGGCCTCCACGCGCCCGTCGTTGGTCACGCCCAGCCAGAGCGAGACCGTGCGATCCGCGCAGCTCGCCGCGCAGGGGGTGACCTCGACCAGCGCGAGATCCACCGCCCAGTGGGCGAGGCCCCAGCCGGGGGTGTTGGCCCGGAAGACGTTGGTGGAGGCCCAGGCGGGCTCGGGTGCGGCGGGGATGGAGAGGTCGTCCAGCACGCCGGAGCCGTCGAAGGAGGCCTGATTCCAGACCGGGCGCGCGGGCTGCCAGCTCGGATCGGTGAGCACGGCCAGGCCCGACCAGCCCGGCCCGCCGAGGTTGCTGTTGCCCACGACCAGATCGGCCACGCCGTCCCCGGTCGCGTCGGCGACGACGGCGCCCTCCAGCCAGGTCGGGCTCGCGTGCTCCGGCTCCTCGTAGAGCACCGCCCCGCTGGCCCCGTCCAGCACATAGAGCGCCTGGCTGTCGGCGTAGATGATCTCGGCGGCGCCGTCCCCGTCCAGGTCGGCGGCGGAGCCCCAGGTGCGGGCCGAGGCGTCCGAGGTCGTCGCGGTCCACAGCTCGCTGCCGTCGGCGTCGAAGGCCACGAAGACGTCCGAGCCGGCCACGCCGATCTCCGGCCCACCGTCCCCGTCCAGGTCGGCGATCAGCGGCGCGCCGCCCGGGTTGGCGAAGCCGCCGGGCGAGGGCACGGTGCTCTCCCAGCGCAGGGCGCCGTCGGCGTCGAAGGCGCGCACGCTGGGGGCGTTGACGACGACGATCTCGGGGTCGCCGTCCAGGTCCAGGTCCGCGGTCGCGGCGTAGCCCGCGCCCTCGCTCCACAGCGCCGCGCCGTCCTCGTCCCAGACCGCCGCCCCGGCGACGACCTCCAGGCCCTCGTCCCCGTCCAGGTCCACCGCGAAGGGGAAGACGGCGTCTGCCGTGGACCAGAGCGGCGCGCCCTCCGCGCTCCAGACCCCGCCGTCCGCCAGCACCTCGGCGCGGCCGTCCCCGTCCAGGTCGGCGATGGCGGGCAGGTCGTAGCTGGGGAAGCTGCCCTCGACCGCCCAGCGCAGGGACCCGTCCGGGCCTACACAGAGCAGGGCCTCGCCGCCCTCGGACACGCCCACGATCTCGGGCGTCCCGTCCCCGTCCAGGTCGCCCAGCGCGAGCCCGGAGAGAGCCGAGAAGCGCCACTCCCGGTCACCGTCCGCCACCGACTCCAGGGCCAGCTCCACCTCGCCGCTGGACCCGTCCAGCAGGAAGAGCACGCCCTCCCCCTCGCCGTCGTCGGCGAAGGCCACGAAGGCCACCGTGGGCGCGTCGTCCTCGTCCCGGTCTCCGTCGCCGTCCAGATCGAGCAGGCGCCCGACCACCGGCGCCATCATGATCTCGTTCCAGTCCTCCAGGCCGTCCGCGCGGGTCCAGCGCCAGGCGAGCTCGGGCGCGAAGGTGGCGTCGCCCTCCTCGCGGACGCAGCTCGGGTCCGCGCTGGCCGCAGGGGCCTCGGGGGTAGGGAGCGCGTCACACCAGGCCAGACCGCCCGCGTGGGCGGGGAGGCCCAGCAGGAGCGCCAGCGCGAGGAGGCTCATCCCACCTGCACGTCGTCCACGATCCCGAGGATCACGGCGTGGAGCGGATCCTCGTCGCGGCCCAGGATCTGGCGGGCCGTGTTGCCCTCGCGCGCGGCCAGCACCAGATCCCCGGGGCCCGCCTGCACGCTGTCGATAGCCAGGAACACGCGGCCGTTCGGCGTGTGCGTGTCGGCGGCCACCGGCTGGCAGACCATCACCTTGCGGCCCTCGTAGACCGGGTGCTTGACCGTGGACACCGAATTCCCGATGACGCGGCAGAGGATCACAGGTACCTCCGATCGCCCCAGGCGTGGTCCACGATCTCGACCACGCTCGCGTCCACCGGCGAGAACGTGACGGGGAGGGCCAGGGCCGCCTCGCGGCCGGTGATCCAGGAGACCAGGTCACCCGGACCGGCCTGGAGGGGATCGGCGGCCACGATGGGGTCGCCCTGGGCCTGGCCGTCGTGGTCGACCGGCTGGATGACCAGGAGGCGGACGCCGGTGAGGCTCTCGTGCTTGACGCGGGCCGTGACGGTGCCGAGGACGGTCGCGAGCTCCATCAGACCTCCACCTGGAAGGGCGGCGGGCGCAGGAGCCACCGCACCATGTCGGGGTGTGGGCGGGCGATGCGCTCGACCCGGTGCAGGGACCGGCGGGTCTCCAGCACGCTCTTCCCCGCGTCGATCGCCGCCTCCACGTCGTGCTGGGCGCCGAAGACCACGTAATAGGCCCGGCCCCCGAGGCCGCCGGCCACGCGCACGCCGGCCAGGGTCACGTCCGCGTCCTTCAGACTGCGGTCGCAGGCCTCCAGCGTGCCCGCCACGCGCTGCCCCTCGATGACGCCGAGGGTGTCGAGCTCGTCCGCCGTGCGGAGGATCGTGCGCCCGCGCAGGCCCGCCAGAATGCCCTCGTGCGCCCGGGGGAGCAGCAGGCGGTCCACCACCCCCTCCTCCGCCCGCGCCAGCGCCTCGGCGTAGCTCTCCTCGACCTCGGCCACCCCGCCCGCGAAGAGCAGGAGGAAACGCCCAGGCTCGATGAGGTTCGCCTCCAGCACGGTGACCGGCGCCTTCTTGGTGAGCGCGTCCAGCGAGGCGAGCCCGCGGGCGACGCTGTCCACCTCGACGAGCGCCAGCGCCTCCATGCTCAGACGATCCGGAAGTAGCCGGCCAGCGTGCAGCGGCGCTCCCGGGTAAAGGTGCGCGCGGTGGTCAGGCCGTCGCCGGTGGGGCTGGCGATGGTGAAGCTGGTGTAGCCCTCCCCGCCGAAGCCGAGGCCCGCGTAGTTGGGGGCGTTCTTCACGAAGATCGAGCAGTTGACGACCTTCGCCATCCGGTGCAGCGCGTCGAGGTTGCGCGAGTACATGCTGGCCGTGTGGCCGAAGCCGTGCTCGGCCTGCACCGCCAGATCGATGCCCTCGTGCACGTCCTTGACCCGGACGAAGGCCATGACGGGCATGAGGAGCTCGTGCTGCACGAAGGGGTGATCGAAGGGCACCTCGCAGATGATCAGCCGGGGATCACCCTTGAAGGGGACGTCGATCTCCTTGAGCATCCGGCTGGCGTCGCGCCCCACCCAGGAGCGGTTGATGTGCTCCTTGTCGGGGGTGAGGATGAGCTTCTCCAGGCGGGTGATCTGGTGGTTGCGCAGGCGCACGGCGCCGAGCGCCTCCACCCGGTCCATCAGATTGTCGAACACCTTCTCCACCGCGAGGACCTCCTTCTCGTCGGTGCAGATGATGTTGTTGTCGAAGCTGGCGCCCAGGTAGATGCCGCGCGCGGCCTTGTCCAGGTCGGCGGTCTCGTCCACCACCACCGGCGGGTTGCCCGGGCCGGCGGCGACGCACTTCTTGCCGCTGTTCATCGCGGCCTTGACCACCTCGCCGCCGCCCGTGACGACCACGAGGCGGATGCCCGGGTGGCGCATGACCTGGTTGGCCGACTCGATGGTCGGCGTCTCCACGCAGGTCATGACGTTCTCGGGGCCCCCGACCTCCATGACCGCGCGGTTGATCAGGTCCACGCAGTAGGCGCTGGTCTTCTTCGCCAGCGGGTGGACGTTGAAGACCACCGCGTTGCCGCCCGACACCATCCCGATCCCGTTGTTGAGGATGGTCTCGGTGGGGTTGGTGCAGGGCGTGATGGAGCCGATGACGCCGAAGGGCGCGCGCTCGATCAGGGTGAGCCCGTCGTCGCCCGTGTACGCGATGGGGTCCAGGATCTCCGGCCCCGGCGTCTTGTGGATGACGAGCAGGTTCTTCTTGATCTTGTCCTCGACGCGGCCGAGCCCCGTCTCCTCGCGCGCCATCTTGGCGAGCGTGTGGACGTCCTCCGCCGCGCGCCGCCGGATGTTCGCGATCATCTCGCGCCGCTTCTCCAGCGGCATCGAGACCAGGAGGAGCTGGGCCTGTCGGGCCGCGCTCTGGGCCTCGTCCACGCTCTTGAAGACGCCGCGCAGCGTGCCGGGCACGTCGGCGGTCTTCGCGGGAAGCTCACCCGTGCGGATGCGGCTCAGCACCCGCTCGACGATCTCGCCGATCTGGTCGCGATCACTCACGGCCTGCCGTCCTCATTGGACTTGAGGTAGACGCTCCGGTCGCCCACGTCCACGGCGTCCACGATGGCCATGACCACCGCGTCGATGGGCCGGGCGTCCGTCGCGCGGGTCTGGCGCGCGCTGGAGCCCGAGGCGTAGAGCACGAGCTCTCCCACGCCGGCGCCCACGGCGTCCGCCGCGACCACGAATGAGCCCTGCTCCTCGAGCGCGATCGAGACGTCGCGCACGAGGTAGAGCCTGAGCCCCTCGATCTTCTCGTCCTTGCGGGTCGAGACGACCGTTCCGACGATCCGCCCGAGCTTCATCGCAGCTCCAGTTCAGGCCTTCTTCGACGGCGTGCGGCCCAGCGGCAGGACCTCGTCGATGTTCTCGTGCGGCCGCGGGATCACGTGCACGCTGACCAGCTCGCCGACCCGCTGGGCCTGGCGGGCGCCCGCCTCGGTGGCAGCCTTGACCGCCGCGACGTCACCACGGACGATGGCGGTGACATAGCCACCACCCGTCTTCTCGTAGCCCACCAGCTCCACGCGGGCGGCCTTGACCATCGCGTCGGCGGCTTCCACCATGGCTACCCAGCCCTTGGTTTCGATCATCCCGAGTGCGTCTGCCATGGGGTCTCCACTCTCCCTGAAATTGAAGGACGCTCAGACTACTTGGAAGCGAAGGCCTCGATCGCGGCGATGGCGGCCTCACGGGCGCTGTCGATCTCGCTCTCGGGCCCGGCCATCCACAGACGCCCGAAGGCGCCGAAGGGCCGGATGTTGATGAGGTTGACGTTCGCCGCCTTCTCCGCCTCGTTGGCCGCGGCGACGATCCAGGCCGCCGGCTCCGTCTCGAGGATGAAGAGGCTCTGCCCGGGGATGAGCATCATGCCCGAGCGGTCGCGGTTGATGAGCTGAGCCTGGTAGGGCTCCACCGCCCGGATGATCTGGTTGCTGACCACCTTCGGGCGCTTGTAGCTGTTCCGGTCGAGCTGCAGGTAGGACAGGATGGCGTCGCCCGCGCTCAGGACCTCGCCCTTGTCGTCGTGGTGGACCTCGAGCAGGCCGAAGGCGCGCTCGACCACCTGGATGGCCGGCACCGAGCGGGTCGCCTTGAGCGCCACGTCGGTCACGCGGTTGATGATCATGCCCGGCGCGGTCTCGACCCAGAGGCTGGCCTGACCCGCGAGCGGGAGGAAGCCCTTGCACGTCGTGCCGGTGAAGGCCGCCAGCTGAGGCTGGAGGCTGTCGAGGAAGACATACCCGCGGAGCTCGACCGACAAGGCTACCTCTCCTTCTCAGCGCCTGTGCTCACCGGCCTTCTCCACCGGCGCTGTCTGCTGATCCGTGCTCGCCGGGCCCATGCTGGCTGGACCCGCGCCGACCCTTCGTGACTCGCACTCTGGTACCGCGTGGAAACCCCCTTCGTCAAGGCGGCTGCGCGGATTGTCCCCCACGGCGCGCGGCTCACTTGAACGCGAGCGTGGCGACCCCCGCCGCCACCGCCAGCGCGGCGCCCACGCCGAGCAGGATGAGGACGACCAGGGCCACCTTGGGCAGGGTCTTCTTCCAGGTGGGCTCCGGGGCGGGAGGCGCCACCTTGAGCCGCATGATCTCGTCGAGGGTGGCCCCGCGGCGCACGCCCGAGGCCGTCTCGGGGAAGGCCTGATCGGGAGAGGCGGGCTGGCTGGCCGCCATGGGCTCCAGGCCGGCCGCGGCCGAGCTGAGCGGCGGTCCACCCTGGATCTCGATGGGCACCATCGAGGTCACGGGCGCGGAGGGGCGCTCCATCTGGCTCATCGGGCGCTCGACCACGATGGGCGCGGCGGGCCGGGGCTGCGCGCGCGAGGCGCTGGAGCGCACCGGGGGCGCGTCCACCGGCGGGGGCGCGGGCGGCGGGGCGGGCGGCGGCGCGGGCGGGGGCGCGGGCGCGCGCGGCGGCGGGGGAGCGTCCATGCTCGCCGGGCCGGCGCGACCCACCGGAGAGGAGGGGGGCGGCGGCGGCGGGGGCGCCATCGAGGGCACGGTGCCGGCCGAGGCCCGCCCCACCGGGCTCGAGCCGCGCGGCGGCGGCGCGGGCGGGATCTGCTCCCGCGACACCGGGTAGACCAGCCCGGTCTTCCCGTGATCGGGGATGGAGCGCAGGTCCACCTTCTGGACCTCCCCATCGGCCATGAAGAGCGCGGTGGGCTCCTCCTCGAAACCTCCGGCGACCGGCGCGAGGTTGGGCGCCGCGGGGCTCGGGGCGGGGGGCTTCTGGGTGGGCGGCTCGGAGAAGGGGAAGATACCCGTGGGTCCGTGGTCCGGCACGCGCCGCAGGTCGGGGGCACCCTCGCGGGGGCGCGGCGGGGGCGCCGGGGCCGCGGGGGCGGGGCGAGGCGGAGCGGGCCGGGGCGGGGGCGCCTCGGGGATCAGGCTCTTCGAGCGAGCGCGCTTCGCCGCCTCCTCGATCTGGTCCGGGGAGAAGAGGGAGGTGGCCTCGTCGTCGACGCCCGCGCGCCAGAAGCCGCCCTGCTGGATCTGCTGGGACTGGAAGGGGTCGCCGATCAGCGGGAGGTCGCCCTCGAATTGCGCGCCGCGCGCCCGAAGCTGCTCGACCATGCCCGGCGGATACTGAACGGCCAGGCGGCGTCCGCACTCGCACTGAATCCGCGAGCTGGGCGCCGGATAGGGCTCACGCAGCGTGTGCTCCCGCTTGCAGTTGGGACAGGTCAGCTTCAAGGCTCCCCTCTCCGGCCCGACAGTATACCAGGGAGCGCGCCGCGCCGCTCCCGATGAGGCGCGCTCCACCTATCTCACGCGCGCGGTGGACGCCTCCTCCACGCGAAGCACCGTCATCATGCCCCCCTCGGCGTGCGGGAGGATGTGGCAGTGAGCCATCCAGTCGCCCGCGTAGTCTGCCAGGATCCGGGCTCGCAACACGCTGTAGACTGGCACGTCAACCGTGTCGTCCACGCGCAGGAGCGGGGGCGCCACCCCGTCGATCGAGAGGATCTCCATTGGCATCCCGTGGAGGTGGAAAGGGTGGCTGGTGGGCGAGATGTTGCGCACCTCCAGGATGGCCTCCTCACCGAGCGGGACGGTGGGGATGTCCACGTCGGGCCACTGCTGGCCGTTGATGAACCACTCCCCCGTGCCGGTGTCCCCCGAGAGGGAGAAGAGGAGGTCGGTGGTGCCCGGGTCCTCTCCCGGGAGCGCGCCGGAGAAGGGCCAGTCGAGGGCCTCCGGGGCCGGCGCGGGATCCTGCACGCGCACGGAGACCAGCACGCTCTCCATGCCGGTGGCCCCGCCGTGCTGGGTCCAGCCCAGGTCGGTGACGTCGAAGCCGTCCTCGCCCACGCGCCACTCGGCCTCCAGGCGGTCCCCGGGGCCCAGCAGCTCCGGCTCCTCGGAGAGCCCGGCCAGGAGACCCTGGTCCTGGGCGATCACGCGCATGTCCGGCCAGGAGAGCCACAGGTAGCCCGTGTTGCTCACGTTCAGCACCCGGGCCCGGACGCGGGTCCCCCCGGACAGCTGGATCTCGGGGTCCACCAGCCCGCCCACGGTCCAGCGACCGGCCATCCCGTCCATGCCGTGGTCGTCCTCGCCCCCGGCCGGCGTGCCGGCGTTGGCGAAGTCCCAGTCGTCCAGGAAGAGGATCAGCTCCTCGTCCGTGGCGGGCTCGTCGGGGTCCTCCACGATGAAGGCGCCGTACAGGCCGGCATCCACCTGCTCGTGGCTGTCGAAGTGTGGGTGGTACCAGAAGGTGCCCGGGGCGTCCAAGGTGAAGGTGTAGGTCGCGCTCTCGCCCGGCTCCACCGGGTCCATCATCCAGGGGACCCCGTCCACCTCGAAGGGGACGTGGAGGCCGTGCCAGTGGACCGTGGTGGGCTCGTCGAGCTCGTTCTCCAGCTCGACGATGACCGTGTCTCCGACCCGCGCGCGCAGGGTGGGGCCGGGGAGCAGACCGTTGTAGGCGTAGCCCTCGACGAAAACGGGCCCGCCCTCCGCGTCGGGGAGCGCGAAGGTGTGGGTGGCGGGGGCGGCGCTGAGGCGGACGTGGAGCACCTCGGAGTCCTCGTCCAGGTCCTCCGCCTCGGGCGGGTTGGCGAAGACGGGGGCGGCCTCTTCGGCGGAGTCGGCCGTGTCCCCCGAGTCGGCGAGGCTCTCCCTCCCCTCCCCTGTCTCGTGGGGCCCCGTCTCCAAGGGCGCGGCGCAGGCCAGGAGGAGGAGGATCACAGGCCCACCTCCACCATCAGGCGATCCACGCCCTCCCAGCCCCGCTCCCGGGAGAGCGCGAGCGGGTAGGCGCGGTAGTAGAGGCGCGCGCTGAGCTCCGGCTCGGCGCAGTCGGGGGCGAAGCGGTGCTGGCTGGTCCAGGAGCGCTGGGGCATCAGGCGGTTGTCGCTGGCGATGTCCTCGGCCAGGAAGGAGGGCACGTCGCGCTCGCCGGAGGTCCCCAGCGTCACGCGCTGCCAGGAGAAGCCCGGCGCGCCGGCCCAGGCCAGGGCGGGGTCCCCGTCCTCGGGCAGGCCCTCGCCCTCGCCCAGGTAGGCCACATCCCCCTCGGGCAGCTCGCCGTCGAAGACCGGGTAGGCGCCGTCCATGGCGAGCACGCGCACCTCACCCACCAGCTCCTCGACCGGCAGGCCCTTGTCCTCGGGCTCCAGCGAGCCGTCGCCGAAGGCGCCGAAGCCCTCGTAGTCGCGCCACTCCCCCGTGCGCCGGACCACGCGGACCACGTCGCCCGCCTCCGCCCCGGGCCAGCTGGTCCAGTCCTCACCCGCCTCCTTCTTCGCCAGCCATCCGCCCGTGTCGGGGACCACGTCCCCGCCCACCGCGGGGGTCCGCTCGCCGTCGCAGCGCGCCTCGACCAGCAGCACGAGGCTGCGCATGGGCTCGCCCGTGGGGATGGCGTGGCCGGCGCCGACGTTTTTGACGGTGGCCTCGACCACCAGCTCGTCGCCGCGCTCCCCCTCCTCCCAGCGCGAGGAGAGCGTGAGTGAGGCCGCCAGGGCGAGCATGGGCGTGTCCTCGGTGCGCGGCCCCGTCCAGGTGTGGCGGCGCACCGAGCCGGGGGCGCGGTACCAGCCCGAGGCGGAGTCGGGCTCGGGCGCGTCGATGTGGACGCCCAGATCCGCGCTGTTCCCGGCCGCGGCGTCGGGGGGCATGTGGCAGCTCTGGCAGGGGGCGGCCTCGCCGTAGGGGCCCTCCAGCCACTCCCGGTAGGTGCTCTGGAGGGGGAGCACGCCGTCGGGCCAGCGCTCGAGGTCGATCTCCGCGTCGGGCGGCAGGGGAGCCTGCTCGAGCAGGTGGCAGCCCGCGCAGAGCTCCGCCTCTCGGAAGAGCGGGCGGTAGACGCTGCCCATGCGGGGGTTGGGCACGTCCGGGTAGGGCCCGAAGGTGAGCGGGTAGAACTCGCCCAGCACGGGGCTCGGGCTGGCCTCGGAGGGGCGGAGGACGCGCAGCATGCCGCTCACCCCGGGGTTCGGATCCTCGAGGTCCACGCTCTCCACCTTGTGGCAGACGTCGCAGTGGACCCCGTAGCTGTAGGCGAAGGCGGTCGCCTCCAGGAGCCCACGCCCGCTCAGCTCCCCGTCGATGCCGGGGGCGTGGCAGGCGGCGCAGTCGCCGAGCTCTGTGGCGGTGGCGTCGCAGGGGCTGTCCGGGCCGCAGCCCTCGTTCAGCGTGGGCAGCAGGCCGTCGCCCAGGTAGCAGCGCCCGCCCGCCGCGGCGGTGCCGGGGAGGATCCCGGTGGCCCAGGTCCCGCCGGCCTCCTCACAGGCGCTGGCGTCCGTAAACGCGGCGGCCACCCCGGCGTAGAGGTCGTGGACGCGGGCGTTGCTGGCCGAGCTCCGGTGGGCCGAGCCGTACCAGTCGTCGTTGATCTCGATGTGGCAGTGCCCGCACTGGGCCGTCGTGTCCCGGTTGGAGGGATCGCCGGGGTCCTGGAAGTGGTAGAGCGTGTTGTCCACCACAGCGAAGCGCTCCAGCGCGATCTCCCAGGGCTCGCCGCTGGCCAGGATCGCCTCGACGTCCTCCAGGTCGTAGCCCAGCTCTCCCCCGCCGATGCGGGCCTCCTCATGCGAGGCCATCACGGCGACGAGACCGTGCACGCCCATGTCCAGCGAGATGTCCACGCGCCCGCTCGCGTCCGTGGTCCAGCGCGCCTCCACCCCGCCCTGGGTGACGATGGCGCCCTCCACCGGCGCCCCGTCCAGGGTCACCAGCACCGGCAGCGTGCGGAAGCGCTCCGTGGGCGCGGTGTCCGGCGAGGTGGACTCGGCAGGGGTGGACTCGGGGGTGGACTCCGCAGGCACGCCCTTGTCCCCGGGCTGTGGGCAGCCAGCGACGAGGGCGCTGATCGCGAGGAGGAGCGGAGCGGTCGGACGTCGAGCCATCGCCCAAAGATACCCCCCAGGAGGGGCCTTGGGGAGGGCCCCCGGAGTGGTAGAGTGTCGCCCTCTCGGAGCCCGGATGCGCACGCGACCCGCCCTCACCCTGCTCCTCCTCGGCGCCTCCTGCTCCCCAGCGCCGGAGCCGCCGCCCACTGCCCCGCGAGCGGCCGAGGCCGCGCCGGATCCTGGCGCGAGAGCCGCCGCCCTGGCCACCCCGGACTGGCTGCCTCCCCCCACCGAGCACCGCCTGGACCCGGACGCGGAGCGCCGCAACAAGGACGCGCGGAAGCTCTGGATCAAGCAGAAGCACCGCGCCGCGCCCGGCGTGGACACCAGGATCGTTGAGCGCGCCAACGGCCTCGCCCAGGTGGCCCGGAGGCGCGCCCTGCGCCTGCGACCTCCAGCGGAGGCGCCGACCGCCGCCTGGGTCGAGCGCGGCAGCGACAATCAGGCTGGCCGGATGCACGCCGCCCGGCAGAGCGCCGACGGGGAGACGCTGTACGCGGGCTCCTCGCTGGGCGGGGTCTGGCGCGGGAGCCCGGACGGCACCGCCTGGGAGCCCATCGGCGACAACCTCTACGGCGGCGCGCACTGGGTGGAGGTGCTGGAGGGCGAGGGCGGCGAGGACGTGGTGCTGGCCGCGACCGACGGCGGGCTCGTCCATCGGACCGAGGACGGCGGGGAGACCTGGGAGGAGCCCGAGGGCCTCGGCTCGCCCACCGGGGTCCGCCGCATGCTGAAGATTGAGGACGGCAGCGACCTGGTCTTCCTCCTGACCACGAGCGCCGACGGGGTGAAGCTCTACCGGAGCGAGGATCTGGGCAGGAGCTTCTCGGCGGTCGCCAGCCTCGGCAGCTACTCGGGCGACCTGTGGGCGCCTCGCGACGGGGAGGCCACCCTCTACCTGGCCACGAGCGGGGGCGCGCTGCAGCGCAGCGATGACCTCGGGGACACCTGGACCACGCTGGGGACCTTCGACGCGGCCAGCACGCGCGCGGAGCTGGTGGGCTCCGAGGCCGGCGCGCCGCGCCTGTGGGTGGTCACCGAGGGCGCCTACCTGTACCGCTCGGACGACGCCGGGCTGAGCTGGACCAGCAAGGGCATCCTCTCCGACTACTGGGCCGCGCTCAACGCCAGCATCGACGACCCGGACCTCTTCGCGTTCGGCGGCGTGGACCTGTACGCGACCTATGACGGTGGCGAGTCCTTCAACGCCGTGAACAACTGGTGGGAGTACTACGGCGACCCCACGAACCTGCTGCACGCGGACATGATGGGCGTCGAGGTGCAGCTCGGCGCGCTGGGCGAGGAGATCTGGTACGTCTGCACCGACGGAGGGCTCTACGAGTCGCGTGACGGCCTGATCACCACCCAGAACCTCTCGCTTCAGGGGCTGCGGGTCAGCCAGTACTACGACACGCTGACCAGCAGCGCCAACCCCGAGAACGTCGCGGCGGGGGCCCAGGACCAGGGATACCAGATCACCAACGACGTCGAGCAGGACGACGGCCTCTACGAGTTCTCCCAGGCCATCAGCGGCGACTACGGCCACCTGACCTCCTCGGACGGCACGCACGAGATCGTGTACTCGGTCTACCCGGGCTTCATCCTGGCGCAGATCGGCGAGTCCACCCCCACCCTGGCCTACCTGGACTTCCCCGCGGGCGAGAGCTACGTGCCCTGGCTGCCCCCCATCGTGGCGGACCCCGAGGAGCGCACGGCCTTCTTCTTCCCCGCCACGCGCCTGTACCGCTACGAGCTCAGCCCCCGCTCGGGGACCGCCACCAGCGCGCTGTGGTCGGAGCAGAGCTTCTCGTCGGACGGCTACGAGTACATGAGCGCGCTGGCCTTCTCGCCGCTCGACCCCAACCGGGCCTACGCGGCGACCAGCTACGGCCGCTTCTTCGCGTCCGGCGACAAGGGGGTGACCTGGACGCTGAGCCCGAGCCTCGTGCCCGACGAGAACTGGTACTATGGCCAGGCCATCGTCGCCAGCCACAACGACCCCGAGCTCGTCTATGTGGGCGGCAGCGGCTACGGCGTGCCCGGCGTGTGGCGCAGCACCGACGGGGGCGCGACGTTTGCGCCCTGGGGCGAGGGCCTGCCCGACACCCTGGTCTACAGCCTGTGCGAGGCCCCGGACGACTCGGGGCGCATGCTCGCGGGGACCGAGACCAGCGTCTACCTTCGCGGACCGGACGACGCGTCCTGGACGGACATCACCGACGGCGCGGCGCCCATCACCATCTACTGGAGCTGCGAGGCCCTCAGCGCGGAGAACACCGTCCGCTTCGGCACCTATGGGCGCGGCATCTGGGACTACCAGCTCGACCCCGAGCACACGGGCTGCTACCCGGTCCAGGACTACGACCTGGACGGCGTGGACTGCGAGAGCGACTGCGACGACCAGGACGCCAGCGTGCTCCCCAGCGCCGCCGAGAGCTGCGACGGCAAGGACGTCAACTGCGACGAGGCGGACCTGGTCGAGCTGGACGCGGACGGGGACGGCTTCCTGGCCTGCGCGGAGTGCGACGACACCCGGGCCAGCGTCTACCCCGGCGCGCCTGAGGTCTGCGCCGACGGCCTGGACCAGGACTGCTCGGGCGCCGACCTCGCATGCGAGGGCGCGGGCGAGGGCGAGGGTGAGGGCGAGCCCGAGGTCGAGGAGGACCCCAAGGAGGGGAGCTGCGGGTGCGGCGCGGGCTCACCCGCGGGCTGGGTGGGCGCGGCGCTCGCCCTGGCGCTCGCCGCCCGCAGGAGGCGGCCATGATCCTCTGGACACTGCTCGCGGCCAACGCCGCGACCCTTCGCGTGGACGCAGACGACGGCTCGGCCTACCCGAGCATCAGCGCGGCCATCTCCGCCGCCTCCAGCGGCGACACCGTCGAGATCGCGGCCGGCACCTGGGAGGAGTGCCTGGACACGGGCGGGCGCAGCCTGACGCTCCGCGGGGTCGGGGACGAGACCATCCTCGACAGCGGGGCCTGCGGCTGGGGCCTCATCGTGGACAATGGGGAGGCGGTGAGCCTGGAGGATCTGAGCCTCACCGGGAGCGGGGCGCGGGGGATCTACGCCGCCTACAGCACGGTGAGCCTGACCCGTGTGCTCCTGAGCGGGCTCGGGAACGGGAGCGCCTACGGCGGGGCCCTGGAGAGCTACGGGAGCGCCCTGCACTTCACGGACTGCCGCTTCGAGGGGAACACCGGCCTCTACGGGGGCGCCCTCTACGTCGCCTGGTCCAGCACGCTGAGAGACAGCGGCTCCACCTACACGAGCAACTCCGCCGCCGGCGACGGCGGGGCGATCTACACCTACGCCTACGACACCGTCACGCTCTCCGGCGTCACCATGACCGACAACGTCGCCGCGGGGGGCGGCGGCGCCTGGCTCGCCGCCTGGGACAGCGGGATCACGGTCGAGGACAGCACGTTCTCGGGCAACGAGGCCGGCGGGAACGGCGGCGCCCTCTACCTGTACGCGGTGGACCCGGACGCCACCTTCTCTGGCACCCGCTTCGAGGCCAACGCGGCCGGCGGCAGCGGCGGCGCGCTGGAGCTCGAGTGGTACACCTCCGTGGCGCTGGAGGACTGCGCGCTGGTCGGCAACACGGCGGCGAGCTGGGGCGGGGCGGTCTTCGCCTACGCCCTGGACGCGCTGAGCGTCACGAACAGCCGACTCTGCGCGAACGAGGCGGGCTACGGCGGCGCCCTCGGCATCCAGTGGACCACTCAGGACACGCTCCGGAACTCCATCCTGGTGGAGAACTCGGCCGTGCAGGGGGGCGCGCTCTACCGCTACGCCTCCGGCGCGGGGGTCATCGAGAACAACACCCTGGTCGCCAACACATCCAGCGACTGGGGGAGCGCGCTGTACGCCGGCTGGTACGCCTACGGGACCTTCACCAACAACCTCGTCGTCAGCTCGGGCGAGGGGACGGGCGCCTACGCCGCCGACCCCTATGACCACGGCTACACCACGTTCACCTACGACGGCTGGCACGACAACGACCCGCAGGACGTCGGCGGGTATTTCTACGCCTCCGAAGACGACGGCCACGTCTGGGGAGACCCGCTGTTCGTGGGCTGGAGCGCGAACGGCGACTGCGAGGACGACGACCTGCGGCTGGGGTCCGGCTCACCCATGCGCGACGCCGGCGACCCCGCGGTCCTGGACCCCGACGGCGGCCGGAGCGACATCGGCGCCTGGGGCGGCCCCGGCGCCCCCGTCGAGGACCAGGACGGGGACGGGCTGGACACCACCGAGGACTGCGACGACACCAACGCGGAGATCAGCCCCCTGGCCGCGGAGCGCTGCGACGGGCTGGACAACGACTGCGACGGCGAGGTGGACGGCGAAGGCGCCGCGGACCGCAGCGCCTGGTACACCGACTGGGACGGCGACGGGTACGGCGATCCCGCGACCGAGACCCTCGCCTGCGAGGCCCCGGAGGGGGCGGTGGTCGACGGGACGGACTGCGACGACCAGAACCCCTACCAGTCGCCCGGGGCGGAGGACCTGTGCGAGGACGGCTTCGACCAGGACTGCTCGGGCGAGGACGCCGCCTGTGAGGAGGTGGATGCGGGCGAGGAGACCGGACAGGACGTCGCCGACCCGGAGAAGAGCGGCGGGTGCGGCTGCGCGCAGGGCCGGGACCGGACCCCCGGATGGGGCGCGGCGCTGGCGCTGCTCGGGCTGGTCGTGCGGCGCCGGGCGAGGAGGGCCAGGGCCTGAACCCCGGAGGTTCGGGAGCGCGGGTCCCCTCGGGGTGAGCGCTGCCGCTCAGGGAGCGGCCAGCTTCCTCAGCGCCTCCGTGTAGAGCGGCCCCAGTCCCGTCTGGGCCTCCTCCCGCAGGGTGGCCACGTCCCCCTTCTCGAAGACCGTGAGCGCCCGGGTCCAGCGCACCAGCTCCGTCGCCTGCGCCACGTCACCGGTCGCGGCGATCTCCTTGGCGGTCCGCAGGATCAGGCCCTGAAACACGCACAGCGCCGCGCCCCGCAGGGCGGCCACAGCCGGGTCCGTTCCGTCCACCGCGCTGCTGGAGCCCAGGCCCACCACCGCCTCGCTGAGGGTCCTCTCGGCCTCCGCGAGGCCCGCCTGCCCGCCCGGGACCGCGGCCAGGGCGCCGAGCGCCTGCTCCACCGCGGCCCGACGCTCCCGAGGGAGCTTCTCCACCGCGGCCGCCGCGCGGTCGAGCTGTCCCGGCGCCAGCCAGGTCGCCTGCTCGGCGACGCGCCTCCACTCGGCCTCCGCCGAGCAGGCGGGGCCGCTCCCCAACACCGCGCTGAGAAGTGCCATGCGCGCCAGCCCTCCCAGCCCCGGCCTCCCGGGGCGAGCTCTCTCGTGAGGTGTGCTGCTCAATCCTGATCCTCGGTGAAGTACCCGCGTATCGTACCATTGCCGATGCCGAAGGTGCCCTGCGTGAACGCGCCGCTCTGCAGGTCGGCCTCGCTCACCCAGCGCGTGGCGCCCGAGACGGGCTCGGACATCAGGAAGCTGCGGTTCCCGCTCTCGTCGCGGCGCACGTCCGCGATCATCATCGCGTGGCCCCCGGAGGACCACTTCACCCGGATGGGGACCTCCCCGCCGTCGAACAGGGTCTGCTCGATGCTGTCCAGGTCGTCCGCCGTCACGCCGCCGCTCTCGGTGTCCGTGTAGTCGAAGGCCACGCCCGTGTTGTCCGTCACCACCTGGTCCAGCGCCTCGGCCGTGACCATGCCGTCCCCGGACTTGCCGATGTTGGACAGGATGGCCGCCAGCTCCGCCTCGCTGGGGCGCCCGCCGTTGACCGCGCGGATGGCCTCGATGGCCGCGTCGGCCTCCACCCGCTGCTCCGGCGTCATCGTGCCGCCGGTCACGAGCAGGTTCACCGCGTTGCGCTGGTCGGGCGCCAGCGTGCCCGCCGCCTGCATCGCGTCCATCGAGTCACTCAGATCGCTCTTCGCCGCCTGGCCCAGCCGGGACACCGCCGTCCCGCCGTTGCCCTCGAGCACCGAGCGCTGCTCCTCCGCCGTCGCCGTCGCGTTGGCCGGGTCGTCCCCCACCTCGTGGACGCGCAGCGCGTAGATCGGATCGACCTCCCCGCGGACGATCTGCGAGGTCGTGGGCGCGCAGGAGTCCGTGTAGCGCTGGTAGAGCGCGTCGTTGTCCCCGACCTGGTCGTCGTTGGTCGGGTCCTGGTCGAGGTGCGCCGTGGGGTTGCGCGGATCGACCGTCGAGGTGTTCTCGTCGTGGACGTCCAGCAGCGTCGTCTTGCGGACCAGCTCGTCGCGGTCCATCCCGCGGATGGTTTCGGCGAAGGTGGTGATCTCCGCCATCGCCTCGTCGCTCTCCGTCTCACCGCCGAAGAAGGACCAGATGTCCTGGAAGATGTTGGTCTCCAGCCGCTCCTGGCGCGCGCCGATGGCCTTGAGGATGAGGGCCTGCTCCGTCCCGGCGTTGGCGCCCTCCACGGCGTTGCCCTCGCCGTCCATGCCCGCGCTCTGCAGCAGGGCCACCGTGCTCGCGTACTGCTCGTCGCTCATCTCCAGCAGCGCCTCGGCCGCGTGGCGCGCGTGCGTGGCGCCCATCACGCCCTCCTGTCCGCGCTCCGAGTCGCTGCGGCGCTCGGCTACGCCCCCCACCAGCATCTCGACGACGTCCGGGGTCAGTCGGCTCGCCGCCTCAGGGTCATCCTGGAGCATCTGCTCCAGCCCCGCCAGCGTGTGCAGCGCACGATCCCCGTTCGGCCCGGCCAGCGCGCGCTCGATCATCTCCATCTCGCGGACCAGGGCCTCCCCCTCCAGGCCCTCCACCCGGGAGAGCAGGAGCGTCCGCTCCTCCTCGGGGAGCATCTCCATCGCCTCCATCCGCTCGCCCAGCCCCGCGCGCGAGGTCTCCGCCGCCGCCAGGCGCTCCTCCGGCGTCGGCTCCGGCGCCACCTCCGGGGCAGGAGGATCCTCGCAGAGCTGGAGCTCCTGGTCGGGGAAGATCAGGTCCGGGTTGTCCCCGATGACCTCGCGGTTGCGGTCGTGGATGTCCTCGACCGTGCCCCCGTGGCGGCGGGAGATGTCCCAGAGCGTGTCCCCGGGCTGCACGGTGTACGGGCAGCCGCTGTCCTCTTCGGACGCGCCGCCGCCCAGGATCGCCTGCATGAAGGCGTTGCCGGCCAGCTCGGCGAGGTCCCCGAGCGGAGATCCGGTGTCCTCCTCGGGGGCTGGCGGCGGGCGGGTGGTGGTCTCGGTGGACGGCGGCTCGTAGAGCAATCCCGACATGAGGACCCCGCAGATGGAGGGCGGTCTTGGGATTGTGGCATGGATCGGGTGTTCAGTGTTCCCCGTCGGTCTGGATTCGCCGACGCCAGGACCCTGGCGGGGCGTGTTAAGGGCCTCCCCTGGGCGAGGGTTGGAGATGGAGTGGAGGAGCGCGCTGGCGGACCTGCTGTTGAAGCTCTACCCGGCGTCCGAGCTGAGGATGGAGGCGATCCTGCTGGGGGCCGCGATGGGCCAGCGCTTCGACCTGCCGGGCGAGATCGCGACCGACACCTTCCTGGCCTTCCACATCGTCTCCACGGCGGAGCGGATGGGCTGGGTGGGTACGCTGCTGGAGCGCGCGAGTGAACAGCGCCCGGCGCGGGCGGCGGAGGTGGCCCGGGTGCGTCGGGCCTGGGAGCAGGACTCGGAGCGCTGGCCTGGGCTCTACGCCCCCCGTGAGCTGGACCCCGTCCGACGGGGCGCGCTCCGGGAGCGGGACGCGCTGCTGAGGGAGCGGGCGGAGCTGGAGGCGAAGGGCGGAGACCTCACAGGGCTGGACGCGCGGATCCTGGAGGTGAAGCGGCGGCTGAGAGATGGGGTGCAGCTCCAGCCGGGCGATGAGCTGGACGGCGGGCGCTACGAGCTCCTGGAGGAGGCGGGACGCGGCGGCTTCGCCGTGGTCTGGCGGGCCTATGATCGCGTCCGCAAGCGACTGGTCGCCGTGCGCGTCCTGCATGCCCAGCACGCTCGAAGCGAGGAGCGCCGGGAGCGCTTCGAGCGTGGCGCCCGCACGATGGATCAGCACCGCCACCCCAGGATCGTGCCGATCTACGAGCAGGAGCGGGAGGATCGGGGCCATGTCTTCCAGGTGCTGGCCTACATGGCAGGCGGGGATCTGCACCGTGCGGTCCTGGAGCGCCGGCTCTCGGGGCGGGAGGCGCTGGAGGCGCTGCTGGTGGCCAGCGAGGCGCTGGACCATGCCCACGCCAACGGGCTGGTCCACCGGGACATGAAGCCGCACAATGTCCTCCTGGATCATCGGGGGAGTGCGTTCCTGGCGGACTTCGATCTGGTCTTGAAGCGCGGCAGCACGGGAGGTACCAGGACCGGGGCGTTGGGGTCGTGGATCTATTCAGCGCCAGAGGTCATGAAGAACGCGAAGCTCGCCGAGCCCCGCTCGGACCTCTACAGCCTGGGGATGAGCGCGATCTTCTGCCTGGTGGGTGAAGATCTTGGGATGGAGGTCATCTGGGATCCGGGCGAGGTCCTCCGTGGGACAGGCGCCTCAACTCCTCTGACGGAGGCCCTAGTGAGGGCCGTCGCGCGACGCCCCGAGGAGCGGTGGGAGAGCGCTGAAGCGCTGTGCGCCGCCCTTCGCGCCGGGCTTCAGAGCCAGGCCACGGTCGGCCCGGAACGCCGCCCCCGCACCGACGATGCTCAGCATCTCCAGTCAGCCCTGGCCCAGGCTCGGTGGGCGCTGGAGCGGGAGGAGCTCGCCGCGGCCGACGCCGCGCTGCGTGGCGCAATCCTGCTCCACGCGCCCCATCTGAGGCACGCAGACGTGGTCTCAAGCGTCCTGGACGAGCTTGCCAGGTTCCCGGAGCCACTCCTCGTGGCCGCTGAGGCCGACCGGCGGATTCGCAAGGAGCCTGCCGCGCACACGCTCGCAGCGCTGGCTTTGCTTGCCTGCAACGAGAAGGCAAGCGCCCCGACCCTGGCCTGGCCACGCGCACGCAGGGCGCTGGACCTTGCACGCAATCTGGGCATCGATCTATTGGAGGCCGAGGCCGCGTTGTGGTGCGCGGCGGTTGGCGCGCGGATGCCCAGGCCCGACTGGTCAGAGGTTGGGGCCCTGGTGAGCCTGACGCTGAACCAGCTCCGCCTGGGGCATCGACACATCGAGGCCCTGCTCAGCCTCCTTCCACGCGTCGCGGCGGCCGACGACGCTGGGCGTGCGCTCTTCGTGAAGCACATGTCTGACAAGCACCTCGGCCTGCTCGTGGAACACGTGGTCCGAAGCGCAGAGGGCGGTGTGCAGGAGGAGCGGATCCTCCTTGGGATGGCCCGGCTGGCCCTGGACCGCGAGCGGGCCTCAGACGCAGCGCGCCTTCTGCGCACCCTGCCCATGGCCCGCTCAATCTCCTCGGTAGAGGCGTGTGCCTTGCGAGCACAGGCTATCGGGCTGCTGTTCGCGGGAGGCCAGGGCGCAGAGGCGGAGATGCTGATTCGAGACACGCTCCCAGAGATCGAGCTTGAGGTCAGGAGGTTGGACCAGGGTGGAAATCGCCTCCACAGGCTCGCTCGCGCCGTGATGGACCAGGGACGACTCCAGGAGGCCGAGAACCTCTTCCGGCAGGCCCTCGACGAGAAGACCAAGGGCAACGGCACCCTCACCAGCATCGGAATCACCCGACACGAGCTCGCTCGCGCCGTGAGGGACCAGGGACGACTCCAGGAGGCCGAGAACCTCTTCCGGCAGGCCCTCGACGAG
>CAZTOW010000002.1:187693-262021 GCA_964615375.1 uncultured Enterobacterales bacterium
CGCGACATGCTCGCTCGCGCCATGAGGGACCAGGGACGACTCCAGGAGGCCGAGACCCTCTTCCGACAGGCCCTCGATGAACAGACCCAAGGGAAGGGCTCCCTCACCAGCATCGGAATCACCCGCGACATGCTCGCTCGCGCCGTGAGGGACCAAGGAAGACTCCAGGAAGCCGAGACCCTCTTCCGGCAGGCCATCGAGGAGCAGACCCAGGGCAACGGCACCCTCACCAGCATCGGAATCACCCGACACGAGCTCGCTCGCGCCGTGAGGGACCAAGGAAGACTCCAGGAAGCCGAGAACCTCTTCCGGCAGGCCATCGAGGAGCAGACCCAGGGCAAGGACACCCTCACCAGCATCGGAATCACCCGCGACATGCTCGCTCGCGTCATGAGGGACCAGGGACGACTCCTGGAGGCCGAGAACCTCTTCCGACAGGCAATCGATGAGAAAACCCAGGGATTTGGCCCACTTACCAGCATCGGGATCACGCGACACGAACTCGCCTGCGTTGTGAGGGATCAGGGACGACTCCTGGAGGCCGAGAACCTCTTCCGACAGGCAATCGATGAGAAAACCCAGGGAAAGGGTACCCTTGCCAGCATCGGGACCACCCGACACGGGCTCGCCCATGCCGTGAGGGACCAGGGACGACTCCTGGAGGCCGAGTCCCTCTTACGGCAGACTCTGGACGAGGGCTTCCAGCGAGAGAACACCCTTGAATACCTCAGGATCACCCGACATGCGATCGCCCGCACACTCCTCAACTTGAGGCGCCCAGTGGAGGCCACTACTTGGTTGGAGCAAATCCTCCAAGACTGTGCCGGACTCCAACCCGAGCCCACCTTCCTCACCACGGTCCGCGCCGACCTCGCCCGCGCCCGCGCCGCCATCCCCTCCACCCCAGACGACACCTGACCCTCACCCCCTCCCCGCCATCAGCTCCGCCAACCGCCTCTCCAGCTCCGCCCGCGCCTCGGCCTCCTCTGCGGCCCTCCGCTCCGCCTCCACGGCACGGCGCTCCAGGTCGTCGACCAGCGCAGTGACGCGGGCCAGCAGATCGCGCGTCTCCGGCAGCTCCGCGCCGTTGTGGAAGAAGCGCAGCGCGCCCGCGAACACGCCGAGCTCCAGGCCCAGCACCTTGGACTCCAGCACGCCGCCGCGCGGCGCGACCGGCTGGTACCGACCCGCCCCGACGAAGGGCAGGCGATAGCCCAGCGCGCGCTGCCGCAGCCGGTCGTAGATGAAGTACTCGGGGATGCCCAGGCGCGCATAGGTCAGGACGTTGTCCGCGAGATCCTTCTGACGATCCCCCTGATGAACGACCTCGAGCACGAGGTCCAGCCCGCGGCCCTCCTGGGCGACCACCCAGGCCATGCGCGTGTCTTCGTCCCCAGGGTCCTCCACGTCCAGAACGGCGATCAGGTCGGGCGCGAAGACCGGCTCTCCGGGGTAATGCACCGCGAGCTCGCACCCCAGATAGATCTTCCTGCCCATCCGGGCGAACCAGTCGCTGAGGATCTGACGCGCGCTCACCTTGGCGCGAAAGTGTGGCGAGCCCTCGCTCATCGCCTCCTGATGCGTCTGGAGCGCCGCCATCGCGTCGAGGACGAAGCGCTCGCGCTCGGACTCAGACATCGAGGCCCACACCTCGGCCGTCGGCGCGGTAGGGAGGGCGGACTCCAGCTCGGGGCTCCGGGCGCTGCGTGCCATGGCTCGGATCATATCGCCTGACGCTGGACGGGTCCATCCGCCCCCTCACCCCCGCGGGAACAGCTCCTCCAGCCCCACCCCCGCCCGCAGCTCCAGCCACAGCGGCAACCACGTCGAGTAGGTCTCCGTGTTCGGCGCCACGATCTCCTCCCACCACACCTCCACGAAGGCCGGATCCAGCACCCCCGCCCGCGCCAGGACCGGCATGCGCATCGCCCCCTCGCTAAGCGAGATGTCCCCGTCGTAGGGGTAGGGATAGGTCCGGTGCGAGAGCGGCTCGACGCCGGACATCGGCAGGAGCCAGGCTGCGGCGCCGTCGACGGCGGAGGAGAGCCCGAGCTCGGGCATCGCGGCGTCGGCGAGCGCCCAGCTCCAGGCCGCGTAGGAGCCGTACAGCGTGTCGTAGTCGTCCTCGTAGCCTCCGCTCTCGGCGATGGGGATGGCCCCGGTCTCCTCGTCCTGCACGGAGATCGCCGCGGCGAGTTCGTCCTCGAGGACAGCCAACGCGCGGGGGTCCCCATAGAGGGCGCTATCGGGGTCGGTGTAGAGGAGGGCGAAGGCCAGACCGAGCTCGCTGTTCTGGTTGACGTCGATCCAGGTGTAGTCGCCCACGCAGGCATAGGGCGCCGTGGTCTCGTAGGAGACGCAGAACAGCTCTCCATCGCCGTGGCTCACGCGCTCGAGGTCGAGCATGGCCTCGGCTGTGGCGTCCGCGGCGGCGCGCAGCTCATCGTCGCCCAGGATCTGGCCGGCGGCCCACAGATTGTAGATGTGCCGGGCGTTGTAGTCGCGGGTGATGTAGGGGTAGCCCGACCAGACCAGCAGGTGATCCGCGTTCTCCCAGCTCCGGGCGAAATCGGCCCGGGCGCGGGCAGCCTCGGCCAGCGTGGGGTCACAGAGCAGGTCGGACGCGCTGGCCAGCGTGAGCATGGCCTCGGTGGGGTAGGCGCTCTCGGACGTGAAGCCGCCGCTGGTGGGGTCCATGGCGTCCCGGACGGCCTCGACCCGCGCCCGGTAGATCTCCAGCGCCGGCCCGGCGACGGCGCAGGCGCCCTCGTAGCAGAGCTCCCCCTCGGAGCAGTCGCAGCTCGACGAGCAGCCGCCGGGCTCCGCGGTGTCCGAGGTGTACACGGTGTCCTCCCCCGTGTCGCTGGCGGGGTGACACTCCCCCTTGCTGTCCAGGAGCTCGTCGGAGGCGCAGGGGAAGGGGTTGCAGGAGAGGAGCAGGGCCAGGGTGAGGGGCATGAGAACCTCGGAGCAGACGACGCGCGGGCGACGCCAGGAGACTACCTGCTCGCATGGAGGCCTGGCGCGAGTCCTGATCGTCGGGTACCCCGCGCCAAAAACCTGGGCGTCACCTCCCCGACGTCGGGTACCCCGCGCCAAACTTCTGGGCGCCACCTCCCCGACGTCGGGTACCCCGCGCCCAAAACCTGGGCGCCACCTCCCCGGCGTCGGGTACCCCGCGCCCAACTTCTGGGCGTCACCTCCCCGGCGTCGGGTACCCCGCGCCCAACTTCTGGGCGCCGGGTCCGGTGCGTTCTCTCAGCCCAGCGCCCCCGCGATCGGCTCCACCCCGCTCACGTACTCGTCAGGATCAACGTCCCCAAGCTGCAGGAGCGTGGCGCCCACGGCCTCCGCCGACAGCACCTGCCCCCCCTCGTCCACCTCTCCCGAGGAGGGGTCCACCGGCTGGCCGTACCAGCTCGCGTCCCAGCCGCCGATCACCCGATCGCCCTGGAGCCCGGGGCCGCAGAGCATCATGCTGGTGTAGGGCCAGTGATCCTTGCCCGAGACCGGGTTCAGCGCCGGGGTGCGGCCCATCTCCGAGAGCACGACGACCACCGTCTCGTCGGCGAGCGTGGCCCCGACCTCGCCGGGGAGGGTGCGCAGCGTGTCCATGAGCGAGAGCAGCCCCTGGAAGAGCCCCTCCCACAGCGGGTCCTGCAGGGCGTCGTTCTGGGCATGCGTGTCCCACTCCCCGCCGAAGTCGGTGGGGTAGGCCAGGCTCACGCAGCGGGCGAGGCCCATGCTCAGGGCCTCCAGCGCGACGGCGCCCGCGCTGGAGAGATCGGCGCTGGCGGCGAAGGACATGACGTAGCGCAGGTCCTTGAGCTCCGTGGCGCGCTCGAGCCCGGAGACGTAGCTGTCCAGCAGGGCGCGCTCGACGCTGCTCTTCGAGCCCGCCGCGCGCGCCGCGGCCCGCCGCCGGGCGTAGCTGTCCAGGATGCCCTGGCTCGGCTGGCCCAGCGCGTCCAGGGTGACGTCGCTCTGGCCGACGATGTCCCCGGTGATGAGCGCGTCGAGCTGGCCCGAGAGGCCCGAGCGCACCACGTCCTCGCCCAGATCGCCGGGGAAGGAGGGCCCGCTCATGACGAGGTGGGGCAGGGTCACGCGATCAGCCCAGGGCTTCGCCAGCGCCGCCGGCCAGTCGGGCACCAGGCCCGAGGTGGTCCCGGTGAGCGCGATCATCGTGCAGATCTCGTGCGCAATGGAGCGCACCAGCACGCCGTTCATCACCACCGTGCTCGCGTGGTGCTGCTCGAAGAAGGTGCGCACGCTGGGTCGGGTCTCCGCGTCCACGAAGCTGATCCCGCCCGCCGTGCCCCGCTCCGCCCCCGACTCCATGGAGACGTCGGGGTTGTCGAAGCCGTCGGCGAAGACCCGGGTGGGGTCCCAGCCCCCGCCCGCGAAGACGAAGAGGTACTTCAGGTCGGCCCCGGAGACCGTCGCGGCCCGGCCGGAGCGCGGGAGCGCGAGGCCAGCGCCGAGGGCGGCGCCGCCGCGGAGGAGCTGCCGTCGGGAGAGATCGATCAGCGGTCGTCGCATGGCGCCCTCAGTAGATCACGAGGTCAGGGTCACGGAGCAGGACCGAGAGCACGCCCGCCCAGGCGCGGGCCGGCGTCCCCTCGGTGGCGTAGAGCGCCTCCCAAAGCTCCAGGTTTGCGGCCACCTCCTCGCCGTCCTCGGCGACCTTCGTGCCGAAGATGACGCGGTGGAGGCGCACGATCTGGGCGACCATGGCCGCCCGCCCCTGCTCGGGGGTCTCCGTGAAGTCGATCTCGGTGAACAGCCGACGCGCGCCCGCGTCCTGGAGCTGCTCCTGCTCCACCGCGTACCAGGAGGCGGCCTCGGCCAGGGCCTCCTGCACCATCACCAGGGTGGCGGTGGGGCTGGTGGCGGTCTTGGTGACCGTGTAGCCGTCGGCGCCCCCGGCCAGGGTGCGCAGCCCGTAGGTGTCGGTGTTCAGCATGTCGTAGCCGGCGTAGGTCCAGCGGAAGCCCGTCAGATCCTCCACCTGGCTGGCCAGGACGTCCACGGTCGCCAGCTTCTTCGGCACGGCGCCCGCCTCGTCGGTGTCGCCGGCGCGGTAGGCGGCGTCGTCCAGGACGTCCCGGAAGAGCGCCCGCATCGTGAGCCCGCCCTCGATGAAGGCGTCCCGGGTCCGGTTCAGCCGCTCCTGGTCGTCCAGGTCCAGGTCGCGGCGCAGCAGCAGCTTGTAGGCCTGCTCCACGGCGCAGGCCGGGAAGCGCGGGTCGGCCGCGACAAAGTCGCCCAGGTCTTCCAGCGTGTAGCCGGGCTCCCCGTAATAGCCGGGGGCGGTGCCCGTGTACGTGGCCCAGAGGTTCTCCCGCTCGGGGTGATAGGTCCGGGCCTCGGCCGCGCTCGTGTAGTTGTACCAGTAGAAGCCGAAGAAGAAGCTGGCCAGCGGGTCCAGGCTGGTGTGACAGTTCATACAGCCCGGGTTGGTCTCCAGCGCGCTCTGCACCTCCTCCTCGTCCAGGAGGTTGATGTTGCGGTCGAACTCGATGGGACGGGTGAGGTAGTCCTCGCAGAGGAAGATGCGGCTGAGCGTGTTGGCGCGCTTGCGGTTCGCGTTGCTGTCGGTGGACACGTAGCGCCACCAGAGCCCGTTGCTGCTCAGAACGCCCGCCGCCGGCCGCCCGTCCGTGTATCGGACCCGCTGCCAGCCCGTCCCGCCGGCCGGGTAGTCCAGCGGGTAGACCTCGGCCAGGTTCTCGTCGGCCATCGTCCAGTCGGCGGTCACGAGGTCGGTGTAGGGCAGGTCGTTGGCGGCGATCTCGGCCAGGACGCGCAGCGGCTCCTCGCCTACGCTGGCCAGGAAGGCGGGCGTGTCCGAGAGGTCGAGCCCGAACACGCTGACGGGGTAGATGTCGGCCCGCGTCAGGTAGATCTCCCCGTAGAGCTCGACCACCCGCTCGGGGAAGCGCTCGTCCTGGAGGTAGCTGTCCAGCACCTCGTCGAGGGCGGCCGGATCGGCCTCCACCCGGTCGAGCTCGTCGGGGCTCGGGCGCACGCCGCGCAGGTCCAGGCTGGCGCGCGTGAGCAGGCGCGAGGCCGACATCTCGGGCCAGCTCGCCTCGACCTCGGGCGTCTTGGACTCCTCGGGCCCGCTGCAGGCGAGGAGCAACAGCAGGCTCACCATGGCGCGCTCTCCCAGTCGATGAGGGGGGTGGGATCGGGGCAGGCCTCGCCCACGATCTCGCCGCGGTGCCAGACGGTGCCGCAGCCGTCGCAGAGAGCCTCGTCCACCTCCCAGGTGGCGCCGTCCACGTCGAAGACCACGTCGAACCAGGATCCGTCCTCAGCGCGCGCCGACATCGTGCCCGCCACCTCGCCGTCGCAGGGCCACCAGCCCGCCTGGTTGCCGTAGGAGATCTCGGTGAACGAGACGGTCTCGTAGACCGAGGAGAGGTTGGTGACGCCCCCGTTCAGGTAGACGTAGTTCGCGTTGTACTCAGGGTAGTGGCTGATCCACATCGCGGTCTCGGCGCGGACCCCCTCCCCCATCCAGGTGTCCTCCACGCCGCCGCCGTTCCAGGCGAAGGCCCCGCCCAGCGCGGAGTAGTGGATGATGGCCCCGTTGACGTCGTCGTCGAGGATCATGTCGTAGGCGTAGCCGCCCGCCTCGAAGTCGTAGCCGTCCTCGGTCTCGATCACCGCCTGGGCGTAGATCTGGTCCCCGTTGTAGACGTAGGTGCCGTCCGAGTAGTCCTCGTAGACGTAGGAGTAGGCGTAGCCGTTGAAGGTCGACCCGCTCTCCGAGGTGCAATAGTCGTACCAGTAGATGTTGCTGCCGTCGCTGTAGTAGTCCGGGCAGTCATCGGAGGCCCCCTTCATCGCCTCGGCGTAGGCGTCGAGGGCGGGCTGCGCGTGCCACTCCAGCGCCTGGGCGAGGGCGAGGTTCAGGGTGGCCTCGAGCTCGGCCTGGTCGTAGGGGGTCTCCTCGTCGTCCAGGTCCTCGTAGATGTAGGGGGCGGGCTCGTCCACGGTCTGCTCCGTCTGCGAGCTCCCCTGGCCCTCGCCCTCGCTCCCCCCGCCGCAGGCCCCCAGCAGCCAGATCGCCAGCGTCATACGCACCTCGCACAGGCTTCGTGTGGCCCTCAGTGTGCCCCCGCGCGAGGCCCCTGTAAACCCCCGCGGGTGCCAGGAGCGCCGTACCCTCACACGCGAGCGTTGACAGGCACGGCGCCTCAGGAGTATGAGCCATCCGGTTCGAAATGCCTGTGACGGAGGTTCGGATGCGCTCCCTGGCTCGCGCGGTGCTGACCATCACGCTCCTCGGCCTGGTCTCGACCGGGTGCCCTGATCCTACGGCGCAGAACGGCCAGCCCGGCGGCCCCGGCGGCCAGGGCGGACCCGAGGGAGGCCCCGGCGGTCCGGGTGGACAGGGCGGCGGCCCCGGCGGCGGTCCAGGCGGCGGCCCCGGCGGGAAGCCAGGGAACGAGCGCCGCCCGGAGAACGCCCGCTTCGAGATCAAGGAGGGCGAGGCGCTGAAGCTGGAGGGCAGCTTCGACTACTCGGGCACGAAGACGGGCGACTACAAGGTCGACTTCCTCACGCGCGCGGAGAACGGGCCGGTGGAGCTGGTCCACACGATGACGCTGGAGAAGCCGGGAGCGTTCACGCTGGAGGTCCCCAAGAGCTACGGCAAGGTCTACATCGTGGCCTACGTGGACGAGGGCAAGGACGGCCCGAGCAAGGACGACCCCGCCGGCATGACCAAGGACGGGATCGAGATCGCTGACGCGAACCTCACCGGCGTCGCCATCGCGGTCTCCGACACGCCTGACCTCGGCGACTTCACGCCGGGCGCGGGTGGCGGCGGCGCTCCCCCCGGGGGACAGGGCGGTGGTCCGGGCGGCGGCCCGCAGGGTGGTCCGGGCGGCGGGCCCGGCGGCCAGGGTGGTCCCCCTCCGGGTGAGCAGGGCGCTCCGCCCCCCGAGCAGGGCAAGTAGGCTCAGGCAGGTCGCGGCCTCCCAGGCTCGCTCGAGCTCAGTCGGGTGTCTGAACACCCGATCCGTGCTATCCAGGGCCGGTGAGCGAGACGTCCAAGACAGCCGGACCGCCTGAGGTCTCGATCGTCGTCCCGGTGTACGACGAGGTGGACAACCTCGACGATCTCGCGCGCGCCGTCCGCGAGGCCATGGGCGACACCGCCTGGGAGCTCGTGCTGGTCAACGACGGCAGCAAGGACGGCTCCAGCGCCGTGCTGGACCGGATCGCGGCCGAAGATCGCCGCGTCCGGGTCATCCACTTCGTGCGCAACTACGGACAGACCGCGGCCCTCTCCGCCGGGCTCCGCGCGTCCGCCGCCCCGGTGATCGTGACGCTGGACGCCGATCTCCAGAACGATCCCGCGGACATCCCGGCCCTGGTCGCCCTGCTGGACCGGGCGGATCTGGTGTGCGGCTGGCGCAAGGACCGAAAGGACGCCTTCCTCACCCGCACCCTGCCCAGCCGGGCGGCGAACTGGCTCATCAGCCGGCTGTCCAACGTCCCGCTGCACGACTACGGCTGCACGCTGCGCGCCTACCGCCGCTCCTTCGTCGTGGACCTGCCGCTCTACGGGGAGATGCACCGCTTCATCCCCATCTACGTGACCTGGGCCGGGGCGCGCGTGCTGGAGGTCCCGGTCCGCCACCACCCGCGGCGCAAGGGGCACAGCAAGTACGGGCTCTCCCGCATCCCCAAGGTGCTGCTGGATCTCACGACGCTGAAGTTCCTCCGCGACTTCTTCGTCACCCCCATCTACTTCTTCGGCTGGGTGGGGATGCTGCTGGTGCTGGCGGGGCTGGTGGCGGGCGCCGTGGCCATCGCCTTCTGGGCCCTGGGCGACCAGCCCTGGATGGCCCTGGCCATGACCATCGTGAGCCCGATGCTGGCCATCTTCGGCGTCGTCGAGATCACGCTCGGCGTCATCGCCGAGGTGCTGATCCGCATGCACTTCGAGATCCAGGGCAAGGCGCCCTACCGGGTGGACGCGCTGCGAAACCTCCCGCTGAAGCCGGCCGATCTGGACGGGCGCGCCCCGCTGGTTAGTCCCCGCGGGGAGGGCTGAGCATGTGCGGCATCGTGGGAGCGTACCGGGCGGAGGGCCTGGACACAGAGCCGCTCCGCGCGATGGTGGACAGCCTCGCCCACCGCGGGCCGCACGGCGAGGGCCTGCAGGTCTTCTCTCGGCCGGGCGGTCGCCCCTGGGCGGCGCTGGGCTCGCGGCGGCTGGCCATCGTGGAC
Source organism: uncultured Enterobacterales bacterium (assembly GCA_964615375.1). Classification (GTDB taxonomy): domain Bacteria; phylum Myxococcota_A; class UBA796; order UBA796; family CAZKWG01; genus CAZKWG01. The sequence continues at coordinate 196,946 of CAZTOW010000002.1, forward strand.
CCCACCGGCGGCGTCCAGCCCATGGCCAGCCCGGACGGGCGGCGGTGGATCGTGCAGAACGGGGAGATCTACAACCACTCCCCGCTGCGCCGTGAGCTGGAGGCCAACGGGGCGAAGCTGAGCACGCGCTCGGACACCGAGGTCGCCCTGCACCTGCTGGGCGAGCTGCCCGTGCCCCGCGCCCTCACCCGCATGGACGGGATGTTCGCCATCGCCCTGGTGGACACGGAGGCGCGCCGCCTCGTGCTCGCCCGCGACCGGCTGGGGGTCAAGCCCCTGTACTGGGCCCTGGCCAGCGACGGCACCGTGCTCTTCTCCAGCGAGCTCCGGGCCCTGCGCCTGCACCCGGCGCTCGGCTTCCGTGAGGACACCCGCGCGCTCCGCGCCCTGCTGCTGTGGGAGTACATCCCGAGCCCCTGGACCGCCTGGCAGGGCGTCCACAAGCTGGAGCCCGGCACCTGGCTGGAGATCGACGAGCGCGGCATCCGCCAGGGCCGCTGGTGGGAGCCCCCCCTCCCCGAGGCCGGCGAGGGCGGGAACCTGGACCGCTGGGCGAAGTCCGTCTATGGGGCGGTGCAGGTGGCCACGCACCAGCGCATGAGCGCGGACGTGCCCGTGGGATACCTGCTCTCCGGCGGCCTGGACAGCTCCTTCGTCACGGCCATCGCCCAGAAGAAGAGCCGCGAGCCCGTCCAGACCTTCTCGGTGGCCGTGGACGCCCCCGGCTTCGACGAGGGGCCCGCCGCCCGCGCGGTGGCCGCCTCCCTGGGCACACTCCACCGTGAGGTCCGGTTCACGGCCGAGGATCTGCCCGGCCTGCTGGATCGTGTCGGCGCGCACATGGACGAGCCCCTGGCCGACAGCAGCCTCCTCCCCACCTGGCGCCTGATGGAGCTGGTCGCCGAGAGCGGGCTGTGCGCCGTGCTCTCCGGGGACGGCGGAGACGAGGCCTTCGCCGGATACCCGACGCTGCTGGCACACCAGCTCGCGCCCCTGGCCTCGCGCCTCGGCGGCGCCCTGGATGGGCTGGTGAGCCGCCTGCCCGTGAGCCAGGAGGGCGTGAGCCGCGACTACATGGCGAAGCGCTTCATGCAGGGCCTCGGGCTCCCCTGGGCCCGCCGGCATCAGGTCTGGATGGGGGCCTGGCTGCCCGAGGAGCTGGGCGTGGGGCCTGAGGATCCGGTCTGGTCCGTGGTGGACGCGCACGCCGCCGCCGCCGAGGCCGCCGACCCGCAGAGCCGCGCCCTCTACCTGGACGCCCGGATGTACCTCTCCGACGGCGTGCTGGTGAAGGTGGACCGGGCGAGCATGGCGCTGGGGGTGGAGGTGCGCAGCCCCCTCCTGGACCGCGGCGTCGTCGAGCTGGCGGCGAGCGTGCCGCTGGCCCACAAGTGGAGCCCGCGGGAGAGCAAGATCGTGCTCCGCCGGGCCGCCGCGGGGCTGCTCCCCGAGGAGACCCTCCACCGCAAGAAGCAGGGCTTCGGGGCGCCCGTGGGCCCCTGGCTGCGTGGCCCCTGCCAGGGCCTGCTGGCCAGCGTAGAGGACGCGATCGGTGACCTGGTGTCCCCCGAGCTCTGGCGCCGGGTGGTCCGGGAGCACCTGGACGGGGTCGCCGATCACCGACGCCGACTTTGGAGCGGGATCATGCTGGCGCGGTGGCGCTGGAGCCGGTGGCACTGAACAGATTGTCGGGTTCGGTGCTATGCTGGAGGGAAGCCCCGTCCCCAGAACGAGGATCCCATGCTCTCTCGCGCCCTCCTCCTGCCCGCGCTCTGCCTGCTCGTGGCCTGCCCCCAGCCCAGCGACAAGACCGAGCCGGATGAGACCGGCGAGACGGAGGAGACCGGCATCCCCACGGACGATGACCAGGACGACGACGGCTTCCCCGACGCCGAGGACTGCGACGACGACAACCCCTTCATCCACCCCGACGCCGAGGAGGAGTGCGACGGCCTCGACAACGACTGCGACGACGAGGTGGACGAGGGGGTGATGAGCACCATGTACGGCGACGCCGACGGAGACGGCTGGGGGGACGAGGAGGCCGCCGACACCGCCTGCGAGCACACCACCGACAAGGTCTCCGTCGCCGGGGACTGCGACGACGACGACGGCTCCGTCTACCCCGACGCGCCGGAGCTATGCGACGAGCAGGACAACGACTGCGACGGAGACACCGACGAGGAGGCCACCGACGCCTCAACCTGGTACCAGGACGATGACGCCGACGGCTTCGGGCTCGACGACAGCACCACCAGCGCCTGCGCTCAGCCCGAGGGCTACGCCCCCTACGGCGGCGACTGCGACGACGCGGACCCGATCTACAACCCGGGCGCCGACGAGACCGACTGCGAGGACCCGAACGACTACAACTGCGACGGGTCCACCGGCTACGCCGACGCCGACGCCGACGGATTCGCCGCCTGCACGGAGTGTGACGACGCCGACGCCACCCACTTCCCTGGGGCCGACGAGTACTGCGACGACGCAGACGACGACTGCGACGGCACCATCGACGAGGACGACGCGCTCGACGCTCTGACCTGGTACGGCGACGCCGACGCCGACGGCTACGGCGTCCCCGACCTCAGCACCGTCAGCTGCGATCTCCCCGAGGGCTACGCCGACAACGCGGACGACTGCGACGACGCCACCAGCACGACCTTCCCCGGCGCCGACGAGACCTGCAACGAGGTGGACGACGACTGCGACGAGACCGTCGACGAGGACGCCACCGACGCGCTCTCCTGGTACGAGGATCTGGACGCGGACGGCTTCGGCAACCCGGACGCGCTCGCCCTCTCCTGCGATCAGCCCGACGGGTACGTGGACGACGACACCGACTGCGACGACGACGACCCCGACGCCTGGCCGGGCGCGGACGAGTTCTGCGACGGCTTCGACAACGACTGCGACGAGGAGGTGGACGAGGACAGCGCCGTGGACGCGGGCGCCTGGTACCCCGACGCGGACGGGGACGGCTACGGTGAGCCCTCCGACCCCACCGTCTCCTGTGAGGCCCCCGAGGGCTTCGTCGCCGACGAGACGGACTGCGACGACGGAGACGACGCGGTGAACCCCGGGGCGGAGGAGGTCTGCAACGAGGTGGACGACGACTGCGACACGGAGCTGGACGAGGACGACGCCGTCGACGCCGGGACCTGGTACGCCGACACCGATGGCGACGGCTTCGGCGACCCGGGCAGCGAGACCCGCGCCTGCGTCGTCCCCGACGGCTATCTGGACGACGCCAGCGACTGCGACGACGACAGCGCGGGGGTCTACCCCGGCGCAGAGGAGACCTGCGACGGCGAGGACGACGACTGCGACGGCGACACCGACGAGGACGACGCCAGCGACGCGCTCACCTGGTACGCCGACACCGACGGCGACGGCTTCGGCGACGCCGCCTCCACCACCCTGGCCTGCGAGCTGCCCGAGGGCTTCAGCGCCGAGGACACCGACTGTGACGACAACGACGGCAGCGTGAGCCCGGACGCGCTGGAGTACTGCGACGACGTGGACAACGACTGCGACGGCAGCACCGACGAGAGCTCCGCCGTGGACGCCAGCACCTGGTACCGGGACCGGGACCGCGATCAGTACGGGGACAACAGCAAGACGCAGGTCGCCTGCGACAGGCCCGGCGGCTACCGCTCGAAGAACAACGACTGCGACGACAACGACGCCACGATCAACCCGGGCGCGACCGAGACCTGCGACGACGTGGACCAGGACTGCGACGGTACGATCGACAATGAGGCCAGCGACGCGCTCACCTGGTACGCCGACACGGACGAAGACGGCTATGGCGACCCGACCAGCACGACCGAGAGCTGCGAGGCGCCGAGCGGCTACCTCTCCGACGCCCAGGACTGCGACGACGGCGACGACGGGGTCCACCCCGGCGCGACCGAGACCTGCGACGACGTGGACCAGGACTGCGACGGGAGCGTGGACGAGGACCCCAGCGGCGCGCCCACCTGGTACGCCGACGCGGACGACGACGGCTACGGCGACCCGGGAGAGACCGCGGAAGGCTGCGACGCCCCCTCGGGCTATGTGGGCGACGACCAGGACTGCGACGACGGCGACGGCGGGATCCACCCCGGCGCGACCGAGACCTGCGACGACGTAGACGAGGACTGCGACGGGGCCGTGGACGACGACGCAGTGGGTCTGGAGACCTGGTACTACGACGGAGACGACGACGGCTACGGCCAGGACGATCGCACGAAGGAGAGCTGCGACGCGCCCACCGGCTACGCCGCGCAGGGCGGGGACTGCGACGACGAGCTCGCCGCGCTGAACCCCGGCGAGGACGAGGTCTGCGAGGACGGGCTGGACAACGACTGCGACGGGGGCTCCAACGCCTGCGCCCTGTCCGGCGCGAGCGCGGTGAGCGCGGCGGACGCCCAGCTGACGGGCGAGTCGGCCAGCGACAAGGCCGGGAGCGCCGTGGCCTTCGCCGGAGACACCGACGGGGACGGCCTCGACGACATCCTCATCGGCGCGCCCGGCAACGACCGCAAGGCCGCCTCGGCCGGCTCCAGCTACCTCGTGCTCGGCGCCCCCACGGGCACCAGCTCGCTCAGCTCGGCCGACGCCATCCTGGTGGGCGAGGCCAGCTCCGACAGCTCGGGCGAGGCGGTCGCGGGCGGCGGCGACGTGGACGGCGACGGCTACGACGACGTCCTCATCGGCGGCAAGGGCAACGACGCGGGGGCGAGCTCCGCGGGCGCGGCCTGGCTCGTCCAGGGCCCCTTCTCCGGGACCAGCTCGCTGACGGCGGCCGACACCTGCCTGCTGGGCGAGGACGCCTCGGACTACGCCGGCTCGGCGGTGGACGTGGCGGGAGATCTGAACGGGGACGGGCTCGACGACCTGGCCGTGGGGGCGAAGAACCACAGCTACGGCGGCGTGAAGGGCGGGGCGACCTACATCGTGTCCACCCCGTCCACAGGGGACGTGGACCTCTCCACTGCCGACGCCATGATCCACGGAGACGGCGCCTACGACTACGTCTCGACGCCGGCAGGCGCGGGAGACGTGGACGGGGATGGCACCCCCGACCTGCTGGTGGGCGCGGAGGGCGTGGACGAGGAGGGCTCCGGCAGCGGGGCGGCCTACCTCTTCCTGGGCCCGATCAGCGGCACGCTCAGCCCCGCGGCCGCCGACGGCGTGCGCTACGGCGCGGAGTTCGGCGACAGCGCGGGCTCAGCCCTGGACGGGGCGGGAGACCTGAACGGGGACGGCTACGCCGACAGCGCGGTCGGCGCCTACAAGGCCGACGACAACGCCGTCCGCGACGCGGGCGGGGTCTACCTCCTCCTGGGGCCCTGGTCCGGCTCGGGCCTGCTCACCGACGCCGACGCCCAACGCTACGGGGCCGCCAGGAGCGACGCTGCCGGGATCTCCGTAGCCGGCGCGGGCGACACCGACGGCGACGGGCACGACGATCTGCTCATCGGCGCCTTCTACAACGACGACGGCGGAAGCGACGCCGGGGCGGCCTACCTCGAGCTGGGCCCGATCACGGGCAACGAGGACCTGAGCGGCGCCGCGGCGAGCTGGATCGGCACCTCGACCACCGACTACGCGGGCTCCTGGGTCGCCGGTGGCGGTGACGCGGACGGCGACGGGAAGGCGGACCTGCTGATCGGCGCCTACAACAACGACGACGCCTCGAGCAACGCCGGGTCGACCTACCTACTCTTCGGCGCGGGCCTGTAGCGCCGGCCCAGGGTCAGCCCGATCGCGATCAGGCTGGCCCAGACCCCGCCGCGCGCCCCGCCGCTGGCGCAGCCGACGAGCCGGATGTCCTGGACGAGCTCGTCCATGGTCTTGGGCTCCACCGGGGGCTCGATGATGCCCTCGGTCTCGCACCACACCCGGGTGCCGGCCTGGCAGCGACCCACCATCTCGGCCGCGATCCAGCTCCGGTAGTAGTCCACCCGCGTGTCCACGCCGCCGGTCTCCTCGCAGTAGGTGGAGTCGTAGGTGTGGCTGGTCACCCCGATGAGCCGCTCCTTGAGCTCCGACTTGCTGTCCGGGAAGTCGCGGAAGGTGGGCCCGCCGGAGTCGCCGAAGCACTTGCGAACCGACTCGTAGGCGGCTCCGATCTGCATCTCGTAGGTGGAGAGCCGGCTGATGTCGGAGACCCCCCACATCTTGACGCCCGTGGCCCCCGACAGATCGCTCTCCTGCTGACCCCAGCCGACGATCTTGACCTCGTCCCCCTCGGCGATCTCCTCGGCCTCGAGCTCCGTCGCCAGCAGCGCGGGCGTGACGTCCTCGACCGCCTCGCTCAGGAAGATGAGGGCGATGTCCTTGTTCGCCGCGAGCCCGTAGGCGAGCGCGTAGAGATCCCAGTTCGGGTGCATCTCCCACTCGTTGGCCATGATCACGTCATCGGGCCAGGCGGTGGTGAGCTCCGCGTAGGCCGCGAGGTTGGCCTTCTGGGACCAGCCAACCTCGACCACGCACTGCTCCTCGACGAGGCAGAAGGACATCGGGTCCACGCAGTGCGCCGCGGCCAGCACCACGTCCGGGGCGATGAGCGTGGACGAGCAGGCCAGCATGATGCCCTCCTGCCCCAGCTCGTCCAGGCGCACCAGGAGGCCGCCCGTGTGGGGGAAGAGCTCCTCGTCCGCCTCTTCCCCGTTGATGATGGGCGTGGGCTCCGGGTGGCCACCCGGGAGCGCCTCGGGGGCGTCCTCGGTCTCGCCTGGGAGCTCCTGCGCGCCGGGCTCCTCCAGCGACCCAGGATCCTGGGCCAGAGCGGGGACAGAAGCGAGCGCGAGCCAGAGCAGGGAGAGACGATGGGCGGGCAAGCAGACCTCCTGCACCAGCATGCCCCCACCCCCGACCACGCGCAAGCGCAGAGCCTCAGGAGGCGGCGGCGGCGGGCTCCAGCGGGAGCTGATCCGACTCCAGGTGGTCCAGGTAGATCTGCCGGACCTCGGCGATGTGCTGGTCGAGGTTCTCCAGCGTCCAACCGGAGGTGTCCACGGGCTCCAGCACGTCGATGTGCAGGTCGCCCGGGTGGAGCTCGAAGGTCCGGTTCGGCCAGCGCCGGTGCGTGCCGTGGATGACCACGGGGACGATGGGGAGCCCGGTGGCCAGCACGAGGTGGGCGAAGCCCTTCTTGAAGGGGAGCAGGCGCCCGTCCCGGCTGCGGGTGCCCTCGGGCCAGATCCAGACGCTGAGGCGGTGCTTGCGCACCAGCGCGCCGGCCTTGGCCATGGCCGCGATGGCGTTCTGGCGGTTCTGGCGGTCCAGCAGGAGGTGACCGGTCAGCGCGAAGATCCAGCCGAAGAAGGGGACATAGGCCAGCTCCTTCTTCGCGGCGCCCACCCCGCCCACCGGGCACATCCAGATGCCGACGTGCAGGTCCAGCACGGAGGCGTGGTTGGCGATGTAGATGGCCGGGCGGGACGGGTCGAGCCGCTCGGCGTTGTGGATGATGGGCCGCGTCCCGGAGAGCCAGATGCAGGTCCGCCCGATGGACTTCCCGTACAGGTTGCCCAGCCGCACCCTCAGGTCGCGCCAGGGCAGCAGCAGCAGCGCCAGCAGGAAGGTGGGGACCGTGACCAGGATCACGAACAGGAAGCCTGCCGTGAACCGGATCCAGGCGAGGATGGGGTTCATACGTCCGGTGGTGGGCTGTGGCGCTTGCATGCGCCGCCGCATAACACCACCGGGCCGCGCCTATTGTCCTTGTATTGTAATGTCGCCAGAGCCGGCGTAGACCTTGACAACTTGCGAAGAGGACGAGGTCTGGACCACCCCAAAGATGGTGGTGGAGCCGGAGTTGCTCTCCGCTGTCAGGTTGTACTCGCCCTGACCCGGCAGGTAGACGGTGACGTCCCCCGAGCCGTTGTCCACGAGGATGTCCTCGAACTCCTGCTCGACTACGTCCAGCTCGATCTCGCCCGAGCCGCCCAGGAGCGCGACGTGGTTCGAGGAGATCTCCGTGCCCTGGATGGTGCCGGAGCCGGTCTCGGCGCGCAGGTTGCCCGAGCTGTCCAGCACCGTGATCGCCCCAGAGCCCGTCTGGATGTCCATGGGGCCCTGCCAGCCCTCGACGGAGACCGCGCCCTCGTCGGTGTCGATCTCCACGGCCACGTTCTCCGGGGCCAGGATGACGAAGTCCGTCTCGCAGACGCCTACGTTCATGAAGCCGCACTTCTTCTTGAGCGTCAGCTCTCCGTCCTTGACCTCGTAGGAGAACTCCGTCCCCTTGCCGGTCAGGGTCACCTGGACGGAGATGGTGCCGTCCTCGCTGGGGGCAAGATCGACGTCGCCCGCTCCGGACTTCACCCGGAGGCTGGAGATGGCGTCCTGGAGCGTGATGGTCTCCACGCTGGTGGGGACGTCACAGGACACGACGCCGAGGACGAGGGGGAGGAAGACGAGCCTGCGCATGGGGCCTCCAGGAGGGGCACGAGCCCGAGATGGTCTGATCGTATCTCCGGCTGCATCAGGTGTCACCTGAGCACCGTAGATGACGTGTCAAGACCCGCACGGGGCGCGGTCGCTTCCCGGCGGGCCCTAGCCCGTAAGACCCGCGAGGTACACCGTAGCGTCCGGGAAAGCCGCGAGGGGCGCGCCCGTGCCGGCGTCCACCCAGATCACGAGGTCCCCGGAGCCGATCTGGACGTGGGCGGCGACGAGGCGGGCGCCGCGGTCCAGGGCGGAGAGGACGGCGGACGCGGCCAGCGCGCGGTCCAGGGCGCCCTCAGCGACCAGCTTCGCGCGGAAGCCCTTGTAGACCGCCCGCACGACCTCCACGCTGCCGACCGGGTAGACCTGGACCACCGTGGCCCCGGCCGCGTTGGGGAGCCAGCTCGCGACGAGCGCGCCCACCTGGGAGGCGCTGGTGACGGCGGCGGGAGCGGCGGCGGGCTTCGGGGCCGCGGGGGCAGGGGTCGGGGCGGGGGCCGACGCGGCGCGCGCAGGGCCGCCGACCGGAGCCGCGGGGGCGACCGGGGCGGGCGCGGGCGCGGGCTTCGGCGCGGCGGCGCGGGCGGCGGCGATCTTCGCCTCCTCCTCGGCAGCCATGCGCGCGGCCTCCAGCGCGCTGCGCGGCTTGGAGCTGGAGGCGGTGCCGATCTGGTCGAGGCGCGAGCCGGTGGGCTTGGGCGCGGCGGTCGGCTTCGGGGGAGCGGGCCGGGGCGGCGGCGCGGCCGGGGCGGGCGCGGGCGCGGGCTTCGCGGCGACCGGGGGCGGCGCGACGGGAGCAGGCGCAGGGGCGACCGGACGGGGCGGAGGCACGGGCCTGCCCGGGGCCGGGGCGCGATCGAAGACGGAGGATCCTCCCCCCGCCTTGGCGGCGGCGGGCTTCGCGGGGGCCGGCGCAGGCGCGGGCGGGGGCGGGGGCGTCGGCGCCGGCGCGGGCCTCGCGGGGGCGCTCTGCGCGCGCGCCGCGGCGGCCTTCCCGAGCTGGCGCGCCAGCTCCGCCGGGTCCACCGGGGGCGGCGCGGGCGCCGGGGGCGGCACGGCCGGGGCCGGCGGAGGGGCGGCCTGGACCGGCTCTTCGGGCGGGAGCATGGGCGCAGCGGAGGGTGGATCGACGGCGGCGGCGGCGGGGCTCCCCACCGGATCGGGGACGTCGAAGAGCGAGGACAGCGGGTCGAAGGACTTCGGCTTGGTAGGCATGGGGATATTCTCTACCCGATGCCACCCCCCAGCCGCAACGCCATCCCCTGGGAGCCCCTGGTAGACCGGGGAGAACTCCCCGTCCTGCTCGTTCGCCACGCCCAGACCGCATGGAACCGGGAGCGCCGGATGCTCGGGCGCACGGACCTCCCGCTGGACGAGGAGGGGCGCGCGCAGGCCCTCGCCCTCGCCGCGTCCTGCGCGGAGCTCCCCCTCTCCGCCGTGCTGGCCAGCCCGCTCTCCCGCGCGACGCTGACCGCCCAGGCCCTCGCCGAGCCGCGCGGGCTCCCGGTGCTCCCGGTCCCCGGCCTCGTCGAGCTGGACCAGGGAGAGCTGGACGGCCAGCGCTCCGCCGACCTGCTCGCCCGCTACGCTGACTTCTTCGCCGCCTGGCGCGCGGATCCCGGCGACACCCGCGTGCCGGGCGGGGAGACCCTGGGCGAGTGCCAGGAGCGCTCCTGGGAGGCCCTGACCCGGGCGCTGGAGGGTCGCCCGCCGGGGCCGCCGGCGCTGGTGGTGGTCCACCAGATGGTGCTGTCCTCCATCCTCTGCCGCGCGCTGGAGCTGCCGCTCCGCCACTACGGGCTCTTGAGCCAGCGCAACACGGCGATGAACCTGCTCGGGTGGTCGGAGGGGCGCCTGAGGGTGGTCGCGCTCAACCTCTGTGAGCACCTGCCGCCCGCGCCGCCTCCGCGCCGCCTCGCCGTCTGATCAGCCCTGCCCCGCCGCCGCCAGGGCCGCCTTCATGTGGGGCAGGAACTCCGGGGCGGGCAGGAAGCCCGTGACCGTCAGGTCCTCCAGCGGGGTGCCGTCCGGCTTGAGGAACTTGACCGTGGGCAGCCCGGCCACCCCGTACTTCTCCACCAGGGCCTTGACCGCCGGGTCGTCGCCGCGGGTGGCGTCGATCATCACCGTCACCATCCCGCTGGCCGCCTCGATGACCGCCGGGTCCGTGTATGTGTAGTGCTCCAGCTCCTTGCAGGCGGCGCACCAGTCGGCGGTGAAGTCGATCATCACCGGCTTGCCCTCGGAGGCCGCCCGCGCCAGCGCCCCCGCCTCGTCCGTGGCCCAGGTGATCTTCGGGCCCGCCTCCGCCGGGGCCGCGGCGGACGAGGCCAGGCTGGCCGGGGGCAGGATGAAGCCGCGCGTGATCAGCACGCCCAGCAGCAGGTAGGCGCCCACCAGCACGCCCACCATCGTGTAGAGCTTGCGGGCCCGCGCCACCCAGAACCCGTGCTCCTCGTCGTTCTCCGGCCAGGCGAAGACGGCGGTGATGAGCAGCATGGCGCTGGCCAGCAGGGCGGTGGTCACCTCGGAGAGGTGCGGCTCCATGTAGTAGAGCGCCCCCGCCCACATCACCAGCCCAAACGACTTCTTGACGGTGTCCATCCAGGCGCCGGGGCGCAGCAGGGTCGAGGAGAAGGCCCCGGCGACGATGAAGATCATCCCCATGCCCAGCGAGAAGATGGCCATGAGCAGCGCGCCCAGGCCCACCTCGCCCTCCTTGCCGATGAGGGCGATGATGGCCAGCACCACCGGCCCCGAGCAGGGCCCGGCGACCAGCGCGCCCACCATGCCGATGACGAAGGCGCCCGTGTAGCCCGAGCCCCCGTACTGCGAGAGCTTCGTCTGGATGGAGGCCGGCATCCCGAGGTCGAAGACCCCGAACATGGCCAGCCCCATCACGAAGAAGAAGATGGAGATGGCCGCCACCAGCCCCACGCTCTGCATCTGGGCCCCGAACATCCCGCCGGTGAGCCCGGCGACGACGCCCAGCGCGGTGTAGACCAGGGCCAGCCCCGCCACGTAGGTCGCGGCCAGCGAGATGGCCTGCACGCGGCTGCCGGCGCTGCGGGCGCCGATGATCCCGATGGTGATGGGCACCATCGGCAGCACGCAGGGGGTGAGGCTCACGGCCAGGCCCGCTCCGAAGACGAGCAGGAGCAGCGGGAGGATCCCCTCCTCCCGCGCCTTCGCGAAGGTGTCCTTGGAGCCCGCGTCCGGCAGGGTGGCCGCCGCGGCGACCGGGGCGGCGTCGCCCAGCGTCAGCGACACCTTCACCGGGAAGTCCGAGGGCATCAGACAGAGGCCCTCCTTGCAGGCCTGGATGTTCACGAGGAGCTCGAGGTCCACCTGTCCCGGGGGGCCTTGAACCGGCACCGTGATCGTGAAGTCCTTGGGGATGTCGGTGCGGGTGAAGCCCGTGGCCGGGTCGGTGTAGGGCTCGCCCGCGGGCAGCTCGGGCGCGCCGAGCGAGTACAGCCCGCCCTCCTTCGCCAGGTAGACGCCGAAGAGGTCACGGTTGGCGTGCCAGCCCTCCTCCAGGTCCACCGCGATCACGGCCTTGCCCGCCTCGGAGGGGCCGGCGCTCACGCGCACCACCTTGTCCGGTGAGGGCGGGGCGGCCGGGTCCACCGCGGCGGTCCCCTCCGGCGCCTTGCCCTCGGCGGCGGGCGCGCCCGCCTGCACGACCACCGGCACGTCCACCTTGTCGGTGGCCGGCATGTAGCAGAGCGTCTCCTTGCAGCCCTGATAGCGGAAGGTCATGGCCGCGGTGTAGGTGCCCTCCTTGTCCGGAGCGGTCACCGGGACCTCGACGATGACGTCGCGATCGAACTGCTCGCGCAGCGTGCCCGGGTTCAGGGGGTCCGGCTTGTGCTCACCGGGCGGGAAGCTGGGCTCGCCGAAGCTGAGGCCCGCCGCGTCGGCGACCTTGACCTCCATCATGTCCCGGAAGACGTGGAACTCCTGCGGGACCACCAGCACCAGGGTCACGACCCCCTTCGCGCCTGGGGCGAGGGTCGTCCCCTCGGCCTGCACCAGGAAGGGGTTCTTGACCGGGGCGGCCAGGGCGGGCGACACGACCCAGCAGAGCAGCAGCCAGAGCGAGAGCAGGCGGGCCAAGGGACCTCCGCGACCGTAAGAGCTGAAGTCTACCCGCCCTGACGGGCGAGCGCGAGCAGGGTTCGGCTGGCGATGCCCGCCGCCTCGAAGTCCACGCCCGTCTCCTCGAGCAGGAGCTCCCCGCGCTCGGGATCTACCTTGTCGAAGGCGACCTGCACGGAGTAGTTCGGGTCCTTCTCGATGTCCCAGCTCGGATCCTTGACCATCTCCGGCGGGTAGGCGCGGCTCAGCGCGCGATCGATGCCCGGACCGTGCCCGGCCGCCGCCAGCGAGACCACCGCCATGAGCTCGGACGCGCTGTCCACCTCCGCGTAGACCGTGTCCCCGCTGGCCAGGTAGGCCGAGAGCATCTGGGTGGTCATGTCCGGCTTCACGAAGGAGCGCATGAGCCCGTAGGCCACGAAGTCCTCGTACAGCAGGTGATGGTTCGTCACCTTCGCCGTGGTCTTCGTCTTGATGGCGTCCTTGCGCGGCGAGACCGCGAAGCGCAGGTAGTAGAAGGTCCCGGCGTAGGGCACGGCCCGCGCGTGGTAGGGCTGGGCCAGGTCCTGGATGTAGTGGGTACCCCAGGCGGCGAAGCGGTAGCCCCAGTAGGGGTGGCCCGAGGCGAACGCGAGCCGGGAGAGCCGCACGTACAGCTCGACGCGGTCCAGCATCATGCCCTGGGTCATCTCCGGCGCGAACTTCCGCACCAGGCCGTTCTCGTGCATGAACTGGACGTGGAAGGGCGCCTTCGTCCCCTCCCCGTCCGCCTTGCCGTAGGGCTGCTTGCCGTAGCCGTAGCTCTCGATGGCCCAGAGGTTCCGGTCCATCTGCCAGTCCGGCTCGTCGGCGAAGGTGCTGAGCACGCTCCGCCCGCTCACCTCCTGGCCGGTGACGTCCTCGAAGACCATGGGCATGGGCGGCTTCGGGCTGAGCCCGGACCAGACCGTGGACGGCTCGACCACCGGGCGGGTGGCCTCCGCGCCGGGCATCACCCGGTTGACCAGGGCGAAGCCGGTCTCCGGGTTCAGGCGCGCCGCTGTCAGGAAGCTCGCGAGCGTAGGATTGGCGGCGTCGAAGCGCTGCGCCTTGAAGCGCGTGCTCCCCGTGGAGCCAAGCCAGGCGTAGTAGTCGTCGAAGAGCTTCTCCAGCGCGGGCGCCTGCGAGGTGAGGAAGGCGTCCAGCGGCTCCACCGCGACCTTGTCCTCCACGTAGGCCACGCCCGGGTTGGTGAAGGCCCGATCGGAGAGGAGGTAGTGCTCTCCCCAGGCGAGGGCCTCCCCCTGCAGCGCCAGGACCCCGCCGAGCAGGGCCAACCGAGTGAGCGTCGCGCTCTCGGCAGCGGACATGAGACCTCCGAAGGTGTGCAGTCGACGCTTAGCCCGATGCGGCCGGAGGCGCCTCCCGCGGTTAGCAGGCCCCGATGAGCAGCCCTCCCCCGAGGCCCGGCTACGCGGGCGTCTTCGTCGTGATCCCGGCCCTGAACGAGGAGGGCAGCCTGCCCCTGGTGCTCGGCGCCCTGCCCCCGGTGGGCGGGGTGATCGTCGCGGACAACGGCAGCGAGGACCGCACGGCCGAGGTGGCCCGCGAAGGCGGCGCCGAGGTGGTGAGCGAGCCCCGCCGCGGCTACGGCAGCGCCTGTCTGGCCGGCATCGCCCGCGCCCAGGCGCGCGGAGCGGAGATCCTGGTCATCCTGGACGCGGACTTCTCCGACGACCCGTCCGAGCTCCCGCTGCTGGTGGACCCCATCCTGGAGGGCCGGGCGGACCTGGTCCTGGGCGACCGCACGCGGCGGGCCGAGCCGGGCGCCATCCTGCCCCACCAGCGCTTCGGGAACCACCTCGCCACCTTCCTCATCGCCCGCGTCACGGGCCACCGCTACCGCGACATGGGGCCCTTTCGAGCCGTCCGCATGTCCGCGCTGCAGGGCCTCGGGATGCGCGACCTCAACTACGGGTGGAACGTGGAGATGCAGATGAAGGCCGTCCGCGCCGGCCTGCGCGTGCTGGAGGTCCCGGTGAGCTATCGCAAGCGCGCCGAGGGGGAGTCCAAGATCAGCGGCGACCTGCGCGCCTCGGTGCGCGCCGGGGTGAAGATCGTGCGCGCGGTGCGGACCTACGCATGAGCGCGGCGCGCGTCGTGGTCCTGACGCGCACGCCCGAGCCGGGGCGGGTCAAGACGCGGCTCATCCCGGCCCTCGGCGCGGAGGGGGCGGCGCGGCTGCACGAGGCCATGGCCCTCGAGGTGGTGGGCCGCGCGCTGCGAAGCGGCCTCGGCGTGGACGTGCGCCTCAGCGGAGCGCCCGATCACCCCTTCGCCTGCGCGCTCGAGGCCCTGGGCGCACGCGTCCTCCCGCAGGGGGAGGGCGACCTGGGGGAGCGGCTGCTCCGCGCGCTCTCCGGGGGCGAGCGGCGCCTCGCCCTGGGGACGGACTGCCTCGGCTTCGATCCCGCCTGGCTCCGCGAGGCGGCGAGCCTGGACGAGGTGGCGCTGGGGCCCGCCGAGGATGGCGGATACTGGACCATCGGCCTGCGCGATCCCCCGCCCGAGCTCTTCCGGGGCGTGCCCTGGTCCACCGCCGACGTGCTCCAGGCGACCCTCCAGCGGGCGAGCGCGCTCGGGCTCAGGGTCAGGCTGCTGCCGACCTGTTACGACATCGACACCCCGGAGGACCTCGCGCGCCTCCGGCTCGACCCCGCCTGCCCTCCCTCCCTCCTGCCCCTCCTCGGGCCGCCCTGATCCGGGACCCCCATGCCCCTCGTCGACGCTCTCCCCACCCCCCTCCGCACCATCCACATCATGGGCGTCGGCGGCACCGCGATGGCGGCGCTGGCCAGCATGCTCGTGGACGCCGGCTACACGGTGACCGGCTCGGACACCGCCGTCTACCCGCCGATGAGCGACGTGCTGGCCCGGCTCGGCATCCGCGTCATGCAGGGCTACAAGGCGGAGAACCTGGCGCACCGCCCCGATCTGGTGGTGGTGGGCAACGTCATCCGACCCACCTACGAGGAGGCGGAGGCGCTGCTGGCCAGCGATCTGCCCTACCTCAGCTTCCCCTCCCTGCTCGGGCTGCTCTTCCTCGAGCGGCACCGCAGCCTGGTGGTGGCGGGCACGCACGGCAAGACCACGACCACCGCGCTGGCCGCCTGGGTCCTGGAGGCCGCGGGCCGCGAGCCCGGCTACCTCATCGGCGGGCAGCCGCTCAACCTGGACCGCACCGCCCGCGACGGCGCCGGCCAGCCCTTCGTCATCGAAGGCGACGAGTACGACACGGCCTTCTTCGACAAGGGGCCGAAGTTCCTGCACTACCGGCCGCGCGCGGCGATCCTCACCAGCGTGGAGTTCGACCACGCCGACATCTACCGGGACCTGGACCACGTCAAGGAGAGCTTCCGGCGCTTCGTCCGGCTCATCCCCGAGGACGGCACCCTCGTGGCCTGGTGGCCCAGCGACGCCGTGGTGGAGGTCGCCCGTGAGGCCCGCTGCGAGGTGCGCCGCTACGGCCCCCAGCAGGACTGGGAGGGCCGGGTGGAGGACGTGGACACCCGCACCGGGACCATGCGCTTCTCCGTGCTCCGCGAGGGCCGCCGTTTCGGCACCTTCCGCTCCTGCATGGTGGGCGAGCACAACCTGTACAACCAGGTGGCGGTGGTCGCCCTGCTGGACCGCGAGGGCCTGAGCCCGGACGAGATGGCGCGCGGCTTCGAGAGCTTCCGCGGCGTCAAGCGTCGGCAGGAGATCCTGGGCGAGCCGGGCGGCGTCACCGTGCTGGACGACTTCGCCCACCACCCGACGGCGGTGAAGGTGACCTTGGAGGCCCTGCGGCTCCGCTTCGGGCAGCGCCGCCTGTGGGCCATCTTCGAGCCGCGCTCGAACACCAGCCGCCGCGCCGTCTTCCAGGAGGAGTACGCGCGGGCCTTCGACGAGGCCGATCTCGTCATCATCGCGCCCCCGGTGGACCTGGCCCGCATCTCCGAGACGGAGCGCTTCGACCCGGGCCGCATGGTGCGCGATCTGCGGGCCCGCGGGAAGGAGGCCTTCCTGGCCCGCCTGCCCCCTCCGGCCGAGGGCGCCCCTCCCCTCTCCGGGGCCGCCGAGGCCGAGGCCATCGCCGAGGTCATCACGGCCATGGTGACGGCCAACGCGCTCCCGGAGGACGTGGTGGCCGTGCTCTCCAACGGCGGCTTCGGCGGGCTGCACCGGAAGCTGCTGGCGGCGCTGGGCGCGGCGGCTGCAGAGAAAAAGATCGTACCGACGCTTGCCGAGGAAGCAAGCTGACTTCCAGGCGGGCCTGTCCTCCATCGCGACGCGACCCATAGGGAGCCTGGAGGCAAAGCGGACAGATTCTGGCCTGGTCGATTTGCCCGCTCCCCCGGGCACCCATAGTCTCATGGGTGAAGCCGAGACGCGCTTCTCGTCCTCTCCAACCCCGCGCACAACGCCCCCTCCTCCGCCCTCCAGGTCGGACCCGCAGGAGCTCCCATGCCGCTCGATCCCGATCGCTCCAAGGCCCTCGACGCCGCCGTCTCCTCCATCGAACGCCAGTTCGGCAAGGGCGCCATCATGCGCCTGGGCGACAACGAGCGCCCGCCGGTGGACGTGGTCTCCACGGGCAGCCTCTCGCTCGACCTCGCGCTGGGCGTGGGCGGGCTCCCCAAGGGGCGAATCATCGAGATCTACGGGCCGGAGTCCAGCGGCAAGACCACGCTCACCCTGCACGCCATCGCCGAGTGTCAGAAGACGGGCGGCGTGGCGGCCTTCATCGACGCGGAGCACGCGCTGGACGTCCACTACGCGAAGAACCTGGGGGTCAAGACGGAGGAGCTGCTCATCTCGCAGCCGGACTGCGGGGAGCAGGCGCTGGAGATCGCGGAGACCCTGGTGCGCTCGGGCGCGGTGGATCTGGTGGTGATCGACTCGGTGGCGGCCCTGGTGCCCAGGGCCGAGCTCGAGGGCGACATGGGCGACGCCGCCCCGGGCCTCCAGGCCCGCCTGATGAGCCAGGCCATGCGCAAGCTGACCGCCGCCATCCACAAGTCCAACGCCTCGATGATCTTCATCAACCAGCTCCGCCACAAGATCGGCGTGATGTTCGGCAGCCCCGAGACGACCTCGGGCGGCAACGCACTGAAGTTCTACGCCTCGATCCGCCTGGACATCCGGCGCATCGGCACCATCAAGAAGGGCGAGGAGGCCATCGGCAACCGCACCCGCGTCAAGGTGGTGAAGAACAAGCTGGCGCCCCCCTTCCGTCAGGTGGAATTCGACATCCTCTACGGCAAGGGCGTCTCCCAGTCGGCGGAGATCCTCGACCTGGCGGTGGACCTGAACCTGATCCGCAAGTCGGGCTCCTGGTTCTCCTACACCGACCAGCGCATCGGCCAGGGCCGGGACAACGCCATCATCTGGCTGGACGAGCACCCCGAGGTGCGGGCCGCGCTGCGCCAGCAGCTCATGGGCAACGCCGGCTCCGTGACCTTCCGCGTCGCGGCCGGGGAAGAGGCCGCCGAGGCCTGATCGGACGGAGCGCGCCGGGCGCTTGCCGTAGAGCGCCCGGCGTGTTCTAGGTTTAGTTGGGAATCTTTCAACCCACCTTGTTGTAAGACGCGCGTCGCACAGCACTGAACAGGCGCACCACATCGCCAGCTCGTCGGGATGAGCACACATCGGCGATTCAAGCTCCTTTGCGTCGCACCCCTTCAACACGCGAAAAACCTGTCGTAGCCTGTCGGGACTCCAGGGAGCACACATGAGCCAGGTCCCTCCGCCGCAGCAGCCGGCGGAGACCCCCGACGCTGTCCGCCTTCTGGCCGAGGTCTGCAAGATGGCCGTTCGGCAGGGGGCCTCCGACATCCACCTCAAGGTGGGCCTCGCGCCCATGCTGCGCGTGCGCGGCGACGTGGGCCCCATCCCCAACGCCCCGCGGCTCACGCCGGAGATCATGGGGCAGATGGCCTGGGGCATCATGTCCGCCACCCAGCGCGACCGCTTCAAGAACACCCACGATCTCGACATGGCCTGGCAGGTGCCGGGGGTCGGGCGCTTCCGCGTCAACGTGTTCCGGCAGCGCCAGAACATCGGCATGGTGCTGCGCGCCATCCCCAACACGGTGAAGTCCATCGACGAGCTGGGCCTGCCGGGCGTCGTCAAGAAGATCGCGGCGAACCAGCGCGGTCTCGTGCTGGTGACGGGGACCACCGGCTCCGGCAAGAGCACGACGCTCGCGGCGCTGATCGAGGAGATCAACCGCGGCACCTCGCACCACATCGTCACGATCGAGGACCCCATCGAGTTCTCCTTCCAGGACAAGAAGGCCGTCATCAACCAGCGCGAGGTGGGCGTGGACACGCTCTCCTTCGCCAACGCCCTGCGCTCGGCCCTGCGCCAGGACCCCGACGTGATCCTGGTGGGCGAGCTCCGCGATCTGGAGACGGTGGAGATCGCGCTGGCCGCCGCTGAGACCGGCCACCTCGTGCTGGCCACCCTGCACACCCTGGACGCGCCCGAGTCCATCAACCGCATCGTGAGCTTCTTCGAGCCCCACCACCAGGCCCAGATCCGGCTCCAGCTCGGCAGCGTGCTGCGCGCCGTCATCTCCCAGCGCCTCATGCCCGCCAAGGCCGGCGGCCGCATCGCCGCGCTGGAGATCATGATCAACACGGGCACGATCTACGAGTGCATCATCGACGCGACGCGGACCAAGGAGATCCCCGACCACATGATGAAGGGATCGAACCAGTACGGCACGCAGACCTATGACCAGGCCATCTACCGCCACCTGATGGCGGGGCTGATCGACGTCGACGTCGCCATGCGCTACGCCAACAACCCCGACGAGCTGCAGCTCCGGCTCAGCGGGATCGGCGGGGACGACTGGGCCTGAGAGCGCCCCGGGTTATAAGGCGGGCTCGTCTCGGAGACCGTCATGAAATCCCAGGAGATCCGCGCCCGCTTCCTCGGCGCGTTCCAGCAGCGCGGGCACCGGGTGGTGCCCAGCTCCTCGCTCATCCCGCAGAACGACCCGACGCTCTTCTTCACGAACGCCGGGATGGTCCAGTTCAAGGACGTCTTCACCGGCCTCGACGTCCGCGACTACCGGCGGGCGACCACCGTGCAGAAGTGCCTGCGCGTCAGCGGCAAGCACAACGATCTGGAGAACGTGGGCCGCACCCCGCGCCACCACACCTTCTTCGAGATGCTCGGGAACTTCTCCTTCGGCGACTACTTCAAGGCTGAGGCCATCCCCTGGGCCTGGGAGCTGCTGACCGGCGATCTGGGCATCGACCCCAGCCGCCTGTGGATCACGGTCTATGAGGAGGACGACGAGGCGCTGGAGCTCTGGGCCCAGATCCCGGGCGTGAGCCGCGCCCGCATCCAGAAGCTGGGCGCCAAGGACAACTTCTGGGCCATGGGCGACACCGGCCCCTGCGGCCCCTGCTCGGAGATCCACTACGACCACGGCCCCGAGCACGGCCCGGCGGGCGGCCCGGCGTCGGAGTCTCCCCGCTACGTCGAGATCTGGAACCTCGTCTTCATGCAGTTCGAGCGCTCCGCCGACGGGACGCTCACCCCGCTGCCCCGCCCCTCCATCGACACGGGCGCCGGGCTGGAGCGCGTCGCGGCCGTGCTCCAGGGCAAGTACAGCAACTACGACACCGACTGCTTCACCCCCGTCATCGAGGCGGCGGCGCGCATGGCGGGCCTGCGCTACGGGGCTGGCGGCGAGGGCGACGTGGCCCTGCGCGTCATCGCCGACCACGCCCGCGCCAGCGCCTTCCTGGTGGCCGACGGCGTGATGCCGTCCAACGAGGAGCGCGGCTACGTGCTGCGCCGCATCATGCGCCGCGCCATCCGCTTCGGCGTCAAGATCGGCCTCAAGCGCCCCTTCCTCTGGGAGGCCGCCCGAGCCGTCATCGACCACATGGGCCCGCACTACCCCGAGCTCCAGGAGCGCCAGCAGTTCGTCACCGAGGTGATCCGCGGCGAGGAGGAGCGCTTCTCCGAGACGCTGGAGCGCGGGCTCGGCCTGCTGGAGCGCGAGCTCGCCCAGATCGACGCCACCGAGGGCCGACGCGAGCTCTCCGGTGAGGTGGCCTTCAAGCTCCAGGACACCTACGGCTTCCCCATCGATCTGACCCGCCTCATCGCCGCCGAGCGCGACGTGGGCGTGGACGAGGACGCCTACCGCACCCACCTGGAGATGCAGAAGGCCGCCAGCCGCGCGGGCTGGAAGGGCTCGGGCGAGCAGCGCGTCAGCGACCTCTTCCACGCGCTGCACAACGAGGGCTTCCGCAGTGTGTTCACCGGCTACCAGCACGAGGAGGACGACGGCACCATCATCGCCCTCGTCCGCGACGGCGAGCGGGTGGACGCCCTGAACGCGGGTGAGCAGGGCCTCCTGGTCACCGATCGCAGCCCGATGTACGCCGAGAGCGGCGGTCAGGTGGGCGATCTGGGCACCGTCACCGGCCGCGCGGGCTCGGCCAGCGTCCAGGACACCACGCGGCCCGTCGAGGGCCTCATCGTCCACCACGTCGAGCTGCGCTCCGGCAGCCTGCAGCTCGGCGAGCGCGTACGCCTGACGGTGGACCGCACCCGGCGCGACCGCACCCGGCTCAACCACACCGCCACCCACCTGCTGCACGCGGCCCTGCGCGAGGTGCTGGGCGACCACGTCGTGCAGAAAGGCAGCCTCGTCACGCCCGAGCGCCTGCGCTTCGACTTCGCCCACCACAAGCCCATGTCGCCCGAGGAGATGGAGCGGGTGGAGGATCTGGTCTACGCCGAGATCCTGCGCAACGCGGCCGTGGACACCGAGGAGTGCGCGATCGACGACGCCCGGAAGAAGGGGGCGATGGCCCTCTTCGGCGAGAAGTACGGGGACCGGGTGCGGGTGGTGAGCGTGCCGGGCTTCTCCATCGAGCTCTGCGGCGGCACCCACGCCCGGCGCACGGGCGACATCGGCCTGTTCCGCCTGCTCTCGGAGGGCGGCGTGGCGGCCGGCGTGCGGCGCGTCGAGGCCATCACCGGCCTGGGCGCCCTGGCCTGGCTCCGCGCGCGCGACGCCGCGGCCCGCGAGGCGGCCTCCCAGCTCCGGGCCACCCCCGAGCAGCTCCCCGAGGCGCTCCAGAAGGTGCTCGACGAGCGCAAGCGCCTCTCGGGCGAGCTCGAGGCGCTCAAGCGCCAGGTCGCGGCGGCGGCGGCGGCCAACCTGATCGATCGGGCGCGCTCCATCAACGGGATCAAGGTCCTGGCGGCGGAGCTGGACGGCGACACCGCCACCCTGCGGGACGAGGCGGATCGCCTGCGCGATCAGCTGGGCAGCGCGGTGGTGGTGCTGGGTGCGCGGGACCCGGACGGCGTGCGCCTGGTGGCCACCGCCAGCAAGGATCTGGCGGGCAAGAAGGTGCACGCCGGCAAGCTGGTGCAGCAGGTGGCCCAGGCGGTGGGCGGCGGCGGCGGCGGTCGGCCGGACATGGCCCAGGCGGGGGGCAAGAACCCGGACGCCCTGCCCGGCGCCCTGGAGGCGGTCTACAGCCTCGTCGAGGCCGCCACCGCATAGGGCGGCGCGCACTCGGGGAGCGCAAGTGCGAAGCCCGCTTCGCGGTGTGAGGTCTTGACGGCGCCAGACTCCGTCAAGATCCGCCTCGCTCCGTAGCGGCACGTCTCTTGCAACCGGCTTGCGTCGAGCCCCCAGAGGAGCCCTCGATGCTGCCTGTCTTCGCCCAGCCCAATGACGCTTACGCGGTGGTGTTGAACGGGAACGCGGGTCGCGTGACCCCCCGCGTCCGGGCGGCGATGAGCGAGGTGGTGCCGAAGGACCGGCTCTTCTTCACAGAGAGCCAGGAGCACGCCCGCGAGGTGCTTGCCCGCTGCGTGGAGCGCGAGGTGGACACGGTCTTCGCCGGTGGCGGGGACGGCACCATCGTCGACACCATCAACACGCTCGAGGACTTTCGCGCGCAGGCCCCGCGTCTCCCGGCGGTGGGCGTGCTGCGCCTGGGCACGGGCAACGCGCTGGCCCGCTGGCTCGGCAGCCGCGGCCCGGTGGCCGATCTCCGGCGCTGGCAGCAGGGCCGCGTCCACCGCTACGTCTCCGTGAACATGGTCGAGGCCGAGGGCCAGCTCTTCCCCTTCGCCGGGCTCGGCCACGACGCGGCGGTGCTCAACGACTACTGCTGGCTCAAGGGCCGCGGCAAGGGCACGCGCTGGGAGGCGCTCTCCAAGGGCCTCCCTGGCTACTTCGTAGCCGGTCTGCTGCGCACCTTCCCCAACTACCTGCGCCGCTCGAACCCGGTGGTCTCCGTGGTCAACCTGGGCGCGCCGGCCTTCCGCGTGGGGCCGGACGGCGAGCGGGTGGGCGAGCCCGTGCCCACGGGCGGCCTGATCTACCGCGGCCCGGCCGCGCTCATCGGCGCCGCCACCACCCCGCTCTACGGCTACGGGATGCGCATGTTCCCGCACGCCACGCGCAGCCCGGGCCTCTTCCAGCTCCGCATCCTCAACATGAACGCGCTCCAGTGCCTGGTGAATTTCCCGGCGGTCTGGCGGGGGCGCTGCGAGGCCGAGGGCCTCATGGACTACATGACCGAGCGCGTCCGCGTGCGCTTCGAGGACGCGATGCCCTACCAGCTCGGCGGGGACGCCCGCGGCTACCGGCGCGAGCTGACCATGTCCATCGCGCGCTTCCCGGTGACCATGGTGGGCCAGGCCTGAGCACGCTCGGCCCTGCGGCATGGTAAAGATCGACGCTTGTCCGACAGTGGTCTGACGATCGCGCGGCGACCATGGTACAAGATCTCCCGAATCACGAGGGTGTGTCCATGCGCGTGCTCCCCGTCTGCCTGCTCCTGGTCTCCATCACTGGCTGCCGCAAGCCGCCAGAGGCCCCCGCGGAGCTCGACGAGCTCTGCAAGTACCTCTACAGCCACATGTCGGACGAGGAGGACGACTACCTGGAGGCGGGGATCCTCAACCTCGACACCTGGCTCCAGACCAACATCGAGACGACCACCGAGGGCTACGTGGTCCAGAACCTGGACCAGGACACCGTCAACGCGCTCGACGGAGAGGAGCGTGACCTCACCGGGCTGGTGGGCGCGGCCGTGGCCTACGACAGCGCCTTCTCCGTGGACAAGAACGTCAACACCCTGGTGCTCAAGGACCAGTTCGACGTCTTCCCCGACACCTACACCTTCTACGAGCGCACCTGGCTGGAGCCCGAGGAGGGGGTCAAGCCCACCTGCTTCAAGGGCGCCGAGTGCAGCTACGCCGCGGCGGAGAACCACTCCATCGCCAACTACCCGCTCGGCCTCACCGCGGAGACCTGGAGCCAGGCCCAGTACCGGTGGGTGGAGACCGAGCTGGGCATGGCGCTGGCGCACCGCACCTGGATGTCCGAGCCGGCGGTGCTCTCGCTGGACTGGATCAACCTGGACCACCAGTTCTTCATGACCATCACCATCCCCCAGGAGTCGGGCAACGCCCGCCGGCTCCAGGCCACCTGGATGGTCGCCTCGCTCGGCGACAGCGACGTCCCCGAGGCCACGGCGCTGAACATGGTCATCAGCTCCATGCAGGGCACCGCCGAGGAGATGGAGGCCTATCTGGCCTCCCAGTAGTCAGCGCTCGTCCTCGCGCGGGGAGGGGTGCTCGAAGCCGAGGTCCCCGCGCCACCCGAAGGGGCCGCCGGCCGGGACCCAGGCCGATCGCGAGCGCCGCGCCAGCTCGGCCCGGCGCGCCAGCATCTCCCAGCGGCGCCGCTCGGCCCCCGTGGCCAGGAGCAGGAAGCCGCCGGCCAGCGCGAGCGAGGGGTTCCCGGCCAGGCTGAGGATCAGGAAGATCCAGGCCAGCGCGCGGGAGAGCTTGATGGCGCGCAGCGTGGCGACCACCAGCCCGAGGCGCCGCGACCACAGCGCGCGCAGCACCCGGCCGCCGTCCATCGGGTAGGCCGGGATGAGGTTGAAGACGGCCATGCCGATGTTGACGGCCACGAAGGGGATGAGGTTCGGGACCCCCCAGAAGGCCAGCAGCCCCGCGCCCACGGCCAGCCCCACGTTGACCAGCGGCCCGGCGAGGGCGATCCACAGCTCGGCCCGGGAGTCCCCGACCGGTAGGCGCATCGAGGCGACGCCCCCGAAGGGATAGAGGGTCACGTCCCGCGTCGGCACGCCGAAGGCCATCCCCATCCGCGCGTGCCCGAGCTCGTGCAGCAGCACGGAGCCGAAGAGGATGGCGCCGAGCCCCAGGGAGAAGAGCGCCTCCCTCACGCCGCTCTGCGCCCACTCCCAGCCCGCGAAGATCAGCGCGAGCAGCACGAAGGAGCCGTGCAGGCGGATGGGGATGCCCCAGACGCTGAACAGGGTGATGGACAGGGTCGGCCTCCTGCGGCTCGATCTACCCCGTCCGCGGGGCGACGGGGGGAGCCTGCCTCCGTTTGTGAGGCCCCCGGCGCCGGGGTAGATCCTCCCGCGCGAGGAGCCCGCATGGGTCTGAGAAGCCGCCTGAAGAGCACCGTGAAGTCCGTCCTCGGCCTGGACGGCGGGCCGAAGCCTGCTCCGCCGGCCCCACCGCCGCCGCCAGCCCCGGCTCCGCCGCCGCCAGCCCCGCCGCCAGCCCCGCCGCCCGTGCCCGCGCCCCCGCCGGTGGCTGCTCAGGCGCCCGCGCCCCCGCCTGCGCCCGAGCCTGAACCTGAGCCCCTGCCGCCCGAGCCTGAACCTGAGCCAGCTCCCGCCCCAGAGCCAGAGCCAGAGCCAGAGCCAGAGCCAGTGCCCGAACCCGCGCCTGAGCCCGAGACCGCCTCCGCGCCGAAGGCCCCCGTCACCTTCGCCTCAGACTACGAGACCTCCGACGCGCCCGTGCGCAACGCCCACCACCGGCCCAAGTTCGAGGGCACCGGCCAGGGCTTCACCGTCCGCGTCTTCAACGAGGCGGAGGGCCTGGACGTCACCTTCACCTGCGAGCCCGGCGAGTACGTGCTGGAGGGCGCCGAGCGCGCCGGCTACGAGCTCCCCTACTCCTGTCGCTCGGGGGGCTGCCTGAGCTGCTCCGGCAAGACGATCTCCGGGACCACGGAGATGGCCGAGCAGTACGTCCTGGAGGAGGAGCACCAGGCGCGCGGCTTCGTGCTGCTCTGCTGCACGTCCGTGAGCTCCGACGCCGTCTTCGAGAGCCACCAGCAGGACAACATCCAGTAGCGAAGCCCGGCGATCAGCGCCGCTCCATGGCCGCGGCGATGGTCGCCGCGCGGCCCGCCACGATGGCCCGCAGGTTCTGCCACTCCGGCTCGGCGCGCAGGGGCTCCAGCGTCGGGCAGCGGTCCATCCAGAAGAGGTCGTGAAGACTGGAGTCCACCGCCTGACGCAGGGCGCGCAGCCCGAGGCGCGGCGCACCCGCCACCGTGAGCACCTCGGCCAGGAGCTGGCGACGCACCGCGTTCAGCAGGCTGAGATCGCCCGTGGGTGGCGCCTCCAGCTCACGCAGAGCGCCCTCGGGCACATCCCCCAGGTCCCGGGCCTGCCTGAACCAGGAGATGAAGTCCGTCACCATGCGTGTCGTAGGCGTGAACGCCTCCAGGCGGGCGGGGACCACGAAGTCGCGTCCCGGCGCCCAGAAGGAGATCCGGGCGCAGGTCAGCGCCATGATGTCCTCACCCTTCGCGCCGGGCTTGATGGTCTCGACCTGCTCATCCACGAGCGACCACTGCCCCAGCAGCCCGTACAGGCGGACGAGATCCACCCTTGGTTGTATACCGTCCGGGTCGATGGCCACCGCCGCCAGCAGGTGCTCGCGCGCGAGCTCCACCCGCCCGACCTCCAGGGCGAGGCTCCCCAGCATCTGCTGGGCGCGGAAGGTGCCCGGCGCGCGGCGCACGGACTCCTGGAGCGCGCGGGCGGCCTCCGCCGGGTTGCCCGTGTAGAGGTGGGCGTTGGCCAGGGCGAGCCAGGCGTCCCCCTGGTGGGGAGCCAGCTTCACCGCCTCGTCCGCCGCCTGACGCATCCGCTCCAGCGTGGCCCGGAGCGCCTCCCCCTTGCGCTGCTCGAAGAAGGCCTGCCGGCCCAGCGCCATCGCGTAGACCGCCAGGGCGTCCGCGTTGTGCGGCTCGCGGGCCAGCGCCTGCTCCAGCAGGGAGACGGCCTCCCCAGGCCCCAGATCCCAGCCCGCGCGCAGGACGTGGCGGGCGCGCAGGTAGAGCTCCAGCGCCACCGGATCTCCCGGCTCCGCCCGCGCCGTGCCCGGCAGCTCCGCCGCCAGCGCCTCGGCGATGGCCCGCGCCACCTCCTCCGCCACCATCAGCGCGTCCCCGTCCTGGCAGCGGAAGCGCCTCGCCCAGAGCTGGAAGCCGTCGCTCACCCCGATGAGGCGCACGGCCAGGACCACCTCGCCCGCGCGCCGCCGCACGGTCCCCTCGACCACGGCCTGCACGTCCAGCGCGCGCCCCGCCGCCAGCGCCCCCCCCGGCGCGCGCGCCCCCAGCGTGGCCGAGAGCGGTCGCACCCGCAGCCCGCGCGTCGCGGAGAGCGCGTCGATGATCTCCTCCGTGAGGCCCTCCGCCAGGTGGGCGTCCTCCGAGGAGCCGGCGTTCCCGAAGGGCAGCACCGCCAGGGAGGGCGTGGTGGGCGCGGGGACCATGCCCACCGGGTTCGGCGTCGGCCGCCGCCCCGCGCTGAGCTCGATCTCCTCGAGCTCGGCCTGCACGGCGGACGCGGCCACGGGTCTCCCTTCGGGCCTCGGCGAGAGCAGGCGCACGATGACGCTGGCCAGCTCCTCGGGGACGCGGGCGAGCTGGCGCGGATCGGGAGGCGGCACGCGCAGGCGCGCGGCGGGATCGCGCCGGAGCTCCGGGTCCGCCCAGGGGCTACGGCCGGTGACCACCTCGAAGAGCACGACGCCCAGCGCGTACAGGTCGGTCCTCGCGTCCGCGGTCCCCAGCTCCACGAGCTCCGGCGCCATGAAGCCCGGCGTGCCCGCGACCAGCCCGCCGCCGCCGCCCATAGCCCGCGCCACGCCGAAGTCGGTGATCGCCACCCGCCCCTGATCGTCCAGGAGCAGGTTCTCCGGCTTGAGATCGCAGTGCAGCACGCCCGCGGCGTGGGCGGCGGAGATGCCTGCGGCGACCTGGCGCGCGATCAGCAGCGCGCGGTCCAGCGGGAGCTGCCCCTCCTCGGCCAGGATCCGCCGCACCGAGCGCCCGCGGATGAGCTCCATCGTCAGGTAGTAGTCGCCGTCGTGCTCACCGAGGTCGAAGGTCCGCACCACGTTGGGGTGCGAGATCCGGCGGGCGAGCTTGACCTCCTGCCGGAAGCGCGTGAGCACGCCCGGCTCGTCCAGCAGCTCGCGCCGCAACATCTTGAGCGCGACCTCGTCCTCCAGCACGGCGTCCCACACGCGGTAGACCGCGCCCATGCCGCCGCTGCCCAGGAGCCCCAGCACCCGGTAGCGCCCGAAGAGCTCCGCCCCGCGCCCGGTGGACGCGGTCGACAGGTCGCGGTCGAGCAGCTCGACGAGCGTGATCTGCTCGATGCCCGCGGGCGGGTGCTTCTCGGATGCTTGCATGTCGCCGCTGCCACGTCCGGCGCAGGGAGCGCGCCGCCCCTAAGCGTGCCCGGAGTTTGTGTACTGTCAAGCACGCGCGAGGTCGATCTCCCTGGTGTCTGGCCCCGCGACGTGAGAACATGCGGCTCCCCCCTCGCCTTCCCGGAGCCTCCCAGCCCCTGGGACAGGAGGCCCCCGTGCGCTCGCCCGAAGAGGCCACCCGCGCGACGCTCCGCAGCCTCGCGCGCCGCGATCCAATTCAGGAGGCGGACCCCGGCACCCCCTCCCGGATGCGCTCCCGCGCTCCCTGGACCGTCCCGCTCGGCCTGCGGATCCGCGTGCTCCTGGGCTGGCTCTCGCTCGGGCCGGAGCTGGCCCTCGGCGCCCTCTGGGACCTGCTGCGCGGTCGCGGCGGACCGGAGGCTCGCGCGGCGCGCCTCTGCCGGGGCCTCACCCGGAGAGGTCCGACCTACGCCCGCTTCGGACAGTTCGCCGCCCGCCGCCTGGAGCTGCTGAGCCCGCCCTACCAGGCCGCCCTGGGACGCCTCAAGGACGTGGCGCCGCCGATGCCGGTCGAGCTCGCCACCGCCCGCGCCGCGAGCGCCGCCGGCGTGGACTTCGCCGAGATCTACGCCGTCTTCGACCCGGTCCCCATCGCCAGCACCGCCGCCGCCTGCGCCTACCAGGCCATCCTCACCGACGAGCGCAAGGTGGTGGTGAAGGTGCGCCGCCCCGAGGCCCTGGCCGCCTTCGGCGCGCACCTCTTCGCCGTCGGCGTCATCGCCTGGACCTTGGAGGCGACCAGCCTGGTGCGGCCGGGCTCCTTCCGCCAGGTGATCAACGAGCTCCGAGAGATGGCGACGGGAGACCTTGACTTTCGCGGTGTCGCCCGATCCCATCGAATCTTTCGCAAGCGCGCGCGTCAAGACAGGGTGCGGGCCGTGAGCGCCGCGCGCGTGCACCACCGCCTCAGCTCGGACGACGTCACCGTCAGCGAGTTCGTCTCCGGGATCCGCTGCAGCGAGGTGGTGGCGGCGCGGCGCTCCAAGGACCTGGCGCCGATGGCCCGCCTCCATGAGCTCGGCGTGGACCCGCAGCTCACGGCGCGCCGCCTGCTCCAGGCGAGCTGGTGGAGCTTCTTCGAGGGGCTGCTCTTCAACGTGGAGACCTCCCCCGCGGAGATCGTGGTGCGGCCCGGCGGGCGCGTGGTCTACGTGGACCTGGGCGACTGCGGCCACACGACCCCGGCCAACCAGCGGCTCCAACGCCGGATCCTGGAGCGCATGTGGCGAAACGACGTGGGCGGCGCCGCCGAGTCGGCCGTGCAGCTCCTGAGCCCCATGCCCTTCATCGACGTCTACGAGTTCAAGAAGGCCATCGAGGCCCGGCTGTGGACGCAGCTCTACGCCATGCGCGACCGCAAGGCGCCCCCTCAGGACCGCACCGGCGCGGGCATCTGGCTGGCCATCCTGGAGTGCGCCCACGACTTCGGCGTCCCCGTGCGCATGGAGACCGTCCAGATGATGCGGGCCAGCGCCATGATCGACGCCCTGGTGGCCGATCTCTGGCCGGGAGTCAACTACTTCCGGGAGTTCGAGCGCTACCTGCGCCGCGCGCGCAAGCGCTCGGCCCGGCGGGTCTTCCGGCGCGCCAGCAAGGTCGCCGGGGAGAGCCCGGTGGTGCAGATCCTCAGCACGGCCGAGGAGGTCTCCGCCGCGGCCACCCGGCTCAGCTTCTGGGTGGAGACCGCCACCCGCAACCCGCCCGTGGACTTCATGGCGGTCAGCAAGAAGGCCTCCTACGTGGCGAGCGTGCTGCTGCGCTTCGCCTCGATCCTGCTCGGGCTGGTGCTGGTCGTGGCCGTGGCGAACATGGCCTTCCCCTCGCTGGGGGCGCCCTCCGACCTGCGCGCGCTCCTGCTCGCCGCGCTCAGCAACGGCTGGTTCATCGCCCTGGTCACGCTGCTGGGGGTGGCCGTGCTGCGCCGGATCCTCTTCCGCCTGGACGACATGGACCGTGACGACTGAGGCGCCGACGGTGACCTTCCGGGCGCGGAGGCTCCCCCGGGCCTCCGTGGGCCTCGTGCTGCGGAGGCTCGCCCGGTGGAGCCTGGCCGGCGCGCGCCTCCTGGCCCGGCTCGCCGGGGATCTGGCCCGCGGCCGGCGCTCGCTCACCCAGGTGGGCGTCCGCCTGCGCCAGAACTTCGAGGAGATCGGCGGCACCGCGGTCAAGCTCGGCCAGCAGCTCTCCATCCGCGTGGACATGGTGCCCTTCGAGGTCTGCGCCGAGCTTGCCCGCCTGAACGACCGGGCGGGCCCCATCCCGCTGGAGCAGGCCCTGGCCCGGTTGGAGGCCACGACCGGCCGCCCCATCGCCGAGACCTTCCGGCGCGTCGAGCCCGAGCCCATCGGCGCGGCCTCCATCGCCGTGGTCTTCCTGGGCGAGCTGCTGGACGGGGAGAAGGTGGCGATCAAGGTGCAGCGCCCGGACGTCGCGCGCTCCTTCGCCGCGGATCTGAGCTGCTTCGACCTGATGTGCCGGCTGCTGGAGGGGCTGGCGGTGGTCAAGCCGGGCACCTTCAAGGCGCTGCGCAACGAGCTCCGCACCATGCTGCTGGAGGAGCTGGACTTCGTGGCCGAGGCCCGCTACCAGCGCCTCTTCCGGCGGGAGGTGCGCAAGGCGGGGATCGACTGGCTCGACGCGCCGCGCGTCCACCACGATCTGTGCGGCCCGGACGTGATCGTCTCGGAGTTCGCCTGGGGGATCCCCTGCGCGCTCGTCGTGGACGCCGTGGAGCGCCAGGACGAGGAGGCTCTGCGCGTGCTGCGCGGCCTCGACATCGACCCGAAGCTGCTCGGCGAGCGCGTCTGGCGCATGTCGCACTGGTCCAAGTACGAGTCGCTGCTCTTCCACGCCGACCCCCACCCGGGGAACATCCTGGTCCGACCGGGCAACAAGCTGGTCTTCCTGGACTTCGGCGCCTGCGGCGGGATGACCGAGCGCACCCGCTACGACCAGCGCCACATCGTGCTGGCGGTCACCGAGTCGGACTTCCGGGGGATGGCGAACGCCGTGCTGGAGGACGTGATGCCCATGCCGCACGTCGACGTGGAGAGCGTGCGGCGCGACCTGGACCGCCACTTCGTGCAGTTCGTCCGCGGCGTCCGCGACCCGCGGGCCGAGTGGTGGGAGCGCTGCACCGCGCAGATCTTCGTGGGCTTCCTGCAGGTCACCCAGGTCTACGACATGCCGGTCCCCCTGGACCTGCTGCGCATCGTGCGCTCCACGCTGCTCTACGACACGCTGGCCGCCCGGCTGCACCGCAAGCTCTCCGACCGGGTCTTCCTGAGCTACCTCCGCCAGCGCAGCCGGAGGCTGGCGAGGCGCTTCGCCGCCCGCGCGAGCCGGGTCGGGCTCCGCGACGCCAGCGGCGCGCCGGGAGAGCACCTCTCGCTGGAGCGCCTGCTGGACTGGACGGTGGTGGGGCTGGAGGCGCTGAGCTGGCGTCAGGCGGCGGTGGCCAAGGGGGCGGTCGCCGCGCGCACGGCGCTTCAGCTCGGCGCGCTCACCCTGCTGTGGGCGGTCGGCATGCTGGTGAGCCTGCTGACGCGCGATCCCTCGCTCTGGCAGCGCCCGGGAGCGCTCGCCCTGGGCGCGCTGGAGCACCCTGCGACCCTGGGCCTCTGTGCGCTCGCGCTGGTCTTCGTGCGCCGGGCGCGCTACCGTCTCGAGGACCAGGACGGGTGAACGGTGCCTTGCTCGTGGTAGACTGGGCGACGCCCCGCGGCGGCGGCCTGCAGGGTGACCGTTGAACCTGGCGACGGCGAGGTGCGAGATGAGCGACGCGAGCGCGCGTTGGGACGTGGTGATCCTGGGGACCGGCATCGGCGGGAGCACGCTGGGGGCCATCCTGTCCAAGAACGGGATGCGCGTGCTGCTCCTGGAGAAGGCGGGCCACCCGCGCTTCGCCATCGGCGAGTCCACGGTCCCGGAGACCACCTTCAACTTCCGCATCCTCGCCGCCCGCTACGGCGTACCCGAGATCGGGATGCTGTCCACCTTCCAGGCGGCGCGCCGGAACGTGGGGACCTCCTGCGGCGTCAAGCGGGCGTTCACCTTCATCACTCAGCGCGCGGGCGCGGAGCCCGGCGCGGACCAGTGCGACCAGTACTGCACGCTCAGCCCGCCGCTGGGGCCGGACCTCCACATGTTCCGGCAGGACGTGGACGCCTGGATGATGCACGTCGCCATGCGCTACGGGGCCACGGTCCAGCAGGGCGTGGAGGTCGTGGACGCGCGCTTCGAGGCCGACGGGGTCCACCTCCGCACCGCCGACGGCCGCGCGCTGGCCTGCGACTACGTGGTGGACGCGGGCGGCATCCAGGCCCTGCTGCCGCGCCTGCTGGGCCTGCGCGAGGAGCCTTGCCCGCTGCGCACGCGCTCGCGCGTGGTCTACACGCACATGGTCGGCGTGCTCCCCTACGACCGCTGCCACGCGCCGCAGGAGCAGCACGGGCTCACCATGCCCCTCTCCCAGAGCACGCTCCACCACCTCTTCCCCGGCGCCTGGATGTGGGTGATCCCCTTCGACAACCACCCGGGCTCGACCAACCCGCTGTGCAGCGTGGGCCTGGTGATGGACGTGGACCGGCACCCGGCGGACGGGCGGTCCGGTGAGCAGGAGTTCCGCGACTTCATCGCCCCCTACCCTGCCCTGCGCCGGCAGTTCGACGGCGCGGTCGCCGCCCGCCCCTGGGTCAGCTCCGGCCGGGTGCAGTTCAGCTCCAGGACGATGGTGGGCGACCGCTTCTGTCTGCTGCCCCACGCCGCGGCCTTCGTCGATCCCTTCTTCTCCAGCGGGCTCGGGATCACGATGGGCGCCATCAACGGCATGGCCTGGCGCCTCATCGCGGCGAAGAAGGACGGCGACTGGTCGGGCGCGCGCTTCGCCCCGGTGGATCATTGGACGCGCAGCAACATCGATTATTTCGACCGGCTGGTGCGCGGCTCCTACATCGCGTTCGGCGACTTCGACCTGTGGAACGCCTGGTACAAGCTGTGGATGACCGGGACCATGTTCGGATCCTGCGGGGCGCTGGAGCTCATCGGCCGCTACCAGCGGAGCGGCGACCCGTCCGTCTTCGAGGCCTGCGAGCAGCAGCCCTTCCGCGGCATCCAGGCCACGGATCTGCCGCCCTACGCCGAGCTCTTCGGGAGCGCGTTCGCGGTGATGGAGGCGGTTCAGCGCGGCGAGACCAGCAGCGCCGACGCCCAGGCCCACATCTACAGGCTGCTGGGCGAGAGCGGACTCTGGCCCGCCACCTTCGGCCCCCCCAGCCGGGACGTGCGCACCTCCGGCTCCTTCCTGCTGGCCAGGCTCCCCGCGCTGCGGAGCTGGATGCTGGCGAACGAGCGGACGAAGCCCTGGTGTACCTACCTGGAGAACTTCACCTCGCTGGGGGTCATGCGCATGGCGCTGGACGACCTCAACCAGGAGTGGAGGAGCCCGACCGGAGACGTGCGCATCCTGATGCGCGACCTCGTGTCCGCCTGGAACCAGGACTGGGTCTGACCGCCGTCGGACACATTCTGGTCCCCTGCCTGCGCGCCCATCGGGCCGCAGGTTAACGGTCTCCCCCCAACCCTCCGCGCGATCCGCGCCGCTGACGCGAGCCCGTGAACGGACTGGCGACCGCGGCACCTTTCCCTTGACGATCCTCCTCCCTCGTGGCCTGTAGCTTCAGGGTCGGCGGCACGACCTCTACAGGCTTGACCTGACCTTACCTACCGACTGGAACCCAGAATGGCATATCGACTCTGGCCCGCCCAGCTGACCGCGTCCGCGGTCATCGGCACGCTCGCCTGGAACGCGCGCCTCCCCGTGCACGATGAGGAGGAGCTCTCGGCCCTGGCCCAGCGCTTCACCTTCGCGCGCGTCGCGCTCCCCGACACGGGCGCCCCGCGCGACATCGAGGTCCACCCGACCAACCCCTCGGTCACCCACATCGCGAAGTGGCTCTCGTCCATCGGCACCGCCATCTCGCTCGGCGACATCGACGAAGACGGCGTCTCCAACGATCTCTGCTTCGTGGAGCCCCGCTCGGGTGAGGTGGTGGTCGCCCCCGCGCCCGACACCCCCGCTTCGGACGGCGGCGCCCGCTTCGAGACCTTCGCCCTCCAGACCTCGCCCGCCTGGGACCGGCACGCGATGGTCGCCACCGGGTGCAAGATCGGGGACTTCAACGAGGACGGGCTCGCCGACCTGATGGTCCACTTCGTCGGTCGGACGCCGCTGCTCTTCCTCCGCAAGGCCCCGGAGGCCCCGCCGGCCGCGCCCCCGGTCGATCCGGCCGCGACGGCGGAGGCGACGCAGGTGGTCACGCCGCCCGCGGAGCCCGCCCTCGCCGCCCCGACCCTCGCCGCCCCGACCCTCGCCGCCTACGCGGTCGTGCCGCTCCTGGCGGAGGAGCAGCGCTGGTGGACCTCCACCGTGCTGCAGGTGGACATCGACGTCGACGGCCACCTCGATCTGGTGGTCGGGAACTACTTCCCCGACGGGCAGGAGATCTTCGGGGAGGGGGCCCGCGGCCCCGTCAACATGCACGACTCCTTCTCCTTCGCGCGCAACGGCGGGACCAACCGCGTGCTGCTGTGGAAGGGTGGGACGAGCGGCGCCTCGCCCACGGCCACCTACGAGGAGATCCCCAACCCCTTCCCCGGGGACGACGCCACCGCCTGGACCCTGGCGCTGGGCGCCGCGGACCTGGACCACGACGGGCGCTCCGAGCTCTACGTGGCCAACGACTTCGGCCCGGACTGCCTCTACGCCAACCGCTCCACGCCCGGAGACGTGAAGCTCGTCCGCCTCTTCGGCCGCACGGGCTTCACCATCCCCGCCTCGCTCGTGCTGGGCAAGGACTCCTTCAAGGGCATGGGCGTGGACTTCGGCGACGTCAACGGCGACGGGGCCTTCGACCTCTTCGTCAGCAACATCACGACCCACGGCGGCCTGGAGGAGAGCCACTTCCTCTACCTGAGCGACGGGGAGACCTCGGTGATGGACGAGGGCGTCGCGCCCTACGCCGACGCGGGCGAGCGCATGGGCGTGTCCCGCTCCTCCTGGGCCTGGGACACCCGCATGGTGGACTTCGACAACGACGGGACCCTGGAGCTCATGCAGGCCACGGGCTTCCTCAAGGGCGACATCAACTGGTGGGCGGATCTGGCCGAGCTGGCCAACGCCCACGACGCGATGATCTCGGATCCCGGAAACTGGCCGAATTTCCCGGCGAACATCGACATCTCCGGGCACGACCCCGAGCCCTTCTACGTGCTCGGCGCCGAGGGCACCTACGTGGACATCTCGTCCAAGGTGGGCTTCGACAACAGCTACAACTCCCGCGGGCTGGCCGTCGCCGACATCGATCGCGACGGGGACCTGGACCTGACCCTGGCCAACCAGTGGGAGGACTCCTGGCTCTTCCGCAACGACCAGAAGGGCGCGGGGCGCGCGCTGGGGCTGCACCTGCAGCTCTCGCCGGGGGCGAAGACGACCACCGTGGTGGACGGGACCGCCACGGCGAGGGAGAGCTGGCCCGCGGTCGGCGCCTTCGCCAGGGTCACGGCCCCCGACGGCCGGACCTGGATCCGCCAGGTCGATGGCGGCAACGGACACTCCGGCGCGAACGCCGCCGAGCTCCACTTCGGGCTGGGCGAGCTCCCGGCCGACGCCCCGCTGGCGGTCCACCTGAGCTGGCGTGATCGCGCCGGCAAGCTCCAGGAGACCGATCTCACCCTCACCCCCGGGTGGCACACCGTCACCCTGGCCACCGACCTCTGAGGCGAGCAAACCCATGTCCAAACCTCGCGATCCGCGCACCGGCAACCGCACCGCCGCCGCGCTGGCCACGCTGCTGACCGTCCTCGGGCACGCCGTCCTCGGCTTCGAGCAGGCCATCATCCACGTCTTCGTCGCCCTCGGCACGGGCTACCTCTGCGCCTGGCTCTTCGAGACGGTGGACGCCCGGGCCAACAGCCGTCCCGCCGGCTACGAGGGCGGCGGCTGGAAGAAGTTCGTCGACTACTTCGTGTCCGTCCACATGACGTCGATCACGACCTCCTTCCTCATCTACACGAACGTGCGCCTGTGGGTGCTGGCCTTCGCCGTCGCGCTGGCGGTGGGCTCCAAGTACCTCTTCCGCGTCAAGCGGCCCGACGGGCGCTACATCCACTTCTTCAACCCGTCGAACTTCGGGATCGCCGTCACCCTCTTCCTCTTCCCCTGGGTGTCGATCATCCCCTACGCCTTCCTGTCGCGCACGGCGGGCTGGCAGGACTTCATCGCCCCCGTCCTGATCATGGCCCTGGGCACGCGGCTGAACCTGTTCTTCACGAAGCGGATCCCGCTCATCCTCTCCTGGTGGGCCGGCTTCATCCTGCAGGCGGCCATCCGCGACCAGTTCTTCGGCACACCCTTCGCCGCGGGCCTGGTGCCGATGACGGGCGTGGCCTTCATCCTGTTCTCCTTCTACATGATCACTGATCCGATGACCTCGCCCAGCTCGCTGCGCGGACAGATCATCTTCGGGCTGTCGATGGCCTTCGCCTACTCGGTGCTGATGGTGGAGCACGTCATCTTCACCCTGTTCTACGCGGTCTTCTTCGTCACCGGAGGCCGCGGGATCGTGATGTGGGTGGAGTCGCTGCTCGCCGCCCGCCGCGCGGCCAACGCCCCCAGCCTGGCGGTTGGAGGCGCCTGATGTCTGGTCCGCGCGCGCCCGGTCGGATCGCCGTCGTCGGCCTCGCCTGCTGGTACCCCGGCGCCCGGGACCCCCGGGAGCTCTGGGAGAACGTGCTGGCGAAGCGGCAGGAATTCCGCCTCTTCCTGGAAGAGCGGATGCCCGCGGCCGACTACCACGACGCTGACCCGGACGCGCCGGACCGGACCTACGGGACGCGCGGGGCCTTCATCGACGGCTTCCGCTTCGACGCCGGGAGCTGGCGGGTGCCCCAGAGCACCTTCCGCTCCACCGACATCTCCCACTGGCTCGCGCTGGAGGTCGCCGGACGGGCACTTCACGACGCGGGCTACCCGAAGGGCGAGGGCCTCACCCGGGACCGGGCGGGGGTCGTGGTCGGCAACAGCCTGACCGGGGAGCAGACCCGGGCCAACGGGCTGCGCCTGCGCTGGCCCTTCGTCCGCCGCGTGGTCGAGCGCGAGGCGCGCCGTCACCTGCCGCCCGAGCGGGCCTTGGAGCTGGTCGAGGCCGTGGGCGAGCGCTACCGGGAGCACTTCCCGGCGACCAACGAGGACACGCTGGCCGGGGCGCTCTCCAACACCATCGCCGGGCGCATCTGCGGGCACTTCGACCTGGGCGGCGGTGGCTACGTGGTGGACGGGGCCTGCGCCTCCAGCCTGCTGGCCGTGTGCACCGCCGCCTCCGCGCTGGAGGAGGGGCGCGTCGACGTCTGCGTCGCGGGCGGCGTGGACATCTCCATGGACCCCTTCGAGCTGGTGGGCTTCGCCAAGGCGCGGGCGCTCTCCCCCAACGAGATGCGCGTCTACGACCGACGCGGGAACGGCTTCATCCCCGGCGAGGGCTGCGGCTTCGTCGTGCTGGAGCGCCTCGAGGACGCCCGCGCCCGCGGGGCCCGGGTCTACGCCGTGCTGGAGGGCTGGGGGGTGTCCTCCGACGGGCGGAACGCGATCACCGCCCCCAAGGTCGCCGGCCAGGCCCGCGCCATCCGCGCCGCCTGGTCGCGCGCCGGGCAGCCGGACTTCGTCGAGGGCCACGGGACCGGGACCGCGCTGGGCGACAAGGTCGAGCTGAGCGCCATCGCCGAGGTCGCCGGGGAGGCCAGCCGCGCCGTGGGCGTCACCTCGCTGAAGTCCATCCTGGGTCACACCAAGGCGGCGGCGGGCGTGGGCGCCTTCCTCAAGGCGGTCGTCGCCGTGAACCGCCGCGTGCTGCCGCCCACCACCGGCTGCGCCGAGCCCAACCCCGTCTTCGACGAGGCGGCGGGGGCCCTCTACCCGATGCGCCGGGGCGAGCTGCGCGACCCGGGCAGCGTGCTGCGGGCCGGGGCCTCGGCCATGGGCTTCGGCGGCATCAACACCCACGTCGTGGTGCGCTCGGCCGACGCCCCCGATCCCAGCCTCGCCCCAGCCATCCCCGAGGGCGCGCTGATCGCCTCCGGGCAGGAGACCGAGCTCTTCGTCTTCGGCGCCGCCAGCCTGGACGCCCTGCGCGGCCAGCTCCGGGCCCTCCGCCCCGTGGCCGCGCGGATCTCCCGCGGTGAGCTGGTGGATCTCTCGGCGGACCTGCTCACCCGCCTGCCCCCGAGCCCGCGGGTGCGCGCCGCCATCCTGGCTGGCTCGCCCGCCGAGCTGGTGGCGCGCATCGACCGGCTCCTGACCTTGGAGCGGGCCGACGGGCCGGAGCTCTGGCTGGACCGGCCGCTGGGCGCGCCGCGGATCGGCTTCCTCTGCCCCGGCCAGGGCTCGCAGGAGCTGGACAGCGGGCGCACGCTGCTGGCCCGCGATCCGGAGCTGGCGGCCGAGGCGCGCCGGCTCGCCGAGGTGGCCGCGGCCGAGGGTGGGCCGGACCTGCTCGGGGCGCTCTACCCGGACCTGGATCGCGCGGTCACGGCCGCCGAGCTGGCCCCCCTGCGCCACCGCCTCTCGGCCACCGAGCTGGCCCAGCCCGCGCTCTGCCTGGTCACCCTGCTCTGGGCGCGCCGGCTGGCGCAGCTGGGGATCGAGCCCCAGGTGGTCGCCGGTCACAGCCTGGGGGAGCTCAGCGCATTCGCCCTCGCCGGGGCCATCGACGCCGACACGCTGATGCGGCTGGCGGTCCACCGCGGCCGGGCCATGGCCGCCGAGGCCGGACGGCCGGGAGCCATGGTCAGCCTGGGCGGGGACCTGGAGGCGGCCGAGGCCCTGTGCGCGGCGGTCCCCGGCTATGTGGCGGTGGCGAACGTCAACGGGCCCCGTCAGGTGGTCCTGGCGCTGGAGCAGGAGGCCCTGGAGCCGCTCATGGCCGAGGCCGCCCGGCGGGGCCTCTCCGCCCGGCGCCTGCCGGTGAGCAACGGCTTCCACTCGGCGCTCGTGGCCGACGCCGCCGCGCGCCTGGAGGCGCACGCTCCCCTCCCCGCCCGCCCCGCGCCGCCCCGCGCCGCCCTCCTGTCCACGCTCACGCCGGAGCCGGTCAGCGCGGATCTGGACCTCCGCGCGCACGTCGGGGCCCACGTCCGCGAGCGTGTGGACTTCGTGCGCCTGGTCCACCGCGTCACCGCTCAGGCCGATCTGCTGGTCGAGGTCGGCAGCGGTCGGGTGCTGAGCGGGCTGGTGGACGCCATCCAGGAGGCCCGCGGGGCCGCCGGGCCGCGCTGCCTGCCCGTCGAGGGCAGCCCGGGACGCGCCGCGGATCTGCAGACGGTCCTCGCCGCGGCCTGGATCCGCGGGGCGGATCCACGCTGGTCGGCGCTCTGCGAGGGGCGCCTCGTCCGACCCTTCGTCGCGCCAGCCGAGCGGATATTCATCGCGAACCCCTGCGAGTTGGGGCGTGAGGCCGCCGAGGAGCTCGTGGAGCCCGCGGCGCTCCCCTCCTCTGCCCCTGCCCCCACCCCCACCCCCACCCCCACCCCCGCCCCCGCCCCCGCGCCTGCCCGCCCGCCCGAGCCTCCGCTTGCGGCGGCCCCCGCCCTGGGCTCGGACGCGATCCTCCAGTGGCTCTTCGCGCGCGTGGCGGAGCGCACCGGCTTCGATCCGGCCACCCTCTCGCCCGATCAGCGGCTCCAGGACGACCTGAACCTGGACTCGATCAAGGCGGGAGAGCTGGTGGCGGCGGCGGCGCGTCACGTCGGCGTGGCCAGCCGCGTGGACCCGGCCCAGTACCTGCGCCAGCCGCTGAGCGCCATCGCCCGCGCCCTGGGCGAGATCCGCCAGGTCTCGGGCCCGGCGGAGCCTCCAGCCCCCCGCGCGGCCCAAGCCCCGGTCACCCCCGCGCCCGCCCAGGCCCCGACGGAGGCCCAGCCCCTCGCCCGCTGGGTCCGCGCCTTCGGGCTGTCCGCCCTGCCCTCCCCAGCCCCGACCAGCTCCGACTGGCGCGGCGCGCGCCTCCGCCTCCTGGCCTCCGCCGCCCTGCGCCCTCGACTGGAGCGGGCCCTGGTCGGGTCGGGAGCCACCCTCGACGCGCACGGAGAGGACCTGATCGCCGTGCTGGAGGGCGCCGACACCCGCGCCCAGGTCCACGAGCTCCGGGCCCTGGTCAGCGCCCTGGGCGCGCGCTCGCTGTTGCTGGTGACCCGCCTGGACGGGCGCTTCGGCCTGGAGGATCCGGGATCGGGACCCGCGGGCGCGGCCTTCGCGCGGGCGATCTCGCTGGAGCGCCCCTCGCTGGCCGTCCGCGCGCTGGACGCGGCCTCCACCCTGGACGAGGAGGCGCTGATCGCAGCGATCCTGGCCTCCCGCCCCTCCGAGCCCGGCCTGGTCAACACCAGCCACGACGGGAGCGGCTGGTGGACGCTCGGCGTCTCTCCGCTGATCCCCAGCCGCGCGCGCCCCCGCCCCGAGGCCCCCCGCCGCGGTGAGCTGGTCCTGGTGACCGGCGGCGCCCGCGGGATCACCGCCGAGTGCGCCGAGGCCCTGGCTCGCGACCGCGGGGTGCGGCTCGCCCTGCTGGGCAGCACGCCCCGGGACCGCGTGGACGACGAGATCCTCCGCCGGCTCGGGCGCCTGGCGCTGGACGGCATCGAGGCGCGATACTGGGCCTGCGACCTGGCGGACCCGGAGGCGGTGGCCCGCACCGTGGCTGAGATCCGCATGAGCCAGGGCCCCATCGCCGCCCTGGTCCACGGCGCCGGCCGCAACACCCCTCGCCGCGTGGAGGCGGTCTCGGAGGAGGAGGCGCTCCACGAGATCGCGCCCAAGCTCCTGGGGGCCGAGGCCCTGCTGGCCGCGCTCGAGGACGCTCCCCCCCGCCTGGTGGTCGCGCTCACCTCGATCATCGGCGTCACCGGCATGCACGGCAACGCCTGGTACGCCTACGCCAACGAGGCGCTGGATCTGGCCATCGCGCGCTTCGCCCGCCGACACCCGGGGACCGCTGCGCTCTCCCTGGCCTACGGGGTCTGGAGCGAGGTCGGGATGGGCGCGCGCATGGGCAGCGTCCACGGCCTGGCCCGCATGGGCATCGGCGCGCTGGAGCCCGCCGAGGGCGTCCGCCGCTTCCTGGCGATGATCGCCCAGGACCCCGGGGTGCGCCAGCCCATCGTCTCCGCGCACGTCGACGGCCTCCCCACCTGGCCCGCGCGCCTGCCCGAGGACCCGAGCCTGCGCTTCCTGGACGGCGCCCGCGCGGGGGTGCCGGGGGTGGAGGCCCGGATCCGGCTGGAGCTGCGCCCGGATCGGGACACCTGGCTGCGCGATCACGACTTCAAGGGCTCGCTGCTCCTGCCCACGGTCTTCGGGCTGGAGGCGATGGCCCAGGCGGCCTGGCTCGCCCGCGGCGGCGCGCCTGGGGAGGTGGTCGCCTTCGAGCAGGTGGAGCTCCCCGCCCCCGTCGTCGTGCCCGAGGAGGGCGCCCGCGTCGAGCTCCTCGCGCGGGTCCACGAGGAGGACCCGGACGCCGTGGCCTGCGAGGTGCGGGTCGAGCAGACCGGCTTCGCCCGCGCCCACTTCGCCGCAACTGTGCGATTTGGCACACCCCTGGCCGGAGAGCCGGCCACGCTCCCCAACCTGCCCGCGCCCGAGCCGCCCCTGCTCCCCGCCCGCGATCTCTACGGCGGGCTGCTCTTCCAGGGGCGCGCCTTCCACCGCATGGGCCCGGTACGCGGGGGCCGGGGCCGGGAGATCGTTTTCGACGGCGAGATCCGCCGACCCGAGGAGGGCCGCTGGCTCGCGGGGGACCCCTTCTTCCGGGACGCCCTTCTGCAGGCCGGCCAGGTGCTGGTGGCGCAGGACGACGCCCTGCCCGTGCGTATCCGGCGGATCACCCTGAGCCTCGGCCACGCCGATCCGGGCGCGCGCGCCGTCCACGCCAGCATCCTCTCCTCCCAGGCCAGCAGCCACACGGGCGCGGTGGAGGTCCTGGACGCCGAGGGTCGCCGCTCGCAGCGGCTGGAGGGTTACGAGGTCCACGTCCTCGCCCACCACCCCGATCGCCCGGAGACCGAGGCCATCCTCCGCCCTCGCGGGGAGGCCGGGGCGCGGCTGGTGGAGCGCCTGCTGGCCGAGCTGGAGGCGCGCGGGCTGCCGCGGCCGCTGCTCGGGCTCTTCCCCGTGGAGATGCACGGGCTCCCGGTGGAGCGCCGCCGCGCCCTCGCCCGCGAGCTCCTGGCCACGCTGGACACCCAGGCACGGCCGCGCTGGTCGGAGGAGGGGCGCCCCTCGCTGGAGGACGGGCGGGGGCTCTCCATCGCCCACGACGCCGGAGCCTGCCTGCTGCTGGTGGCCCCGGGCGCGGTGGGCTGCGACGTGGAGCCGGTGGCGCCGCGCGAGGACTGGCCCGGGCTCCTGGGCGCCGCCCGCGCCCGGCTCCTGCCCGCGCTGCGGCACCACGAGGATCTGCACAGCGCCGGGACCCGCATCTGGGTCGCCGGAGAGGCCCTGCACAAGGCCGGCGCGGGGGACGCGGCGCCGGAGATCGTGGCGCGGGCTGGAGATCTGGTGGAGCTGCGGCTGGGCGCCTGGCGCGCGTTGACCCTGGCGCTGGCCCTGGAGCGAGGCCCCCGTCGCATGGTGGCGCTGGCCTTCGGGCCCGCGGAGCGGCAAGACGTGCGCCCCCCGGCAGCCTCCGCTCCCTCGACTCCTGCCGCGGGAGACCGCGCCTTCCCCCTCGATCCGACGCTGCTCTCCGTGCGCATGCAGCGGGGCAGCTCCGACCGGATGGAGACCCGCTTCGTCGTGGCCTTCGACGAGGCCAGCTCGCTCTCGGGGCGCGTGGGGGCGGTGACGCTCGCCACCTGGATGGGGCGCCTGCGCGAGCTCGCCCTGGCCAGCCAGCGGGCGGCGGTGCTGGAGGCCCTGGGGAGCGGTCGGCACGGGATGGTGACCCAGAGCGCCTGGACGCGGCTCAGCGGCGAGGCCTCGGCGCTGGACCGCGTGGAGGCGACGACCTGGGTGGAGGAGCTTCGGCCGACCACCTGCCAGATCCGCTTCGCCTTCGAGCGCGTCTCGGAGAGCGGGGAGCGCTCGCCCATCGGCGAGGCCGGTCAGCGCTTCGGCTGGGTGGAGGTCCGCGGGCACGGCGTGGTGCAGGCCGCGCCCTTCCCCACCTTCTTCCAGGACTTCCTGGCCCGACTGGGCCGCGAGGACGCCTCGGGGGCCTCGCCCCTGCCCCTGCTCCTGCCCCATGAGCCGGCCGTGGGCAGCGCCACCATCCACACGACGCAGGTGGACAGCAACGTGGTGGGGAACCTGTACTACGCCCACTACTTCAAGTGGGCGCAGACGGTGGTGGACCGCCTGGTCTGGCGCCACGCCCCCGACGTGCTGCGCGCCCGCGGCGAGCTGGGCGAGCTGGCGCTGAGCGCGATGCGCCTCGAGTACATGCGGGAGGCGATGCCATTCGACACCGTCGAGGTCTCCCTGCATCCCGCCCCCGCCGAGCACGGCGGGCTCACCTTCGACGTCCTCTTTCAGCGCCCGGAGCCCGACGGCACCCGGACGCGCCTCGCGCTCGGTCGCCTGGAGGGGGCCTGGTCCCTCCGCACGGCGAACGGCCGGCTGGCCAGCGAGCCTCCGCCCTGGGCGCGACACACCCCTGTCCTGGAGATGGTCACATGAGCTTCCTGGGTTGGGCCCGCACCACGATGTTCGGGCTGGGCGAGAAGGACATGGCGGCGGTCACCCGCCACTTCAAGGACGCCGAGCCGAGCGTCCGCGCGCGCCTGGACGACGTCTGCGCCGCCTTCCAGACCGGCTTCAACGCCGCAATGGCCGTGGACGGCGTGCCCGAGCTCATCGAGGCGCTGGAGCGGGTCGATCGCGACGCGCGCGGCTGGGCCTACGAGGGCGCGGGGATGGGCGTGGGCATCCGCGTGATGATCACGCCGGGCAGCACGATGTACGCCGACTATCTGCGCGCAGCCGATCCACACCACTACCTCGTCCAGGTCGGCGCGGGCTGGGCCATCGGCAAGGTGCCGGTCCGTCACGGCGCGCTCTGGGCGCAGGCTGAGGGCGTCTTCCACTGGCTCGCCTGGGACGGGCTCGGCTTCCACGACGCCATCTTCCACACCGAGCGGGCGGTGGAGCGGCGCGAGGGCAGGCCGACCACGGGCGGCTACGAGGGCCACGCCTACGATCAGGGCGTCGGGCGCGCCCTCTGGTTCGTGGAGGCCGCCCGGCCCGAGCGCGTCGCCGCCCGCATCCAGACCTTCGAGGCCTCCCGCCACGCGGACCTGTGGGGCGGGGTGGGCCTCGCCGCCTGCTACGCCAACGGGGCGGGCGACGAGACCCTGGCCGAGCTCGCGCGGCTCTCCGGCCCCTTCCGCCCCCAGCTGGGCGTGGGCGCCACCCTGGCCGTCTGCGCCCGCGTCCGGGCGGACAACCTGGGTGATCAGGCGATGCGCGCCTGCCGGGTGATCACGGGCTCCGACGCGCGGGAGGTGAACGCCGTGCTCGACGAGATCATGGACGCCCTCCCCGACAACGCCGAGAAGTATGGCCAGACCCGCGAGCGGCTGGCCCGCCGCCTCGAGGAGCGGGCCGCGCGCGTCGCCTGAGCCCAAG
This sequence comes from uncultured Enterobacterales bacterium, assembly GCA_964615375.1. GTDB lineage: Bacteria > Myxococcota_A > UBA796 > UBA796 > CAZKWG01 > CAZKWG01. The sequence continues at coordinate 241,764 of CAZTOW010000002.1, forward strand.
GGCCGGAGCGTTCAGACCTCCAGCAGGATCCGCTCCGGCGCCTCGATGAGCTCCTTGATCCGCTTGAGCGTCCCGACCGCCTCGCGCCCGTCCAGCACGCGGTGGTCGTAGCTCATCGCCACGTACATCATCGGCCGCAGCACCACCTGGCCGTTCACGCCGACCGGGCGGTCCTGGATGGCGTGCAGGCCGAGGATCGCCACCTGCGGCGGGTTGAGGATCGGCGTGCTCATCAGGCTGCCGAAGACCCCGCCGTTGGAGATGGTGAAGGTCCCGTCGCGCAGATCGTCCGGCGACAGCGCCCCCTCCCGCGCGCGGCGGGAGAGCTCGGCGATGGTCTTCTCGGTCTCGGCGAAGGAGAGCCGGTCAGCGTCCCGCACCACCGGCACCACCAGGCCCTTGGGCGCGGAGACCGCGACGCCGATGTTGTAGTAGCGCTTGTAGACGAGCACGTCCTCCTGGAGCTCCGAGTTCGCCGAGGGGAACTCCTTGAGCGCCTCGATGGCGGCCTTGACGAAGAAGCTCATGAAGCCGAGCTTGATGCCGTAGCGCTCGCTGAAGCGATCCTGGTAGCGCTGGCGCAGCTCCAGCACGCGGCTCATGTCCACCTCGTTGAAGGTGGTGAGCATGGCGGCGCTGTGCTGGGCCTCGACCAGACGGCGGGCGATGGTGCGGCGCAACGGGGTGAGCGGCACGCGCTCCTCGCGGGCCTCACCGCTCTCGGCGCGGGCGGGGGAGGCGGCGCTGATCGGGGTGGAGTGGGCGACGGGCGCGGGCTCCTCCGCGGCGGCCTCCACGTCCTTGCGCAGCACCCGACCGCGGACGCCGGAGCCCGAGACCTGGCGCACGTCCACGCCCAGGGCCTGGGCCTGCTGACGCGCGGCGGGACCGGCCTGGGGCCCCTTGTCCGAGGGCGTGGAGGCGCGAGCCTCGGGCGCGGGGGCGGGAGGGGGAGCGGACGCTGGGGCAGGCGCGGGCGCTGACGCGGCGGCCCGGGTCTCCACCCGGCCGAGCAGGGCCCCGATCTTCACCTCCGCGCCCTCCTGCACGAGCAACTCGGCCAGGACGCCCTCGACCGGCGAGGGGACGGCCAGGGTCGCCTTGTCGGAGTCGAGCTCGACCAGCGGCTCATCCAGCCGCACCCCATCTCCGGCGCGCTTGAGCCAGCGGCTCACGTAGGCCGAGTTGACGGACTCTCCCAGGCTCGGCACCTTCACATCGACGAACATTCTTGCTCCAGAACGGGCGCGCTCGCCCGGGAATCAGCTCAGCGTGAGCGCCTGATCGACCAGGTTCGCCTGCTCGCGCTTGTGAACGGAGGGAGAGCCGGTCGCGGGCGAGGCCGCCGCGCGCCGACCGACATAGCGTGTGGTCCGGCCCCCGAGCGCCTCGGAGAGCCACTCGTCGACCATCGGCCAGGCGCCCATGTTGCGGGGCTCCTCCTGGCACCAGATGACCTCGACCCCGGCAGGGCAGCCGGCTAGCAGATCTAGTATCTCGCGGTCGGGGAAGGGGTAGAGCTGCTCCAGCCGGGCCAGGGCGACCCGGCGCTCGCCCCGGCGCCGACGCTCCTCCAGCAGGTCGTAGAAGACCTTGCCCGAGCAGAGCACCACCCGGCGCACGCCCGAGAGCTCCGTGATCTCCGGGTCCCCCAGCACGCGCTGGAAGGCGCCGTCGGACAGGTCCTCGAGGCGGGAGACGGCCAGGGGGTGGCGCAGCAGGGACTTGGGCGTCATGACGACCAGCGGCTTGCGGGCGCGCTGGTGGCACTGGCGGCGCAGGAGGTGGAAGAAGCTGGCCGGCGTCGTGCAGCTCGCGACCTGGATGTTGTCCTCGGCGCAGAGCTGCAGGTAGCGCTCCAGGCGGGCCGAGGAGTGCTCGGGACCCTGCCCCTCGTAGCCGTGCGGCAGGAGGAGCACGAGGCCGGAGCGCCGGCTCCACTTCTGCTCGGTGGCGGTGAGGAAGTTGTCGATGATGACCTGCGCGCCGTTGGCGAAGTCGCCGAACTGCGCCTCCCACATCACCAGCGCGTCCGGGTAGTCCAGGCTGTAGCCAAACTCGAAGCCCATGACCCCGGCCTCGGACAGCATGGAGTCGAAGACCTGGAAGGGGGCCTGATCGGGGGCGAGGTGCTGAAGCGGCGTGTGCTCCGCGCCGCTCTGGATGTCGGTGAGCACAGCGTGGCGGTGGGAGAAGGTCCCGCGCCCCGAGTCCTGGCCGGAGAGCCGCACGCGGAAGCCCTCGCAGACCAGGGTGGCGAAAGCGGCCTGCTCTCCCACGGCCCAGTCCACCGGCCGCTCGCCGCGCACCATCTCCACCCGCTGTTGTAGCAGGCGCTCGATCTTCTTGTGCGCGCGGAAGCCCTCGGGCAGCGCGTTGGCCTTCAGCAGCAGCTCCTGGAGCCGGGCGTGGGGGAAGCGCGTGTCGGTGGGCTCGCCCAGGTTCCCCGTGGCGTAGCGCGACCAGATCCCGCGGAGATCGGCGTTGGGATCCGAGAAGTGCAGGTCGGGCGGGACATCGCGCGAGCCGGCGCTGGCGCGCTCCAGGCGCTCGCGGCTCTCGCCGAAGATGCGGTCCACGTCGGCCTCGCTGAGATCGCCCGCGGCGATCATCTTGCGGGCGTAGGCCACCCGGGGCGAAGGATGGCTGCGGATCGCCTCGTAGAGCAGCGGCTGGGTGAAGGAGGGCTCGTCCCCCTCGTTGTGGCCGTGCTTCCGGTAGCAGTACATGTCGATGACGACGTCCTGGTGGAAGCTCTGTCGCCACTCCACCGCGAGCTCCACCGCCGCCGCCACCGCCAGCGGGTCCTCACCGTTGACGTGGAAGATCGGCACCATCAGCATCCGCGCCACGTCCGTCGCGTAGGGCGTCGAGCGGGCGTCCTTGGGCGCGGTCGTGAACCCGATCTGGTTGTTCACGATGACGTGGATGGTCCCGCCCGTGCGGTAGCCCTTGAGATCGCTCAGGTTCAGCACCTCGGCCACCAGGCCCTGACCGGCGAAGGCGGCGTCCCCGTGCAGCAGGATGGGGATGACCTTGTGGTGCGCGAAGTCCTGCCCGCGGTCCTGGCGCGCGCGCACGCGGCCCTCGACCACGGGGTCCACCGCCTCCAGGTGGCTCGGGTTGAAGGCCAGGGAGAGGCGCAGCGGGTGGCCGCCCCGGGTGCGCACGTTCCCGGCGTATCCCTGGTGGTATTTCACGTCGCCCGAGCCCTGGAAGGTGTCGGAGCGCGCGTCCTCGAACTCGGTGAAGATGTTGCGGATGGGCTTCTGGAGGATGTTGGCCAGGACGTTGAGCCGCCCGCGGTGGGCCATCCCGATGATCACCTCCAGCGCGCCGCGCTCCGCCAGCCGCTCCAGCGCGAGGTCCAGCAGCGGGATGAGCGTCTCGGCCCCCTCCAGCGAGAAGCGCTTGGTGCCCGGAAAGCGGTTGTGCAGCAGGGTCTCGAAGCCCTCGGCGTCCGAGAGCTTGCGCAGGATCTCGATCTCCTCCTCGCGGGTCAGCAGCGTGCGATCCTGGAGCGTCTCCAGGCGCTCCAGCAGCCAGCGCCGCTTCGTCAGATCGTGGATGTTCATGAACTCCACGCCGAAGGTCCCGCAGTAGGCCCGGCGCAGGCGGGCGATGACGTGGCGCAGCGTGGTGATCTCGGGCACGCCGAAGACGCCGAGCCCGCTGACGGGCGCGTCCAGGTCGGCCTCGGAGAGCCCGTGCCAGGCGGGGGTCAGCTCGGTGTGCGCCTTCTTCTCCAGGCGGCCCAGCGGGTCGATGTCGGCCTCGATGTGGCCGCGCACGCGGTAGGCGTTGATGAGCTGGGCCGCGCGGGCCTGCCGCAGCGTCGCCGCGAGCACGTCGCCCTGGGTCGCCGGGGCGCCCTGCCCGGCCGGGTTGAACAAAGATCGTGGCGTGAAAGAGGGCCCGAGGCGCGGCGTGTGGCCGTTCTCGGGGCGCTCCCAGGAGGCGAAGAGGGCGGCCCATGCGGGCTCCACCGCGCTCGGATCGCGCAGCCACGCCACGTACTTCTCGTCGAGGAAGGCAGCGTTTTCACCAGACAGCAGGCTCAGGGGTTCCACGTCGGGCGCTCCAGGCGCCGCCGGGGTCCATCGCCCAGCGGCACCGAGGAGCTATCGTGTCGCGAGGGAGGACGGCAGGTCTCTCAGGTGTCCTCATGTGGGCCTCGACGGCAGGGCCCGAACCCCATAGAAGGGCGCGCTCACCAGGGCCACCAGAAGGAGATCACATGCTCACGGGCCTCGGCCTCGTCTCGCTCATCGGGCTGTCCGGCGACGCCTTCGCCGGCCCCTGCGACGCCACCGTCAAGAAGGCGGAGACGGCCAAGGGGAACGATCTCGTCGCGGCCTACGGCTCGCTCATCCGCTGCGACAAGAAGCTCGCGGAGGACCACTTCATCAAGTTCATGGCCGGCGCGGGCGACGCGGACACCCTCGTCTCGCTCTCGCTGACGGCCATCGACGCTGAGGTCTGGGGCCCGGTGTGGGGCATGGTCGGCAAGATCTCCAGCTACGAGGCGCGCGACGAGGTGGCGGATCGCGTGGGCGCGTCCTGCGGCGACCACCCCAAGGTCGTGGGCTTCCTCCAGGGCGGCTACTTCGGCCTGCGCGACATCGACTTCAAGCAGTGGGACGACGCCTTCCTGTCCTGCGAGACGCCGGAGCTGCTCACCTGGCTGACCCAGCAGGTGGAGGCCCCGCCCGAGCGCCAGTTCGACGAGAAGTACAACACGCTGATCACGGTCTACGCGAAGCGCCAGGGCGCCGCCGCGCTGCCCAGCCTCCAGAAGGCCGCCATCAAGGCGGCGAAGGCTGGCCCCTACGACGCCATCCTCTCCCAGATCGACGAGGCGGTGGCGCCCGATCTCGGCGAGGAGATGAGCGCAGAGGACCGGGCGAAGCTGGAGAGCACGCTGGTCGAGGTCGCCCGTCAGGTCGGCCCGGAGAAGGCGCGCTCGGTGGCCGACCGGCTGGCCTCGGCGGGCTCCGAGGCGGCGGCGGCCCGGCTGCTGCCCAGCATCTACCCGGATCGCGTGCAGGCGGGCGGCGCCTTCCTCTACGGCGGCGCGGCGGTGGAGCTCGCCGACTGCAAGGGCGCCAAGACCGCGGTGATCCACTACGCGCCGGTCACCGAGCCGGGCAAGCGCTGGGTGGTCTACGAGGACGCCCAGGCCCCGCTGCGCGCGGCGAAGCCCAGGCTGGACAAGTGCAAGCCCGAGAGCACCGATCCCTGGCCGGTGATCGTGTCGCCTGAGCCGATCAAGGACGGCAAGGCCCTCGAGGGCTGGGCCCAGAGCCTCCAGACCCAGTGGTCCGGCAAGGGCTACGAGGTCACGCTCAAGGAAGAGAAGGGCTTCTCGCTGTAGGGCGTGACGCTTCGGCGCTCAGCGCCGCGTCGGCAGCAGCCGGGAGAGCGCGCCCTTGAGGCCGCGGGCCTGGCTGTCCGCGCGTCGCTCCCCGAGCTCATCCAGCCAGCGTCGGGCGGGCTCCAGCCGCGGGTCCAGCGTGAGCGCCTCGTGGAAGTGCCGCGCCGCCGCCTCCAACCGGCCGTCCCGGAGGGCGAGCGTGCCGAGCTCGACGTGAATCTGCGCGCGCCGGGAGGGGTCCATCTCCTCCATCAGGCCGCGGTGGAGGGCCTCGACCGCGGGCGACACTCCCTGCCGAGGCTGCTCATCGAGCGGCCTGGGGTGGAAGACGTCTGCGCCCACCGGCATCGTCGCGGAATGCGCCATCGCTGCGGACTCCACCTATATGGTTTAGGTTGTTGGCTTCACTACTCCGTTTTTCAATTGTAGATCCCGCGAGCGCTCTTGACCAGCCCAGAGTAGAGATCCTCATAGGCCGCGACCGTGGCGCGCACGTCAAAGTCCGCCGCCCTGGCCAGACCTCGGCGAGCCAGCTCCGCGCGCAGATCCGCGTCCGCGGCCAGCAGCCCGAGCGCGCGGGCCAGCGAGGCCGGATCTTCGGGGGGCACCAGCAGCCCCGCCGAGCCCACCACCTCCTCCAGCCCGTCCACCCTCGAGGCGACCACGGGCACCCCCGAGGCCATCGCCTCCACCGCCACCAGCCCGAAGCCCTCCCAGCGGCTGGGGATGGCGATCATCTCCGCGCGGGCGAGCCAGGGCGCCACGTCCGGCACCCACCCGTGCAGGTGGACGTGGGGGGCCGCCAGCCGAGGCCGCTCCTCCCCCTCCCCCACCAGATCCACCGCGAGGCCCGGCACCCGCGCCGCCGCCTCCACCAGCACGTCGAAGCCCTTCTGCCGCACCAGGCGCCCCAGCCCCAGCACGCGCCCGGCCGGGCCCGGCCTCCAGGGCGCGCGGCCAAAGCGGCGGGTGTCCACCCCGTTGGGGATGACCAGCACCTCGCGCGACCCGGCCAGGCTCCGCGCCGCCGCCGCGCTCACCGCCACCACCGCCCCCGTCCGAGGGTCCAGCGCCCGGGTCACCCACCCGCGCAGGCGCGAGTCCGGCGAGGTGTTGTGCTCGCTGCGGACCAGGGGCCTCCCCGCCAGCATCCCGCCCAGGCGCCCCCAGAGATCCCCCGCCCACAGGTGCGTGTGGACCAGATCCACCTCGCGCGCCGCGGCGGCCACCCGGGCCAGGGCCAGCGCGCCCGGCCCTCCCCGGCGCCGCCCCGCCGAGCGCACCCGCACCCCCGCCGCCCGGAAGTCCGCCTCCAAGGCGCCTCCGTCATGGACCGTCATCACCTCCGGCGCCACCTCCGGCCCGTGCAGGCGGCACAGGTCCAGCACCAGCCGCTCGGCGCCGCCCCCGGCGAGGTCGCAGATGACGTGCAGAACCCTCAGCAGCCGCCCTCCCTCGGCCCGGCGAGGTGCGCCGCGCCCTCCGCTGGAATACACTCTCCGCCTTCTTCTGGCGAGGGTCGATTGCGGCGCGCGCTCGGGCTCGGGCTGGCCTGGTTCGGCGGCCTCTTCCTGCTGGACGGCTTGAGCTCCCTGTCCGAGCTGCGAAGCGCGCTCGGCAAGGTGGTGGCCGACGGCGACGTCGTCTGGGTCGCCCGCCGGGAGGTGGCGATCTACCTGGCCCACATGCTCTCGGCCTACCTGGCCATGGGCCTGGGCGCCGGCCTCGTGCTCGCCCTGCTGGAGCGCAGCTTCCAGGGCGGGTCCGCGCGGCGGCGCGCGCTGGTGTTCATCGTCGGCACGACGATCTGGATGCTGCTCCGCGGCGCCGTGCTCTGGCCGCTCATGCACTACGGGGTGCCCGGCCGGGACTGGATCGCCGGGAACCTGGATCCGGGCCAGATCACCGCCTTCTTCCTGCTCCTCCTCGGCCTCGGGCTGGCCCTGGAGGCCCGGCGCGCCCGCCCCCGCCTGCCCTGGCTGCTGGCCTTCCTGGGCTCGCTGGGCCTGGCCAGCCTGGCCGATCACCAGCCGGCCGCGGAGGCGCCGAAGAAGAACCAGGGCCTGAACGTCATCGTCTTCGGGATCGACGCGCTGCGCCCCGATCACCTCGCCTCCTTCGGCTACGACCGCGACACCGCGCCGCGCCTGGAGGCCGCCCTTCAGCGGATGAGCGTCTACGAGCACGCCTTCACCCCCGAGGCCCGCACCTGGGAGGCCTGGGCGAGCGTGCTCACCGGGGCCTACCCCTCCACCCACGGCCAGCGCTGGAGCCTGCCCCAGCCCGGCCGCGAGCTCCCCAGCGTGCCGATGCTCACGCACGCGCTCCAGGAGGCGGGCTACCACACGCGCTTCATCACCGACGACAGCCGCTTCAGCTACATGCTGCCGAAGCACGGCTTCGACGCCATCGAGCAGCCCGCCCTCGGCTTCCGCACCTTCGCCGCCAGCCGGCTCCAGCCGAACTTCCGCGCCTTCTTCACCTTCGCCAACGGCCCGCTGGGATGGCTGCTGGCCCCGGCCTACCGGCAGAACCAGGCCTACGGCATCACCTTCCGCGTGGACGCCTTCCGCGAGCTGGTCAAACAGCAGGTCGCCGAGGCCGCCACCCACGATCGCTTCTTCCTGGCCGTCCACACCTGCCCGCTCCACACCCCCGCCGACCGGCCCTGGCCCTACCACCGCCTGTACGGGATGGAGGACTACCGGGGCAGCAACCGCTACCGCTACCGCTCCTACGGCTCACAGCTCGTGGACGGCCCGAACACCAACACCGACGCCGTCTCGCGGGCCGAGCGCCGGGGCCGCCAGCAGAACCTGAACCTCTACGACGCCGGCATCGCCATGGTCGATGAGATCTGGAGCGGCGTGGCCAGCGCGCTGGACGAGGGCGATCTCTGGGAGAACACGCTGGTCATCGTGCTGTCCGACCACGGCGAGGACTTCCTGGAGGACAGCACCCGCTACCGCTTCAGCGGGCCGAACCACGGCTTCCACCCCTGGGGCACCGGGCAGCAGCGCGTGGTGCTGGCCATCGCCGGGCCGGGCTTCTCGGCCGGGCGGCGCCCGGAGCTGGTCAACCTCGTGGACCTCGCCCCCACCATCGCCCAGGCCACGGGCGTCTCCCTGCCCACCGCCGAGGGCCTCCCGCTCCAGACCTCGCCTGGCCCGCGCGTGCTCTTCGGCGAGACCGGCGTGGGCGAGCCCGGCTACTGGCCGAAGGGCCACCGCAGCGTGCCCTTCAAGAGCGCGCAGCGGCGCTACACCCTCGACCCCGAGACCGGCCGCGCCTACCAGAAGCCCGAGTACGACGAGATCACCATCGCGGCCAAGGACCGCTGGGCCTACGACGACGAGTTCTGGCTGGTGCAGGAGCCCTGGGAGGACGGGTCCCACCGCTACAGCCTCTTCCGCTGGCGGGAGGACCCCACCTTCGCCCGGGACGTGCTGGCGCTCTACCCCGAGGAGGCCCGCCGCCTCTACGCCGCGCTGCGCGCCCGCCCCCGCTTCCCCGGCCAGGTGGAGCCCGAGGAGGACCCGGTGGCGCTCCGGCGCCCCGCCGACGCCGACGAGGAGCGCGCCGTCCCGACCCCTGTCGCGCCCGCCCCCGACGCCGAGGGAGCCCCCGAGTGAGCGCCCCCACCGCCGCCCAGCTCCTCGCCCGCGCCCTGGCCCGCCTCGGCGTGCGCTACGCCTTCGGGATGCCCGGCGGCGAGGTCCTGCCCATCCTGGAGGCGCTGCGCCAGGAGGGCGTGGAGTTCGTGCTGGTCCGGCACGAGGGCAGCGCCGGCTTCATGGCCGACGCCGCCTGGCAGCTCACCGGGGCGCCGGGGGTCTGCGTCTCCACCCTCGGACCTGGTCTGACGAACCTGGTCACAGGGGTCGCCGGGGCCTGGCTGGAGCGCTCCGCCGTCGTGGCCATCTCCGGCCAGGTCGAGAGCGGGATCTACAATGTCTATACGCACCAGACCCTGGACCAGCAGGCGCTCCTGAGGCCGGTGGTGCGGGCCTCCGTCACGCTGAGCGCGCGGGAGGCCTGGCGCGAGATCCCGCTCACCCTGCGCCGGCTCTTCGAGGGCCGCCCGGCGCCGGTCCACCTCAACGTGCCCGCCGACGTGGCGACGGCCCCGCAGCCTGGCGTCTTCGACGACCGCTTCCAGGCCGCCCCGCGCATGCCAGCCGAGCCCGATCTGGCCGCCGCCGCCGCCCGCCTCGCCGCCGCCCAGCGCCCCCTCCTGCTCCTGGGCCCCGCCGACCGCAGCCCGGAGGCCGCCCGCGGGATCCGCGCCCTGGCCGAGGCCGCCCGCGCCCCCGCGCTGAGCACCTACCGGGCCAAGGGGCTGGTGGACGAGACCAGCCCGCGCAGCCTCGGGGCCTTCGGGCTCTCGCCCGTGGTGGACCGCCACCAGTCCGCCCTGGTCGCCGAGGCCGACCTGCTCGTGCTCATCGGCTTCGACGCCGCTGATCTGCGCCCCCAGTGGCTGCCGGGCTGGCCCGCCTCCACCCCCTGCCTGGTCCTGGACAGCCACCCGCCCACCGACCTGCTCAGCCCCGTGGAGCACCTCCTCCTCGGCCCCGTGGGCCCGGTCGCCAGCCTGCTCGCCGAGCGCGTCCTCGCCACGGAGGCCCGCTCCGACTGGCCCGAGGCCCGGCTGGACGCCCACCGCGCGGCCATCGCTGCCCCCTTCCAGGACGGCCCCGATGGCCCGGCCACCGCCATCCGCGCCCTGCAGGAGGCCCTGCCCCAGGACGCCCTCGTGGCGCTGGACGTCGGCGCTCACCGCATCACGGCCTGCCACGTCCTCCGCCAGCGCGCGCCCGGCCTCCTGCTGCAGTCCAACGGGCTCGCCTCCATGGGCTACGGCCTGCCCGCCGCGCTGGCCGGGGCCATCCTGCGCCCGGGGCGGCCGACGGTGGCGCTCACCGGGGACATGGGCCTGCTCATGTGCCTGGGCGAGCTCGGCGTCGCCCAGGAGCGCGGCCTGGATCTCATCGTCGCCTACCTCTCCGACGAGAGTCTCGCCCTCATCGAGCTCAAGCAGGCTCGCGGCGGGCTCCCCCCGGTGGGTGTGCGCTTCCAGAACCCCGCGGTGGAGCCCCTGGCGCGGGCCTTCGGCGGCGTGGGCGAGACCGCGCGCGGCCCGGAGGCCATCCGAGCGGCCGTCTCCCGCGCCCTGACCCGGGGCGGGCTCACCCTGCTGGAGATCCCCGTCCGCGCCGCCGACTACAACGGGCAGATGTAGCCCGTGCTGTTCAACTCGCGGATCTTCCTCGCCCTGCTGGTGCTCGTCCTGGCGGTCTACTACGTCCTGCCCGAGCGGTGGAGGATCGGCTTCCTGCTCGCCGTCTCCATCGTCTTCTACGGCTGGTGGGACCCGCAGCTCTGCCTGCTGCTCTTCTGCTGCATCGGCTTCAATTTCTGGCTCGGCGCCCGCATGCACGCGGCCCGGGGCGACGCCGCGCGCGGTCGCCGCCTCGTGTGGCTCTGCGTCATCGCCAACATCGGCGTGCTCGGCTTCTTCAAGTACACCGACTTCTTCATCGAGGAGTTCTGCCTCCTCGCCTCCCTCGCCGGCGTGAACATCGACCCGCAGGACCACCTGCTGCGCCTGGTCCTGCCCGTCGGCATCAGCTTCTACACCTTCCAGACGATGTCCTACCCGCTCGACATCTACCGTGGCGAGATCGTCGAGCCTGAGCGCAGCCTCACCCGCTTCGCCCTCTATGTGACCTTCTTCCCCCAGCTCGTCGCCGGCCCCGTCGAGCGTGCCCCGCACCTGCTCCCGCAGTTCTCCCGGCCCTTCCGCCTCGACCGCCGCATGGTCTACGAGGGCGTCTTCCTGGTCCTGCTGGGCTTCGCCAAGAAGGTCATCATCGCCGACCGGCTCGGCGCCTGGATCGCCCCCTTCTACCGCGCTACCGAGACCACCGCGGCCGAGGCCGCCGCCAGCATGCTGCTGTTCACCACGCAGATCTACGTGGACTTCTCGAGCTACAGCGACATCGCCATCGGGCTCGGGCTGCTGCTGGGGTACAGCATCCGACCGAACTTCAACCTGCCCTTCGTGGTGCCCAGCATCCCCGAGCGCTGGCGGCGCTGGCACCTCTCCATGAGCGAGTGGTTCCGCGACTACATCTTCATCCCGCTGGGCGGCTCGAAGAAGGGGGTGGTGCGGACGCAGATCAACGTGCTCATCGTGATGCTGGCCAGCGGGCTCTGGCACGGCGCCAGCAACAACTTCCTGGTCTGGGGCCTGCTCAACGGCCTGACCATGGTGGGTCACCGCCTGCTGCTGCGCCCGCTCCGGGTGGTCTCCGGCCTGATGGACCGCCACCCCGTCACGCGGATCGGCTATTTCTACCTCTGCTGCTTTGTCACCTACTGCACCATCGCCAGCATCAACATCTTCTTCCGCTGCCCCGACTGGGAGACCGCGAAGCGCTACGTGCGCATCATCTTCCTGTCCGGCTGGCAGACCTGGGTGGAGACCGCGCGAAACCTGGGCGACTTCCCGCCCGATCTCGTCAACGGCTTCGCCTGGACCCTGGTCGTCTTCGTGCTGCACGAGTCCCAGCGCTGGCTGGACGCGAAGCGCCACATCCGCGACCGCCGCTGGCTGTGGGTCGCCACCTGCCTGCTCCTCTTCTGGGGCGTCGTGACCTTCGGCGTCTCCGGCTCCCAGTTCATCTACTACCAGTTCTAGCCATGCCCGCGCCTGTACCTCCCCCTCCCCCGCAGCCCACGCTCGAAGAGACGCGCGACGCCGTGCGCCTGCTTGGCGGGATCTGCCTCACGGCGCTGGCCCTCTTCCTGCTCTACGCTCAGACCGTTCATCTGCGCGGCTTCTTCGTGGAGTACGGCCGCGAGAACACGGCGAGCTGGATGCTGTGGAAGGCCAGCCGGCTGCGCGAGGGCGAGCTGCGGGCGCACGAGGGCGGGCGGCTGGTCTGGCTGGTCGGGAGCTCCATCCTGCGCGAGAGCTTCGACGAGGAGGTGGCGAACGCCGCGCTGGAGACCGCCCGCAGCCCCTACCGCGTGGTCAAGTTCGGCCAGAACCGCGGCGCCTCCGGCCTCAGCGCCGGCCTGCTGGAGCGCCTGCCGGTGCGCGAGGGCGACCTCGTCCTGCACACGGTGGGCATGGAGAACTTCCTGGAGAGCTGGATCGACCGCACAGGCCTGCCCTGGTGGCGCATCACCATGCTCGTCCCGCCCGAGCGCTGGTGGCAGGTCTCCGAGTGGACCCCTCAGGAGAAGCTGGAGAACGCGCTCTCCCTGCCCGCGCCCTTCTGGGAGTATCGGGAGGAGGCCATGACGGGCTGGCTCCGCTGGATCGAGGCCCCCTGGCAGGGCGTCCCGAAGCGGCGCCGCAACCACTACACGCTCGAATTCCTCGAGGGCGAGCACCGGGCCACCTTCGACGCGGAGGCCGAGGCCGATCTGGAGAGCGCCTGGCGCCTGGACCCAGAGGACATCGATCTGTCCGATCGGCAGTTCAACCGGATGGGCCTCGCCTGGATGCGCGAGCGCTGCGACGCGCTGGGGGCCACGCTGGTGCTGGCCGACGTCCCTCCGCGCCGGCAGTACGTGAGGCAGTTCATGGCTCCCGAGGTGCAGAAATCCTGGGAGGCCTGGCGGGACGCCCAGCCGGGCCTCCTGAGATTCCCGCAACTCCCCGAAGACGACTACTATGACATGAAGCACCCGAACTTTCGGGGGCGCGAGCGGCTCACCACCGAGCTGGTGGGGTGGGTGCTCGGACAGACGGATCGCTGAGAGACCGAACGGAGGAGGCGCGCATGCTCGACCTGGAGCCGGTGCTCGATCGATGCAAGGACCTTCAGCGCGAGGGCGCGCTGGGCCTGGGCGCGCTGCGTCGCGTGCTGGAGGAGGCGCAGGTCTGCGAGCAGACCGTGGCCCTGCTCAGTCGCCCCGACCCCAGCCGCCCCTACGGCCGCCGCGTGCTCTTCGCCGACGCGCACATGGAGGCCATGATCGCGCTCTGGACGCCCGGGATCCCCTGCGCTCCCCACGATCACGGCGGCTCGGTGGGCGGCGTGCGCGTGCTCCAGGGCGAGGCCATCCACCGGATCTGGCGGGTGCGCGGCGGCCGACTCGAGCAGGTCGCCGAGGAGCGCGTGGGCGCCGGCGGCGTGCTGGCCTGCGGGCCCGAGCTCGTCCACTCCATGGAGGACGCCGGGGGAGCGCTCCCCCTCGCTACCCTGCACCTCTACGCCGGCCCCATCGATCACATGGTCGTCTACGATTCAGCCAGCCAGCGTACGCTGATCGTAGATGGCGGCTGCGGGGCCTGGGTGCCGGACGACGAGCCCCACCGGATCCGCGCCGCCCACGCCGGCATGCTGGCCCCCGCGGAGCTCGCGTGAGCCCGCTGGTCCTCCTGGGCGCGGCCCTGGCCGCCCCCTTCGGTCAGGTGGATCTGGTCGCGGGAAGCCCCGAATTCGGCGGCTGCATCGCGGGGGATCGCGAGGACGCCGACACCTGCGCCGGCAAATTCTACCGCTTCCTCACCGACTCGCTGCTGACCCAGGGCTTCACCTTCCAGGGCCAGCCCGCCGCCGGGAGCGCGGTCTTCCAGCGCGAGGCCGGGTGGATGCTCGGCGCCCGCCTGGACAGCTTCCCGCTGGGACCGCCGCCCGAGAACCTGTCCGGCAAGCCCGAGAACACGCAGTTCTCTCCCGTGCTGCCGCGCCTCATGGGCGCGTACCGGCTCGACCAGGCCCGCGACCTCAGCCTGGGGGCCAGCCTGCTCCCCCCCATCCCCGTCGGCGGCGCCTCCGCCCTGGTCCTCGGCGTGGAGGCCAGCCTGGCCGGGGAGCTCGGGCCCACGCGCCTCGGCGGCGCCCTCGAGCTCGGCTACGCCCGCGCCCGCGCGCCCATCGTCGCCAGCGAGGAGCAGTTCGAGAGCCGGGAGGACTGGAGCAACCCCGACAACCTGGACCCGGAGACCTACGAGGCCGTCTGCGGGGCCAGCGAGCGCGGCTGCCTGGACACCTTCCAGCAGCTCACGGTCGGGGCGCATGCCCAGGCGGCCTGGAGCCTCGGCGCGTTTCAGCCCTACGCGCGGCTGAACCTCAGCTTCCTGGTCGATTCTCTCTACGTGATGTACGACGACACCACCTGGCGCCTGCTGGCCCTGCAGCCCGGGCTGGGCGCGGGCAGCGCCCTGGATCTGGGGCGGGCCACCCTGCATCTGGGCGGCGATCTCGCGCCGCTGGGGCCGAATCAGAGCGAGACCCAGGCGCTCGGGCTGCTGTGGAAGCTGGAGGGCTCGGCGAGCTGGCGGCTGTAGACGGGGAGCTGGCACGGATTTTGCTTGAACCGGCCTGCGCGGGGGCACGCCCCTCTCTCCTCATCCCGCCGCAGTACGCCCTCGCTGGAGCTCCCCATGGCCCGCTCGCTCACCGTGAAGCACGAAGAGAAGCCCTCCACCACTCCTCTCTTCACCGCCTTCCTCCTGCTCGCCTGCGCCTGGATGGCCGCGACGGCCCTCTCCGCGGCCTCCGCCGAGGAGACCAGCGCCCCCCTCCCGGCGACGCTGGGAATCGACGGGCAGTAGATCGCGCTCTACGATTGGTGGAGTTCATGAAGACCCGAGGTGCTCACCTCGGGTCTTCGTGCGTCTGGGAATGCGGGTGGTAGAGCCGCGTGCTATCTTTAGAGTGGTTCATTTTGCCCTCAACACTCAGGCACTCAGATGGAGGCGCTCTCCCTGACCGGCCAGGACGCAGCACCCCCGCTCGCGCGGGGTCGGTATCGTCTTCTCGAGGAGCTCGGGCACGGCGGCATGGCCACCGTCTACCGGGGGCACGATGACCGGCTCTCCCGGGACGTCGCGGTCAAGGTGCTGAACCCTGGGCTCTCCGGAAACGCCATCCTGCGCGCGCGCTTCGTGCAGGAGGCCAAGACCATGGCCCGCCTGGCCACCAACACGCGGGTGGTCCAGATCTACGACTTCGGCCAGGACGAGGACGATCAGCGCCTGTTCATCGCCATGGAGCTGCTCGCGGGCACGGTGCAGCAGGTCCTCGAGCGCCACGGCCCCCTCCCCCCACGCCTGGCCGCCACCATCCTGTCCAGCGTGCTGGAGGTGCTGGAGGTCGCCCACGAGCTCCGCATCATCCACCGCGACGTCAAGCCCTCGAACATCCTGCTCACGCGCGACGGGACCTCCAAGGTGGGCGACTTCGGCATCGCGCGCATCGTGGGCCCCCGCGCCAACGGGCACCTCACCCGCACCGGCGCGGGCGTCGGCACCTGGGCCTACATGGCCCCCGAGCAGAAGCGCGACGCGGGCACCGTCGACCACCGGGCGGACATCTACGGGGTCGGCGCCACCCTCTTCGCCCTGCTCACCAACCACGAGCCCCACGACATCGATCGCGCCGAGACCTGGCAGGAGCAGCTCGAGGCCATCCCCGCGCCGCTGCGCGAGATCGTGCTGCGCGCGACGCGCTACCTGCCCGACGAGCGCTACCTCAGCGCCGCCGAGATGAACCACGCCCTGCGAGCCTCCATCGACGCCCTCCCGCCGGATCCCCCGGAGGCCGCGCGCCTGCTCATCGCGCCCGAGGCGCCCCCGCGGCCCCTGTCCCCGCCCACGCTCGTCCCCGACCCGCGCCCGGTCGCCGCTCCCACGGGCGGGCTCACGACCACCGCCGGCTCCTGGCCGCCGCCCGACCTGCGCCCCCGCCCGCCGCTGGCCTTGATGCTGGTGGGCGTCGGGGCCTCGCTGGTGCTCGGCGGATGGCTACTCTTCGGCGGGGAGCCTGCGCCCGTCGTCGAGGTCGCCGAGGCCGTCGAGCAGGCGGAGGACAGCGGAAGAAGCTTCGTAGAGCCCGAGGGCCTCAAGCCCACCATCGTCATCACCCGACCCGGCGAGCCGGCCACGGTCTCTTCGCGACCGAGGACCAACGCCACCATCAGCGCCCCGCCCCCGCCGGCCCCCCAGCTCCCCGCCCAGGTCCGGCTCCGCGCCAGCGCCGTGGGCGAGTGCCTGGTGCTCCTGGACGGCGCGCCCCTCAGCTTCCGCGGCAGCCCGTACCGGGCCAGCAACCTCAGCTTCGCCACCGTCACCGTGCCGTCCGGCGCCCACACCATCGGCTGCAAGGACGGGCCCACCCAGTCCGTCACCTTCGCCGCGGACAGGGTGCTGGATCTGACGCTTCAGACGCCCGGCGGGGGCCCCTCGTGATCGCGCTCCTGCTGGCGCTCGGGCTGGCGCGCGCCGACGCGCCCACGCCGGTCATCTACGACAAGGGCACCCCTCAGGCGGCCCGCGAGCGCGTCGCCGACGCCCTCGGCGAGGACGTCGACACCCTCGCCCTGGCCCCGCAGCTCCCCCGCGACCTGCTCTCCGGCCACCCGCAGCTCATCGGCGGCGGCTCGGCCGAGCGCTGCCGCCCCGCCGAGGCGGGCCTGGCCGAGGCCCAGGGCGTCCCCCTGAGCCGGGTCGCGGATCGGATCACCGAGATCCAGCGCCTCATCAAGGAGGAGGAGTGGGAGAGGGCCCTCCAGGGGGCGCGCTCCGCCGAGCTGCTCCTGCCCTGCCTCTCCGAGGTGCTCCCCCGCGAGCTCGGGCGCGACTTCTACGCGCTCATGGGCGCGGCGGCCTCCCGGCTGGCCCTGGAGTACGAGGCGACGAACCGGGCCCGCGCGGGGAGCTACGCCGGGGACGCCCAGCGGGCCTTCGAGGCCTGGCGCCGCTTCATCCCCGATGATCGCGAGCTCGAGCGGGCGGTGCGCCAGATCGGCTCACCCGACGGCTACGACCTCGCCCTGAAGGTCAGCGCGCAGCGGGTCCCCTCCACCAGCCTGCGCGTGCTCCCGGACGTGGCCGCGCTGTGGATTGACGGCCGCCCGCTCAGCCCCGAGGACGTCCACCGGCTGCTGCTGGGCCGCCACCTCGTGCAGCTGCGCAGCACACCCGATGCCCCGGTGCAGAGCCTCTGGGTCACGCTGGACGCCCGGAGCGCGCCCACCCTGGCCGTCCCTGAGCTCATCCCCGCCGACCTCAGCGCCTGGGTCGAGGACCGGGAGCGCCAGGACGAGCTGGCCGCCCTGCTCGGCGTGCTGGGCGAAGAGCAGAGCCTCTACCTCGTGACCCCGCAGGGCGAGGTCTGGCGCGGCGTGGCCGGCCGGGCCGACGCCTGGACCTCCTTGAGCGGGGATCGCGGCGGCCTCAGCCTCCACCGCGCGGGGCGCCTCACCCTGCTGAGCGGCGGCGCCCTGGCCGGAGCTGGCGTCACGACCATGGTGGCGAGCTGCGTCGCCAGCCGGGTCGGCGCCGACGACACCGTGCCCCTGTCCTGTGGCCTGTCCACCGGCCCCGCCTTCCAGACCTTCCGCGTGGGACAGACCGCGATGTTGAGCGGGCTCGGCCTCATGGGCCTGGGGCTGGGCATGCAGCTCGCCGACGGGCGGAGCCTGGTGGGGCAGGTCTCCCCTCAACCCGGCGGCCTCACGCTCAGCGTCAGCGTCGGAGCGCCGCCGAGGCTGGCGCGCCCGGAGGCGGCGACGCGACGAGGCGATTGATCGGGCCGCTGGAATTATTGTCGAATTCCTGGCACGAGGTATTATGATTGGTTTCAGCATGCGCCACCTGACCCTCGCGACCTTCCTGTTCTCGGAGTGGTGCTGGCAGGAGGTTGATCCCACCTGCCAGATCGACGCCGATCTGGACGGGGCCATGGCCTGCGAGGACTGCGACGACGGTGACCCCGAGATCGGGCCTGGAACCGACGAGATCGCGGGGAACTGCGTAGACGAGGACTGTGACGGAGCCCTCGATCCGCCCCCTGAGCTCGCGGACCTGATGGACGAGGGCGCTGCCCTGCTCTGCGGTGAGGGCACCGAGGAGGCGGGCAGCGCCCTCTTCGCGGCCTCCCGGAACGTCCCGGGCTCGGACACCCTGCTGATCGGCGCGCCCCGGCGGGAGCCCGGCGGGACCGTCTACATCCTCGGCGGCGCCCCCGAGAACCTGGACCTCCAGGGCGCGGTGCTGCCGCTGCGCGATCTCGCCCCGCTCAGCGTGCGCGGCGCGGAGTCCGACCAGGTCGGCGCCGCCCTCTCCGCGCTCCAGCTCGGCGATGACCAGGAGCCCTCGATCTTCATCGGCGCCCCCGGCGTGGGCGTGAGCAACGTGGACAGCTACGGCGCCGTCTACCTCGTGGAGCCCGAGGGCGGCGAGGGCGAGCTCACGCTGGAGACGACCTCCGACGCCAGCTGCCCGGAGGACGCGCGCTTCTGCCTGATCAACGGCGACTTCGAGGCCGCCTCGCTGGGCAGCGTGGTGCTCACGGGCTGGGTGGATCCGGGCGAGCAGAGCTCCCCCTTCCTCCTGACCTCGGCCCCGGGCTTCTACGGGAACGCCGGGCTCGTGGCCCTGGTGCGCGGCTCCACGAGCTTCGAGGGCAAGCTGAACCTGGACGGTGAGGGCGTCTACCTGCTCAGCGGGGCGCGGGACGGGCTGGGCCTCGGGGAGGCCCTGGCCTCGGCCTCGCTCGCGGGCGACGACGCCTCCGACGCGCTCATCGGCGCCCCCGGTCTCGGGCTGCGGGACATCGACGCGGGCGCGGAGAACCTGACGGACGTGGGCGGCGTCTACGGCGCGCCGCTGGGGCCCTCGGACGACTGGGCCGAGGGGATCTCCAGCTCCGCCGTCGGCCCGGACAACCTCCTGCTGTACGGCGTCTCCATGGACAGCCACGTCGGCGCGGCGCTGGCCGTGGGCGACTTCACGGGGGACGGCGCAGAGGATCTCGCGGTGGCCTCTCACTGCGGCGGTCAGGCTGGCGAAGCCTGCACGGACGCGGTCTGGGTGGTGCCCGGCGAGGCGCTCGCGCTGGGGCCGCTGGCCGTGGACGCGGCCGCCACCCTCACCCTCTCCTGGGAGGGCCCCGACGACAGCGGCGGCCCGACGTTCACGCTGATGCCCCCCCGCCTGGAGTCCGCGGACCTGGACGGCGACGGGGAGATCGACCTGGTGCTGGGTCGCCCGGCCGCGGACGCCGAGGCGGGGAGCGTGTGGGTCCTGCCCGGCCCTCACACCCAGACCGCGGCCCTCGACCTCGACGACACCGGGCAGACCGAGCTCATCGAGGTCGGCCCCTTCTTCGCACGCGAGCGGCTGGGCTACGCGCTCGGCGGGCTCTCGCTGGAGGGGCTGGACGCGATCGGGCTCGGCGCGCCCCGCGCCTTCGACCGCGGCGGAGCGGTCTACGCGGTCCCCGCCGGAGGCCTGGATCTCGAAGACTGAACATCTGACTGGTGAGCTTCTCGCTCACGCGCGCTTCGACGCAGCCTGTTCTTTCGCCCGGACGGAAGTGGTTGCGGTCGAGCCCTCTGGCGCGATACCTTCCCGCGGGTGTCCCAGACCCGTCGGTCACTCCTGACACCGTCCCCTGGCGGATGTACTCATTCGCGAGGGTGAACACCCCCAAAAGGCAGCATTCGGAGAAGTCATGGCCGAGAACCCCCAGATGGCGGACGACCTGCTGAAGCGGATCGAGAAGAACCTGGAGCGCCAGTCCGTCGCTGCGGAGCGGAACGCCGCGACCGTCGCCGAGATGAAAGACGCCGTCACCGGCGCCATTCAGGTCGCGAACAACGAGATTCAAGAGGTGGTGCGCGAGCAGTTCCGCTACCTCATCGGCTCCATCGCGCTCATCTCCTTCGTGGTAGGTGGCCTCCTGGCCGTCAACCTCTTCTCCTCGGGTGGGGACGGCGGCGCCAGCGCGGCGGCCTCCGCGGCGCGCCCCGCGTCCAGCGCGGCCCCGGCCAGCTCGGGCGGCGGCATGGGCGGCGGCCAGATGGGCGGCGGCATGGGCGGCGGCCAGATGGGCGGCGGCAGCATGGGCGGCGGCAT
>CAZTOW010000002.1:262121-428533 GCA_964615375.1 uncultured Enterobacterales bacterium
GGGCGGCGGCCAGATGGGCGGCGGCAGCATGGGCGGCGGCCAGATGGGCGGCGGCAGCATGGGCGGCGGCCAGATGGGCGGCGGCCAGATGGGCGGCGGCCAGATGGGCGGCGGCGGCCAGATGGGCGGCGGCCAGATGGGCGGTCAGATGGGCGGCGGCCAGTAGCGGAGTCCTCGCCGACGGCGCGCGCTCAGCGCTCCGCGGCGCCGGCCCCTCCAGCGCCGCGCTGCAGGTCCCAGATCACGGCGCTCCCGATGACGCGACCCTCGCCTGCCACCGTGCGCATGGCGACGCGGACGCGCTCCGGCGTCTGCGCGCGGTCCTCGTGCAGCACCACCCAGCGGTAGCCCATCTTGAGGAGCTTGTGGCGCTCCGCCGCGAGCTTCTCGGGATCCGTCTCCACGGGCTTTCGGCGCCAGGTCTCGTTGGGGCCGTGGGCGCGTGGGCCGGTGAAGGACAGCCCGCAGGCGCCGTCCAGCGCAGCGACCAGCCGTGAGCTGACCAGCAGGGCGTCGGTGCCCTCGTAGTTCTCGGAGACCGGGTGCTGGTGGAAGACCTGCCACTGGTTGTAGAGCCGCGCGGGCACCGGGGTGAACTCGACCCGGGCGTTGTCGAAGGGCAGCTGGATGACGCCGGAGGGCTCCTCCCCGGGATCGCCGAGGGCCAGCAGCGCCGCCGGGACCGTGGGCTCGTGCGCGGGGCGCGGCCAGGGGGTCTGAGAGAAGGCCACCGCGTCCGTGACGAGCGCGGCGGTGAGCAGCAGCGCTCCGTGACGCCGCGTGAGGAGATCGCGCGCGCCCACCGCCGCCGCCGCCGCCAGGAAGGGGACGGCCGCGCCCACCGCCCTGTGCCAGTGGGAGATGCCCTGGAGCGCCGGGAAATAGTACGAGAAGAACCAGGAGGGGCCGCGGAACCCGATGGCCTCGCCCGCGATCCGCGGCCAGTGCCCCAGGGCCAGCGCGAGGAAGGGCAGGGCCAGGATCACCATGGGCCCCGCCTGTCGCGGCGCGCGCCAGAGCCCTCGCAGCACCAGCAGCAGCAGCACGACGCCCAGGTAGACCGCCTTCGACGGCGCCACCGTCTCCCAGCGGGGGATGAGCAGGTTCAGCAGGTCCGTGCCCTGGCGCGGGAGCCAGAGCCAGTCGGGCCAGGTCGGTGCCGGATCCAGCGGAGGGGGGTGGTATCTCCCCTTCCAGAAGCCGCGCACCGGCAGGAAGGCCAGGAGCGGCGGGATCGCGCAGGCGAGGCCGATGAGCCCCTGCAGCGCCGTCCCCGGGC
This sequence comes from uncultured Enterobacterales bacterium, assembly GCA_964615375.1. Classification (GTDB taxonomy): domain Bacteria; phylum Myxococcota_A; class UBA796; order UBA796; family CAZKWG01; genus CAZKWG01. The sequence goes on from CAZTOW010000002.1 coordinate 263,401, forward strand.
GCCGGTAGCGCCAGAGCACCCAGGGCACCAGCATGGCCTCCAGGAGCACCCCAAAGAAGGCGTGATACCAGCCCGACAACGCGATGGCGCCCAGGCTCAGGCCCGCCCCCAGCGCCCAGCGCCGCTCGCCCGTGCGCCCGTGCCGGAGGAGGCAGGCGGCATGCAGCGCGAAGAGGCCCAGCGGCCAGCTCTCGGTGATGCCGAAGTCGATGACGCCCGCCAGGAAGGGGGCCGAGACCAGGGCCACCGCGCCGACCAGCTCCGCCCCCTCCCCGGCCACCTCTCGCGCCAGCAGCGCCCCCCCGATCAGCGCCAGGGCCAGGTTCGCGGCGATCACGGCGCTCCAGGCGATGACGGGTCCCGCCGCCCAGAACGCGGCGAAGACCGGGAGGTTCACGGGGTCCATCAACGGGATGGGCAGCCCGTCGGGGAGGTTCACCAGCGCGCGATCATCGCCGAGCGCGCGGCGCAGCCCGACCCAGAACATCCACAGGTGGTTGTCGGTCTCGCCCAGCGAGTGGCCGATGATGGCCGACCAGGGGGGGCGCGCGGGCCAGGCGCAGATGACCCCCGCGATGATCGCGAGCATCACCCGGCGTCCTTGCCACAGCGGTGTCACAGCTTCGACGTTCCCGCCCTCGGACCCTTGCATCAGCGCGCGCCTCATGTTCTCTTGAATGGGACGGATGGAACCCGCTCCGCGGGCAGGGCTGGCAGCTGCGACAGCGACCAGGGTGGCTTAACCGCCTACGGTCGTGTTGTGTCTGCCAGCGCACCTGCGCGGCGTAGCCTCATCCTCGACGCCGCGACCGGGGTAGGTCCGTCGCGGGCGTGCTCGTGTGCATGATGATTGCGTGAGCTGCGGGTGCTGGCTCCCCGGCGCCCGGCTCGCGCGAAGATCAGCGGTTCCAACGAGTATCTCGGCGAAGAATTCGGGGTCATGGCATGCAGGCGCTCCGGCAGATCGCGCGGCGCGAGATCATCCTGGTGGTCGAGGATGGTGATCTCACCGTTCATCGGGTGAGAAACACGCTCGGCGGCCGGGATCGCGACATCGTGGTCTGCGCGACCGCGCGAGAGGCCCTCGCCACGCTCGAGGAGCACCCGCCCTCCCTCGTGCTGGCCAGCCTGGACCTCCCTGACCTGCCCGGCCCCGCCGCCCTCCAGGCGATCCGCGATCGGGCCCCGGGCGTCCCCCTGCTGGCCATCGCCGGCTCCCCGAGCGTGGACCTGGCCGTGCGCGCCGGGCGCGCGGGGGCGGCGGAGGTGCTGGTCCGCCCGCTGAACCCCCGCCAGCTCGTGCAGGTGGTGGAGACCGCGCTGGCCGAGCGCCAGCGGGAGCCCCAGCCCGCGGCGGATCCCTCCCGCGACCGCCAGGGGCTGGACCACTTCCTCACCCAGAGCCCGCGGATGCTGCGGGTCTTCGACCAGATCCGCGCGGTCGCCGCCACCGACGCCACCGCCCTCATCCTGGGCGAGACCGGCACGGGCAAGGAGCTGGTGAGCCGCGCCATCCACGAGCGCAGCCGCCGCGCCCGCCGCCCCTTCCTGGCGGTCAACTGCGGCGCGTTCACCGAGAGCCTGCTGGAGAGCGAGCTCTTCGGGCACGAGAAGGGCTCGTTCACCGGGGCGGCCGGGCGTCGGCGCGGCGTCTTCGAGCTGGCCGACGGCGGCACCCTCTTCCTGGATGAGCTCGGCGAGACCAGCCTGAACGTGCAGGTCAACCTGCTGCGCGTGCTGGAGGAGCGGCGCTTCCGCCGGGTGGGCGGCCAGGATCCGGTGGACGTGGACGTGCGCATCGTCGCGGCGACCAACGTGGCGCTGGAGGAGGCCGTCAAGAAGGGCCGCTTCCGCCAGGACCTCTTCTACCGCCTCAACGTCTTCCCCATCCATCTCCCGCCGCTCCGCGACCGCACGGAGGACATCCTCCTGCTGTCCCGCCACTTCCTGGCGGACGCAGCCGAGGAGTACGGGCTCGAGCCGCCGCGCCTCTCCCCCGAGGTGGAGCGCGCCATGCTCGCCTACGCCTGGCCGGGGAACGTGCGGCAGCTCCGCGCCATCTCCGAACGCTGGGTCATCGTGGCCGGCGGGCGCACGGTCACCCTCGATCAGCTCCCCTCCGAGCTGGCCGGGAGCTCGGCCGAGGCCCGCAGCGGCGGCCAGGTCTCCGCCGTGACCGTGGACGACAACCTCTCCATGACCGACGCGGTGGAGCGGGCCACGGCCCAGATCGAGCAGGCCTACCTGGACCGCCTGCTGACCCGCCACAAGGGGCACCTGCAGCACACGGCGGACGCCGCGGGGATCACGCGGCGCACGCTGTACACCAAGATGAAGGCCTATGGCCTTGAGGCGGGCCGCTACCGCGGGCGCTGAGATCGCCCGGACGCGGCCCGGCTCAGGGTGCGCAGCTCAGCGTGATGTTCTTGTTGATCGTCACGTTGCCGCAGATCGAGACCGGGATGTCCTCGCCCACGCAGGTGCTGTACTCCCCGCGCATGGCGTAGTCGCCCTTGCCGTAGACGAGGTGGAAGGTCCCCTCCCCGTCTACGTCGTCGGACACGAGCTCCTCGGAGCCGGTGCTGTCATAGAGGCGCACCTTGCCCGAGGTGAGCGGCAGCCCGTCGCTGCCCAGCAGCACACCGTCGATGACCCCGGGGCCCTCCTCACAGTCGGAGCCCCCCGTGTCGCCGGAGTGTTCGTTCCCGGTCTCCTGCGCGGAGTCGCTGTCGTCGCCCCCGCCGGTGTCCTTGTCCGGGCAGCCCGCGAGCAGCAGAAGACAGAGCCAGCTCATCCTCATGCGTCACCTCCAACGACAAGGATATATCGGAGTCCTGGCGAACGCACGCCCGCCCACCACAAGGAGCCCTCATGCGCCATCCCTCGCCCGCCCTGCTCTGGCTGCTCGGCGCCTGCTCCGGCGCGCCCGAGGACGAGACCCTCCCCGCCCCCGATCTGGTCGCCGGGGCGCCCCTGGCCGGCGCCGCCGAGGCCCCGCTGGACCTGCCCATCGGCGCGCCCATGGGCGGCTACTCCGACCGCTGTCGCTACCTGGGCGGCAGCACCCAGGCCCCCACCCGCGACAGCGCCTACGTCTACGGCTTCGTGCCCTCCATCGGCACCCAGACCCGACCCATGGCCAAGGCGGTCTGGCTGGAGAACGGCGACCAGGAGCTGGTCATCCTCAAGGTGGACCTGATCTACAGCTTCGACGGGCTGGTGACGGCGGTGGAGCAGGCCCTCACCGAGGAGACCGGCCAGGATCTCGCCGGCCACGTCGTCATCCCCGCCTCACACTCGCACGCCAGCTACGGGAACTTCTCCGACCAGACCCAGTTCTACCTGGGCGGGGATCGCTACAACGAGGAGATTTTCCAGCGGCTCACCGAGACCCTGGTGCAGGTCGCGTTGGAGGCCCGGGAGGCCCGGGTGCCGGCGAAGATCGGGCTGGGGCTGGAGAAGGACTGGGACCCGGACAACCGGGTCTACAGCGACCGGCGCGAGGACAACGACGCGCTCCAGTTCTTCGACGACATCCCGCCGGGCTCGTACAAGGACCCCTGGCTGTGGATGCTGCGGGTCGACGACCTCGAGGACCAGCCCATCGCCGTGCTCTTCAACTTCGGCATGCACGGCACGGTCCTGGACAGCGACAGCCCCATGCTCTCGGTGGAGTCCACAGGCCACGTCGAGCTCGCCTTCCAGGAGCGCTTCGATCGGCCGGTCGTGGTGGCGCACCTGCAGGGCGGCGCCGGCGACGCGAGCCCCCGCGGGCAGGACGACGGCTACGCGCGCCTGGAGTCGCTGGGCGAGCTCGCCACGCCCTCGCTCTACGATCTCTGGGCCCAGATCCCGACCTCGGACCAGCCCTTCCTCATGGAGACCGTCACGCGCGGCGTGCCCCAGGGGCGCGACGAGATCCGCGTCACCCGCGACGGGACGGTGGACCTCTACTACGCCCCCTATGACGAGAACCTCATACCCGATGAGGTTGTGTATGAGGCGGACGGCACGCTGGCCAGCCCCATCGACGAGTTCAACGTCCGCTATGGCGCGGGGCTCTGCGCGGAGGGCTACGAGGGCCTGGACGTCGGCACGGGCAGCGAGACCTACCCCTACAGCACCTGCATCGACGTGGAGTTCCTGGCCAACGCGCTCCAGAACTGGTTCGGGCTCACGGACTTCAACGGCTCGGAGTCCCCCGAGCTCCCGCTGCGCGAGAGCCTGCGGGCCAACGTGAGCGCCAGCCGGCTGGGGCCGCTGAGCGTGCTGGGCGAGGACGGCGAGGTGCGGGAGGAGGACGTGCTCTTCGCGTTCATGCCGGGCGAGCCCACCGCGCTCTACACCGAGCAGTTCCGCCGCCGCGCGGCCAATGAGACGCCGTTCACCCGCGCCCTGCTGACCGGCTACGCCCAGGACCACGAGGGTTACCTGATGATCCCCGAGGACTGGCTGATGGGCGGCTATGAGCCGAGCATCAACGTCATGGGCCCGCTGCAGGCAGAGCACATCCTGGAGGGGGCGCTGGCCATCGCCGCCGACCCGCTCTCCACCGACGTCGCCGAGCCGCTCGAGCTCGACGGGGAGTGGCAGACGACCACCTACCGCGACCGCCCGCTCCCCGACCTCGCCCCCGACCTCACACCCGAGGCGGGCACGCTCCTGGAGAAGACACCCGAGGACCTCTGGCTCCCCATCGACGTGGAGCCCGAGCTCGGCCCGCCCGCCGAGCTGGCCCGCCTGCAGATCGCGCAGATGCAGTGGTCCGGGGGCGATCCGGCGGTGGACCTGCCAGTCGTGACCGTCGAGGAGCTGGTGGACGGCATCTGGCGCCCGGTCAGCACGCCCTCCGGGCGCCCGGTGACCAACGCCATGCCCGACCTGCTGACCGTCTACACGCCGAGCCCGCTCTCCCCGGTGGAGGACGCGCAGGAGCACCTGTGGTGGGTGGCCTGGCAGGCGGTGGCCCACACGGGCGACCGGGCCGGGCTGCCGCGCGGCCTCTATCGCCTGGTGGTGGAGGGGCAGCGCTACGCCGGAGGGGCCAGCGCCTGGCCCTGGCCCACCGAGACCTACACGGTGGCCAGCGAGCCCTTCCTGCTGACCCCGGCCGAGATCTCGCTCTCCTACGACGCCGGCTCCGAGACGCTCAGCGCCTGGCTTCAGGCGCCCGCGGGGGGCTGGCGCCTGCTCGACCTCGAGGGCAGCAGCACCGGCGCCAACCCGGTGTACGACGCGACGATCTCCTGGTCCCTGGCCGACGGCACCGAGCGCGAGGAGAGCGCCTCGGCTATCCTCTCCTCGGGCGTGACGGTCTACCAGGTCAGCCCGCCGGCCGGCGCCGTCGCCGTGACCGTCACCGACGCCTGGGGCAACACGGGGACGCTGTCGCTGTGAACAAGTTCGTCGCCGTCGCCGGGAACATGGGGGTGGGGAAGACCTCGATGGTGGAGTTCCTCTGCCGTCGCTACGGCTTCCAGCCGGTCTACGAGCCCTTCATGGACAACCCCTACCTGGACGACTTCTACAAAGACATGAAGTCCTGGGGTTTCCACTCCCAGGTGTACTTCCTCACCCACAAGTTCCGGCTCCACATGGGGCTGCACACGCGCTCGACGACGGTGATCCAGGACCGGACGATCTACGAGGACGCCGAGATCTTCTGCACGAACCTGCACCGGCGGGGCATGGTGGCCCGGCGCGACTACCAGCTCTACATGGAGCTCTACGAGAGCATGCGCACGGCGCTCCAGCCCCCAGACCTCATGATCTACCTGAGGTGCTCAGTGCGGGCGATCCGCCGCCGCATCAAGCGCCGCGGGCGCGAGAGCGAGCAGAACATCCCCGTCCCCTACCTGCGCGGGCTCAACGAGCTCTACGAGGAGTGGATCGGCCGCTACGACCTCTCGCCCGTGCTGGTCTGGGACTCCGAGCGCATGGACTACCTCACCGATCTGGTGGACCGCATCGAATTCCAGAAGGCGATCGAGCGCTTCCTGTAGGCGCCCGCACCGCTCAGCCGGCCCAGACCACCCCGCGCGAGCCGTCCACGGTGACCACCTGCCCGTCGCGCAGGCGCGCGGTCGCCCCGGGGACGTTGGCCACGGCCGGGAGCCGATACTCCCGCGCCACCACCGCCCCGTGGGAGAGCATCCCGCCCTGCTCCAGCACCAGCCCGCCCGCCACCAGGAAGAGCGGCGTCCACCCCGGATCCGTGGCCCGCGCCACCAGGATCTCGCCCGGCCGCAGGCGCTCGGCCTGGTCCAGCCCGCGCAGCACCCGCACCGGCCCCGTCGCCGAGCCCGCGGAGATCCCCGTGCCCTGGAGGCGGTGACCGGCGTGGGGCAGGGCGGCGATCTCGTCCCCCAGCAGAAAGTCGGGCGGCTCGTCCCCCCGCGCCCGCCGCTCCCGCTCGCTCCGCCAGGCGTCCTCCCGACGGTCGATGAGGCTGGCGGCGTCCGGGCGCGAGAGCTGGCCCTCCAGGAGCGCCGTGAGCTCGGCCTGCTCCAGGAAGCGGACAGACAGATCCAGATCCTGCTCGAGCCACAGATAGACGCGCTTCCAGGCCCACAGCAGGCGATCGAAGTGGTAGCGCTGGTCCTCGCGCAGCCGCAGGTAGCGCCGCGTCAGGTCGGTGAGCCAGGCCGCCGCCCCCGTGAGCTCGGCGCGCGCCGCCTGGGACCGGGCCTCCTGCTCCTCGGCCAGCCGGCCCGGGTCCTCGCGCGTGGCGGCGGCGCGGGCCAGGGCCAGCACGCGCTCGCGATCCTCCCACCAGCGCACGGAGAAGAGCTCCCAGGAGCTGCTGGCGCGGTGGCCGAAGCTGGCCAGGAAGGCGTCCAGCGTGATCTCACCGCGGCCCAGGCGCCAGAGCGCGTGGTTGGTGCGCTGCGTCCAGTTGTCCGCGGGCGCGCTCAGCAGATCGGGGACCTGCGCCGCCCTCCCCTCCCCGCGCAGCGCGCCCTCGGTCACCTGATACCAGATGTTGGCGAAGAGCAGGCTGCAGATGTGGACCTTGACGTAGTCGCGGGCCAGCTCGGAGAGCGCCGCGGCGCGGGCCAGGGCCTGGGCGCGGTCGTGGATGGGGCCGATGAGCCGAGGCGCGTCGCCCCCGCGGGGGTCGAGGGCCTGGTCCAGGCGGCGCTCGTAGCTCTCCCAGGCGCGCCAGTTGGTCACCAGGTTCCAGCGGAAGCGCTCCCAGCGGCGCTCGGCGAAGGTGGTGCGGAAGATCGAGGCGTAGACCCTCAAGTCCGGGGCCTCCGCGTGTCGGCGGAGCCAGCGCTCCTCCTCCTCGGGCGGCAGCAGCTCCACCATGAAGCGCGGGGGCGGCATCCCCGGGAGCTTGAAGGAGAGGTGGCGGAAGACCGTGACGTTGAAGTAGGGCGCGAAGCGGACGAGGCGGCTGGGCGGCTCGCCCCCGAGGTAGCGGCGGCTGGTCTCCGGGTAGGCGATGAACCAGTCGAGCAGGTCGCGCATGATGGACCAGCCCAGCGGCGTCGCCGGCTCCGTCCAGCGCTCGCCCACGAAGCGCCGCGTCCAGATCACGGGGCCCGAGCGCCCGACCTCCTCGGCCGTGGTCACCGGGCGCGCCTGGAGCACGTAGAAGCGCCCGCCCTCCTCCTGTGCCCACTCCATGTCCTGCGGCCCGCCCAGCTCGCCCTCCACGCGCAGCCCCAGGCGGCAGAGGGCCTTGATCTCGGAGGTGAGCAGCTTCGGGGCGGCCACCCTCGCCGGGGGCACGGGGCGCCGGACCAGGCCGCCCGGCGGGGCCCGCTGACCGGGGGGCGCGACCGTCCATTGCTCCATCTGGGGTTGTACCCGGTCCTCCTCGATCTCCAGCTTGACCCGAGCCAGGATGCGCTGAACCGGGCGAGGCGTGCGCCGGGGCCGCCGCACCCGGTAGAAGTCCGGGACGACCTGCCCGCCCACCACGGCCTCGCCCATGCCCCAGGCGGCCTCCACCGTCATCTCGCGCCAGGAGCCGTTGAGCGGGTTGATGGTGAAGAGCACGCCCGAGGCGCGGGCGCTCACCACACGCTGCACGATGACGGCCATGCAGGCGGGGGTGGAGGGCGGACCCTGGCGGTAGGCCCGCACCCGCGGCCCATAGGCGCTGGCCCAGCAGGCCAGCAGGGCGCGCTCGGTCTCGTCGCCCGGGGCCACGCCCAGCACGCTCTCGTACTGCCCGGCGAAGCTCGATCGCGCCCCGTCCTCGTCCACCGCTGAGGATCGCACCGCCAGGCGCTCGCCGAGCTGGGCCGCGGCGCGCCGGAGCTCGCCCGCGAAGCCGGGATCCAGGCGCCCGGCCCGGATGGCGGCGTCCAGCTCGGGATCCCCGCGGCGGGCCGCGTCCAGGAGGCGGTTCTGCTCCAGGAAGTCGCGGAAGACCTCGACAGGGACGACGAAGCCCGGCGGGACGGGCAACCCGGCCGCGCAGAGGCGCCAGAGCCCGAGGGCCTTGCCGCCCACCCGCTCGCGGTCCTGCGCGCTCAGCTCGGCGATGGGGAGGAGCACGGCTCATCCTTAGCCGACCAGCGCACCTGTGGGCAACGCCCCTTCAGGCCCGTTAAGAGGAGCGCCACGCCCAGGAGCTGCGCATGTCCATCGCCGACGGCATCTTCGTCACCCCTCCCCCGCTGAACGAGCCCGTCCGCGACTACGCCCCCGGCTCCCCCGAGCGGGCGGCGCTGCTGGCCGAGGTGGCTCGCCAGAGCGCCGAGGTCGTGGAGATCCCCTGCGTGGTGGGCGGAGAGCGCGTGTTCTCCGGGCGCGTCTACGAGGTGACGATGCCCTGCGAGCACCGGCACGTCCTGGCCCGGGTCCACCTGGCCACGCCGGAGCTCATCGCCTCCGCCATCGAGCGCGGGCGGGAGGCGCGGGCGCGCTGGGCGGGCCTGCCCTGGCACGAGCGGGCCGCGGTCTTCCTGCGCGCCGCCGAGCTGCTGGCCGGGCCCTGGCGGGACCGGATCAACGCCAGCACCATGGTCGGTCAGGCCAAGACCATGCACCAGGCCGAGATCGACAGCGCCTGCGAGCTCATCGACTTCTGGCGTTTCAACGTCCACTACGCGCGCCAGATCATGAGCGAGCAGCCGCAGAGCCCCCGCGGCGTGTGGAACCGCATGGAGCACCGCCCGCTGGAGGGCTTCGTGCTGGCGATCACGCCCTTCAACTTCACCAGCATCGCGCTGAACCTGCCCACGGCCCCGGTGCTGATGGGCAATGTCTGCCTCTGGAAGCCGGCCCACACCCAGATGCTGTCGGCCTGGTACGGGATGCTGCTGCTGGAGGAGGCGGGCCTGCCCCCGGGCGTGGTGAGCATGCTCCCGGGCTTCGGCGCGGAGATCAGCGAGATCGCCATCCCCCACGCCGACCTGGCCGGGATCCACTTCACGGGGAGCACGCCCACCTTCCGCTCCCTGTGGCGCGCGGTGGCGAACAACCTGGAGCGCTATCGCGGCTGGCCCCGGTTGGTGGGAGAGACGGGCGGCAAGGACTTCATCGTCGCCCACCCCAGCGCCGACCTCGACGCGCTGGCCGTGGCCATCGCCCGCGGCGGCTACGAGTACCAGGGCCAGAAGTGCTCGGCCGCCAGCCGCGTCTACATCCCCCAGAGCCTGTGGCCTGCCCTCTCCGAGCGGGTGGCCGGCATCCTCGGCGAGATGAAGATGGGCGACGTGCGCGACCCGTCCAACTTCGTGGGCGCCGTCATCGACCAGCGGGCCTGGACGAAGCACCGCGAGTACCTCGGCGTCGCGCACAAGAGCGGGCGGGTCCTGTGCGGCGGGAGCGCGGACGACGCCGTGGGCTGGTACGTGCAGCCGACCTTCGTGCAGGTCGAGGATCCGCACCACCAGCTCATGGAGGAGGAGATCTTCGGGCCCATCGTCACCGCCTTCGTCTACCCGGACGCCCACTGGACGGAGACGCTGCAGCTCGTGGACCAGACCAGCCCCTACGCGCTCACCGGGGCTGTGTTCGCCCGGGACCGCCTGGCCCTGGCCGAGGCGGACACCGCGCTCAAGAACGCCGCCGGGAACTACTACATCAACGACAAGCCCACCGGGGCCGTGGTCGGACAGCAGCCCTTCGGCGGCGCCCGCGCCAGCGGCACCAACGACAAGGCCGGCAGCGTGCTCAACCTGCTGCGCTGGGTCTCACCGCGGACCATGAAGGAGACCTTCACCCCTCCGCGCGCCTGGCGTTATCCTTTTCTGGGCTGAACATGACCTCGGCAGAGCACGCTTGAACCCTGGATAATCGGGGAGCCGATCCAAGCTGGGGCACCCGCAGCGGCGACGCGGCTCTTGACATCGCTGCGTGGCGGGTTATCGTCGTCAAGCAGAGTACAGCTATTCCGGCTGACCTCCAGGTCACTCAGGCCGCGTTGCTGTCTCAAGGGTTAATGGCGTTTGTCGCCGCTCGCGCTCTGCGTGAGGCGCGCGAATGGACGCCGAGCAGGTCGCAGAGGCATGCGTCCGCCCGCGCTCCGGGCCCGCCTGGAGCGCCCTTCGGGCGTGTCGTGTGCGCTCCCTCCGAGCACTCCCATCGAGTACTCCACACACCGCCACCCGCCTGCCTATGGCGTCTGATCTCGCCGATTGGAGGCTGATTTCATGACCGATGCACGTTCGGCCTGACAACCCCCTCATCGTCCAGGGGGATGGCAAGGTCCTCGTCGAGACGAAGCACGGCCGGTACGAAGAGGCCCGTGACTTCCTGTCTCGCTTCGCGGAGCTGGAGGCCTCCCCCGAGCACCTCCACACCTACCGGATCAACCCGCTCTCGCTGTGGAACGCCGCGTCCGTCGGCATGAGCTTCGACGAGATCACGCGCGGGCTGTTGGACTTCTCCAAGTTCGACATCCCTCAGAACGTGCTCGACACCATCCGCGACACCATCGAGCGCTACGGCCTCATCAAGCTCGTGGCGCACCCGGAGCAGCCCGATCGCCTGCTTCGGCTCACGTTCTCGACCAGCTATGTGGCCAAGCTGGTCTCGCAGGATCGATCGCTCAAGGACCTGATGGTCGAGGACGGTCGGCGTCACTGGGCCATTCAAGCGGGGCACCGCGGGCTCTTCAAGCAGCGCGCGCTGGTGGCCGGCTGGCCCGTCGAGGATCTGGCTGGCTTCCTCCCCGGCGCGCACCTGGACGTGCAGCTCCGCACCACCTTGCGGCACAACGGGCAGCCATTCCACGTCCGTGACTACCAGATGGAGGCCGCGCGCCGCTGGTATCAGGAGGGCAAGCCGTCCGGCGGCTGCGGCGTGGTCGTGCTGGCCTGCGGGGCGGGCAAGACCATCGTCGGCATGACGGCGATGAGCCTGGTCAACACGAAGACCCTCATCCTCGCCACGAACCAGGCGGCGGTCAACCAGTGGATCCGGGAGATCCTGGACAAGACCACGCTGACCGCCGATCAGGTGGGCGCGTACACCGGCGAGAGCAAGGAGATCCGGCCCGTCACGGTGGCGACCTACCAGATCCTCACCTGGCGGGCGTCCAAGGAGGGGAATTTCGCCCACCTCCACCTGTTCGAGGACGAGGACTGGGGCCTCATCATCTATGACGAGGTCCACCTGCTCCCCGCCCCGGTCTTCGGCGCCACCGCCGCCCTGCAGGGGCGACGTCGCCTGGGACTGACCGCGACGCTGGTGCGCGAGGACGGACGGGAGGGAGACGTGTTCTCCCTGGTGGGGCCCAAGCGCTACGATCTCCCCTGGCAGATGCTGGAGGATCGCGGCTTCATCGCCGACACCACCTGCCACGAGGTCCGCGTCCCCTTCCTGAACGGACAGCGGGCGGCCTACGAGCGGGCGCAGGAGGCGGAGAAATTCCGCCTCGCCAGCGAGAACCCGGCCAAGATCCAGGTGATCAAGGAGCTGCTGGGCCAGCACCGAGAGGACAACATCCTCATCATCGGCACCTATCTGGACCAGCTCAAGGAGATCGCGCGCGCCTTCCAGGCGCCGCTGATCACGGGGAACACGCCGAACTCCGAGCGTGACCGCCTCTTCGAGCAGTTCCGGCGCGGCCAGATCCGCGTGCTGGTGGTCAGCAAGGTGGCCAACTTCTCCATCGATCTGCCCGACGCCAACATCGCGATTCAGGTCTCGGGCACCTTCGGCAGCCGTCAGGAGGAGGCCCAGCGTCTGGGCCGGATCCTGCGACCCAAGAAGAAGAAGGCCCGCTTCTACACGGTGGTCACCTCCGACACGAAGGAGCAGGAGTTCGCGCTCAAGCGCCAGCTCTTCCTCACGGAGCAGGGCTACCGCTACTACATCGACGAGCGGAATCGTATTTCCTCCACGGCGGCTCGCCCGCCTGTCCCGAGCAGAGGTTGATCCATGGCTGCAGAAGAGCTCGATCGCGCGGAAGGTGGCGGTGAGGGTGGAGGTCGGCGGCGGCGGCGGCGGCGGCGGAAGGGCCGCGGTCGCGTAGGCTCGGAGGGGCGCGGCGAGGCGCGCGAGACCGAGAGCCGCTTCGACGACGAGGACAGCCCCCGACGCGGTCGGGGTCGCGGCGGTCAGGACGGAGGCAGCGCCGTCTCCCTGCCGTCCACGGGCAAGCTCCCGCGCCGGCGCGCCGCCATCTTCCCGCCCCGCGGGGCGGCGGTCTCCGGTCCCGCGCGCCGTCGGCGCATGACGCGCTCGGAGATCGAGGCGCTGGCCGAGTACCTCCAGAAGGTGCCGGAGAGCCTGCTGGCCGGGCTCTACGCCGGGCTGGGCGGTCAGCCGACCCGGGTAAACCAGCGCGAGCGCATGGTGCAGCTCGCCGTCCGCGCGCTCGCCCAGGGCGCCCGCCTCGGGGTCATGCTCAAGGCCCTGCACCAGCGGGACCGGGCGGCGCTCGCCATCCTCGTGCAGTGCGGCGGGCTCGCCCACGCCGACGAATTCCACCAGGAGCTGGTGCTCTCGCTGGGCGGCAACGACCGCGAGTGGCGCAAGGTGATGGCCACGCTCGGTGAGCGCGGGCTCCTCGCCGCCAGCGAGGAGCGGGACGGGCAGTTCTTCTACCTGATCCCCGATCCGCTGATGGACCAGCTCATCGAGGGGCTGCGCGACGAGCTCTCGCTCAGCGTGTTCTCCCACGAGGACGTGCGGGTGGTGGAGCCGCGGCCCTTCTGCCCGCCGTTCGCGTTCAGCGTGGCGACCCTGGTCACCTACATCGACCAGCACCCGCCCCGGCTCACGCAGCGGCACGAGATCTTCAAGGTCCACAAAGACGAGATGGACCAGTTCTTCCAGCAGCTCTGGTCGCCGGACTCCGAGCTGTTCAGCTTCCACATCGAATTCCTGATGATGCACGGCATGGTGGAGCTCAAGGGCGACCGCCTGAGCGTGAACCGCGCCGTAGTCGAGGAGTGGCTGCAGCTCGAGCCGGAGGACCAGCGCGACCTGGTCTTCGCCAGCCTGGAGCGCCGCTTCCACAACGCCGAGTGGATCATGTGGGCCATCCGCGACGCGGGCGGCGAGTGGGTACCTGAGCGCCCGCTCCAGGCCCTCTACCGGCGCTGGAAGCGGGGCGAGGACTGGCGCGACCGCCTCCACAAGGGCGTCTGGACCACGCCGCGCACGTCTGAGCGCGACGCCTACAGCTTCGCCTCCCTGCACCACTGCGGGATGCTGGAGCTCGGCACCTGGGGGCAGGAGAAGTTCTACCGGCTCTCGCCGCGGGCCCGCGACCTGCTGGATCCGCCCGAGGACGAGGGCTTCACCCAGTTCTACCTCACGCCCAGCTTCGAGATCATGGCGCCCGCGGGCATGGCGCCCATCCTCTTCTTCCGCATCGGCGAGCTGGCTGAGCTGACCGCCTGCGACCGCGCGAACACCTACCGGATCACGGAGGTGACCATCGAGCAGGCGCTGGAGAAGGGCTGGCGGCGCGACGACATCCTGGACTTCCTCCGGGAGAACAGCCAGATCGGGCTCCCCGAGAACGTGGAGACCACCCTGCGCGGCTGGATGGGGCACCACGGGGACGTGGAGTTCCACGACTGCGTGCTGCTGACCGTGCACCGCTCGCAGATCCGCAAGATCGAGGGGCACCGCCGGGCCAAGCCCTTCCTCCTGCACCGCTTCGTGCCCGGCATGTACGCCGTGGACCGGGCGCGCCTGCCCGAGCTGATGGTGATCCTCTCGGAGATCGGCTTCGCCCCGGCGAAGCAGGTGCGCAAGTACCCGGACGACCCGCAGTCGGTGGACGCGCGGGAGCGCCTGCTCACGGTGGTCGCCGACGCCCGCACGGGCCGCGAGGACACGCTGGAGCGCGCGCACCAGGCGGACACCCAGGCCGAGGAGCTGCACCCCATCCCCGGCGTCGGGGTGCCGGCCAAGAAGGTCGCCAAGAAGAAGAAGGACGAGCTCCCGCCGCGCCGCAGCCCGCGGGAGGTGCGCGAGCTCGCCGAGCGCGCCATCGCGCTGGGCCAGCAGATGGAGATCCTCTACGTCACCCGCGACCAGCAGCGCCGCCTCCTGCGCGTCGCGCCGGAGCGCATCGCCATGAACCACGAGGGCCAGCAGGTGCTGGTGGCCCGCGACCTGGCGAAGAACGAACGCCTCTCCTACCAGATCATCCAGATAGAGCGTCTGGCGGTGCTGGACGGGAAAGGATAGCCTGCACGACGCAGCGGCGGAGGGGAGCTCATGCCCGAGAACAGCTCAGGGAACAGCCGGCCGGAACGGCCGATGGACAAGGCTGGTGAGGCCGGCGCGCGCAGCTTCGAGGTCGTGCTGCGCGAGCTGGAGGATCGTGTCCGCCGGCTGGACAGCGGCGATCTGCCGCTGGACGACGCGCTGCGCTTCTTCGAGGAGGGCGTCTCCCTCGTGCGCGAGTGCCAGGAGCTCCTCGACTCCGCCGAGCGGCGGATCATCGAGCTGAGCGAGACCCCCGAAGGTGTGGTGCAGGAGCGCCCGCTCGCCTGAGGCCGCGTGCCTCGCGCGGGTCTGCGCTATAAAGTATCCACCAGCGCCACACTCCTTCTCCGTTCCAGCTCCCCACCTCCTCGGGGTCTCGATGTTCGACACCGTTGGACAGACCAGGCAACAGAGCGCCGCCCAGCGCGCCGGCTCCATGGCCGCCTCGCTCGGCATCAACGGGGGCATCGTCCTGGCCCTCCTCCTGCTGGGCAACAAGGCGGTGGAGACGGTCAAGGAGGAGGCGCCGATCGAGGTCGAGTTCTTCAACGCGGCCCCGCCTCCGCCGCCCCCGCCGCCCCCGCCCGCGGGCAGCAGCAAGCCGAAGACCAAGCCGAAGGAGCCGGAGCCGGAGGTGCAGCCCGACCCTGAGGCCCTCCCCGAGCCGGAGCCGGAGCCCCTGCCCGAAGAGACCGAGGACGCCGGGCAGGAGGGAGGCGTCGAGGGTGGCGTCGAGGGCGGCGTGGTCGGCGGCGTCGTCGGCGGCGTCGTCGGCGGTGTGCTGGGCGGCCAGCTCGGCGGCACCGGCGTCCGCGAGGTGCACTGGTCCGAGGTGAAGTCGAAGACCCGCGTCTCGCCCAAGTTCCCCGAGGCCGCGCTGGCGCTGGGGATCAACGAGGGGGACTGCACCGTCCGCTTCGTCATCGACGAGAAGGGCAAGCCCGAGGACGTCAAGATCGTGGCCTGCCCCAAGGTCTTCGAGGAGTCCGTGCTGGAGGCCGCCTGGAAGTGGTCCTTCTACCCCATGAAGGTAGACGGCCGCTCCGTGAAGGCCGGCTTCACGCTCAAGGTCAAGTTCATCGCCAAGTAGCGCGGACACACGCGCAGGCCCGCTCCCGCATCATCAGGGCTCAGGCAGCCCCCTCTCTCCCCGCAAGGAAGCGTACCGATGGAATTCTCAGCCGCTGAGCTCTGGTCCCACACAAGTCTGCCGGTCAAGGGCATCATCGTGATGATCGGCCTGATGCTGGTCTGGTGCGTCTACGTGGTCGTCGAGCGCCTGATCACGCTCGGCCGCGCCCGCGCCCAGAGCCGGCTCCTGGCCGCCGAGATCGTCGGGCCGCTGTCGAAGAACGACGCGGCGGAGGCCATCAAGCTCGCGAAGCAGGACCGCTTCAAGTCCGCCTACCTGGGCCACCTGGTCACCGCGGGCCTCGGCGAGTGGAGCGCCCGCCCCGACCGCCACGGCATCGAGGCCGCCCAGCGCGCCCTGTCCCGGACCACGATCACCGAGGGCGCGGACCTGCGCAAGGGCATGCCGGTGCTGGCCACCGTCGGCGCCACCGCCCCCTTCGTCGGGCTGGTCGGCACGGTCATCGGCATCATCAACGCCTTCCGCGTCATGGGCTCGTCCAAGAGCGTGGACCTCACGACCCTGGCCCCCGCCATCGGTGAGGCGCTCATCACCACCGCGGTCGGCATCATGGTCGCCCTCATCGGCGTGTGGATGTTCAACTACTTCACCGCGCGCATCGAGGCGATCACCAACGACATGGAGGTCTCCATCCAGGAGATCATCGACTGGTGCGAGAAGCAGCTCATCGCGCGGAAGAGCAGCACCACCGAAGAGTCGACCGAAGAGATGGCGACCCAGACTCAGGAGGCCTGAGCCATGGGTATGCAGGTCGGGGGCAGCAAGGGCGGCCCGATGGCCGACATCAACGTGACGCCCCTCGTGGACGTCGTGCTGGTGCTGCTCATCATCTTCATGATCGTCACGCCCATGCTCGGGTCGCCGGTCGAGGTGGTCCTCCCCGACGCGAAGAAGTCGGATGAGGCCAAGGACCTCGGCAGCCGGGTGGTCGTCTTCGTCGCGCCGAACAAGGATCTCTACGTCGGCCGCGAGCGCACCAACCAGGACGTGCTGGTGCGCGACATCAACGAGGCCTTCAAGACCAAGGAGAAGCGCGAGCTCCTCATCAAGGCCGACACGGCGCTCAAGTGGCGGGACGTACACGAGGTCATGACCGTCATCAAGGACGGTGGCGTTCAGAACATGTTCCTGGCCACGCGCAAGGCCGGGGAAGAGCCTTGAGCGGGCGGGGGTACCGATGAGCGGGGAGAAGAACAAGCCCATCCGCTTCAAGAAGGGTGGCGACGCGGCGAAGGACATCAACGTCACGCCGCTCATCGATATCGTGCTCGTGCTGCTCATCATCTTCATGGTCGGCTCCGCGATCCCCGTGCACGAGCTGGAGCCGAGCCTCCCGGACAAGACGGAGACGGTGCAGCAGGAGGACATGCCCAAGGACCAGCTCATCGCGGCGGTCTACGAGGACGGGTCCATCGCGCTGAACCTGCAGCCCATGACGCTCGAGGAGCTGAAGGACCAGGTCTACAAGCGCCTCATGGGCAAGGCGACCAAGGTGGTCTTCGTGGACGCGCACCCCGACGCCAGCTACGCGCGCGTGGTGCAGGTCATGGACACCGTGCGCGACGCCGGCGCCGAGAAGGTGGGCATCGCCTCGCTCAAGGAGGAGGGGCCGCCCCGCCCCGGGTCGGCTCCCGCCGTCCCCGCCGCGCCCGCCGCCCCCGCGACGCCCTGAGCGCCTGACTCAGTCCGGCTCCAGGCCTTCGGGGTCCGCCCCCAGGGCGCGCAGCGCACGGAAGATGACCGCGCTCTGAAAGCCGCGCCCGGCCAGGAAGCGCACCAGCTTCGCCCGCTCCTTGGGGTCGGTGAGGTCGAGCCCGCGCGCGACGCGCTCCCGGGCGAGGTCGCGGCAGCGCTCGTCCCAGTCCACCTCCAGCGAGCCCAGGGCCTCGTCGGTCTGGCGCGCGGAGACGCCCGCGCCGCGCAGCCGCGACGTGATGCGCGCAGGTCCAGAGCGACGCCCGCGCGCGAGCGCGTCCGCGGTGTCCTGCGCGAAGCGCTGGTCGTCGAGCAGACCTCGGCCCTCCAGCCGGGTGAGGACAGCCTCTACCCAGGCCGGATCAGGCTTGTAGCGCGCCAGCTTGCGCGCCAGCTCCGCGCGGGCGTGAGCCCTGCGCGCGAGGAGCTGAAGCGCGCGCTCCCACAGCTCGTCGGCGTTGACGACGGGCCGCGGCAAGACGAGCGCTACTTCACTTCCTTGTGGGGCGTATGCTTGCGCTCGAAGCGGCAATACTTCGAGATCTCGAGGCGCCCCGTGGTGTTCTTCTTGTTCTTCTGGGTGGCGTAACGGCTCACGCCCGGCATGCCGCTCTTGCGGCAGGTCGTGCACTCGAGCTGGATGTTCTGCCGGCCCTTGGCAGCCTTCTTGGCCATGACGGACCTCTCGGGATCTTTCGTAGGATTCGTGCAGACGGGAAGACGGCCCCATTTAATGGGCCCACCCCTTGCATGTCAAGGTCCTGGCCGCATAGGCTCCCGCGTGCGAGAGTGCAGGTCAGGCGAACCCCCCATGCGCGTGTGCTGGCCCCCCCTGTTGCTGCTCTGCGGATGCCTCCCTCCCAGGATCCGCTCCGCCGCCGATGTGGATCCCATCGTCCGCGAGGTGCGCATCGAGGGCAACGGCGGCGGCTTCTCCGGGACCAGCGACTACCTCGTCAAGACCGCGATGGTCCAGCTGGAGAGCCCTCGCTTCTGGCGCATCGCCCCGCGGGAGCGCGCGGTGCGCCTGAGCCGGGACGAGCTCACCCGGGACGCCTGGCGCATCGAGACCTGGTACGCGCACCAGGGCTTCTTCGAGGCGCGCTTCCTGGGCTGGGAGGTCGTGGAGCGCCGCCCGCGGAAGAACCGCACCCCGGTGGTGGATCTGGTGGGCCACGTCGAGGAGGGCCCGCCTACGAACATCGCCTCCGTCACCTGGCTGGTGGTGGACGAGCAGGGCCACCCGACCGAGCAGAGCTTCGAGTCGGTGGTGAAGGGGCCGCTGGCCCGTGAGCTCCGCAACCGCGCCGCCGCGCAGCCCGGTGACCGCTTCACGCTCGCCGCCCACGAGGAGACGCGCGACCTGACCCTGCTGAAGCTGCGCGACCAGTCCTTCGCCTACGCGGAGGTGCGCGGCGAGGTGGACGTGCGCGCGGACGAGCACGAGGCCGACCTGCGCTACCTCTGCCAGCCCGGACCGGCCTGCCGCTTCGGAGAGGTCACGCTCACCGGCGCGTCGAAGGTCCCCCGCGACCTCATCCGCCAGAAGCTCGCCGTCCGCGAGGGCCAGGCCTTCAGCGCGCGCGCCATCGCCACCACCCAGCGGGATCTCTTCGCGCTGGGCACCTTCTCGGTGGTCAACGTGAAGCCGGCGCTCGATCGCCCGAAGCCGCTGCCGCCCTCCGAGGGCCCGGTGGAGCCCCCTCCCCTCCCCTCGGACGTCGTGCCCGTCACCATCGAGCTCCAGGACAGCCGCTGGCGTCAGCTCCGCCTGGGCGGCGGCGTGGCGGCCCAGACCGGCAAGCAGGAGCTCCGCGCCAGCGCGGGCTTCTCCCACGTCAACCTCGGCGGGCGCCTGCTCCAGCTCGATGTGGAGGCCCTCGCCGGCTACACCTGGCTGAGCTCGCTCGCGGACCTCGTGGACACCGGGGACAGCGCGACCGGCGAGGAGCTTGGGGGCGGCCCGCTGCTCTCGCTGGGCCTGGGCCTGGACGCCCCGCGCCTCCCGGTCCCGGCCTTGAAGCTGGAGAATGACCTCAGCCTGGATCTGGGCGTGGAGGAGGCCTGGCAGTACGTCACGCCCACCTTCAGCACCGCCCTGACCTGGAGCCCCATCCGCCACTGGACCTACGGGTTCGGCGCGGGGCTGCGCTATTACCAGTGGTTCAACGCCTCGGACTCGGTGAGCGGCTTCTCCACCTCCGGCTCGGAGCTGGACACCCAGAACCCCTACTTCCTCACCACGCTCAGCCAGACGGTGCTGTACGACTCGCGCAACGATCCCGTCGCGCCGGCCCGCGGCAGCTACGTCTCGCTGCAGCTCGACGAGGCCCTGCCGCCCGGGATGTTCGACTTCGTGCGCCTGGAGGTGGAGGGACGCCGCTACTTCCCGCTGGGCCGCCTGCTGGACGCCCTGCTGGGCTGGTACCCGCGGGCCACGCTCGGCGGGCGCCTGGGGGGCGGGCTCATCCAGACCTACGAGCTCTTCGGGGCCGAGCGGGCGGGCGTGCCCTTCGACGAGCGCCTGACCCTGGGCGGCTCCAACAGCGTGCGCGGCTGGCAGGACGGGCACCTCGGGCCCTACGCCTGGAGCTGCGACGCCGAGGGCGGCAACTGCTACTCGGACCCGAGCGAGGCCCTCTGCGCGCCGGGGGAGAGCTGCGACACCGCCACCATCCCCACGGGCGGCCTGGTCTCCTCCTTCGGCTCACTCGAGCTCCGCACCTACCTGCCCGGCCAGTGGGACGACTACGGCTTCGTGGTCTTCGCCGACGCGGGCATGGTCTGGTGGGACCTCCAGAGCGTGGGCCAGCCCGCCCCGCAGCTCTCGCTGGGCGTCGGGCTGCGCTACCGCACCCCGGTCGGCCCGCTGCGCATCGACGTGGCCCGCCGCATGGGCGACCCGGTCATGTTCGACCACGAGCCCCGCTGGGCCCCCTACTTCTCGCTCTCGGAGGCCTTTTGAGGGCGCGCCGCGTCCTGGCCCGCGCCGGGCTCGCCCTGCTCGTGATCACGGGCGGGGTGCTGGGGACGGGCCTGCTCGGGGTCCTGCTGCTGGTCAGCGAGCCCGGCAATGACTGGGCCCGCGACCAGATCGTCGCCCGCGCGCCCATCCCGAAGGGGAAGCTGGAGATCGAGCGGCTGCGCTTCAACCTGCTCGACGAGCTGGAGCTCCGGGGGGTGTCCCTGCGAGACGCCCACGGGCGCGAGCTGGTCGGCTTCGATCGCCTGCTCCTGCGCTATGACCTCTTGGGCGTGCTGGACCGGCGCCTGCGGGTGGACGAGCTGCGCCTGGAGGGCCCGCGCGTGGACCTGCAGGCGCGACCGGACGGGGAGCTGGACCTGCTGGTGGCGCTGGGGCTGGACGGCCCCTCCGAGGACACGGGCCCGGCCGAGCCCTGGGCTGGGCTCGCCGGGCGGGTGGAGGTCGCCACCGCCCAGATCTCCCAGGGGGACCTGCGCTATCGCGCGGAGGGCCTGGACCTGCACCTCGAGGAGCTGGGGCTCTCGCTCGGCGCGCTGGTGGAGGGTCGGACAGCGAAGCTGGAGGATCTCGCGCTGGCGGCGCGCCTGGCCAGCCCGGGAGATCGGCGCCTGACCCTGGAGGGTGACGCGGGGCTGGTGAACGGGGACCTGGACCTGGCCGGGCTCCGGCTGGCCCTGGGCAGCACGCGCCTCGCCGCCGAGGGTCGGGTGGGCGCGGTGGAGACGCGGCCGGAGCTCGGGCTGAGCCTGGACCTCGACCTGAACCCGGACGATCTGCACGCCCTGGCCGCGATGGACCCGGTGCTGCGCCAGGGGCTGCAGGCCCAGCTCGAGCTCCAAGGCCCCCTGGACGCGCTGGAGGCGAGCCTGGACCTGCGCGCGCTGGCGGGCGAGGCCAGCCTGAAGGCGAGGGCGGACGTCCTGGCTTCGCCGCTCACCTGGGCGCTGGACCTGGACACCCCCGGGCTCGAGCTCGGCGAGCTGCTGCTGCCGGTGACCGAGCGCACCCGCCTCGTGGGCGCCTGGCACCTGGAGGGCACGGGGACGGGCTGGCCCGAGCTGCCCGGCGCGCAGGACCCGGACCTGATCCGCGCCACGGTCCACCTGGAGGGCGGAGACCAGGTGCTCTGGGGCGAGCCGGTGCGCGATCTGAGGCTGGACGCCCGCGTAGACGCGGGGAAGGTGGCGATGGAGCGGCTCTCGGCGCGGCACGCCGTAGGCGGGCTGGTGGCGGAGGGCGACGTGGACGTGCCGGCGGGCAAGGCCGACCTCCAGACGCGCGTGTCGCTGCCCGATCTCGGCGCGCTGGCCCGCTACGGCTTGGAAGACCTCGGCGGGGCCGCCCGCTACCAGGGGCGGGTGCGGGCCGACTGGTCGGGAGAGGTGGCCGAGGTCGACGTGAGCGGCACGCTGGAGGCGAGCGGGCTCCGCGGGCCCGAGGGCGTCGCGGCCCAGGAGCTCTCCGTGCCCCTGGAGGCGAGCGTGGTCGGCGGCTCCGTCGAGGCCCAGGGCTCGCTGAGCCTGCGCGGGCTCAGCCACCCCCAGGCGGGCCTGGAGAGCCTCGGGGCGGGCTGGACCGTGAGCCGGAGCGAGGACGGCGCGCTGAGGGTGGAGGTCCAGCAGCTCGCGGCGAGCGCGCTCCGGAGCGCGGACGGATCCTTCGGGCTCGGCGGGCTGAGCGGCCACCTGAGCGGCGGGCTCGACGCGCGCGGGGAGCCCTGGGGGGACTGGGAGCTCGCCCTGGACGCGCTCAACGTGCCGGGCGGGCAGACCGGGGCGGGGCCGCTGCGGGGCAGCCTGGAGGGCGGGGCGCTGGAGCTCACGGCCGACATCCAGGGGGCGGAGGGCCCGCTGCTGGCCACGGACCTGCGGGGAGATCTGGAGGGCGGCGCCTGGGAGATCCGCTCGCTGGTCGTCACGCCCACGCCGGGCACGCCGCTCGAGGCCACCGAGGCCATCACCTTCCGGCTGGTAGACGGCGGGGCGGACGAGGTCCACGCCGCCCTGAGCTCGCCCTCGGGCGCGCTGGGGGTGGACGGGCGCCTGGTCCCCGCCGACCTGGACGCGCGGCTCTCGCTGGAGGGCCTGGACCTGGCCTGGGTGGCGCGGCTGGCCGCGCTGGCGGACCCGAGCGATCCTCTGGCGGGCGTGCAGGGCGTGGTGAATCTTCAGGGCCAGATCACGTCCAAGGATCAGGGCGCGCCCGCGCTCGACCTGGAGCTGGTGGTGACCGGGGCGCGGCAGGAGGGCACGACCGAGGCGCCGGTGGATCTCGCGCTCACGGCGTCTCTGGCTGAGGATCTGCTGACCCTGGACGGCGGGGTCTCCCTCGGGGAGCGCCGGCTGCTGGCCTTGGGCGGCGAGCTGCCCGTGGAGATCCGGGTGTCGGAGGGGACGGCCCGGCTGCGCTGCGGCGTGGAGGCCACCCTGCGCGCCCTGGTGGGGCCCCTGCCCAGCACGGAGCTGGGGCGCGTGATCCCCGAGGCGACGGGCACCTTCGACCAGCTCGCGGCCGACCTGCGGGTGCTGGGCGACGTCTGCGACCCGGAGCTGCGCGTCATCAGCGCGGCCCGCGTCAAGGACGAGTCCCTGGGCGTCGTGCAGGCCAGCCTGGACCTCGGGCGCGCCGGCAGCGACCTGCGCGTGCGGGGCGGGGTGGACGCCGATCTCGCCCGCCGGGTCCGGGTGGAGGGCAGCACGCGCACCCGGCTCTCCGACGTGCTCGGCTGGGCGCTCCAGGAAGGGCCGGAGCCGGACCTGTCGGCCCCGTCCACCTGGGTCACCGACCTGGAGCTGAACGTCATCCCGCTGGGCGTGCCCCTCTCCATGCTGGGCGCGCCGGAGGAGGTAGGCGGCAGCCTGGCCGGCGGCCTCCAGGTGAGCGGCGGCATCGACGATCTGGACGTGGCGGGCGGGCTCCAGTGGGTGGGCGGGCGGCTGGGCGCGGTGCCCCTGCAGCTCGGCTTCTTCGGGCTGGTCCCGGCGGAGGACGGCTACGAGCTCTCCGTGATGCTGGGCTTCGAGGCCGGGGGCGCGATCTCGGTGGACGGCTTCGTGCCGATGCGCATCGATCTGGCGGGCGACCTGGTGGCCGGGATCGAGGCCGCGCTGGAGGATCCGCGGCTCAAGCTCACGATCAGCGACGGCCAGGGCGGGCACGCGCGCATCCCGCTCTCCACCCTGGGCAGCGAGCGCGGCGGCATCTCAGACACAAGCGGCGACCTGGAGCTCTGGGGCACGGTGGAGGGCTCGGTGGCCTCCCCCCTGCCCGACGTGCAGATCCGGGTGGACAGCGGCGCGCTCACGCTGGACGATCTGGCCGTCCGCTACGAGCAGATCGGCCTGGACGCCGAGCTCCGGGCCGACCGCCTGCGCCTGCGCGAGCTCTCGATCCAGAGCCGCCCCCGGGTCGGCGCTCGCCAGGGCAGCCTGCGCGCGAGCGGCGAGGTGGGCCTCGTCGGCTTCGCGCCCTCCGAGGTCGCCCTGGACGCCACGCTGGACGACTTCCTGGTCAGCGACTCGACCGCCACCCAGCTCACGAGCTCGGGCGAGGTCCACGCGCGCGGCCCCTGGCCCGATCTCGCGCTGAGCGGCGCGCTGCGCCTGGGGAACACCCGCATCATCAAGCGCAAGGACGAGCTGCTGGCCAACACGAGCCTGGCGCTCAGCCCGGACATCGCCATCTACCGGGAGGGCCAGCTCGTGCGCGCCACCGGGCTGGGCCAGCGCCCCGCCCTCTACGAGCGCTTCGCCCTGGACCTGGACCTGGACCTGAACCGCAACCTCCGCTTGAAGGTGGAGGTGCCCACGGAGTCCGGCTACGGCGAGCAGCTCGCCACCCTCTCCAGCCTCACCCTGGACGCCACCCTGGGCGGAGAGCTCGACGTGGG
Source organism: uncultured Enterobacterales bacterium (assembly GCA_964615375.1). GTDB lineage: Bacteria > Myxococcota_A > UBA796 > UBA796 > CAZKWG01 > CAZKWG01. The sequence continues at coordinate 287,758 of CAZTOW010000002.1, forward strand.
CGGCACCGTGGGCCAGCCCACCCTGGGCGGGCTCATCGAGGACATCTCCGGCACGGTGGACGTGCTGGGGGCGACCTTCACCCTGGAGCCGGAGTCCACCATCCGCTTCGGCGGGGCCTACGACGACCCCATCCTCGGCCTGCGCGCGACCCGGAGCACCGAGGAGTACGGCGACGTGCACGTGGACATCACGCAGAACGTCTCCGACGTGAGCGTGGCCTTCTCGGCGGACGACTACCCCGACCCCTCCGACGCCCTCTCGCTCGTGCTCCTGGGGAAGCCCGCCTCCGAGCTGAGCTCGGGCGAGGGCGCGAGCATGCTGCTGGCCGCGGCCAGGAGCGGCATCGCCGGGCAGCTCGAGCAGGCCGTGGGGCTCTCCGCCGTGGACCAGTTCGAGATCGACCCCAGCAGCGGCGCGGTCACCATCGGCAAGGCCCTGTCCGAGAGCCTCTTCCTCACCCTGGAGCGGCGCTTCGCCGTGGAGGATCCGGCCGAGAACCTCACCCAGGCCAGCCTGGAGTGGATGATCCTCCGCCAGCTCTACGCCGAGTTCGTCACCGGGGACGCCGGGAGCTCATCCGCCGACATCTACTGGAAGTGGAAGTTCTGATCCTCAGGCGGGCTCGAGCCGGACGCGCGCCAGCTCGGGCGGGCACCACATCCGCACCGGGGCGATGGACCAGCCCACCCCGCGCCCCACGTAGAGCCAGCTCCCGCGGGCCTCGTACCAGCCGGCGACGTAGGGGCCGGTCCCCTTGGGCACCCAGAGCGAGCCCAGCAGCGGCAGGCGCACCTGACCGGCGTGCGAGTGACCGGAGAGCACGAGGTGGACCTCCGGTCGCGCGATCTCGGGGAAGAGGGCCGGGCTGTGGGTGAGCACCACCGTCGGTCGGCCGGCGGGCAGCGCGCTCAGCACGCGGCCGGGCTCCGGCGCCCCCGCCAGCATGTCGTCCGTCCCCGCCAGCACCAGCGGCCCCGTGTCCACCCACTCCTCCAGCAGCAGCCGGACCCCGTGCTCGGCCAGGGTGACCCGCCAGGCGTCCGGGTGGGCGCGGGCCCAGTACTCCCAGTTGCCCATGATCGCGTAGCGACCCAGCGGGGCCTCGGGGAGCCCGGCCAGGAAGCGGCGCACGGCCTCGGGGCGCCACTCGCGGGCGACCACGTCCCCGGTGATGCAGACGAGATCGGGCTTGCAGGCGCGCATGCCGTCCACGATGCGCTCGACCGAGGCGTCGTCCCGGCGCAGGTGGACGTCCGTGAGGTGGAGGATCTCCACCGGCCGCGGGAGCCCGGGGATCGGGACGCGGTGCAGGGGCGTGGTGAGCGTGCCACCCTCCCGCCGGAGCCGCTCGAGAGGGCCCAGCGCGAGCGCCGGATCCTCGCTGCCCCCGGGGGCCTCCGCCGGCCGCTGGCGCCCCTCGGGCGGGAAGATGTGGCCGCGGGCGACGCCCCGGCTCACCCCGCGCACGTAGCGCAGAGCCGCGCGCACGTCGTCGAGCTTCATGGTGAGGTCTCCTGGGCGCAGCCCGGCGCGGCGCAGACGGTCCTCACCGGCGGCTGCACCCCCGGGATGCCGAGCAGGTAGGCCGTCGCGCGCTCCGGGTCCGCCCCCTGCGCCACCGCCAGGGCCACGCCCCCGCCCGCCTCCCGCCGGGCCGCCTCCAGGGCCTCGGCGTCGAGGGTCTCGACCAGGACCAGCGCGGCGCGGGGCTCCGAGAGCCCGGACAGCGGGCGGGCCAGATAGCCCTCCACCCCCGGCGCCTTCACGCGGCGGACGTCGATCTCGGGTGTCGCGGCGGACGCCGCAGCGGGCGGAGGCAGCGGCGCAGGCGGCTCCGTGGCGCAGGCCAGGGCGAGGAGGAGGGTGAGCATCAGATGGCCGGCGGGGGCTGCTGGAGGTGCTGCCGGTCCTCGCCCGCCGCGCCCTTGTCGTCGTCGGGGTGCATCTCCGACCAGTAGGGGTTCGGGTTCGAGGTGTCCGGCAGGCGGCGGTAGATCGCGTAGTAGATCGCCCCGCCCACCGCGCGCAGCACGGCCCGGCCGGCTCGCCCGACGAGCCCGCCCTGTCTCGCCTCTGCCTCCTGCGATCTGCCCGATCGCGCGCTCGCGCTCATGCCCGGGAGTCTATCCGGGCGCGGGGGCCCGCGGCAGGCGCAGGTGGATCAGGTGCTCGACGTTACCCTGCTTCGCCCCCGGCAGCGGCGAGTCCAGCCCGCCCAGGACCTCGACGCCCAGCGCCTGGCAGGCCTCGACGACCCGCTGGATGGCGCCATCGCGCACGGCGGCGTCGCGCACCACGCCCCCCTTCCCCACGCCCTCGCGCCCGGCCTCGAATTGCGGCTTGACCAGCAGCACGGCGTCCGCCCCCGGGGCGCCGAGGCGCAGGATCGCGGGCAGCATCAGCGTGAGCGAGATGAAGGAGAGATCGCCCACCACCAGCGAGATCGGCTCGGGGAGTGACTCGAGGTGCCGGGCGTTCGTGCGCTCCATCACCACCACCCGCGGGTCCTGGCGCAAGGACCAGGCCAGCTGCCCGTAGCCCACGTCCACCGCGTAGACCCGCGCCGCCCCCCGCTGCAGCAGGCAGTCGGTGAAGCCGCCCGTGGACGCCCCCAGGTCCGCCGCCGCCCGCCCCGCCGGGTCCACGCCGAAGCCGTCCAGGGCGGCCTCCAGCTTGTAGCCGCCGCGGCTCACGTAGCGCAGCCGCTCCCGCAGGCGCAGGCTGGCGTCCAGGGAGACGCTCTCCGCGGGCTTGTCGCAGGGGCGCTCGTCCACCAGGACGCTCCCGGCGCGGATGAGGGCCTGGGCGCGCGCGCGGCTCTCGGCGAGGCCCCGCTCGACCAGGAGCTGGTCCAGCCGGCGCCGGTCCCGGCGCTGGGAGCTCAATGATCCCGCTCGACCGTGTAGCGGGCCAGGGCCTGCAGCGGCTCGGGAGCGGCCAGGGCGGAGACCGCGTCCAGGGCCTCATCCAGCAGCAGGCGAGCGCGCCGCCGGGTCTCGTCCAGCCCGAGGAGCTGCACGTAGCTGGGGGGCCCGTCGCCGTGGGCGTCCTGATCGGCGTCCAGCACGTCGTCGGCCATCTGGAAGGCGAGCCCGATGGCCTCCCCGTGTCGGGTGAGGCTGGCGAGCGCGCCCGCGTCGGCGCCCCCCACCAGCCCGCCCATGCGCAGGGAGGCCCGGATCAGCGCGCCCGTCTTGCCCTTGTGGACGCGCTCCAGGGTCTGGAGATCGCGGACCGGCCCCGCCATCCCGATGTCCCCGCCCTGCCCGCTGACCATGCCCGCGGCGCCCGCCCCCTGGGCCAGCTCGCCCACCAGCCGGATGGCGCAGCTCGGCGGGAGATCGGCCTCGGACAGCAGCGCGAAGGCGTCGGTGAGCAGCGCGTCCCCGGCCAGCAGGGCCTCCGCCACGCCGAAGACGATGTGCGCCGTGGGCTTCCCGCGCCGCTCCGCGTCGTCGTCCATGCAGGGGAGATCGTCATGGACCAGTGAGTAGGTGTGGATCAGCTCCAGCGAGGCGGCGACCATCGTGACCGCCTCGTCCGGGCTCCTGCCCACCGCCTCCGCCGCGGCCATCACCCACAGCGGGCGCACGCGCTTGCCGCCCGTGCCGAGCGGGTAGGCGCAGGCCTCCGCGAGGCGCGGCGGCCAGACGCCCGCAAATCGCCGGGAGAGCACGGCTTCCACGGCCGCGCGTCGGGGCGCGGCCCAGGCATCCAGAGAGAAGGCCATGCGCCCTCGACCCGGCGAGCGTGAGCGCTACAGCTGCTGGCTGTAGAACTCGATGACCGCCTGGGTGTTGACCTCGAAGGGGAGATCCTCGGCCTCGGGCGGGGTGACCATGCGGGCCATCGCCTTCGCGGGATCGTACTCGAGGTAGTTCGGGCGGACCCGGCTCAGGCTCTGCTCCACCGCGGTCACGATGAAGGGCTTCTGCCGGCTGCTCTCGTGAACCGTGACCACCTGGCCCTGGCGCACGGTATAGCTGGGCCGGTCCACGCGCTGCCCGTCCACGGAGATGTGACCGTGGGTGACGAGCTGGCGGGCGGCCGGGATGGTGTTGGCCAGGCCCATGCGCCAGACCACGTTGTCCAGGCGCGACTCCAGCAGCCGGATCAGGTTCCGGCCGGAGGGGCCCTGCTGGCGCGAGGCCTCCGCGACGTAGCGGCGGAACTGACGCTCCAGCACGCCGAAGTGGATGCGCAGCTTCTGCTTCTCGTTCAGGCGCAGCTTGTAGTCGGAGACCTTGCCACGACGACGAGCGCCGTGCTGCCCCGGCGGGAAGGGCCGCTCGAGCGTGGCCTCGTTGGTCAGGCCAGGGAGGATCACCCCGAGAGAGCGGCACTTCTTGAGGCGGGGACCGCGATAACGAGCCATCGATCGAGTTCCTTTGAGGATCGGGAGACAGGATGCGTCCGCGTGATTGTGAACGGGACGGCGATACGCGCGCGGGCAGCGAGGCGCATGCGCGCCGGACACTTGCAGCCAGGGCGCTTATCGAAGAACACGCTCGCCGTCAACCTCAGCACGCAGGGTTCACGACACGCGGGCCTTCGCACCACAGACCTGTTCAGTGATATGATGTCGCAGGCGTGCCCGCCATCTGCGTGGTGCGTCGAGGAGGTCCACATGGGCGGACGCCGTGGTTTCACGCTGGTCGAGCTGGTCATCACCATGGCCGTCTTCGCCGTGCTCTCCACGGTGGGCTTCGGCCTGATCTCGGCCGAGCTCCCCAAGATGCGCACGCGGCGCGCGGCCAAGGAATTCTACTCCCTGGCCTCCCAGTGCCGGAACCTCGCCATCCAGAGCGGCCGGGAGTGCCGGATCCAGCTCGTGGACTACGACCCCTCCCCCTCCTCGGACAGCAACGAGAACATCGGCGTCTACTGGGTGCAGCTGGGCGAGCGCTCGGTGAACAGCGCCAGCTGGGACACGCTCCCGGTGGACGACGACGGCGTGGACGACGAGACCGGCGAGGGGAACGTGGACTTCTCCCGCGGCGGCGAGGACGAGCTCCCCTGGGTGTCCCTGGGAGACTGGACGGCCTACCAGACGATCTCCGGCCCCGGGGACGGCGGCACCAACGAGAACGCCGTCGTCTTCAACCCCCGCGGCTTCGTCTCCAACCCGGCCACCGACTTCGCCTCCAGCGGCTACATCGAGATCCCCTTCGTCAACCGCAAGGCGGCCATCGACGGGCTCGACGACGTCTGGATGGTGCGCATCGCGCGCTCCGGCCTCGTGCGCATCGATCCGGGCACCTGGGAGGGCGTCGCCGACGAGGGCTCCGCGGGAACGGACCCGAGCTCTTCGGGCTCGCCGGCGACCGGCACGGGCGACCCGGGCACGGGCGATGACGGCGGCGAGGTCGACACCGGCTGGGGTGACGGCGGCGGCGGCGAGGGCGGCGGTGGCCCCGGCGGGGGCGAGGGCGGCGAGGGCTTCCCTGGTGGCGGCGAGGGCGGCGGCGGCCCCGGCGGCGGAGGCGGCCCGAGGGACTCGGGCTTCCCCGGCGGCGGCGCCGAGGGTGGCGGTGGCGGCGGCGGCGGCTGGGACTCGGGCTTCCCCGCTCCGGTGTGATCCGCCGCTCGGGATCAGGCGGCGCCCAGGGCGCGCTTCCGCACGGCCCGGACCAGCGGGCGCCCATCCGAGCAGGCCTCGACGAGCTCCCTCCTCCCCATCGCGGCCAGCACGCCCAGCGCGTTGGCCGCGGCGATCTCCGGCCCCTCCAGCGCGGCCAGCACGGGCTCCACGACCCCGATCTTGACGAGGCCGTCCATGGCCAGGAGGTGGAAGCCCCCCTGGGCCGATCCATGCACGTTCCCCAGATAGGAGGCGAGGATCCCGGCGGTACTGGCGTCACCGCACTCGCCGAGCGCCGCCAGCAGCGCGTCCCTGACCGGGAGCTGCACGCCGAGGCCGGCGCCGGGGCGCCCCTCATGGTCCAGCGCCTCGTCGGTGAGCGCCCGGCGCAACGCCGGGACCGCCTCAGGGAGCCCCAGCCTCCCCAGCGCGCGGGCGGCGCGGGCGCGGCGCGCGAAGCCCGCCCCCGGATCCACATCCGTGTCGCGCAGCGCCTCCTGCCATCGCGCGAGCGCGCGTGGATCTCCTTCTCCCACCGCGCCCAGGAGGAGGTGGGAGGCCCGCCGCCCCGCGCCCGCGAGCGCCGCCTCCAGCGTGGGGAGATCGCGGGGGTCCTGCTGGGCGGCCAGCAGCTCGAGCAGCTCCCGATCCTCGGGATCCCGGCGCAGGGCCTCGCCGAGGCGCGCGCGGAGGAGATCGGGCTCGACGGGTCGGAACGCGCCGGGCTCCGACTCCGGCCCCAGGGGATCCAGGAGCGTTCGCCAGCGGGAGGCGACCGCGGCCCTCCCCGCCCCCGCCAGCCCCGCGACCGCCCGCGGCCCGTAGCAGGTCTGCACCTGGCGCGCGGCGGCCTGCTCCAGCGCGGCCCAGCAGAGCTCCGGGGGAGCGCCCAGGCGCGCGGCGGCCACGGCCAGGAAGAGGCGAGGCTCGTCCCGTCGCTCGGCGCGCGCCGAAGAGAGGAGGATCTCCGCCAGGGCGCCCCCGCCGCCGAGCCGGCCGAGCGACCAGGCCGCGGCGCGACGCACCCCGGGGACGGCATCGGCGAGCGCGGCGAGGAGAGGCTCCCGAGGCGCCCGGGGGTCCAGGCCCAGCGCGCGGGCGCAGCGGCAGCGGTGCGCGGGGCTCCCGAGGCGGAGGCCGCGCGCCAGGGCCTCCGTGGACGCCTCCTCGGGGCGCCCCAGCAGCCGGTCTCGAACCCGCGACGCCAGCGTCATCCGGGCATCCTCACCCGTATCGGCGGGGCTACGCAAGGCTCAAGTTATCCATAGGTTATCCATAGACCCACGCGGCGCGACGGGAGGGGCGGGAGACCCCACGTGGACGATCCGCCGGTTCTTGCACAGGGCGATCCAACTCATGATCCCCGTTGCAATCCAACTCTTTGCTTGCGTGTCCAGTTGTCCACAGGCCCTCGGCCCACAGCCTGCCCATACCTACAAGATGTAGGGGTCGCTTCCGCGCCGCCTACTATATGTTGTGTTCAGGGTTGACCGCGGAGCGGTGATCCGGTACAGAGAGGGAGCTGATGGCCCCCTGGCGCCCCTGTGCCCGCATGACCGCGCGGGCCGGCTCGTGCTCAGACCCACCGGCGCTCCCGCCCCTCCTCCTTGCTGCCCCCTGCTGTGCGACCCCTGCGGAGAAGCCATGGACAGCTCCCTCACCTCTCCCTCCTCCTCCTCTGCCTCCGAGTCGCGCCCCCGACTCGCGCAGCCCCTCACCTGGACGCGCACCTTCGCCCCTGAGGGTCAGAGCGTCTGGGACACCGTGACCTGGGAGACCCGCCTCGCGAGCATCACCGACGTGGGCGGTCAGGCCGTCTTCGAGCAGAAGGACGTCCGCATCCCCACCACCTGGAGCCTGACGGCGACCAACGTCGTGGTCTCCAAGTACTTCCGCGGCCACGTCGGCACGCCCGAGCGTGAGACGGACGTGCGCCAGCTCATCACCCGGGTGACCGAGACCATCGCCCGCTGGGGATGGGAGGACGGCTACTTCGCCAGCCAGGAGGACGCCACGGCCTTCCAGGATGATCTGGCCTGGCTCTGCCTGCACCAGCACATGGCCTTCAACAGCCCGGTGTGGTTCAACGTGGGCGTGGAGCCGCACCCCCAGTGCTCGGCCTGCTTCATCAACTCCGTGGACGACACCATGGAGAGCATCCTCGGCCTGGCGCGCACCGAGGGCATGCTCTTCAAGTGGGGCTCGGGCACGGGGACGAACCTCTCCCCCATCCGCTCGAGCCGGGAGAAGCTGCGGGGCGGCGGGACCGCCAGCGGGCCGGTCAGCTTCATGCGCGGCTTCGACGCCTTCGCCGGCGTGATCAAGAGCGGCGGCAAGACCCGGCGCGCGGCGAAGATGGTGATCCTCAACGCCGACCACCCGGACATCCAGGACTTCGTCCGCTCCAAGTCGGAGGAGGAGCGGAAGGCGTGGGTGCTCATCGAGGCGGGCTACGACGGTGGCTTCAACGTCCCGGGCGGGGCCTACGACTCGGTCTTCTTCCAGAACGCGAACCACTCCGTGCGGGCCTCGGACGCCTTCATGCGCGCGGTGGAGCAGGACGGCCCCTGGGAGACCCGGGCGGTGACCGACGGCGCGGTGATGGGCCGCTTCCAGGCCCGCACCCTGATGCGCGAGATCTCGGAGAGCGCCTGGCTGTGCGGCGACCCCGGGATGCAGTTCGACACCACGGTCAACGACTGGCACACCTGCATGGGCACGGCGCGGATCAACGCCTCGAACCCGTGCTCCGAGTACATGTTCCTGGATGACTCGGCCTGCAACCTCGCCAGCCTGAACCTGATGAAGTTCCGGGACGAGGTGGGCAACTTCGACGTGGAGCGCTTCCGCGAGGCGGTGCGCACCACGATCACGGCGATGGAGATCGTGGTCGATCGCTCGAGCTACCCCACCGAGCGCATCGCGCGGAACTCGCACGACTACCGCCCGCTGGGCCTGGGCTACGCCAACCTCGGCGCGCTGCTGATGGCGCGCGGGCTCCCCTACGACAGCGAGGAGGGCCGCAACTACGCCGCCACCATCACCAGCGTGATGACGGGCGAGGCCTACGCGCAGTCGGCGCGCATCGCCGGGGTCAAGGGCCCCTTCGCCGGCTACGACCGCAACGAGAAGTCCATGCTGCGCGTCATCGGCAAGCACCGGAAGGCGGCCTACGAGGTGCCGGACGAGGGCGTGCCGGCGGCGATGAAGGCGGCCTCGCGCGAGAGCTGGGACACGGCGCTGGCCCTCGGCACGGAGCGGGGCTACCGCAACGCGCAGTCCACGGTGCTGGCGCCCACCGGGACCATCGGCTTCATGATGGACTGCGACACCACCGGGATCGAGCCGGACATCGCGCTCATCAAGTACAAGAAGCTGGTGGGCGGCGGGATGCTGAAGATCGTCAACCAGACGGTCCCGGAGGCGCTGGTGCGCCTCGGCTACACGCCGATGCAGCAGGCGGCCATCAGCGCCTACCTGGAGACGCACGAGACCATCGAGGGCGCGCCCTTCCTGAAGCCCGCGCACCTCGCCGTCTTCGACTGCGCCTTCAAGCCCCGGAACGGCAAGCGCTCCATCGCCCCCATGGGCCACGTCGCGATGATGGCGGCCACGCAGCCCTTCCTCTCGGGCGCGATCTCCAAGACCGTCAACGTGCCCTCGGACGCGACGGTCGAGGACATCGGCGAGCTCTACCTGACGGCCTGGAAGATGGGGCTGAAGGCCATCGCGGTCTACCGCGACGGCTGCAAGCGCACCCAGCCGCTGAACACCGGGCTGGACAAGCCCGCCTCGGCCCCGGAGAAGGTCATCGAGTACCGGCCGGTGCGGCGCAAGCTGCCCGACGAGCGGCGCGCGCTGACCCACAAGTTCTCGGTGGCCGGGCACGACGGCTACATCACCGTGGGCATGTACGAGGACGGCAGCCCCGGCGAGATCTTCCTGGTCATGGCCAAGGAGGGCTCGGTGGTGAGCGGGCTCATGGACGCCTTCGCCACCTGCGTCAGCCTCGCGCTCCAGTACGGAGTGCCGCTGCAGGCCCTCTGCGACAAGTTCGCCCACATGCGCTTCGAGCCCTCGGGATTCACCGGCAACCCGGAGATCCCGATCGCCAAGAGCATCATGGACTACATCTTCCGCTGGCTCGACCTGCGCTTCGGCTCCGGCGCCTCCCGCCAGGAGCCGGCGGAGGACGACGCCTTCGACACGCCCCGCCCGACCCCGGCCCCCGTCCGCGCGGTCTCCTCCGACGCTCGCTCGCTGGAGCGCTCGGTCTTCACCTCGCAGGCGGACGCCCCGCCCTGCCACGTCTGCAGCTCGATCATGGTCCGCAACGGGTCCTGCTACAAGTGCCTCAACTGTGGGGTCACCAGCGGCTGCTCCTGATCCCGCCCGGGTGAGCCGTCGGCGCTCACCCAAACGCCACGCCTGACTCACCGCCCCGGGGGGCCCACGACGTGGGATTCCCCCGGGGTTTTTCCTGTCAGCGGGCGGCGTCCACGATGGCGCGGACCCGGGCAGGATCGACCCGCTCGTCGAGGCGCCCGCCCCGGTGGAGGAAGGTGCCCACGATGGCGCCGTCGGCGTGAGCGCGCAGATCGGCGAGGGTCTCGGGCGTAGCGCCGCTCCCCACCCACACGGGGACGCCGCCCGAGCCCGCGCGCGCGGCCCGGAGATCGGCGAGGTCGGCGCGGGCGCCCGTGGCCGCCCCGGTGACGATGAGGCCGTCCGCGCCGCCGCGCAGGGCCGTGTCCGCGGCCAGGCGGCCGAGATCGCGCTCCCCGGCGGGCTGCCCGTGCTTGACGGCGACGTCGGCCAGGATGCTCACCCGCCCGGGGCCCTCGGCCAAGCCGAGCTCGCGCCGGTAGCGCAGGGTCTCGTGGGCCTCGCCCTGGATGAGGCCCTGATCGGTCCAGACCGCGCCGACGTGGACGTTGACCCGGACGAAGCGGGCGCCGCAGCTGGCGGCGACGGCGAGGGCGGCCCGCGCGTCGTTGCGGAGCACGTTGACCCCGAGCTGGATCGTGGGGAGCCGGGCGCGGATGGCGAGCGCGACGGCGGACATCATCGTGGGGACGTGGGGGTCCACCCCGCTGGCGCGGAAGGGGGCGTCGCCGAAGTTCTCGATGATGACGGTCTGAAGACCGCCTTCGGCCATGGCCTCCGCGTCCCGGAGCGCGGCGTCGCGCACGGCGTCGAGGCCGGGCGAGCCGCGGGGCGCTCCCGGCAGGGGCAGGAGGTGGACGACGCCGACGAGGGTGAAGGTGTCCTTCGGGATCATGCGCCCTGGTATCCGGTCCTCCCGGCGCGCGATAGGCTCCCTCGGGGGTGAGCGGATGAGGGGCCTGAGGACGGCGGTCTGGGCGGGGGTGGCGCTGCTGAGCGGCGCGATGAGCCTGGCCGCCTGGCGGTCTCCGACGGGCTACCCGGCGCCGGAGCCTCCCCCTGCCCTCCCGCGGGCCACCGAGGCCGATCGCGCGCTGCTGGAGGCGCGCCGGCTGGAGCTCCTCCGCGCGTTGGAGTCGCTCTCCGACGCGCAGCGCGACAGCCTCGACGACGAGGCCCTGAGCGAGGCCCTCGCGGCGCCAGACAACCCGCTGGTCCCGGGTCGGGGAGGGCTCGCCCGCGCCTGCCCGCCGGAGCAGGCCCCACCGATGGCAGAGTGGGGCTGGTGCCCGCAGACCGGAGCGCTGGCGGCGATGGGCCTTCAGTAGTCGAAGGGGTAGATGGCCCGGATGACCCAGACGCCGTCGGCGAGCTCCGAGGAGTCGGCGGGCGCGGCGTCACCCAGGTAGGCGGCCGTGGTCCCGGCCACCCCGTAGACCCACACCGTGTCGCCCCCGTCCAGGGAGGCGTAGGCGGCGTTCAGGCTGGCGGCCCCGTCCGCGAGGTCCGCGGGCTCGAGGTTGGCCCGGATGTCCACGTGCATGGCCCCGACGCCCATGAAGACCGGAGAGGGGACGGGGCTCGTGTACTCCGCGCAGGCGCTCTGGGGGAGCCCGTGGGTGACGCTCCACCAGGTGAAGATGGTGGGGTCCGGCGTCGAGCTCTGCGCGGTGATCCCGCGCACGGTGAGCGTGTCCTCACAGAGGATGCTGCCGTCCGCGGCGAGGAGCGTGAGCCCCAGCGAGCTCTCGTCGGGGAGCAGCGCGCCCTCCCAGATCGAGATCGCCGCGCCGAGCTTCCACCAGGTGGGGCCGACGTGATCCTCCGGGGTGTCGCCCGTGTCCAGGCTGCTGCCCGAGTCCATGGCCCCGGTCTCGGCGGGGCCAAACCCCTTGCCCCCGTCCAGCGCGACGCCCGAGCACGCGGGCGCCAGCACGCCCGCGAGCACGACGAAGCCGAAGCGGCGAATGCCGACCTCCATGCCGTCTCTCATGCCCATCTCCGCGCCGTGTCCTGCCCACCCACACGTAAGCACGTCCACCGGGGCCCGTCTACCCCTCGGCGGCGAGATCCCACACGAAGGCGGGCCAGAGGACGTAGGTCAGCCCCACCACCCACCCCGGCGCCTCCGGCTCCTCCCCCGCGTCGAGGGCGTCGTTGTAGGCGAAGCCCAGCGGCTCGACGTCCTCGGTGGACCAGGCCACGAACCAGCCCATGCTGTCCCCGGGGTAGGGGTCGAGGGACTCCACGCTGCGGTCCACGCTCCCGATCGCGTAGAGGGTGGTGCCGGCGTAGGAGGGATCGGTGGCGACCTCGCCGGTGCAGTCCGTGTCCAGCTCCTCCACCATCATGGAGAAGGCGCCGATGCAGCCGGGGCAGCCGTCGGGCAGGCTGGCCAGAGCCTCCCCGGTGATCGTCTGGGCGCGGGCGCAGATGTGATCGTCCTGGTCGCGCCCCTCCTCCCAGCGCGCGCTGTAGAACTCCCAGGTCTGCGTGCCGCTGATGCTCGCGCCGTCGGGGGAGACGGTCACCGAGGCGTGCTGGAGAGCCCAGGCGGGGACGTCCGCGGGCGCGCAGGCGGCGAGCAGGAGCAGCGGGATCCACTTCATGGCGCGGGTCCTCATGGCGCGGGTCGTCAAGGGGTGGCCTCCGTGGGCGTGGGCATGAGCTCGTCGAGCTGGAAGAGCAGGAGGCGATCGAGGGGATCGATGGAGCGCTCGAGGGCGGCGCGGGCGCGGGCGCGCTCGTCCGTCCCGCCGCCCAGGGCCAGGAGCGCCTCGGAGCGCACCAGCCAGTAGAGCGCGCTCCCCTCCCCCGTCTTCGGCACAGGGGCGAGCTCCAGGGCGCGCTGGGCGTCGCCGCTCTCCATGGCCAGCCAGGCGCGGAGCAGGTCGTCGGCGCGCGCGTCCAGGGTCTCGTTGACCACCTCCGCCGCCTCCATGCGCTGCCCGTCGCCCAACCGGATCTGGACGAGGCCGCGGCGACAGGCGGCGTCCCCGGGGCGCACGTCCAGGCAGCGCTCCAGGTCGAGGACGGCAGCGCTCAGGTCCCCGTTGTAGGCGCTCCAGGCGGCGCGCCGGTAGAGGGCGGGGGCGTAGGTCGGATCGGCCTCTACGGCCTGGGCCACGGCGTAGACGCCGCGCTCCACCTCGCCCAGGCGCATCCACAGGTCGCCGCGCAGCACGCTCGCGCGGGCCCGGTCGCGCGCCGGGAGCGTGGGGTGCCCCTCCAGCCAGCCCTCCAGCGCGGAGAGGCGCGCCTGGGGATCATCGCCCTCCCAGGCCTGCTCCTGGCGGGCCAGGAAGACCTGCGGCTCCTCGCCGTGGGCCTCGATCAGCGCGGCGCGGACGCCTCGGGCCTCCTCCGCCCGACCGACGGCCTCCAGGATGTCGGCCCAGAGGAGCTGGTGGCCCACGGCGGGGGCCGAGCGCGCGGCGGGCTCCCAGAGCTCCAGCGCCCGATCCGGCTCCCCCGAGGCGAGGGCGACGCGGGCGGAGATGGCCCGCGCGCTGAGCCGCGAGAGATCGAGGCGCCGCGCGAGCTGCCCGGCGCGCTCCAGATCGCCCGAGGCGAGCGCCAGCGAGGCCGAGAGCTCGGCGCTCACGGCGGCGGGGGCGTCCGAGGCCTGATCCAGCCGGGCCCGCGCCTCGTCGCGGAGGGACTCGTCGCCCGCCCGCTCCCACAGGGCCAGGGCCACCTGGGCCGAGGCCACCTGACGCGCCCAGCGGGGTGGGCTGCCCGCCTCGATCTCCTCGCGCAGGCGGGTCTGGAGGTCCTGGAGCTCCTGGAGCCGGCCCTCCGCCGCCACCCGCTCCGCCTCGGAGAGCACGCGATCGGCGGCGAAGCCCTGGACCCCGCGGTAGAGCAGGAGCCCGGCCCCCACCAGGAGGCCCGCCGTGAGCGCCATCACCACGATGAGGCGCGTCCAGTCCGTAGGCGGCGCGGCCTGGCTGTCCTCCTCGGAGAAGGCGGGGCGCTCGGGCGCGGGCACCGGGGTGAGCGGGGCCGGGGTGGGCGCGCGCGCCGCGGGCGGCGGGACCAGGGGCTTCGGGTACTTCTCCACGACCTCGATGGGCTTGCGCGGCGCGGTCGTGGTGGCGGAGGCGGGCTCCTCTCCGGCGAGCTCGCGCCGGGTCATGACCACGATGTCCTGGTCTTCGTCCTCCAGGAAGTCCTCGCTGGGCGGGTCCTGCTGCTCGAGCGGGATCTGGCTGTCCCGGGCGCCGAGGCCCATGCTGCGCTGCCAGGCCTTGAGGTCCAGCGGCTCCAGCGTGGCGCCGGCCTCACGAGGGCGATGGATGGGCCCGTCCACCGGGGCGAGCCCGCGCCCAGGACCGGGGAGGATGGCCATGATCTGCGTGTCGCCGCCCTGGGACGAGAAGCCGTCCCCGGGGTCCGTGCCCGCGTCGGGGAGCGGCGACTCCAGCTCCTTCGGCGTGGCGATGTGCGAGGCGACCGTGGGCTCCTCGTCGTCTTCGTCCTCGGGCAGCTCGGTGGTCGGGCGGCGGAAGAGCGTGGGGAAGGGCGCCTCCCGCGACTCCTCCAGCGCGAGGTCCACCTCCGTGGTGGGGGCCTCCGTCGCGCCCTCGTCGGTCACCGAGGTGTCGGTGTGCTCCGAGGTGTCCCAGTCGCCCTCGCCCTCCTCGGGGTCGGGCTCTCGGACGGCGGGGCCCAGCTCGCGCAGCAGGTCAGCCAGCGTCTCGCCGCGGCGCAGGAATTCGCCCTGGATGCCCCAGAGCAGCAGCTCCGCCCGCGCGTTGGAGGGGCTCTGGCGGCGCACGCGCTCCAGCAGGCTCCGCGCGCGCAGGAAGCTGCCGGTGGCCAGGAAGATCTCGGCGAGGGAGAGGAGCTGGGCCGGGGTCCCGCCACGCTCGACCTCGCGGGCGTCGGAGGGCGGCTCGAGCGGGGGCTGGTCGGCGCGCCGGCTCAGGTCCGCCAGATCCGCGCCCTCGTAGCCGAGCGCGCTCAGGCGATCGAGGGCGCGCCGGGCGCGGGCGGGCCAGCCGCGCTCCACGTAGAGGCGGGCGATGAGGAGCAGGGTCTCCTGATCGTCGGGCTCCTTCTCCTGGAGCTCCTTCAGGCGGACCCAGGCCCGGTCCATCAGGCGAAGGTCCAGGAAGGCGCGGGCCTCTTCGAGGCGCGCCTCCCGCGGGAGCTCTCCCATCTCCGCCCAGCGCTCCACCAGGCGGATCACGCCCCTGTGGTCCGCGTCGTGCCCGAGCCGACGCAGGACCTTCAGGAGCTCAGCGCTGTCCGGCGTGCCCGCCGTCACGGATCGCCTCCGGCGGCCCTATACCACCCCGTGCGGTAAAGAGCACGCCGAGCGTACCATTCGGCGGGCGTCCCGGTCAGCCCTCGAGGACGCGCGCGAGCTCGCTCTGCAGCAGCGGGGCGATCTCGAAGAGGTCAGCCACGATGCCGTAGGTCGCCACCTGGAAGATGGGCGCCTCGGGGTCCTTGTTCACCGCGACGATGACCTTGCTCGTGCGCATCCCCGCGAGATGCTGGATGGCGCCCGAGATGCCCAGCGCGATGTAGAGGTTCGGGTTGACCGTCTTGCCGGTCTGGCCGACCTGCTCCGAGTGCTTCGCGTAGCCGGCGTCCACCGCGGCGCGGCTGGCGCCCACCGCGGCGCGCGCGACGCCCGCCAGCGGGCGGATCACCGTGTCGAAGCCCTCGGCGCTCTTGAGCGAGCGGCCGCCGGAGACGATGCGATCGGCCTCCGTCAGGTCCACCGCGCTGGTGGCGGGGGCCTCACGGCCGACGACGCTGACCGCGGTGTCGCTCGCGCTGAGCGCCACGGAGAGCGCCACCAGCCCGGCCTTGCCGCCCGCCGAGGCGGGGACGGGGAAGGCGTTGGCGCGCACCGTGAACATGGCCCGCGAGGACGAGATCTCCACGTCCGCCAGCACCTTGCCGGCGTACATGGGGCGCCGGCCGACGACCTTGCCGCCCTCCGCGCGCAGCTCCACGACCTCGGTCCCCAGCCCTGCGCCCAGGCGGGCGGCGAGGCGGGGGAGCGCGTCGCGGGCCGCGGGGCTGGAGGGGGCCAGCAGGACCGCCGGGTCCGCCGCCGCCACCGCCGCCTGGATGGCGCGCACCCAGGGGCCCGTGTTGTAGTCGCCGAAGGCGTCGCCCTCGACGGTGTAGACGGTGTCCGCCCCGTAGCCGCCGAGCTCGGCGCCGCCGCCGTGCCCGATCACCAGCGCCGAGACCGGCCCGCCCACCGAACCCGCGAGCTCACGGGCCTTGCCCAGCAGCTCGAACGCAGTCTTCTTGAAGGTCCCACCGCTCTGCTCGCAGAGGACCAGGATGCCCTTGCCCATGGTAATCTCCGTGGAACCCTGTTCAGATGACCTTGGCTTCTTCGCGCAGCAGGCGGACCAGCTCGCGCACGACGGTGGCGTTGTCGCCGGTGAGGATCCGGCCCTTGGGCCGGTCGGGCGGCAGGCTCCAGCGCGTGGAGCGCACCACCGTGGCCAGGCGCGCGCCGTCGAGCCCGAGGGCCCCGGCGTTCGCCACCGTGAGGCTCTTCTTCTTGGCCTCCATGATGCCCTTCAGCGAGGCGTAGCGCGGCTCGTTCAGGCCCTTGGTGCAGGACACCACGACCGGGAGCGGGCCCTCGATGATCTCGCGGGCGCCGCCGCTGGCCACGCGCCAGGCCTTGAAGCGGCCGCCGCCGATCTCCAGGCGGTCCACGACGAGGGCCTGGGGCCAGTCCAGGATCTCGGCGATCATCGCCGGGACCTGAGCGTTGTCATCGTCCGCGGCCTGCTTGCCGCAGAGGATGAGGCCCACCCCCTCCTTCTGGGCCGCGGTGGCGAGCACGCGCGCCACGCCCAGGCTGTCGAGGCCGGCGAAGGCGGGATCGTCCAGGCGGACGGCGCGGTTGGCCCCGCGAGCGAGCGCGTCACGGATGCGCTGGTCCGCGTCGGCGCCAGCGAGCGTGAACACGATCACCTCGGTCCCCACGCCCGCGTCGCGGAGGCGGAGCGCCTCCTCCAGCGCGAACTCGTCGTAGGGGCTGATCTCGAACTTGACGTCGCTCAGCACGACGCCGTTCCCCGTGTTGTCGATCCGGAACCGCGTGTCGGTCGCCGGGACCTGCTTCAGGCATACACCGATCTTCACGAACGCCTCCTCTCCACTTGATGGGGGTCCAGCCCCCGCTCGCGTCGTCCGGCCCTCACGGGCGCTGGGGGTCTACCTGCGGGAGATCCCCAACCCCTCGCGCGGGCGCGTCCGACGCCCCCGTCGATGCATCGACCGCCAGACCTCGGAGGATGACCTCCGCCACCTGCTCGGCCGCCCTGTCCAGATTGAAGCGCTCCCGCTTACGGGAGAGCACCCACTGAATCGAGATCTCGTCCAAGGAGCCGAAGAACGCCCACTTCGTGACGAAGGGATCGATCTCCGGTCGGAACAGCCCCCTCGCCTGCCCCGCCTCGACCATCTTCCCGAACATCTCCAGATAGGCCCAGAGCTTCTCGGGTCGATACTCCCTGAGGAACTTCCGCGACTGTCTTAACTCGACCTGGAAGACCTGGGCAAGCTCGGGGTGCTTGCGGAGCTGATAGACATGATGCCGCGCGAAAGCCCGGATCTGATCGCGAGGATCCTCGAGCCCGGTGAGCGCGGCGCCCAGCTCCGCCATCAGCTCGTCCATCTTCTCCTCGAAGACGGAGAGGAGGATGTCCTCCTTGTGCTTGAAGTACAGGTAGATGGTGCCGTCGGCGACGCCCGCCCGGTCGGCGATGTCCGAGATGCGCGCGGCGTGGAAGCCCTTCTCGGCGAAGACGTCGATGGCGGCGTCCAGGATGCGCGCCCGCTTCTCGGGTTTGGGGAGAGGAGGCGCCATGTTCAGCCCGCGCGCCCGCGCTGGGCGAGGAATCGCTCCACCGAGGCCACCACGTCGCCGTCGGGCTGCCGGGCCCAGTCCGCGAGGAAGGCGTCCAGGCCCTGGGTGGTCAGCGGGTGGTGGAGCATGGCCCGCATCACGCGGGTGGGGATGGTGGCGACGTGCGCGCCGGCGAGGGCGACCGACAGGACGTGCGCGGGGGTGCGGATGCTCGCCGCCAGCACCTGCGTCCCCACCTCCGGGTCCGCCCGCAGCAGGCGCGCGCACTGCTCGATGAGCTGCACGCCGTCCTGCCCGAGATCGTCGAGGCGCCCAAGGAAGGGAGAGACGTAGGCGGCGCCCGCGCGGGCGGCCAGCAGGGCCTGGGTGGGCTGGAAGATCAGGGTGACGTTGACGTCCACGCCCTCGTCGGCGAGGACCCGCGTGGCGCGCAGCCCCGCCTCGGTCATGGGGACCTTCACGACCACGTGCTCGTGGAGGCGCGCCAGCGCCCGGCCCTCGCGGACCATGCCGTCGGTGTCGCGCGCCACAGTCTCCGCGGAGACCGGCCCGCGCACGATCTCGCAGATCTCGTGGATCGTCTCGGCGAGGTCACGGCCCTCGCGCGCGATCAGGCTCGGGTTGGTCGTCACTCCGGAGAGGACCCCCCACGTCGCGACCTCCCGGATCTCGTCCAGGTTGGCCGTGTCGAGGAAGAGCTTCATGCCGACGCTCCGCTGGGGGACCCGCCCAGCGATGTAGTGTGCCGCGCGCGCCCGCGCAAGCGAGGGCGCGGAGAGCGCGCCGCAGGGCGCGGGCGAGGGCCCCGCGGGCTCGGGCAGGAGGGCCAGGGGGAGGCCAAGCCCGGGGTGGAGCAGATCCGGCGCCACCTCCCGCGCGGGCACGAGGGCGAAGGCGCGCTCGGCGAGGCCGGGGTGCGGCAGGGCGAGCGCGGGCCCTCGCCTCAGGTGATCCCCGTAGAGCAGCAGGTCCAGGTCCAGGGCCCGATCCGCCCAGCGGGCGGAGGGGCGACGACCCAGGCGGAGCTCGATCGCCTTGCAGAGCTGAAGCAGCCCTCGGGGCGAGCGCGAGGTGCGGACGCGGACCGCCGCGTTGAGGAAGGGGCGGGTCGCCGCGCCCACGGGCAGCGTGCGATAGAGGCGGGAGACCGCCAGGACCTCGACATGCTCTGCTGCGTCCAGGGCCTGGACGGCGAGGCGCAGCGTGGCCTCGCGGTCGCCCAGCGAGCTGCCCAGCCCGATCACGGCGTCCTGCTTCACGGGGTCTTCCGCTCCCCCTCCCAGAGGCGGAAGAGCTCCTGGCGCTCCGCGCGGCGGGCCCGATCGGCCAGGACGGCGTCGCGCACCGAGCTGCGGACCTCGCCGTCCGGCGCGAGGATCCAGGTCCCGCCCAGCGGGTCAGGGGGGAGCTCGCCCAGCTCCTGCACGCGCTGGATCTCGCGGCCCAGGCGCCCCTGCACCTCGGCCCGGCGCTGGGCGATCTGCTCGGCGAGCTCGTCGTGAAGGACTTCGCTGTACTTGTGCTCCAGCTCCGCCCGCAGGCTGGGATCGGCCTCGGTGGCGATCTCCTCCTCCAGATAGCGCAGGGCGGCCTTGCGCTGGCCGCGCCTGTCGTAGAAGCCCGCCGCCGCGCGCCGGTACCAGGGGGGCGCCGTGGGGAGCGCCGCCGCGACCTCCATCCACTTCACGGCCTCCTCCACCTTGTCCTCGTAGAGGAAGGCGTTCATGGCGAGGGCGAAGGGGAAGGTGGGATCCTCAGGGAGGTTGAGCGCGCCCGCCTCGAAGACGGCGTCGCTGCCCTCATAATCGGCGAGGGTGCGGAGCATGGCCCCGCCGTACATGTAGCTGCTGCGCCAGCCTGGATCGAGGGTGGTGACGGTCTGGATCATGACGCGCAGCCACCGCGCGCCCTCGGGGCTCGGGTGGTCCATCAGGTCGGCGAAGTGCAGCACGCTCCGCACCCAGAGGAGCTCGGAGATCAGGCCATGGAAGCCCATGGAGGCGACCTGGAGGCTCCTGGGATCGGGCAGGAAGATCTGCTCTTCTCGCGCGTCCTCGGCGAAGCGGGCCTCGTCCGCGGCGCGCTGCGCCTGGTTGGCCAGCCCGCCGCAGAGGGCGGCTCCGAGCAGGGCGATCCCCGCCGCGCGGACATCGGGGCTCACGGCGTCCTCCCCCCGGTGACACGGGCGATCAGTAGGTGTCGTTCGGCGTCACCCGCTGGACGTTGCCCTCCTTGGTCGCCAGCCACTCCGCCTTGTTCCCGTCGCCGTCCACATCGGCGATCCCCGAGACCTCGAAGTCCGACTCCGAGGTCAGGACCCGGTAGCTCCCGCGGATCTCTCCGTCCGGGGACCAGCCGAGCTGGTCGAAATTCGACCCGGTCACCCAGGGCCGCAGGACCTTGGACGGGGCTTCGTCCGGCCAGTACTCGGTCTGTGCGACCCACTTGTCGTGCGCGGCCTCGTAGGTGAGCTGAACGTGCTTGATCGCCTGGATGTTGAGATCCAGCTCCGCCCGCTTGCTTCGGTACTGGAGCTTCACGTAGCTCGGGATGGCCGCGGCGGCGAGGATGCCGAGGATGGCGATGACCATCATGAGCTCGACGAGGGTGAAGCCGCGGCGGAGGGTGATCAAGGGGCACCTCGGGCGTCCGGGAAGTCGACCACACAAATGCAAGAATCGTACCCAGCTCGGGCCAGCCGATTGCGGGCGAACCACGGTGCCGGTAGACGTGGAGCGTCAGCCCCCGCCCCCCGCGTGTGACGCGGAGCGTCAGCCCCTCAGACGTCGTCGCCGCCCATGCCATGCTTGGCGAGCCGGTAGCGCATCGAGCGGAAGGTGATGTTGAGGAGCTGCGCGGCCCGGGTCTTGTTGCCATCCGCGGCCTCAAGCGCGGCGCGGAGCCACTGCTGCTCGATCTGGTTGAGGATGCCGTCGATGTCCACGCCCTCGGGCGGGAAGGCGACGCTCTCCGAGACCTGGGCCGGGGCGACCCTGCCCCGCATCTTCTCGGGCAGATCGTCGAGGGTCACGGCGGAGCCCGTGGCGAGGGCGACGGCGCGCTCGATGACGTTCTGGAGCTCGCGGACGTTGCCGGGGAAGTGCCAGGCCTCCAGCGCGCGCAGCACCTCGGGGGAGAGCACGATGCGGCGGTCGTACTCCGTGGCGTAGCGGGTCACGAAGTGGCGGGCGAGCTCGGGGATGTCCTCGGCGCGGTTTCGGAGCGCGGGCAGGTCGATCTGCACCACGTTGAGCCGGTAGAACAGGTCCTCGCGGAAGGTGCCCTTCTCCACCAGGGATTGAAGGTCGGCGTTGGACGCGGCGACGATGCGCACGTCCACCTCGATCTCCTTGACGTCGCCGACGGGCGTGATCCGGCGCTCCTGGAGGGCCCGGAGCAGGGTGACCTGCGCGCTCTGCGGGAGCGAGTTGACCTCGTCGAGGAAGAGCGTGCCCTTGTGCGCGGCCTGGATGAGGCCGACCTTGTCCCGCGCCGCGCCGGTGAACGCCCCCTTCTTGTAGCCGAAGAGCTCGCTCTCCAGCAGGCTCTCGGGGATGGCGCCGCAGTTGACCGCGACGAAGGGGCCCGCGCTCCGGCTGCCCGAGTAGTGGATGGTGCGGGCCACCATCTCCTTGCCCGTGCCGCTCTCTCCCTGGATGAGGCAGTTGATCCGGGCGTCCTTGACGCGGCGCACCAGATCGCGGACGCGGTCCATGGCGCCCGAGGTCCCCAGCAGCCCGCCCAGATCCGCCCCGCGCCCCAGCTCCCGCCGCAGCCGCCGGTTCTCGGCCCGCAGCGCGCTGACGCGGAGCACCTGCCGGGCCACCACCCGCAGCTCGTTGTTGTCGAAGGGCTTGGTCAGGTAGTCGGCCGCGCCCTCGCGGATGGCCTCGGCGCCGACGCCCCGCGCGTCGTGGGCGGTGATGACGACGACCTCCACGTCGAGGTCGTTGTTGGCGGCCCGCGCCTTGATCTCGCGGAGGAGCTCGAGCCCGCTCATGCCGGGCATGTTGATGTCGGTGATCACCAGCGCGGGCGGGGCGCGGTCGAGGCGGGCCAGCCCCTCCTCGGCGGAGGCGGCCACTTCTACGTCGTAGCCCTCCCGTCGCAGCAGGATGCCGAGCATCTGGCGGAGGGAGAGATCGTCATCGACGACCAGGACACGCTCACCCGACAAGGCGCTGCTCCTCGCGTGCGGGCTGGGGGAAGCGGAGGGTGAAGGTGGTGCCCGCGCCCTCCTGGCTCTCTACGCCGATCTCGCCGCCGTGCGCGCTGACGATGCGGTGAACGGTGGCGAGCCCCAGGCCGGTCCCGCCGACCCGCGTGGTGAAGAAGGGATCGAAGAGCCGGTGCTGCACGCTCACCGGGATGCCCACGCCCGTGTCGCGCACGGTCACGAGGAGGGCGTCTCCGCGTATCGCGGCGTTCACCGTGACACTTCCTCGCTCCGGGATGGCCTGGGCGGCGTTCAGCATCAGGTTCCAGACGACCTGCTTGAAGCGGCCGGGATCGAGGTACACCTGGGGCAGCTCATCGAGCTCCATCTGAACACTGATCCGGTCCCGAAAGCGAGGATCCATCCGCATGCTGGCCACGACATCCGTGAGAATCGTGCTCGCGTCCGAGGAGATCACGTTGAGCGAGAGCGGCCTCGCCGGGTCCAGGAGCTCCTCGACCAGGCCGTTGATGCGGCGCACCTCCCGCAGCATGATGTCGTAGAGGGGGTCGGGGTGCTCCTCGGCCACGAGCTGCACGGCGCCGGAGAGGCTGGCCAGCGGGTTGCGGATCTCGTGGGCGAGCGCGGCGGTGAGGCGCCCGACCGCGCCCAGTCGCTCCTCGCGCGCGAGGTTGTCCTCCATCTGGCGGAGGCGGGTGACGTCCTCGATGAGCACGACCTCGCCGCCGGTCACCAGCGGGCTGCGGCTGCAGAGCAGGTGCCGGACCTCGTCGCCGACGCGGACGGGCTGCTCCCAGCGCTCGTCCTCGGGGGTGAGCAGGTCGCGCAGGCGCCGGCCCTCGCAGGGACCGAGCACGCGCCGGGCGGCGGCGTTGACCTCCAGGATCCGCCCGCCCCGGTCCACCCGCAGGACCCCGGCGGAGAGCTCGTCCAGGACGGCGCTGCGCTCGGCGCGCTCGACCCGGGCCCGCTCGTAGGGCAGGCGCACGAGCATCCCGATCAGCAGCAGCGCGAGGCCGCGGAGGACGAGCTCATAGGCCAGCTCGAAGCCGTCCAGCGTCCACAGCGGCGTCGGAAGCAGACTGTTCACGGTGAGCGAGCTACCCAGGAAGAGGGCCGTGTCCAGCCCGGCGACGATGAGGGCGGCGTTGGGGCTGGCCAGGATGCCCGCCGCGGAGATGTTGACGACGTAGAGCACGAAGAGGGCGCTGCGCGGACCCGCGCTGGCCTGGATGAGGATCGTGACCAGCACGGCGTCCAGCGCGAGCTGAGACCAGAGGTAGGCGGGGTTCCGGCCGAAGCGCGGACCCAGCGCGGCGCCGAGCGCCCAGGCGCTCATGCTCCCGAGCCCCAACGCCAGCAGCACCTTCGGGTCGAAGACCGGCAGCGACTGCGGCAGATCCTTGACCAGCGGGACGCTGAGCACGAGCAGCGTGCCCACGACCAGCCGAACGAAGAGGTAGAGGGCCAGCGGGCGCTGGCCGAGCGCGCCCACCGCCAGAGGCGCGCCCATGCTCAGGAGCCGATGTTGGAGGCCATGGTGAAGATCGGCATGTACATGGCGATGACGAGGCCGCCGATGACGATACCGAGGAAGGCCATGATGAGCGGCTCCATCATGCTGGTGAGGTTCTCCACCGCCTGATCGACCTCCTCCTCGTAGAAGTCGGCGATCTTGTTCATCATGACGTCCAGCGCGCCCGTGGCCTCGCCGACGCTGATCATCTGGCAGACCATGCTCGGGAAGACCTTGGACTCCGTGAGCGGCTCGGCGATCGTGCGGCCCTCGGAGATGCTGTCGCGCACCTTGAAGATGGCGTTCTCGATGACCTTGTTGCCCGAGGTGCGCGCGCAGATGTCCAGCCCCTCCAGGATGGGCACGCCGCTGGAGATCATCGTCCCCATCGTGCGGCAGAAGCGCGCCACCGCCACCTTCGTCAGCAGGTCGCCGAAGATGGGCAGCTTGAGCAGGAAGGAGTCGATCATCACGCGCCCCTTCTTGTTCCGGTACATCGTGCGGATGCCGTAGAAGACGCCGGCGCCGCCGATGACCAGGAACAGGAAGTTCGCCTGCAGCCACTTGGACAGGTCGATGACGAACTGCGTGGGCGCGGGGAGCGCGCTGCCGAACTCGGCGAACATCTCCTCGAAGGTGGGCACGACCTTCAGCAGCAGCAGGGTGACGACGCCCGTGGCGACGACCATGACGATGACGGGGTAGCTCATCGCGCCCTTGATCTGGCGCTTGAGCTTCTCGGCCTTCTCGATGTAGGCCGCGAGGCGGGCGAGGATGGTGTCGAGGATACCGCCGACCTCGCCGGCGGCGACGAGGTTCTGGAAGAGCTCGTCGAAGGTCTCGGGGAACTTCTTGAGCGCGTCCGCGAACGTGCTCCCGGTCTCGACGGCGTCCTTGATGACGGCCAGCTGGCTCCGGAAGGTCGGGTTCGCCGCCTGCTGCGCCTGGATCTCCAGGCACTGCACCAGCGGCAGCCCGCTGTCGATCATGGTCGCGAACTGCCGGGTGAAGATGACCAGGTCCTTCGTGGTCACCTTCGGCTGCATGAAGGCCGGCATGGGGATGTTGAGGCTGATCTCCCCAGCCTTCTGCGCCCGGACGGTCTTGACGTTGATCTTCTGGGCGCGCAGGGCCTCGCGGGCGGCCTGCTCGCTCGGAGCTTCGACGCTCCCCTTGCGGGCCTCGCCCTTGGCGGTCACACCCTCATAGGCGAACTTGGGCATCCGAGCCCTCCGCGGCTTTACTGCCGAGGGGGAGAATACCTGTACAGCAGAACAGATTGCAAGCGTTCAGAGTCGCCGCGAATCAGTCGCTGTCTGGCGCGGTATTTCGCACGACCTCCGCGATGGAGATCATGCCCTCCTTCAGCTTGGTGAGCGCGCTCATGCGCAGGGTCTTCATCCCCGAGCGCATGGCGGCGCGCTTGATCTCCAGGGTCGTGGCGCCGTTGAGGATCGCCTCGCGGATCTCGTCCTCCATGAAGAGGATCTCGTAGAGACCCACACGACCCTTGTATCCGGTGTTGTTGCACACCGAGCAGCCGGCGCCCTTCCAGTCCGTGAACTCGTGGACCTCGTTCTCGGGGACGCCGAGATCGACGAGCACCTTCTCCGAGACCTGCACCTGCTCCTTGCACTCCTGGCAGACCTTTCGGGCCAGGCGCTGGGCGCAGATCAGGTTCACGGCGGAGGACACGAGGAAGGGCTCGATGCCCATGTTCAGCAGGCGGCTGACCGTGGCGGGCGCGTCGTTCGTGTGCAGGGTGGACAGCACGAGGTGGCCGGTGAGCGCGGCCTTGATGCCGATCTCGGCGGTCTCGAAGTCGCGGATCTCGCCGACCATGATGATGTCGGGGTCCTGCCGGAGGAAGGCGCGCAGCGCGCTGGCGAAGTTGAGCCCGATGTCCTCGTGCATCTGGACCTGGTTGATGCCGAAGAAGTTGAACTCGACCGGGTCCTCGGCGGTGGAGATGTTCGTCGTGGTCTTGTTGAGCTCGCCCAGCGTCGAATACAGCGTCGTCGTCTTGCCCGAGCCCGTGGGGCCCGTGATCAGGATCATCCCGTAGGGCCGGTCGATGACCTTCTTGTACTTCTCCAGGACCTTCGCCTCGAAGCCGAGCTTCGTCATGTCCAGCTGCAGGTTGGACTTGTCCAGGAGCCGCATGACGATCTTCTCGCCCCACAGCACCGGCAGCACGTTGACGCGGTAGTCCATCTCCTTGCCGCCGGCCATCTTCAGCTTGATGCGGCCGTCCTGCGGCAGGCGGCGCTCGGCGATGTCCAGGTTCGCCATGATCTTGACGCGGCTGGACAGCGCGTTCTTCAGCTTCATCGGCGGCTTCATGACCTCATAGAGCATGCCGTCGATGCGATAGCGGACGCGGATGGACTTCTCGTAGGGCTCGATGTGGATGTCGCTGGCCTTCTTGCGGATGGCGTCCAGCAGGATGAGGTTCACCAGCTTGACGACCGGGGCCTCGCCCGCGCTCTTCTCCAGGTCGACGACGTTGATGTCCTCCTCGTTCCCCTCGTCGACGCTGAACTCGTCGTCGTCGAACTGGATGTCGGTCATCATGTCGCTCAGCACGACCTGCTGGGCGTAGTACTTCTCGATGGCGGCCTGGATGGCCTGCTCGCTGGCGACCACGACCTCGACGTTGAAGTGCGTGATGAACTTCACGTCGTCGATGGCGTAGATGTTCGAGGGGTCCGCCATCGCCACGATGAGCGTGTTGCCCGAGCGGTTGATCGGCAGGATCTGGTGGCGCTGCACGACCTCCTTGGGGATGAGCTTCAGCACCTCCGGGTCGAGCTCGAAGTCCGAGAGGTTGATGCTCGGGACCCCGTACTGCTTGGAGAGGAAGGCCGTCAGCTCGTTCTCGTCGACGTAGCCGAGCCGGGTCAGCTCGTGCCCGAGCCTCCCGCCTCCGCGCCGCTGCTCATCGAGGGCCCGCTTGAGCTGAAGCGGGGTGATGAGCTTCTCCTTGACGAGCAGCTCTCCGAGCCGGCTGCTGTCTACGCCGTCACGCGCCATGGGGCCGTCCTCCTGCCTTGGCAAGCCCGAGGAAAGATACTGCACATCCGTTCGGACGTCGATCCCCTCCCCGGGAAGACCGGATCGAGCGCGCTGCTCCGCCGCAGGGCTCGCGGCGCCTACAGCCCCTCGAGGCGCGCGATGATCTCCCGCATGACCTCGCTGGTCCCGCCGCCGATGGTGATCAGGCGCGTGTCGCGGAAGTAGCGGCAGACGTCGTACTCCTCGATGTAGCCGTAGCCGCCGTGGAGCTGCATGCAGTCATAGGCGACCTTCTGGGCCAGATCTCCACAGAAGAGCTTGGCCATGGAGACCTCGCGCGTGGGGTTCTCCCCGTCGATCATCTTCTGGACCGCGCGGTAGGAGAGGGCCTTGCCCGCCTCGATGGCGGCGAGGTGGTCGGCGAAGCGGTGGCGCCAGACCTGGAACTTCGTGATGGGGCGACCGAAGGCGTGGCGATCGTCGCCGTAGCGGATGGCGTCGCGGATCTGCTGCTCCATTCCTGAGGTGCTCATCAGCGCCGCCGCGAGCCGCTCGCCCTGGAAATTCATCATGATGTAGTAGAAACCCATGTTCTCTTCGCCCAGCAGGTAGCGCTGGGGGATGCGGCAGTCCTGGAAGCTGAGCTCGCAGGAGTCCACGGCGCGGGTGCCTAGTTTATCTAGTTTCTTGCCCACGCTGAACCCGGGCGTGTCCGTGGGGAAGAGCACCAGCGAGATGCCGCCGTGCCCCTCGTCCCCCGTGCGCACGGCCAGCGTGATTACGTCTGCGAAGCTGCCGTTGGTGATGTAGGTCTTGGCCCCGTTGATGATGTAGTCGCCGCCGTCCTTCCGGGCGGTCGTGCGCAGCGCCGCCACGTCCGAGCCGCAGCCCGGCTCGGTCACGCCGAGGGCGGCCACCTTCTCGCCGGCGATGACGGGGGCCAGGAACTCCTGCTTCTGCTCGGTGGTGCCGATCTCGTGGATGATCGGCGTCGCCATGTCGGTGTCCACCAGGATGCTCATCACGACGCCGCCCGAGCGGGCGTGCACGAGCTCCTCGATGAAGCAGACCGTGTACCACCAGTCCAGCCCGAGGCCGCCGAAGGCCGGATCGAAGCGGATCCCCAGCAGCCCGAGCGCGGCGAGGTCGCGGAACACGCTCCGCGGGAAGCCCCCCTCCTTGTCCCAGGTCATGGCGTGCGGGGCGAGCTCGCGCTGGCAGTACTCACGGACCGTCTTGCGGAGCGCCTCGTGCTCCTCGGTAAAGGGCGGGTAGGGCATCGGGATCCTGTCCTCGGGGTGAAGTGCTCCCCTAATCTACCGCCCCCAAGCCTGGAGCAGAAGGGCCGCCTGTGCTATGCCTCTGGTATCCTGACCTCCGCATCCCTCCCTGGAGCAAACGTGGACCACCGCTGCCTCTACGGGCACCGCATCCCCGAGCAGTTCAGCTTCGCCATCCAGCAGCGCCTCTGCCCGACCTGCGGCGCGCCTTGCGTCACCCTCGACGGCTATCGCCTCGCCCGCCGGCTGACGCAGGAGGTCCCCCTGGAGGCGCTGGCGGCCTTCAACGTGGTGCGCATCCTGGAGGGCGCGTTCACGCTGGTCCCGAAGCCGGCCGAGGGCGCGGATGAGGGCTCCACGAGCCAGCAGATCGAGGTCGCCCCCACCGGGGACGACGCCGCTGAGCCGCCCGCCAAGGCCGCCCCCGCCCGCCCCGCCGCGAGCGCGAGCGCGGCGAGCGCGGCGAGCGCCAGCGCAGGAAACGCCTCATTTCGGAGTCGTCTTTCAGGACTGAACCCGAGCGCGAGCCTGGTCCCTGAGAGCGCGAGCGACGCCCCGCCCCCCCGCCGCCGCGCGGGCCGCCCTGACGAGTCCGAGGCCGAGCGCGAGTTCTTCGCCGGCCCCGAGCGGAGCTAACCCAGCAGGCTCTGGACCCACTCCGAGGCGGGCTCGGACCCGGCGCTCTTGGAGAGCGCGGCCGCCCGCCCCTCGGCGCTGGTGGCGTCGTACTTGCGGCACACCCCGGCCACCGTGCGATCCCAGGGCCAGCCCGGGCTGCCCTCGGGGAGCGCGCGCTCCTCCGGCCAGGAGCCGCCGCGGGTGGTGAACAGCTTGATCTCCACCGGGAGGAGGGCCTGCCACTCGCGAATCCGCGCGCTGGTCAGGTCCCCGCTCGTGTGGGTCAGCCGGTCCAGGAGGCGGTCGGGCCGGGCCTGGAGCACGGCCAGCAGCTCCGCGGGTCCGGGGGGCGGGAGCTGGACGCCGAAGGCCCGCCGCGCCTGCTGCCCCGCGCCGACCAGCTCGCCCAGGGTGAGCCCGGCCAGGAGGGGCGACATCACGTCCACCAGGTGATCGACCAGGCGCAGCGTGTGGCGCCAGTCGTGGGCGACCTCCACGCGGCGCGCGATCTCGGCGATGGTGTCCTGGTGCCGGTCCAGCCAGCCCTGCTCGAGCTCGGAGGGGCCGTACTGGTAGGCGACGACGAGGGCGCCGATGGCCCGGCGCATGGAGCTCGGCAGCGCGCCCGCCTGCAGCCCGGCATGCTCGCCCGCGCCCTGCTCCATCCCGTAGGCCAGCGCGCCGCAGCGGATCTCCACGCGCTCGAGCTGGTCGGCGCGCAGGCGCTTGTCGGCCGCCTTGACGTGGCGCCGCAGGATCTCCTCGGCGCCCTGGATGCCCGTCTGGAGCCAGAGGTTCGCCGGGATGAGCGAAAAGGCCAGGGTCTCCGTGAACCAGGCGCTGCCGAGGCCGGTGTAGGCGTTGCGCAGCGGGGCCCAGCTGAGGGTCCCCAGCAGCCCGTCCCGCGCGTCCAGCAGGTCCAGGTCTCCCTGCACTCCCGCCGCCGCCAGGGCCACCGCGTCCACCGCGACCACCGCCGGCCCGGCCAGCAGCATCCCGCGCCCCGCGCCGAAGAGCGCGCTCCGCGGCCCCATCCCCGCCCCGGCCAGCGCCAGGGCCAGGGCGTGCGCCAGCGCGTCGGCGTCCAGCCCCTGGAGCCAGCCCAGGGTCGCCGCCACCCCCGCCGCCTGAGCCGGAGCGCAGGCCTGCCCCACGCAGGGGCCGAGGGCCAGGCTGGCCGCGACGCGGGCGGCGATCTCGTCGCCCACCACCGTGGCGCAGACGAGCTCGTCGAGCGTGTGGCCCTCCGCGCCCGCCCAGGCCGCCACCGCGGGCCCCGAGGCCGGCTGCCCGAGGAAGAGGTTGTCGTCGTAGGAGATCGCCCCGGCCAGCGCGGCATGCAGCCGCACCGCCTCCCGGACGCTGGTGCTGCCGCCGGTGACGCGCGCGGCCTTGCCGCCCCCGCGCCCCACGCGGGCCAGGTTCGCGCCCTGCCCCTTCAGCGCGCGGACGGCGCCGGCCGTGGACAGGTGCTGCAGGCGGGCGCGGGCCGAGACGGAGGCCGGGAGGTCGGAGGGGCCGAGGTCGCGCGCCCATCGGGCGAGGGTCTGGAGGATCGCCATCAGTATGCCAGGCTCCACTGGAGACCGGCTGTCCATAACCGACCGCCGATGGGGATGGGGGCGCCGTCTACCGGAGCCCCCGGTGCGTAGGCGTCCTCCTGCGGGCGCTGGAGCTCACCGCTCGCCAGGAGGTGCCCTTGGAAGAAGAGATCCCAGCAGACCGGGCCGTCCACCTGCTCGAAGGGGTCGCCGTGCTCCAGGCCCAGGCCCCCCGAGACCAGCATCCGATCCGCGTCCAGGAAGGCCGAGCTCGCCCCCTGGCTGACCAGCGGGCTCGGCTCGTAGCCCCAGCCGCCGCGCAGGGTCAGGCGAATCCAGGCGAGGCGGCCCTCGATCTCCCGGTTCAGCGGGGTGGCCTCGGCGCCCACGCGCACGGAGAGGGTGTCCTCCAGCTCGAGCGTGTAGGCGTTGCCGTCGGAGACCGAGGGGTCCTCGGCCTGGAAGAGCGGGCTCTGAAGCGAGCTCTCCTCCTCGTTGACGTTGGCCACGCTGGGGACCACCGCGCTCCAGCGCGTGCCGACGGCGTCCAGGGTCACGAGGCCCCAGTCCTGGATCTCGTAAGCGGCCCCCGCCGTCCAGCGAGAGGGGATCGCGTGGTCGAGGAAGCCCAGCTTCAGGTCAGCGAGCAGGGCGAGCGTGATCGGGTCCAGCTCCCCCACGTCCTGCACCGCGGCGTCCACCTGCAGGTTGACCACGATGTCCACCGGGATGCCGCCCGAGCCGCGCCAGGTGCCCCCGAGGTGCGCGCCCTCGAGCGGCGCCCACAGGTCGCCCAGGTCCACCGCGACGGCCGCGACCGGGATCATCTTCGGGTAGACGTCCAGGTCGATGTCCGACATGTCGAAGCTGGTCTGGCTGATGAGCTGCGAGGCGTCCTCGTCCCCCTCCTCCGCGCCCTCGACCGCCAGCCGCAGATCGCCCGCCATGCGCACGTCGGCGCCGGCCGCCACCTGCACGCCCGCCCCGAGCTCCACACCCCGCGCGGGCCGCACGCCCAGCCCCGCCGCCAGCTCGAAGGTCTGGAGGCGGCGGTTGTACAGGAAATAGTCGGGGAGCGAGGGCTCCATGCTGCTGATGCGGACCAGCCGATCCTTGGGCATGAAGGCGGCCAGGCCGATGCCCACGCGCTTGCCGATGCCCGCGCGCAGGCCCACGCCCACGCCGTCGTAGCGCCCGCCCGGCGCGCCGAGCTGCAGGGGCTCATCGTTGTCGTCGATGCGCCCGTCGATGTTCGTGTCCCACCAGACGGGGGGCAGCTCCTCGAAGGAGGCGCCGATGGCCTGGTATCCGGCGAAGAAGGAATTGCGCTTCTGGCTGGCCAGCAGGGCCGGGTTCAGCCAGGCGGCCTCCGCGCCCTCCGCGTAGGCTACGCCCCCGCCGCCCCGCGCCAGCGAGCGCGCGCCGAGGCCGAAGGCGTCCCCCGGACCCGCCAGGGCGTCCGAGGCCCAGAGCGCCCCCAGCAGCAACCCTGGGAGGATGCGGATCGCGCCGGCCACTCAGGCGTAGCCGATCTCGGGGACCGGGGTGAGCGCGGACTGGCGCATCACCTCGATGAGCCCCGTCGCCGACTCGTGCGGGAGCGCCTCGCGCAGGCAGGCGAAGCGGCCGGACAGGTAGGCGGTCGCGATGCCCGAGCCCTTGAAGGCCGAGCGCCGGTCCCCCGCCCACTCGTAGCCGTGGGTCAGGAACTTGCCCGTGAGGTTGCCCCACTCCGTGCGCGGGAAGCGGTGCGGCGCGAAGTAGTAGACCTTCTCGATGGGGCAGTCGGGGTGCGTCGCCACGCCCACCGTCTCCGGGAGATCGGCCGGGTAGGCGCGCTCTCCCTTGGGGTGCGCGGCGGCCAGCACCACCGCGCCCGACTCCACGGCGAAGGCCGTGCAGTCGCGGAGCAGCAGCGCCTTGCCCATGTTCGGCGTGCCCAGCGAGAGGTTGATGACCTTCGCCCCGTGCTTGTACGCGGTCTCGATGCCCGCGCCCATGAGATCGGCGCTGGTGCGCAGCCGCTCGTCCATGATCTTGACGCCGACGATGCTTACGTCCGGGGCGACGCGACGGATGGCCGCCGCGATGTCCGTCCCGTGACCGTTCTCGTCCCGGTAGTCGCCCGAGAGCTCCGCGTGGCCGGTGGCGGTGAGCCGGATGCTCCA
Organism: uncultured Enterobacterales bacterium; assembly: GCA_964615375.1. Classification (GTDB taxonomy): domain Bacteria; phylum Myxococcota_A; class UBA796; order UBA796; family CAZKWG01; genus CAZKWG01. The sequence continues at coordinate 319,899 of CAZTOW010000002.1, forward strand.
GCCCTCGATCTTCGCGCCAGCCAGTCGGGGATCATCCCGGTTGATGCCGCTGTCGATCACGGCCACCGTCACACCCTTGCCTGTGTACTCTCGCCCTCGGAATCTCATCGGCTTCCTGCTTTCTACGGCTTCGGGTCCAGGGCAGACGTGCGCCCGCGCGAACACAGGCCCCGCGCCGCCAGAATAAATCCGAGCGCCCCAGCAGGCAAGCGGGTGCCCTCGCCAGCGTTATCTTGTTGCTGGCGAAGGGCCCCCGATCCGCCCCGCCTCCCGGAGCCCTGTGGACGATCATCCGCCTCCAAAGCCTGTTGCCACGAGGCGTTCCGCGGGGCTCCGACCGGGAGCGACGGCGCGCGCCATGGCCGAGCGCGCGCAGGTCTCGGCCCTCGTCGCGCGGTGGCGCAGCGCGGGGGCCCACCCGGAGGTCTATGGCGCGCCCGTCAACCCCAGCCCGGCGCTCACGGTGGCGGCGCACGCCCTGGCCGGGCTGCTGGGGACGGGGCTCGGGATCTTCCGCCCCCTGCTCGGGCTGGCCCTGCTGCTGGCCGCGATGTGGTCGGGTTGGCGCGAGGCCCAGGGGCTCGAGGGCTGGGTGAGCCGGCTGACCCCGCGCGCGCTCGGGCACAACGTCGTGCTGTGGGGCGGGCGCCCGCTGGACGGCTCCCCTCGCCCCTGCCTCCTGCTCTGGGCCCCGCTGGACGGGGGGCGGGCTCGACGACCGCTGGGCACCGGGCTGCTCTCGGCCCTGGGCGCGCTGGGCGCCCTCTGCGCGCTGGGCGTCCTGGTCGGGCCCTTCGCCCGCGAGGCCGGCCAGAATCTCGCCACCATCGGCGCCGCGGGGCTGGGCCTCGCCCTGCTGGGCGCCCTCGTCCTCCACCTCGGCTGGCCCTGGGACGGCGCCACCGGGGCGGCCGGGGAGCGGCTGGAGCGTGTGACCGAGGCCCTCGCCGCCCGCCCGCCCGAGCACCTGGACGTGGTGACGGTCCTCTCCACCGGGGGGGCCTCCCGCGCCGACGCCCTGGAGACCCTGCTGCTCAACCAGCGCCACCGCCTGGGGGCGGCGCGCGTGCTCGCCCTGGAGCCCGCCCTCGCCGGGCTGCGACGGGTGAGCGAGGAGGGGCGGTGGCAGCGCCGCAAGCCGGACGCCCTTCTGGACGAGCAGGCGAGCGCGGCGGGGCTGGAGGCCGCGGCGCGGGTGACGGCGGCCACGCGGGCGCAGGCGCTCGGCTTCCGCGCGCTGGGGCTCACGATCGCGGCTGACGCGAGTCCGAAGCCGGTCCTGGACGTGATCGCCGCCCTCGATTGCGCGGCGGGGGAGGGACGATGGTGATCCTGCTCCTGTCCACGGCGCTCGGCGCCAGCCTGAGCGGCGTCGTGCGCGCCGACCCCGAGGGCGACGCGCTCGCCGGCGTCTACGTCGTCGCCTGGAGCCTGCGCGGCGACTACGTCTACGAGCTCACCGACGCCGACGGCGCCTGGACCATCGCCGATCTCCCCGCGGGCGGCTACCGCGTGCAGGCCGTGACCCCGGACAGCTCGACCCGCGTGCCGCGCTTCTTCCCGCACGCCCGCTCCTACTGCGACGCGGCCCTGCTGGAGCTGGAGGCGGACGAGGCCTTCACCGGCGTCGACCTGGATCTCCCCACCGGCGCCACCCTGAGCGGGCGCCTGGTCGGGCCCGACGGCGAGCCGGTCGCGGGCGCAGAGCTGACCGCGGAGGGTCAGGACGAGCTGGACGGCCTCGAGCGCGGGACCTACAGCGGCTCCGACGGGAGCTTCACGCTCACGGGCCTGGACGCTGAGGAGGATCTGGGCGGGGCCTGGCGCTGCATGGTGGAGCTGGAGGGCTGGCCCGACCAGGCCCTCGGCCCCTCCTACGACGACGACGACGGCGCCCTCTTCGAGGTGAGCCTGGGCGAGGAGACGGCGCTCGGCGACCAGAGCCTGCTGGCCGGGATCCGCGTGCTCGGCACGGTCACCGGCCCAGAGGGTCTGCTGGCCGACGCCAACGTCCACGTCTACGCGTCGAGCCAGGTGGTCTCCGTCCAGACCGACGAGGCCGGCGCCTTCGAGGCCAGCGGCATCCCCCCCGGCGAGGTGCTGGCCTGGACCAGCGCCGCGGGCATCGCCACCACCTACTACCCGGACGCCGACCGCCCCACCGAGACGCTCCCCGCTGAGGAGGAGGGCGGGGAGCTGAGCGGGGTGGCGCTGCTCCCCCCGGCCGAGGCCGTCTTCCGCGCCAACCTCCTCCCGCTGGAAGACATCGACCTCAGCGGCGTGACCGGCCTGCTCTACAACGACACGCTGACGGTAGGCTTCGGGGCGCGGGCCGAGGAGGACGGGACGCTGGTCATCGACGGCCTGCACGGCGGGGACTACACGCTCTACCTCTTCGCATCCGACGAGGGCTACGCCGACGACTTCGTGCGCGACGAGGACGGCGAGCCCCGCGTGTTCACGGTGCTGGGCGAGACGGACAACGATCCGATCGACCTGGATCTGACACCACGGGCGGTGCTGGCCGGGCAGGTCGTGGACGAGACCGGGGCGCCCGTGGACGGCGCGGTGGTGATGGGCTGGCCGGCGGACGACCCGGACGGCGACGCGGAGGTGGCGCAGGCGGACGAAGATGGCCTGTTCTCGCTGACCAACCTGGAGAGCGGGCGCTGGCGCCTGGAGGCGAAATACAGCCCGCTGTGCCCGGAGGATCCCGACTGGGTGACGGTCTGGTACCCGGACAACGAGGTCTATGAGGAGTACGCGGGCTCGCTGGAGCTGGCCGAGGGCGAGCGCGTGGACGGGCTGGTCTTCGTGCTGCCCCGCGACCGGGACGCCGACGCCATGGGCGACGCCTGGGAGCGCGAGGAGGGCCTGGACCCCGAGCGCGACGACGCGGACGAGGACCCCGACGAGGACGGCTACACCAACCTGGAGGAGTACCTGCTGGGCACGGACCCCACGGTGGACGAGGACGGGGGTGTGCTGGGCGGGGACGGCTGCGGCTGCGGGGGCGGCAAGAGCGCCGGCGTGCTCCTGCTCGTGGGCCTGCTGGCCCCGCTGCGGAGGCGCCGCGCTTGAGGCGGAGGGTCCTGCTCGGGCTCCTCATCGGCGGCCTCGCCCTCGGGCTGGCGCTGTGGGGCGTTCCGCTTCGGGACCTGGGGGCGGCGCTGGGACGGGCGGAGCTGGCCTGGCTGATCCCGGTGGCCCTGCTCTTCTTCTGTCAGCAGCTCCTCCGCGCCCTGCGCCAGGGCCTCCTGCTGCACGGGGCTGTCGGCGAGGATCGCGGCCTGCCGCTGCGCCAGAGCCTGAGCGTGCTGTGCGTGAGCTTCCTCTTCATCAACACGCTGCCCGCCCGCCTCGGCGAGGTCGTGCGCCCCACGCTGCTGTGGGAGCGCCACGGCGTGCCGCTGGGGCGGGGGGTGGCCATGGTGCTGGTCGAGCGCGCGCTGGACCTGGCCAGCGCCATCGGGATGCTGGCCCTGGTCGCCCTCTTCGTGCCGACCCCGAGCCGGACGTTGAGCATCCAGGGCTACGCGGTGGACTGGGTGGAGCTGGGTCGGGCCGCAGCCACGGTGGTCCTGCCGGCGATGCTGGCGGCCCTGCTCCTGCTCCTGGTGGGCGGGCGGGCGCTGGTGCGCTGGGCCTCCCCTCGCCTGCCGAGCTGGCCCGCCTGGTCACGTCGCCCCGCCCGCCTGCTGCTCGGCTTCGCCGGGAGCTTCGCCGACGGCATCACCGCGGTGCGCGCGCCGGCCCGGATCGCCGCCGTGCTCGGCCTCACCGCCGCCACCTGGTCCCTCTCCGGCTTCATGTTCGTCTGCAGCGCCCACGCCTTCCACGCCGCCGACGCCATCGGCTACGGCCAGGGCGTCGGCCTGCTCTCCATCACCATGCTGGGCACCGCCGTCCCCTCGGCCCCCGGATTCGCGGGGACCTACGAGGCCTTCCTGCGCGGTGGCCTCGCCCTCTTCGGGGTGAGCGGCGGCGACCGCGACGCCGACGCCGTGGCCTTCGCCCTGGTCCACCACTGGTGGGTGTACGGGGTCCAGGCCTGCACGGCCATCTTCTTCCTCGCGGTGGACCGGATCGACCCCGGCGCGCTGTGGGCGAAGGCGACCGCGCGCTGGCGGGAGGCGGCGGGCTGAGGTCGTCCAGTCAGCCGTCAGGGTTGGCGGGATCGCGCCCGGACCTCAGCTCTTCCCCGTCCGTGTACCCGTCGGCGTCCATGTCGGCCTCGTCGGGCAGGGTCCTGGCGATCATCTCCCACACGTTCGAGAGCCCATCAGCATCCGCGTCCTCGTCCGTGTCGTCCGCGCTGGGGTCCAGGCCGTGGGCCCGCTCCCAGCCGTCCCACATGCCGTCGGCGTCCGCGTCGTCGTAGTAGGAGGCCCCCGCGTAGAACCCGCCATAGGCGCCGATGTCCATCACGCTCCCGTCGAGCTCGGTGAGCGTCGGGGCGCCCGCGTCGATGAGCGGCGAGCCCGGGGAGAGGTGCAGGTCCCAGGTCAGCGAGTCCAGCGCGAGCCACAGGCCCATGAATTTCGGGTCCACCTCGACGTTCCCGAGGAGCCCCACGCCGCGCAGCACCCCGCGGAGGTGCGTGTACCCGTCCCCGGCGCGATTGTCGAAGAAGGCCGAGCGCGACACGTCGATCTTCGCGGAGAGGTAGGCCCAGATCCCACCTGTGGAGTCCTCTGCCCGGTTGTGCGCGAAGATGGAGTGGTCAAAGACCACCTTGAGCCCGGTCCACTGGCCGAACACCGCGCCGCCGTTCAGCGCGCTGTTGCCGACCACGGTGAGGTTGCTCAGCCGGGCGGTGGCGGAGTCCCAGACGAAGTAGAGCGCTCCTCCTCTCCCCCCGGGGGCGTGGTTGTCGGCCAGGATGAGGTTGTTCGCCTCCAAGGCCACGTTCGAGCTCACGCAGATCGCGCCGCCGCCGCCGCGCCCCAGACTCGCGTCGGACGCCTCGTTGCCGTAGAACTCCAGCTCGCGCAGCGTGGCCTCAGCGCTCGCCAGCAGCATCCCCCCGCCGAAGGTGGAGGACCCGTCCCCACGGTTCTCCAGGAGCATGCTCTCGCTCAGCTCCAGCGACCCGGTGTGGACCATGATCCCGGCTCCTCCCAGCGCGGTGTTCCCCCAGACCAGCAGGTCGCGGGCCACGACCTCGCTGAGGTAGACGAAGATCCCGCCGCCATAGGTGTCCGCCTCGTTCTCCCGCACGACCAGATCCCAGAGCTCAGCCGAGCTGTCCTCCAGGTAGAGGCCGCCGCCGTTGGTGCTCGCGCCACCCGTCAGCGTGAGGCCCGAGATCGAGAGGCCCTCGCAGCCATCCACGGTCAGCACCGGCCCGGTCCCGTCCCCCCAGATCGCCGTGGTCCCGCTGCCGTCCACGCCCACGAGGCTCAGGTCGTCGATCTCGTTGACGGTGAGCGACTCGTTGTAGACCCCGGCGCTCACGCAGACGCGGTCCCCGTCCACCGCCGCGTCGAGGGCCTCCTGGATGGTGGCGTGGTCCTCGGGGACGAGGATGTCGCAGTCCTCCGCCGCGGCCAGACCGACGGGGAGGAGGAGGGTGAGCCGCGTGAGGGACATGAGGGCTCCTTCGTACTGGAGCATCCTGCCCACCGGACCCTTCGCCGGTCGATTACACGCGCTGACAGGAGGGCCTCCCCGCCATCTTCAGCGCCGGCTGCTGAGACTGGTTCGACCTTCGCGGGTGGAGGGACGCGCTGAACCGCCAAGGGGCCAAGAACGCCAAGACAAGCGCACTCTTGGCGCCCATGGCTGGGCGCTCAGCCGTCCGCATCGGCATCAGGGGATCCCCTCGATGCGAGACCGGAAGACCTCGTGGAAACAGCCACATCTCCGGGGAGAAGACGTGCCACAGTTCGGGTCACTGGACCCTGGGGCGTGGGCAGGCAGACCCTGCAGACCTTGGGTGCACCGCACACCCGACCCGCACAGCTCGATCCCTCCCCTCCCCTCCCCTCACGCCTCCCGGCGTCTCACCCACAACGCCAGCACCGGCAGCCCGCGCTGGTAGAACTTCCTCTGGTAGTTCGTGATCACGTCGTCCTCACCCCAGGGCGGCCCGTCGCGGCGGATGTCGTCCGTCTCGCCGATGACCTCGAAGGGAAGCCCCTCGATGCTGCAACGCAGCAATTCCACGTTGGGGGCGAAGTCGGTCTTCAGGCGCAGGCAGGCGCCGGGCTTGAGCGCGCGGGCGGCGAAGGCGACGAAGGGGCCGCCCAGCAGGCGCTTGTCGGCCTGGCTCTCCTTCGGCCACGGGTCAGGGTGGTTGACGTAGAGCCCGTCGAGCGAGCCCGGCTCGAACAGATCGTCCAGGCTCCAGGCGTCGTAGCGCACGATGCGCGCGTTCTGGAGCCCGGCCGCCTGGATCTTGCGGGCGCAGAGGATGACGCGCTTGTAGCGGATCTCGATCCCCACCCAGTCCTGCTCGGGGTGGCGGGCCGCCATGCCGGAGAGGAAGAAGCCGTTGCCGCTGCCCACCTCGAGGTGCAGGGGAGCCTGCCGCCCGAAGTGCTCGTGCCAGCGCCCGCGCAGGGGCAGCGCGCGCTCGGCGGGGATCGCGGGGAGCCCGAACTCGCGGTGGAGCCGGATGTAGGGGTTGAGGTCGGCGTAGCCCGACTCCTCGGCGGCGCGCTGGCGGAAGACGCGGCGCTCGGAGGTCTCGCTCATGGGGCGTTCGCCCTCCAGCCCTCGCCGTCCCGGTAGCGCTCCTTCTTCCAGACGGGGACGCGGGCCTTGAGCGCCTCGATGGCCTGGCGGCTGGCCTCGTAGGCCTCGGCGCGGTGGGGGGCGGCGACGGCGATGACGACGCTGGGCTCGCCGAGGGCGACCTCTCCGGTGCGGTGGACGATGGCCACGCGCGCGGCGGGGATCGCCTGCCGGATCTCAGCGATGATCTTCACCATCTCGGGGATGGCCAGCTCGGGGTAGGCCTCGTAGAACAGGCCCAGCACGGGCCGCCCGTCGAAGTGGTCGCGGGCGACCCCGGTAAACGTGAGCAGGGCGCCGGCCCCGGTCCAGGCCACGGCCCGCTCGACCGCGGCGACGTCGATGGGCTGCGCGGTGAGGGCGACCACTATCCACCTCCGATGGGCGGGATGAAGGCCACCTCGTCCCCCTCGGCCAGCGGCTGGCTCGGCGGGGCCCAGGCGTGGTTGATCGCGTAGAGCACGGGGAGCGCGCCCTCCTTCCCGGGGGGGAAGAGCTCGCGGTAGAGCTCGCCCACGGTGCGGCCGGGCGTGACCTCCAGCTCCTCCGAGGCGGCCCCGCGCCGCTCGCGCAGGACGGCGAAGTGGCGGACCAGCACTTTCATCCCGCGTCCTTAACATGGCCCGCGCCGACGTGGCATCATGTGGCGATGCGCCCCCACGCCATGCTCTTCGCCCTGCTGCTCTGCGGGGCCTGCGGCCAGGACGAGCCCGTGCTCTCCGGCGTGCCGGAGCCCCAGGCCCCGACCAGCGCCCCCGCGGCCCCCGGCGAGGAGGCGCCGGTGCTCAGCGAGCTCAGCCAGGGCGCGGAGCTGCCCGCCGCCTACCAGCGGGCCGAGGGTGTGCTGATCGACGTGCGCTACCTGGGCGGCAAGACCTACCAGGAGGTGCGCGACGTGGTGGCCGAGCAGCTCGGCCCGCTCCAGGGCAGCGTGGAGCTCCCCGCGGGCGCCGGGACGGAGATGCGCTTCCAGAGGGGCGAGCTCCGGGTGCTGGACGACCGCATCATCCGCGTGCGCGTCCCCCTCGAGCCGCCCCTGCGCCGCACCGCCGCCCTGGCCGCGACCGGCTTTCCTCCGGCCACCGGGCGCTACGTGACCCTGCACCGCGAGTACCGTCTGCACCACGAGTGGGGATTTCGCAGAATCCGACTCATGCGCGAAGATCGGAGCTCGGAGCTGGTCAACGCCGTGGACGCATGGCTGGTCGTCCCCGGAGAGAGCAGCTCCCGACGTTGACACGGGGCCCGCCCAACATACAATTTCCAGCGGGTGGTTCAGGGTCTCTTCGCGCGGCGGTCAGGAGTGCTCGGCATGTGCGCACCGCGCCTGACATCGCTCCGACTCCTCGCGCTCGCGCCCCTCGCGGGGTGCTCGAGCGAGAGCAGCTTCGTGGGCAAAGACGAGGAGGCCCGCGACCCCGTCACGGTCGAGGAGAGCTTCGTGCAGGAGGCCGAGGCGCGTGTGGACGTGCTCTGGGTCATCGACGACACGAGCTCGATGGCGGATGAGCATGCCGTCCTCTCTGACGCGCTGGGCGTGTTCGCCTCCGCGCTCGGAGAGCTCGGCCTCTCCTGGCAGATGGGGGTGGTCACCACGGACGTGAGCGGGGAGAGCGCAGGCGTCCTGCGCGGCGACCCCTGGATCCTCACCCCCGGTGTGGAGGGTCTGGAGGAGGCCCTGCTGGGCGCGGCCGACGTGGGCACAGAGGGCGCGTCTCCCGAGGCCGGGCTGGGCGCCGCCTTCCTGGCCCTCTCCGAGCCGCTGCGCTCGGGCGAGAACCGCTCCTTCCGTCGGGAGGACGCCGCCTTGCACATCGTGGTGGTCTCGGACGCCGACGACGAGAGCGAGGGCGTGCTCGGCGAGGATCCCGGCGGGGCGATGACCGTCTTCCTGGAGGAGGAGGCCCTGCGCACCGGGATGGACGCGCGCCTCTCGGCGGTGGTAGGCGACGCGCCGGAGGGCTGCACCTGGGACGGCGGCGCGGCCGAGCCGGGCGAGACCTACCTGTCCGTGGCCGAGGCCACCGGCGGCGTGCAGGCCAGCGTCTGCGCGGCCGATCTCAGCGTCGTGGCCAGCGCGCTGAGCGACAGCTCGGCCACCTGGCCCACCAGCTTCCCGCTCCAGGAGACGCCCGACCCGGACAGCGTCAAGGTGTGGGTGGACGACGCGCGGGTCACGGAAGGCTTCACGGTTGTCACAGCGCCATCACAGATCGTCTTCGACACGCCCCCGGCGCCCTCGTCGGAGATCCGTGTGCGTTACGAGGTGGCGGAGTGACCCCCCTCGTGCTCCCCCATCTCCTGTTCATCACCAGCGCGGCCGCGTCTTCCTCGAGCCTCGTGTCCTGGGATCTGGACACGACGGACGGGGGGCTGTCCGCCTACGGCGAGACGGCGCAGTGGAGCTGGGGTGAGCTCAGCGGGGGCCCGCAGACCGATGAGCACGTCTACGCCTGGGGCACGGGCGTGGGGCGGCCTTACCTGAACGACTCCCTGGATTACCTGCAGCTCCCGAGCTTCGATCTGTCCACCTCGGCGCGCCCTGTGCTGCGCTTCTACCACTGGTACGAGGTGGACGCGGACGGCACCGACGCGGGCTGGCTGGAGTTCTGGGACGGCAGCACCTGGTCCCGGGCCGAGCCCATCTACGACTACCCGACCGAGGACGGCTACGCGGGCAACAGCAACGGCTGGCACCCCGCCTGGTTCGATCTGCGCGGGATCGCCGACGCGACCTACCTCCGCTTCGCCTTCGTCGCCGACGAGCGCGTCGCCCTGGCGGGCTGGTTCGTGGACGACATCGAGATCCTCGACGGAGACCCGGTCCCGCCCTCGGTGACCCTGGAGACTGAACCCGAGGACACCCAGGACCTGGACGGCCCCTACACCGTGCAGGCCTGGGTCCAGGACGACCTCCTCGCCCCCAGCGCCACCCTGCTCTGGAACACCGGAGAGGAGTCGGGCGTCGTGGAGATGACCGAGGAGTTCACGGGCTTGTTCCTGGGGGAGATCCCGGGTCAGGCCCCGGGGACCACGGTGCGCTGGCGGGTGGTGGCCAGCGACGGCACCAACGAGAGCGCCCAGCCCGAGACCGGCTACGAGAGCTTCCGGGTCTACCTGGCCGCGCCCACCGGGCTCACGGGCCCCAGCGGGCGGGTGGTCGGCACCACGGTCCCGCTGCAGTGGACGCCGCCCGAGAGCGATCATGCGGTGCTGGGCTACCACGTCTACTGCGACGACGTGCTGGTCACCACCAACACCAACCCGCACGCCGACGCGCCCCTCTGCTCCAGCGCCCCCCGCTTCTCCGTCAGCGCCGTCTACCGGGAGGGCGAAGGCGACCTCTCCGACCCGCTGACCCTCAACGCCGCCATCCCCACGGTCACCGCGATGGAGCCGGACAGCGCCTGGCAGGGCGAGCGGGTCCGTCTGCAGGTCTCCGGCGAGTACCTGCTCCTGGTCCCGGGCGAGGTCAGCCTGGACCTGGGCGAGGGCGTGCAGGTGGAGGACGTGGAGATCGTGGACAGCAACACCGCGATCTTCACGCTCGTCATCGACGCCGAGGCCCCGGTGGGTGATCGCGAGGCGACGCTGCTGACCGGCGACACCCCGCTCCCCCTCCCCTCCCCCCTGACGCTGCTCGACGGCGAGAGCCGCCCGCGCCTGCTGAGCGTGAGCCCGGACGCCCTGACCCAGGGGGAGACCTACACCCTCGAGATCACGGCCAACGCCGACTTCGAGGGCGAGCCCACCCTGGACCTGGGCGAGGGTCTGGTGGTGGAGGCCATCACCTGGAGCGGCGCGGAGGCCGTGGCCACGGTCGCGGTCACCTGGAGCGCCCCCATCGGAGAGCGGGCGATCGAGGCGGATGACGGCGCGCGGGTGCTGGAGGGCGCCACGCTCCGGGTGCGCAACGCGGCCACGGATCCCCAGCGGGCGTGCAGCCAGTCGGGGGCCCGGGGTTCGGGGCTGCTGGGCGCGCTGATCGCGGGGCTCGCGCTGCTCAGGGCGCGGCGCGGCGCTGGCCCAGCCCCACGGTCACGTTGAGCTCCAGGAAGCCGTAGACCCGCGGCCCGAGCGCGTCGGGGAAGACGACCACGCTCAGGTCGCCGCCCACGCCCAGGCGATCGTCCAGCATGCGCTCCTCGACCGGGAGCAGCGCCCCCAGCCCCAGCTCCGCCCCGCTGCGGTGCCGGATGCCCGGCAGCGAGCCCAGGGCCGCCTGAAGCGGGTTCTCCTGCGCCAGGGAAAGCTCGACCTCGTGGTGGTGCGCGAAGCCCACACGCCCGTACAGGCGCTCGCCCAGCGGCGTGCGCGCGCCCACGAAGAGCCCGCCCCAGCTCCGCAGATCCTGGCCCGCCACGCCCTCGCGCCCGCCGAGCTCCAGGGCGGCGCGCTCCCCCTGGAGGAGCAGGCGCCCGACGGCGTAGCCCGAAGCCGAGGGCGCGCCGTCCCCGTAGGACGAGGGCGTGCCGACGCCGCCGCCCAGCCCGCCCGAGCCCGCCAGCCGGTAGTCCCCGGACCCCGCCAGGGCCGCCGTCACGAAGAGAAGGATCATCCTTCCTCCTGCTGCGGCTGGAAGAACCAGCCGAGGCCCGCGGAGACCGAGAACGTGTCCGTGGGGTTGTTCTGAGCCCACACCGTGCGCAGCACCGTGAGCGAGAAGGTGGGCGCCCGGCCCTGCCCGAAGACCCCGAGCTTGAACCCGACCTGCGCCTGCCGCGCCGCCAGGGTGGACCACACGTCGGGCGCGGTGAAGTCCGCCTGGCCCACGTCCAGGCCGCCCAGGCGGAAGAAGCTGTGGACGGCGGGCCCCAGGCCCCAGGAGGGCCAGACGGCGACCATCCCGGCCGCGGAGATCGCGACCTCGTCGTCGAGGTTGACCTCCGCCACGTCGAAGCGCCGCCAGTACCAGGCGTCCACGCTGGCGCGGTACCAGCCGGCGCCCAGCACGTCGGTGCGCCCCAGCGAGAGCCCGCCGCCGATGTCGGTCTGGCCGTCGCCGAGGGTCGTGAGCCGCTGACGATCATCCGCGTAGAGCTCGCCCGTGCGCACGCCCGAAGACAGGCTCAGCGTCAGCGGGCGCCCGTAGAGCTCGTCCAGCACGCGCACCTTGAGCTGGCCGCCGATGTCGCCCAGGCCCGCGCTGGTGACGCACCAGCCCTCCACGGGAGCCGCCGCGCGACAGGCCTCGGGATCCTGGGCGCGCGCGCTCTCGAAGGGGATCTTGACCTCCACCTCCACCCCGCGCCGCAGGCCCGCGGTCCAGACCCCCGTGAACCCCATGGCCGTGATCGGCGAGACGAGGTCGCGCGCGTCGCCGCTGCCGGCGTCGAAGGCGCTGTACTGGAAGTAGTCCAAGCCGAAGAAGAGGTTCTGTTCGTCCGCGTCCAGGGTCCACGGGCCGTCGCCTGCCAGGGCCGAGCTCAACGTCAAGAACCACAGCACGGGACCTCCAGCGGTTCACCAGCGACCGATAACGGAATACACTTCGCTCATCCATCGGAGCGGGCGCGCCCTCATGAGCGAGCCACAGACCTGGGCTGCGGCTTCGGGTGATCGAAGCTACCGGATCCTCGAGCGCATCGGGCGCGGAGGCTTCGGAGAGGTGTACCGCGCGCGCCTCCAGGGGCGGACCGGCTTCGAGAAGGAGGTGGCGATCAAGATCCTGCACGCCGGAGCCCCCGGGCAGGAGGAGTTCGCCGCCCGCATGCGCGACGAGGCCCGCGTGCTCGCGCTGCTGAGGCACCGAGCCATCGTCGGCGTCGAGGACCTCCTGCAGATCGGCGAGCGCACCGCCATCGTGATGGAGCTCATCGAGGGCGCGGACCTGGCCGCCTTCCTCAAGCTGGGCCCGGCGCCGCCGCGCGCGTCCGTGGAGATCGCCCGGGACGTGGCCTGGGCGCTCGCCGCGGTCCACAGCGCCGTCGATCCCGCGACCGGCGAGCCCATGCAGCTGGTCCACCGCGACGTGAAGCCGGCCAACATCCGCATCACGCCCTCCGGTGACGTCAAGGTGATGGACTTCGGCGTCGCCCGCGCCCGCTTCGTCGATCGCGAGAGCCGCACCGAGTCGCTCTCCTTCGGCTCCTGGGGCTACATGGCGCCCGAGCGCTTCGACGACCACGAGAGCGCCGCCTCGGACATCTACGCGCTGGGCGCCGTGCTCTTCGAGAGCATCGCCGGCGTGCGGCTCAAGCAGCTCTCGGTGAACCCCGACAAGCACCGCCGCGCGCTGGTGGGCGCGCTCCAGGGCGCGGAGGTGGACAGCCCGCCGCTGCTGGCGCTCATCGAGCGGATGATGAGCTACGAGCCCGAAGCCCGACCGGGCGCCGCCGAGGCCGCCTCGGAGCTCCGCGCGCTGGCGCCTTCGCTGCCCGGCGCCTGGCTCAACGACTGGGCCGCCGCCACCCTCCCCCGCCTGGCCCGGGAGGCGCCCGACGCGGTGCTGCTGCCGGTCACGAGCTCCTCGCCCTCTCCTCGAGGCGCCCCGGCCCCGGGCGCGCCGGCGCTCCCCTCCCCCCTCGACGCCCCGGACGCCGCCCAGGTCGCCCGCCCGGCGAGCCCTCACCCGCTGATGGCGCCCCCGGGGCTCGACGACGCAGACTCCGGCCCCATCTCCACCGGCCCGGTCGAGACGGTGTCGCTGCCCCTCACCCAGGCCGCCGCGCCCCCGCCCGTCGCGCCGGTGGAGCCCGCCCAGGAGGCCCCCGAGGCCGCGCCCGAGGAGGAGGCCACCGCGCCCTCCACCTTCGGCCTGAGGTCGGGCGTCGCGCTGGGCGTGCTGCTCGTGCTGGCGCTGGGCGTGGGCGCCGTGCTCGCGCTGCGCCCGGACCCAGCTCCAGAGGCGCCGGCCACCTCGGCGAGCGCCGCGCAGGACCCCTCGACCGGACCCGCCCAGACCACGACCTCCGCCTCTGAGAGGACCCCCGCCAGCTCGGATGGCCCACCTCCAACCCCTGAGAGCGCGATCTCCTCCGCCAGGACCAGCCCCAGCCCCTCAGGGAGCGCCGCCACCCGCCCCGGAGGGGTCAGCGCCCGCGGCGCCGAGACCGCGCCGAGCGCCGCCCGGAGCTCTGAGCCCCAGCCCCCCGAGAGCTCCCCGGCCACCTCGAGCGTCGCCCCTCCCGCGCAGGAGGCCACCCTGGTCGCGACGCCGGAGAGCGCCCCGACCGCCACCGAGCCCGCGCCCGCCGACCCCGAGGCCGCGCCCTCGACCGCCGTCCGCGAGCTGAGCGGGTCCTGGCAGGGAGAGGCCTTCGACCGCCCCATGACCCTGCGCCTCAGCTTCCACGCCGACGGCTCCGTCACGGGGACCGCCCGCAGCCGCCTCGGCGCGGAGGAGGTCTCCCGACCCGTGAGCGGCAGCTTCCGCGCGGGCGGCGCGGGCGAGGGCGAGCTCACCCTCACCGAGTCGGAGGGCCCCCGCCCGATCACCTATCAGGGGAGCCTGCGCCAGGGGACGATCAGCGGCGACATCCTGGTCGGGGGGCGCTCACGGGGGACGTGGTCGGCGCGGTTGCAGGCGCCCTGAGGTGGACACGGTCTTCCAGCTCCTGACCAGCGCCGAGCGCGAGCTGGGGCTGTGGTTCTGGGGTCACGCGATCGGCGAGCTGCTGGGCCTGCTCAGCGTGCCCTCCGTGCTCCTCCAGCGGCGCGGGCGGCCCACCGCGGCGCTGGTCTGGATCATGGCGCTGCTCTCCATGCCCTATGTGGGGCTCATCCTCTGGTGGTTGATCGGGCGGCGCCACCTGGCTCGCCGGCGCGCCCGGCACCTCCGGGCCTCCACCACGGTCTCCCAGCTCCTGGAGGCGCGCGCCCTGCTGGCCCCTCCCCAGCAGCTCCCGCCGGGGCTGCCTGTCCCCAGCGGGCGCGCGGCCCCGGGCCTCTTCGCGCCGGTCGGGGGGAATTTCGTGGATGTGCTGGTCGACGGGGACGCGGTCTACGCCTCGCTGGAGGAGATCATCGGCAGCGCCCAGCACCACGTCCACCTGCTCTTCTACATCTGGCAGAACGACGCCACCGGCCGGCGCTTCCGGGACCTGCTGGTGGCGAAGGCGCGCGCGGGGGTGGAGGTCCGCCTGCTCTACGACGCCGTGGGCAGCCCTGGCCTCAACGCCGCCTTCCTCGCGCCCCTGCGCCAGGCGGGGGCCAGGACCGGGGCCTTCCTGCCCGTGCGCCTCTCCCGGCGCCTCACGCTCAACTTCCGCAACCACCGCAAGATCGTGGTGGTGGACGGCCAGCAGGCCTACACGGGCGGGCTCAACGTGGGCGACGAGTACAAGGGAGACTGGCACGACGTCGGGATGCGCCTGCACGGGCCGGTGGTGGACCAGCTCCAGCAGGTCTTCGCCGACGACTGGCTCTTCGCCACGGGCGAGGACATCGTGCTGCCGCCCTACTTCGGCCAGCACACGCGGCTCCTGCAAGCCGGGGTGGATCTCCCGCTGGGCGAGGACCCCGCCGCGACCTGCTCGGTGGTGGCCAGCGGCCCCGACCAGCGCCACAACCTCACGCACGACACCTTCGTGATGGCGATCAACGAGGCGCGCGAGCGGATCTGGCTCACGACGCCCTACTTCATCCCCGGGCCCACGCTGCTCACGGCCCTGCGCTGCGCGGTCTACCGGGGGGTGGACGTGCGGCTCCTGCTGCCCGAGCGCAACGACGTGGCCATCGTCAAGCTGGCGGCGCGCTCCTACTACTCGGAGCTGCTCTCGGCCGGTGTGCGCATCTTCGAGTACCGCCCCGCCGTCCTGCACGCGAAGATCCTCGTCTTTGACCGCGAGCTCTCCGTGCTGGGCAGCGCCAACCTGGACACGCGCAGCTTCCAGACCAACTTCGAGGTGAGCTGCTTCATCGCCAGCCGGGCGGCCAACGCCACGCTGGCGGGCCTGTTCGAGCGCGACCTCGCCCAGAGCCAGGAGATCGTCCTGGAGGACCTCTCCCCGGCGCGCACCTGGGACCGCCTGCTGGAGTCCACGGCGCACCTGCTCTCGCCGCTGCTGTGAGGACCAGCCCTACTTCACGCTGGAGAGGTAGGCGTGCAGGTGGTCGATCTCCGGCGCCATCTGCGGCAGCGCGGCCATGAGCTTCGTGTCCCGCTTCGGCGTGTAGCCCGGGGGGTAGGTCGCGTGCAGGACGCGCGCCTCCAGGAGCTCGCGCGAGGCCCCCGCCACCTCCGGGCCCACGGCGCCGGGCAGGCGTGGATCGGCGTTGTGGCAGGCGCCACAGGTGGTCTTGTAGACGGCCCGGCCCCGGACGGCGTCGCCGCCGGTGTTCGCCACGGCGCTCTCCCCGCCGCCGCAGGCGATGGTGAGGGACAGCGCGGCCAGCGCGGCAGCTCGCGTCGCGTTCGACATCTCCGACCTCTCTGGTGGTGCGTTCTGCGCTACCGTCTATCCACGCCCCGGCCGCCCAGGAAGCGCTCAGGGTGGACAATGGATTGGATTGCTGCTCACCCTTCGACACCCCGTATGGCGCGAACCCCTTGCGTGTTAGTGTGGGTTCGTCCACGCCACCTCGCCCCACCCCCGGGAGGTATCCGATGTTCGCGCTGTTCACTGGAGAAGGGCTCTCGTTCCTGCTGCGATGGATACACTTCCTCGCCGGCATCACCTGGATCGGGCTGCTCTACTACTTCAACTTCGTGCAGGTCCCCTTCTTCGCCGAGACCGAGGCGCCCGTGCGCAGCGGCGCCATCGCCAAGCTCGTGCCCCGCGCCCTCTGGTGGTTCCGCTGGGGCGCGATGTTCACCTTCCTCTCGGGCGCCGGCATCATCACCTACCAGATCGTGGACCTCGGCGCGGCCGTCATGACGCTCTCCTGGGGCGTGATGATCTCCATGGGCGCGCTGCTGGGCACGCTCATGTTCCTCAACGTCTGGCTGATCATCTGGCCGAAGCAGAAGATCGTCATCGCCAGCACCCAGGCGGTGCTCGCCGGGGGTCAGGCCGACCCCGCGGCCGCCGACGCCGGGGCCCGCGCCTTCGTCGCCAGCCGCACCAACACGCTCTTCTCCATCCCGATGCTCTTCTTCATGGGCGCCGCCAGCCACCTGAACCTGACGGGCGACATCAAGGCGGGCATGGGCATGGCCATGGGCATCCCCACGCTGATCATCCTGGCCATCGAGGCGAACGTCCTCTTCGGCAAGAAGAACGTCGGCTTCTCCAAGCTGCTGGAGAAGCACACCAGCGTCATGCACGCGGGCCTCGGCCTCGCGGTCCTCTTCTACCTGCTGATCGACGGCCTGATCGCCTGAGACGTCTGAACAGGACTTGAACAGGAAGGGGGCCGCGGCCCCCTTCTTCATTTCCGGTTCAGGATCCCCTCCACCAGGTCCGCCACCCGGCTCGCCGTGTCCAGGTGGGCCTGCCCGCGGGCCCCCGCGCTCATGGCGGCCAGCGCGCGCTCATCCCCAAGCAGGGCGTCCGCCCGCGCGACCACGGGCGAGGGGTCCAGGGTCCCGCTCGCGCTCAGCTCCCTCTCCGTGAACACCACCGCCGCGCCCACCTTCTCCAGGCCGCGGGCGTTGCCCTCCTGGTGGTTGTCCGTCACGTTCGGCGAGGGGATGAGCAGGCTCGGCCGCCCGACCGCGCAGAGCTCGGAGAGGGTGGACGAGCCCGCCCGGCAGAGCACGAGGTCGGCCATCGCGTAGGCGTCGACCATGCGGTCCTCGTAGCCGATGAGGGTCACGCCCGGCGGCAGGCTGGGGCCCAGGGCGGCGCGCACCTCGGCCTCGTAGCGGGGCCCGGTCACCAGGAGCACCTGCCAGTCGCGATCGGCCTTCTTCGCCGCGGCGACGCCCGCCTGGTTGATGGCCGCCGCGCCCAGCGAGCCGCCGACCACCAGCAGCGTGCGCTTCGCCGGGTCGAGCCCGTAGCGCGCCGCCGCCGCGACGCGATCCCCGCTCAGCACCTTGGGGTTCACCGGGCACCCCACCAGCTCGCGCGGCGCCTTGCCCGGCAGCTTCGGGCCCGTGGCCTCGTAGGTCAGCAGGACCAGATCGGCCACCCGCGCGCAGAGCCGGTTGGCGAGGCCGGGCGTGACGTTGGCCTCGTGGACCACGCTGGGGAGCCCGCAGAGCCAGGAGGCCAGCACAGGCGGGGCCGAGACGTAGCCCCCCACCCCCAGCACGAGGTCCGCCCCGTGCGCCTTCAGCATGGCCCGGCTCTTGAGGGTGGCGACCAGGAGCCCCCAGAGGAAGCGCACCTTCGCCCCCAGGCCCGCCCGGGGGTAGGCCACCGCCGGCACGGCGTGGAAGGGCACCCCGCGCTGCGGCACCACCCGCCCCTCCAGGCGCGTGGGGTCACCGTAGTAGAGGATCCGGTGCCCGCGCGCCGCGAGCGCCTCCCCCATGGCCAGCGCCGGGTAGACGTGCCCGCCCGTCCCGCCGCCCGCCAGCACGATGGTCTTCGCCCCCGCCCGCCCTGTCTCCGCCATGGTCCGCCCCGCTGCGCGTCCGAGATCCGGCCACAGGTATCGCAGCCCCGGCCCGCGCGCCCGGCCCTGGCCTGCGGGTCGAGATGGGATACAGGGAGGCTCTTGAGCGCGGCCCACAGCGCCGCCGGGAGACGGAAGCGCCGATGAAGAGCTACAGCCGGGGCCTGTTCCTCTGGGTGTTCCTCGCCCTCGTGGTGATGCTCGCCTTCACCATGATGAGCAACCCCTCGGGCTCGCGCGAGGTCGAGCTGTCCTTCAGCGAGCTCCGCGAGAAGGTCGAGGCCGGCGAGGTCAAGCAGCTCGTGGTCAAGGGGCAGGAGATCCAGGGGCGGCTCGCCGACGGCACGGAGGTCCACGCCACGGGCCCGACGAGCTCGGAGAGCTTCCTCAACCTCCTGGCCGACAACGAGGTGGACGCGCGCTTCGAGCCCGCGCCCTCGGGCGGCATGGTGGCCATCCTCACCTCCGCCCTGCCCGCCATCCTCCTGTTCATCGTCGTGCTGCTCTTCATGCGCCAGCTCCAGGTGGGCGGCGGCAAGGCGATGAGCTTCGGCAAGTCCCGCGCCCGGCTGATGAGCGAGACCGGCAAGAAGATCACCTTCGAGGACGTGGCCGGCGTGGACGAGGCCAAGGAGGAGCTGGCGGAGGTCATCGAGTTCCTCAAGGAGCCCCGCAAGTTCACCCGCCTCGGCGGGCGCATCCCCAAGGGTGTGCTGCTGATGGGCCCCCCGGGCACGGGCAAGACGCTCCTGGCCCGCGCCATCGCCGGGGAGGCGGGCGTGCCCTTCTTCACGATCAGCGGCTCGGACTTCGTGGAGATGTTCGTGGGCGTGGGCGCGAGCCGCGTCCGCGACCTCTTCGAGCAGGGCAAGAAGAACGCCCCCTGCATCATCTTCGTGGACGAGATCGACGCGGTGGGTCGCCACCGCGGCGCCGGAATGGGCGGCGGCCACGACGAGCGCGAGCAGACGCTGAACGCGCTCCTGGTGGAGATGGACGGCTTCGAGTCCAACGACGGCGTCATCCTGGTCGCCGCCACCAACCGTCCGGACGTGCTCGACCCCGCGCTGCTGCGCCCGGGGCGCTTCGACCGCCGGGTGGTCGTGCCCAACCCCGACGTCAAGGGCCGGCTGGGGATCCTCAAGGTCCACACGCGCAAGACGCCGCTGGCGCCGGACGTGGACCTGGAGACGCTGGCCAAGGCCACCCCGGGATTCTCCGGCGCGGACCTGGAGAACCTGGTCAACGAGGCCGCCCTGCTGGCCGCCCGCTTCAACAAGAGCGCGGTGGAGCTCCACGACTTCGAGGCCAGCAAGGACAAGGTCTCCATGGGCGCCGAGCGCAAGAGCCTCGTGCTGCCCGAGCACGAGCGGCGCCGCACCGCCTACCACGAGGCCGGGCACGCCATCGTGGCCCGCCTGATGCCCGACTCCGACACCGTCCACAAGGTCACCATCGTCCCCCGCGGGCGGGCGCTGGGCGTGACCCAGATCCTCCCCGACGAGGACCAGTACGGCGCGACGGTCGCCCAGCTCCGCACGCGGCTGGCCATCTTCATGGGCGGTCGCGCGGCGGAGGAGATCGTGTTGAACGATTGTTCAACGGGCGCGGCCAACGACATCGAGCAGGCCACGCGCATCGCCCGCGCCATGGTCACCCGCTTCGGCATGTCCACCCGGCTCGGGCCGGTGGCCATCGAGGAGAGCTCGGACGAGGTGTTCCTGGGCCGCGACTTCGGCCGGATGAAGCACACGTCCGAGCGCACGGCCGAGCTGGTGGACGACGAGGTCCGCGGGCTCCTGGACGGGGCCTACGACATGGCCCGCTCCACCCTGCAGGCCAACCTGCACATCCTCCACCGCCTCGCCCAGATCCTGCTGGAGAAGGAGACGGTGGACGGCGGGGAATTCCAGCGGCTGGTGGACGCCCTCCAGCCGGTTCAGCCGGCCGCCAACAGCGCATGAGCCGTCCGCGCCCCGTGGTGATGGGCATCGTCAACGCGACCCCGGACTCGTTTTACGACGGTGGCCGCTACGATCCCGTCGCCCACGGCGAGCGCCTCCTTCGCGAGGGCGCCGACTGGATCGACGTGGGCGGGGAGTCCACCCGTCCCGGGGCGGCGCCCGTGGACGAGGAGGAGGAGCTGCGCCGCGTGCTGCCGGTGGTGCGCGCGCTGGCGCCGGTGACCACCGTGAGCGTAGACACGACCCGGCCGCGGGTGGCCGCCCAGGCCCTGCGCGCCGGGGCCATGGTCATCAACGACGTGCGCGGGCTCGCCGACCCCGAGATGGCGCGGGTGAGCGCGGACGCCTGGGGCGCGGTCCTGATGCACAGCCGGGGTACGCCCGCCACCATGGGCCAGCTCACCGCCTACCAGGACGTGGTGGAGGAGGTGCGCGCCGCGCTGCTGGACGCCGCCGGGCGCTGCCGCGCGCCCCGGGTGTGGATCGATCCGGGCATCGGCTTCGCCAAGACGGCCGATCAGTCGCTGCTCCTGCTCCGCCGCCTCGACCGGCTCGTCGACACCGGGCTCCCCGTGCTGGTCGGCGCCAGCCGCAAGTCCTTCATCGGCCGCGCTCTGCACTTGTCGAGCCCCGATGATCGCCTGTATGGTTCCCTCGCAGCGGCCGCGCACGCCTGGTCGCAGGGAGCCAGCGTGCTCCGGGTTCACGATGTCCACGAGACACGACAGGTCCTCGATCTCCTGCACGCCATCGCTCAGGCCTGAGCCCGCGGAGGCGTCGTGATCGACTGGCTCTGGGACTCGGTCCGCTGGACGGACGCGCTGGACATCGCGGTGCTGGCCTTCCTGGTCCACCGCACCTACATCATCGTGCGCGGGACGCGCGCCGTGCAGAGCCTGGCGGGGCTCTCCATCCTGGGCGTGCTCTACGTGGTCTCCGCGCAGCTCGGCCTCAACGCGCTGCACTTCATCCTGGACCGCTTCTTCTTCTACGCCATCATCGTCGTCATCGTGCTCTTCCAGCAGGACATCCGGCGGGCCCTGGCCCGCGCGGGCGGGCGCTTCTTCCCCACCCTGCGCTCCCAGGCGAGCGTGCCGGTGGCCGAGGAGATCATCAAGGCCAGCTTCGCCCTCGCCAGCCGGCGCATGGGCGCGCTCATCGCGATCGAGCGCGGCGCCAGCCTGGAGGATTACATGGAGACCTCCACCCGGCTGGACGCGCAGGTCCACCAGGAGTTGTTGCTGGCCATCTTCCACCCCACCAGCCCGCTCCACGACGGGGCCGTGGTGGTCCAGAAGGGCCGCATCGCCGCCGCCCAGGTCTTCGTCCCCTTGAAGCTGACCAAGGACGTCAGCCGCTTCTACGGCACGCGCCACCGCGCCGCCCTCGGCCTCACCGAGGAGACGGACTGCGTGGTCATCATCGTCAGCGAGGAGCGCGGCACGGTCAGCCTGGTGGAGAGCGGGCAGATGACCCCGGTCAACGATCCGAACGAGCTGCGCCAGCTCCTGCTGGAGCGCTTCCAGGATCTCAACGTCCAGCAGGCGGCGGCCCGGTCATGAGCTCCGCGCGCAGAGCCTTCGAATTCGTCAGGGACGCCATCCTGGAAGACTGGATGGTCAAGCTGCTCTCGCTGCTCATCGCCACGAGCCTGTGGGCCTGGGTCCAGGGGAACCTGGAGGTGGAGAAGCGCCTGCGCGCCGACGTCCAGTACCTCTGGCCCGCGGAGCTGGCGCGCTACGAGGACGGCCCGTCCAGCATCGCCATCGTCGTGCGCGGACCTCAGGCCCAGGTGCGCCGGGTGGAGCGGGAGCGCCCGACCATCACCGTGGACCTCTCGGACGCGCCGGAGGGCAAGACCACGGTGGAATTCGCCGCGGCCCCCATCAAGGGCATCCCGGAGGGCCTGCACGTCACGCAGCTCGCGCCCGCCACCTTCGAGATGCGCTTCGAGCGCAGCTTCAGCCGGAAGGTGCCCGTGCGCGTGGCCCTGGCCGGCGAGGTGCCCGGCGGCTACCGCCTGCTCAGCGCCAAGGCCAGCCCCTCCACCGTGGAGGTGAGCGGGCCGCGCACCATGGTCCGCGGGCTCGCCGACATCCCCACCGAGCCCCTCGACGTCTCCGAGCTCCGCGCCAGCCGCACCGTGAGCGTCCCGCTGAGCCCGGCCTCCTCGGCCCTGGACCTGGAGGGCACCACCACCGTCCAGGTCTCGCTGAGCCTGGAGGCGGTCACAGCCGAGCGCCACTTCGAGCAGGTCCCGGTGCGGGTGGACGACCGCGGGTGGAGGAGCGCCGTCGATCGCGTCCACGTCGTGCTGACGGGGCCGGTGGCCGAGCTCGACCGCCTGGACGCCAGCAAGCTGGAGATCGTCGCCCGCGTCCCCGATCCGGCGCCCACCTCCAAGGCCCGCCTGAGCGCGCTGGGCGCAGGCCCCGGCGCCCTGGAGCTCACCCTCCCCGAGGACAGCACGCTCAAGATCAAGCGCCTGGAGCCGGACAGCGTGAGCCTGGAGCGCGTCCCGTGAGCGCCCCCATCCGCATGGGCACCGACGGGATCCGCGGTCCCGCCGGGGTCTGGCCGCTGGACGCCCGGGGCGCGCGCCGCGTCGGTCGCGCCGTGGCCGAGATCGCCCGCGGGCCCGTCGCCGTGGCCTGGGACACGCGGGAGTCCGGGCCGGCGCTGGCCGAGGCTCTGGTGGCGGGCCTGCTGGCCGGGGGCGTCGACGCCTGGCTGGCCGGGGTGCTGCCGACCCCCGCCCTCTCCTGCGCGGTCCCCGCCCTGGGCGCGGCGCGCGGCGTGATGATCACGGCCAGCCACAACCCCTGGATGGACAACGGCTTCAAGGTGCTGGGGCCCGACGGGGCCAAGGAACCGGACGAGGAGGGGCTGAGCGCGGCCCTGGACGCCGAGCTCGCCGACGCGACGCGCCCGGGCAGCTCCACGACCCTCGACGACGCCGCCCGCCCCTGGCGCGAGCGCCTGCCTCGCCCGGATCTGCGCGGCGCACGCCTGCTCCTGGACTGCGCGCACGGCGCCGGGGCCCCCCACGCCCCTGAGGTTCTCCGCGACCTGGGGGCCGAGCTCGAGCTCCGCGGCGTGAGGCCCGACGGCCGGAACATCAACGAGGGTGTGGGCGCCCTCCACCCTCCCCGCGAGATCGGCGCCTGCGACCTGGCCATCTGCCTGGACGGGGACGCCGACCGGCTCGCGCTGGTGGACCGCGAGGGCCCGCTGGACGGGGACGACCTGCTCTGGCGCTTCGCGGGCGAGCGCCCCGGCCCGGTGGTGGGAACGCTGATGAGCAACGGCGGGCTGGAGCATGCGCTGGGCGGGCGCCTGATCCGCGTGCCCGTGGGCGACCGCAACGTCGCCGAGGGGATGCGGGCCAGCGGGGCCTGGATCGGCGCGGAGCCCTCCGGCCACGTCCTGTTCTCCGACGGGCTCCCTACCTCGTGCGGGCTCTACACCGCGCTCCGGGCGCTGGCGGGTGGGCTCGACCTGCGCGCCGGGCCTCGCTGGGCGCGCTGGCCTCAGGCCTTGCGCAACGTGCGCTCCCGCCGCGCGCTGGAGACCCTGCGCTGCCCGCAGGAGGCGCGGGAGGCTGGCAACCGCGTGCTGGTGCGATATTCGGGCACCGAGCCCCTGATCCGGGTCCTCGTCGAGGGCCCGGACCCGGAGCGCTGGGCCGACGCCATCGCCGCGGAGATCTCGTCATGATTCGTCGTCTGGGTGTGAACATCGACCACGTCGCCACGGTGCGCCAGGCGCGCCGCGCCACCTACCCCGACCCCGTGGCCGCCGCGGCGGTCGCGGAGCTGGCGGGGGCCGACCAGATCACCTGCCACATCCGCGGCGACCGGCGCCACATCCAGGACCAGGACCTGACCCGCCTGCGGGACGTGGTCCAGACCCACCTGAACGTGGAGATGGCGGCCACCGACGAGATGCTCTCCATCGCCGTCAGCGTGCTGGGCGGCGGCGGGGGCACCGGCAAGAGGCACCGCGTCACCCTGGTGCCCGAGCGCCCCGGAGAGGTCACGACCGAGGGCGGGCTGGACGTGGCGGGCCAGCACAGGCACATCGCCGAGTGGGTCGCGCGGCTCACGGAGAACGGGATCGCCGTCAGCCTCTTCATCGATCCCAACCCCGAGCAGGTGCGCGCGTCCGCCATCCCCGGCGTGGACATGATCGAGCTGAACACCGCCCGCTACGCCGAGCACGGCGGCGCCCAGGAGATCGCCCGCCTGCGCAGCGCCACGGGCCTCGGCCGCGGGATCGGGCTCATGGTGGCCGCCGGCCACGGGCTCACCCACCACAACCTCCGCGATCTGGTGCTGGGGGTGCCCGAGATCGAGGAGTACAACATCGGGCACAGCATCGTCAGCCGCGCGATCTTCGTGGGGCTGGACCAGGCCGTGCGCGACATCAAGGCCATCATCGAGGCCCGATGAGGCCGGTCTACACCGCCGAGCGCGTGCGGGCCCTGGACCGGGCCCTCATCGAGGGCCTGGGCGTGCCCGGCGCGCAGCTCATGGAGCTGGCGGGGCGCGGGGCGGCGGAGATCCTCCAGGCGCGCCACCCCCAGGGCCCGGTCGCCGTGCTCTGCGGCCCGGGGAACAACGGCGGGGACGGCTACGTGATCGCCCGCTGGCTGAGCCTGTGGGGGCGCGAGGTGCGGCTCTGGGCCTCCAGCCCGCCGACCACCGCCGACGCCACCACCAACCGCGCCCTCTGCGAGCGCATGGGGATCCCCCTCCTGGGGCTGATGGACGCGCTCCGCGGCGCGACCGTCTGCGTGGACGCGCTGCTGGGCACAGGCCAGCGCTCCGCCCCGCGCGGGTCCCTGGGCGAGGGCGTGGCCGCGCTCCAGGGTCGGCCCGGCGTGGTCGCCATCGACCTCCCCACAGGGGTGGACGCCGACAGCGGGCAGAAACTAGGAAATTTATTCGTTTCCGCCGAGCTCACCATCACCCTCGGCGCGCTGAAGCCGGGCGTGCTCTACGAGCCCGGGGCCACGCTGGCCGGGGAGCTGGCCGTGGTGGACATCGGGCTCGGGCTGGCGCGCCTGCACGACCCGAGCCTGGGGGAGCCGGACGCGGCCGTGCTGGAGGAGGCCGATGTCCGCGCCTGGGCCCCGCGCCTGGCGCCGGGGGCGGCCAAGTGGGATCGCGGGCACGTCGCGATCCGGGCGGCGGGCGGGGCGGCCGTGCTGGCGGCGCACGGGGCGCTGCGGTCGGGGGCGGGCCTGGTGACCCTGCTGGCGCCGCGCCGGGACTGGGATCGGCTGCACGGGCTGCTGCCCGAGGTGATCCTGGCCGAGCCTGGGGCCCTGGACTCGCGGCGGCACGACGTCCTGGTGCTGGGGCCAGCGCTGGGCCTGGGCGAGGCGGAGCGCGAGGAGGTGCTGGCGCTCTGGGCGGAGTTCCCCGGGCCGCTGGTGGTGGACGCCGACGCGCTCACCCTGCTGGGGGCGGCGGGGGCGAAGGGGCGGGAGGGGCCGAGCGTGCTGACCCCGCACGCCGCGGAGGCGGGGCGCCTGCTGGGGCGGAGCCGGGCCGAGGTGGAGGCCGATCGCCTCGGCGCGGCGCGGGCGCTGGGGGCGCTGGTCGGCCCGAAGGGCGCCGCGCTGCTGAAGGGGCGGAACACGGCCGTCGCCGGGCCGGCGGGCCTGTGGGTGAACCCGACCGGCTCGCCGAAGCTGGCGGTCGGGGGCAGCGGGGACGTGCTGGCGGGGATGGTGGGCGCGCTCCTGGGCGCGGGCCTGGAGCCCCAGCGGGCCGCGGCGCTGGCCGCCTGGCGTCACGGGAGGGCCGGCGAGCGGCTGCCGGATCACGGTGGACCCTCGGATCTCCTGGCCATCCTGCGCGACCTGCCAAATTGACACGCGAGCAGGCCGCGCAGGATATCCTTCTCCCATGCTGCTCCTCCTCCTGCCCTCGGCCCTGGCCGCGACGCTCGCCCCCGGCGAGCCGCTCGACAACGCCCTCGCCCTGCACGTGAGCCAGGGCGGGCTCGCCAACCTCGCCACCGCCATCGGGGGCGTCGTCCCCGAGAGCTTCGAGGAGGATCTGATCTCGGGCGAGTTCGAGTGCGACGCCGCCGACGAGACGCCGCTGGGCTACGCGATCTCCGGCCTGGTGGCCGACATCGTGGTGACGGACGCGCAGCTGGTGGCCTCCGACGGCCACCTGGACCTGGAGCTGACGCTGGAGCTGACCGCCACCGCCGACGAGGTGGCGATCACGGGAGACTGCACCTTCCTCTTCGATGATCTCGATCAGAGCTGCGGGCTGGACATCACCGAGGAGGACCCCGTCGAGCTCACCCTGCACATCGGGCTGGGGATGGAGCTGCTGGACGACGGGACCATCGACGTGACGGTGGCCGAGGACGACGTCAGCTACGAGCTCGGCAGCATCGGCAACCCCATCCACGACTGCGGCTTCGCCGACGTGGTGGACGCGCTCCTGGGCCTGAACCCGGACTTCCTCTCCGACCTCATCGCCACCTTCATCGACCCGTTGCTGGCCGACATCGGCCCGCAGATCGAGACATCGCTGGAGGACGCGCTCGGCTCGCTGAACATCGAGACCTCCTTCGCCGTCCTGGACGCGAACCTGGACCTCTCGCTCTACCCGTCCGAGCTCACGCTCTCCGACCAGGGGCTGCTGCTGGGCTTCGGCTCCACCGTGGCGGTCTCGGAGATCGCCACCTGCGCGGACTTCGGCGAGGGCTCGGAGGTCGTGAGCGAGGGCTGGCCCGAGATCGGCGAGACCGCCTGGGACGAGGGCGCCTACCCCTACGACGCCGGCATCCTGCTCAACAAGGACTTCCTCGATCACCTGCTGTGGAACGTCTGGGCCAGCGGCGCGCTGTGCGGGGACCTCTCCGATCTGGTCGACCTGCCGCTGGACACGGACTTCGTGGGCAACCTCTACGGGGAGAGCTTCCTGGCCTACTTCCCCGAGCCCGAGCCGGTGACGCTGAGCCTGGACGCGCCCGCGCAGCCCACGGCGCGCTTCGACGACGACCCGGCCATCTACATCGACATCAACGACCTGGGCATCGACACCTACGCGCCGCTGGACGGGCGGGACACGCGCATGTGCCAGGTCGGCGTCAACGGCTGGATCGCGCTGGACCCGAACATCACCGCGGACGGCATCGCGCCCGAGCTCATCATCGACACCGAGGCCTGGGAGTTCGGCGAGCCCTACAACGAGCTCCTGGACGGCGGCTACGCCGAGGGGCTGGCCGGGCTGCTGCCCACCCTGCTGGAGAGCCTGGTGCCGGCGGACCTGCTGCCCACCATCGCGCTCCCCACCTTCCAGGGTATCGGGCTCGGCGACGTGGTCTGGATCCCCAGCGAGGACGGGCAGTGGCAGGGCGGCTTCGCCACCCTCTCCACCGACGCCGTGGAGCCCATCGAGCTCTCCGGCTGCGGGGGCTGCTCGGGCACGGACACGGGCGACACGGGCGGCGGCGGCGGGCTGGAGGACATCCTGGCCTGCGACACGGGCTGCGACGAGAGCGCCTGCGAGGGCGGGAGCACCTGCTCCACCGGCGGCCGGAAGAACGTGGCCGGAGGTCGGGCCGCGCTCATCGCCACGCTGCTCGCGCTGATCGGCCTGCGACGCCGCCGTTAGAGGCCGTGTCGCTTTCCGGCGGCGCTCGACGACGGATCGGGTTAATCGTGCCGGCCCTGGGGTCTACCCCGGGCTGGAGGCAACCCGATGAAGGTCGGCATCCCCAAGGAGCTGCTCCCCGGCGAGCGGCGCGCCGCGGCGGCCCCCGACACGGTCGTGAAGCTCGTCAAGATGGGCTTCGAGGTCGTGGTCGAGCGCGGGCTGGGCGCGGGCGCGCGCTTCGAAGACAGCGCCTACCAGAAGGCCGGCGCCACGCTGGTGGACGCCGCCGCAGCCTGGTCGGCGGACATCGTGCTCAAGATCCACGCGCCGCGTGAGCTCGAGGACCGGAGCGAGCTCGACCAGCTCCGCGAGGGGGCCCTGCTGATCTGCATGGCCTGGCCGGGGCAGAACCCGGGGCTGGTGGAGGGCGTGGCCGCGAAGAAGGGCAGCCTGATCGCGCTGGAGCAGATCCCGCGGACCACGGTGGCCCAGAAGATGGACGTGCTCTCCAGCATGGCCAACATCGCCGGCTACCGGGCGGTGGTGGAGGCGGCCAACGTCTTCGGCAGCTTCATGGGCGGCCAGATCACGGCGGCGGGCTCGACGAAGCCGGCGAAGGTGCTGATCATCGGCGCGGGCGTGGCGGGCCTGGCGGCGCTGGGCGCGGCCAAGGCGATGGGCGCGGAGGTGCGGGCCTTCGACACGCGGGCGGCGACGCGGCTCGAGGTGGAGAGCCTGGGCGGCAAGTTCCTCGAGGTGGACTTCAAGGAGGAGGGCGAGGGCCAGGGCGGCTACGCGAAGCTGATGAGCCCGGCCTTCATCGCGGCGGAGATGGCCCTCTTCCGCAAGCAGGCCTCCGAGGTGGACATCGTCATCACCACGGCGCTGGTCCCTGGACGCAAGGCGCCGGTGCTGCTGCCCGAAGACGTGGTGAGCCACCTGCGGCCGGGCTCGGTGGTGGTGGACCTCGCGGCGGCCCAGGGCGGGAACTGCGCGCACACCGTGCCGGGCGAGGTGGTGGAGAAGGGCGGGGTGACCTACATCGGGTACACGGACCTGACCAGCCGCCTGCCAGCGCACGCCACGCAGTTCTTCGGTTCGAACCTGGCCCACCTGCTGAAGCACCTGGGCGCGGCGAAGAGCTTCTCGCTGCCGCTGGAGGACGAGAACGTCCGGGCGGCCATCCTCGTCAAGGACGGGGAGATGCTGCCCAAGGTCGCGCCCCCGGCGGTGGCAGCGCCGAAGCCCGTCGCTGAGACGAAGCCGGCCGCGCACAAGGGCGAGCTCCCCCGTCCGGGCGAGCGCGGGCCCCTGGGGGCGGCGGTGGCGCTCATCGTCGCCGTCATCGCGCTCCTGGCGGTGGCCCTCTTCGCCCCCGCGGAGTTCCTGCAGCACCTGACGGTCTTCGTGCTGGCCTGCTTCGTGGGCTGGCAGGTCGTGTGGAACGTCACGCCGGCCCTGCACACGCCGCTGATGAGCGTGACCAACGCCGTCAGCGGCATCATCATCGTGGGCGGCATGTTGCAGCTCGGCTCGAACTGGAAGAGCCCGGCGGCCCTGCTGGGCGCGCTGGCGGTGCTGCTGGCGAGCATCAACATCGCCGGCGGCTTCGCCGTCACCCAGCGGATGCTGCGGATGTTCCATCGCGGGGGTGGCTCCGATGCCTGAGAGCGTGCTGACCGCCGCCTACCTGGCCGCGGGCGCCCTGTTCATCCTCAGCCTCAACGGGCTCTCCACCCAGGAGACGGCGCGGCGGGGCAACCTCTTCGGGATCGTCGGAATGGCGCTGGCCGTGGCCGCGACCGCCCTGCACCCGAAGCTCCAGGGCTATCTCCCCTTCGCCGTGACGCTGCTGGCAGGCGGGGCCGTGGGCCTCACCCTGGCGGGCCGCGTGGCGATGACGTCCATGCCGCAGCTGGTGGCGATGCTCCACAGCTTCGTCGGGCTGGCGGCGGTGCTGGTGGGCGTGTCCACCTACCTGGACGCCGAGCCGCTGACCGATCGGGCGGCGGAGGTGGTCCACCTCCTGGAGATCTGGATCGGCGTGGCCGTGGGCGCGCTGACGTTCACGGGCTCGGTCGTCGCCTGGGCCAAGCTGGACGGGCGGATCTCGGGCAAGCCCCTGCTGCTGCCCGGCCGGCACGCGCTGAACGTTGGCATGGTGCTGGCCCTGGTGGGGCTGCTGGCTCCCTTCATGGGCGCCGAGGGCCACAGCGGGATCCTCTACCTGGTGGTGAACTCCGTCATCGCCGCGATCCTGGGCGTTCACCTGGTGATGGCGATCGGCGGCGCGGACATGCCCGTCGTCGTCTCCCTGCTCAACAGCTACTCCGGGTGGGCGGCGGCGGCGGCCGGCTTCATGCTGTCCAACGACCTGCTCATCGTCACGGGCGCGCTGGTGGGCTCCAGCGGCGCGATCCTGAGCTACATCATGTGCAAGGCGATGAACCGCTCGATCTGGAACGTCGTCTTCGGCGGCTTCGGGACGGACGGCGGGGCGCCGGCGCAGGCGGGCGCGGTCCAGGGCGAGCTCACCCCCATCGAGGTGGAGGAGCTGCGCGAGCTGCTGTGCGAGTCGCGCGAGGTCATCATCGTCCCGGGCTACGGGATGGCGGTGGCGCGGGCGCAGCACCCGGTCCATGAGCTCACCCGCCAGCTCCAGGCCCGGGGTGTGCGCGTCCGCTACGCGATCCACCCGGTCGCCGGGCGCCTGCCCGGCCACATGAACGTGCTGCTGGCCGAGGCCGGCGTGCCCTACGACATCGTGCTGGAGATGGACGAGATCAACGAGGACATGGCCAGCACGGACGTGGTCCTGGTGATCGGGGCCAACGACATCGTCAACCCGGGCGCGCTGGAGGATCCGACCAGCCCCATCTACGGGATGCCGGTGCTGGAGGTCTGGAAGGCCCGGCACGTCATCGTCAGCAAGCGCGGTCGTGGCGCGGGGTACGCGGGCGTGGAGAACCCCTTGTTCTTCCGGGAGAACACGCAGATGTTCTTCGGCGACGCTCGCGACAGCGTGGAGAAGCTGGTGGGATCGTTGCGCGCAGCGCAACAGTGATTCGCGGCGCCGGGCCTTCACAAGCGCCGAGGAGGCTTTTAGAGAAGAGGGGCACACTGGTGTTCCCTCCTGCTCTCGGAGCTCTGACATGAACCTCCCCCGCGCTCTCTCCTCGCTCGGCCTCCTCGTCGCGCTGCTCTCGAATTCCGCCTTCGCCGCGGACACCTACAATATCGACGCCACGCACTCCTCGGCGCTGTTCCGCATCCAGCACTTCGGGGCGGCCTGGTTCTACGGGCGCTTCAACGACATCGCCGGCACGATGGTCTTCGACGACGCCGACCCCACCAAGACCGTCATCGACGTCACGGTCAAGGTGGAGAGCGTGGACACCAACCTGGAGAAGCGCGAGACCCACCTGAAGAGCCCTGACTTCTTCGACGTGGCGCAGTACCCGAACATGACCTTCAAGAGCAAGAAGGTCACGGCCAAGGGTAACACCACCCTCTCGGTGGTCGGCGATCTCACCATCCACGGCGTGACCAGGGAGGTCACCCTGGACGTGGATCGCTCCGGCACGGGCAAGGACCCCTGGGGCAACACCCGCACGGGCGCCGAGGCGGTGTTCAACATCAAGCGCTCGGACTTCTTCGGCGGCGTGAAGCAGGACGGCCTGTCCGACGACGTCCGCCTGATCATCAGCCTGGAAGGCGTGAAGAAGTAGGGCCTCAGCGCAGGCTGCAGCGCTTGAACTGGGCGCTGCAGACCAGCGTGACCCGCCCCCCGGCGGGCACGCTGATGGTGCCGCTGGCGATGGGGTCGCGGTCGTGGAAGTCCACCATGATCTCGTAGTCCCCGGCGGGCAGCTCGCCCGGCGCGGCGTAGGTGCCCTCGGCCCCCACGAGGGACACGCTCTCCGCGTCCCCCATGACCAGCACGCGACCCAGGGTGGCGCTGCGCGCGCGGGCCTGGAGCGGGGAGATCTCCTGGCCCTCCTCGGCGCCCAGCACGCGGCGACCGATCCCGGCGGCCGGCGTCGCGGGCGGGGGAGGAGCGGCGGGCGTAGGCTCCTCCTCAGCCGGGGCCTCGGGCGGGGGCGTCGCCTTCGCCGAGGCGCTCGCCGGCTTCGCCTGGGCGGGCGGGGCGCTCTCCTCGGGGGGAGCCACAGGAGGGCTCGAGGCCTCCGGGGGAGCCTCCACGGGCTCAGGCGTCTCGCTCGCCGCGGGCGGGAGCTCGGGGGACTCGGGCGGGCTCGAGGGCCAGATCAGCGCGGCGAGCAGCCCGACCGCCAGGACCAGGGCGACGACCATCGGGCCCCGACGCGGGGGTGGAGGCTCCAGCGCCTCGGGCGCGAGGTGCGTGAGGGACTCCGGGGCGGGCGCGGGCTCCGGGGCGGGCGGGGGCGCGGGCGGGGGCGCGGGCGGGGGAGACGCAGGCTCGGGAGCCTTCGGGCTCGCCTCGTCCTGAAGCTCCACGTACATGGTGGGCTGGGAGAGGGCCGAGGCCTCCACCAGCACGCGGCCCTCGGGGAGATCGGCGGTCAGCGCTCCCCGACGCGCCTTCAGCTCGGGGACGTGCGCCTCCGCCCAGTCGCGCAGGCGCCCGCCGCTGGCCGCCGCGATCAGCGGGTCGCAGGCGCGCTCCAGCTCGCGCGCGGTCGGCCGATCCTCGGGCTCGTAGGCCAGCAGGCGGCGAAGCAGGGCGACAGTCCCCTCCCCCTCCGGCCCCAGGCGCTCCCCCAGGCCCGCCAGCGCCTCGTCCACCCGCCGGGCGTGCCGCACCGGGTGACCCGAGGACATGCCGAGGCGCGCCCCCATGATCAGCTCGTAGAGCACGGCGCCCAGCGCGTAGAGGTCACCCTCGGGCCCGCTCTGCCACTCCAGGCGCTCAGGCGACATGTACTCAGGGCTGCCGAAGCCCACCGAGCGCGTCACCGCCTCCCGATCCCCGAATTCCGCGCGAGCGATGCCGAAGTCCAGGACCTTGACCTCGCCGGAGCCGGACAGGAGGATGTTCCCCGGCTTGATGTCGCGGTGGACGATGCGCAGGGGGGCCCCGTCGGGGCCGGGCGAGGTCCAGGCGGCGTGCAGCGCGCTGGCGACCTCCTGCACCACCTCCAGCGCGGGGCGCAGGGGCAGCCCACCGCTCTCGGCGGCGAAGCCCAGGTCGACGCCGTCCACCAGCTCCATCACCACGGTCCAGCGGCCGTCCAGCTCCACCAGATCGTCCACCTGCACCACGGCGCGGTGACGCAGGAGACCGAGGATGCGGGCCTCGTCGCGCAGGCGCCGGGCCAGCTCCGCCTGATGGCCGCCCTCCTCGGAGAGCACCTTCAAGGCCACCAGCTTGCGGAAGCCGCCGTCCCCGAGGAGCTGCGCCCGGTACACGGTCCCGAAGCCGCCCTTGCCCAGGGTGGAGAGGATCTCGTAGCGCCTGCGTGAGCCCTGTGCCATCCCGCCTCACCAGGCGACGACGGCGCCGACCCCGAGGCCCAGCGCCAGCGCGGTGAGCCCACCCGCCCCATAGACCGCGAGGTGGTTGGCGCGGACCAGATCGTCGAGCTCGCTGTCGGGCGCGAGGCCCGGCGTCACGTAGCGGGCGTGGCTCACGGCGCTCCAGGTGTAGAGCCCCCCCGCGGCGAGGCCAGCGACCCCGGCGCCCACGGCGAGGCGCGGCCCGGCGAAGCTCTCCTTCGCCGCCAGCCTCTCGATGGGCACCGCGGGGCGCTCACCCTGGCGGACCTGGGGAGGAGGCTCCTCTCCGGGCCGGAGCCAGACGGTCTCCAGCACCCGCCCGTCCTCCGAGAGGATCTGGAGCACGACCGGGCGCTCCCGCGGGAGCAGCTCGACCACGGCGCCATCGACCAGCACCTGCGCCCCCTCCACCCACACTGGATCGGCGTGGCCGGGCCCCAGCGTGCCGGCCTCCTCGTAGAGTCTGGAGAGGGGGTTGTTGGGCGGGGCCACGTCCTCAGGGAGGGTCCACCGTGGCTGGATCTGGAGGGCGGAGCGGAAGTCCTGCCGCGCCGTGTCCACGTCGTCCACCAGCCAGGCCCCCAGCCCGGCGTGCCGGTGCCAGGCCGCCGCCCCCGCCGCCGTGATCGGCTCCGAGAGGCAGCCCAGGGCCTCCCTCGCCTGGCGATCGGCCTCGGCGAAGGCCGGACCGTTCATGGTGGCGAAGGCGGACTGCGCGTCGCTCAAGGGGCGCAGGAGGTCGCCCATGCGCGCGGGCTGCTCGCAGGCGGCGCGCGCGACCCCCGAGAGGCCGAGGCACAGCCCCACCGTCAGCGCCAGCGCGCGCGTCAATGGCAGCTCTGCACGCCTGCGCACCATCCCTCCCCGCGACAGTATAGCTCCCCGCCTCACCATGTGGGCAGCGCCAGCGCGTAGACCGCCCCCTCGCCGCGGCCGAGCGCGGTGGTGGCGCCGTAGCCGGGCGCGCCCAGGAGGATCCAGGGCGCGTCGTCGGACCGGAAGGAGCCGAGGCTGACGCCCAGCCCGAGATAGTCCCGCTCGTCCCGGAATCGTGGGCCGGTGTCCGCGGCGTCGGACTCGCCCGAGAGCGGCCCCAGGGCCAGCACCACCACCCCGCTGTCCTCCTGCTCGCCGTCGCTGGCGGGGGCGCCGATGAGCAGGTCAGCGCTGCCGTCTCCGTCCACGTCCCCCGCGGGCGCGAGCCCGTAGCCGGTGGCGGCGCCCGACTCCATCCCGCGCACCGTCGCGTCGGCGTAGCCCTCGATCTGCCCGCTGGCGGTGGGCGGCGGGCTGTTCAGCACGTAGATCGCGCCGCCGTCCTCCACCCCGGCGTCGGCGGCGCGCGCGCTCACCGCCACGTCCACCGCGCCGTCCCCGTCGTTGTCGCCGAAGACCACCACCGCGCCGCCCAGCACGTCCGTGCGGGCGGTGGCCACCAGCACCGCGGCGGCGTCCAGGCTCAAGGCGTCGGGCACGTCTCCGGGGAGCACGTAGAGGCGGGCTCCCACGCCCTCCGGCCCCGGCGCTCCCAGCAGCAGCTCCGGGACGCCGTCCCCGTCCAGATCCTCGCCCCCCGCGACGCTGTAGCCCAGCATCGTGCCCTCGGACCCGCTCAGCTCCACCGCCGCCCCGTCCAGCGAGCCCAGCTCGCCGCCGGGCAGGACCCACACCGCGGGATCACCCTCGCCCAGCGCGGGCGCCCCCACCAGCACGTCGTCCAGCCCGTCCCCGTCCAGGTCGCCCGCGCCGCTCATCGCGTTGCCCGCGCAGTCGGCCTCCCCGGTGGAGAACTCGCCGTCCGCCTCCCCCAGGTCCTCGACCGCCATCGGATCCAGCAGGACATAGGCCGACCCGCCCACGCAGGCGTCCAGGGCGTCGCCGGCCCGGGAGGGCGCGCCGATCCCCAGATCCTCCTGCCCGTCGCCGTCCACGTCGCCCACGCCCGCCACCGCGAATCCCGCGAGATCTCCGATGCGCTCGCCAAGGATCTCCGCGGCGAAGTTGCCGATCGCGCCGGAGCTGTCGGGCGCGCCGCTCAACAGGAAGACCGCGCCCTTGTACGCGCCCACCCCCGGAGCGCCGACGGCGATGGCCGGCGAGTCCCCGAGGGTGGCGACCGCGAGGCTGGTCCCGACCAGATCCGCGGAGGAGGCGCCGTAGAGCGTGAACACGTCCACCGGCTCGCCCGAGGGTCCGCTCAGGTCTCCGAGGTCCTGCTCGCCGGCCAGCCCGCAGCGCTCCCAGCTCAGCGCCGCGCTGCCCGCGCAGTCGTTGACCTGCCCGTCCCCGCAGAGCTCCTCGGCCCCCGGGTAGACCTCCGCCAGGGCGTCGTCGCAGTCGCCCGGCGGCGCGGCGCCGTCCGGGGCCTCGCAGCTCGTCCCCGCCTCCTCCGCCCCGCCGAAGCCGTCCCCGTCCGCGTCGGTGTACCAGAGGGTGCCCGCGCCCACGTCGGGGTCGTCGGGGTCGCAGTCGTCCTGGTTGCGAAAGCCGTCCCCGTCGAGATCGGTGCGCTCGGCGATCTCGTCCTTCGTGATGTAGGTGCAGGCCCCGAGCAGGAGCAGAAGGCAAGCGTGCGCGTTCATGAGCCTCGATTCTACCCCGCAGCGCGCGGCTCGGGCAGGCGCAGCCTGAGGAGCCCACCCTCCGAGACCAGCGCGAAGCCGCCGCTCAGCCCGAGGGTGGCGCCGGACCGGGCCGACCAGGAGAGCGCCTGCTCGAGCTGATCGGCCCGCGGCGCGCGGGGCATGGGCGCGCAGAGCCGCCGCAGGAGACGGAGCTGGATGGCCTCAGGCTCCACGCGCCACCGCTGGAGGTCGAGCCCCCCCCCCTCCGCCACCCGCCCCCACGCCGCCTCGGTGAGCGCCTCGAGCAGCGCGTCCTCCCGCGCCAGCAGCCTGCCCGAGCGCGCCAGGGCCTCCCCCGCCCCGCCGTGCAGCGCCTCCAGCTGGGGCATGAGCGCGCGCAGGCGCCCACGCAGCGAGCCCGGGTTGCTGGGGTCCTCCGCCCAGCGCAGCCCCTCGGCGTGGGCCCAGGCCGCGATCACCTCCCGGGGCTCCTCCAGCAGGGGCCGGCACCAGGGAGGGTCCACCGCGCGCATCGCCGAGAGCCCCGCCGCGCCCGAGCCCCGCAGCAGCGCCATCAGCACGGTCTCCGCCTGATCGTCGCGCTGGTGCCCCGTGGCGATGACCAGCGCCCCCTGCGCCAGCAGCGCCGCCCGTCGCGCGTCCCGCGCCCGGGATTGGACGTCCGTCCCCGGCGCCACATTCAATTGAATCGGATGGAACGGGAGGCCCAGCGCCCGCGCCTGCTCCCCGACCAGGGCCACCTCCGCCCCCGCCTCCGGCCGCAGCCCGTGGTCCACGCTGGCCACGCTCAGGAGCCCCCCGTGCGCCGGCCCCAGGCGAGCGAGGACGTGCATCAGGGTCACGCTGTCCACCCCGCCCGAGACCGCCAGCAGGACCCGATCCCCCGGAGCCCAGGGGCGGTGGCGCCGCAGCCCCTCCAGCACGCGGAGCGGGAGCGTGCGCGCGGACGCTTGCGGGCTCGGGCACATCGGGCGCCTCCGTGCGTTAGGGTGGGAGCGTGCTGCCCCTCCTCCTAATCCCCGCCGCGCTGGCCCTCACCCCCGAGACGGCCCAGGAGATCTTCCAGATCGAGTCGCTGAGGCTCCCGCCCGCGGCGCTGGAGAGCTTCGTGGCCAGCCCCGACGCCGAGACGCGCGCCCGCGCCGCCCGCGCCCTGGGCCGCCTGCGCACCCGGGCCGCGGTGGGCAGCCTGCTGAAGCTCAGCCGCGACCCCTCCGCGGAGGTCCGCGCGGAGGCCGCCTTCGCCCTCGGTCAGACGCCGGAGACCGGGGAGGGGCTGCGCGCCTGGCTCTTCGACGAGCGCGACCCCACCGTGCGCGCCGCCATCGTCGAGGGCCTGGGCAAGCAGGGCGCGCAGGACGCCATCCCCACCCTGCTCTCCTCCCTGGCCAGCACCCCGCCCCTGCTGCGCAGGCCGGAGGAGGCCGAGGCCGCCGCCGTGGCCCTGGG
Source organism: uncultured Enterobacterales bacterium (assembly GCA_964615375.1). Classification (GTDB taxonomy): domain Bacteria; phylum Myxococcota_A; class UBA796; order UBA796; family CAZKWG01; genus CAZKWG01. The sequence goes on from CAZTOW010000002.1 coordinate 357,186, forward strand.
CCGACTGGCCGCGCGCAACGTCACCGGTATCAAGGATCCGACCGTGACCGGGGCGCTGCTGCGCGCGCTGGACCGGGTGGACCGCGATCTGCGCCGCGGGGCCGCCTTCGCCCTGGCCCGGATCGCGGCGACCGAGCTCCCCGAGGACCAGCGCGCCGTCGTGCTCCGGCGGGCGGCGGAGGACCCCGATCCGGTGGTGCGCGCCTTCCTGGTGCGCGCCTCCGCCCCGCTGACGATGCCCGCGCCCGCGCGCGCGGCGCTCTACGCCCGCACGGCGAAGGACAACGACGCCGGGGTGCGCGTGGCCACGGCGCGCGCGGCGGGCAGCGCGGGCTGGGAGGGCGTCACGGCCCTGCTCGCCGACCCCGAGCTGGGGGTGCGGCTGGAGACCATCACCTCGCTGGGGAAGATCGACGGGATCGACCACGCGGCCCTGCTCTTCCCCATATTGGACGCCGGAATCACGCTGGAGGCCGCCGAGGCCGCGCGCACCCACGGGGACGCCCGCGAGGCCCTGGCCGTCGCCGCCGTGGGGGCCCTCGCCGCCCGCGAGCTGCTGCCCACCGCGGGTCCCCGCAGCCTGATGGACCTGCTGGAGCCGGCGCGCCCCACCCGCATCCGCGCCGCCGCCGCCACCGCGCTGACCGACCGCGACCGCCTCGTGGCCCTGGCCGTGAACGACGGGGAGGCCGCCGTGCGCACCGCCGCCGTGAGCCAGCTCCTCGAGCTCGGCCCCCGCCCGGAGCAGGCGCTGGCCCTCTTCGAGTCCTTCGACGCCATGGTGGTCGCGGTCGCCGGGGAGTGGCTGAGCGAGCACCCGCAGCCCGAGGCCGAGGCGCGCCTCGTCGACGCCCTGGCCACCGCCAAGGACGACCAGCTGGACCTGCTCACGCTGACGATGAAGGCGCTCGAGGCCCTCTACGACGGCTCCAAGCCCCTGGTCCGCGCCCCCTCCACCGAGCTCGGCCCGGTGGTCGAGCGCCTGCTGGCGCACCCGGACGTCCACGTCCACGAGGAGGCGACGAAGCTGGCCCGCACGCTCGGGCTCTCGCCGCCGCCCTACCAGCACCGCCTCTACGGCGTGAACCTCGCGGAGGTGGCGAAGATCCGCTCGGCGCGGATCCTCACGACGCGGGGGGAGGTCATCGTGGACCTCGACCCGGAGGACGCGCCGCTCACGGTCTGGAACTGGGCCAGCCTCGCCGAGAAGGGCTGGTTCAACGGGCTCGTCTTCCACCGCGTGGTCCCGGACTTCGTGGTTCAGGACGGCGACCCGCGCGGGGACGGCTGGGGAGGACCCGGCTGGTCCATCCCCGACGAGATCGCCCCCGGCCACTACCGGGAGGGCACGCTGGGCATGGCGCTCTCCGGCCCCGACACCGGGGGCAGCCAGTGGTTCGTGACGCTCAGCCCCCAGCCCCACCTGGACGGGACCTACACGATCTTCGGCGAGGTCACCAGCGGGATGCAGGTCTTCCGCGCCATCCAGCCGGGCGACCGCATCCTCAGCGTCACGATCGAGCGCTGAGCCCCCAGGGCCCGCCGCGGGTCTCGTCGAGGAAGACCCCCCGCTCCCGGGCGGCGAGGGCGTCCAGCGCGGCCTCGGCGACGCGCTCCGGGCTCACCTGATCGTAGCACTTCGGCTCGTTGTCGCAGCGCTTTCGCCAGCAGGGCGCGCAGCCCACGTCGGCCAGCAGGCGGATCCCGCGGCCGTAGAGCTCGATCTCCTGGGGACAGGTCACGCCGAACCAGGCCACGACGTGCTTCTTGAGCGCGATGGCCATGTGCATGCCCAGGCTGTCCCCGCTGACCACCACCTCGGCGCGGTCCATGTCCGCCAGCCCGCGGCGCAGCCCGAGCTCGGTGGGCGCCGGCACGGCCCGCTCGCCCAGGATCCGGGCGAGCTCGGCGTTGCGCGCGGTGTCCTCGGGCCCGCCGAAGAGGAGCACGGGCTCGGAGAGCGCCTCGGAGACCAGGCGGGCGGCCTCGGCCTGCACGGGGACAGGCAGCTTCTTGTAGGGGTAGAGCGGCGAGCAGCCCGTGTTGAAGCCCACCCGCAGGCGCGGCCCGGGGGCGCGCTCGTCCGGACCCAGCACCAGCACATACTCGTCCCGGTGGTAGGGGAAGCCGAGCGCCTCGGCCAGCATGTCCGGCTCCGAGCGCTGGTTCTCGAAGAATTTGAGGCGGTCGGAGAGCCCGGTGTCGTAGAGGTAGCGGGCCCCCGGGTTCAGCGGGATGATCGCGCCGGCCGCGTTGATCCCGAAGCCACGCCGCTCCTCGGCCGCGACCTGCAGGGCCAGCGCCCCGGCGAAGGGGCTCTTGTCCACGTTCAGCAGCAGATCGAAGCGGCGCGCGCGCAGCTCGGTGATCGCCTCCTCCGACAGCGGCAGGACGCGATCAATCTGCGGGTTGCGCTCCAGGAGGGCCGCGGCCCGCGGGCGGGTGAGCCAGGTGAGCCGGGCCCGAGGGTGGACGCGGCGCAGCGCGGCGACGAGCGCCGTCGTCCGCAGGACGTCCCCCAGCGCGTCCAGGTTGATCAGCAGCACGTCCGGCTCAGGCCGCTCGTGATGCGGGCAGCCCTCGCAGGCGCGCTGAAAGGCGCAGGGACGATAGCCGTTGAAGTGCCGGCAGTCGTCCCTGTAGACCAGGCTCACGGGAGACCTAGCGGCAGGCCGTGCCGTCCTCGACGATCCCGTCGGGGAAGGTGACGTAAGCGAAGACGTTGTAGGTGTCCTCGCCCTCGATCTCACAGTCGTCCGACCAGGCCAGCTCACCGCCGATGTAGATGCTCACATAGACGCGGTTGGCCGGGTAATAGGCGCCCGTGGGCTGGTAGTCGTGGACGATGACGGTGTACTCGCCGTCCGAGGGCTCCATGATGCGGATGTTCTCGGGGCCCGTGCCGTAGATGTCGTCCAGGTCCAGGCTGGGATCGTCCTCATCCACGCCGCGGGAGCCCCAGTCCAGGCTGCCCGTCACGCAGTTGGCGTAGTAGCAGTCGGAGTTGGTCTCCAAGGTCCCGCCCGGCGAGAGCAGGTGCAGGTCCATGTCGTCCCCGTCATGGTCCCAGTACATCTCGATCCAGAAGTCGTCCTCCGGCGTCGCCGTGAGCGTGGCGTAGCAGGGCTCCGACTCCTCGCCGTACTCGTTGGTCACGACGAGCTGACCGACGTAATCACCCGCCAGGTCCCACACGAAGGGGCGACGGTTGGCCGTGCCCGAGGGCATGGTGGCCGAGCTCCCGTCGGGCCGCGAGTACAAGGTCCAGTCGTAGTCCACGATGGCCGCGCCCCCCGGATCGTAGGACTCGTCCCCGTACCAGGTCGCCGTCTCGCTGTGGCTGGTCACGCTCTCGGGATCGACCCGGCAGACGGCGATCGGGCCGCTGGAGCCGGTGCCCACGATGTCGAGGACGTTGTCCTCGTCCGCGTTGCTGGTGGTGGTGATCGTGCCGGTCTTCTCGCCGGAGGCGTCCGCGTCGAAGGTCACGTCGAAGGTGAAGGACTCGCCCTCGGCCAGCGTGACGGGCACCTCGAAGAGATCGCTCTCGAAGGCGTCGCCGTCCAGCGTGACCGCCGTGATCTCCAGATCCGTGGCCCCGCCGTTGGAGACGGTGACCGTCTCCGTGGCCAGCTCACCCACCGGGACCGCGCCGAAGTCGAGCGGGTCGGGAGACCACACCAGCAGCGGATCGGTGAGCCCGCCCAGCAGCTCGACCGGGACCTCCGGCGAGACGCTGTCGTTGCTGACCACCGTGACCGAGCCCTCGTCCACCGCGCCCGTGGCCTCGTAGTTCACGGTGAACTGCGTGAACTCCCCAGGCGACAGCGTGTCCAGCATGCGGTCGGAGGTGACGGTGAACGCCGTGGAGCCGTCCAGCCGCAGCCCTTCGATGGTCAGCGTCACCGAGCCGATGTTCGTGACGGTGACCACCTGCGAGCTCTCTTCGCCGGACTCGAGCACACCAAAGTTGATCCGGGTCGGATCCACCTCGATGCCGCCGTCGGCGTCGCTGCCGGGCTTCACGGAATTGAGACCGTTCTCGCTCGAACACGCCGCCAGGCCCAGCACGAGCCAGACCAACCCCTTGCTACCCCTCATGGTGCCTCCCACGTCGTGACCGCTGCCCCTATACCTGATAACCACGGAAACGAAAAGCGAAAAGGTTACGGGCTACGCACTCTTGCGCGCGCTGTTCCACGTCTCTTCGTAGACGCGCAGCGTACCCTCCACCATCCGGTCCACGCTGAAGGAGGCGCGCGCACGATCCCGCGCCGCGTCCACGTTGGGGTGATCTCCCGCCAGGGCGCGCGCGATCCCCCGCGCCAGCGCCGCGGCGTCCCCCTTGCGCACGACGATCCCGCAGTCCCCGACGAGCTCGGGGAGCCCGCCTGCGTCGCTCACCACCACCGGCAGGCCCGCCAGCATCGCCTCGATGACGGCCTGCCCGAGCCCCTCCTCCAGGGAGGGGTGCACGAAGACGTCCGCCGCCGCCAGCAGCGCCGCGACGTCCTGGCGCTGCCCGAGGTAGCGCAGGCCGGGGTAGCGCAGCGGCCCCTCCCCGGCGACGCCGATGTCCACGCCCTCCAGGATCTGCGCGGCCTCGGCCAGCACGTTGTGGCCCTTGTGGGCCACGCAGGCCCCCACGGCCAGCACGGTCGGACCGTCCGGGGCCGGGGGGAGCGGCGGGAGCGGGTCCACGCCGTCATGGACCACCCGGACCACCTCCACGCCCGCGCGCTTGAGGATGTCCGCCACCGCCTGGCTCACGGCGATGTAGGCGTCCGGGCGGCGATATTTCCACCCGGCCGTGGGCACGAAGTCCACCCGGCGATGGACGACCAGGGGTCGGTCCAGCACCGAGCAGAGCGTGTGGGCGTGGCTGGTGTGCGCCGCGATGAGATCCGGCGCGAGCTGCCTCACCCGCCAGGTCGTGCGGATGGAGTTGCCCGCGGCGATGGCGATCCGGCCCTCTCCCAGGAACCCGAGCGCCTCCCACAGCGGGCTACCCGCCGGACAGGCCACCTGGACCGGCCACTTTCGCGCGACCATGCCCCGGACCAGGGACAGGAGCTGTACCTGGCCGCCCCGCCACTCGGCGGCCGTGTCCACATGCAGCACGCGGGGCAGCGCACCCTTCATGTTCCCTCAGAGCCGGGCGCTCAGCCCCGGGAGCCCCAGCGATAGGCGCTGGCCGCGATGATGGCCGAGTAGGTCTCCAGCGTGCGGGAGACCATGGTGTCCACGCTGTGGCGCTCCATGGCACGCTTGCTGGCCTCGACCACGGACGGCGTGCCGCCGGCGAGCACCTGCTTGACGGCCGACACGAGGGCCTTGGAGTCGCCCTGGGGGACCACGATGCCGTAGTCGCCCACCACCTCGGGCAGCCCCTCGGCGTCGCTGACGATGACCGGCACCCCGAACATCATGGCCTGGATGACCGAGCTCGCCAGCCCGTCCTGGAGCGAGAGCTGCACGAAGACGTGCGCGCCGGCCAGCAGGTTGGACAGGTCGCCGCGCGGGCCGAGCCAGCGGATGCCCTTGTAGAGGTTCGGGCCGCGGCCCAGGACCGCGATGTCCACCTCCGCCAGATCCGCCGCCGCCGAGGTGATCATGTCGTTGTCGGGGTGGCCGGGCGGGGTGTCCGCCACCAGCACCGCCGGGGCGTCCAGGGCCGGGCCGCTGGGATCGACGAGCGGCTCGATGGCCTCGCGCACCACCGCCACGTTGCGGATGCCCATGCGCCGGAGCGCGCGGCTCACCATGTCGCTGGTGACCACGAAGCCCTCGGGGCGGCGCTCCATCCAGGTGCCCGGCGGGAAGTCGGGGACCGTGCGGTGGATGGCCAGCGGCAGCGGCAGGCTGGCCACGCTGGCGTAGCCGGAGAGCGTGTGGGCCGCGACCAGATCGGGCTGGGCGCGGAAGACCTGGACCGCGGTGCGCTCAGAGAGGTCGGAGGGGATGGTGATGCGCCGATCCCCGAGGAAGGCCACCGCCTCCCACAGCGGGCTCTCCAGCGGGCAGGCCACGTGGACCGGCCACCCGCGGGCCTCCATCCCCTTCACCAGCAGGAGGAGCTGGGTCTGCGGGCCCCGCCAGGTGGTGGAGGTGTCGATGTGCAGGACCTTGCGCGGCTTCGGCGCCGGAGACTCGCTGGCGGCCATGGGAGAGCTTCCTTTCTCGGGAGAGGAGACCGGAGAGGGTGTGGGTGCCGGGGCGGGCGCGGGCTGAGCAGACGCGGCGTCCTGAGCCGACGTCTCGCTGACCTCCGCCTCGACGCCCTCCGCGCTGCTGGACTTCTTCTTCGCTGCCACGTGCCATGTCTCCCGGCAAAGAGGGTGTGCGCACGGGGGCCCGTGGCGCGCGGGTATTGAACCACATCCCGAGCCGAAACAGAAGGTCGGGTGTCCGAGACGTCAAGAGAGCCCGTGGTCCGCCGCCTTCGCCCCTCGCCCTCCGCCCCGCTGGCCCCCAGACCCCCGCGCCCCCCGCGGCGCGAGCGCTGGTCCCCACCCCCTCCCCGGGATAGGGAGGCTGTTCACCCCTGGGAGCCCGCGCCATGAACGCCCCCCTCGACGCGGCCGCGACGCTGCGGATCCCCCACGAGCGCTACCGCCTGGACAACGGGCTGGACGTCATCCTCCACCCCGACCCCACCCTGCCGCAGGTGGTGGTGAACCTCTGGTACCGGGTGGGCTCGCGCGACGAGACCCCGGGGCGCAGCGGCTTCGCCCACCTCTTCGAGCACCTGATGTTCATGGGGACCGAGCGCGTCCCCGTGGGCACCTTCGACCACCTCCTGGAGAGCCACGGCGGCTGGAACAACGCCTGGACCAGCGAGGACGCGACCGACTACTACGACGTCGGGCCCGCCAACCTGCTGGAGACCATGCTGTGGCTGGAGGCCGACCGCATGGCCGGGCTCGGCCACGACATGACCCAGGAGAAGCTGGACCTCCAGCGCGACGTGGTGCGCAACGAGCGGCGCCAGAGCTACGAGGACGAGCCCTATGGCTGCGCCTGGCTGGCCCTGCCCGAGGTGCTCTACCCGGACGCCCACCCCTACGCGCACCCGGTCATCGGCAGCCACGAGGATCTGGTGGCGGCGGGCGTGGACGACGTGCGAGCCTTCTTCGCCCGCTGGTACGCGCCGGACAACGCGAGCCTGGTGGTGGCCGGCGCCTTCAATCCCGCCGAGGCCCGCGCCGCCATCGCCCGCTGCTTCGGCCCCATCCCGCCCTCCCGCCTCGCCGTCCGCGCCAGCGCCCCCGCCCCCGCGCTCCCCCGGGTGTCCGAGCTCAACCTGGCCGACAAGGTGCAGATCCCGCAGACCGTCCTCTGCTGGCACACCCCCGCCAGCTTCGAGCCCCTGGACGCCGAGCTGGACCTGCTGGCCTCCATCCTGGGCACGGGTCGGTCCAGCCGCCTCTACCGGCGCCTCGTGTACGCGGGCCTCGCCCAGGACGTGCAGATGGCGCAGATGAGCCAGGATCTGAGCTCCATCTTCTACGTGCAGGCCCGCCCGGCCGAGGGCCAGGAGCTCGCCCGGCTGGAGCAGATCATCCACGAGGAGGTGGCGCGCATCGGATCGGAGGGCCCCACCCCCGAGGAGCTCGATCGCGCCCGCAACCAGTACGAGATGCGCTTCCTGCGCAAGCTGGAGAGCCTGCAGTCCCGGGCCTCCGCCCTCAACCGCTACTGGAACACGCTGGGCGAGCCCGACGGCCTCGCCCGCGACCTGGCCCGCTACGATCGGGTGAGCCGTGAGGGCGTCGCCGAGGCCGCCCGGCTGCTGGGCCCGGAGCGCGCCGCCACCGTGCGCGTGCTGCCGACGGAGGTGAGCGCGTGAACCAGACACAACTCCCGGTGGACCGCCCCGCGATCGGCGCCCCGCCCTCCTTCACCCCGCCGGCCCCCGAGAGCCTCACGCTCTCCTGCGGCCTCCCGGTCTGGCTGCTGCGCCGCTCGGACCTGCCCCTGCTCAGCCTGCGGCTGGGGGTGGCGGGCGGGTCCATGGACGATCTCCCCGGGCGCGCTGGCCTCAGCTCGCTCACCGACAGCGTGCTGGTGCGGGGCGCCGGGGACCGCGACGCGCTGGCCTTCGCCGAGCTGACCGAGCGCCTCGCCCTCGCCTTCTCAATCAGCACCACCACCCGCGCCACGACGCTGGGCTTCGACACGCATCGCCTCCGGGTGGAGACCGCCCTCGACCTGCTGGCCGACGTGGTGCTGCGCCCGCGGCTGGAGGACGCCGAGATCGAGCGCGCCCGCGCCCTGCGCATGGGTGAGCTGCTGGCCGCCCAGGACGAGCCCGACGAGATCGCCCGCGCCGTGGTCCAGCGCGCCCTCTACGGCGACGCCCACCCCGCCGCCCACCTCCCCCGCGGTCGCCGGGCCGAGGTGAGCGCGATCACGCCCGAGGAGATCCGCGCGAGCTGGGCGCGGCGCCGGGATCCCCGCAGCGCCCGCCTCGTGGTCTGCGGCGACTTCGAGCCGGACGCCCTCGTCCAGGCCCTGGAGCGGCGCTTCTCCGCCTGGGCCCCCGGGACGCCGCCCGCCGCCGTCCCTCCGTCCCCGCCCCGCGCCGGTCGCGCCCTCGTCCTGGTGGACGTCCCCGGCGCCACCCAGAGCCAGCTCGCCGTCCTGGCCCCCGCGCCGGGCGTCCGCAGCCCCGATCTGCACGGCGCGCGCCTCGCCATCATCGCCCTCGGCGGGATGTTCACCAGCCGGCTCAACCGCCTCCTGCGCGAGCAGAAGGGCTACACCTACGGCGTCCAGGCCCAGCTCCTCCCCGGTCCCGAGCAGAGCCTGCTCAGCGTCCGCACCGCGGTCCAGGGCGAGCCCACCGCCGACGCGCTCGCCGACCTCGTGCGCGAGGTGGATCGCCTCCGCGACGGGCTCGACGCCGAGGAGCTGGAGCGCGCCCGCCTGGCCCGGATCACCCAGCTCGTCCAGGCGCTCGAGAGCCGCTCCGGGGTGGCCGAGAGCTTCGCCTCGCTGTGGGAGGCGGGCCGCCCGCCCGACGGGTTCCAGGCCGAGATCCCCGCGCTCCAGGCCGAGACGCTGGAGTCCGTGACCCGCGCCTCCGCCCGCGTCGAGGTCGAGCGCGCCGCCATCGTCGTCGTAGGCGACCTCGCGCGCGTCGGGGCCGCCGTGGAGCAGGCCGTCCCCGGGGGCTGGCAGCGCTGGCCCGCCGAGCTCTGATCGTCCGGCTTCCGCCCTACACGATCCAGCGCCGCGCGAACCACAGCGCCGCCACCCCCGCCAGCAGCCAGCCGAAGCCCCACACCGGGCTGGGGATCAGGGTCATCTCGGCCAGCATGTGCGCGTCGGTGACGATGGGCCCGTCCCCGTACCAGCTCCCGCCGAAGATCCCGTAGCGGAAGACGTCGTCCACCACGTCGGTGAGCGCGTAGAGCACGCTGAAGATCCCGATGAAGCGCACGAAGCCGTCGGAGAACCAGGGCGGCGACCAGGCGCCCAGCAGCGCGAGCAGGAAGCCCATCGCCCCGGTGTAGAGGAAGCCGAAGCTCAGGATGGGCCGCACCCACAGGAGCGCGACGACCAGCAGGAGCAGCCCCATCCCCGCCGCCACGAAGCGCCCCCTGCCCGGGGCGCGCACGCTGGCCAGCAGCAGCAGCCCCGTCACCAGCGAGCCCAGATAGCCCCCGTTCAGGGTCAGGAAGTGGCTCCCCCCGCGGGTGAGCGCCTTGCCGCCCACCCCGCTGTAGATCTCGATGCGCTCCACCGATCCGCCCGTGAGGATGGCCATCAGCGCGTGCCCAAGCTCGTGGAAGACCACCACCAGCAGGCGGATGGGCGTGAGCCAGAGGCTGTGCCAGAAGAAGGCGGCCACCAGCGCCAGGAGCACGAGCACGACGAGATTCCTGCGCTTCCCTTCCACGCTGTCCTCCGGCCCTTGCGGGACGATAACATCCCGCGTACCTGTTGGTTGTTCGTATCCCTCCCCTCTCCTTCTTCCCTCCCCCTCCCGCCCCGTCGGAGCCCGCCTTGCGAGCTCGCCTGCTGCCTGTCCTCGCCCTCCTCCTCCTGGAGGGCGCCTCGACCCTGAACACCGCCCGCGCGCTGGAGGCCCCGGACCCCGCCCGGCCCGAGCCCACCGCGCTGATCGGCCCGGACGCGCTGGCCCCGGCCTTCCCGCGCTCCGACGCGCTCTCCCAGGCCCTGGCCACCCGCGCGCACGCCGCCGCCGTGACCGAGCTCCAGAAGCTCGGGACGAAGGAGCTCCCCGGCCGCGCGCTGGGCGATCACGCCTTCGTGCTGGCCTGGTCCCTGGTGCGCGCCGACCGCGCCGCCGAGGCCACCCCGCTGCTGGAGAACCTGCGCCGCTCGGAGACCGCGCCGGAGCCCTACCGGCTGCTGGTCGAGGGCGAGATCCTCGAGGCCCAGGGCAAGCACCCCGAGGCCGCCGCCACCTTCGCCCGCGTGCCCAGGGAGGCCCGGATCTGGGCCCGCGCCGCGCTGGAGCAGGCCGAGTCCCTCCAGAAGGCCGAGCGCACCTCGGACGCCCGCGCGATCTGGGCCGAGCTCGCCGCCCGCCCCGACCCCGCCGAGGGCACCGAGCGCGCGCTCTGGGCCCTCGCCCAGCGCGGCGGCTTCGGCTCCGAGGAGAGCTACCCCCTGCTCCGCCGGATCTGGACCGCCTACCCCACCTCCCGGGCGGCGAAGGACGCGGAGAAGGAGCTGGCCACCTACGAGGCGAAGGGCACGAAGTACGCCGCGACCCGCGCCGACATCGCCGCCCGCGCCGACGCCCTCCAGCGGGCCGAGCGCTGGGAGGACACCATTACGCTCATCGGTGGGAAGATCGCAAACTTCGAAAAGATCGACGCGTCGAGCTGTCGCGCCCGCTACGCCTACGGCCGCGCCCTCTTCAAGAAGAACCGGCTCACCGACGCGGTGAACACGCTCACGGCGGTCGGCGCGGGCTGCGCGGGCAAGGACGACGACGCCGGCGCCCAGGCCCTCTACATCATCGGCAAGGCCACCGAGCGCCGGAAGCTGTGGGCGGAGGCCGCCGCGGCCTACCAGCAGATCCCCGAGCGCTACCCGGCGCACTCCATGGCCGATGACGGCTACGCCCTGGCCGGCATCGCCTGGCAGGAGGCGGGCGACCCGAAGAAGGCGGTGGAGCTCTGGACCGCCCAGGTCGAGCGCTACCCCGACGGCGATCTGGCGGCGGAGGGCTTCTGGCGCCTCGCCTGGAGCAGCTACCTGGAGGGCCGCCCCGCCGACGCCATCGGCTGGTCCGAGCGCATGCTCTTCGAGGTCCCGCTGGAGACCGATCCCGTCCACGTCCTGGCCGGGCGCTACTGGTCGGCGCGCTGGCGCCTCTACCCCGCGGTCGCCTCCCCCCGCGCCCTCTCCGAGGTGGCCCAGGACCGGGCCAACGGGCTCCGGCTGCTGGGTGAGCTCTGCCGCGAGCACCCCAGCACCTACTACGGGCAGCTCGCCGCCAACCGCCTCTATGAGCTCGCCCCCGAGGAGCTGGCCGCCATCCCCCGCCCCGACTGGTCGGGCACGGACGAGAGCCTGCGGGTGCGCGCCTCCTTCCTGGCGGAGCCCGCGGCGCGGGACGGCCTGGCTCTCGCCCGCCTGGGGCTGGTGGCCGAGGCGATGGGGGAGCTCGGCGCGCTGGACGAGGACGCCATGAGCCCGTCGGAGCTCGCCCTGGTGACCCGCGTGCAGGCCGGGCTCGACCCGGTGGTCGCGCACAACCGCCTGCACCACTTCCTGCTGGAGCACCCGCCCGCCACCCTGGGCGCGGACGCGGGGGCGGTGCTGCGCCAGGCCTACCCCGACCTCTACTGGCAGGAGCTCCAGGAGGTCGCCTCGGACTACGGCTGGGACAACCGCATCTTCCACGGCCTCGTCCGCGAGGAGTCCAGCTTCAACCCCAAGATCGTCTCCTGGGCCGGCGCCCGCGGCCTCTCCCAGCTCATGCCCGCCACCGCCCGCGAGGTGGCGAAGCAGATGGGCATCAGCGTCACCAACGACCAGCTCTTCGACCCGAAGCTCAACCTCAAGATCGGCTCGCGCTTCTTCGACTCGTTGATGACGCGCTACCGGGGCAGCCCCTACCTGGCGGCGGCCAGCTACAACGCCGGGCCGGGCAATGTGGACGGCTGGCTGGGCCGCTTCGGGAACCTGCCCACCGACGAGTGGGTGGAGCGCATCCCCATCCGCGAGACGCGCCACTACGTCAAGCGCGTGCTGGGCACCTACCAGGTCTACCACGCGCTGTACGACCCCGATCCGCTCTTCCCGAATTGGAGCCGGCTGAACCACAAGGCGAAGCCCGACAGCGCGGAATAGGCTGAACACTCGTTCGGGTCGCGCTATACTGTGGCCCGTGCTGACCACCCCGCTCACCCTGCTCCTCCTCCTCGCCTGTGGCCGCGACGACGACGACGGCTTCGGGCGCAGCATCAACCACGGTGACGACGACGACACCGGCGGCCCCACCGCGCTGGATCCCGATCTCGACGAGAGCTGGGACACCGCGATGGAGAACGGCGGCGGCGGGGCCGACACCTTCAACGCCACCTGGGTCCGCTGCGAGCCCGAGGGCCCCACCTGGACCTTCCACGCCGAGCTCAACTACGCCGCCCGCCGGGTGGACGTGGAGCTGGACCAGGGCACCACCGGCTACGAGATGTGGTACCTGGAGAGCCAGGACAACACCTACACCCTCTGGGAGGTCAGCCTCCCCGCCGGGCTCTCGTTGAACACCTGCGACGAGACCGTCCCCCTGGTCTGGACCGCGAGCGGCTGGGCGGACTGGGAGGTCGTCTACGAGAGCCAGTACACGCCCCCCTGATCGGTCAGGGCACCTCGGTGGTCTCCACCTCGAGGAAGCTCTTGCGCGAGCAGCTCTGCGTGTCGCCGAGGTCGCAGCCCTTCCCGAACAGGGTCTTGGCCTTGTTCTTGTCCTTCGGCACGCTCTCGCCTTTCTCCACCATGTCGGCGGCGTTGTAGCAGCCGCGCGCCTCACCGAGATCGCAGGCCCGCGTGTAGTAGCGCACGGCCGCCCCGAGATCGCGGGCGATTCCCCGACCGAAGTAGTAGGAGTCGCCCACCTTGAAGCAGGAGCTGGGGCTGCCGCTCTGGCAGCTCAGGGCGAGCGTGTCCGCCTCGCTCATCAGGTTCGGGTCCTCCACCTCGGAGACCCCGCCGCTCCCCTCGGTCCGGGCGCGTGAGGTGCCCGAGCTCGCCGGGCGGGCGCTGGCCGTGGCGCCGGAGGCGGGCGTGGCGGCAGCGGGCGCGGGCGCGGCGGCCTCGGGCGCGGCGGCCTCTGGGGCGGCCTCGGGCGCGGCGGCCTCGGACGTGGCGGCTACAGGCGCGGAGGCCTCGGGCGTCGCGGGCGCGGGCGTCGCGGGGGCCTCCGCCACGGGCGCGGCGGGCGCGGGCGCGTCCGAGGGCGAGAGCGTCCACCCGAGGCCGAAGCCCATGATCCCGAAGACCAGCGCCAGCCCCCAGGCCAGGGGCGAGGCCAGCGGGCTCGTCCCCCCGGACAGCAGCGAAGGCGGCGGCAGGTCGTCCGGGTCGGGCGGCGCGTCCGGGTCGCGCCCGGTCTGGGCCAGGTAGAGGTAGCGGGCCACCTCCAGATAGCGAGGGTTCTTCCCCGCGACCCAGGAGAGCAGGCGCAGCGCGTCGTCGCGATCCCCCTCAGCCAGGGCCTCGAGCCCCTCCCGATAGGGCCGGGCGAGCTTGCCCTCGTTCTCCAGGCGGACGATCTCGTTCGCCCAGTCGTAGCGGGCGGGGAGGCGGGTCGCCCCCTCGCGCGCCAGCGCGATGGCCTCGTTGACCTGGCCCTCGGACTCCAGTCTACGGATCCGGGCCAGGAGCTCCTGAGCTTCAGCGGTGGTGTCCAGCGGCATCGAGGCCGGACTATAGCAGATTCGCGGCGCCCCGGGGCGGGCGGAGGCCCGACGAATCGGGATGTATGCGCGCAGGCTGGCCCACCTGGGGCTCGGGCGGCTATACTCCTGGCCCACGCGGCAACCGACCTCAGCGCGGCGCAAACCCGGCGCGGACAGCCCAGCGCAGCCAGCCCAGAGAGCAGACAGCCCATGCCAGCACACCAGCCCCTGGACAACGAGACCCTCGAGGCCTTCGAGGCCGCCCAGCGCGGGACCATCCGCGTGCTCGGGCAGGCCATCGCCCAGCTCCGAGAGGGCCAGACCGAGGCCGAGATCGTGGACAGCCTCAAGGCGCTCGCCGCGGACGCCGGCTTCACCGCCTGGTATCACGAGCCGGAGGTTCGGATCGGCGGGCGCACGGACAAGCTCTACCGCGCCTCGAAGACGCTACGCCTCACCGAGGGCGCGCTGGTCGAGCTCGACCTCGGCCCGGCCAACGACACCGCCTATGGCGACCTCGGCGTGGCGCTGGCCTTCGGCGCCGCCGACCAGCCCGCCCTCGTCCGCGACGCGCGCGAGCTGTGCCGCTCCACCTGCGGCTTCGCCAGCCGCTGGAAGACCGTGGGCGAGCTCTTCGTCTTCGCCAACGGCTGGGCCATCAACCACCGGCAGACGCTGGGCGAGGCCAAGGCCGTGGGCCACGTCTGCCTGAACCGCGAGGGCCTCGGCGACCTGTCCTGGCCCACCTCCGCGCGCGTGGCCACCTACATGCGCCGCAACCAGATCCAGTGGTACAACCCGCGCCGCCTCTCGGGCCTCTACGCGGTGCGCCCGCGCCTGCACTCGGGCGGGCTCGCGCTGGCCTTCGAGGAGATGATCTACGTGGACGGCGACGTCAAGCGGATCATCGGCCGCGACGGCCTCGAGCAGGTCGGCACCTGGTAGCCGGCGGCGCGGCGACCGCTCAGGCCGAGGCCTGACGGTCCCAGGCCCGGATCTGCGCGAAGTCCTTGATGTGGCCCCAGATGGCCTTGGCCCCGCGCGCCATGTAGTCCAGGTCCTCCAGCGACCGGAGATCGTGGAGCTGGTTCATCAGGAAGCGCGGGTGCAGGAAGAGCTTGTAGAACTGCCCCGCCATCCGCACGACCTCCTCCTCGTTCATGTCGGTCAGCACGCAGACGGGCTCGGTCATGTCGTAGCGGTCGTAGTCGGTCTCGTCGAAGCGGATCCAGCCGTTCCGCTGGCAGAGATCGAAGAGGGGCGTGCCCGGGTAGGGCATGACCACCGTGGCCTGCAGGTGGTGGGCGAGCCCGTTGTGCATCAGGTAGCGGGCCAGCTTCAGCGTCTCGTAGGCGTCCTCGCGGGTCTCCCAGGGATAGCCCACCATCAAGGTGAGGTGCGGCTGGAGACCGGCCTTCGTCGCCATCTTGCAGCCCTCGATGATCTGCTCCTTCGTCAGTGACTTGTCGAGGATGTCGATGGTGCGCTCGCTGGCGCTCTCGATGCCCAGGATGAGCTTGCGGAAGCCCGCCTTCTTCATCAGCTCGCAGTTCTTCGGCGTGAAGTAGTCGAAGCGGAAATTGCAGTCGAAGATGACCTTCTCGTTGATCTTCCGCCCGATCATCTCGTTGCACAGCCGGATGAGCCAGTTGCCCGTGGGCAGCGCGCCCGTGTCGTCGAAGATCTCGCGGGCGCCGTGGCGGTCGATGAGGAATTCCATCTCGTCCGCCAGCCGCTCGGGGCTGACCGTGCGGAACTTCGGGTAGGTCACCGTCCAGGAGCAGAAGGTGCAGCGCCCGTAGGGGCAGTCGCGCCCGGCCATGGTCCAGAGGAAGGGCAGGCGCTTCTTCCACTTCTCGAAGTAGAGGTGGGCGTTGGTCAGGTCGCGATCGATGAAGGGCAGCTCCTCGAGGTTCCCCAGCGCCTTGTAGGGCCCGGTGTCCCCCCAGGTCCCGTCGTCGTTCCGGTAGAAGACCCCGCCCGCCAGCGCGTCGCCCCGCGAGAGGTGGTTGACGAGGTTCTGGAGCGAGAAGTCGTAGTCGCCGCCCGTGAAGCAGAAGTCGACCTGGCTGTGCTCCATCGACTCGGCGGCGTTGCCGGCGATGTGATCGCCCATCAGCACGCAGCGCAGCCCGGGGACCAGGCGCTTGAGGTGCGCGATGATCGCCCAGTGCTGGCGGACCACCGGGCTCTTCGTCTCCATCACCACCAGCTCGGGCTGGAAGTCCAGCAGCAGGCGCTCGAACTGGGCCTGATCGCGCTGCTCGGCGATGCAGTCGGTCCAGCAGACCTCGTGCCCGTCGTGCTTCAGCAGCGTGGCCGCGGAGGCCGGCACGCAGGGATAGAGGTAACTCGGCTCGTGGAACCACTGGAACTGGCGGTTCTGGGTCAGCATGGGGCTGCCCTTCGACGACACCAGCGGGGGATAGGCCACCATCACGCGCATGTGGAATCCCCACTCGGTAGAGGGATGTTCTCTGGATCGCACGGCCAGGGGCCTCCGTCAACAGGCTTCCGCGCCCTGGCGCCGGCAGAGCAGCGGGCTACACTGCCGCCTCCACGACGAGGCGCGCGTGCACAGCACCCGGCAGGACAGGGCCCCCAACCTCAACCCGGAGCCAGCGCTCCCCCCCGCCGGGCGCGCGCTCGACCGCGTCCACGGCGCCGGCTTCGCCTACGAGTGTCGCCTCGGGTTCCACGAGTACGAGAGCCACATCCGCCAGCGCGTGCTGGTGGACTTCGAGGCCTGGACGGACTGGCGGCGCGCCGCGGCGCTGGATGAGCCTGAGGCCGGGCTGGTGGACTACTACGAGGTCAACCGCATGCTCACCGCCCTGGTGGAGGCGCGGGAGTGGCGGCTGCTGGAGGCCATGGCCGAGGCCATCGCCCGCGCCCTCTGCGAGCGCTTCCCCGTGGAGCGCGTGCGCGTCAAGGTCACCAAGGCCCCCTTCGACATGCCCAACACAGGCTCCGTCGCGGTCGAGTGCTGGCGTTCGCCTGGGGACTACGCCATCGCCGAGGAGGACGCGAGCAGGAGCCGCGCATGAGGGTGTTCTCGAACACCGCCATGAGCGCCGACGGCAAGATCGGGACCTTCCGACATGACCACGTCGCCATCGGCTCGGCGGAGGATCTCCGCTTCATGAGCGAGCTGCGCGCGCAGGCCGACGCGGTGCTGGTGGGCGGTCAGACCTTCCGCAACTGGCCCCTGCCGCTGGTCGAGCGCCCGGAAGCGCTCCGCTCCCCCGTGACCGGACGGCGGCCCATGCTCAACGCCGTGCTCACGCGGAGGGGGCTCGTCGACGAGGCGAACGCCGAGCAGATTCGGAGGCGTTGGCCCGATCCGCGCGTACACCTGCTCGTGTTGGGTGGGCCCGGTTTGGACGTGGCCGCGCACGAGCGCGCGCTGGGCGCGGAGGTGCTCGTCCACGAGGCGCCGAGCCCGATCTGGGCCATCCAGGCCCTCGCCGAGCGCGGCTGCGGGAGCGTCCTCGTCGAGGCCGGCGGGGATCTCCTGTTCCAGCTCCTCGAGGCCGGGCTGCTCACGGAGCTCTACATCACCGTGTGTCCGCTGATCATCGGCGGGGCCAGCGCCCCTACGCCCGCCGACGGACGCGGATTCACCGCCGAACAGATCCGCCGTCTGCGCCTGCTGGAGGCCCGTCAGGTTGGCGAGGAGATGTTCCTACGTTATATGGTCAGATCGTGAGCTGAAGACGTGAGGCGCCGCGCCGCGGCGGTCTCGCCTGAGGAGCGTCCGAGATGTCCCTGCGGGATCAGGCGTGGTGGCCCGAGTTCTGTAATCGCCTCCGTACCGAGCCCATGGAGCAGCTCGCGCGCGCTTACGGCCAGTCCTATCAGGCGCTCTCCGTGGCGCTGAACCTGGCCGACGACGGCGGTCCGGCGACGGAGGCCGCCTGGTGGCCCGAGGCTGTGCGCCGCTACCAGGGGGGCGCCTCTCTCCGCGAGATCAGCCGACTCTTCGGCGTGAACCTCCGCCGCCTGCGCCGGGCCCTCGCCCGCGCCGGCCTGCGGGTCAGCGGCGAGGATCTGGACGATGAGGGCGTGCCCGCGCTCGTCGCCATGCGCGATCAGCTCGGCAAGCTCCCCGACGGCGTGATCGCGGAGAGAGCCGGCGTCCCCGTGGAGGCGGTGCAGGGTGAGCGTCGGCGACTGAATGTCCCGGCCTACCGCAACGTCAAAGGTGGAGAGGAGGAGCCCGCGCCCGCGCCGGCCCTCGCGCCCGCGCCCGCGCCGGCCCCCGCGCCGGTCAAGGAGAGCCGCCCGGCCGAGCCCGCGCCGAGGGCCTCCCGCGTGGCGGCCGAGCAGCCGGCCACCCCCATCCGCCGCGTGGTCTTCACCGCGACCGCCCAGAGCGCTCCCCCCGCCGACAGCCGCGCGCCCGCGATGACCCGCCGCGAGGAGTTCCGTCGCGGCGGCCGGGACTGGCGCGAGGAGCCCACCCGCGCCGCGCCCACGGTGGTCTCCCGCAACACCTTCCGCCGCGAGACACCGAGCGAGCCGACCGTCGTTCGCCGCCCCAGCTCCGGCGGGCGCCTCAGCTCCCTGGCCCGCGGGGAGCTCCCCCCGACCGAGGACATGGGCGGCGGGCGCAGCGAGGCTCAGGGTGAGGATCTCGACAGCCTGACGGGCGGCGCGAACGTCAACCGCGAGCGCCGCGGTCGCCTGCGCCTCATCCGCCCCGACGCCATCACCCCCGAGCCCGAGCCCACGCCGGAGGCCCCCAAGCCTCGCAAGCGCAAGGAGCCCAGCTACAGCCCGGTGCGCATGGTCTCGCCGGACGCCGTGGACCTGAGCGAGCTGGCCCCCGCCACCCCGCCCGTCGAGCTCCGCGCCGAGGACGATCGCCCCGCGCGCCCGGCCCCCGAGCCCGAGCCGGTCGAGGAGCTCGCGCCGCTCCCGCCGATGCTGGACTCCCTCCCGCCCGAGCCCGCGGCGCTGCCCCCGCGCGCGCCGCTGGTGCTCCCGCCCGAGGAGGAGGAGGATCTGGAGCCGATCGTGGTCAAGCCCGCGCGCTCCTCCCGATCGCGCGCCGCCCGGCCCGCGCCGAGCCCTGTGGCGGCGCCCCCGGCGGCCCAGCCGGTCGCGGCGGCCTCCCCCCCGGCCCAGGTCTCTCGCCCGGCGCCCGTCGCGCTCGCCGCCGCCCCGCCGCCGTCTGGCGCCCGCGGCTGGCTGGTCCGCGTCGAGGGCCGCGCCACCCCGCTGGTGATCCTGGCGGCCGACATCCTCTCGGCCACCCGGCGCGCGGCGCAGGAGCTCGGCCCCGAGGAGCTTCGCAGCGCCAGCATCGTGGCGATCGGCGTGCTCTGAGGCCGGCTCAGCCGGTCTCGCTCAGCCGGTCTCGCTCAGCCCGTCGCCGTCACCAGGCCTCGCTGTAGTCGCAGTTTCCGTCCTTGTTGTCGGCGACGCAGGCTGCAGCGTGGGCGATGACCGGCTCGCCGGCCAGGGCGGACTGGAAGTACTCGAAGATCTGCTGCATGGCGGCGTCCCCCGCGGGCGTGTCCCGGGCGGCGAAGCCGTGCTTCCCGAGATCGTCCTCGTCCTCGGGCACCTTGTACTGCTCGAGCGCCGCACCTGAGCTCACCTGCTCGGCCTGGCCGAGCACCGCGACCTCGTAGACGGAGGGCGTGAGCAGCACGCCGTTCAGGGAGGCCGTGAGGATCTCCGAGCCGACGTTGGGCAGGATGGGGTCCCCGATGCTCGCCTGCACCAGCGCCATGTCGCCCTCGGGCAGGCCACCCCAGGCCGCGCCGTCCGCGTCGTCCCAGGCCGTCTGGGTCATCAGGAGGCCGAAGGCCGCGCCGAAGGGGTCTTCGTAGGCCGCCTGCAGCACACCCTCCAACATCGCGTAGGTGCTGGACGGCGGGATGAAGTGGGTCCAGCCCCCGCCCGCCACGTTGAGCACCGCGTAGTGGACGCGCTCCTCCGACAGCAGCACCACCGCGCCCATCGTGCCGCCCAGCGATCCGCCCATCCACAGCGGCTCCCTCGTGTCGGGGCGCCGGCCCGCGGCGGGGTTCTCCTCGCTGCCCAGCGTGTCCGCGGAGAGCGCGTCGCCCAGCACCCCGTCCAGGGCCGCCAGCACGGCGCGCACGTTGGCCACGCTGCTCACCAGACCGGCGGTAGACGCCGAGCTCCCCTCCAGCGCCGCGTTGCAGACGCGCCCGAAGGTGGTGAACACGGTCGCGTCCGTCCAGCCCTCCCACTGCGTCCCCACCTTGGCGATGCCCGCCGCGGCGGACTCGTCGTCGAAGGCGTCGTCGTCCACGTTCCCGCCCGTGCCGTGCCCGTAGAGCGCCACCTCGTAGTCGCCCTCCCCCTTGGGGATGACGACGCGGAAGGGGGCCTCACGCCCGTCGGAGAGGGCCGCCGGCAGGCCCGCCTCGTCCAGCACGAAGAGCCCGTCCTCGTCCCGGAACTCGGGCAGGCCGACCAGCCGGCCCTTGACGATGGCGGCGATGTCCCGCGCGGGGTCGAGCTCGACCTCGTCGATCTCCACGCTCACCGCGCCCGCGTCCAGCGCCGCGAGATCCGCGGCGTGGATGGCCTCCAGCCGCTGCCCGGGATCGTCCTCGGAGCGGGTCACGAAGTCCCAGACCCGCAGCACCCGGGAGACGTCCACGCCCGCGCCCTCCAGCAGGGCCCGGGTCGGCGCGTGGTAGGCCCGCCAGTCCGCCTCCTCCTGGCTCTCGGGCTCGACCAGGCCCAGGGCCACGCGGGTCGCGCGCGAGGCCTCCAGCGCCCCGCCGCCCTCCTCCGTGAGCCCGTCCAGGACCACCGCCACCATCTCCGCGTTGGCGGGCATGGGCCGCAGCGGGCGCCCGATCACCAGATCCCGGGGCGCCATGCTGCCGCCGCCCTGGGCCACCTCCACCGAGAGGGGGACCTCCGCCCCGTAGTCGGGGTCCTGGGGCTCAGCGACGAGCAGGAGGAGCTGGCCGTCGAGGGTGGCGGGGTCCAGGCGCTGCTCGAAGCCCGTGGCGATCCCGCTGATCCGGGAGAAGCCGTCGGCCACGTTCAGGAGGGCGGGATCATCCGCCACCTCGATGGAGCTGGTCTCCACCTGCACCCGCACCCCGGTCACCCGCGCGTCGTCCGCCGCGAGGTAGCGGCTGGACGGCCAGGGCAGCAGGCAGGCGGTCTCGTCGTTGTCGTCGCAGGGCGCCGTCAGGGGAGCGCGCGCGCCGGGCGCCCGGTCCGTGGCGGTGAAGCCCTGGGGGTCGTCGTCGTGCCGGTGGCAGGCCAGGAGCAGGATGAGCGTGATCATGTCCAGCCTATATCGCAGCTTTACGACCCGCGCCCGGCCATATCGCGCTTCAGCCCCCCGTCGCGTAGGGCCCGCCCGGCTCGTCGTCGAAGCGCTGACCGTCCCAGCGCAGCCGTCGCAGCGCGGTCATCTCCCGACGCTCCACGGTGTAGACGTTCAGGTGAGCCGTGCGCCGCTGCTCGGGGATGAGCGAGTAGCCGCTGGCGCCGGGGTTCAGGATGCTCACGGGCCCCGACGCGCCGGGCAGGCTGGCGCGGAAGCCGTGGTGCTCGTGCCCGTGCAGGATGGCGTCGACCCGGTCTGTGGACGCGATCAGGGCCTCCACCTCGGCGGCGTTGGAGAGGTTGCGCGTCCAGGGGCCGTAGGGCTGGCCGCGGCGCCCACGTAATGGATAATGCATGGCCAGGAAGATGAAAGGCCGATCCTTCGCGGGTACAGCCTCCAGCAGAGCGCGAGCCCGCTCGATCTGGGCGGGCGGCGTGTAGCCCGAGCTCAAGAGTGTGTAGCGGCAGCTCTCCAGCGTGAGCACCGACACCTCGCCGAAGCTGTGCAGGTGCGGGATCTCCGGCCCCATCCAGTCCCCGAACCAGCGGCGCATGTGCTCGCCGGGCACGGCCTCGGGCAGGTAGGTGTCGTGGTTGCCCGGGATGATGACGGCCGGGCAGCGCTCCAGCAGCGGCGACAGCAGGGCCCGCGCGCCCTCGAACTCGGCGTCCAGGGCCTGCGCCGTGAGGTCGCCGGTGATGATCACCAGATCCGGCTCCAGCGCCCGCGCCGTCGCCACCGCGGCGGCCTGGACCTCGGCCGAGAACTTGCGGGAGCGGCCGAGCAGGTAGAGGTTCGCGCTCCCCATCATTCGCTTCAGGCTCAGCTCGCCCGGCTTCGGCGCCACCTGCACGTGCAGGTCCGTCAGATGCACGATCCTCATGCGCGCGCCCTCCAGAGCAGCGTAGCCGCGGCGGCGAGCAGCGCGAAGCAGAAGCCGCCCGCCAGGAGGCCGGGGGCCAGGCTGGCCGGCGCCACCCCCACCCAGACCTTGTGGCCGTCCATCTCCATGACCGCGACCCCTGGCGCGTCCGGCGCCCAGAGCAGCCTACCCGCGGCGTCGGTGGTCCCCACGGTGCGCTGGTGCGCGTCCACCGCCCCGGCGTGGCTGGTCTCCAGCACGGGCACGCCGCCCCGCGGTCGCCCGTCCAGGGTCGGCCGGGTCGGGATCTCCACGCCCTCGATGGGCTCGCCCTCGAGCGTGAGCTCCAGGATGACCAGGGGACGGCTCATCGCTCCCCGCCCTCCTCGCGCGCCCCGAGCGTCCAGTGGAGCCCCGTGGCCAGCGCGACGACCAGCACCAGGGCGGACACCGGCGCGACGACGTGCAGCGCCCCGTTCAGCGGGCCGGGCAGGGACAGGGTGACCGAGATGGGGACGTCGGGCGGCGCGCGCAGACCCTCGACGAGCGCCCAGACCAGCGCGAGCCCGCACAGGATCGGCAGCGCGAAGCGGGCGGCCCAGGGCAGCCATCGGTGAAGGCGGAGCCCACCCACCGGATCGATCCGGCGACAGCGGGCCGAGGCGTCCCCCGCCCGCCACAGCTCCCAGCACAGCGTCAGCGCCACCAGCGGCGGCCCGACGCGGACGGCCCAGATCGAGATCAGGCCGCCGGCCACCATCCCCTCCTCGCCCGCCAGGATCATCGCCGCGCCCAGCGCCCCGGCCACCCCGCCGACACCGACGGCGAGAGAGCGCTCGCCTCCGCCCGCGCGCGCGGCCAGCCCTCGCGCGCCCAGCGCCAGCGCCAGCGCGAGGCCCAGGGCCCCGCCCAGCTTGCCCAGCCACACACCCAGCGTGATCAGGTCGACCTCGTAGTGCAGCCAGAGCCCGTCCCCGAGCTCCGAGGCCCCGTCCACCCCCAGCGGCACGCTCCGATGCTGCTCGATCGACCCCATCGCGGCGGCGCCCAGCAGCCCGATCCCCAGCGCCAGGACGCCGGCGAGCCCGAGGCGCGACGCTCCCAGCGGCTGCCCTCGCGGCGCGAGACCGCCCAGCGCGCCGAGCAGCGGCAGCGTGACCATCGCCGCGACCAGCGCAGACGCCCAGGTCTCGCCGTGGAGCAGCGCCGCCGGGCGTGGATGGAGGGCCGCCGCCACGGAGGCCAGCCCGCCGCCCTCTCCCTGGAAGCCCGCCAGGACCGCGACCGGGCCCGCCGCCAGCATCCCCAGCGCCAGCCCGCCCGCCCCGGGGAGCGCGCGCGGACGCCCCGAGGCCCACACCGCGAGCCCGACGACCGCGAGCGCCAGCAGCGCCCCCCCGCCGTTCGGCAGCCAGGGGAGCCGCCCCAGCCGCGCCGCCAGCAGCACCGTCCCCAGCGCCAGCGCCAGCAGGGTCGAGCGCCGCGCGCGCCCCTCCGCGCCCAGCACCAGCTCCACCAGCAGCAGCGGGATCGCCACCAGCAGGCCCATCAGGGTCCACAGGATCGCGTAGGCCCCGCCGCCCAGCCGCGCCAGCTCGGTCGCGCGCCAGGCCATCTCGCCGCCGCCGGCCGCGCCCGCGCACAACAGCAGCAGGAGTCCGCTCCAGCTCAGGGGCTCACGCGCAGGCGTCTTGTCCGACACCTCGCCCCGATAACGCATGCGCGGCGCGCCGCGTAGCGGAGTGTTAGCATTGGCGCGCATGTCCACTGACCCCCGCCGCGTCCTCGAGGAGGCCGCCAGCCGTCGCCTCCCCTGCGAGCTCCTCCTCCGCCGCGGAGGCTGGGCGCGCGGCACCGTGGTGCGCGTGGAGAAGGGCGGGATCGTCGTCTCCGCCCCCGGGCGCCGCTTCCTGGGCGGCGAGGACGTGCGCGTCTGGCTGGCCATCGACGAGCGACCCTACACCTTTGAGGCCAGCGTCATCCGGGTGGGCGTGCCGCTCCCCGATCGCAGCCAGGACGGCCTGCTGCTGGGCTTCATCGACCGCTGGTCGGAGGGCGCGGTGCAGACCCCGGTCGCCCACGACCGCACCATCGAGCTCCTCCTGCCCAGCGGCCCGCCGGTCTCCCTGCTCGCGCCGCCCGCCGGCCTGGTCGAGCTGAGCCTGGACGGGCTCGCCTTCACCATGCCGTCCAGCTTCAAGCTCATCTTCGTGGAGAACGGCGCGGTGGGCGTGCGGCTCGGCGCGCCGGGGCTCCCGCCCACCGAGATCTCCGCGCGCGTGGAGACCCTGGCTCCGGGCGAGGGTTTCCTGCTCTACGGCCTGCGCTTCGAGGGCGTCACCGACGCCGAGGCCCACCGCCGCGCGGTCGAGGCGCTGCGGGCCTGACCCGGCCGTCTAAGCGCCGAACTCCACGCCGGTCGCCCGCGCCGCCCGCAGGAGCGGGTGGTCCAGCGAGACGAGCCGCGGGCGCCCCACCGCCTCGGCCAGGGGCACGCTGCTCATCTCCGTGCCCCGCAGGCAGACCAGCTCGCCCCAGCGCCCGGCCGCCACCAGGTCCACCGCGTGGACGCCCATGCGCGTCGCCAGCACCCGGTCGAAGGCCACCGGCGAGCCCCCGCGCTGCAGGTGCCCCAGCACCGTGACCCGGATCTCCGCGTCCGTGCGCGCCCCCAGCAGCCGGGCCAGCGTGGACGCCGCCTCGCCGCTTTGGATAGAGCGCGGCGCCTCCCCCTCGCCCGCCGGCCGCGCACCCTCGGCGACCACGACCAGCGTGAACTGACGCCCGCGCCGCTTGCGCTCCAGGATCGTGGAGACGAAGCGCGCCGGGTCATAGGGGATCTCCGGCAGCGCGATGCAGTCCGCCCCGCCCGCCACCCCCGCGTAGAGCGCGATCCAGCCCGCCTCGCGCCCCATCACCTCCAGCAGCATCACGCGATCGTGCGCCTCCGCCGTGGTGTGCAGGCGGTCCAGCGCGTCGCTGGCCACCTGCACCGCCGACCAGAAGCCGAAGGTCAGGTCCGTACACTCCAGATCGTTGTCGATGGTCTTCGGCACGCCGATGACCGGGATCCCGCGCTCGCGCATGAGGCGCCAGGCGATGTTCTGCGTGCCATCGCCGCCGATCACGATGAGGCCGCTCAGACCCTCCTCGCGCACGGCGTTCACCAGCTCCTCGCTGCGGTCCACCCGCGGCGCGTCCTTGCCCCGCCCCACCGGAAACGAGAAGGGATCGCCCCGGTTGGTCGTGCCCAGGATGGTGCCGCCCCGGTGCAGGAGCCCGCTGGCCGTGCGCGGCTCGAGGAGCTGAAGGCGCCGGGGGTCAGAGAGCAAGCCGTTGAAGGCGTCCTCCACCCCCACGATCTCGTAGCCCAGCTCGCCCGCCCCGTACTTCACCACCGCGCGGATGACCGCGTTCAAGCCGGGGGCGTCGCCGCCCCCCGTGAGGATCCCGATCCGTTGCCTGGTCATGCACGCTCCCCGAGAGCGGATATCACGAGTGGTGCGCCCGGCGCGAGGGCGATAGGAGCGGGCCCCATGAAGGTCCTGTCGATCTGCGGAAGCCTCCGCCCCAGCTCTTCTACCGAGCGCGCGCTCCTGGTCGCCCTCGAGGCCGCGCGCGCCGCCGGCGCCGAGGTCGAGAGCCTCGTGCTGCGCGATCTCGATCTCCCCTTCTGCGACGGCCGCTCCGACGAGGAGAGCTACGGCGGCGACGCCCAGCGCTTCCGGCGCCTCGTGGGTGAGGCCGACGCCCTGCTGGTCGGCAGCCCCGAGTACCACGGCAGCCTGAGCGGCCCGCTGAAGAACGCCCTCGACCTGCTCGGCCCGGTGGAGCTGCGCGGCAAGATGGTGGGCCTGCTGGCCACCGCCAAGGGCGAGGCCGGGGCGATGAACACGCTCAACCACCTGCGCCACATCTTCCGCTGGATGGAGGCCTGGGTGCTGCCCACGCAGGTCTCGATCCCCCGGGCCCAGGACGCCTTCGCCCCCGACGGGCGGGTGCTGCGCGCCGGCCTGCAGACCGAGCTCGACTCGCTGGGCTCCGAGGTCGTGCGCTACGCCGGGCTGCTGGCCGGCAGCGCCGCGCGCTGAGCGAAGACCCGGGCCAGGATCTCGTCGGCACGCCGCACATACCAGGCCGGATCGCAGAGGGTGGCCAGCGCCTCCGGGCTCAGCCGGCCGGAGACCTCCGGGTCCTCACCGAGCGCCGCCATCAGGGGGCGCTCCTCGGCGTTGGCGGCCATGGCCGCGCGTTGGACCAGGGCGTAGGACTCCTCGCGGGTGAGCCCGGTCTCCACGAGCCCCAGCATCACCCGCTGCGCGTAGTAGAGGCCCTGGGTCAGCTCCAGGTTCCGCGCCATCCGCGCCGGGAAGACCCGCAGGTCCGCCACGAGGCCGTGCAGGCGCACCAGCATGAAGTGGACCGCGATGGTCGCGTCCGGGCCGATCACCCGCTCCACCGAGGAGTGCGAGATGTCGCGCTCGTGCCACAGCGCCACGTCGTCCATGGCCGCCTCGGCGTAGCCCCGCACCAGCCGGGCGAGCCCGGTGAGGTTCTCGCTCAGGATGGGGTTCTTCTTGTGGGGCATGGCCGAGGAGCCCTTCTGCCCCTCGGTGAAGGGCTCGCTGGCCTCGCCGACCTCCGTGCGCTGGAGGTGGCGGATCTCCACGGCCAGCTGCTCCACGGTGGTCGCCAGCAGGGCCAGGGCCTGGAAGAAGTGCGCATGCACGTCGCGGGCCACGATCTGGCTGGAGATCGGCGCCGGCCGCAGCCCCAGGCGCGCGCAGACCTGGGCCTCCACGCGGGTCGGCAGGTGGGCGAAGGTGCCCACCGCGCCGGAGATCTTGCCCACCGCCACCTCCTCGGTGGCCCGCGCGAGCCGCACCCGGGCCCGCCACAGCGCGTCCCAGAGCAGGGCCAGCTTGAGCCCGAAGGTGGTGGGCTCGGCGTGCATCCCGTGGGAGCGGCCGATGCAGAGGGTGTGGGCGTGCTCGCGGGCCCGCCCCTCCAGCGCGTCCAGGACCCGGTCCAGCGCGCTCAGGATGAGCTCCCCCGCCTGCTTGAGCTGCACGGCCAGCACGGTGTCCAGCACGTCCGAGCTGGTCATGCCCTTGTGCAGGTGCCGTCCCGGCTCGCCCACCACCTCGTTGACCGCGGTGAGGAAGGCGATGACGTCGTGCTTGAGCGTGCGCTCCAGCTCGTCGATGCGGGCCAGGGGGAAGCGGTCGGGCAGGAGGGGGGCCGCAGCCTCGCGCACCCGCGCCGCCGTGCCCGTGGGCACCTCACCGTCGAGCTCCATGGCCTCGCAGGCCAGGACCTCCACCTCGAACATCAGCGCGCAGCGCGCCTGGTCGGACCAGATCGCGGCCATCTCCGGCCGCGTATACCGAGGGATCATCCTTCCTCCTCCTCGTCTACCAGGCCTCGGCGCGCACGCGCACGGGCGGGAGCGGCGCGTCCTGGCGCGCCACCTGCAGGGCCACCTGCCCCTCCGCCCCCCGCTCGCGCAGCGCCTTCGCCGCCGAGACCAGCGCCTTCTCCGGCCGGTTGTTCTCCTGCGAGAGGTGGGCGAGCACGACGTGGCGCAGCTCCGGGCTCAGGCCGCGGGAGAGCAGGTCGCCCCCTTGCTCGTTGGAGAGGTGGCCGTGGTTCGAGCGGATCCGCTGCTTGGTCGGCCAGGGGTAGGAGCCCTGCAGCAGCATGTCCAGGTCGTGGTTGAACTCCAGCACCACCGCCGAAAGGCTCTTCAGCATCGCCTCCATCAGCGAGGTCGGACGCCCGAGATCGGTGATCACGCCCACCGCCGCTCCGCCCACCCGCACCCGGTAGGCCACCGGGTCCGCCGCGTCGTGCGGAGTGGGGAAGGCCTCGATCTCCAGGTGGCGCACCCGGAAGGGCACGCCCGGCACCACCGCCTCGTAGGCGTCCGGCGTGTTGCCCGGCCGCAGCGCGCCCCAGGTCCCGGGGGTCATGAAGAAGGGGACGCTCCGCCCCAGCTTCTTCCTCAGCGTCTCCGAGAGCACGCGCGCGGCGCCGACGTGGTCGCTGTGCTCGTGCGTGATGAGCACGGCGTCCACAGGCGCGTCGGCCAGGCCCATCGCCTCCATGCGCGCCCGGATCTGGCGCGTGCTGAGCCCGCAGTCGATCAGGACCCCCGCGTGCCCGTCGCCGATGTACGAGCAGTTCCCCGCCGAGCCCGACGACAGGACCACCAGCTGTACATCGCGGGCGAAGAGCGAGGGCATGGGCTCTGGGGGGAGCTGAGGGGGGAGGCAGGGGGAAGGCAGAAGAGGACCACAGGGTTATAGCCTGCGCTCCGACGCGCGGCACCCGCTGCTCCCACGCGCCGCGCCCCGGCACGCCCATGCTGCTCCTGCTCACACGCCTGCTCACACTCGCGCTCGCGCTGGCCGCTCCCCCCCTCGTCCCCGCCGCGGATCTCGCGGGCCCGGGGCTCGCCGTCTGGTGGCGGGAGGGGGACCTGCTGGTCGGCGCCCCTCAGACCCCTGGCCGCTCCGGGATCCGCCCCCTGGTGGACCTGGCGCCCATGGAGCTGCCCGCCGATCTGAGCGGCTGGAAGCAGCTCGGCGCGCGCTGCCGGCCGAACCCCACCGCCGCCGTCGAGCTGAGCGAGCTCCCGGTGGTGGCGGAGCTGGTCGGCACGCCCGAGGAGCCGGTGGTGCAGCTCCGCACCGGCGGGCGCGTCGTGTCCTCCGCGGCGCTGGGGAGGCCCGCGCGGGCCTGCGAGATCGCCGTGGCCCAGGCCGACGAGCTCCCCGGCCTCGAGGTGATCGTGGTCTGGCGCCCGCTGGACGAGGCCGACGATCTGCGCGGGGTCGCGGTCTATCACATCCCCGAGATCGCCCGGTAGCGCCTCAGTTCTCGGCGGCCGCGACGGGGCCCAGCTTCGCCTCCGCCACCCAGCCGAAGTCCGTACCCTTGCGCACGCGCACCAGCCCGCCGTCCCCGCGCGCCACGATCTCCACCTCGTCGCCCACCTCGAGCGTGATCGTGGTCTCCGCGCCGCCCGGCCAGCGCTGGAGCGTGATCGGCTCCAGGGCGGCCCGCTTCGGCAGGGCCTCGCTGGCCTGGAGCGCGTCCACCATGGCGGGGAGCCCGCCGCCGGCCGCGGGGGCGGGCTGCGCAAACGCGGGGCTCAGGAGCGAGGAGAGGAGGAGCAGCGGGAGGAGGCGTGACATTCTTGGACATTAACGGGTGGCCGGGGGCATGACCAGCCTGCTCCCGCGCGGAACGGCGGAACTGGCCGCGCGGCCAGTTCGGTTGGACGCCAATTTCTCACGCACCGGCCGCGCGCGACGGATTATGATCGGCCCATGTCCGACGCGGTCCACCGGCTCGGTCAGTTCAGCATCTTCGCGGGGCGGATGGTCTCCGGCGCCCTGCGGCGACCGCTGTTCCTGGACGAGGTGCTGCGCCAGACGGCCCGGACCTGCGTGCGCTGCCTCCTGCCGGTGTGCGCGGTGACCTTCGCCTTCGGCATGGTGCTGGCCATCCAGGGGCTGGCCATCTTCGCCGCCTACGGCGCCCAGCGCATGCTCTCCTCGCTGGTGGCGCTCGCGGTCATGCGCGAGCTCTCGCCGATGCTGGCCAGCGTGCTCATCGCCGCCCAGGGCGGCTCCTCCTGCGCGGCGGAGCTCGGCGCGATGCGCATCCGCGAGGAGCTGGACGCCACCGACGTCATGGCGGTGGACAGCGTGAAGTTCCACGCGAGCCCGCGGCTGGGCGCGCTGACGCTCGCGGCCCCGGTGCTCAACCTCTTCGGCAGCTTCGCCGGCATCCTCGGCGCCTGGACCGTGGCCGTGCTGCTGCGCGGCGAGAGCAGCGGGGTCTTCTGGGGCGAGCTCTGGAGCCTGTGCAGCCCCGTGGACGTCTGGGGAGGCTCGTTCAAGGCGCTGATCTTCGGCGCCCTCATCGGGCTCATCAGCGCGTTCCAGGGCTACACGGCCAGAGGCGGGGCGGCCGGCGTGGGCCGGGCGGTCAACCGCACCGTCGTCCAGAGCGTGCTGGTCTTCATCGTGCTCAACTACCTGCTGAGCTCGGTGCTCTACCGGGAGGCCTCGTGAGCGGCGGGGCGCGCCTCATCCCGCTCCACCCGGTGGCGCCGCGCCCGCCGGCCCAGCCCGAGCCCGCCCTGGCCCTGCCGCTGCGCGCCGTCCGTGTGGTGGGCCGCTACGCCTGCTTCCTCTGGGACTACGTCAACGCCGCGCGCCGCGTGCCCCCGCCGGCCGGGCGCACGCTGGAGGAGTCCTACCGCATCGGCGTGCAGTCCCTCCCCATCCTGGGCGTCATCAGCATCTTCGTCGGGACGAACCTGGCGATTCAGGGGCACGCGGCCTTCCGGCAGCTCGGCGGCGAGCAGATGATCGGCTACTTCGTGGCCATGGCCGGCGTGCGCGAGCTGGCGCCCATCCTCGCCGCCTCGATGATCGCGGCCAAGGCCGGCACGGAGATGGCCAGCCAGATCGGCGTCATGCGCATCTGCGAGCAGATCGACGCGCTGGAGGTCATGGCGGTCAACCCCTACGCCTGGCTGGTCACGCCGCGCCTCCTGGGGATCCTGCTGGTCCTCCCGGCGCTCACCGTGATCAGCATGTTCCTCATGGTCGCCGCGGGATACGGGGTGACGGTCTGGCAGCTCGACCAGAACGGCTTCGACTACGTCACCTTCGCCATTCAGGGCGTCCGCCCCGTGGACTTCCTCTACGCCACCATCAAGTCCCTGGTCTTCGGGGTCATGATCTGCACGGTGAGCTGCTTCTTCGGCTTCACCTGCGGCAAGGGCCCGGAGGGCGTGGGCATGGCGACCAACCGGGCGGTGGTGGTGAGCGCCGTGCTCTGCACGATGGTCAACTACCTCCTCTCCGAGGCGCTGTACGGAGGGATCGGATGATCCGACTGCGCGGCGTCAGCAAGGCTTTTGGCGAGATCGCCGTCCTCGACGACGTCAGCCTGGACGTGCCGCTGGGGCAGACCACCGCCATCATCGGCCCCTCCGGCGTGGGCAAGAGCGTGACGCTGAAGCTCATCGTGGGCCTGATCCGGGCCGACGCGGGCGTGGTCGAGGTCTTCGGGACGGACATGGGCCGGGCGGGCGAGCGCGAGCTCTACGCCGTGCGGCGCCGCCTGGGGATGCTCTTCCAGGACGGCGCCCTCTTCGACTCGATGAGCGTGGGCCAGAACGTGGGCTTCCCGCTGGAGCACCACTGCCCCGAGCTCCGCCCCCGGGAGCGGAGGGAGCGCGTGGAGGAGGCCCTGGCCACGGTGGGGCTCCCCGGCTTCCACGACCGCTCCCCCAGCGAGCTCTCCGGCGGGCAGCGCAAGCGCGTCGGGCTCGCCCGAGCGATCATCACGAAGCCCGAGATCGTGCTCTTCGACGAGCCCACCTCGGGCCTGGACCCGCTCACCAGCGAGGCCATCGACGAGCTCATCCTGGAGATGAAGGAGCGGCTCCACGTCACCTTCGTCATCATCAGCCACGACATCGTCGGCACGCTGAAGGTGGCGGATCACATCGCGATGTTGTACGGAGGGCGGATCGTGGCCTGGGCCCCCCGGGCCGAGTTCCTCCACAGCCCCGAGCCGCTGGTGCGGCGCTTCCTCCGCCGGAACATCGCGCTCTCGGACGAGCTCCAGGAGCCCGCCCGGGGCTTCCGCCTCCGGTCCTTCGGGTGAGGAATGTCGAAGTTCGGACGAAATGAGCTCGCGGTCGGCTTCCTGGTGCTGGGGGCGCTGGCGCTCCTGACCTGGATGTCCACCAAGATCGGCGCGCTGCGCGGGCTCGGAGACCAGATCGACGTCACCGCCACCTTCGAGAGCGTCGCGGGGCTGTCGGAGGGGGCCAGCGTGCAGGTCGCGGGGGTGCCCGTCGGCCGCGTGGCCTGGATGGAGGTCGTGGGCGGCCGGGCGAAGGTCCACCTGGAGCTCGAGCAGGAGGCGAAGCTGCGCACGGACGCGCGCGCCCAGATCCGCGCGCGGAGCCTGCTGGGGGAGAAGTACGTCGAGCTCGTGCCCGGCGGCGATGAGGCCCCCCTGCTGGAGGACGGCGCCGAGCTGAGCGTAGGCCGGGAGCCCGTGGAGCTCGACGAGTTCGTCACCGACCTCAGCCCCGTGGTCCACTCGGTGGACCCGGCCGCCCTCTCCGAGCTCATCCGCGCGCTCACCGAGGTCTACAAGGACGACCCCGAGCGGATGAAGCGGGTCGCGGCCGATCTCGAGATCATCGTCCACAACATGGCGCTGGCCAGCCAGGACGCCCCCGCGCTGGTCTCCGAGGCCCGCTCGACGATGGCGGAGCTGCGCTCGGCCGCGCGCGAGGCCCGGCCCGTCATCCGGCGCGCGGACGCGATGGTCGCCAGCGCCGAGGAGATCGTCGCCCGCCTTCCCGCCACCGTGGACGAGGTCCACGCCCTGGCCAGCGACGGGCGCGGGGCCGTGGCCGAAGGCCGGGCCATGCTCTCCAAGGTGGACGGCAGCCTGGACGAGGTCCAGGTCGTGCTGGACAACCTCGCCGAGATCGATCGCTGGGAGCTGCGCCGCATCGTCCGCGAGGAGGGCATCACCGTGCGCCTTCGCCCGCGGGTCATCGTGCCCGACGACGCGAGCGTGGCGGGGGCGACCCCAGGAAACTAAATTATTTAGTCTCCTCAGAGCGCTCTTCGTCGGCGGGCTCTTCGCGCTCCTTCCTGCGGGAGCGCCGACGCCGCGCGCGGACCTCGCGCTTCGGCTCCTCCTCCTCTCCCTCGTCCAGTGGGCGGAGGTGGAAGCTGGCGTGGACCTCCAGCGAGTAGTTGGTCAGCAGGTCGCGGATGTCCTCGCCGATCTCCAGCGCCTCCAGGTAGGCCCGCACCTCGCGCGCCACCATGCGCACGACCTCGGTCTTGGCCTTGTCCCCGGTCTCCAGCACGGCGCCCAGCATCTCGCGGGCGTCCATGCGGGCGCGATCCTCCTCGCGGGGCTCCTCGCCCTCCAGCAGGCGTCGGGCGAGATCGCGCAGCCGGGGCTCCCGACGCTCCCGGCCCTCGCCCTCACCCCGACGATCCTCAGCCATCCTGGCCCCCTCCCTGCGCGCGCGGGGCGAGCTCACCCGTGGCGCGCAGGCGCGGAGGCTCGGGCGGCGGGCCCGGGACGACGAGGTGCACGAGGTTGCCCGCGTTGGTCAACACCCAGGCCTCGTCGCCGGAGACCGCGGGCGGCGCGCTGACGCCGTCCAGATCGTGGCCGAGCTCCAGGGTCCAGGTGGTCTGGCCGGTGGCGCGGTCCACCAGGGAGAGCCCGCCCACCGCCGCGCCGACCAGCAGGCCCGCCTCGGTCAGCACGGGCTCGCTGAGGCTGCCCCCGGTCTTGCTGTCCCAGGTCCAGCGCAGCTCGCCGGTGCGCAGGTTGACCGCGCGCAGCTTGCCGTCCACGCCGGACACGAAGACCTCGTCCCCGTCGCGCAGCATGCGCTCGGCCGCGCCGACCTCGTCCAGGCGCCAGCGCACGGCGTGGGACTCCAGGTCCAGGGCCAGCAGGGGCGCGGTGTAGCCGGCGACCAGGATCCCGTCGTCTACGCCCAGGGCCGGAGCGATCAGGTCCGGGTAGCGGCCCTCCCCCACCCGGCGCTGCCAGGCGAGCTCGCCGTCGGAGAGGTTGAGCGCGACCAGCGTGCCGTCGGAGTGCCCGCTCAGCAGCAGATCCCCCGCGCGCGTCGGCGACGGCGCCCCGAAGAGCTCCAGCTCCACGCCCCGCCCGGGGTCGAGCTGCTGGGCGTGACGCCAGACCAGCGCCCCCGTCCAGGCGTCGAGCGCGTAGTCCACGTCGTCCACGTTCGTGAGGTAGACGCGCCCGTCGGCGACCAGCGGCGAAGACAGCAGCGGCGCCCCGGAGTAGTGGCTCCAGACCTGCGCGCCGTCCTTCAGCCGGTAGCACCAGGTGTATCCGGCCGTGTCCGAGAACCAGATCAGCTCCTCGCCCAGCACCGCCGCCGCCTGCACCGGGGCGCCCGCGGGGAGGCGCGAGAGGAGCGCCCCGTTGGTCGCGTCCAGCACGAGCAGGGCGCTGTCCTGGGAGCTGCCCACGTAGAGGCGATCCCCGCGCAGCACGGGGGCGCCGCGCTCGGCGCGCACCGGGGAGGGGTTGACCGTCGCCGGCAGCGAGCGGACCCAGTCCACCACGGGGGGGGCCGCGAAGGGCGCCGCCTCCGCCTTCGGCTCGGGGACCTCGCGGCCCACGAGCCCCAGCACCGCCATCCAGCCCGAAGCGCTCACGTCCCGCCCCCGACCAGCTGCCCGCGGGCCGCCGCCACCTCGTCCGCGAGCGTGGAGTCGGCGAAGCGCCCGGTGAACTCCTCGAAGGACTTGCCCGCGTCCTCGCGCCGGCCGGCGGAGGCGTAGAGGTTGCCCAGCTCGTACAGCGCGCGCTCCGCGTAGAAGCCCTGGCCGTTGGCCGTCTCCCGGAAGAGGGCCGCCGCGCCGTCCACGTCGCCCTTGGTCGCGAGCCGGTTGGCGAGGCTCGCCCGCGCGGCCCAGCCCAGCGCGCCCTCCCCGTGCATCCCGTCGGCCTTGCGCAGCGCGGCCTCGGACTCGTCCAGCTTGCCCGCGCGCTCCCAGGTCTCGGCGGCGCGGAGCAGGGCGAGGATGGCGGCGGCCCCGTCGGCCCCCTCGGCGACGGCCTCATAGGCCTTCGCGCTCTCGGCCAGCTTGCCCATCTTCTCCGCGTCGTTCGGGTCGTCCATCGGCCCGAGCCCGTACTGCGCGAGCGGATCGGGGGGCGGCAGGTCCACGTCCACCGACGCGATGGAGGCCTGCCACTCCTCCTGCTTGCCCTTGCGGTAGTCGCCCACCAGCCCGTAGATCAGCGCGACGAGCAGCACCACGCCGACCACGGCGAGCGCATGTCGCCAGTACCCCAGGACGATGTGCGCGACGCCCATCTGGGCGCGGAAGAGGACGTCCTGCTCCTCCATCGACTCGGGGGCGGCCGGAGCTTGTGCCGGCCTCTTCTTCGGATCGTCAGCCACGAGAGGTCTCCAGGGCGGGAGAGGGCGAGTGGGAGCGGATCTCCTCCGCCGCCAGCGTGCGCCAGAGCTGCGCGGCGGGGGCGGAGAGGGGATCGAGATCGGAGGCCAGCGCGACGGCGGTGGCGGCCTGCAGGCACACCACCGAGAGCCCGGCGACGAGGCCAGGGTCCAGCGTGGGGAGGCGGAGCTGCACCACCGGCCGCCCGTCCCGGCAGAGCTGCATGAACTGGGCGTTCTGGAGCGCGCGGCCGAGCGCCCAGCGCCGCCGCCCCTCCAGGTCGCGGGAGCCGTCATCGTCCAGCAGCACCGCGCAGCCGAGCAGATCGTGCGGCCCGCCGATCAGGTGCTGGATCAGGGCCTCGTCGCCCAGGCGCACCGCGAGGCAGGGCACGCCCGAGGGGACGCGCACGCCCGCCCGCGACTCGCTGCGGGTGGTGATGCCCGGCCAGGCGCGGGTGGCCCAGGCCGCCCAGGGCTCCAGCCGCCCCGTGGGCAGGAGGAAGGCCAGCCGCTCCACCCCGTGGTCCCGGGCGGCCACCAGCACGGCGGCGAAGAGCAGGGCCGGGTTCTCGAAGAGGGCCGGGGCCGCGCAGCGGGTCCGGGCGCGGGAGATCTCGTCCACGATGGGCGCGAGCGCGGCGCCACAGAGGGCCGCCGCCGCCAGCGCGAAGGGGCCCAGGACCCCGAAGCGCGCGTCCGCCGGGCCGGGCAGCAGCTCCGCGCCCGACGGGGCCGCCTCCGCACCGACCCAGGTGATCCCGCTCGCGGCGCCCGCCAGCTCCTGCGCCAGCCAGCGCACCCAGGGCGGCCCGTCCAGGACCACCAGGTGCGCGCCCGCGAGCGTCTCCGCCCCCAGCGCGTCCACCCCGTCCAGCCAGCGCAGGCGCCCCGGCTCCGGCGACAGCGAGCTCAGCACCCGCGCCGCCGCCACCGCGCCCGGCTCGCCGAGCACGACGATGGGCCCGCCCTCGGCCCGCCGCGCCTCCACCCAGCGATCGACCTGCGCCAGGAGCTCCTCGCCCGGGGCTCGACCCAGCGGCGCGCCCTGCTCGGCGAGCGCCGACATCGCCGCGAGGACGCCGTTCATCTTGGGGATCTGCGCCCGAAGGTGCCGCTGATCCAACCCGCCCCACACGCCGACCTTGCTCGTCAGCGTGAGCGCATAGTCCAGGTTGAGCCGGACGGCCACGACCTCTCCCGCGATGGTCTGCACCGTCTATGTCCGGGGAGAGAGCGGGTCAAGGCCGCAGCGCGTGATGGATGCGGCGCACGGCGGCGCGGCGCGATACTACACTCTTCGTCATGAACCGGACGACCGCGGCTTCTACACTCTCTCTGCTGGCGCTGCACCTCCTCGCGGGCTGCGAGGCCTGGCCGAGGTACGCGCACCTCCCCACCGAGCCCGTGCAGGGGGTCCCGCCCGGCACCGACCCGGCCGACGCCGTGGAGGTGGCCTGGGCCGCGCCCGTGCGCGAGCAGGATCCGGGCAACGAGACCCCTCCAGAGGCGCTCAGCGTCGGACTGGGCGAGGGCGTGGTCATCTATGGCGCGCTGGACGGGGCCGGCTGGGACCCCACGCAGCTCCCCCCCCACGAGGTGAGCTGCGAGGGCCTCACGGAGACCACCGACTACCCGCCGCTCAGCCAGGGCGCCTACGCCGCGGACGAGGACTGGGTGAGCCTCACGCCGACGGCGGACGGCGCGCTCTGCGTGGTGATGGAGATCGAGCTCCCCGAGGAGCTGGGCGACGAGCTGTTCTACGACATGCTCCTCTACGATCTGGACACCTGCATGAACCCGACCACCGCCTACGCCGACGCGGACGACGCGCTGCTGGGCCTCGGGCTCTACGCCACGTCTGCGGACTACAGCGCCGAGGTGACGACGGGGGCGAGCCTGTCGGTGCTGATCGCCGGGGTGCTGGCGGCCGAGGTCTCCGACGTCCAGACGCCGTGGCGCCTGGGGCTCGCGCTGCTCGAGCCCGACGAGGCGGGCGGCGCGGTGGTCTGCCCCAACCTGCCGGAGGCGCCGTGATGCTGGGCTGTGTGCTCGTCTTCCTGCTCGGGCTGCTGGCCCCCGCCCAGGCCCAGGAGTTCCGGCGCATCACGCTGTCCGACGGGCGGGCCCTGGCCGCGCGCGTGGACGCCACCACCGCCGACGGGCTCACGCTCTCCGTCCCGCAGGGGCAGGTGCGCGTCCCGTTCACGCTGGTCATGAACATCGAGAACATCGACGAGGCCACCTGGCAGGGCCAGCCCACATGGGAGGTGCTGCTGCTGCCCTTCGGCGGGCCGGCGCCGCTCTCGGCGGAGGCGGAGGCGGCGACGCGCGAGGCCCTCGCCCGCCTGCCGGCGACGCGGGTGTCCCGGCTCGGCGACCTCAGCGGGAAGCTGGACCCGGGCACGCTGGCGGCGCTCAGCGCATGCGGCGCGAACCTGGACTGCGCCCTGCCCCACGCCGCCAAGGCCGGCATGAGCGCGCTGGTCACGGCGACGGTGCTCCCCGGAGACCCCGCCCGGGTTCTGCTGCGCGGCGTCTTCGTCGCGACGCCCACCGTCCGCGGCGAGGGCGACGCCTCCATCTCCGGCGCGCCCTACCAGCACCCCCGCGAGCTGCTCACCGCCGCCGCCCTCTCCCTGCTGGTCATGCCCTCGGAGGCCACGCTGGCGAGCCTGCCCGCCGCGCTGACGCCGCCCGCCGCGGCGACGCCGGCGAAGCCCCCGGAGGTGGTGGCCACGCCGACCCCCACCCCAGCTCCCGAGCCGCGCCCGCCGCGGGAGCCCATGGACGAGGCGAAGCTGCGCGCGATGGCCTGGGTCCCGCTCCCCGGCGCGCCCGCGCTGGCGAAGAAGGACTGGGGCGGCGTGGCCGCGTCCTGGGCGCTCGCCGTGCCCAGCTCGGCCCTGCTCATCTACGGCGCCGGCCAGGGGGCCATGACGAAGGGCGAGCTCATCGGGATGAGCGCGCTCTCCGCCTACGGCTCCATCGTGGCCTCGAACCTGCTCTTCGGCGCGCGCTGAGGCCAGCTCGGCGCGCGGGCCGAAGCGGCGGGATCAGCCCCCGGTGAGCGTCACCGTCACGGGCTGGCCGGGCTTCTCGAAGCGGATCTCCCGGGTCTGCGTAAAGCTGGTCCCGTCGGGCAGCACCACGCGGAAGGTGTAGGAGCCCTCCTCCAGCCGCGTCATGGCCGGGGCGTTGCCCAGCTTGCGCTCGCCGAGCCAGACCTCGGCCGCCCCGCCGCCCGAGACCGGGACGAAGAGGTTGACCTGCCCGGAGACCGGGATGGGGTCGAGGTTGATGCTCATCGAGGAGGTCGCGTCCTTGACCCGCAGGGTCTGGGAGGTCGCGCGATAGCCGTCCATCTCCAGGCGCACGATGTAGAGCCCGTAGTCGACCTCCGTGCTGAGCGGGGTCTGACCGAGGGACTGATCATCCAGGAAGACCCTGGCGCCTGCGGGCGTGCTGATCACGGAGAGCTTGCTCTTCGCCGCGACCGCCGGGGCGGTGGCCCCCCAGGCCGAGAGGTCCATGTTGGCCTCGGTCGTCTGCCCGGAGGCCGCCGGGGTCTTCGCCGCCGAGGCGCCCGCGGCCGGGGTCTTCGCCGTCGCCCCGGGCTTCGCCGCGGCGTCCGCGCCCGGCTTCGTCGCGGCGGCGGGGGTGGCGGGCGCCGGCTCGGCGACCGGGGCGGCGTCGGCCACCGCGGGCTCGGTCGTCGGCTCGGCGACCGGCTCCGGCGCGGGCTCCGGCGCGGGCTCCGGGGCGGGCGCGGGCTTGGGGGCCTCCGGCTGGGCCACTGGCTGCTCCACCTTCGGATCGTCCCCCTTCATGGCGAAGAGGGCCACGCCCACCACCGCCGCGAGGCCGAGCCCGACCAGCAGGAAGATCCCCGCCTTGGACTTGGACTTCTGCGGGGGCTCGGGCACGTCGTCCGTGACCGCGGGCGGCGGGCTGGGGAACTCCAGGTCGTCGGCGGTGTCCGCCTCCGGGGGCTCCGGG
This sequence comes from uncultured Enterobacterales bacterium, assembly GCA_964615375.1. Classification (GTDB taxonomy): domain Bacteria; phylum Myxococcota_A; class UBA796; order UBA796; family CAZKWG01; genus CAZKWG01. The sequence continues at coordinate 396,278 of CAZTOW010000002.1, forward strand.
GGAGCCTGGCGCGGCGTCACCGGCGGGACCGAGCGGACCGGGGCGGGCTCCGGCGCAGGCGCCGTCGTCATGGGCTCGGGCAGGGGCGCCAGCGCGCGGTTCTGCGGCGTCACCACCGGCGCGGGCAGGGGCTCGGCCGGCGGCATCTCGGTCACGGCGGGCAGGATGAGGCGCGCGGGCTCGAAATTCGGCTGCGTGATCTGCGCCCCGATGGGCGTGGGCGGGTCGAGCTCCTCGTCCTCCAGGGGGTTCGGCGCCGGAGGGGCCGGCATGGCGATGCCCTGCATCAGCGGGCTGATCCCGGCGAGCGTCGCCTCCTCGTCGTCGTCCTGGGGTCGGGGGAGCCAGCTCACCTTGATGTCGAGCGGGCTGGGCAGCGCCGCCGCCGCCACCTCCTCGGGCTCCGGCTCGGGCAGCGGGGCGGGCGCGGGGGCCGGCTCGGGCAGCTCGGCCTGGGGCTTGGGGGCGCGACCCTTCTGGAGCATGGCGAAGGGTACCGGCGCGTCCATCTCCTCGGTCAGCGGCGCGGACTCCACGCCCGCGTCCGCCCCGGGTCCTGTCGGGGCCGCGGGGGCCTCCGCCATGAGGGCAAGCGGCGTCCCATCTCGAAAGCAGAAGTCGACCCGGTCATCGTAGGTCGAGCCGCAGAGCTTGCATTGCTTCATCGGGTCCCTGCTCCGAGGTGCGCCAGGGCTGGGATCGCCCGGTGCGAGCGTGCCCACTATAACTCAAGCGGCGAAAGTGCTCTCCCCCCTTGTTGATGGCCTCTTGCCCGAGGGATGGGGAACGCCCCTCCGCCGGCGCGCGAGCACCGCGGGAGCTCAGCCCTGCCCGCCGTACACGCGCTTGAGGTGGCGCGCCAGGACCAGGCGTTGAACCTGGTTGGTCCCCTCCACGATCTGCATGACCTTGGCGTCGCGCATGAAGCGCTCGACCGGGTACTCGCGCGTGTAGCCGTAGCCGCCCAGCACCTGCACCGCGTCCGTGCTGACCGCGACGGCCGCGTCCGAGGCCAGGCACTTCGCCATCGCCGCGACGTGGGAGTAAGGACGGTCGTTGTCCCGCAGCCAGGCCGCCTCGCGCACCACCAGGCGCGCGGCCTCGGTGCGCATCGCCATGTCGGCGAGCATGAAGCCCACGCCCTGGAAGTCGATGATCGCCTGCCCGAACTGCCGGCGCTGGCAGGCGTAGGCCGCCGCCACGTCCATCGCGCCCTGGCAGACGCCCACGGAGATGGCGGCGATGGTGATGCGCCCGCTGTCCAGCGCGCTCATCGCCACCTTGAAGCCGATGCCCTCCGGGCCGATGCGGCTGGAGACCGGCACGCGGACGTTCTCCAGCACGATCTCCACGGTGGCGCTGGCGCGGAGCCCCATCTTCTCCTCCTTCTTGCCGAAGGAGAGGCCAGGCGCGTCCCCGGGGACCAGGAAGGCGCTGATCCCCTTCGCGCCAGAGCCGCCGGTCCGCGCCATCGCCACGTAGACGTCAGCGTAGCTGCCGTGCGTGATCCAGAACTTCGTGCCGTTCAGCACATAGCTGTCGCCGTCCCGAACCGCGGTGGTGCGGAGGCTGGCGGCGTCGCTGCCGCTCTCCGGCTCGGAGAGGGCGAAGGCGCCCAGCAGCTGGCCCGCGCTGAGCCCGGGGAGCCAGGCGGCCCGCTGCGCGTCGTCGCCGTAGAGGTTGAGGATGAGCTGCGGGAGCCCCGTGACGGCCACGCCCACCGCGTAGCTCGGGGAGATCCGCGCGATCTCCTCCAGCACCATCGTGTAGTCCAGGTAGCCCAGCCCCAGCCCGCCCCAGCGCTCCGGGCAGGCCACCCCGCAGAGCCCGGCCTCTCCGAGGGCGCGCATGAGCTCCGGCCGGAAGCGCTCGTGCTCGTCGTCCTCGCGGAGCGTGGGCCCGAGCACGCTGGACGCGGCCTCCCGGGCCGCCTCGAGGAGGGCGCGCTGATCGTCGCTGGGCTCGAACATGGGACTCTCCCGGCTTGCAGGGGCCCGCAGTCTAACCGCTCGCGCGCCTCAACCCCAGGGCGCGCAGCGCTCCGACCACCAGGGCCCCGCGGCCGGCTCGACCAGCAGGCCCTGGAGGGGGACCTCCAGCCCGCTCCCGCAGCGCTCGGCCGGGGCGAGCTCCAGCGCGTCCACGGGCGCCGACAGCGCCGACTCGGACGGCGCGTCCAGGCAGGTCGGCCCCTCGGGGATCAGCAGGTAGACCCAGGCGGGCTCCTCTCCCTCCGCGCAGTGGTAGCCGTCCTGCTCTCCGGCCCAGGCCCAACCTTTGCTGCAACGCAGCAATCCGTAGATCTCCACCTCCTCCGAGGATCCCGAGCAGATCAGGTGCGTGTCCGCCAGGCGCTCGGCCAGCAGCGGCAGGTAGGGGTAGAGCTCGGTGTCCAGGCCCTCCGGCGGGGCCTCGCCCTCGCGGGCGTAGGAGAACTGGCTGCCGCTCGCGTCGAGCTCCGCGGGCAGGGCCCAGCGCGCCACCCCTGAGGGCGCCTCCAAGCCCGCCCAGCGCGTGCGCCCGGCGAAGCCGTCGATGAGCCCGCTGAGGCCGTCCAGCTCCCCGCGGTACTTCTGGCCCTCCTGGGGGCGGAGCTCGCGCTCGGCCGAGATGCGGGCGTTGGGGCTGCCGGCGTAGAGGTCGAAGAGGTGGGCGTGGAAGGTGAAAACCCAGGGTCGCGGCGCCGAAGCCAGAAGGCCCTGGTAGCGCCAGTTGACCAGGGCCAGGAGCAGGCGGCGGGCCTGGGCGCCCAGCGATCCGTCGTTGGGCGCGCCCAGGTGCTCGGCCATGCTGCCCACGACGCCCACGCCGGGGATCACGGGCGGCCCCTCCCCTGCCCCCAGCGCGCGCTCGGGGTCGGCGGGCCAGCTCTCCAGCGGCGGGTGGTCCACGGCCACGCTCAGGCACTCGCTGTAGGCGGAGCCCAGGGAGCCGGGCTGGAAGCGCTCCGAAAAACCAGCCTCCGCCTCCGGGTCCAGGGCCTCCGGGTCTTCGACGACCGCGATCTTGCTGGACATGGCGCGCGGCAGGTGCCCGGTGAAGCTGAGCAGGGGCTCGCCCAGGGGCGCGGCGACGGCGTCGGCCGCCTCCACCCCGTAGGCAACGACCCGCTCGGCCAGGGCGGGGTCCGGCTCGACCAGCGGCGCGCCCTCCCAGGCCGCGCAGGCCTCCGTCGTGGCCCCCTCCCCCTCCTGCTCCAGCGCCACGGCCCCCCAGCGCCCGTCGTCGTCGGGGAGCACCTCGTGGACGTGGACGCCCAGCGAGGCCGCCCCCGCCGAGACCAGCGCCGCCACGCTGGTCCTCCCGGAGAGCGCGGTCTCTCGGGCGAGGCCCTCGGGGTCCGCCGCCCCCTCCCCCGCCAGCCCGTCCGTGAGCGCGCCCAGCACGGCCTCGTCCTCCGCCCAGCCCAGCGCGGCCTCCGGCCCCAGCTCCAGGTCCATCGTGCGACCGCGCTCCACCCAGCGCTCGGCGAGCCAGCCCAGGTTCTCCGTGCGCTCCACCCAGGCCCCCGCGTCCAGGGTCCCGCAGCTGGACAGGTCGGGGTCGGCGCAGGGCCCGTCGGCGCGCCTGGGCAGCGGATCGACGTGGACCACCAGCCAGGCCAGCAGGGGCGGCTGCGTGGTCGGGGGCGCCGGCTCGGGCGCGCAGGCGGAGAGCAGGAGGAGCGGGAGCACGGGCGGGCCTCGCTTCAACTGTAGCCTGCCTGTGACAGCGCGGGCTTGCCGCTCCCGGCCTCACCCGCTAATCCGGCCCGATGCCCCTCTGGTCCCTGCTCGTCGCGCTCCTGTCGATCGCCCGAGCCCTCCCCGCCGATCCCGCCGAGGCCCTGCGCCAGGTCGACGCCCGCGCGCGGGCCCTGGAGAGCGTGCGCTACAGCGCCATCCGCACGACCATCCAGAACCAGGCGAGGCGGGAGGAGCGCTGGGTCTTCGCGGGCGAGCCGGGCGGACATTTCCGCGTGGACTACGTGGGCGACACGACGCGCCAGCTCGCCTGCGACGGCAGCGTGCTCTGGGACTACGTGCCGGCGCTCTCGGCGGCCCAGCGCGTGAACCTGCTGGAGATGTCCGCCGAGGAGCGGGCGCGCACGCTGGGCAACGTGCTGAGCAAGGTCTCCATCCCCGGCATCCGCACGGGGCTGGAGGCCGCCGGCATGTCCGAGGTGAGCTGGGGCCCCGATGGCACGGCGGGCGGGCGCCCGACCCGGAGCGTGGTGGCGACCGACGCGCGCGGCGGGCGTCTGACCTGGGTCATCGACGCCGAGCACGGCTACCTGGTCTCCTCGCGCATCGAGAAGGACGGCGCCTTCATCGTCGAGACCGAGGCCTCCGCCTGGCGCCAGCTTGGGCCCGAGCTCTGGGTGCCCATGCACGTCGTCTCGACTTCGCCTGCACCGGGTGGTAAGGTCCGCGTCGAGCTGGATCTCATCCAGGTCGTGGTCGGCGAGGATCTCCCCGATCACCTGTTCCAACTGAAGCTCGACTCCACCGTGGCCGTCAGGGAGATCCCCTAGGCCTCTCTCACGCAGACAATCACGCAGCAATGAGGTGAATTCATGAGCAAGCGTCTCCTCGCGACCGTCGCCTTCGGCGCGGCCCTCGCCGGCACCGTCACCCCCAGCGCCGCCCAGGCCGGCGACGACGACGTCGCGGCGATCATCCTCTCCGCCTCGCTCACGGGCGCGGGCGAGTGGTACAACGCGGGCTTCTCCGGCGGCTTCCCCCTCGTGGAGTGCATCGTCGGCGCCATCTGCCCCTGCGTGAAGCTGGCCAGCATCATCGACGCCGCCGCCGGCAAGACCGACGACGGGATGCGCTTCGACTTCTGGGCGAGCCCGAACTAATCGTCGAGCGGCCACGCCGCTCGACGATTAGTTCTCCTTTCTGCGGGGGGGAACCCTCCGACGAGGTTTCCCCCCCGTCTTCCGGCCGCTCGGGAGCGGCCGGAAGCCCCCCCTCCCGCCTTGGGGTGGTGGGGCGACGGGTTGGTGGTGAGTTGGGGGTAGCCCACTCACGGACGTATCAAACGCAATTGTTTTATTATTGAACAGCGTACAGGATGACGGGGCCCCAGCGCTGCTGGGGGATGAGGACGCCGGCGTCGAGGGCGCTCTGCCAGCGCTGGCGGAGGAGCTCGGTGCGGCCGGGGCGGAGGTCGGCGCTGGTGCCGGCGAGGTAGAAGCGCTGGTTGATGAGCAGGTGGGTGACGCCCTCGGCGCGCAGGGCGGCCAGGAGGGCGTCCGGGTGGGCGTGCTCGTCCAGCATGGCCTCCAGGCGGTAGGCCTCGAAGACGCTGTCCAGACGGTAGGGGCGGTCCAGGTAGTAGGTGTAGCCGCGCGTCCAGACGAGCCAGACGCGACCGTCCGCGGGGATGAGATCGTCCATGGCCTGGGTGGGCACGTAGGACTCGGGCAGGAGGGAGGTCAGGAGCTCGTCGCGGCTGACCCTCCCCAGGAGCCACTCGGTGGTGCGCTGGCGAGCCCAGAGCTCAGAGACGGGGCCGGCCCCCCAGAGCAGGGCCCCGCCCAGCACGGCTGGGGCGAGCCAGCGTCGCGCGGGGAGGGCGCTGGCGGCCAGCGCCAGGAGCAGGGCGACCAGCACCAGCGCGAAGCGGGCCTGCTGGACGGTCAAGGCCCAGAATAGGAATAGACCTAGTGCAAAAACATACACCCCGGGGCGCCGCCAGCCCAGGGCGATGCCCAGCAGACCGAGCGGGCCCAGGGAGCCCTCGAAGCCGTCGCGCAGGTCGCGGCTGAAGAAGAGGCGCGGGATGAGCAGGAGCCAGTCCAGGGGCGACCTGCCCTCGCCGTAGTTCTGGAGGGTGATCCGGTAGGCGTAGGCCCTCCAGGCGTCCCAGCCCTCCCCGCCCAGCAGCTCCCAGGCGAGCGGGAAGAAGGGGTTGCCGCGCTCCACGAGGTTGCGCAGGTAGAAAGGACACCCCACGAGGACCAGCACCAGGAGGTAGCGCTCGCGGGGGCCGCGGGGGATGAGCAGCAGCCCGCCGAGCCCGATCGCGAGCCCGGGGTACTTCACGCCCGCCGCCAGCCCGGCGAGCCCCCCCGCGACCAGGGACCAGCCCTCGCGCTCGCGCGCCAGCAGCGCCGTCCGCGTGAGCGTGAGCGCCAGCAGGGCCAGCCAGGGCTCCACATAGGCCGAGGCGCCGAACTCCACCGCCGTGGGCATGAGCAGGAAGGCCGCGCCGAAGGCCCGCGCCAGCCCGGCGGGAGCCCCGAGCGCCCGCGCCAGCCCCACCAGCCCGAGCGCCGCCGCCCCCAGGGTCCAGGCGCCGAGAAGTCGAGGGTTGAAGACCGGATAGCCGCCCTCTCCCAGCGCGCAGAGGCCGGAGAGCACGCTCTCCCAGCCGAGCGGGAAGCTGGCGAAGATGTTGTCGTCCGTGGGGACGTAGCCCCCGGCGAGCGCGAAGATCCGCGGAAGCGCGAGGTGATAGGTCATCTCGTCGCGGTACCAGGGCGGCACCAGCGCCATGCCCAGCGCGGGGAGCAGGCCGAGCAGCGGGAGCAGGGCGGGGGCCTCCGGCCTCGGGGCGCCGGGCAGCGCCCGCAGGCCCAGCGCGGCGCCGATCCCCAGCCAGCCCAGGACCCAGGGCGGGCTCAGCAGCCCCAGGAAGTTGAGCCCCATGAGGCCGAGCTGCGCCCACCCCAGCGCCAGGGCCCAGCTCAGCGCCAGACGAGACTCCGCCTCCAACGCGCCCCCGAGGCGCCGCTCCAGCGCGTGCAGAGCCCCCCAGGCCGGCGCCACGCCGAGGGCCAGGAGCAGCGACAGCCCGAGCTCGATCCAGGGGGACATCGGGAGGCAGCGTAGCACAGCCCGACGTCTGAAACCCCGTTCAGGGTGGCTCGACCTCGCCCGCGTCCAGCTCCAGGTCGGGGGCCCAGGCCTGCTGCAGCAGGGCCTCCGATCGGCGGCGCTCGCGCATCTGGTTGGTGCGCTCCGCGCCGCGCCAGGCCCCGATCACGTTGCTGGGGTAGAAGGCCACCACGAAGACCGAGCCCAGCACGGCGCCCGCGGCGATCTCGGTCGGGCGCTGCTGCTCGACGCCGTCGGCCAGCAGGAGGCCCGCACCCAGGGCCAGCGGCACGTTGAACAGCGCGGCCATCATCGCGTCGCCCGGGTGCCCCGCGTAGAGCTGCCCGAGCCCGGGGACCACGCTGAGGCTGGCCGCCAGGGCCGGGGACTTGCGCGGCACGGGCTCGGACGCCGCCGTGGCCAGCTCCGCCGCGCGCGGGGCCAGCGGGCTCTCGGGGTGCGAGAAGGCCGCGAATCGGGTCTGCGCCGTCTCCAGATCGTAGCGTTGGAGCGCGAAGATCCCGCGGGCGAAGTCCGCCCTCGGCGCCCACTCCGAGCCTGGGTAGAACACCCCCACCCGCTCCAACCCCAGATCCGCCGCCGCCTCGTTGCCCGCGCGATGATCGGCGATAGCCGCCCGGTAAGCGGCGCGATCGGCCAGCGGTCCCCCCACCTGCCCGTAGGCGAAGACCGCGGCGGGGTAGCGCTCGCCGCGCTCGTAGGCCAGCCCCACGCGGAAGCGCAGGGCCTCGGCGTCGGGGCGCTGGGGATCGAGGAACAACGCCAGTCGATACCAGGTGAGCGCGTTGTAGGCATCGCCCTGGGCCAGCAGGTGATCACCGAAGGCCACGGCCTGATCCGCGCTCAGCGCGGGCGGCTGGGGGAGCTCGGCGCGGGGGGCGGTCGCCGACGGGAGCTCGGGGCCCGGAGCGGGCTCAGCGGCGAGGGCGGTCGCGATCAGGCACAGGATCATGGAATCTCGGCGTCCGATGCGGCGTGACGACGGGATAGTCGTCCGCCTTCGCCATCCAGGGGTACTCGCGCAGGAGGCGATCGATGGTGAGCCAGGCCCCCACCGGTAGCCCCCACTCCCGGTAGGCGCCGATCCCGTAACCCGAGCAGGTCGGGTAGAAGGGGCAGACCGCGCCGTTCTCCTTGGAGCGCGCCCGGTACCAGCGGAAGGCGGCCTCCAGGACCCCCGGGGGCGGGGGCGGTTCCATCGGGCCGGCGGCGACGCCGGGGGCGGGCGCGGGCCAGGTCCGCGGCTCCCAGGGCTGGGATGGAGCCCCGGGCGGCGCCGCGAGCGCGAGGCCCAGCAGTAGCACGATCACGCGCTCAGCTCCGCGGGGACGGCGCTGGGGATCAGGCTCCCCTTCAGACGAGTGTCCCGCCTCAGCACGCGCGCCGCGCCCGGGTCCAGCCCCAGCGCGCCCAGCACGTCCGCGGGCCTGGCCTGCGGCCCCTCGGCGCAGACCAGCTCCACCTCCAGGCTGAGCACCCCCTCGCGCGCCGGCCCCAGCTCCACCGACCGGACCAGCGGGCGCAGGTCCACCAGCTTGCGCTCTCCCTCCTTGCCGCGGCGCTCGATCATCCAGCGCTCGCTCAGCAGGAAGCGGCCGACGGCGAGGTTGAGCTCGCCCTCGGGCAGGGCGCGCTCGTCCACGAAGAGGCTGTAGCGGGCGCCCGTCACCTGGCTCATCAGGCTCGGCGCGTTGAGCGGCAGCTCGCTCACGCTCAGCACCAGGAAGCCCTCCGGGACCGTGGCGACCAGGCGGGCCATCAGATCCTCGGCCCGCACCCGCTCCCGCAGGGTGAGGTCCATGTAGTCGGCGACGCTCTCCTCCCCCACCGGGTGCGCGCTGGCGAAGGCCAGCTTCGGGTGGGGGTGGAACCCCTCGGAGTAGGAGATGGGGGCCCGCGCCCGGCGCAGCGCGCGGATCCAGGCGCTCATCGCCTCCAGGTGGGAGACGAAGCGGGCCTCGCCCTGGTAGCCCACGCGGAAGACCAGGCGCTGTACAGGCGGGGGCTCGGTCACGAGGCGCTCGGGGTGAGCGCCGGCGCCGCGGGCCTCGGGGCGGGGGTGGCGCTCGGCCCAGTCCTTCTCCGCCTTGCGGCCATCGATGCTGGTGCGGAGCATGGAGGCGCAGAGCGGGCGCTCGTGGTCGATGACGCCGCAGCGGTGGCACTTGGAGTGGCGGCAGTCGGGCGCGTGCTCCAGCACCAGGGCGCGCTTCCAGTCGTCCACGAACCACTGCTTGTCCACCAGGATGTCGATGTGGTCCCAGGGCAGGCGCTCGTCCAGCGCGCGCTCGCCCAGGAGCTTCGCCGCCTCGAGCCCGGTCTCCTCGAGGGCCGCGAGCCAGATCTCCACCCGGCGGTGCTCGTCCCAGGCGTCGAAGCGCGCGCCGCGCCGCCAGGCGGCCTCGATGAGATCGCCCACGCGCCGGTCGCCGCGGGAGACGAGGCCCTCCAGGAAGGTCTCGTCGGCGTGATGGCGGCCGAACTTGATGTTCGGGTTGCGGCGGAAGACCTGGCTCAGGATGTCCTGGCGCCGGTGGGTCTCCGACATGTCGATCTGGGCCGCCCACTGAAAGGGCGTGAACGGCTTGGGCACGAAGGTGCTGACGCCGGTGTTCACCTTCGCCCGGCGGTTGTGCCGCCGCCCCTCACCCAGCACGCGCAGGGTGAGGTCGGCGATGGCCTCGATGTCGTCGTCGCGCTCGGTGGGCAGGCCGATCATGAAGTAGAGCTTCACGTGGTCCCAGCCGCGAGCGTAAGCCTCGGTGGCCATGTTCAGCAGATCCTCGTCGGGGATCCACTTGTTGATGAGCGCGCGGAGCCGCGGGCTGGCCGCCTCGGGGGCGAAGGTCAGCCCGGTGCGCCGGATCCCGGCCACCATGTCGGCCAGCTCCACGCTGAAGCTGTCCAGGCGCAGGCTGGGCAGGGACACGCTCACCCGCTCGGGAGCGGCGCGCTCCACCGCCTGCTTGACCAGACCGCGCACCTGGCTGTAGTCGCAGGTGCTCAGCGAGACCAGGCTCACCTCCTCGTAGCCCGTGCGCTCCAGCGTGCGCTCCATGAGCTGGTCCACGTTCGCCAGGTCCCGCTCGCGCACCGGCCGCGTGGTCATGCCCGCCTGACAGAAGCGGCAGCCCTGGGTGCAGCCGCGGAGCACCTCCAGGCTCACGCGGTCGTGGACCTGCTGGGTGAACGGCACGATGTAGTCGACGGGGAAGGTGGCGCCGTTCAGATCCCGGGCGATCCGCTTGCGGATCTTGGGCGCCGTGGCGCTGGGCAGGACGCGGCCGTCCGGCAGCGTCTCCGTCGGGTAGAGCGCCGGCACGTAGACGCCCTCGATCTTCGCGAGCGCCTCCAGGCGCGCCTGCCGGCCGCGGTGCTGGTCGAGCGCGCGGGCGATCTCGATGACCACGTCCTCCCCGTCGCCGATGACGAAGAAGTCCAGGAAGGGCGAGAGCGGCTCCGGGTTGAACACCGCCGGCCCGCCCGCAAACGTCAGCGGGTGGTGATCCTCGCGGTCGCGCGTGCGCAGGGGCAGGCCCGAGAGGTGCAGGATGTTGAGGATGTTCGTGTAGGTCAGCTCGCTCTGGAGCGTGAACCCGATGCCGTCGAAGACGTCGAGCGTGTCCTTGCTCTCCAGCGCGAAGAGGCGCAGCCCGTTCTCCAGGAGCTGGTGCTCCATGTCCAGCGCGGGGGCGTAGACCCGCTCCGCCGCGATCCCCTCCTGGGCGTTCAGTATCGCGTAGAGGATGTGCAGGCCCAGGTTCCCCAGCCCCAGATCGTAGAGATCCGGGAAGGCCAGCGCGATGCGCACCCGCGCGTCCGGCTTGCGAACGGCGTTCACCTCGGTCCCGAGGTAGCGGCTGGGCTTCTCGACGCGAGCGAGCAGCCGGGGCAGGATGTCGGCGAGGTTCACGGGGGCTCCGGGGTTCGAGCCAACCCCCAGCGCGGGGATGGGGGATGCGCTTAACGCGCGGAGAGGGCGCGCGGGATACGTTCTCCCGATGCCATTCTCGGAGCGCCTGCGGAGCCTCGCTCACCTCGTCCGAGGCGCCCCCCCGCGCGGCGCGCGTCTGCGCGTGCTCCCCGACGCCCAGGCGCCCCCGCGACCGACGGAGCTCACCGTCGTCACCTGGAACGTCCACTACGGCTACGGCCCACGATTCGACGAGGGGCGCGTGCTCCCCCGCGCGGCCGTCGAGGCCAACCTGGACGCCCTCGCCTCCACGCTCCGCGCGCTCTCCCCGGACATTGTGGCGCTGCAGGAGGTGGACCCGCGGAGCTGGCGCGTCCACGATCTCGACGAGCTGGCCTGGCTCCAGGACGCCGTGGGCCTGGGCTGGGCCGCGTTCACGCTCACCTGGGACGTGCCCTGGGTGCCGAGCCCCGGGCTCGATCCGCGTCGCCACTGGGGGCGCGCGCGCTCCGGCCAGCTCACGCTCTCCCGCTTCCCGCTGAGCGGGCTGGTCCGCCACGCGCTCCCCCAGCCCCCGGGCAACGGCGCGCTCTACAACCGCCTGTACCTGCACCGCGCCGCGCTGGAGGCGACGGTGGACCTGGGCGGGCTCGGGCTCCGGGTGTTGAACGTCCACACGGAGGCCTTCGACCGGGAGAACTGCAGCGAGCACGCCAGAACACTAGCAAATATAGTACAGACCAGCACCCTCCCGCACACGATCCTGCTCGGCGACCTGAACTCCGTGCCGCCCGAGGCGCGCGTGCGCCACGCCTTCCAGGACGAGCCTCACACGGACATGCGCCAGGACCGCGCGCTGGACTTCCTCCGCGCCGTCCCCGGCCTCCACGAGCTCGCCTCCCCCGAGTCCTACGCCGCGGACGAGCCCGCCTGGTTCACCTTCCCCGCCTGGGCCCCCAACCGCCGCCTGGACTACCTCTTCCACGGGGAGGCCCTCCGCCTGCTGTCCGCCGAGGTCCTCCGCCCTGATCCGCCGCCCAGCGATCACCTCCCCGTCGTCGCGCGCTTCGCGCTGTGAACGGCGCTCGCCCCTGCGGCACCTGAGATCGCGGCTCTGCGCCGCGGGAGGTGTTCATGAAGATCAGGACGAGCGTTCGGTCTGGCCTGGGCGAGTGGCCCTGGCAGTTGAGCTGAGGTGACGGGGCCTCGCGGGCGACCGCGGGGTCCTCAGCCCTCCAGCTTCCGCAGCAGCGTGTTGCGCCCGATCCCCAGCAGGCGCGCCGCCGCCGAGCGGTTGCCCTGGCAGGCGGCGAGGACGTGGCGGATGTAGGCGTGCTCCACCTCGTCGAGGGAGCGCAGGCCGGTGACGAAGACGCCGTCGGACTGGGGCGGGCTCCCCGGGGAGGTCATCGGGGCCTGGGGCCCGTGGGCGCCCAGCGGGCCGAGGGGCGAGATGGGCAGGTGCTCGGGGCGGATGAGGTCCTCGGGCGCCAGCACCACCGCGCTCTCGATGCAGTGCTCGAGCTCGCGCACGTTGCCCGGCCAGGGGTGGGCATGCAGGGTCGCGCGGGCCTCGGCCGAGAGGCGCACGCCAGGGCGGCCATAGCGGCGGGAGAACTGGAAGACGAAGTGGTCCACCAGGCGGTCCAGGTCGGCCTGGCCGCGCTCGCGCAGGGGCGGGACCACGATCTCCACGACGCGCAGCCGGTAGTAGAGGTCCTGGCGGAACAGGCCCTCGCTCACCCGCTGCTCCAGCGGGCGGTGGGTGGCGCAGACGAAGCGCACGTCGGCGGTCTCGGGCTTCGTCCCGCCCACCCGGAGGAAGACGCGCTCCTGCAGCAGGCGGAGCAGCTTGCCCTGCACGGCCTGGGAGAGCTCGCCTACCTCGTCCAGGAAGAGGGTCCCGCCGGCCGCGACGTGGACCTTGCCCTCGGCCGCCCGGTCCGCGCCGGTATACGCCCCGCGCTCGTGCCCGAAGAGCTCGTTCTCGATGAGCGACTCGGGCAGGGCCGCGCAGTCCACCTTGACGAAGGGGGCCTCCGCCCGCGCCGAATTGTAGTGGATGGCGCGCGCGATCAGCTCCTTGCCCGCGCCGCTCTCCCCGCGCACCAGCACGGTGGCCTCGGTGCGCGCCGCCCGCGCCGTGCGGTCGTAGACCTCGCGCATGGCGGGGCTCTCGCCGACGATGCGGTTGAAGCGGAAGTGCAGGGGCTGGCGCTGGCCGGGCGTGAGCTGGTTGCCCAGGCTGGAGGTGAAGAGCAGGCGCGCGACGTCCAAGGAGAGCCGGGTCAGCGTCGCGGCGTCGGCGTCGTCGAAGTCCCCTCCCCGCTTGTTGAGCACCTGCAGCACCGCCACGATGGGGCCGTCCCCGTCGCGCACGGGCACGGCCAGCACGCTCTCCGTGCGGTAGCCGGTGCGCGCGTCGATGTGGCGAGCCATGCGGGGGTCGGGGTCGCGCTCGCTGGCCCGCAACAGCTTGCCCGAGCGCGCCACCCAGCCGGCCACGCCCTGGCCGACGCGCAGGCGGATCTCCTTGATCTCCGGCAGGTGGGCCACCCGGCTGACCAGCTCGTTGCGCGCGTGGTCCACGAGGTAGAGGGTGCCGCGGTCGGCGTCCAGGGCGGCGGTCACCCCGTCCACGACGCGGCGCAGCACGTCGTCCAGGTCGACCTGACGCTCGGCGAGGAGCTCCTGGAGGTCACGGAGCCAGCCCGTCTCGATGGCGCCTTCGAGCGCCCTGCCCGAGGTGCCGTGCGCGGCCTGGGTCAAAGCTCGACCGGCGCGCCTTCGCGGGCGGCGAAGACGCTCGGGAGCTCCGCCTGTGCCAGGGCCTCCAGGGCCTCGACGCGATCGTCGGAGCGGTTCGGGTCGTGGTGGAAGAGGGCGAGGCGCCGAACGCCGGCCGCGCGCGCGACGTCCACCGCGTCGTTCCAGGTCGCGTGCCCCCAGCCCTTGCGGGAGGGGCCGCCGATCCCGCGGTACTCGTCGCGGGTGTACTGCGCGTCGTGGACCAGCAGATCCGCGCCCTCGGCGAAGCGCACCAGGCGCAGGTCGAGCTGCTCGCCGTGCTCGACGTCGGTGGCGTGGACGATCGCCTTGCCGCCCGCCTCCACCCGGTAGGCCCGCACGCCGTCGGGGTGCTGAAGGTCGATGGAGGAGACGCGGAAGGGCCCGATCTCGTAGACGTCGTGCTCGTCGTGGGGCTCGTAGCTCACCTGCGCCGGGAGCTCGCGCATGTGGATGGGGAAGGTCGGCGGGCGCATCTGCGTCGCCAGCACCTCGGCCAGCGTCCCGCTCTCGCGCGTCGCGCCCACCAGGGTGAGCTGAGAGCCGGGGTGGTAGGCGGGCCCGAAGAAGGGGATGCCCTGGATGTGATCCCAGTGCGTGTGGGTAAACAGGACGTGCAGCCGAAGCGGGGCGAAGCCGAGCGCGTCTCCGAGCATCTTGAGCCCGGTCCCCCCGTCGATGACGATGCGCGCGCCCTCGTACGTCAGCTCGAGACAGGAGGTGTTGCCCCCCGTCCTCAAGCTCGAAGGTCCGCAGACCGGCACGCTGCCGCGGACCCCCCAGAATCGCACCTGCATCGTCATCGTCTCCTCTCCCCGTCCACATGCAAGATCAAGGCCAGCGAGCGCAAGCCCCTTCCCGCGATGTCCGACCGTCGTCTGATCCGAACCTGATCATCTACCTGCTCCATTGTGGATCAGAATGCCCCAGAATGGATCAGTCACCTGGAAACAGGCGCTCCAGGCTGGCTCAGCTCAGGGTCGCAGCGTGCGCACCTCCCCGCCCGCCAGCCTCGCCAGCGCCGCGCAGAAGGCGCGCCCCAGCACGCGCACCCGATCCAGGTGAGCGGCCGTGCGGGGGGATCCCCCGGCGACCGCGACCACCCCCACCCGCTGGCGACCGTGGCGCAGCGGCACCGCCGCCAGCCCCGCCGCGCCCTGCCGAGGCTCGTAGAACTCATCGGGGTTCAGGGCGAGGAGGATCCCGCCCTGGCCGACGTGCCCCACCCTCGCCAGCGCGCCGCCGCGCGAGACCCAGACCGCCGCCTCCGCGCTCTCGGTCTCCCGCCGGGTCACGGCCAGGAAGAGCTGGACCAGCCGTGGGATCTGCGCCTCGTCCTCCATGCCCAGCGAGACCTCCAGGAACTCGCGCAGCTCCTCGCCGCGGTGCACCAGCCGGCGCTCATCCAGCTTCGCCGCCGCGGCCATCAGCGCGTCGTAGGTGTCCTTGAGCTTGAAGGGCTTGATGAGGTAGTCGGCGGCGCCGCCCTTGAAGGCTGCCACGCAGCTCTCGACCTGGGGGTGCCGGGTCATCAGCAGCACGGAGACCGGACGCTCCACGCGCCGCGCCTCGGCCAGGATGACGAAGGCGTCCACGCGGGGCGGGTGATGATCGGTCAGCACCACGTCCAGGCGCCCGCCGCGCACGATCTCGCGCGCCAGCTCTCCGTCGGTGCTGGTCTGGACCTGCAGACCGCGCACGCGGAGGTACTCCCCGAGGAGCTCGAGGAGCTCTTCATCGTCGTCCACCACGAGGACGCGGAGCTGGGAGGGGTCCACCGCCATGGGCGGCAACTATAGCGCGAGGCGTCGCAGATGGGAGCGCTCCACACGAAGCGCTCGACTTGAGGTACACTGAACGGCCGAGGGGATCCCGTGGCGCGCTTGCAGAAGGCAGATCTCGGACTCGGCGCTCGAATGGACGAATTCGAGAACCGGGTCTTCCTGCTCAAGATCTCCTACGAGAAGTACTTCTCGGGCATCGATCCGGTCGAGCCCGCGCGCGAGCGGGACGAGCTGCGGCGCTACCTGCGGGACCTGCTCGCCGCGCCGGTCACGAACAGCCGTCAGCGCTTCCGGCTGCAGCAGCTCCGCGCGCGCTGGGCGACGCTCGAGCTGTACTGGACGCGCAACCTCTACCAGATCGAGCGCGGCATCCACCCCAAGCAGAAGTACCGCGCGGACATCAAGGAGCGGCAGCGCGCGGAGGCCGAGCTCGCGCGCATGTCCCCGGGCCAGACCCTGCTGCCGGAGCGCCCCGGCGCCTCGCTGATCCCCGAGACCACCGGGCGCCCCCCGTCCGGCGGCAGCGGCGAGGGCGGCGCCTACAAGGCCGTCTTCGACGCCTACGTGGTCGCGCGGGGCCAGTGCGGCCAGAACACCGACATCGACTACAACGTCGTGCGCCAGACGCTGGAGAAGCAGGTCGAGGCGCTCAAGGCCCGAACCCAATGCTCCACGGTGAAGTTCAAGGTCGTCGTCGAGGACGGGAAGGCCAAGGTCAAGGCCGTGCCGGTGCGCTGACGCTGGCGCTCGGCCTGGTGGCCTGCGACCGCGCCCCGCCCGCGCCCGCCCTCGACTGCGCGCGCTGGGGCGACGCCGTGGCCGTGCCCGCGGGCCCCTTCCTCATGGGCGACCCTCAGGGTGACCGGGACGAGCAGCCCGCGCGCGAGGTCTGGGTGAGCGCCTTCTGCCTGGACCGACAGGAGCGCACCGCCGGTGAGCTGGGGCGGTGGATGGAGGCCGCGGGGCGAGCGCCGGCGCGGGACGACAGCCGCACCCTGGCCCACCCCGGGCGCGAGGCCCTGGCGGCTACCGAGCTGACGTGGGAGGAGGCCAGCGCCTTCTGCCAGAGCCTGGGCGGGCGCCTGCCGACCGAGGCGGAGTGGGAGAAGGCCGCGCGCGGGGGCTGCGAGCTGGCCGGGGCGCCCGAGACCTGCGACCCGGAGGACCAGCGCCGCTACCCCTGGGGGGACGCGCCGCCGGACTGCGCGACGGCCCCGCACCTCTCCCAGGGCGCGCAGCTCCGCACCTGCACCCCGGGACCCGAGGCGCCAGGTCAGCACCCCGCGGGGGCCTCGCCCTACGGCGCCCTGGACATGGCGGGCAACGCCTGGGAGTGGACCCAGGATCTCTACCACCCGGCGATCTACGGCGAGGGGCGGCGCGATCCCGGCGGACCCGCCGAGGGCCCCGCGCACGTCCTCCGCGGCGGTGGGTGGAACACCCTCGCCACCAACCTGCGCGTGAGCAACCGCATGAGCGGCCTCGTCGAGGGGAGCGCCAGCGGCGTGCGCTGCGCCTTCGGCGGCGCGGCGCCCCAGGTGGAGACTCCGCCCCCGCTGGACTGGCGAGAGCTCCCCGTGACGGTGCGGCGCGCCGACGGGGCCCCGCTCCAGGGTCGAGCCCTCTACGTCACGGCCTTCTCCGCCGAGGATCTCGGACCGGGAGGAGCCCCTCGCCCGGGCGCGAGCCCCGCGGCCGAGCAGAAGCTGCTGCCCGCGGGCGAGCTCGACGCGAAGGCGAGCTTGAAGGTCACTCCCGGCGCCTACGTGCTCATGGCGGCGCTGGACGACCGCGCGCCGGCCTCCCCCGACGAGCCCTGGTCTCCCCCGGCCGCCAGCGGCGGGATCGGCCAGATCGGCCCCGTGGAGGCCACCGAGGCGCAGATCCTCACGCTCGGCCCGCCCCCCACCGGGCCCGAAGGCGCGCCATGAGGCGGCGAAGGCTGGCTCTGCTGGTCGCGGCCCTGGGCGGCGCGGCCACCGGCGACGCCCTCTGGCACGGCGCCATGCAGGAGCGCTCCGCCGGTCCGCCGCCCGGCTGGCGCATGGAGGAGAGCCGCGTCCCCTACCGGCTGACAGCGCTCTCCGGCCCGCTGGCCCTCTCGCCCGCGGCCTGGAGCCTGGACTTCTGGCGCGCCATCCGCCCGCCGGGCCACGGCGCCGCCTCCCTCTCCGCCGTCGTCGAGATCCCCGAGGGCGGGCAGATCGAGCTCTGGCCCGCCGCGGATCCCGGACACCAGGGCGAGGCCGGGGTCGGACTTGTGCTGGAGCGCATCGGCGAGCCCAGCAGCGGGGTCGTCCAGGCGACGGAGACCGGGCGGCGGCGCGTGAACTGCACGGCCCCCCTCCCCGCCCCCGGAGACCGGACCCGGGTCTCCATCGCGCCCACCGCCGAGGGGGTGGTGGCGACCGTGGGCGAGACGGCCACGCGCTGCACCGTGCAGGCCCGGGGCTCGGGCCCGGTGATCCGGCCGGGGCTGCGCCGGGTGCAGGTGAGCGCGCTCGTGGTGGGGGAGGAGGTGGTCCCCGCCCCCGGGCCGGAGGGCCGCCCGCTCTGGGCGCTGGCCGGGGCCGTGACGGGGCTCATGTTCTGCCTGCTGGAGCTCACGCGGCTCCCCTCCTCGGCCGTGCTGCTGAGCACCGCCCCGCTGCTGCTGGCGATCTGGTTGGGTCCTCGGGATCTCCGGCTGTGGGCGGAGACTGCGAGGCTCTCCTTCGTGCCCTCCGCCTGGCTGGGCGCGGGCATCCCGCTGGGGCTGGCGCTGCTGGCGCGGGCGGGCCTGCACCTCGGCCGCGCGCTCCAGGAGAGCCGGCGCGCCGGGATCACCCGGGACTGGCCGTTGACGGCGGTGGTGGCGGCGGGGCTCCCCGTGATCGCCAGCGCGATCTACGTTCCGGGCGCGGCCGATCCCGCCCTGCTGGCCCTGGCCACGGCCGGCGGCGTGGGCGGCGTGGGGCTGGGGCTGGTGGCCCTGCTGCGTCGGCTGGGCAGCCTGCGACCTCGCCGGGCGGCGGCCTGGTGCGTGGCCGTGGGCAGCGCGCTGGGCTTCGCGATCTCCCTCTCCCACCCGCTGGGGCGCGAGGCCGTGACGGGGGCGATGCTCGCGGGGAGCGCCGCGGCCCTGCTGCTGTGGGCGAACGTGAACGCGGCGCGGGCCCGCTGGCTGAACCTCAGCAGCCTCGGGTCGCTGGCCGTGCTGGTCTTCGGGGTGGAGCTCACCCTGCGCAACGTGCCGGCCGGGCAGGCCTGGGGCGGGGGCGGAGCGCGCCTGGCGCCGGACGACATCTACGGCTGGGTGCCCACGGCGGAGGCCGAGTTCCAGGCGATGAAGGAGGGACAGGCCAGCGACTACCCCAGCTCGGGCAACCCCGTCGCGCTCGCGCCGCCCGACGGGCGCCCGCGGATCGTGGCCATGGGCGGCTCGACCACCGGGGGAGCCTTCCAGAACGACGATCTCTCGGAGTTCTACCCGGCGAAGCTCGACGGGATGCTGGAGGGCCGCGCGCAGGTGCTCAACCAGGGGGTGGGCGGCTGGACCACCTGGCACATCCGCCGCTTCGTCGAGCGCAACCTGGACGCGCTCGCCCCGGACGTGCTCATCCTCTACGTGGGCCACAACGACCTGCTCACCCCGGTCCCCCGCCCCTACTCCCAGCTCTACGCGGCCTGGGACTCGCCGGGGCTGGCCACGCGGGCGGCGCGGAGCCTGGGGTCTCTGCGGATCTTCGGCGCGCTCCGTTACCTCCTGACCTCGCTGCGCAGCCCTGGCGATCGCGTGGCGGTGCCGCTACCGGAGGCCCGGGAGAACCTGCGCGCCATCCTGGCCCAGATCACCGGGCGCGGCGGGCGGGCGCTGCTGGCCAGCGAGGGGCTCGCGCCGGACCCCGGGCCGCTGCTGGAGTACAATCGGATGATGGCGGAGCTCGCGGCGAGCACCCCCGGCGTGGGCTACCGGGATCTGGCGAGCCTGCTCCACGAGCAGGACAGCGCCGCGGTCTTCCTGGACGACTGCCACCTCAGCGGGCTCGGCCACGAGATCGTCGCCCAGGCCCTCCAAGAGGCGCTGCTGGCGGAGGGGATGATCGGGGGCGCCGATGGACCGTGAGGCCCTGCGCTGGATCCTGGCGGCGCTGCTGGTCGTGGCGGCGGTGGCGCTCTGGCTCTACTGGACGGCCCCCGTGGAGAACCCGCTGCGCCCGGTCTACGGGGTGATGTGAGTGCGGCCTCGGACGCGGCGGCGTATCCGCGCGCTGAGCCTGCTGGTGATGGCGGCGGCGCTGGCCGTGGGGCTGTGGGTGGCGCGGAGCCGGCAGGGCACGATCTCCGACGTGATCACGCGCCCGGCGCCGGAGTACGGCCCGGCGGCCCAGGTCCTGCTGCCCGGCCTCGAGGGCGCGCGGGTGGTGGTGCCCGACCGGCCGCACACGCCCGAAGAGCTGACCCGGGGTCAGATATCCAGGACCCGGACCTTCACCGTGCGCACCAACACGCTCGGGCTGCGAGGGCCGGAGGTGGTGCTCCCCGCGCCGGGGACGCGCATCCTGGCGGTGGGCGACTCGGTGACCTTCGGCTGGGGGGTGGAGGAGGGGCAGAGCTGGCCGGCCCAGCTCGCGCTTCAACTGGGGGTGGAGGTGCTCAACGCCGGGGTCCCCGCGCAGCGCCCGCCGAGCATCGCCGCCTGGACCGCGGCCAACGCGCCGGGGCTGGACGTGGACCTGATCCTCTTCGCGCGCCGCCCCGACCCGCGGGAGGCGGACCCCATCGGGGCTTACAAGGCGGCCATCGCCCAGATCCGCGCGGCTCTGCCCGCCACCGCGCTCGGCGTGATCCTGCCTCCGGTCAGCACCTTCGACCCGGACGGATCGGCCCGCGCCGAGGAGGAGCGCCAGGCGCTGGCCGCCGCGCTCTCCCCGACGCCCGTGCTGGACCTCACCGCCGCCTTCCGCGCCGCCCTGCCCCGACCTGGGGTGATCCTGGAGATCTCGGAGGGGCAGCAGCGGATCCTGCGCCTGCCCGGCCGAGAGGCGCTCCTCTCCGCCCCCGCGCCGGCGCGCGGGCTCGCGCCCGAGGTGCTCGCGGCCTTCGAGGAGGATGAGACGATCGCAGAGCCCCTCTTCTTCGACGGCGGCCACCCCGACGCCGAGGGCTTCGCGATCTTCGCCGAGGCCGTGGCGCGCTGGGTGCGCGAGGAGCGGCTGCTGGAGGGGCCCCGGCCGCCGCAGACGACCGGGGAAGCGCCGATCATCCCCGCCAACGCCCCGGAGTGGGAGCGCGATCCGCCGCCCTTCGTGAACGACCCGGCCTTCTACGGCGAGGCGAGCTGGGACGACGTCCGCGGGCGGATCCTCCAGCACCAGGCGACCGTCTGGCGGGACCGGGCGCGGCTGGCGGCGATGGGCGGAGACCGGAAGGCGGCGGCCGAGCGCTACGCCGAGGGGACGCGCTGGCTGGAGGCCCACCCGGTGAGCGGGGGGATCGGGGGCGAGCTGCATCGGCTCTACCTGGAGGCCATGCGGCGGGACGCGCGCCGGGTGGCGGCGCTGGCCCGCGGGGATGCGGACCCCTGGTCTCCAGCGGCGAGCGCCCTGAACCAGGACCCCGCGACCTTCTCCAGCTTCGAGGACCGCCACCGCCTGCGGGTGGCCCTGGTGGAGGCCGCGCTCAACCGCGTCGATCTGCTCCGCCTGCCCGATCGCTGGGGGAGCTGGGACCCTCGGGACCCCGAGGCCAGGCCGCCGGCGCGCTTCACGGTCGAGGGCCTCGGCGCCCTGCCCACCGGAGACTCCTGGGTGGACGTGGCCGGCGAGCCCGGCCCGGCGGCCATCGGGCGCCTGGAGGTGCTCTCGCTGGAGGACCCGGCGCACCGGGCCTGGCTCGAGGGCGAGGCCGCGCGACTACAAGCGGCGCTGGAGCGAGACCCGGCCAGCGTTCGCGGCGCGCTGGCGCAGACCCTCGAGCACCTGGACGCGCGGCCCTACACCAGCCGCTACTACAACCTCAAGCAGGCCCGGAACGAGGCCGTGCGCCAGCTCGCCCGCGCGGGGCGCCCGGACCTGGCCGCGGCCCTGCTCGACGACGCCTTCCCCCTCCACCGCCAGGACCTCGCCTGCCCCAACCGCGCCGGGATCCTGCGCGGGATCCAGGGGCGGCTGCTCGGGCTGGCCGGGGATCCGCGGGCGGACGCGGTGATGGCGGAGGCGCTGAGGCTCGGCGACGCCTTCCTCGCCGAGATAGAGGCGGTGGATCGGAGGTAACGCTGCGCCACCGGACCCCGCCTGACCTGCCCGGACGCTGCCCGCGCTGCTGGGTGATGCGCGCATACTGCGTGTGCGCGCGGGTGCCGCGCGTGGAGAACCAGACGAAGATCCTGGTCGTCCGCCACACGAAGGAGGCGCAGAAGTCCACGAACACGGCGCGGCTGGCCTCGCTGGCGCTGTCGAACATGGAGATCGTGGACTACGGCGCGCTGGGTCACCCCTTCGATCCGGCCCTCCTGGAGGGCGAGGCGATGTGGGCGCTCTTCCCGGACAGCATGCGCCCGCTGCCCCCGGGGCGCCCGCGGACCTTGGTGGTCATCGACGGGACCTGGGCGCAGGTGCGCCAGATGAGCCACCGGGTCCCCCGCCTGTCCACCCTGCCGCGACTCAGCCTCTCGCCGCCCGAGGCGCCGACGATCCGCCTTCGACGCCCACCTCACCCGGACGGCATGGCGACCATCGAGGCCATCGGCCACGCGCTCACCCTGCTGGAGGGCGCGGGCGTGGGCGAGCCGCTGCTGACGCTGCACGAGGTCTACGTGGAGGCCGTGCTGCGCGCGCGCGGCACCTGGGCGGAGGCGCGCGACGACAGCGACTGATCCCGGTTACACTGTGTTGGAAGCCCCTCCATCCCCTGCCCCTTCCCGTCCCCTCCCCTCTCGTCCCCTCCCCTCCCACCTCGGGTCACGTCGCACCATGCGTCGCCTCCTCCCGCTCCTCCCCGCCCTCTCGCTCGTCGTCGCGCTCACCCCGGGCGCCGCGCTCGCCAAGGATCTCAGCGGGCGCTTCGGCGTCGGCTTCCAGCACAGCTTCGGCGATCAGTCCGCGCTCTCGGTGAAGTACACGCTCCCGCTCGGCGATCCCGCCGTGATCGTGCAGCTCGAGGCCTTCGGCGGCTTCGCCACGAACACGGACTCCTCGGGCTGGCTGCTAGCGGGCGGGCGCGGGCTCTACGCCTTCGTGGTGGAGGACAACATGAACCTCTACGCCGCGGCGGGGGCCGGGCTGCTCTCCAACCAGGCGGAGCGGCAGCAGGCCCTCCGGCTCCAGCCGGCCATGGGCGCGGAGTTCTTCCTGTTCGGGCTGGAGAACCTCGGGCTCTCGGCGGAGTGGGGCCTGAACGTCGACCTCGGGGACGCGACCGGCCTCGCGACATGCGCGGGCGTCGGCGTCCACTACTGGTTCTGATGCGGAGCGCGCTCGGCCTGCTCTTCGTCCTCCTCTGGCTTTTCGCGAGCGTGGGCCGGGCCGCGTCCTTCGATCCGAAGCTCACCTGGCGCACGCTGGAGACGCCACACTTCCGCGTCACCTTCCACGGCGGGGAGGAGGCGCTGGCCGAGGAGTTCGCGCGCGTCGCGGAGGAGGTGTACGCTACGATGACCGAGGAGATCGGGTGGTACCCGCGGCGCAAGACGGAGCTGCTGGTCATCGATCCCACGGACAGCGCCAACGGCTACGCCTACCAGCTCCCGGTGAACACCATCGTCGTCTACGTGACGACGCCGGGGGACGACTCCACGCTGTCCAACTACGACGAGTGGAGCTCGTCGCTGGTGATGCACGAGTACACCCACATCCTGCACCTGGACATCGCCGAGGGCGTGCCGGCGGTGGTGCGGGCCATGCTGGGGCGGATCATCTCGGTCAACCAGGTCTCGCCGCGCTGGGTGGTGGAGGGCTTCGCCACCTTCCAGGAGACCCGGCAGACCACGGGCGGGCGCGGGCGCTCGACCCTGGCCGACATGGTGAAGCGGGCCACGGCGCTGGAGGATCGCTTCCCGCCGCTGGGCAACCTGGACGGTTGGCAGGCGGCTCCTCCGGGGGGCAACCTGCGCTACCTGTTCGGGCAGGACTTCATCCAGTTCGTCTCCGACCGCTACGGCGAGGACGTCTGGACCGACTTCGTCCACATGTACGGCGAGAGCGTGCCCTTCTGGCTGCCGACCCGGCGGGCGCTGGGCGGGCGGCTGACGAAGCTCTACCGGGAGTGGCGCGAGGACTTCTTCGCCCGCTACGAGCGGCAACGTCAGCAGATCGTCGCCCGCGGGCTCACCGACTACCGCCTGCTCAACAAGCGCGGGCAGAGCTGCGCGGGGCCCACCTTCAGCCCGGACGGCGCGCGGCTGGCCTGGTCCTGCTCGACGTCGACCACGGGCTCCGGCATCTGGATCGCCGGGCCGGAGGGGCAGAACCCGAAGCTGGAGCTGGAGAACTACTTCGCCTCCTCCTTCGCCTGGCGGCCGGACGGCAAGGCCTTCGCCTTCTCCGCGCTGCACACGGTGGCCCGCTTCAACACCTTCGAGGACATCTACTTCTACAAGCTGGGCGGGGGCGTGGATTCGCTCACCTCGGCGGCGCGCGTCCGAGACCCGGCGTTCTCAGCGGATGGGCGCGACCTGTGGGTGGTGACGAACAAGCTGCAGCAGACGCAGCTCGCCCGGCTCTCCATCGACCAGCAGCTCCGCGTACTCACCTCGTACACGGACGACACGCAGGTCGCCACGCCGCGGCCCTCGCCGGACGGGCGCTTCCTGGCGCTCTCGGTCTTCAAGGACGGCTACCGCGACCTCTGGCTCTTCACCTCGGACGGCGAGCCCTACCGGCGCATCACGGCGGACATGGCGGCGGACATCCACCCGGTCTGGAGCGCGGACGGCCGCACGCTGTACTTCTCCTCGGATCGCACGGGCGTCTACAACCTCTACGCGATCGACCTGGAGACCGAGCGGGTCTGGCAGGTGACCAACGTGCTGGGCGGGGCCTTCGCGCCGAGCCCCAGCCCGGACGGCAGCCTGCTGGCGTTTGAGTCCTACAGCGCGGACGGCACCGACATCGGGCTGCTGCGCATCGACCGCACGCGCTGGATGGACGACGGCGTGCTGCCGCGCCCCATCGAGGGCGGCCCGGCCCTGGCCACGGCCCTCCCCCTGGAGCCCCTCGCCGTCCCCGAGCCCGGGGACTGGAAGGCGAAGAAGTCCAAGAAGGAGGAGCGCAAGGAGGCCCGCGCCGAGCGCAGGCGGGAGCGGAAGGAGCAGGCACCGCGCAGGCGCCGGGCCCAGGGCGACGCCCCCCTCATCGAGGAGACCGGCTGGCAGAGCCCGCTCAACGTGGACGGGATGGACCGGCTCGGCGGGCCCTACCACACGCTGGCGCGGCTCCCCGGCCCCTGGGGTCGCCCGGCCGAGCAGCTCATGGCCCGCGTGGAGACCGACAGCTCCGCCGACGACCCGGATGACGCGGCGGAGGTCGAGGAGGCCGAGGAGCAGGACTACCCCTTCTCCTACCCGGTCCACCGCTACCGCCCCACCAGCCTGTTCCCGCCCCGCTACGTGGTGCCCTCGATCTACCGCACGGCCTTCGGCTACATGGGCGTGCTGTCCACGGCCAGCGCGGACGTGCTGCGTCGCTGGCTCTACTCCGGCTACGTCTCCTACCGGACGGACAGCCGCTACCTCGGCTGGGGCGCCTCCTTCGCGGTCAACCGTTACATCCCCGTGTACACGGCGGGCGTGTACACGGACACCACGCCCTACGGCGACATCTACACGTCCAACCAGCCGCCGGACGAGGGCGGGACCTGGATCCCCAGCATCCAGAGCTCGGGCGAGCGCTACTGGGACCGCCGCGTCCGCGCCTACGCCCAGGGGAGCTACCAGATCGACCCGCGCCGCGTGATCTTCGGCCGCTGGAGCGGCACCCTGCGCCAGCCCCTCGACCCGCTCCCCGAGGACGTCTACACGCCCCTGCTGCCCACCCGCGGCTTCCAGTCCAGCGTCGGCGGGGGCTGGCGCTACGCCTGGGGTCGGACCTACGGCAAGAGCATCTCGCTGGAGGACGCGCGGATCGTCTCGGTGGTGGGCGAGCTCACCACCTCGCTGCTGGGCAGCTACCAGCTCAACGACGACAACGAGGCCGAGCCCTTCGACCAGCTCCAGCTCACCGCGGAGTGGAACGAGTACCAGTCGCTGCCCTGGGCCGACAACCACGTCCTCGCCACGCGCCTCGCGGTGGGCTCGACCTTCGGCGACAGCGAGCGCTACGGCTCCTTCCGGCTGGGCGGCGACTTCGGCGAGAGCGCTTACTACACGCTCCCCGACGAGTGGAAGCCCCTGCGCGGCTTCCCCACCGCCACCGTCTACGGCGACTGGTACTACCTGGGCACGCTGGAGTACCGGCTGCCCATCTGGTGGATCGATCGCGGCACGGGGATGATCCCGTTCTACGCGCGCTATGTCTCGGCGGCGGCCTTCGTGGACGCGGGCAACGCGCTGGAGGATCTGGAGGCGGTGCAGACCCAGGACCTGCTGGGCAGCAGCCGCGTGGGCGCGGGCGTCGAGCTGCGCGCCCAGGCCATCCTGGGCTGGGGCTGGGGGGCCTCGGCGCGGCTGGGCTACGCCTTCGCCGCCTATGGAGAGGGCGGGTACCCGCTCGGCAGCCTGGAGGGGTTCTATGCGTGGCTGGGCACGACCTTCTGAGCGGGCGCTGCGGCTGGGCCTCGCCCTGATCGCGGGGATGGTCCTGCCTGGGCTCTCCCGGGCGAGCCCGCTCACCGACGCGCTGGCCGTGGGCGCCTGCGACACCGCCACCCTGCTCGGGCAGGGGCCACAGACCGACGGGGAGCGCCTCGGGCTCGCCCGCTGTCACGCGACGATGGGGCAGACCCAGCAGACGCTGGCGCTCCTCGCGCCGCTGCGAACCGGGCCTTTGGCTGAGCACGCGCGGCTGGTCGAGGCCGAGGCCTGGCTGGCCGCGGGCGATCCCTCTGGAGCGGCCAACGCGCTGAAGCCCGCGACCCTTACAGGTCTGGCGGGCCAGCGGGCGGCGGCGCTCCGAGGTCGGGCCCTGGTGGAGGCGGGCCGCTATGACGAGGCCCGCGCCGTGCTCCGCCCGCTGCTGGAGGGCGATCTGGGCGCCGCCGGCAAGCTGCCCGCCGCCTGGGGGGCCGATCCGGCCGAGGTGCGCTGGTGGCTGGCCGAGGGCGCCGTCCGCCGAGGCGAGCCCGATCGCGCCGTTCCCGTCTGGCAGTCCCTCTGGGCGCGCAACCCCACGAGCCCGCTGGCCGATCGCGCCGCCGCCCGGCTGGCGGAGGCGGGGAGCGCGGTCCCCGACGTCCAGACCGAGCCGGGCCGCGCCCTCGTGCTCGAGCGCGTGCGCACGCTGGAGAAGCTGAGCCTCTACGCCGAGGCCCTGGCGCTCCGCGACAGGCTCCCCGCCCAGACCGCGCGGCAGGAGGCACGCGCCGCCTTCCAGGCCCGCGACTACCCCCGCGCCGCCGCCGCCTTCGGGCGCGTCCAGGACCGCGGCCCCGAGGAGCAGTTCGACTACGCGCTCGCCACCTCCCGGGCGGGCGACTACGCCCGCGCCGCCACGCTCTACCAGGAGCTCTACACGCGCTTCCCCACCCACAGCCGCGGTGACTTCGCGAGCTTCAAGGTGGGCTACCTGGCCTACGACGCCGGTGAGCTGGACAGCGCCGTCGGCCTCTTCCGCGACCACCTCGCCCGCTACCCGAGCTCCTCGCACGCCGACGAGGCCCGCTGGTTCATCGGCTGGTCGCTGCTGCGCCTGGGGAAGACCGAGGACGCCGGGCGGGCGCTCGACGAGCTCATCGCGAAGAACGGCGGCTCGTCGCTGGCCAGCGCCGGGCGTTACTGGCGCGCCCGCATCGCCGGGATGAGCGGCGCCCCCGACAAGGAGCGCGCGGGCCTGGAGGCCCTGCTCAAGAGCGACCCCGCCAGCGGCTACGCCTGGTTCGCCGCGGGCAAGCTCGGGAAGAGCTGGCCATCGCGCCCCGCGTCCGAGCCCCCCGCCGCCCCCAGCGCGCTCGACGGGGAGGCCTGGCGACGGGGGAGGGCGCTCGCCGAGGCCGGGATGGACGGCTGGGCGCGCGAGGAGCTCGCCCCGCTGATCCCCGGCGCCCGCGCCGCCGGCAAGGACGCCGCGCTCGCCCTGGCCCACGCCCTCATCGCCGCGGGCGCCTACGCCGACGCCCAGGAGCTGGCCCGCCCCTTCTGCACCTCACCGTGGAAGGGCGGGGACGCCGTGGCCCTGCAGGCCTGCTGGCCGCGCCCGGCCGCCTCCCTGGTCTCCCGGCTGGCCCGCGAGCAGGGCGTGGACGCGAACCTGCCCTACGCCATCATGACCGCCGAGAGCGCGCTCCGACCCTGGGTCACCTCCCCGGTCGGCGCGCGAGGGCTCATGCAGCTCATGCCCGAGGTCGCCGCCGTCGCCCACGAGCGGCGCTACCCCGGTCGCGCCTTCGACGCCGACGCCCTCTACCGCCCGGCCTACAACGCCTCGCTCGGCGTGACCGAGCTGGGCACGCTCGCCGCCACCTTCGGCGGGCGCGGGACCGAGCCCGCCCTCCCCCTGGTCATCGCCGGGTACAACGGCGGGGCGGAGGCCGTGGATCGCTGGCTGAAGGCCGACCCGCGCAGCGTCCAGGGCGACTGGTTCGCCGAGAACATCGGCTTCACCGAGACGCGCCAGTACGTGCGGCGCGTGCTGGGCTACGTGCAGACCTACCGCTATGTCTACGGAGACGGATCCTCGGGCTGAGGCCCGCGGGAGGCCGGATCCACCGCCCAGGGGAGGACGAGCAGCGCCTTCCCGGGGGCGCGGGCCAGCGCGCGCGGGAGCTCCAGGGCGGGCCCCACCAGGCGAGCCAGCAGCCCCGCCGGCTCCAGCCGCCCCTCCGGGCCGCGCAGCGCGCGCGCCAGCAGCGTGAGGCGGGAGACCGGGAACGCGAGGTGGATGACCTGCGCCCTCCGCAGCGGGAGGCTGGCCCGCGCCGCGGCCCGCGCCACGCCGAGCGCGACGTCCCCCAGGCGATCGACCAGCCCGAGCTCCAGCGCCTGCCGCCCGGTCCACACCCGGCCCTGAGCGGCGGGCTCCACCGCGCGCACGGGCAGGCGCCGCCCAGCGGCGACCACGGAGAGGAAGCGCTCGTAGAAGCGGGCGAGCGAGCCCTGGAAGCGCGCGCGCTGCTCTGGCGTGAGCGGCTCCCAGGAGCTGAACAGCCCGCTCTGCGGCCCGGCGCTCACCCGCTCCGTGTAGATCCCCAGCCGCCCGGCGGCCTCGCCGAGCACCAGCTTACCGCCGACCACCCCGATGGAGCCCGTGATCGTCCCCGGCGCGGCCACGATCTCCGAGCAGGGGGCGGCGATGTAGTAGCCGCCGCTGGCCGCGATGTCGCCGAGCACGGCCACCACCGGCTTCTCGCGCCCCAGCAGCTCCACGGCGCGCGCGATGTCGTCGCTGGCCTGGGCGGAGCCGCCGCTGCTCTGGATGTGCAGGACGACCGCCGCGATCTCCTCGCTCTCGCGCAGGCTGGCCAGGGTCGGCACCACGCGCTCGGCGTCGATGTGCGGGGCGGAGCCGGAGGCCTCATCCTTGGCCACCAGCGCACCCTCCAGGTGGACCACGGCGATGAGCGGCCTTCGTCGCCCGACGCGCTCCAGCCAGCGCTGCGCCCGCCTCCACCAGGAGTAGCGGTCCAGCGGCACCCAGCGGGGCTCGGCGTCCAGCAGCTCACCGAGACCGTCGTCCACCTGATCCTCGTAGGCGAGGCCGTCCACCATCCCCTCGCGCACGGCCTCGGAGGGGCCCAGGGGGGCGCGCTCCATCCAGTCCAGCACGCGCTCGGGCGGCACCCGGCGGCCCTCGGCGAGGCTGGCGACGAGCTGGGCCTGGAGATCCTCCACGAGGGTGCGGATGGCCTCGCGGTTCTCCGCGGAGGGGAAGGCTCGGGAGAAGGGCTCGCCCGCGCTCTTGTAGGCCCCGGCGGACACGACCTCGGCGCGCAGGCCGAGGCGCTCCAGGGCGGCGCCGTAGAAGGTGAGCTCCGCGCCGACGCCGCTCAGGTTGGCCTCCGCCGTGGGGGCGAGCCAGACCCGGTCCGCCGCGCTGGCCACCAGCAGGCTGCCGTTGCTGAGCTCATCCAGCTGCACCGCCACCAGCTGCCCGCTCTCCCGCAGCCGCTCCAGCGAGGCCCGGAGCCCCTGAGCGCTCGCCCAGCCCAGCGGCGCCCCGCTGAGGCGGAGCAGCACGCCGCGGGCCAGCCCCTCCTCCCGGATGGCGTCGAGCTCGGCCAGGACGCTCGCCAGCGCGTAGGCGGGGAGCCGCTCGTCGAGCTGGATGACGACCACGCCGCGCCGCCGGAGCCAGCGCGTGCGCACGGCCCGGATCAGGCGGGCGGGCCCCCAGCAGAGCAGGCTCAGCAGGGTGGAGATGAAGAACCCGATCACGCTCGCCCCGAACTCGGAGACATCCGGTTATGCGTATCCCATCCCGGGCGCGGAGGGGCTTGACAGCCGCCGCACCACCTTCTAAAGACCGCGCTTCGAGTCCCCCTGGAGGTATGCGTGGCGACCAAGACCTGTCCGAGCTGCGGCGCCGAGGTGCCTACCGCTGCCGCGCGGTGTAAACACTGCTTCTTCGACTTCAGCGCCGAGGGCGCCGAGGCGAAGCGCAGCAACGCCATCGTCGGCCTGCTCGGCTTCATCCTCGTGCTGCTGCTGATCGGCCTCGGGACCTCCTACTACCTGCTGGACTACCAGCAGGCGGAGAAGGTCATCGTGGACGAGGAGACGAAGAGCATCGTCTATACCCGCACGTCGGCGTCGGGCACGAAGACCGAGCGCGTGAACTTCGACCGCATCTCCAAGGTGCAGCACGTCATCGGCGGGGACGACGCGATGTACACGGTCATCGCGCAGGCCACGGACGGCAAGGAGTACCTGCTCAAGCTGTCCACCAGCGAGTCCCTGGCGGGTGACGCCGCGCACATGGCGGCGCTCATGGACAAGCCCTACGAGGAGGTCAACCACGTCCCCGGCGCCAGCGTCGAGAAGCGATAAGGGGGGCGCGTGCTGGACCAGGCACTCGGGCTGCTCGCCCACGACCTGGCCATCGACCTCGGCACGTCGACCACGCGCGTATACGTCCGTGGGCGGGGCATCGTCGTCGAGGAGCCCTCCGTGGTCGCGGTGGAGCGCACGCGCTCCGGGACGCGCGTGGTGGCGATCGGCGCCGAGGCCAAGCGCATGGTGGGCCGCACGCCGGAGCACATCACGGCCGCGCGCCCCATCCGCGAGGGCGTGATCGCGGACTTCGAGCTCGCGGAGTCGCTGCTGCGCGCCTGCCTGAGCCTGGCCCTGGGCAACCGCCCGCTGGTCAAGCCGCGCCTGGTGATCTGCATCCCCTTCGGCATCACGGAGGTGGAGCGGCGCGCGGTGCAGGAGTCGGCGCGAGCGGCCGGGGCGCGCGAGGTCGCGCTGGTGGGCAAGCCCATCGCCGCCGCGGTCGGCGCCGGGCTCCCGATCAACGATCCCGTGGGCAACCTGGCCATCGACATTGGCGGCGGCACGACGGAGGTGGGGGTCATCAGCCTGGGCGGCGTGGTCTCCAGCAGCTCGATCCGGGTAGCGGGCGACGCCATGGACAAGGCCATCGCCGACTGGATCCGGCGCCGACACAACGTCCTCGTCGGTGAGCGCACGGCGGAGGAGGTCAAGCTGCGGGTGGGCTGCGTGCAGCTGCCCGACGAGCCGCGGCGGGTTCAGGTGCGCGGGCGTGACCTGAGCACGGGCATCCCGCGCGAGGTGACGCTGGAGAGCGCGGACGCCTGCGAGGCCCTCGCAGAGCCGGCCGAGCAGATCCTGGAGGCGATCCGGGCGACCTTGGAGCGCACCCCGCCGGAGCTCGCGGCGGACATCGTCGACCAGGGGATGGTGTTGTGCGGCGGGGCCTCCATGCTCCCGGGCCTGGCGGCGATGATCCGCGACGCGACGGAGCTCCCGGTGGTGCTGGCCGAGGACCCACGGCGCTGCGCGGTGCTGGGCGCCGGGCAGCTCCTGGAGGACCCGGAGACGCTGGCGCGGGTCGAGGCCTGAGCGCGCTCAGCCGGGCATGAGGCGGGGCACGCCGTCCTGGACCTCGAGCCAGCGCGGGCCGTCGCGCCAGTCGCCCAGGTTGTAGAGGGCTCCCCCCTCCAGGGGCGTGAGGCCGAGGGCGTGGGAGTGGCCCAGCACGACATAGCGGGCTCCCTCGCGCACCCGCGCCTGGGCCCATGCGCGCTGCGCCTCCAGGAGCGGGCCGGAGGGGGCGGGGTAGGCTCGGCTTGTCCCGGCCATCTTACGGAGGAGCTCCATCCCCCGGCGCGGGCCGAGGTGGTGCATGAGGAGGCGAAAGGCTCGCCCGCGGAGGAGGAGGCTCAGCCCCCGGTATCCCCAGGACGAATCGGCCTCGTCCCCGTGCGCGAGGTAGTAGGGCTCGCCGTCGAAGGACCGCGCGTGAGCGGGCCGGATCTCCGCGCCGAGGACCTCCTCGAAGAACGGGCCCAGCGCGAAGTCGTGGTTGCCGGGCACGTAGCAGAGCGAGATGCCGCGCGCTCGAAGCCGCAGGAGGGCCTCGCAGGCGGGCGCGTAGAGCTCCGGGATGGCGCGACCGAAGCCCCACCAGTGGTGGAAGAGATCGCCGAGGACGAAGAGGAGGTCGGCCTCGAGGCCGTCCAGCCAGGTCACGAGCCGCGCCTGGTTCGGGTCTTCAGGCCCGCTCAGGTGCAGATCGGAGATCATCACGGCGCGCATGCGGCCTGGCCCTCGTCAGGACGACTATAGGCTGCGCGCGCGGCGGGGGCAAAAAGAAGCGCCCCCGCTGGGGTTGAATCCAGCGGGGGCGCGAAAGGG
>CAZTOW010000003.1:0-340660 GCA_964615375.1 uncultured Enterobacterales bacterium
TTCATGTCGGACAGAAATTGTCCGAGCAATGCGGTGGACTCATGGAATGGAAGATGGATGAGAAGGTCTCAGGCTTGTGAAGGTTCGACGCTTCACGATGTCTCAGGGCGGCCAGGGCAGCGTGACGCGCACCAGCACCTCGGGCTGGACCTTCAGCGCGCCGAGCAGGGCCGAGTAGGGCTTGATGTTGAAGTCGCGCTGATCGATGCGCGCCTCGCCCACCCGCGTCCCGCCCTCGTCCCTCAGCGTGAGCCGGATCTCGCGGGTGACCCCGTGCAGGGTCAGCTTGCCGGTCATCGCGCCCTCGGACAGGCCGGTGCTCTCGAAGACCACGCTGTTGTACTTGTCGGAGTGCAGCACGTCCTTGCGGATGTTGCCGAGGATCTCCGCCTTGTTCGACGCGGACAGCGCGCCCGGGTCCTCCGCGCCGTCGCGCATGGCGCCGATCACCTCCAGGCTGCTGGCCTCCAAGCGGGCCCACACGCCCAGGCTCTGGGGGTTCCAGGTGATCTCGAAGCGGCCCACCCGAAGCTGGAGGTCATGGGCGACCGTGCTGAGCAGGCCCTCCTTGAAGGTGAACACGCGGATGTCGGCGCGCGACGGGCCGATGGTGATCATGGGTCTCTCTCCAGGTATCCGAGGGCCTCCAGCATCTCGCTGGTGGCGGCGTCCACCGCGCCGGAGCGGTGGGGAGGGGCGAGCGCGTCCCAGGCCTGCAGCCGGGCGTCCAGGGTGGCGGCGCGATCGGGGTCCTGGACCTCGGGGAAGCCCGGGGCCAGGCGGACCAGCCGCGCCTCGTCGTCGCGCCAGGGCGTGCGCACCCAGAGGTGGCCGTCCTCGGCGACGGAGCGCTCGAAGTCGAGGTTGTTCCAGGCGTCCGTGCGCTCGTGCTCCAGCGGCTTGCTGGCCTCGGCGTAGCTGGGCGGCGCGGGCGGAGCGCTCTCCGGGCTCGTCCAGAGCGGGCGCAGATCCTCGCCCTCCCCCAGCTTCGGCTCCAGGCCCAGCAGCCCGAGCAGGGTGGGGCCGACGTCCATGAGCCGCACCTGACGCTCGACGATGGCCGTGGGCACGGACAGCGCCCCCCGGCCCGCCAGGATCAGCGGGACGTGCAGGTTCGGGCCGTCCACGTCCGCCCCGTGCCCGAAGACGTGGCTGGCGGAGGGCTCGCCCAGCGACTCCCCGTGGTCGGCGAACACCACCACCAGGCTCTCGGAGAGCGCGCCGCGGGCCTCGAGGCCGTCCAGCAGCGCGCCGACGTGCTGGTCCACCCAGACCACCTCGGCCAGGTAGAGGGCCCGCATCTGGCGGCGGTGCTCGTCGGTGAGCTTGCCGGCGCGCCCGATGGCGAAGATCTGCTTCATCGCCTTCGATCGGGGCGTCACCACCCGCGGCGCGGGCCCCAGCAGCTCGTCCTGGAGCGCTCGCGGCGCCGAGGTCCAGGGCATGTGGACGTCGAAGTAGTGGACGAAGAGGAAGAGGGGCTTGCCCGGCTGGCGCGCGTCCACCGCGGCCAGCGCGCGCTCCGTCACCCCGGGCGCGTCGTCCTCGAAGCGCTTGCGCACCCGGGCCTCGCCCACGTCGTCGTCGTAGACCCGGAAGCCGCGGGAGAGCCCCTGCCGGGCGTTCAGCACCGAGGCCCCGATCACCGCCTGCGTGTCCCAGCCCGCCGCCGCCAGCCGCTCCGCCAGCAGCGGGAGCTTCTCGTCCGGGGGCGTCCCGTTCCGCGCCACCCCGCTCTTGTGGGTGTCGAGCCCGGAGAACAGCGCGGTGTGCGAGGCCAGCGTGGTGGGTGCCTGGGACAGGGCGGTGGCGAAGCGCAGCCCGCGGGCCGCCAGCGCGTCCAGGTTCGGCGTTCGCGCGCCCTCCCCGCCATAACAGGAGAGGCCGTCCGCCCGGGTCGTGTCCAGGCTGATCATCAGCACCAGCGGCCCCTGCGCGCGGTCCTCCGCGGGGTCGGGCGTTCGACCGGAAGAGCAGGCGAGGGCGAGGAGGAGGGCTGGGAGCACGGTGGCGTCGGTGGGAGAGACAGGATATCCTCGCGCGGCCTGGATGGCGCCCCTCGCGCGGCGTTTCCGACACGAAAACGAAGAGCTCTCGGCGGCCACTCCAGGGCTATTGATCCCGCCGAGGAGACCCGGTACCTTCAGATCGTCCGGCGCGAGTGTGGCCGAGAGCTCTCGGGGGTACAACCCCGAAGAGACTTCTCGATCGCTCTTGTCTTGTCGCGGGAGGGGGCTTGATTGGCAACGTTGTCCTTGGTTGAGCCGGACCCCCTCTCTCCTTTCTTGTTGTTGTACCTTGTTGTTGTCCTCATGTTGACCTTGAAGGAGATTGCATGAACCGCGACGCGCTTGATGCTTTGTTCGAGAACGACACGCTCCGCGACGATGCCTTTGGATTGTTTGGTCTCTCGGGCAGGGCGCGTCGTCGCCTCCAGGCGGCGCGCCCTGCCGAGGGACCCTCTTTCCCTCCCGGCTACCTGGACAGCTCGGTGAGCGGGAAGCCCTGCATCCAGACCTGATAGACCATGTCCGGCTCTCCCTGGAGACCCTCCAGGAACTCGAAGAGCCGGACGCGCGTCTCCATCATCCGCTCCCGGACGCGCGGGATCTCCGCGGAGGGGATCGCGATGGTCAGGGTGCCCAGGCGGTTGACGCGGGCGAACTCGAGGTCCGTGAAACAGCGCGCGAGCGCGTGCCCGGCCTGCTCGTAGGCGCCGCGGTAGTAGGTCTCCACGAGGGCCGCTCTGTGCTCGCTGGACATCGTTGACACGTCATCCGCGGGCCAGATGCGACCATCCTCGCGAACCTTCAGCGCGCCGATGCTCAGCAGCAGGTCCAGCGCGCGCTGCATCTCGTCGGGGCTCACCCGCCCTCCGAGGCGGCTCGCCATCCACTCGGGATCGGGGCGGAAGTCCACGCAGCGGACCAGCTCCGCCAGGGCCACGGTGCTCCAGGCGTTCATGACCCGCAGGCGCTCCTCATCGGCGATGCGCGCGCGCACGAGACGCCGGGCGCCGACGATCTCCGCGTCCACCTCCCCCAGCGTGGCCTCCGCGACCACGACGGCGGCCTCGGCCGCCTCCAGACCCCGCCGTGCCCGCTTGTCCGCGCCGGGCACCCGCGCTGCCCGCGCCGACTCGTCTCGATGGGCCCGCGCCTTCTCGAGCTGGCGCCGCGCCTTGTCCCGCGCCGCCAGCATCCCCAGAAAACGCCGCTCCTCCTCGTTCAGCCCGAGTGGGATGCAGAAGGCGGCCTGCAGCGCCTCCGTCAGGTGCTTGTCGCCCTTGATCACGCTGACCAGCACGCCCACGTTCGGCACCCCCGCCTCCGCCACGAACATGCGGTGTGAGTACGCCGGGCGCCCCTGCTGCTCGCGCTCCTGCTTCTTGTGATCGAACCAGTCCGACAGGTAGCGCCGGTAGTCGTCGTAGTCGTAGATCAGCGGTAGGGTCATGACTGTGATTCCGGCGGCTCGCGCCCCAGGATCTCGGTGAGCGGGAAGCCCTGGAGCCAGATCTGGTAGACCAGATCGGGCTCACCCTGAAGCCCCTCGAAGAACTCGAAGATCTTGATGCGAAACTCGGTCATGCGCTCGCGCACCTGCTTCATCGCCGACGAGGGGATGGCGACGGTCATGGCGCCTGTGCGGCTGAGCTGGGCGTACTGGACGTCGGTGAAGCTGCGCTGCAGCGCGATCCCCGCCTGCTCCACGACGCCGCGGTAATACTCGCTCACCAGGTGCGCCTGGACCTCGTGCTCGGAGCCGAGGACCGCATCCGAGGGCTCCAGGCGTCCGCCCTCGCCCACCTTCAGCAATCCGCGCTCGAGGAGGAGCGCGAGCGTCCGCTCCATGTCCTCGGGGCTGACGCGCCCCCCCAGCGCCCCGGCGATCCAGCTCGGATCGGGGCGGAAGGCGCCGCAGCGCGTGAGCTCCATCAGCGCAGTGGTGCTCCAGGCGTTGAGCAGGCGGAGCTGCTCTTCGTTCTGGATGCGCATCCGGTTCATCTTGCGCGCACCATGGACAGCCTCCTCCAGGGCGCGCACGGCGTCCTCCTGAGCGCGCACGGCCTCGACGGCGGCCTCGTGCCCGCGACGCGCGCGCTTGTCGGCCCGCGGCGCGTGCGCCTCCCGCTCGGCCTCGGCGCTGCGCAGGCGCGCCTGATCGAGCTGACGACGCGCCTTGTCCCGTGACGCCAGAAGCCCGAGGAATCGGCGCTCCTCCTCGTTCAGCCCGAGTGGGATGCAGAAGGCGGCCTGCAGCGCCTCCGTCAGGTGCTTGTCACCCTTGATCACGCTGACCAGCACCCCCACGTTCGGCACCCCCGCCTCCGCCACGAACATGCGGTGCGAGTAGGGCGGGAGCCCCTGCTGCTCGCGCTCCTGCTTCTTGTCCTCGAACCAGTCCGACAGGTAGCGCCGGTAGTCGTCGTAGTCGAAGATCAGCGGTCTGCTCAAGGGAGCTCCAGGGTGTGGCCTCCCCGGGGATAACCCGGGGAGGTCCGAGAGACACCCAGCACATCCACCGTCAGGGGTTGGAGACCAGGAGCACGGTGGAGTAGTTCGCCAGGTTGTAGACCAGCGCGCTGTGGCGGCCGTGGTTGGTCGTCACCGTGACCGCGGCGTTGTTGTTGACGTAAGGCTCGAGCTCGTCCTGATACCAGTCGAGCGCCAGGAACTCGAAGATGGCGGTCTGGTTGGCGCCGCTGGTGACCACGTCCACGTCCCCGCCGTCCATCACCATGGTGGCGGTGTCCACGTCCAGCGTCAGGGACACCTCGTAGTTGTTGGGGTTGTAGCCCGTCAGGGAGAAGTCGCTGTCGAAGTAGACGGTCATGGCCTCCCAGCAGCCGACGGGCAGCGAGATGCCGTGGGTGGGATCGATGGTGGCGTTCACCGTGTGATCGGTGTAGCTCCCCCCGCCGTTGCAGGAGAAGAGGCGCAGCTTCTGGACGTGCACGGACCAGGTCGCGATGCTGGTCGCGTCGCTCAGCGCGGCCCGGGTCGGGACCGGAGAGCCGAACTGGATCCCCGCCTCGGCCGCGCCGCTGCCGGCGGTCGCGAGGGAGAGGGCGCCGAAGAGAACCGCAGAGAGGAACTTCGAGAGCGTACGCATGGCAATCTCCAACTTGGAGCAAGGTTGGACCGGGGGAGCGGAGGCTTCGCGGCCTGGGATTCGCGTCGCCTCACGAGTAGGGATGGCGACGGGTCGCGCGGATGTGACAGGTCCGATCGGACAGCGGTCAGACAGCTTTCGACCACTCCCTCCTGTGAGCGCAGCCTCCGATCGCCCCTTGACGATGAAAATGAAAATCAATATCAATTGCTCCCTCTGGAGCCCCCATGCCCCGACGCGCCCTCCTCCTCCTGACCTGCGCCTGCTCCCCCCAGGCCGTGGACAGCGCCGACCCGCTGGCCGGGCTCACCCTCGTGGAAGAGGACCCCTCCGACGGGCCGATCGCGGGGCTGGACGACGCCTGGATGGAGCGCTTCCTGGAGGGCGACGTGGCCTTCGAGGCGATCTTCCGCGAGCCTCAGGGCCTGGGCCCCGCCTACATCCGGGCCTCCTGCGGCTCCTGCCACGCCGACGACGCGCGCGGCCCCGGCGTCGTGATCAAGATGTCCGTCCCGGAGACCCCGGAGCTGGAGGGCGAGCTGCTGCCCTGGGGCCACACCGAGCGGCCCTACGTCTCGGGCGGGGCGGCCACGCCCATCTCCGCCCCCGAGGACGCCCGCGTGCTGGTCACCACCCGCGCGCCGCCGCCGGTCTTCGGCCGCGGCTACCTGGAGGCGGTCTCCGACGAGACCATCCTGGCCCTGGAGGAGGCGCAGGCGGCCGAGGGCCGGGTCAGCGGGCGGGCCAACCTCGTGGGCTGCGACTTCGAGGAGAACCCCGACAGCCTCTTCCCCACCTGCGCCCCCGGCGAGACCGTGGTGGGCCGCTTCGGGCTCAAGGCCCGCGTGCCCACGCTGGATGGCTTCGCCGCCGACGCCTACCAGGGCGACATGTCCATCACCAGCCCGCTGAGGCCCACGGAGCTGGACAACCCCGACGGGCTCGAGGACGACCTGCTGGCGGGGGTGGACATCGACCTGGAGACGGTCAACCGCACGGCCGACTACATGCGCCTGCTGGCCATCCCCGACCGCGAGGCGCAGGACGGCGCCGAGCTCTTCGCGGACGCGGGCTGCGCGGACTGCCACGTCCCGACCCTGCCCACCCGCGCCGACTGGCCGGTGCCCCAGCTCGCCGGGGTGGAGGCCGCCGTCTTCACCGACCTGCTGCTGCACGACATGGGCGCGGGCTTCGAGGACGGGCTCCAGGACTACGAGGCCCAGAGCTCGGAGTGGCGGACGGCGCCGCTCATGGGCCTGCGCTTCCTCCAGAGCTTCCTGCACGACGGCCGCGCCGCGAGCGTGGAGGAGGCCATCCTGGCGCACGGGGCCGAGGGCTCCGAGGCGCTCCCCGCCGTAGACGCCTGGCTCGCCCTCTCCCAAGACGAGCGCGCCACCCTGCTCACCTACGTGGAGGCCCTGTGACCCCCGCTGCCCTCTTCGCCCTGCTGCTGGCCTGCAAGAACGACAACGACCGCCCCGCCGACCTGGAGAGCCAGGCGGTGCTGGACGTCAAGACCTACACGGCTGAGCAGCTCGGCCTGCTGGCCGGGGCCGCCGCGGACCTGCAGGGCGCCGCGCCCGAGGCCGACGCCGACGGCTGGACCAGCGCCGAGACCGCCCCCCTGGAGGCCCACTGGGTCGAGGCCCGCGCCGCCTACGAGCGCGTGGAGGGCGCCATCGCCGTGCTCTTCCCCGATCTGGACGTGGCCACCGACGAGCGCTACGACGGCGCCCTGGCCGAGGGCCCGGACGAGGATCTCTTCGACGACGAGGGCTTCGTCGGCGTGCACGCCATCGAGCGCATCGTCTGGGCCGACCGTCACCCCGCCCAGGTCCTGACCTTCGAGGAGGGCCTGCCCTACTACACCCCCGCCGCCTTCCCCGCGACCCAGGACGAGGCCGCCGCCTTCCGCGAGCTGCTCTGCGGGCGCCTGGTCGAGGACACCGCGGAGATGGAGGCCCTCTTCGAGCCGCTCGCGCTCGACAGCGCCGCCGCCTTCCGCGGCGTGATCGGCTCCATGGAGGAGCAGCTGGAGAAGGTAGCGCTGGCGTCCACCGGCGAGGACGAGAGCCGCTATGCGCAGTACACGTTGGGCGACATGCGGGCCAACCTGGACGGCGGGCGCGAGATCTACCTGGCCTTCCAGCCCTGGCTGGGCGAGCGGGAGGGCGGCGAGGCGCTCGACGCCGAGATCCTGGCCGGCTTCGACCGGGTGGACGCCGCCTACGACGCCATCCAGGGCGACGCCGTGCCGGAGGTCCCCGCCACCTGGAACCCCGACGCCCCCAGCGAGGCGGATCTGGCCACGGCCTACGGCCAGCTCTGGCTGCTGGTCTCCGAGGAGGCGGACCCCGAGGTGGAGGGCTCACTCACCGCCTCCATGGTGGCCGCCGCCGACCTGCTCGGCATCCCCCAGCTCCCGGAGTAGACCGTGCTCCTCCTGTTGCTGGCCTGCCTGGACCACACCCCCGCGCCCGGATCCGAGGCGAGCTTCGTCGCCATGCAGTCGGACTTCGCCGCCTTCGAGCGCTGGGAGACCGTCCTGGTCACCGAGGCCGACACGGGCCACGTCTCGGGCGACCGTGTCGTCTATATCAACAATCCGCCGTCTGACGAGGCTTCTGTATTCCCGGTCGGGACAATCTTCGTCAAGACCATCGCCTGGTCGGGCGGCACGGACATCCACGCCATGGTCAAGCGCGGCGGCGACTTCAACGCCGAGGGCGCCCGGGGCTGGGAGTGGTTCGAGCTGGTCTACAGCGAGGAGGGCGAGCCGGTGATCCTCTGGCGCGGCGAGGGGGCCCCCGAGCCCGGCGCCTACGGTGTGGAGACCGACACCGCCGAGACCGTCAGCGGGGACTGCAACGTCTGCCACGGGGCGTTCGCGGCCAATGACTTCGTACACAGCGTGGCGCTGGGAGGCTGAGATGGACGACATCGCCGCGGTAGAAGCAGGGGTGGAGCAGGCGGAGGACGACGCGCTGCTGCGCGGGCTCCAGGACGCGCGCATGGCGGCCAGCGGGACCACGGTGGGCGGCTACGCCCAGATCCAGGCCGGCTGGCTCGGCGTGGGCCCCGATCCTCGCTACGAGGGCACGGCCAGCGTGCGCCGCCTGGTGGTCTTCGTCTCGCACGACTTCGACCCCCAGGGCCTGCCCATGCAGTTCTACGCCGAGCTGGAGTGGTCGAACGCCAAGGCGGGCGACGGCGAGCCCGGGGCGGCCGAGGTCGAGCAGGCCCTGCTGGACTGGGAGCTGCGCCCGGACTGGCTCACCCTGCGCACCGGGCTGGTGCTGGTCCCCATGGGCATCATCAACCAGTGGCACGAGCCGCCCGTCTTCCACGGGGTGGATCGCCCCTCGGTGGACACGGCCCTGATCCCCACGACCTGGCGCGAGCTCGGCGTGGGGCTGGTGGGCCGCCCGGGGGTCTTCCGCTACGAGCTCTACGCGATGACCGGGCTCGACCCGAGCGGCTTCGACGACGCCGGGATCCGGGGCGGACGCGGCTCCGGCGCCGTCGCGCAGGCGGACAACCTGGCCTTCGCCGGGCGCCTGGAGGCGGAGCCCGCGCTGGGCCTGGTGCTGGGCGCGTCCGGCTACGCCAGCGACGCCGGGGCCGGCGGGGACTGGTTCGACGCCGCGGGCGAGCGCCTGGACCTCTCCATGCCCGTGATCGGCGCCGAGGCCGACGCGCGCTGGCGGGACCTGGGCGTGGAGGCCCGCGCGGTGGGCGTGATGTGGTGGCTGCCCGAGAGCGACGACCTGATGGAGGCGCTGCGCGAGGACGGCAGCCCCTACTTCCTGACGGGCGCCGACCCCGTCCCCACGCGCATGCTGGGCGGATACGTGGAGCTGGCCTACGACGTGCTCCACCCCCTGGGCAGCCGCCACCAGCTCCTGCCCTTCGCCCGCGCGGAGCACTACGACACGCAGGCTGGCGTGCCCGAGGGCTACGAGGCGAACCCCGAGCGCCGCGTGAGCGAGTACAGCTTCGGCCTCAGCTACCGGCCCATCTCCCAGGTGGTCTTCAAGGCCGACATGCAGCTCCGCGACCGCCAGTTCGGCGACGACGAGCAGGAGTTCAACGTAGGAGTGGGGGTGATGTACTGAGCACGGCAGCGGGATCCAGACCCGCGCGCCCAGCGCCAGCGCGAGACGATCGCCGAGCAGCCCTCCTCGACCTTGGCACGGGGAGCGTGATCACGTAAGATGACCGTGGTGCTCTTGATGTGGAGGCTGCATGGCGCGACTGGCCTATGAGGTCTTCCTCTCGTCCAGATTCGAAGAGCTGGAGACCCTTCGTGCGGCCGTCGTCTCGCGGCTCGAGGGCCTCGAGCGGCCGAGCGTGAAGGTCGTGGACGTGGCTCGGTTTGGCGCCGACGCGCTCTCGGCCGTGGACAACGAGACCGAGCGAGTGAGATCCTCCGATGTCCTGCTGTTGCTGGTCGGCAACAGCTATGGACCGCTGATCGCAGGAGGGCGAATCAGCCACGTCGAGCATGAGTACAGAGTCGCCAGCAGCAAGGGGTCGAGATCCTACATCCTTCCGTACTTCATTGGGGAGGTCCAACCTCCCGGGCCGATCTGGGAGAGCTCGAACGAGCAGTTGAGGGCCTTCAAGAAGCGACTGTGTGATCGACATCGCGTCGGGAGGCTCTTCGGGCTGCGGCTCGAAGAGATGGTCCTTCGCGTCGTCGAAGATGTCCAACGTGTCCTCAACCTGCAGACTCAGTTCTCCATCGCCCAGGAGACTGAGACCGGAGAGGAGCTCGACTTCGCCAGCGATCTCTCCGACCTCGCTGGCGTCCTTCGCATGTCCCAGAGTGAGCTCGACAGAGAGGATGCTCGTCGGAGCGGGAACCCTCGGGCCCGCAAGTATGACGCCCTGACGCCGGCGGAGGTGCCTCTCGCTGAGCTCTACCGCTCTCAACACCGCCTGCAGGCGCAGGGGCTCTACGAAGAGGCGCGGCTTGCCCTGGGCGTCGGGGAGCGAGGCATCGCCACACAGCTACTACGCAAGGCCGTCGAGGCTCACCCCCTCGACTTCCGCGCCAATTTCTTGCTCTCCAAGGTGCTCTTCGTTCGGGGCAGCCTACCCGAGGTCGCGGAGGCTGAGCGCAGAGCCTTGCGTTGTGCGCGCATGGCGGAGAGCGATGAGCGCCCCATATACGTCTGTGCGTCTCTCGTGCTGGCCGCCCGAGCAGCCTGGCTCCTCCAGCAGGCATCCGAGTTGGACGAGAGGCTCAAGGCGGCCCGGCCTCCGAGCACTCTCAGGAGTCTGGAATACATCGAGAGCGCGAAGCGCGGAGAGCTCGGGAAGTACAGGGATAGCGGGGATAGCCGGGAAGGCGGAGACCACCAGGAGGGCGAGGCACGCGCGGAGAACAGGAGGGCAACGCCCCCGAAGGACATCGGTATCGCTGCTCCGTGGCTGGAACAGGCCGCGGAGCTCGCTCTCCTCGGGGAGGCTCGATGGGAGGAAGCCGTCACCGCTGCCGGGAAGGCGTTCTGGATACAGCCCCGGAGCTTTGCTCGATTGAGGCCCGACCTGGGAGAGCGGCAGTACCATCGACTCCGCGACGCGGTCATCTCGAGCTACAGCCCAGCCTTCGAGCAGCTCGCCCAGCTTCAGCGAGGACTGGCCCTGCAGTTTCCAGATGACACACCAGCCGAACTCGCGCTCTCCACGGCACAGTCCGGCGAGCAGGGGATGCAGGAAGCCAGACGGCAATCGGAGGCGCACGTCCCCGCACTTCGGAGCATCGGCACGAAGCTCCTGGCTGAGGTGACGGCGCTCGAGGCGCTCCAACGGGAGTCGCTCCCTGCTTCCGAGGCGCTTCAAGCCTTGAAGCTCCCTCGAGCACTGGAGAGGCCCGGTCGCGTCCACTGGAAGGTCTCGGTCGGTCAGCGCGTCGAGGCTGGCGCCCTGATCGCAGAGGTCACCATGGGCGCGCAGCACCTCGAGGTTGTCGCCCCCGCAAATGGCGCTCTTCTTCGAAGCGCCTCCACCACTGGCCTCCTCACTGCAGGCCAGCAGATCCTGGGGGTCTTCGGCGCGACAGGTGCGGAGCTGAGGACACTCAGCGCCCTCGACGCGCGTGTCCAGGAGCTCAGGCTGTCTCTGGACCATTCGAAAGAGAAGCTCTCTGTGCTCACCACTGAGCTCGAGCAGATCGAGGTGATCGAGCGCGCGACCGCCGATGTCTACGCCCACACACGGAAGCTGGCGTGGGTGAGGGGCGGGCTGACGCTGCTGGGGACCCTGGGACTCACGAGCGCCCTGCTCTTGATCTGGGGAGCCGACTCCATCTGGATCCGGCGGATCATCTCTCTGGTCGTGTTTGTCTGTGGAGCAGCAATCTGCCTCTGGGTGGGGCGCGTGGGGAGCGCTCAGGGCCGTTGGGCGCACGAGCGGCGGCGAAGAGCAGAACGCTTACATCAACAGCAGGCGATGCTCAAGTCGCACAGCGATCTTCTGACTCGCCTCGGCGCGGCGCAGGCAGAGGCGGAGCAGCTCCGAAGAGAGCGAGCCCAGCTGATCGCGGACCTCTACGCGGCCAGGCGAGCGTCCCTGCGCGAGGCTTGCAGCTCGCTGGCCTCCGCGATCACGGCCTATGAACGATATCTCAAGCGTGTGCCTGGCCCGATGCGCACCCCGACGGTCCCGACGGGCACCGCGAGAAGTGGAGAGCTGGTGTTCATCTGGCGCAGCTCCGACGGGAGGACGGGGGGCGGGGACGTCGAGACGGCCAGCTCGAACGAGCTCTTCGACGAACGGTTCGCCTCTCTCTCCCTGTTGGAGCCCCGTGCCGAACAAGCTGTCGTGGCCATCGTCACCGACCGGAACACACGGGGTATGACCTGTTCCAGGTCACGCGCCTGGTTTCCCGCTACCTGAGTCACGACGCCCGCACCCTTCGCGAGGTGCTGACCGGTTTGTCCCGATGCAGGAACCCTTCTTCTTCAGGCTCGATCCCAGCCCAGGAAAGGCGCTCCTCGAAGCCAGGCTCAGCCTGGCCCTCGCGGGGCGTCGTTGAGCACATCCAACATCCACGGCAGCCACAGCTCCACCCGGTTCACGTCGTTGTGGCCGCCGCCCGGGATCTCCTGGACGGCGCTCTCCCGCCCCGCGGCCTGAAGACGCTGGTCGTAAGCGTGGATGACGCTCGGGGGGACCAGGGGGTCCTCGGCCCCCACCACCTGGAGCACGGGCGGGCCCTGGGCGTCCACCCGCTCGGCCGGGCTCGCGCTGGAGAGCGCGCGCGCCAGCCGCCGCCGCGAGGCCGACGGCGAGAGCCCCAGCAGCTCGCGCGCCATC
Source organism: uncultured Enterobacterales bacterium (assembly GCA_964615375.1). Lineage (GTDB taxonomy): Bacteria > Myxococcota_A > UBA796 > UBA796 > CAZKWG01 > CAZKWG01. The sequence continues at coordinate 12,439 of CAZTOW010000003.1, forward strand.
TTGCGCCCCCACCAGCGGGTCGCCTCGTAGAAGGCCCGCAGGTCCGAGGGCCCGGCGATGGAGGCGGCGGCCTGAACCTCCGCCCCCGCCTGGCTCGGGCAGCCGGCGGGCGCCGGGCGCTCGGGCTCCTCGGCCAGCATCAGCGCCAGGTGCCCTCCCGCGGAGTGGCCCACCACGCCTATCCGATCGGGGTCCAGGGCCAGCTCTCCGGCATGCGCCCGCACCCAGCGCAGCGCGCAGCCCACGTCGTCCACCTGCGCGGGCCAGATCGCCTCCGTAGACAGCCGGTAATTCGCGCTCACCGCCACCAGCCCCGCCGCCGCCGCCGCCCGCGCCTGGGGCTCTACATTTTCGTAGAGGTCGCCGTACTTCCACCCGCCGCCGTGGAGGATCAGCACGCCCGGGTGCGGCCCCTCCCCTTCCGGGCGCCAGACATCGAGGGTGAGCGCGTGGCCGCCCACCTCGGCGTAGACCACCGGTCCCTCCGCGGCGAGGGCGAGGGTGAGCAGGGACAGGAGCAGCATCCGGCGATAGTAGCCGCCCGGAGGGATTCATGCTCCCTGGCCTCGAGCGCGTGGTGGTGGTGGGCCCCTCGGGCAGCGGCAAGAGCACGCTCGGGCTGCGCCTCGCCGAGACCCTGGGCTCGCCCCACGTCGAGATGGACGCGCTGCACTGGGAGCCGGGCTGGGTGGAGGCCCCCGACGCGGTGGTCCTGGAGCGCCTCCTGCGCGCGACCGCCGGCCCGCGCTGGGTGGTGAGCGGCAACTACCTGAACCTGACCCAGGAGCACCTGTGGCCGCGGGCCCAGACCATCCTCTGGCTGGACCTGCCCCTGGGCGTCGTGCTCTACCGGGTGATAGCGCGCACGCTGCGCCGGGCCTGGACCCGCGAGCTGCTGTGGGGCACGAACCGCGAGCGCTTCCTGCCCATGTTCGCGCTGTGGGACCCGGAAAAGTCCATGATCGCCTGGACGCTCAGCTCGCATGCCCGGCGGCGGCGCCAGCTCGAGGCGGCCTCGCAGGATCCCCGCTGGGCCGCGCAGCGCTTCGTGCGCTTGCGGACCGCGGCCGAGGTGGCGGCCTGGGAAGAGCGCCTCAGACGCTGAGCAGGATCGCGTAGATCACGCCGTCGGTGAGGACGTGGCTCAGCCAGCTCGCGGCCAGACCGTCCGCCCGCCGCCGCACGAGGCCCATCATCGCCCCGTAGATGGTCGCCAGCACCACGCCTGCCGGCCCGCGGGGGAAGCCGTTCCAGTGCATGATCCCGAAGATCAGCGCCTGCCCGGCGAGGGCCCAGGCGCCGCCCCAGCTCCGGGTGAGCGCCCCCATCAGCAGCCCGCGGAAGGCCAGCTCCTCGGCGAGCCCGTTCAGGGTCGCGAAGATCAGCCCCAGGCCCAGGAGGGCGGGGAAGGGCCAGGGCGGCAGGCGGGCGAGGATGTCGGAGATGTCCGGCTGCGCCAGCTGGAACCAGATCACCAACGAGACGCCCGAGATCGCGGCGAAGAGCAGCCCCAGCCCCAGGTCTCGGCGCGTGACGCGCCCCAGCCGGATCTCCGCCCAGGGCCCGGCCATGACCGGCACCTGACGCGCCAGCAGCCAGCTCGCCCCCAGGCCCAGGATCAAGGGCAGCGGCCAGAGGCTGGCCAGCACGGGCACCAGCGAGACGAGCTGCAGCACGCTCCAGACCATGGCGAGGTGGGCGATCTCCGGCGCGCCCCGCGCGCGGGCCAGGGCGAAGACCAGCCCCAGCATCACGATCCCCGCCCCCGGCGGCAGGAAGGTCAGCGCCCCGAGCGTGAGCGCGGCGGTGGCGGTCAGGAGGTGCTGAGGAGACGGCTCGGACATGGCAGGCGCGAGAGGCTTAACGCGACTCCACGATCAGCAGATCACCCATCCGCACCGGGCCCGGCTCCACGACGCGCAGATGGACGCCCCGGAGCTGCTGCGGCGCCCAGGCCTCGGCCCGCGTGAGCGCCAGCGCCTCCTCGCCCGCCCGCCGCGCGAACTTGGAGCAGCCCGTGTGGGGCTTCTCCGTCACCGTGAGCCAGGCCCCGCCCACCCGCACCACCGCGCCCGGCGGCAGGTTCTCCCGCGAGGTGTCGATGCTGACGAAGAGGTTGTCGCCCAGGATGGCCGGGTCGTCGACCAGCAGGCGGGCCACGTCGGCGCGCATGAGCGTGACCTGGGCGCGGACGTCCCGCTTGCCGGAGGACCAGCGGTCGCCCAGCGCGCCCTCCTCGCGGTCGAGGAAGATCTGTTCGGGCGTGCGGCGGCGCCCGCCGTCGTCGCGCAGGACGAGCAGCTCGACGGCGGCTTGATCGCGCGGGGGTGCGGGCAGCTGCAGCAGGCGCTGGGTGAGCGTGGTCATGGGGGGGACCTCCCGCCCCAGATATCCCCGGCCGGGGCCCGCCGCCCGCGCGCCGCTCAGCCCCCGCCTCCGTTCCCGAGCATGTCGGCGCAACGCTGCGGATCCGCGGCGCAGGTGCGCTCGATCGCCTCCTCGGCCGCCCGGCTGTCGGGGTCGCGCCGCATCTCGATCACCACGAGACAGCCGCAAGCCTCGAAGCTCTCCCGGTCGCAGGCCTCGGAGCAGACGGCGCGGGCCTTGCGCCGGCTCGGCTTCACGCCCCAGCCCTCCAGCAGGGCCATGCCCTGGTAGGCGCAGTTCAGGTTCTCCTCCTGCGCGCAGAGCTCCTCGGCGATCTGGTAGGCGCGCGCTGGATCTCCCGCGTCGCGGACCACGTAGGGCAGGCGCCCGCAGGCCGTCACGTTGCCCGCCCGGCAGGAGTGGCCGTAGTAGCCCTCGGCGGTGGCCAGATCCTTCTCCACGCCGAGCCCCATCTCGTACAGCGTCCCCAGCTCGCCGCAGAAGCGGTTGCTCTCGGCCTTGTCGCAGGCCAGCTTCAGGAGCGGGAGCGCCGCGACCGGATCGGAGGCGACGCCCGCGCCGATGATCAGCATCTCCGCCTGCTCTCCGCAGGAGGCGGGCCAGCCGCCGGCGCAGGCCCGCGCGGTGTAGACGTAGCCCTGATCGACGTCCCGCGGGCCGCCCATCCCCTGCACCAGCATGTAGCCGTAGTCCGCGCAGCCCAGGTTGAAGCCGAGCTCGCATGCGCGCAGGGAGTGGACCCGCGCCTCGTCGGGCTGCCCCTTGTGGACCAGGGCCGAGGAGAGGTTGTTGCAGCCGAGCCCGCTGCCCGCCTCGCACGCGCCGCGCAGCACCCGGATAGCGTCGTCCAGGCGCCCCTGGGCCACCAGCTCCCCACCGCGCAGGGCCTCCTCGTCGGCCGGGGACGAGGCCGTCGCCTCGATGAAGCGGGAGGGATCGACGGCCTGCGCGAGAGCCGAGGCCTGGACGAGCAGCGCCGCGACGAGGACGAACATGAACGGCTCCTGTGTGCGCTGAGTGTACACGGGCGAGCGCGATCCGTGCGGCCCGCAGCACCGTAGACCTCACGACACCACGCGCGCTGCCCCACCGGGCAACGCGAGAGTCCCCGTCCGTCCAGAACCCAAGGAGTCCCCATGTTCGCGAGCCCCATGCCCCGCAACCCCTCCGAGATCCCCGGCCTGCTGGCGCGCGCCCGCCAGCTCGGCCCCCTGCCGCGCCTGGTGCAGGCCGTCCCTGCGGTCGAGCGGATCGGCGCCGCCTCCCCACCGCCAGCCGGCGCCGCGATGATCCTGGCCGCGGTCGAGCGTTCCGGCCCCACCGCCCCGCCGCCGGCCGGCGCCGCCCTCCTCCTGGCCGCGGTCGCCGCGTGAGCGCCCTCCGCCAGCTCCGAGGCGAGCCCCTGGTCTCGCGCCGGCCCGCGGGCGCCCGCCGCCTGCGCGCCCCGGCCGAGACCCTGGACCTGCTCCGCCCGCACCTGCTCGGGCTCGGCATCACCCGCCTGGCCGACATCACCGGCCTGGATCGCGTGGGCCTGCCCGTGACCCTGGCCATCCGGCCCAATGGCAAGGTGCTGAGCGTCAGCGCGGGCAAGGGCCTGAGCCGCGAGGCCGCGCTGGTGAGCGGGGCCATGGAGGCCCTCGAGCTGAGCTGCGCGGAGAACCTCGATCTCCCGACCCTCCGCGCCGCGGAGGCCGATCTCGATCCCGCCCGCGCCCGGATCAGCGCGCGCGAGGTGCCCCGGCGCCCCCACGCGCCAGCGCCCGCGGGCTGGCCGCTCACCTGGGTCGCCGGCTGGGACATCGCCCGCGACGTGGACACGCTCGCCCCGCGCGCCAGCGTGAGCCTCGATCCACGTCACGTCGGGCTCAGCGAGCTCCACGCCTTCCACGCCACCTCGAGCGGGCTGGCCTCGGGCAACGACGCCACCGAGGCGATCCTCTCTGCGCTGCTGGAGCTGGTCGAGCGCGACGCGGTGGCGCTCCACACGTTAAATTGGACACAGAACAATACAAGCCCGTCCGCGCTGGATCTGGACGCCATCCTCTGGCCCGAGTCCCGGGAGGTCCTCGCCCGCCTGCGGGACGCCGGGCTCCTGCCCGTGGTGCTCGATCTCACCGTGGACACGGGCCTCCCCGTCTTCGCGTGCTGGTTGCTGGACGAGCGCAGCCCGGAGCTGGGCGTCTACAAGGGCTACGGCTGCCACCTCGAGCCCGACCAGGCCCTGGTCCGCGCGCTCACCGAGGCCGCCCAGAGCCGGCTGGTCGCCATCGCCGGCAGCCGCGACGATCTGTTCCGCACCCAGCACGCCGAGCTGCGTGACGCCGCCAACGCCGCGTCCGCCCACGCCTGGGCCTCCGCCCTGCCCCGGGTCCGCCCCCGCGCGCGCCCCGAGCTCCACGCCGAGAGCGCGACCGAGGAGCTGGAGGTGGCGCTGGCGCAGCTCGCGGCGGTGGGCCTGGATCGCGTCGTCGTCTTCGATCTCTCCCGCCCCGGGCTGCCGGTGCGCGCGGTCAAGGTGCTGGTCCCCGGCCTCGCCCACCTGGACAGCACCCTGGACACCCTCTCGCCGCGCGCCGCCCGCGCGCTCGGAGCCCTCTGATGTGCTACGCCGTCGTCTTCCTCGGGCCCACGCTCTCGCGGGACCACGCCCGCAACATCCTGGAGGCGGTCTACCTGCCGCCCGCCCGCCAGGGCGACGTGGTCGCGGCCGTGCGCCAGCACAACCCACACGCCATCCTGCTCATCGACGGCGTCTTCCACCAGGATCTCGCCGTCTGGCACAAGGAGATCCTCTGGGCCATCGACGCGGGCGTGCGCGTCTACGGGGCCAGCTCCATGGGCGCCCTGCGCGCCGCCGAGTGCGCGCCCTTCGGCATGGTGGGCATCGGCCGCGTCTATGAGATGTACCGGAGCGGCGAGCTGCTGGACGACGACGAGGTCGCGCTGGCCCACGGGGGCGCCGAGGACGGCTGGAAGAAGCGCGGCGAGGCCATGGTGAACCTGCGCGCCTCGCTGCAGAGCGCCGCCGAGGTGGGCGTGCTGGACCGGGAGCTGGCCCGGCGGGCCATCGACTGGCTCAAGGCCCAGCACTTCTCCGAGCGCTCCTACGCCGCCGTCGCCGCCTGGCTGCGCGAGCAGGGCGGGGTCGAGGCCGCGCGCGAGCTCCTGCGCTTCGTCGGCGCCCGCGGCGTGGATCTCAAGGCCCGTGACGCCGTCGCCGCGCTCTCCCGGGTCGCCTCGGAGATGAGCTGGTCGCGCCGCCCCATCGCCCTGCCCGAGCCCCTGGAGCGCAGCGGCGGCCTGGAGACCCTCCTCCACCGCGACCGCCCCGTCGAGGTCGAGGGCGTCCCCCTCTCGCTGGGCGAGCTCCACACCTACGCCGCCACGCACCTGCCGGACATCGAGGCCGTCCACCTGAGCGCGATGAACCGCGCGCTGGGCGTCACGCTGGCCCGCCTGCTGGAGGTGGAGCCCACGCCGGACGAGATCGCGCAGGAGCGCGCCCGCCTGATGCGCGAGCGCGGGCTCGCCGACGAGGACGAGCTGAAGGCCTGGCGGCTGCGCAACCACTGGGGCGCCGCCGACCTGGACCAGGCCCTCGCCGAGCGCGCCGCCTGCCGCCGACTCCACGCCTGGTTGATGGAGGCCTGGTTCACCCAGCGCTCCACCCGCGTGCTCCTGGACGAGCTCCGCCTCACCGGGCGCTACGAGGCCGTGGCCGCCGCCGCCGCCGCCGAGCTCCGCCTCGTCGCGCACGCCGCCACCCTCGGCGTCGAGCCCGAGCGCGCCGATCTGGACTGGGGCGCCATGGCCGAGGAGCACCTCGCCTGGACCGGGGTGCCGCTCGGCGAGCCCGGCGCGCTGGTACAGGACGCCGGCCTGCTGGACGAGCGCGAGCTCCGCCGGGCCCTGGCGCGGAGCCGGACCGCGCGGCGCGCCCTGGCCGCCTCCGCGCTCAGCCCGCGGGATGTGGAGGTGGGGGCGTAGGGAAGAGCGCAGCTTCGAGCTCGGGGAGTAGATTCCGCCGCTGCCTGGTGGAATTTTCACCATCCCATGGCGGAATTTCAAGATCTACCGTTCCAAGAGTGTTTTCAACCTCCCCAACCCCACCTGCCCGAGCCCCAGCACCCTCGCATGGAACTCCCGTGGGTCGTAGCCCGGTCGCCCGCGCCAGCGCTCGCGCGCCTCCAGGATCACGCGCTGGCCGAGCTTGTAGGTGATGGCCTGACCGGGGAAGCCCGCGTAGCGCAGCGCGTTGCTGGCGGCGGCGCGCGGGCCCATGCCAGCGCGCTGCACCAGCGCCTGCTCCACGAGCTCCACCGTCCAGACCTCGCCCGGGTGGAAGCGCAGCGCCGGATCGATGGGCAGCTTCAGGTGGAGCCCGATGTCCAGCACCACCCGCCAGGCCCGCACCCGCTCCTGAAGCAGCATCCCCAGCTCGTGCTCCGGGCGCTCCAGGAGCCCCAGCTCGCGGGAGAGCTGCTCGGCGTAGAGGGCCCAGCCCTCGGCATGCCCGGTGGAGTGCGCCATCAGGCGCTGGAAGCGGGAGAGCTGCCCGCCCAGCGTCACGGTGGTCCCGATGTGCAGGTGGTGGCCGGGGAAGCCCTCGTGGTGGGCGGTGGAGATCTCGGGGAAGAGCGGGATCTGCTCCTCGCGCTCCAGCGAATAGAAGATGGCGCCCGGCCGCGAGAGATCCTCGCTCGGCCCCTGGTAGTAGGCGCCCACCGGCCCGCCGGGCGGGGCGCGGTGGACCTCGACGCGCCGGATGGCGGGCGGCACCGCGAAGTGGACGCCGTCCAGGATCTCCACGGCGTGGGCCTGGCGCGCGCGCATGGCGTCCAGGAAGTGCTCGGCGGTGGGCGCGCAGCAGGCCGGGTCCTGGCGCAGGCGCTCCAGGGTCGGCGCCACCGCCTCCCCGCCCAGCCCACGGCAGAGCGCCAGCATCTCGGCCTCGATCCGCAGGACCTCGCTCACGCCCCAGGCGTGGGCCTCCAACAAGTCCGGCTCCATCCCGAGGTGCCAGCGCGCCTCCCCCGCGTAGCGCTCGGCACCGACGGCGTCCTCCGCAGGAGCCCGAGGCAGGTACTCCGACTGGAGCCAGGCCCCGAGCGCCCAGGTCGCCGCGCAGGCCCGCGCCGCCGCCGCCTCCAGCGCCCCCGCTCGCGCCGGGTGCAAGGCCGCGCAGGCCCGCGCGCGGGCGAGGAAGGCTGAATTCTCCCCGCCGTAGACCGCCGCCTGCTCCACGCAGGCCCGCGCCTGCCGAGCCGCCGCCGCCCGCCCGATCCTCAACCCCTCGGCCAGCGTCTCGCGATAGCCGGCGTAGAGGGCCTCGATCCCCTGGAGCCGCGCGATCAGGGCGTCCGCGTCGTCCTCGGTCTCGATGGGGTCCTGGGCGATGACCAGCACCGGAGCCTGCAGCGTGGACGCGAGCGCGTTGAGGTCGTGGTGATAGCCGCCCGCGTCGATGAAGCGCAGGTTGGCCTCGCAGAAGTCCAGGATCACGTCCCGGGCCAGCCGGGCGCGCTCCTCGGCGGGCTCCCCGAAGGCCAGCGCCTCGCCCCGGGCCTCCTCCCAGAAGGCCCGCCGCGCCGCCAGGCCCGCGGGGCTCGCGTCGTCCCAGCGACCTTCCTGGCCGCGGACGCCCGAGAAGGCGGCGTGGATGGGGGAGATCGCGGCGAGGCGATCGACGAGGGCGTCGGACCAGGCGAAGAGATCAGGGCTCATGACGACACCTCCTGCCCATCCATGGGCTCCAAACCCAACACCTCCTCCCCCACGCACACCCCTGGCGTCCCTCGCGGCACCCCCTCCAGCACCCACAGCCAGGGCTCCACCCGCCAGCCCTCCAGCGCGGGGCAGCGGGCGGCCCGATGCGCGAGATCGGCGCGCAGCGCGGGCACCTCCTCCGGGCGAGCCGTGAGCTTCACCTCCCCGACCAGCGCGCGGCGCGGATCCGACTCATGCGCGGCGACGAGGTCCAGCTCCACCTCCTTGGACCACCAGCGCCCGGCGGGGAGCCAGCCCTCGCCCGCGACGGACATGCGCGCGAGCCGGTCCCGGGCCAGTTTCTCCCAGATCGGCCCGAGCACGGTGGTCCACTGGGCCTGCACGCGCGCCATCACCCCCTCCACCTGGCCGGCGGCGAGCCGCGAGCGGGCGGGATCGACGAAGCGGTACCAGAAGGCCAGGAAGGGGTCGCTCACCCGGTAGAGCGCGCGCTTCGTGTCCCGGGGCTCCACCCCCCAGGGCTGCTCGCGCTCCAGCAGGTTGAGCTCCAGCAGGCGCGCGAGGGGCCGCGTGAGCGAGGTGGTCGGCTGCTCGAGCCGGCTGGCGAGCTCGGAGGGGCGGCAGACCCCCTGACCCACCAGCGAGAGCAGGGATCCGGCGCGAGCGAGCTCGCGGAGATCGTCGAGGAGGAGGCGCTCGGGCTCCTGGTGCAGCACGCCGAGCGGATCGAGGGCGAGGTCGCGCACGGCCTCCCAGGGGTCGGCGTAGTCCGCCGCGAGCTCCCAGTAGCGGGGCACGCCGCCCCAGACCGCCCAGCGGTCGAGCACCTCCCGGGGCCTCCCGCAGGGGAGCGCGCGCGGCAGCAGGCCGATGTCCAGAGGGCCGACCCGGAGGATCTCGCGGGCCCTCCCGTAGAGCGGCGCGGAGGCGTCCAGGACCATCCCCAGCATCATCCGCTGGGAGGACCCGCACAGCGCGAGGTGCAGCGCCTTGCCGCCGCGATCGACGAGGCGCTGAAGCAGGCTGGGGAGCTCGGGCGCGCGCGCCACCAGGCTGGGGAGCTCGTCCAGGGCCAGGATCGCCCCCGGCGGCGCCTGCCTCGCCCAGCGCTCCAGCAGCGCGTCCCAGCCGGGGTAGCGCGCCGAGGCGAAGCCTGGGATCAGCGCGTCGATCTCGCGGGCGACCGACTCGCGCTGCAGCGGCGCGTCCCGGTCGTCGCCGACCACGTAGACGGCCGGCAGCCCCCGCAGCGCCTCGCGCAGGAGCCGGGACTTGCCCAGGCGCCGCCGCCCGACCAGCACCACCAGCTGAGGATCCGGCGCGCGAAAGGCTCGCTGGAGCCTGCTCAGCTCACGCTCGCGACCGAGGAAGGGGAGGATCATGATGTCCCTCCAACATGATGTCGCAGCGACATCATGTCACGGCGACATAACCTCAGCCCTCCCGCGGCGCCGAGGGGCGGGTGACGATGAAGCCCGCCGTGGTGAGCCCGATGCTGGCGACCACGATCTTCACCGCCGGCTTCACGTCCACGAAGATCAGCGTGTAGCCGAAGAGCAGGGCCATCATCGTGAGCGAGAGCGCCTTGGCCCGCGGCCGGATGACGCCGTGCCGCTCCCAGTCCAGGATGATGGGGCCAAAGGTCTTCGACGACAGCAGCCAGCCGTGCAGGCGCTTGCTGCCCTTGGAGAAGAACCAGGCCGCCAGGAGCACGAAGGGCGTGGTCGGCAGGACGGGCAGGAAGATGCCCACGAAGCCGAGGCCCAGGCAGAGCCAGCCCAGCGCGACGTAGAGGGGGGCGAGCGCGCGCTTCAACGCGAAGGTCCGATGCGGTAGAGGGTGCCCGAGGGGAAGTCCACGACGTAGACCGTGCCGTCCGCCGCGCGCCCGAAGGTGGCGGGGTTCAGGTCCCAGCGCCCCAGCGACACGACCGGCGCGTCCTGACCGGGCACCAGCGCGCCGCGCGCGTCCAGGGCCCAGAGCCGCCCGCTGGCGAAGTCGCCGAAGATCCACCACCCCTGGAGCGCGGGAAGGCCGGGGCTGAGCGAGACGTAGCCCCCGGTGATCGAGGCGCCCTCGTCGTGCCCGTAGACGAAGAGGGGATCGACCATGCCGGCGGTGGCGCAGCCGGTCTCAGGCTCGAAGCAGGACCGGCCCTCGCGGACGTTCCACCCCAGGTTGTCGCCGCGGGCCACGACGTCCACCTCCTCCCAGAGGTTCTGGCCCACGTCGGCCACCAGCAGGCGCCCCTTCGGGTCGAAGCTGTAACGCCAGGGGTTGCGCAGGCCATAGGCCCAGATCTCGGGGCGCACGCCCTCCGTCCCCACGAAGGGGTTGTCCTGGGGGACGGCGTAGGCCAGACCGGGGTCGGCCCGGTCCACGTCGATGCGCAGCATGGCGCCCAGCAGGGTGGAGCGGTCCTGGCCGTGGCCCTGGGGGTCCCCCGCCGAGCCCCCGTCGCCCATCCCGATGTAGAGGTAGCCGTCCGGCCCGAACGCCAGCTGCCCGCCGTCGTGGTTGGAGTAGGGCTGCGCGATCTCCAGCAGCACCCGCGGGCTGCCCGCCTTGCCGGACTGCTGGTCTACGGTCCACTCGGTGATGGTCGTGCGCAGCTCGCCCCCACTCGGGTTGGTGTTCGTGTAGATCCGGTGGTTCTCCGCGTACTTCGGGTGGAAGGCGAGCCCCAGCAGCCCGAGCTCGGAGTTGGTCCGCACGTCCACCGTGAGCAGCTCGCGCCGGGTGTCCGTGGCGAGCTCCACCCAGGTGGCGACCCCGCGCTTCTCCAAGACCACGGCGCGGCCGGACTCGCCGGGGGGGAACTGCAGGTCGGTGACGTTCTTGAAGCCGGTCAGCACCGGGCTCAGGGCGACCTCCACCCGGGGGCGGCTGGCGTCCTTCCCGTCGAAGACGGGCCAGGAGGGCTGCTCCCCGGCGGGCGAGGCGCCGGAGCAGGCGGCGAGCAGGAGCAGGGCGGTCCCCATGGGCGACTCCGAGGCGAGCTCTCCTCTAACGTCCTCGCGCCGCGTTATGGGCCCGCGTCACGGAGACCCAGATGGCCCTTCCCAACCTCCTCGCCGCGGGAGACCCCGCGATCGCCGTCCGCGACTCCGGCCGCTGGGACGCGGTCGTCGTCGTCAGCCCGACCTTTGATCTTCAGCTTGCGCCGCTTCAAGGCCCGATCCGCGCCGCGATGGGCGTGGACGCCCGGGTGGGCCAGGACGTCACGCTGCTGGTGGCGCCCTCGCTGGCGGGGGGTCGGCTGATCCTCGCCCCCACCGGGCCGCTGACGCGGGACGTGGACGACGTGCGTCGCTTCGCCGAGGCCGCCCGCGCCGGCGTGGCCCGCGCCCGCGACGCCGGGGCCATCCGCCCCCTGCTCTACCTGCCCAGGCGCGGCCCTGGCCCGGCCTTTGATCAGGCCCTGGAGGTCGCGCTGCTGGGCGCGCTCAGCGGGCTCTGGGAGCCGCTGGAGGCGCGCGAGGCCCACGGCGAGGGCATCGAGCCCGTGCGCACGGTCGGCTACGCGGCCCAGGAGCAGGGCGCGGGCGAGGGGCTGGCCGAGCTGGTGAGCGCGATCGAGCTGGGGCGGCGCCTGGCCCGGGATCTGGGCGGGGCCGAGCCCGAGCGCATGAACCCGATGATCCTGGCGGAGAGCTGCAAGGCGGTGTTCGCGGGGGGGCCGGTCAGCGTCAGCGTGCTGGAGGACACCGAGCGCCTGCAGCTCGAGTACCCGCTGCTCTCGGCCGTGGCCCGCGCCTCGCTGGCCGTGACCCGGCATCGCCCCTGCGTGATCCGCCTGGAGTACGTGGGCGAGGGCCCCACCGAGGAGACCCTGCTGCTGGCGGGCAAGGGGCTGGTCTACGACACGGGCGGCGCGGACCTCAAGACCGACGGGCACATGGCGGGCATGAGCCGGGACAAGTGCGGGGCGGCCACGGTGGCCGGCTTCCTGCGCACCGTCGCCGCCCTGCGCCCGCGGGGCCTGCGGGTGGTGGCCGAGCTCGGCTGCGTGCGCAACAGCATCGGGCCGGACGCCTTCGTCTCCGACGAGATCCTGGTGAGCCACGCGGGCGTGCGCGTGCGGGTGGGGAACACCGACGCCGAGGGGCGCCTGGTGCTGTCCGATCTGCTGTCCCACCTCCGAGAGACAGCCTTGAAGGCTGTCAATCCAAGAGTGTTCTCCGTGGCAACATTGACGGGCCACAGCTATCGCGCCGTGGGCCCCTACCCCATCGCCATGGACAACGGCCCCGCCCGCGCCCTGCACGTCGCCGAGCTGCTGGCCGACATCGGCGAGCGCTGGGGCGAGCCCTTCGAGCTGAGCCGCCTGCGCCGCGAGGACGTGGACTTCATCAAGGCGCGCTCGCGGGCGGACGACGTGCTCTCCTGCAACAACGCCGCGAGCTCGGCCACGGCCCGCGGCCACCAGTTCCCCATGGCCTTCCTCAGCCTGGCCAGCGGCCTCGCCCGCCACGGCGGCGACAGCGCCCAGCCCATCCCCTACACCCACATCGACGTGGGCGGCTGCGCGGTGGAGGACGGGGACTGGCAGCACGGGCGCCCCACCGCCATCCCCCTGGTCGCGCTCACCGCCCGCTGGGCGGCGCGTCGCTGACCGAGGGGGCGCATGGGCTGGAACCAACGGGCCCTGGAGGAGCGCCTCCGCGAGCTCCCGGCCTTGGAGCGGGAGGAGCTGAAGCGCCGGGCGGGCCGCCTGCGCGACGAGGCCCGACGGCAGTCGCGCGCAGCGCGCGGCGGAGAACGCCGAGGATCCGGGCGCGGCGGTGATCTGCCCCCCTGGGCCAGCCGGCTGAAGGACGCCGACCTGCACCTCTGGACCCTGCGCCTCCTGGAGGACAGCCTGGTGGCGGAGGACGAGGTCGACGCCGACGAGGTCGTCGAGGGCGGGCGGCCGGGCGTGGTGGTCTGGGCTGGGCGAAAGGTCTGCCGGATCCTGGTGGACGGCGGCGAGCTCATCGACGCCACCCTGTCCGGCCCCCTCCAGCGCGAGCAGCGGGCCGTGCTGGCCGTGGGCGATCAGGTGCTCTGGGAGGATGAGCCCCCCCGCGTGCTGCGCGTGCTCCCCCGCGCGACCCGGCTGGCCCGGCCCGATCCCCAGAACCCCCACCTGGAGCGCGTGGTCGTGGCCAACCTGGAGCTGGCCGTCATCGTCGTCGCGGCGCGGAGCCCGCCGTTGCGGGCGGGGCTGGTCGATCGTTACCTCGTCGCCCTGGAGCGCGGCGGGGTGACTCCGCTGCTCTGCGTCAACAAGCAGGACCAGATACGGGGCGAGGACGAGCGCGCCGAGCTGGAGGCCGCGCTGGCCCCCTACGAGGCGCTGGGCGTGCCCGTGCTGCGCTGCTCCGCCCGGACCGGCGAGGGCCTGGACGCCCTGCGGGAGGCCGTGCGCGGCCGGACCTGCGCCTTCGTGGGCCACTCCGGCGTGGGCAAGTCCAGCCTGCTCAACGCGCTGTTCCCGGCCTTGAACATCGAGATCGGCGAGCTCGACCAGCGGGCCCGCGGGCGCCACACCACCACCGCCAGCGAGCTCCACGACCTGGACGGCACCCGCCTCGTGGACACGCCCGGTGTCCGCAGCCTCGGCCTCGCCCGCATGGAGCCCGCCGAGCTGCGCTGGTACTTCCCCGAGCTCGAGGCGCTCGCGGACGATTGTACCTACCGGGACTGCACGCATGATCACGAGCCCGGGTGCGCGGTGCTGACCGCGGCGCGGGAGGGGAGGCTCCCGCTGGCGCGGCTGGCCAGCTATCACAGGATTTTGAAATCGATGGAGGAGGAGGCCTGAGGGCGGTCCCAGGGCTTGAGCGACAGCCCGCTGTCGGCTACGATCCTCTGACGTGTGCGCGACCGCCCCGTGCGGCGAGGACTGGATCCCGGATGAACAGCTTCGATCTGCTCTCTTCCCAGGTGCGGGAGAACCCGTACCCCCTCTTCGCAGAGCTGCGCGCCAATTCGCCGGTCAGCACCGCCGCGCCCTACGGCCTCTGGGCGCTCAGCCGCTACGAAGACGTCCTCGCCGCGCTCGACAACGCCGGCGCCTTCGGGATGCGCCCCAACAACGCCCCGCCGCTCGGCGATCCCGAGCCCTTCGAGGCGAGCCTGCTGGTGGCCGAGCCGCCCGCCCGCTCCAAGGTCCGCGCCCTCGTCCGCAAGGCCCTCTCGCCCGAGCTGCTGGAGCGCCACGAGCGCCGGGTGCGCGCCTCCGCCCACGCCCTGGTCGACCGCGTGCTGGAGCGCGACAACCTCGATCTCATCGGGCTCCTGGCCCTGCCCCTGCCCGCCGCGTCGATGGCGGACCTGCTGGGCATCCCGCCCGCCCGCCGCGCCGCCTTCATGCGCTGGGCCACCGACGCGCTCTCCCCGGGCCCGGAGGTCTCCGGCGCCGAGCGCATGACCCGCCTGCGCGGCAGCATGGACGCCTTCGTGGGCTACCTGGCCGAGCTGCTCACGCAGCGCCGGGCCGAGCCGGGCGACGACCTGCTCAGCGCGCTCTGCCAGGTGGAGGAGGGGGGCACGAAGCTCACCGACCCCGAGATCCTGGCGTCCGCCCTGCACCTGCTCCTGGCGGGCAACGAGGTCACCGCCGACCTCATCGGCAACACGCTGCTCAGCCTGCTCCAGAACCCCGAGGTCTACCGGGCCGTGCGCGCCGATCCCGCGCGCATCCCGGTGCTCATCGAGGAGACCCTGCGCCACAACAGCCCGGTGCTGGGTCAGCTCCGCGTCGCCAACCAGAGCGTGACCCTGGGCGGGACCACCATCCCCAGCGGGAGCGTGGTGCTGATGCTGCTGGCCTCGGCCAACCGCGACAGCGGGCACTTCGCCGACCCCGACCGCTTCGACCTGGAGCGCGACACCTCCGAGCACCTGGCGCTGGGTCAGCCCGGCCACCTCGCGCTCTGGGCCCCGCGCGCCCGCCTGGAGGCCCGCGTCGCCATCGAGGTGCTGTTCGAGCGCCTGCCCGACTTCGGTCCGGGCGACGGCGAGATCCAGTGGTGCAGCGCCCTGCTCTTCCGCGGCCCGCGCGTGGTGCCGGTGGCCTATGCCGACGACGCGGACGAGAGCGACGCGGTCACGGAGATGGCGGGCTGATCCCGGCGCCGAGGCCGTAGACCACCCGAGGCGCCCACAGCCCCTCCCGGCGCTCCATCAGCCACAGCGCGCCCACCTCGCAGGACAGCGGCAGCTCTGGCCGGATCGCCGCGATCACCGGCGAGAAGTCCTCCGCCCCGTCCGGGCGGGCGGGCGCGCTCCAGGCCACGGTCAGGTGCAGCCTCGGGCGCGGACCGTACTTCCCGCCATAGGGCACCAGCCCCGGCCAGCGCTGGAGCACCGCCTCGCGGGCGCGCTCCACGGCCGCGTAGGGCTCGGGCTCCAGCACCAGGATGTCCCCCAGCGCCTCCACCCGGGAGAAGCGGAGCGAGAAGGGCGCGAGGGAGGTCGCGATCTCGGCTAGATGATCTAGCTCTTCCACGCCGACCTCGTCGGGCGGCAGGAAGGGGTAGAGCAGGGTCAGGTGGGCGGGCACGCCCTCGCGGGCGGAGCGGTCGTAGCGGGCGCGCCAGGGGCCGACCAGCGGGTCCGCGGCGGGCACGGGCAGGATCAGGGCGGTGGCGTCGCTCAGGGGTGCCACCGGGGCTCGACCGGGAGCGGGCTCGGGGTGGGTGGACCGGGGAGGATCTCGCGGAGATAGCCCTCCACCGTGGTCTCCTTCCGCCAGTGCCGGGGGTAGCCCAGCGCGACCTCCTCGAAGCGCACGCCGTCCCGCCAGTCGGTGGCGCGCATGTGCAGGTGCCCGCTGACGACGACGCGCACGGGGTAGCGCGTGTGCCAGTCCTCGGTGGCGCGGGTCCCGCACCACGGCGTGAAGCGCGGGATGCGGAAGAGTCGCACCAGATCGCGGCGCAGGGGGTAGTGGTTGACCAGGACCAGCGGGCCCTGGGCCTGGGCCAGGCGGCGCTCGGAGACGCGCACGCGCTCGGCGCACCAGGCGTCGATGTCCGGCCAGGGGTCGGTCTTCAGCCAGAAGTCGTCCACCGAGCGGATGCCGTCCTCGCCCGCCCAGGCCACGACGTCCTCACGGCGGACGTGGTCCGGCCGGAAGCTCATGTCGTAGAGGCAGAAGATCAGCGCCACCGTCGCCGGCCCGCCCGGCCCGGTCCAGCGCACCCAGGGGTCCTCGGGGGTCAGCACGCCGTGTTGCTGGCAGAGGGTGACCAGCAGGTCGTAGCGGTCCTCGCCCCGCGGGCCGTCCTCGCGCACCCAGAGCTCGTGGTTGCCCGGCACCCACAGCACGCGCTCGAAGCGATCGGTGAGGATCTCCCAGGCCCGCTCCATGGGCAGCGTGCGGTCGGCCACGTCGCCCGGCACGAGGAGCCAGTCCCCGGGGTGCGGCGGCAGGGCGCGCAGCGCGTCGAGGTTCCCGGGGTGATCGACGTGCAGATCGCTCAGCGCGAGCAGGCGGGGAGGCATGCTCAGGCCAGCGGGTTCAGGACCCGCAGCCCCGGGAAGACCCGGAAATCCGCGTCCGCCGTGCACAGGGTCAGGCCGTGGCCGAGGGCGATGGCCGCGAGGTGCGCGTCCGGCACCCGCTTCGCCGTCGCGCCCGTGTCGCGCAGCAGCCGCGCCAGCAGCTCGGCATGCGTGGACACCGGCAGGGGCGTCCAGACGTTGGGGAGGGCCAGCCACTCCTCGACGTGGGCGAGGGCGTCGGCGATGCCCAGCGGCCTCGGGAAGATGCGCGGGTTCGTGATGATCCGCAGGTAGGCCGTCAGGCTCTCCCAGGGGAGGCCCACGCGGGCGCCACCGTTGAGCGCGTCCTCCAGCCAGCGCCGGGCGCGCGAGTGCTGCGGCACGTCGGCCAGACGCGCGTAGAGGAGCAGGTTCGCGTCGACCAGGATCACCGGCCCTCCTGCGTCCACGCGGCCTCATCGTCCAGGATCAGGAGCTCCGAGGTCCGCGCGAGCTCTACCCGCGGCGCGCCCGTGGACACGGGCTGGATCCGGTAGGGCGCCCGCGGGGGCGGCGGCGCCTCCTGCGCGTCCAGGCCGGCGCGGAGCGCCTGATTGACGGCCTCCTTGAAGCTGAGGCCCGTCGCGGCGCGGAGCCGCTCCAGCCGCAGCGCGACGTCATCCTCGAGGGTGAGCGTGGTCCTCATGCATCACAGCATCACACGATGATGCCTTGATGTCCATGGGCCGATCAGTTCGTCGCGTCTACGCTGCCCAGCGAGTTGAGCTTGCCGCCCTTGAGCTCGAAGCGGGCGCGCTTGCCGGCGACGACGTCGATGACGCGGCTCAGGTCCACGTTGCCCTCGCGGCTCTTCAGCACCACCGTGTGCGCGCCGGCCTCCAGATCCTTGGCGATGAAGGCGTTCTTCAGCTTGCTGTAGGGCACGGACTTGCCGTCGATGGTCATGCGCACGGTGTCGTCCGCGGCGATCTCGATCTGGCCGGTGGTGGCGACGGGGGCCCGGGAGGTGGTGGCGGCGCTGGTCGTGGTCTCGGCGGCGGGGGCGGAGGTGGTCGTGGTGGAGGTCGTCTTGGCCGGGGCGCTGGTGGTGGTCGTGGTCGTCGCCTTGGCCGTGCTGGTCGAGCTCGTCGTGGTCGTCGTCTTCGCCGGCTCGACCTTGGCCGGCTCGGCGGGAGGGGCGACCTCGGCGGGGGCGGCCTCGGCGGCGGCGACCTCCGGGCAGGCGCATGTGGCGAGCCGGGCCTGGAGCTCGGCGACCTCGAGCTGGCGCGCGTCGGCGAGCTCCTGCGTGGACTGGAGCCGCTCCTGGCTGGACTGGAGATCGGCCCGCGCCTGGTCGAGCTCGGCCTGGAGCGCGGTGGCCCCGCTGAGATCCCCCACCACGCCGCCGCAGGCGAGCAGGAACAGACCCGAGAGCAACATCAGAGGGCGAAGGATCCGCACGGTGAGCTCCAGCAGCAGGGGAATCGAGCCTCCTTAGCCCCCGACCCCCTGTTCAGGCAAGTGCTCACCTCAAGGTGCGACCGAAGATCACCTCTGCGCGAGGCAGACCTCAATCAGACCCCGCACCTCTTCGTAACCACCGGGAGAGGATCCCGAGCAGGAGCCCCAGCGCCATCAGCGCCAACCCGCTGGTATCGAGATCAAACCAGTGGCCAAAGAGTTTGACCGCGTTCTTCTCGGAGCTGCCCAGCACACCGGACAGCGAGAGCACACCCGCTGCGGCGAAGAGCAGCCCGAGCGGGAGGAGCGCTCGGCCCCTCACGGTGAGCCCTTCGGCGCGTTGTTGAACTGCTGGTACACCCCTCCCTCCCCAAGCTGCTTGATCTGTATCCCGTGACTGTGCTGAACCTCATCCGTCCCGTAGGCATCATACCCCCGGTCGCGAGCGCTGATGTAGATCTTCTGCCCGTTGTACTCTCCAAGGTAGATCCCGGTGTGATCACCGTTGGACCAAACGGCGCCCATCTGGGGGTTGGTGGTCACGTCGAAGTTCTCGATATCGGTATTGGCATCTCCCCACTGTTCAGCCTGATAGGGGAAGTACTTGCCAGGCTCTTCCTTGCTTGGGATAGCCTTGTGAACCTGTCCCGTCCCCTGATAGATTGCCTCCGCTACGAAGGCATTGCACTTGTACTGGCCCTCGTCAACCGTCGCGTACTCCGGGGCTGACATGTCCAGGTCCTCGCTGTCCCAGCTCCCCTCACCCCACTGGTTGCCCGGGTCCTTGCCCCAGAGGTCCAGGGCAGCCATGGTGATCTTCAGGTTGTCCGGGAGCTGCTCTGGATCCTCCACCGACAGGAGCTTGTTCCTCAAGTCCGAAGAGAGCATTCGGATGCTCTCCGCGAAAGCCTCTCCCCCCTTCCCCTCCTTCATCGACTGGTCGGCGAGCGCCTGCAGCTTGTCGAGCGCCGCCTGCTCAGATGTGGTCAGCTCTCGCAGCGCGAGCGGACACACCTCTGCCCCCTCCTGGTCCTCTTCCTGAGCGCTCTGCACCTCTCCCGGACCTACGTTCGAGGTAGGATCCTCACACACCTGCAGCTCCTGATCAGGGAAGATCAGATCCGGATTGTCGCCTATCTTCTCGCGATTGTCGCGGTAAATCTCCTCGTAGCGCGATCCTTTCCCCAGAAACCGTCGCGAGATGCCCCACAGCGTGTCCCCGGGCGACACCGTGTAAGGTGTACAGCTCTGGCCTGGCGTCTCTTCATCGGGCAGCAGCGTACTCAGGAAGCTGTTCCCAAAGAGGGACTGGAGCGGGTCGGTGGTTCCAAGTCCAAAAGGATCCGTAGGGTCAAAGGTCTCCTCGGAGGAGCTCATCTGTTCGGGCATCTGCGACTTGTCGGACATGGTATTCTCCTATGGGCGCATCGGACGGGTAAGAGAGCCGTCACTCTAATGAAACACAGGTACACCTGATAACCCATGAGAGCCGCGATGAGAAGCGTAACGCGACGCCCCCCTGATGAAAGACATCAGAGCGACGTCCCCCTCACGCCCGTAGCTCCGCCACGCGGAACGCCACCAGCCAGTCCTCCAGCTCCGTAGGGTCGGCCTCGGACGGCAGGATCGTCTCGGCGTAGGCCGCGTTCAGGCTCGCCAGCGCGCGCGCGGCCAGGGCGCGAGCGTCCGAGAGCCGCGCCTCGTCGAGCGGGGTGCGCTCGCCCGCCTTCTTCGCCGCGATGAGCGCGTGCGCCTCGGGGAAACCGAGCGGCGTGGCCAGGCGGGAGAGATCGGTCTCGCAGACGCCCTCTCTGAGCATGTGTACACCCGTCAACGCACACCGTAGCACGTAGAGCAGATGCTTGACGGTGGCGCCGGGCTGATCCAGGCGCCGGGAGAGCTGCGTGGCGAAGCCGAGGTAGTGGGCGTGAACCTTGCTGCACAGCGCGCGCTGGACGATCGGTCGCAGCCCGGCCAGCGCGGGGTCCTCCACCACGATGTAGCCGGACAGGAAGCGCTCGATGTAGTTGCCGTTGCCTTTCAACACCCCGCGCAGGACCTCGCCCAGCTCGTTGCTGGTGTAGTCCACCTCCACGCCCTCGCGCACCTCCAGGCGGTCGCTGGTGGACGAGGCGCGGCCGAAGCCCAGCAGGCCGCGGGCCGGCGCGGCGTGGACGGCCTTCAGGTCCAGATCGCTGTCCGGCGAGGGGAAGCCGTAGGCGTGGGCGCCCGAGAGCGCGACGACGAGGTGCCGGCGCTGCGTCGAGACCTCGGCCAGGAAGGTGCGGGCCACGGCCTCCTGGTGGGGCGTGAGCAGCAGATCGCGGGGGGCGTTCATTCGTCCTCCTCCTCGGTGGGGACCGGGGGTGGCGGGGCGTCCGCGCCCCAGGGGCCGGGGGCGCGGGAGAGCCAGCGGCGGGCCAGCTCCTCGCGGGCCTCGCGCAGCAGGGTGTCGGCGGCGGCCAGGTCGGGGCGCTCGGGCAGGCGGGTGGCGCGCCGGGCCTCCTCCAGCCGCGTGGTCAGCGCCTCGGCCTCCTCCAGCACCTCGCGCAGCGGGACGTCCCCGCCCTTGACCTGGAGCAGGCGGGCCCGCTCCTCGCCCTCCATGCGCAGGGAGGGCTCGCCGGTGACCAGCCAGCGGATGGCCGTATACAGGAGGCGCAGCAGGTTGTAGGCGTTCTTCGGGCGCAGCTCCTTGGGGAGCTCGAAGCGCATGGGGCTCTCGCGGGCGAAGCGCGCCAGGCTCTCGTAGTCGCGGCGCTCGAGCAGCCCCTGGTCGTACAGCGAGCGGTAGAGCGCCTTGATGTACTCCTTGGCCATCAGCACGGCGTCCTCGGGCCGGGGGGCGCGGGGCGCGGCGATGGGGGCGAGGCGCAGGGCCAGCTCGTCCAGCGAAGGGAGCGGCTCCTCCTCCATCCAGGTGAGCACGACCTCGCGGTGCTCGGCCATGGCCCGCGCCTGCTCGAGCCGCTTGAGCTGGCTGAGCGCATAACGCCCGAAGCTGCTGTAGATCTCACGGCTCACGAAGATCTGCCGCTCGCGCAGCAGGCGCTCGCCAAGCGGGTCGTGCGCGCGCACCTCGTCCACGAAGAGGGCCTCCAGCGTGTTGGGATCGCCGCGCAGGCCCTGGCGCAGGGTCTTGGCCAGCTCCCAGTAGCTCTCCGATCCGTCCGTGCGGATGAGGTCCTCGGGCGGGCTGACCAGGCCCGAGGTCCAGGGGAAGGGGAGCGCGAAGACCCCGCGGAGATCCTCGTCCGAGCCCGCGTGCGCCAGCCCCCAGGCCCGGCTGCCCACGGTGGCGACCAGCACCACGCAGGGCCGCAGCGCCTCCCAGCTCGCCGCCCGCCGCCGGGCGTAGCGCACCTGCCCCTGCTTGCGCGGCAGCACCTCGGCGCGCGCGTAGCGCAGCACGCCCACGCCCACCACCGCGACGTCCACCGCGTCCCCCAGCGTCCCCACCACCCGGCCCACCGCGCCCTGGGGCACGCGGCGGCCCTCGTGATCGCGGTCGACGCGGGTGCTCACCTCGGTGCCATTCGGGAGCGGCACCACGCGCGGATCGAGCTCGGGGAGGATGCGGGCCATGCGCCCACGTATCGCCGCGGCCTGCCCAGAAAAACGCAACCAGATTGTTGCGCGTCTTCAGGGTGCGGACTACATGCAACAAGGAGGTTGCATGTCGCAGCCCGCGCCGCCCCCTGAGCCCCGCGTCTTCGCCGCGCTGGGCGATCCCACCCGCCTCCGCATCCTCGAGCGCCTCCGCGCGGTCGAGGACCTGTCCATCTCCGAGCTCACCGAGGGCACCGATCTGACCCGCCAGGCCGTCACGCGGCACCTCGAGGTGCTGGCGGAGGCCGGTCTGGTCGTGGACGTGCGCTCCGGTCGGGAGCGGCGCTGGGCCTGCAGACCTGAGCCCCTGGCGGCCATCGCCGCCTGGGCCGAGGACTACCGGCGCCAGTGGGAGCAGCGCTTCGACCGCCTGGAGGCCTGGCTTCAGGCCCAACATCCCCCCAAGCCCTGAGCCCCCGAAGGAGCCCCCCATGTCCACCCACGCCGTCTTCTCCGGCCTCGACCTCACGCTGGAGCGCCACCTTCACGCCCCGGTCCAGGCCGTCTGGTCCGCCTGGACCGATCCGACCCAGCTGGTCCGCTGGTTCGGCCCCGCCACCTACACCAACGAGGAGGTCCACCTGGACGCCCGGGCGGGCGGGACCTGGCGGATCGTGATGGTCGGCCCCGACGGCAGCCGCTACCCCTGGCACGGCCGCGTGCTGGAGGCCGAGGCGCCTCACCGCCTCGTGCTGGAGATGCTCACCGACGAGCACCCGGCCGCCTGGCACGCGATGATCGCCGCCGCCACGGGCCGCTCGCCCGGCTCGCCGATGGAGAGCGTGGTCGTCGTCGAGCTGAGCGCGGTGGGCGAGGGCACGCAGATGCGCCTGACCCAGCGCTTCACCACGCCGGAGGAGGCCCAGGCGCACCAGCGGCTGGGCGCCGCGGGCGGCTGGATCGAGGGCAACGACCGGCTGGAGCTGGTGCTGGCCGGGGTCGCCACCCCGCCGGACATGATCGTGCTGAGCCGCACGATCCGCGCCCCCCGGGACCGGGTCTGGGCGGCCTTCTCCAATGCCGAGGCCCTCGACTCCTGGTGGGGCCCGGACGGCTTCGTCACGAAGACCCAGTCTTACGCGCTGGAGGTGGGCGGGAGCTGGCTCTTCACCATGACCCACGCCCAGTGGGGCACCTTCCCCAACCGCGCCCTCTGGCTGGACATCAAGGCGCCTGAGCGCCTCCACTTCCGCCACGACGGCGGCGAGGGCACCGACGGCTTCCTGAGCTGGATCTGGCTGGAGGACCTGCGCGACGGCACCACCCGCATCACGCTCTGCCAGCGCCACCCGAGCGCGGAGGCCATCGCCCGGGTGCACAGCATGGGCGCGGTGAAGCTGGGCTACCAGACCCTCGCCCACCTGGCGGACAAGGTCGAGGGGTAGGGCTCAGACGCCCTCGGCCTGGAAGCCCGTCTTGCGGTGCGTGCCGTCGCAGAAGGGCTTCCCGGCGCTGGCGCCGCAGCGGCAGAGGAAGGCGGTGTCCCCGCGCTTGACGGCGCGGCCGGTGCCGCAGGTGACCTCGTGGGAGCCGCTGACCTTCAGCGGTCCGTTGGGGAAGGCGCTCACCTCCAGCGCGCCCGGCTCGCCCCAGGCGGGCAGCTCGGCGGGCGGGGGGAGCTCGCCCGTGGCGGTGAAGCCCGCGGCGACGTGGCTGGCGTCGCAGTAGGGCTTGTTCTTCGAGGCGCCGCAGCGGCAGAGCGTGGCGCGCGTGCAGCTTGCCTCGCCGATCTTGAGCTGCCCGCGGACCGCGTAAGGCCCGTTCTCCAGCACGGCGACCACGTTCCGGCCGCTGGGCTGCTCGGCGGCGCCGCCGTCCAGGCGCTCCACCTGGATCGCGCCGGACGGGCAGCGCTCAGCCACCGCCAGCAGCTCCTCGGGCGTGGCGGCGTCGGGGTCGATCCAGGGCCCCGAGACGTTGGCCTTGAACACGTTGGGCTGCCCCAGCACGCAGTTGCGGGCGTGAATGCAGCGCGATCCATCGAAGGTGATGCGGGCGCGGGCGCCAGTGACGACTTCCATGGGCTTCTCCGGGGGGTTGGAAGGCCCAGGGTATCGCGAATCACCCGCCGGTGTCGCCGGTGTCCCCGCCGTCACAGTTGGTCCTCAGCTCGAGCTGGAGCGCCTCCTCCTCGCTCAGCGTGCCGTAGCCGTCGTCTCCGATGCTGGAGACCTTCCAGCCGGAGCTGTCCATCCAGGTGAGCGTGACGGTTCCGCTGCCGAAGCAGGCCTCGTGCACGTCCCAGTTGTCCTCCCAGTCGAAGGCGCCGTCGCCGTCGGTGTCCTCGTAGGTCTGGATCAGCTCCACCGCGGTGGGACCCATGAAGTGGTCCACGGGGGGCGCGCCCTGGAGCGTGATCGTCCAGCTCGGCGTGAGCGGAGCGTCAAAGAGCTGCTCCGCGCCGAACATGGTCATCGTCATCAAGCCATAGCCGGTGACGTCCCCATCGAAGGTGCCGGCGACCGTGACGGTCTCGTTGACCTCGCCTTCACCCTCGCCCTCGCCTTCGCCTTCGCCCTCGCCTTCGCCCTCGCCCTCGCCACCTCCACAGCCAGCGGCCCAGCACGCGAACAGCAGGATCGCGCCCATGCGCAGAGACATGGTACCTCCCCCCGGTTAAGCGGATCGCCTCAGCGTCCAGAAGGAGAATGTAGACACGGGCGCGGCGCGCACAAGCTCGGGTCAGCCCAGCGCGGAGTCCTCGTCCTCGACCTCCTCCGAGAAGCTGTCGGGCAGGGGCTCGCCAGCGGCCAGGCGGGCCAGGGCCTCGTCCAGGGCCTCGAAGAGGAGGCGGTTGCCGTCCTGGTGGTAGTGGGCCAGGCGGGCGCGGTAGCGCGGGACGTTGAGCAGGAAGTGGGCGATGGTGTCGGGCTCCAGCGCGCCCCAGGTCTCGCCGTACTCCAGCGTGTAGAGGTAGTGGCCGTTCAGCACCTGCTCGAACTGCTTGCCCACCGGCACGCTCAGCACGGGCTTCTTCAGGTAGACCGCCTCGGACATGAGCGTGAAGCCGCCGTTGGCGATGACGGCGCTCGCGCTGGCGAGGTGGTCGATGAAGCCCGCCTCGGAGAAGCGGTGCAGGCGCACGTTGCCCAGATCCTCCTCCCGGTTGAGGCCGTAGACCTCGAACTGGTGCCCGCGCATGGACTGGAGCGCCGGGATGAGCGCGCTCATGCTGGGGCTGGTCTGGTAGACCAGGACGTGGTCGCCGTCCTCGGGCTCCGCCTCCAGGATCTGCGGGCGCAGGATGGGCGGGACCAGGGTGGTCCGCTTCTTGCGGATGGGCGGGTAGAAGAAGGTGGTGATGAAGTAGTGGGCGCAGCCGGGCAGCTTGGCCTTCACCAGCGCCTTCGTCATCTGGAAGTCGCGGGCGTCGGCGGGCGGCAGGTCCACATGCCGGCAACGGTTGATGATCTGCATGTTGTCGATGCTGATCACCGGCACGCCGTGGTTCTGGGCGTAGAGCCAGGCGAACGAGTCGAAGTCGCTGATGACCAGCTCGGGCTGGAACTCGCCCACCAGCTCCATGTAGGCGCGGACGTTGGTGCCGAGGTTCTCCGGGAGCTGCAGCAGGTTGCTGATCAGGGTCTCCCGGCGCTGGACCTCGCCGTCCACGTAGACGATGTGCAGGCCGTGGATGCGGTCCACGTCGGGGAAGCGCTCCTGGAGGAAGCGGTGCGCCCGGCCGCTGGCGACGACCTTGACCCGGTGCCCGCGCGCCAGCAGGTGGCCGATGACCACCGAGGAGCGCGTGGCGTGCCCCATGCCCTCGCCGACCACGCCGTACAGGATGTCCATGCTGTGCTCCTGAAGCCTGCCTCAGGCTATCCCGAGGGCGGCCCCCGTGCGCTCCGGCCGCGCCCTGGCTACGCTCAGCGCATGGCCAAGCTCCCGAGCCAGCGGCCACAGGCCGGCACGCCCTTCCTGTACCTCGTCTCGGACGACGTGGAGCACTGCCCCTATCGGCCGGGCCAGGAGGCGCGCTGCCCGCGCTACCGACCCTTCGGCGAGCTTGGGCCCCGCCAGCTCGACGTGCTCCTGGAGGCGGGCTTCCAGCGGGTCGGCACCGCCCTCTTCCGCACCGCATGCCCCATGTGCCGCTCCTGCGAGCCCGTGCGCGTGCCGGTCGCCGACTTCCAGCGCTCGCGCAGCCAGGCCCGGGTCTGGCGGCGGAACCAGGATCTGCGGGTCACGCTGGAGCGCCCGGGGATGAGCCACGAGCGCGTCGCCCTGTGGAACCGCCACCGCATCCAGCGCGGCCTGCTGATGAGCGAGGCCGACCAGGACCCCCGGGTCTACGCCGGCTGGCTGGCCGAGAGCTGCGCGCAGACGGTGGAGGTGCGCTACCACATCGGCCGCCGGCTGGTGGCCGTGAGCCTGCTGGACCTGGGCGAGCGCGCCGCCAACAGCGCCTATCACTACTTCGACCCGGAGTTCGAGCGCCGATCGCTGGGGGTCTACAGCGTGCTCTACGAGATCGAGCTCTGCCGGGAGCGGAAGATCGACCTCTACTATCTGGGCCTCTGGGCCTCCGACGCCCCCGCGCTGCGCTACAAGTCCAACTATTACCCGCACGAGCGGCTGATCGGGAACACCTGGACGCGCTTCTCGCAGCCCGAGGACTGGGGCGTGCCCGCGCCCTGGAGCGAGCCGCACCTGCCCGTGGCCCCGGTCGCGCTGAAGCTGGAGTAGGCGCGCCCGCTCACCACCCGCCCTTGCAGGCCGGCAGCGGACCGAAGCCGCCCCCCTCCAGCTCACCCTGCACCCAGATCAGGACGCACAGGCAGCGGTGGCTCTCGGGGGAGAAGGCGCTTTGGTCCGTCCTCCCCAGGAGCTCCCGGGCCAGGTCGTCGGCGGAGATGGCGCGCTCGGCGGCCTCGGAGACCGCGAGGAGCACGGCGGCGCGATCCGCGGGCTCGGCGTCGAGCGCGAGGCGGAGCAGGCCCGCGGTCACGTCCCGCCAGCGCGCGGCCTCCGCGCTCGCCGCCGCGCCGTCCAGTGGCCGAGCGGCGGGCGGGGGACCGAGCAGGGCCAGCGCCTCGGGCGGAGGGGTCCGCGGCGGCGCGGCCCGGCGCAGCGCCCAGGCGTCCAGCCGGACCAGCATCCAGTAGGGGGTGTAGTCCTGAGCCGAGCTCTTCCGGGGATCGAGCCCGGCCGCGAGGGGCTCCAGCAGGGCCCGCGCCCGCGCCGCGGACTGCTCGGCCTCCAGGGTCCCCGCCGCCAGCAGGTGGGGGCCGCGCGACGCATCCCGCGCGGCGATGGGCGCCAGCGCCTCCGTGGCGAACGCCAGATCCATCCAGGCCTGGGCGGCCAGGATGGCCGGACACCGCGCCTCCAGCCCCTGGGCCAGCTCCCGCCGCTGGGCGAGCCAGCGGGCCGCGCGCGGCACGGCGCCCTCGGGCAGCAGGAGGCGGGCCTCCACCCGCTCGGCGCGGCAGGCGACCGCCACGGAGGGCTCCGCGCCCCAGGCCAGCCCGAACAGCAGCGCGAGCAGCATCAGTACTCCAGGTACTTTCGGCGATCGATGGGTCTCCCCTCGAAGATCGCCCAGAGGAAGGCCCACCAGCGCAACACCTCGGCCTGGGCCGCGACGACCCGGGCGCGCTCCTCGGCGTCGAGCTCCGGCGCGGCGCGCGCCCGCTGCAGGTGTCGCGAGGCCCGGTCCACCGCGATCAGCGCCCCCCGAACGTGCAGATCCGCCTCCGTGTCGTCGCCCATCCAGAAGGGGTCCAGCAGGAACAGCTCGTGGCTGGTCTGGAGCCAGCGCGTCGCCAGCGCCCGCCGCGCCGCCGGCGTGGGCGCCGGGCCCAGCGCCGCGTCCTCCGCCTCCATCGTGTCCAGGCGCGCCAGCACGGCGTCGCGCCGCGGCGAGCTCTGGCAGGGGGGAGGCGGGAGATCGAGGCCGGCGACGGGCTCCCGGCGGTGATCGCTGACGCCGCAGGCGGCCGGGAGAGCCTCGTGGAGCCTCGCCTCGATCTCGTCGAGGAAGGGCATCACCTCGAGGATCATGCCCACGTCCTGCTCGTCCACGACCGGCTGCGCCTGCTCCAGCACCATCTGTGCGGGCTCGAGCTCGGCCGCGGGGAGGCAGCCCCCCCAGGTCTCCAGATCCACCCGCAGGTGATCCAGGCTCACCCGAGCGCGCTCCAGGGTCTCGCGGGCCTTCCTCTCCCGGTGAGAGCGGTACGGGACCACGCAGCGGGCGAGCGTGCTCGGCGGCCGGGTGGGCTCCGTCCGGTAGCGCAGCAGCCAGAGGTCCAGCTCCTCCTCCTCGGTGAGGTCGGGGCCCAGCAGTCGCTCGAGCTGGGATACCTGTTCCTGGGCCACCATGCGCAGCTTGAAAGCAATGTCTTGCTGCGACATCTGGTAGATCTCGCGCTGATCCGCCGTGAGGTATCGGGGAGATGCCGCGTCCTCGATGGCCTCCGCCATGCCCAGGTAGGCCTCGGCGACCGTGGCCACGGCGAGCACGTCATTGGCAGGGTCACCGTCGGCAATCAGCCGGATCGCCTCCCGCTCGATCTCCTGCAGCGCCTTCGCCTTCACCTGGAGTTGCCCCAGCAGGAGCTGGTCCTCCTCCTCGCGCGAGAGGACCTGGCCGGGCGCCGGTCCGTCCAGGGTGAGCCCGTCGAAGCGCTCCACCCGCGCTTGAAGCTCCGCCGCCCCCGCGGGCTCTCCCGCGCGGGCCAGGCTCGACCAGAGCAGCAGGACCAGCACCATCCCCGCCAGGATAGCGCGCGGCCCCGGGACCGTGGGCTCAGATCCGCGCCGCCACCAGCCGACCCACCTCCGCCAGCACCGCGGCGTTCTCCTCCATCGTGTGGCCCGGCCGGTCCAGGTAGGCGCTCACCACGATGGGCGCGCGCCCCGGGGGCCAGGCCACGCCCACGTCGTTGGTGTACCGGTCCATGCCCGTCCCGGTCTTGTCCCCTGGCTGCCAATCCTCCGGCCAGCCCGCCCGCAGGCGCGTGAGCCCGGTCACCGTCGCCCGCGCCCAGCCCACCAGGATCGCCCGCTGCTCCAGCGGCAGCGCCTCCCCCACCGTGAGCGCCGCCACGCTCGCCGCCATCGCCGAGGGGCAGGTCGTGTCGCGCTCCTCGCCCTCGTCCAGCCGCACGTCGTTCATCTCGGGCTCGACGCGGTCGATGCGCGTGCGCGCGTCCCCCAGCCCGCGCAGGAAGGCGGTGAGCGCGGCGGGACCTCCCGAGCGCCCCAGCAGCAGGTTGGTCGCCGTGTTGTCGCTGGTGGTCACGGCCGCGTGGCAGAGCTCCCCCACCGTCAGCGTCTCGCCCCGGTGCTCCTCGGTGACCGGCGAGTGGGCGATGAGCCCGCGGCGCGGCACGCGGATCGGGGCGTCCAGACGCTCCTCCCCCTGGGCGCAGCGGGCCAGCACCTGCCCGGCCAGCAGGATCTTGAAGGTGCTGCACAGGGCGAAGCGCTCGTCCAGGCGACGACCGACCCCGAGCCCGCTCGCCGTGTCCAGCAGGCAGACGCCCAGGCGACCGCCGGAGCGCTGCTCCAAGGCCTCCAGGTCCGCCTCCAGCGAGGGCACCTCCTCGGCCAGCGCCCGGCGGGAGATCAGGGGGAGGAGCGCCAGGGCCCCGAGGACGAGCCCGCGGCGGGAGAGGGAGGTCGCGATCATGGACACCTCACTTGAGGTCATTTCGATATCACATCTTGACCTGTCAATCCGGTGCGCGCGAGCCCCACCCGGTTAGCCGGCTGCACGGAGCCACCGAATGAAGAAGCTACTGGAAGGCATCATCGAATTCCGCAAGAACACGCGCCCGGCCTACCGCGAGCGCTTCGCTCACCTCGCCCTCGGCCAGTCGCCGGACTGCCTCTTCTTCGCCTGCTCAGACAGCCGCGTGGTGCCCAACGTGTTCGCCTCCACCCAGCCCGGGGATCTGTTCGTGGTCCGCAACGTGGGCAACCTCGTCCCGCCCTGGGAGCGCGGCGAGGGCGCGGGCGGCTCGGAGGCCGCGGCGGTGGAGTTCGCCGTGGACGTGCTGGGCGTCCGGGACATCGTGGTCTGCGGGCACTCGGAGTGCGGGGCCATGCGCGCGCTGATGAGCGGCGGCGCCGGCCCGGACCACCCCGGCCTCGATCGCTGGCTGGCGCTGGGGAAGAGCTCGCTGGCCCACCTGGACGACGCGCCGCTGGCCCGACGCGCCTCGGAGGCCCACAACCACCTGAGCCAGGTCAACGTGCTCCAGCAGCTCGCCCACCTGCGGAGCTTCCCCGCGGTGCAGCGCGGCCTGGAGGCGGGCCGGCTCGCCCTGCACGGCTGGTGGTTCGACCTCGCCCACGCCGAGGTCAGCGCCTACGACGCCGAGGAGCGCCGCTTCGTGCCCATCGGCGACGACGACGAGGGGTGAGGCTCAGTCGTCCTGAGGCCACCACTGGCCGCGCATGTCGCCGTAGTAGGTCTGGCCGGTGGTGTGGACATTGAAGTACAGGTCTCCGGCCTCGGCCAGCGCCGCCATGCCGGCCACCGTGCGCACGCGCGGGGTGGTCTTCTGCTCCAGCGTCGGGCTGGGGATCACGCAGCCGGCGGTGAACGCGCCCACCACGCCGTGGGCGTGATCGATGGTCGCCGCCAGCGCGTCGTCGGTGACCACCAGGGACAGCGTGTTGTCGGCCAGGTCCGTCTTCAGGTCGGTCATGTGCGAGAAGTCCACCAGGATGGGCCCGAGGATGCCCGGCTGCCCGCAGTGGATGTGGAACATGTTGATCTCGGCCGGGTTGACCCCCTCCAGCTTGATGTCCACGTAGGCGCGGCTCAGGTCCCGGGTGAAGCGGATCACGCCGTGGCCGCGGTGCCCGGCGGCGGCGCGCGCGTCGCGGCTCACGCTGGGGGTGGTGGAGAGGAAGACCTCCGGCACGCCCTTCGGCGTGTTCTCCTCCTCGTTGGACTCCTGGTACGGGCTCAGGAAGGCCTCGTAGACGAGCCCGATCTCCGATCCCCGGCTGGGGTCGAGGGTGACGGGGCCGGGCCCCTGGTCTCCGGCGGAGGCGGAGGCGCCGAGCAGGAGCGCGGCGACAGGGAGCGTGACGAGACGGAGTGAGGGGACGCGCATGGTGAACCTCCTGAACAGATCGAGGGAGGACGAACACGACGCGAGCATAGCGCGAGGTCGGTGGCCGGATCCTGATCATCGGGTGGCCGACTCCGACCCACGCGCGCCGCGACGCGCCGGATCCCGGGCGCCGAGAGGAGCCCCTACGACGCGCTCGTGGACGATGTCGGCGGGCTTTGGCCGGACGCGCGCCGGCCGGGCGTGCTCTCCTGAGCGTGGAGACCTGCCCCATGACCTCGCTGATCCTGCTCGGCCTCGCCCTCGCCGGCGCCCCTCCCTCCTTCCGCGCCGGCGTCGAGGGACAACGCGGCTTCGGGCCGCCCGTGGTCTCCGCCGACGGGAGTCAGGTGGCCCTGACCCGCTGGGATCGCGCCGGCCTCTGGGTGATGGATCTGGACGACGGCGGCCTCCAGCAGGTGAGCGGCGCGCGCGGCGCGGGCTTCCACCCGGTCTGGGACGGGGACGCGCTGCTGACCAAGGCCGTCGTGGGCACCGACCAGCCCGAGCATCAGGTGCTCCGCTGGGAGGGCGGGCGGGCTGCCGTGCTGGACGCGGGCGGGCGCCTGGGCCAGCCGGAGCCGCTCACGGACGGCGTGCTGATCTGGACCCGGGGCGACACGCTGCTGGCCTGGGACGGGCGTCGCGCGGGCGATCTGGGCTGGGTGGGGGACGTCCACCTCGTCGAGCCCGACCCCCGGGGCGAGCGCCTCGCCTGGGACGACGCGCACGGCCGGCTCCGGGTGCGAGAGCTGGAGAGCGGGCTCACCCTGACCCTGGACGCGGCGGGCTCGGGCGCGCACCCGCTGTGGAGCGACGACGGAGCGCTGCTGCTCCACCACGGGCTCGACGGGCAGATCCGCGTGCTCGACCCCCGCACGGGCGCGCTGCTGGCCACGGTGGAGGGCGCCAACGCCGCCTGGGTCCCCGGCACGCACAGCCTCGTCTTCGACCGCACAGAGACGGGCCTGCTGGAGGAGGACGCGAGCCCCTACGTGGTGCGCGGGTCCAGCCTGTGGAGCCTGGACCTGGACTCCGGCGAGCTGGGCGCCCTGCTGGACGACCCCTCCCTGCACCCGCGCTACCCGGCGCCGGTGGGCGAGACGGGCGAGCTGCTCTTCGTGGACACGATCACGGGAGACCTCTGGCGCCTCTCGTCTGACGGCGAGCCCAGCCACCTGCGCTCCGCCCCGCCCTCCGACGCGCCCCCGCCGCCGGACTCCGGGAGCGTGGCCGTCTGGGTGCCCTACATGCACCAGCTCTGGGACACCCCCGACGACTACGACGGGAGCTGGTCCTGCGGCCCCACCTCCTGCGTGCAGGTGCTGGGGACCTGGAGCGTGCTGCCCGACGCCAGCATCACCTGCTCCTGGCCCTACGCCCACACCAGCGCCTGGGGCTGGTACATCCCCAACACCTACTCCTATGGCGGCTACACCTACGACACCTGGGGTGTGGGCGCCGGGGGCTACTGCCAGGGCGCGCACGGCTTCATCTGCCGCGAGTACGGCGGCGCCGTCTGGGCCTACATGGTCACCTTCATGCAACAACATGGGGTGGACTCGGCGCAGGTGGGCACGGACTTCAGCACGCTGGTGAGCCAGACCGACGCCGGCTATCCGATGTACGCCTCGGTCAGCGTGCTGGGCTACGGCCACATCATCGCCGTGCGCGGCTACCTGACGGAGAGCGGCTCGGCCATCCACTCCATCGTGGTCAACGACCCCTACGGCAACGCCGGCAGCGGAGACTGGGGCAACTACGACGGCGAGGGCATCGCCTACGACTGGCCGGGCTACAACAACGGCCACCTGGAGATCACGATCTCGCAGCTCTTCACCGCCCACGGGACGGCGCCGACCACGACGACGACCGAGGAGCCCGCCGAGACGACCCCGGTGGACACCGGGACCCCGGCCCCGCAGGACACGGGGACGGCGACCAGCGCCGAGGAGCCCGCCGCCACCGAGGAGCCCGCGGGCGAGGAGCTCGACGACTACCACCGCGAGCCCACCGAGGCCCCCGGCCAGATGGCCCTGGTCTCCGATCTCGGCGGCTGCAGCAGCGCCGGCGCCGCCAACGCTCGCCCCTGGCTGCTCGGGCTCCTGGCCCTCAGCGCCCTCGCCCGGCGGCGGGCTCAGCGCGGCTGAAGGCGCCGCTCGCGGACGCGCTGGAACTGCCGGGCGCGCCGGTCCTCGCTCCAGGTGTAGAGGGCGAGCCGGTCCAGCAGCACCTCCCGGTCCAAGGCCGGGACGTGGGAGGCCCAGGCCAGCCCCTGCGCGCGCTCGAGCCCGCTCGCCTCCCGGCGGGGGCGGGCCACCGTGCAGTGGGCGCGGGGTAGATAGGGGTCCGGGCGCGCCTTGGCGGCCTCGATCAGCGCCCCGCGGTGGGCGCCGATGTCCTCCCGGATCGCGTCCCCGTGGACCTCCAGCGAGAACGCGCTCGGCGCGCGCGGGTTCCCGAAGCCGACTACATTTCCTAGTTTACCGGTCAGCGGCCTCAGGGGCAGGGCCTCGGCCATGGCCCAGGCGGCCAGCGCGCCCTCCTCGGTCACGGGCCCGAGGAAGGCCAGCGTGACGTGCAGATCCTCCGGGTGGAAGCGCCGCAGCGGGGCCGGGGCCGTGCTGACCAGCGGCCCGAACCAGGCGCCGGGCTCCACGGGCCAGCCGATGAACCAGTTGGGTCGCACGCTACCAGACCCCTCCCAGGCGCAGCATCGGCACGCCCTCCGCGTCCGCGCCCAGCGAGGCCTGCACCGCCCCGTCCCGGGGGGTCAGCGTGTGCAGGCGCGCGGTCCCGAAGCCGATACCCGCCCCCAGCAGCCCGCCCGCGATCACGTCCGTGGGGTGGTGATAGCCCGCCACCACCCGCAGCGTCCCCGTCGTCGCCGTGATCGCTGTCGCCGCGCCGTAGGTCAGGCCCGCCACCCAGGGCCGCGCGCCGCGCGAGGAGAGATCCTGCCACAGCAGGGTGGCCGCGGCGAAGCTGGCGGCGCCCGCCGAGGAGGTGTGGCCTGACGGGAAGCTCTTGTAGGCGTCGTAGTGCCCGTCCTCGGAGAGGTCGTGCTGGATCGTCTCGCTGGCCCAGGCGTCCGGCCAGGTCTCCCGGAAGGCCAGGGCGGTATACGGCCGCGGCCGGGAGAAGCCGACCTTCAGCGCCTCGGTCACCACCAGGTCCACGCTCACGCACTCGACCATGGTGAGCGTCCAGATCGCCCCCGCGCCCACGCTGTCCTGGCGCAGCCCGCCGTACACGCCCATGCCCAGCGCGCTGAGCACCGGGATGTTCACCCCGTAGTACTTCGCCGCGTGGCCGAAGAAGTCGCTCGCGGCGGCGGCCCTGGGGTTCCAGCGCGGCACCTCCACCCGGTCGATGCCGATCGGCTCGGCCGCGCCGCCCGGGTCCAGCGGCCCGTGGGTGTAGAGCCAGGCGAAGGTGCCCAGGCTCACGCCCGTCACGGCCAGATCCGGGATCCAGCGGTAGTGGAGCACCCCCGCGTCGGCGCCGCGGGCGCTCACGGTGAAGCCAGCGTCCTGGGCGAGGGCGAGGGGCAGGGAGAGGGCGAGGAGCGGGAGCGGCATCAGCACACCTGTGACGGAACCGTATCGTAGCGCGGCGGCCCAGGGGACCGGAGAACGTTAAGGGCGCCGCGATGACACCCCCCGCGTCCGCACCTGCCGATCCCGCCCAGCACCGCGCCTGGGCCGAGGCCGTCATGGCGCGGCACCTCGAGGCGCCGCTGCTGGGCCGATACCGGCTGGAGCGCGTGAGCCCGGCGGCCTGGGAGCAGAGCTTCGAGCAGGTCAAGCCCGAGGTCTTCCCGGGCGACGCCCACCTGGACCTCGCCCGCGCCTGGGGAGAGGAGCGCGTCCACCGGATGGCGGCGCTCAACGGGCTGCTGGGCGAGCCCCTGCGCCTCGATCTGCTCATCCGGGACCCCGAGCAGGGGGACGCCGTCGTGGGCTGGGGCTGGGGCGAGCAGGACTTGCGCGCCACCTGGTACATGGCGGTCACGGCGGTCCACCCCGCCTGGCGCGGTCGGGGGATCTACTCCGCCTATCTGGAGCGCGTGCTGGACCTGACCGGCGAGCTCGGATTTCGCGAGGTCCTGAGCCGACATCAGGCGAACAACAACCCGGTGCTCATCGCCAAGCTGCGGGCCGGCTTCCAGATCGCCGCCTTCGAGATGGCGCCCAATTACGGTTTCCTGGTACACCTGCGGTACAATTTCTCTGAAGCGATGCGGCGGGTCTACGCCTGGCGCGTCGACGCGCGGGTCGGCGCCGAGGCGCTCATCCGCGATGGCATCCTGAAACGCGAGGAGGTTCCTTGAACGCTACTGACTACTACTCGAAGGCCTGGGGCGAGCTGAGCAAGAACCTCGTCTCGTGGGTGATCTTCTACCTCGTGTTCATGGTGGTCGCGGGCTTCACCTGCGGCCTCGGCATCGTCCTCATGCCGAACGTCATGCGCGAGGTGCGGGACTGCGTCGCCACCGGCCGCGGTCCGGAGATCGGCGCGCTCTTCAAATTCGACCGCATCTCCAACGACGCCGTCAACGCCATCCTCTTCTACGCCGCCATCTTCGTCGGCAGCTGGGTGATCATCGGCTCGCTCGTGGCGGCCGTGCTGCTGCAGCTCCTCTTCCCGCTGGCCGCCGACGACCGCTACGCGCCCATGGACAACGCCAAGCTCTCGGTCAAGCACGTCCTGGCGCACCTGGGCGACCACATCGTCTTCTTCCTCATCGGCGCCGCCATCGTGACGATCTCCAGCCTGCTCTGCTACGTGCCCGTGCTGGTCGCCGCGCCCCTGGTCGGCATCGCCCAGTGGCTCTGGTACCAGGACCTGCGCGCCGAGCTGGACCAGATCGCGTCCGCCGAGGGCGTGCGGATGATCAACGGCTAGAGAGTCTAGCCGGGCGAGCTCCCCCTCGCCCGGCGGCTCCCGCCTACTCCGCCGGCAGGGTCGCCTTGATCCGCGCCACCTCGGCCTCGAAGGCCGCGAGGTCCAGCGTGCCGCCGGCCTCGTTGACCGCCCGGGCGTAGGCCAGCTCCAGCTCGGCGTTGGCCAGATCGCGCTTGAGCTTCGCCAGCGCCAGCGCCTCGCGGGCGGCCAGCACCTCGGGGCTCTGGGCGGCGGCGCGCACGCCGCTCTCGTCCTTGGCGGCCTCCAGGGCGACGCGGCGCGCCTCGAGGGCCTCGGCGCTCTCCTCAGCGCGAGCCTCGGCGGCCTCCTCGGCCTCCTTGGCGCTCTTCTTCGCCTCCTTGGCGTCGCTCTTCGCCGCCTTGACCTGGTCCTTGCCCTCGCCGACGGCGTCCTTCGCCTCCTTCCGGGCGTCCTTCGCCTCGCTGAGCGCCTTCTTCGCCTCCTTGACCCCCTTCTTGGCGGCCTTGATGGCGTCCTTGGCCTCGCGGACCTGCGACTTCGTCGCCGTGCCCGCCTCGAACTCGGCCTTGCGGGCCTCGTAGGCGGCCTCGGCCTCGCCCACGCGGGCCTTCGCCACGTCCACGTTCGCCGAGGCCTCGTCCACCGCGCGATCGGCGTTGTCGGCGGCCTCCTTCAGCGCGTCCAGGCCCTCCTTCGCGCCCTCGACCGCGCTCTCCCCACGCTCGGCGGCGGCCTTGCGCTCCTCCTTGGCGGCGTCCGCGGCGTCCGCGGCGTCCGCGGCGGCGGCCTTCGCGTCCTTGACCTCGGACTTCGCCTCCCCCGTGACCTCACGGTGGGCGGCGCTCATGGCCTTCTCCAGCGCGGCCTCCGCCTCGGTGACCGCCTTCTTCGCGGCCTCATAAGCCTGCTCCGCGGGGACCAGACCCGGGCGGGCGGCGTCGGGGAGCGCCTGAACGGCGGCGTTGTCTACGGTGGGCGCGGCCAGGGCGGAGACGCCGAGGCCAAGAGCGAGCAGCAGGATCCAGGCGCGGTTCACAGACACCTCCGGTGTGCGCGGATCCTAACCCACCTCGACAGGCCGGCCGTCCCGCCTGGACCGGGAACGAAAGAGCGCGATGGGATAAGAGCCCGGGCCCCGGAGGTCCCGTGTCGCTGAGCCCCATCGCCATCACAGGCCAGTCCTGCATCCTGCCCGGCGCCCTGAGCCCGGACGCGCTCTGGACCCTCGTGCTCGAGGGCCGCGACGAGGTGCGCCCCGCGCCCCCCGGCCACTGGCGCGTGCAGCCCGAGGACGTCGCCGCGCGCGGGACCTCGGCGGCGGAGGCCGTGGACGGCGCCTGGTCCACCATGGGTGGATACGTGAGCGGCTTCGACCGCGCCTTCGACCCGGGCGGATTCGGGATGCCCGAGGACGAGGTGCTGGGCCTGGACCCGCTCTTTCAGTGGGTGCTGCACGGGGCGCGCGAGGCGCTGGCCGGCGCGGCCCTGAGCCCGGAGGTGCGGGCGCGGGCGGGGGTCTTCCTGGGCAACCTCTCCTACCCGAGCGAGGGCATGGCCCGCTTCGGCGAGAGCGTGATCCTGGAGCGCCAGCCGGAGCTGCTGCGCGCCCGGGCCCGCGCCTTCCTGGACCGGCCGGACGCCCGCAACCGCTTCATGTCCGGGCTCCCCGCCCACCTCTGCGCCGCCGCGCTGGGGCTCGGGGGGCCGGCGCTGGCCCTGGACGCCGCCTGCGCCAGCGCGCTCTACGCCATCAAGCTGGGCTGCGACGCGCTGCGCGACGGGCGCCTGGACGCGGTGGTGGTGGGGGCGGTCAACCGGGCGGACGATCTGTTCCTGCACATCGGCTTCTCCGCGCTCACGGCGCTGTCCAAGACCGGGCGCAGCCGGCCCTTCCACCGCGAGGCCGACGGCCTGATCCCGGCGGAGGGCGCGGCCTTCGTGGTGCTGCGGCGCCTGGACGACGCCGTCCGCGCGGGCGAGCCCGTGCTGGGCGTGATCCGCGGGGTCGGGCTCTCCAACGACGGGCGGGGCGGCGGGCTGCTGACCCCCTCGGTGGAGGGCCAGGTGCGCGCGCTGCGGGCCGCCTACGCCGAGGCCGGCGTGCCTCCCGAGAGCGTGGACCTGCTGGAGTGCCACGCCACCGGCACCCCCGTCGGCGACCGCACCGAGCTGGAGACCGTGACCCAGGTCTTCGGGGCGCACCGCCTCGGGCTCGGGTCGCTGAAGGCCAACCTGGGCCACCTCATCACGGCCGCCGGGCTGGCCGGGCTGCTCAAGGTGTTGGGCGCGCTGCGGCACCGCACGCTGCCCCCCGGCCGCGCCCAGGACGCCCTGGTCGATCCGCTCCAGGGTGGGAGCCTGCGCCTGCTCACCGCGCCCGAGCCCTGGGAGGCCCGCGGCCCGCGGCGCGCCTGCGTCAACGCCTTCGGCTTCGGCGGGAACAACGCCCACCTCGTCGTCGAGGAGGCCGGCGCCCCCGACCCCGGGCCCTCCTCCTGGGTGCTGCCCGAGGACGAGATCGTGGTGGTGGGCCTGGGCGTGGTGGCGGCCGACGCCGCGGGCGCGGACGCCTTCGCCCGCGCCTGGCTCTCGGAGGCGCCTCGCCCCGGCGTCCCCGGACGGACCGAGCAGGTCTCCGTGCCGCTCACCGGCCTGCGCTCGCCGCCCAATGACCTCAAGAGCGCGCTGGCCCAGCAGAACGCGCTTCTCCAGGCCGCCAGCGAGGCGACCGCGGGCGTCGCCGGCCTGGATCGCGAGGCGACCGGGGTCCTGGCGGGCATGGGCACGGACGCCGAGGTGGTGCGCCACGGGCTGCGCTGGCGGCTCCAGACCTACGCGCGGCGCTGGCTCGGCGAGGATCCTCCCCCGGGCTGGGTCGCCGAGGCGAAGGCGGCCACCGAGCAGCCGCTCACCGCCGCGGGCGTGGTGGGCGCCATGCCCAACATCGTGGCCAACCGCCTCAACCACCAGCTGGATCTGGCGGGCCCCAGCTTCTCGGTCTCCGCCGAGGAGGCCTCGGGCACGCGCGCGCTGGGCCTCGCGATCCGCGCCCTGCGCGCGGGGGAGCTGGACGCGGCCGTGGTGGGGGCGGTGGACTTCGCCTGCGACCCCATCCACGCCGAGGCCGCAGCGATGCTGGGCCTGCCCACCACCCCGGGAGACGCGGCCGTCTGCCTCGTGCTGCAACGCAGCAAAGACGCGGCGCGCCTGGGGAACCGGGCCCTGGCCGCCGTCTCGCTCGGGAGATCCGATGGCGAGGCCGTGGTCTTCGGGGAGGGCGGCCACACCCTGCGCGCTCGCTTCGGCGAGCCCCACGCCGCCAGCGGGCTCCTGCACGTCGCCGCCGCGGCGCTCTCCGTGGCCCACGGGGCCCTGCCCGCCCAGAGCGCGCCCGCGCCCCAGCCCTGGCTCCGGCGCGAGGGCGAACACCGCGCGGCCGAGGTCCGGGTCCAGGCCCTGGGCGGCCAGCGGGACACCCTGAGCGTGCGCTCGGTGGGCCCGGCGCTGCCGCTCCAGACCGAGCGTACCCGCCTGATCCTGCGCT
The DNA here is from genome assembly GCA_964615375.1 of uncultured Enterobacterales bacterium. Classification (GTDB taxonomy): domain Bacteria; phylum Myxococcota_A; class UBA796; order UBA796; family CAZKWG01; genus CAZKWG01. The sequence goes on from CAZTOW010000003.1 coordinate 51,610, forward strand.
TCGCCGGCCCCGATCGCGCCGCCGTGCTGCGGGCGATGGCCGAGGGGCGGACCGGCGGCGAGGGCCCCTTCCGGGTGGCGGTGGCGGCCCCGGACGAGGCCCGCCGACAGGCCCTCCTGGCCCGCGCGACCGCCGTCCTGGAGGCGGGCGGGCTGCCCTGGGGAGACGGGATCTGGGCCTCGGAGGCGCCGATGGAGGGCGAGCTCGCCTTCCTGTTCACCGGGGCCGCCGGACCTTATGCCGGCATGGGCTCGGCCCTGCTCACGGCCTTCCCCCAGCTCGCCGAGCGCGTCCGCGGCCGGCTCGCCGATCTGCCCGACGCCATCTGGCCGGACACGGGCGTGATCCGCAGCCAGGAGCCGCACTGGCAGATGGTCTACTCCAGCGTGCTGGGCAACGTCCACGCTACGTTCACGCAGGAGATCCTGGGCCTCCGCCCGACGGCGTCCGTGGGGTACTCGCTCGGGGAGTCCAGCGCCATGCACGCGCTGGGGGTCTGGGACGCGATCACGCCGATGATGCGCGAGATCCTCTCCGCCCCGCTGTTCACCAATGAGGTGGCCGGCAATTTCGAGGCCGTGCGCCGCGTGTGGCGCCGCCAGGGCTTCGCCGAGGCCGATCACCCGGGCCCCATCTGGGAGAACTGGAGCGTGCGCGCGTCCGGGGAGGACGTGGAGCGCGTGCTGGGCGAGGCCCCGCTCTGCCGCCTGCTGCTGATCAACGCCCCCGACGAGGTCGTGCTGGGCGGCTGGCCCCCCCACGTCCGCCGCGTGGTCGAGCGCCTGGGCGCCCCCGCCGCCCCCCTGGGCTACGGCCTCGCGGTCCACTGCCCGGAGGTGCTGGAGGTCGCCGAGAGCTGGCTGGACTACCACCGCCGCCCCACGAACGTGGTCCCGGTGCGCTTCTACAGCGCCGCCTGGTGCCGCGCCTACCAGGCGGAGCCGGAGACGGTGGCTCAGGCCATGCTGGGCCACGCCGCCGCCACCCTGGACTTCCCCGCCCTGGTGCGCAAGGCCTGGGAGGACGGCGTGCGGATCTTCGTCGAGCACGGCCCCCGCGGGCTGGCGGCGAGCTGGGTGCGCCGCAGCCTGGGCGATCGGCCGCACCTGACCGTCAGCCTGGACGCCCCGGACAAGCCCGGCCTCCTGGCCGTGGCCGAGGCCATCGGGCAGCTCTGGGTCGCGGGCGTCTCCGTGCGCGACGAGGCCCTCGCCACCTTCGACGTCGGCGCCCCCGCTCGCGCCCCCGCCCCGGCCCTGGTCCTGCCCGGCCACCCGCCCGAGGTCCTGCTCCCCGCCCTGCCCGCGCCCCGGCGGCCCGAGGCCCCGGCCCTGCCCCCTCTCCTGGAGCTCCCCGCCGAGGAGCCGACCGAGGTCGCCGTGAAGAAAGAGGCAACTGAAATACCCGTTCACACTTCGACCCCGCCGCGGCCCGCCGCCTCCACCTCGCTGGCGGTGAGCGCCCTGCTCCAGGCCCAGGCCCAGGTGGCCGAGGTCCATCGCCAGTTCCTGAGCGCCCAGGCCACGGCTCACCAGCGCTGGCTCTCGCTCGCCACGCAGCGGCCCGCGCCCCCGAGCCCCCGGCCGGTCGCCGCCGCCCCCGTGGCCGTCGCGGCCCCCGTGCCTCTGGCTCCCTCGACCCCGGCTCCCGCGGCCCCGGCTCCCTCGATCCCGGCCCCCGCGGCCCCGCCCGTCGCCGCCGCCCCCGCCTTCCCTGGGCCCAAGCTCGACCGCGCGGACCTGGAGTACATCGCCCGCGGCCCCATCTCCCACCGCCTCGGCCCCGTCTTCGAGCGCCAGGACGGCTTCGCCCGCCAGGTGCGCATGCCCGCCCCGCCGCTGCTGCTCTGCGACCGCGTGCTGGGCATCGACGTCCCCCCCGGCGAGCTGCGCCCCAGCACCATCTGGACCGAGACGGACGTCACCTGGGACGCCTGGTACCTGCACGAGGGCGTCATGCCTCCGGGGGTGATGATCGAGGCGGGCCAGGCCGATCTGTTGCTGGTGAGCTGGCTGGGCATCGACTTCCTGAACCAGGGCGAGCGCGTCTACCGCCTGCTGGGCTGCAACCTCTCCTGGCACGGCCCGGCGCCCGTCCCCGGCGAGACCCTGCACTACGAGATCCACATCGACGGCTTCGCCAGCCACGGCGACGTCCGCCTCTTCTTCTTCCGCTACGACTGCACGGTGAACGGCGAGCTGCGCCTGCGCGTCCGCGGCGGTCAGGCTGGCTTCTTCACCGACGCCGAGCTGGACGACAGCGAGGGCGTGATCTGGAGCGCCGAGGACGCGAAGGCCGAGCTGGTCCAGGACCCGCACCTGGACGCGCCGCTGGTGCCGATGGAGAAGACCACGCTCAGCAAGGCGGAGCTCGCGGCCTTCGCCGCGGGCGACCTGGAGAGCTGCTTCGGCCCCGCCTTCTGGCCCGCCCACGCCCACGTCCGCACCCCCCGCATCGCCGGGGGCCGGATGCTGATGATCGACCGCGTCGTCGAGCTCTCGGCCCGCGGCGGGCCCTGGGGCCGCGGCTACCTCAAGGCCGAGCAGGATCTCAGCCCCGACGCCTGGTTCTTCGACGGCCACTTCCACGGCGACCCCTGCATGCCCGGCACGCTGATGCTGGAGGTCTGCGTGCAGACCCTGGCGCTCTATCTGGCCTCCCACGGCGTCACCTTGAGCCGCGACGGCTGGCGCTTCCAGCCGGTGCGCGGCCAGGTCTACCCCATGCGCTGCCGCGGCCAGGCCACCCCGAAGAGCCGGCTGGTCACCTACGAGGTCTTCGTCGAGCAGCTCTGGACCGGCCCCGAGCCCAGGCTCATCGCCGACGTGATGGTCAGCGTGGACGGGCTCGCCGCCTTCCACTGCCGCCGCCTCGGCCTCGAGCTCGTCCCCGACTGGCCGCTGACCAGCCGCCCCGACTGGCTGGCCGAGGCCGGGCGCGACCCGAACGCCGGCCTCCCCAAGGAGCCGCCCGCCCAGCCCTTCGACGCTTACGCCGTGCTCGCCTCGGCGGTGGGCCGCCCGTCCGACGCCTTCGGCGCGCCCTACACCGTCTTCGACGGCGCCCGCCGCGCGCCCCGCCTGCCCGGCCCGCCCTACCACCTCATGACCACCATCCGCTCCGTGGACGCCCCTCAGGGCAGCATGAAGAGCGGCGCCGTGGCCGAGGTCGCCTACACCGTCCCGCCGGACGCCTGGTACTTCGCCGAGGGCCGCGGGATCATGCCGTTCGCCGTGCTCTGCGAGGTCGCGCTCCAGCCCTGCGGCTGGCTGGCCAGCTGGCTCGGCTGCGCGCTGGGGCCGGACGACGTCTTCTTCCGCAACCTCGACGGGGTGGGCACGCTGCACGCCCACGTCCGCCCCGACGCGGGCGAGCTGGTCACGCGCACGAAGCTGATCGGCCTCTCCCGGCTGGGCGCCATGACCCTGGTGAACTTCGAGCTGGAGGTGCGCGGGCGCGGCGGCCCCATCTACACCCTGCGCACCGGCTTCGGCTTCTTCCCCGAGGAGAGCCTGAAGTCCCAGGCGGGCCTGCCGGCGGAGGGCGACGAGCGCGCCTTCGTCACCGGGAGCGGCGAGGCGCTGACGACCTTCTCCCGCGCGCCCGAGGCCCCCGGGGCCTGGCAGCGGGGTCTGGGCGGGCTGCCCTCCGATCGCCTGCTCATGCTGGATCGGATCGTGCGCGACGAGCGCTCCGGCGGGAGGCACGGCCGCGGCCGCCTCCTGGCCGAGCACGACGTGGACCCCCGCGCCTGGTTCTTCAAGGCGCACTTCTTCCAGGACCCCGTTCAGCCCGGCTCGCTCGGCCTGGACGCGATGTACCAGTTGGTACGTTATGCTGCGTTGCAGCATGGCGCCCAGGGCTCCCTCCAGCCCCTGCTCGGCGCGCCCATGTCCTGGAAGTACCGGGGCCAGGTCCGCCCGCACAACCGCCGCGTCAGCGTGATCCTGGACCTCGCCGAGGCCCCCGCAGGCGCCGTGGCCGCCGGCGACGCCGCGCTGTGGGTGGACGGGCTGAGGATCTACGAGGCGACGGGGCTGGCGCTCATGCGAGGGTGAGGGGGGTCAGAAAGCGCCAAGGTGCGACCGAGGGTCGCGTCTTGGCGACCAGTCTTCGACCTGAACCGCCCTCACAGCAGTGACACCGGACGATCGCACCGAGCGGCGACCATCGCGCGCTCCATCTCCAAGCCCGCGGCGCAGAGGGAGCACATGATTGTCACCTCTCCCAGACCAGGATCCCCGCGCGACCCTCCCCCGCCTGGCGTAGACTCCTCCCATGCTCCTCCTCACCCCCCTCCTCGCCCAGCACGCCGTCGCCGAGCCGCTGGCGCCCTCGGTGGTCGCGGCGCGGGCCTACCTGGGTCGGCCCTACGGCTGGGCGGGGCGCGGGCAGGAGCTGGACTGCATGGGGCTGGTCTTCCGGGCCTGGTCGGACGCGACGGGCAAGCCCTGGCGCTCGCTCTCGGTCAACCCGACCACGCTCGTGCAGAAGCGCCAGCTCGGCGCGCCGGTCCCCGGGCTGGACGGGGTGCTGACGCCCGCGATCCCCTGGGAGCTCCTGCGCTCGGGCGACGTGATCTTCTTCCTGGGGGCGGGCGAGAACCCGAACGAGCCGAGCCTGGTCACGCTGGCCGACACGCCGCTGTGGGTCTGGCACATGGGCCTGTACGCGGGCGGGCCCGAGCGCACCTTCGTCGTGGGCGATCACTACGAGGGCCGCGTGGCCGAGCTCTCGCTCCCCGAGTACCTGCAGCGCCACAGCGACGCCTACGTCGGGATCTTCGTGGTCAGGCCCTGAAGCCGAGCCGCAGCTCCCCCCAGCCCGCCTCCACCCCCAGCACGACGCCCTCCTCCCAGCGCGCCAGGATCCGCGCGGGACCGGCGATCTCCCCAGGCTCCCACCCCCGGGGCAGCGCGATCCACAGCCGCCCGGCGCGCGGCGGCAGGCCCTCCCGGCGGAGCCTGAGCGCCCCGTCGGCCAGGCGCTCGGAGATCCGCCCGTCCACCGGGCCCGTCAGGTGCAGGTCGGTCCCCACGAGGCGCGGGCGCTCGGCGCGCGGGGTCTCCCACCAGGCCCTCACCCCGTGGCGGGGGATGACCAGCGGGCCGGGCGGGAGCGGTCGCCGCTCCCAGGCGTCGAAGCGCCAGACCGGCGCGTCCTCCAGGCTCAGCGTCCGCGGGCGCGCCTCCCAGTTGAGCGCCGCCACCAGGCGCCGCCCCTCGCCCTCCAGCTCGAAGCGCTCGGGGAAGGGGCGCTCGAAGAGGTCCGGGCAGCGCGGGCGCAGCGGGGTGGGCGGCAGCACGCTCGCCAGCAGGGCGCGCCGGTCCTCGGGCACCGCGCCGAGGTCGTCGCTCACGATCCCCAGCCCCCCGGTCATCCCGGCCACCGTCACCAGGAGGCGCACCTCGTCCAGGTCCAGCGCCGTGTTCCGGTCGCGCACCAGCAGGCAGTCGGGGTCGTTGAGCCACCAGCGCCGGTGCAGGGCGGCGCGGGTGAGGTTGTTGCGAGCGCTCTCCCGCAGCGAGGCCGCCCCGCAGTCCTCGCCCGCGATCCCGATGATCCCGGGGCCCCAGGCCTCCTTGACGTCGGCGCTCACCCGCATCCCGTCCACCAGCCCCACGCTGGGCAGCAGGGGCGCGCCGCAGCCCAGCACGAAGCTGTCCTTCACCGCGTCGCGGATGATCTCCAGCCCCCGGCGGTAGCTCTGGACCGGGGACACGCCCCGGTCGTGCCGGGGAGCATGCCGCAACGCAGCATAGAGGAAGTCCAGCTTGAAGAAGCGGAAGCCGTCCTCGTAGAGCCCGCGGAAGAGCGCGTGCAGCCAGCCCTGGACGTCCGGGTGGCTCAGATCCAGACCGACCACGCGATCCATCCAGGCTGGATTCAAGCCACAGTCGATGGGGCGGCCCCGATCTTCGCGCAGGATCCAGCCCGGGTGCTCGCGGTAGAGCCGCGAGCGCCGCCCCACCATGAAGGGCGCCGTCCACAGCCCCGGCACGAATCCGCGGGCGGCGATCTCCCGCGCCAGGGGCCCGAGCCCTCCGGCGAACTTCGCGTTCATCTCCCGCCAGTCGCCCACGGCCGCCTGGTAGCCGTCGTCGAGCTGCACCAGCGAGAGCCCCATCCCCTCCAGCGCCCGCAGGCCGTCGGCGTTGCGGATCACGTCCTGAGGACGGACCTTCGTGTAGAAGTGGTACCAGGAGCACCAGCCGGAGATCACGGGCTCGCGCGCGAGACGATCGGCGTCCAGGCGGTGCTCCCGGGCGACCTCGTCCAGGTAGCGCTCGTGGAGCGCCTCCAGCGGGCCCCAGGCCAGGTGGAGCCCCTCCAGGCCCAGGCGCTCGCCCGCCGAGAGGGTCCGACCGCCGTAGTCCAGGACCGCCGCGAGCGAGGGCTCGGGTCCGAGCAGGATCTCGCCGAGCCCCACCCGGCTGGAGCGCCACCCGACCAGCAGCCCCTCCCCCGCGCGGCCGAGCAGCGTGTAGCCGTGGCTGGCCATCCCGCCCGAGGCCCAGCCGGGGCTGTCCACCGCGTGGTTGGCGACGGCGAAGGACCAGGAGAGCGGGCGGCCGGGCGGCTCGTCCCAGGGGAGGGAGGCGGCGGGGGTCCAGCTGGCGTAGCCCTGGCGGAAGAGGCGCAGGCCCTTGGTGTCCCCGAGGATCGCGGCGTCCAGCTCGAAGCCCAGGTAGCCGAGCTGCAGGGGGCGCTCGGCCTCCAGCGTGGCTTGTACCTGCACAGCGTCGGCGCCCAGCTCCACCTCCACGCTCAGCGTGAAGCCGGGCCCCGCCCAGCGCCAGCCCGAGCCCAACGGCTGAGCCTCCCCCACCTCCCAGGGCGCGAGCTCGCCGTCCAGGTCTCCCACGAGGCCCCGGGGCCGGAGCCGCAGCGGCCCTCCGCCCAGGCTCCCCAGCGCGATCGCGCCGTTCACGCGGCCTTCGCCCGCAGGCGCTCCTGGAGGGCCCGCTCGTCGGCGGGGAAGGTGCGGGCCATGAAGATCAGCGCGATCCCGCAGAAGATCCAGAAGAGGTTGGCGATGTTGAAGGCCACCACCCGCCCGAAGCCCGCCACCAGCAGGCCGATGATCGCCGGGCCGAAGCCGCGCCCCAGGTCATCCGCCAGGTTGTAGAGCGAGAACACGCTCCCCCGGGTCTCCGGCGCGGTGACGTTGATGAGGATGGCGCGCACGTTCGGCCCGGTCACCGCCGCCAGCAGCCCCGTCAGCACGCCGAAAGCCATGGGCACGGCCAGGCTCGCCTCGGGTCCGCTCTGCGCCGGGTAGTTGAGCAGGGCCGCCGTGGGCAGCACCCCCAGCAGGGTCGTGACCCCGCAGAGCAGGGGCAACAACGCCGGGTTCCGGTTGTAGAGCACGTTGCCCAGCCGCCCGCCCAGGTAGCCGCCCAGGATGGCGGCCCCGCCGATCACCATCACCAGCAGCGTGGCCGCAGGGATGGAGAAGCCCTTGTCGTGCGAGTAGAAGTCGTTCAGGAAGACGAAGAAGACCCCCCAGGGCACGGTGCCCGGGATGCCCTGCACGAAGACCAGCACCGCCGTCTTCGACCGGAAGACCTCCTTGTAGTCCTCCCAGCGCCCCGGCCCCCCGTGCCCGGCCACCGCTCCGCCCTCGAAGGCCGCCTCGTGCTGCCCGCGGGCAGGCTCGCGCACCAGGGCCAGGAAGGCGAAGGCCAGCACGAAATTCGGCGCGCCCACGATCAGAAAGGGCAGGCGCCAGCCGTGCTCGGGCCCCAGCATCCCGGCGAGGAGCTGGCCCACGGCGATGCCCAGGCCCATGGTGAGCCCGATGTTGGCCGTCGCCTTGGCCCGCTGCCCGGCCGGGTAGAGGTCGCCGATCAGCGAGTACAGCAGCGGGATGGCGCCCCCGATGCCGATCCCGGTGAGCGCGCGGAACAGGAGCAGCTCCTCGTAGTTCCGGGCGTAGCCGGTCAGAAAGCACGGGATCGCGCCGATGATCAGCGTGAGCGCGTACAGGTTCCGCCGGTTGACCCGGTCCGTCAGCCACCCCACCAGGATGGAGACCACCCCGCCCAGCATCCAGAACCACACCGCGACGTGCCCGCCGAGCTTCTGGTCCTTCTCCACGTCGCTGAACCCGAACTCTTCAGCGATCAGGCTCAGGTTCGGCGCCATCAGGTTCTGATCGGCGAACAGGAAGAAGCTGGTGAGCCCCAACAGGCCCATGGCCAGCGTGCTGCGTCCACGTTCGGTCATTCCGCGCTCCTCGCCGCAAGCCTACCAGATCCAGCGCGCCGGCTACCCAGCGCGGGGCCCGAGCGCTACACTCGGCGCCCGAGGAGCGCCGTGCCCCCGACGCGCAGGATCCCCGAGGCCGTGCTGCTGCTGACCGACATCGTCGAGAGCACCCGCTTGACGGGCGCGCTGGGCGAGGAGGCCGTGGAGCGCCTGTGGCGTGAGCACGATCTGGCGGCCCGCGCGCTCATGGCGCGCTGGCGCGGGCTGGAGGTGGACCGCACCGACGGCTTCCTCCTGCTCTTTCAGGCGGTCAACGACGCGGTCGGCTTCGCCCGGGACTTCCACCGGGCCCTGCGCGCCCTCTCCGAGCGCCTGGGGGTGGCGGTGCGCGCGCGGGCCGGCGTCCACCTGGGCCCGGTCCTGCTGCTGGAGAACAGCGACGAGGACCGCGCGCGCGGGGCCAAGGCCATGGAGCTGGAGGGCCTGAGCAAGCCGGTGGCGGCGCGGATCATGAGCATCGCGCGCGGCGGCCAGACCCTCCTGTCGGCGCCGGCCATGGAGCGCCTCACGCTCACCGGGCTGCGCACGCGCTCCCACGGGAGCTGGCAGATGAAGGGGCTGGCCGAGCCGGTCGAGCTCTTCGGCGTGCTGGAGCCCGACGGGAGCTTCGAGCCGCCCGAGGAGAGCGACAAGGTCTGGCGCGTGAGCCTGGGGCCCGAGGGCTGGCGCCCGCTGCGCGAGACGCCCGGCCAGCTCCCGCCCGAGCGCGACGCCTTCGTGGGCCGCGAGGCCGAGCTGCGCGCCCTCTTCGAGGCCCTGGAGGCCGGGGCCCGGGTGCTGACGCTGCTGGGGCCCGGCGGCGTGGGCAAGACGCGCCTGGCCGTCCACTTCGGGCGGCTCTGGCACGGGGACTGGCCGGGCGGGGTCTGGTTCTGCGATCTCTCCGAGGCGCGCGATCCCGATCAGCTCGCGCGGGGAATCGCCGGGGCGCTGGGCGTGCCGCTGGGCCGCGAGGCGCCCGAGGTGCAGCTGGGGAACGCGCTGGCGGCGCGCGGGCGGGCCCTGCTGATCCTGGATGGCGTGGAGTACCTGGCCGAGCCGCTGAGCGCGCTGCTGGACCGCTGGGTGGATCGGGCGCCCCGGGCGCGCTTCCTGCTGAGCTCGCGGGCGCGGCTCTCGGCCCGCGGCGAGCGCGTGCTGCCCCTCGATCCGCTGCCCGAGGGGCCGGGCGCGGAGCTCTTCCTGGCCCGGGCGCGCGCGCACAGCCCCGGTCTGGACTTCGACGCGCAGGCGCTCGAGGACATTCGAGGGATCGTGCGCCTGGTGGACGGGCTCCCCCTCGCCCTCGAACTGGCCGCCGCCCGCGCCCGCGTGCTCAGCCCCGCGCGCCTGCGCCAGCGCCTGAGCGACCGCTTCGGCATGCTGGTGGGCGGCCGGGCCAGCGCGCGCCAGAGCACCCTGCGCGCCACCATCGACTGGTCCTGGGAGCTGCTGGACCTGCCCGCCCGCGCCGCCCTGGCCGGGCTCTCCGTCTTCGAGGGCGGCTTCACGCTGGAGGCGGCGGAGGCGGTGCTGGACCTCTCCCCGCTGCCCGGCGCGCCCGAGCCCTGGGAGGTCCTGGAGCTCCTGGAGGCGCACAGCCTGATCCGCCCGCTGGGCGCGCAGCCGGGGCGCTTCGGGATGCTGGAGGTCATCCGCGCGTATGCCGCCGAGCGCCTGGACGGCTCCCCCGATCTGCCCCCCTCCCTGAGCGGCCCGAGCGCGCGGCGCGGGGCCGAGGCGCGGCACGGCGCCTGGTGCGCCTCCCTCTTCGACAAGGACGCCCGCCTGCGGCTGCACGGCCCGGATGGGCTCGCGCTGCGCCGCCGCCTGAGCGTGGAGCTGGCCAACCTGGAGGTCGCCTGCACCCGGGCCGTGGCTCGCGCCGATGGACCGCAGGCGGCGCGGCTCCTGGACGCCGTCTGGTCCGTGCTCGGCTTCCGCGGCCCCTTTCAGCGCGGCGTGGCGCTGGGGGAGGCGGTGGCGGCCCTGGAGCTCTCGCCCGCCGACCGCCTGTCGGTGCTCCGCGACTGCGCCAACGCGCGACTCCAGTCCGGCCGGCTGGATCTGGCCCTCGACGAGCTCCGCGCCACGGAGGCCCTCGCCCGCACGCTCGACGACCCCGCCGCCCTCTCCGGCGTGCTGGGCGATCTCGGCGTCGCGCTCAGCTTCGTGGGCAGCATCGACGAGGGCACGGCGCTCCTGAAGGAGGGGCTGGAGATCGCCCGCCGGGTCGGGCTCCGGCGAGAGCTCTCGGCGCACCTCGTCCGGCTGGGGAACATCTCCTTCGAGCTCGGAGACATCGCCTCCGCCGAGCGCCAGTACCGGGAGGCGCTGCCGCTGTCGGTGGCCATCGGCGACCGCGCCATGGAGGGGATCCTGTGCGCGAACCTCTCGCGGGTGCTGGTGGAGCACGACCGGCTGGACGAGGCGGAGTCCGCCTGCGAGCGCGCCCTGCGGATCGCCCGCGAGATCGAGGCGCCCAAGAGCGAGGCCTTCGCGTTGTCCAACCTGGGCAACCTGCGGAGCTGGCAGGGTCGGTACGCGGAGAGCGAGGCCGCCTTCCGCGCCGCCCTTGCCGTCCACCGGGCGACCGGGAACCGCGTGGAGGAGGGGGTGAACCTCCTCAAGCTGGCGGACCTGCTCCTGCGGCGCGCGGAGCTGGCGCAGGCGGGCGCCATCGTCGACACGGCCCTGGAGATCGCCCGGGAGGCCCAGAGCCCGCGGCTCGAGCTGCTCGGGCGCGCCGCGCAGGCCCGCGTCCAGTTTCAGCGCGGGGAGCCCCGCGCCGCCCTCCGAGAGGCCGAGGAGGCCGAGGACATCGGCCGGCGGGCGCGCCTGGACGGAGAGCTCCTGGAGGTCTGCTGCCTGCAGGTGGAGATTGGCATTCAGCTCGGGGAGCTGAGGCGCGCCCGGGAGGCCCTCGCCCGCGCCGAGCGCGTCGCTGCCGAGCTGGGCGCGGGGCTGGCCAGCCTCTCCGTGCGCGAGCTCGCGCGGGCGCGCGACCGGCTCCGGGACGCGCGGATCGACGACGACGGCGCGCTCCCCTTGGCGGGGGAACCCGCTCCCCAGGAGACGTCATGAAGGTCCGCACCCAGGTTCACGCCGGCCCCCTCGAGATCCGCGAGCTGCACATCAAGGTCGAGGTCCCGCCGCCCCCGCCCCCGCCTCCCGCGCCTTGAGGATCAGCGCCTCGTCGCCCAGCACCTGCACCCGCGCCCCGTCCAGGATCTCGCCCGCGGGCCGCCGCGTGGAGAAGAGGATCTCCCACGGCCCGGGCGGGAGCTCACAGCTCTCTCCCTTCGCGCCCAGGTTCACCAGGATCAGGGCCCGCTCTCCCTCGGCCCGGCGCTGCCAGGAGAGCAGCTCGCCCCGGCGGGTGAGGCCCTCCTGCTCGCCGCGGGAGAGCGCCGGGTGCTGACGGCGGAGGTCCAGGAGCCGGCGCCAGGTCTGGTAGAGCGAGCCCGGGAGCTGGCGCTGGGTCTCCACGTTGCGGGTGGCCGTGTCGGGGTTCATCGGCAGCCAGGGATCGCCGGTGCTGAAGCCGCCGTCGGGGGTCCAGGACATGGGCGTGCGGCAGCCGTCGCGGCCGGGGAAGAAGGGCCAGAAGCGCCTGCCCACCGGATCCTGGAGCCGGGCGCGCGGGATCCGCGCCTGCCGCATCCCGATCTCCTCGCCGTAGTAGACGTAGGGCGTGCCGCGCAGCGTGAGCAGGAGGGTGGCGGCCACGGCGAGCTGGGCGTCGGCCCGCGCCTCGCCCACGCGGTCGGCGATCCGCCCCGCGGCGCGCGGGAAGTCGTGGTTGGAGAGCACCCAGGTCGGCCAGCCCCCGGGCGGCAGTGCCGCGAGCTGGGCCTCGATCCCGCGCAGGACGGCGTCCGCGCTCCAGCGGGCGCGCAGCAGGCCGAAGTGAAAGGTCATGTGCAGCGCGCGATCCCCGCTGAAGCGCCCGGCCGCCCCGTAGTCCCAGAGCGCCAGCGTCTCGCCCACCAGCGCGCCGTCGTAAGGCTCGACCACGCCGCGCATGCGGCCCAGCAGGTCCACCAGATCGGGCTGGTCCTGGTCGTGGACGTGGCGCTGGCCGGCGTAGGGGTAGACCAGGCCCGCCGGGTTCCAGGTGCGCGGGTTGTCGGCGAGCGTCGGGTGCTTCAAGTAGCAGTTGTAGACGTCCAGGCGGAAGCCGCGCACGCCGCGGTCCAGCCAGAAGCGCATGACGTCGTGGACCACTCGCTCCACGGCGGGGTTGCGCCAGTTCAGATCGGGCTGCTCAGGCAGGAAGAGGTGCAGGTAGCGCTCGCCCGAGGGGTCCTCCTGCCAGGCCGAGCCCCCGAACACGCTCGCGTAGTTGTTCGGGGCCCGCCCCCCGGGGCCCGCCGGGCGCCACAGGTAGTAGTCGCGGTAGGGGTTGTCCCGGCCCTGGCGGCTCTGCTGGAACCAGGGGTGCTGGTCGGAGGTGTGGTTTACTACTAGATCTAGTAGTATCTTCATCCCCAGGCCCTCGGCCTCGCGGATCAGCGCGTCCAGGTCCGCCAGCGAGCCGAAGAGCGGGTCCACGTCCCGGTAGTCGGAGATGTCGTAGCCGAAGTCCTTCTGCGGGCTCGGGTGGACAGGGGAGAGCCAGAGCGCGTCCACCCCGAGCTCAGCGAGCTGGCCGAGGCGCGCGCGGATCCCGTTCAGGTCTCCCACGCCGTCGCCGTTGGAGTCGGCCAGGCTGCGAGGGTAGATCTGGTAGACGACGGCTTCTTTCCACCAGGGGAGCGTGGTCATCGGCTTCCAGCCCTCTGCGCCGAGGAGCGGGCGCCGGGACCGCGACGGTCGCGCGACAGCCAGGTCGCGATCCAGCCGTGAAGGGCGGTCTCGAAGGCCCTGAAGGCGGACAGCTCCCGAAGCGGCGCGAAGCTCTCGATGTAGTCCGCGACCCAGGCGCGCCGCATGCCGAGGTCCCGGTGGAAGCGCTGGCGGGTGCGGTTTCCAGAGAGATCGGATGCCTCGATCAGGAGCGCGTTGAGCGCCTCCTTGGGGTCGGGCAGGCTCTCGACCCTGGCGAGCCTGGGCAGGTTCATGCCCGTGAACGAGGGGTTGTCCGCCGCGCGCGCGATGGCCGCCGCGTCAAAGAGCAGCCAGGCCTCGGTCATGCGGACCGGGATGACAGGCACGACCCGCTCCTGGCTCGGGATCTCGCGGAGACGGATCTCGGGCTCCTCGCCCTCCGCGTCGCGGTGGAACACGACCAGATCGGGGTCGTCCTGGTGGAGCACCTGCTCCAGGATCTCTACAGGCGCCTGGCCCGCGCGGGCGACGAAGCCCGCGCTCGCGATCTCGACCTCGGCTCCGAAGCGGTCGTGGACGCTCCACACGATCACAGGCCAGAGGCAGCGATCCGAGCTCCCGTCGCCGATCAGCGAGACCCGGAGAGGGGCGCTCATGAGGCCGTGCCGAACCGGAGCTCGGCCTGCCGCACCTTCCAGCCCTCCCCCAGCGGAGCGCCGCCGATGAAGTCGAGGACCTTCTGCGTGGGCAGCGCTCGAACGGCAACTCCGGAGTCGTCGAATCCGGCCCGCCAGGTACCTTGTATGGGATAAACCCTGGCAGTCCTCCCGTTCGCGCCGATCATCTCCTCGACGAAGAGGATCTGTTCATCGTCAAGTTGCTTGACAACATCCGGCGAGTGGGTGTTGATGATCACCTGTCGGAGCGGGTTGTCCTCGGAGACCTCCAAGTCTGGATTCACGGCGAAGTCCCCAAGCAGCTGGGTCAGCGCGGGGATCCGGCTCGGGTGCATGCCGTTCTCAGGCTCCTCCAAGCACAGCGCCCCCTGCTGCGCCCGATCCATCAGCATGGCGGTCAGCGCGAGATAGCGCAGGGTCCCATCCGAGATCCCACGCGGCCCGAGCCACTGACCCGACCCTTTGAGCTGAACCTGGACGCTCATCTGCTGGCGCACCTCGTCTCGGTCAACACGAAGAGACTGGATCTGGCGATCGAGCTGGTGAACCCGATTGCTGGCCTCGCTGAGCACGCGCGCCTGGGCATGATCGAGAGGTGAGCTCCTGGTCTTCGGATCGCGCTCCTCTATTCTGTCCAGCCCGGCCTTCTCCCTCAACCGCTCGGCCTCCTGTCGGATCAGGTGTTCGAGGGTCGCGGCGATGTGTCCACCGCGATCCGTCACATGTGGGCTCACGCCAAAGCTGTCCGCCGAGCGCATGGAGGAGGGTTCGAGGTGCAGGAAACGCCAGGACCGCATCTCCTGGCGCGCCGCGAGCACCGTCGGGTACTCGATGGAGCTGGTGCCGCAGAGCACCGTCTTGGGCGACCTGCCCACCGGGTAGGGCTGGCCACGGCTCCCGCCGTCCTGGTGCAGAAGGATCTGGGCGACGCTGGTCTCGAGCCGCCGCCGACGCTTCGGCACGCGCTCTTCGGCCTGGGGATCGACCGTGGAGATGAACGCGCCACCTCTCCGCTCTCCAAAGACGGCGCTGTCTTGGAATTCAGCGCTGCATCGAAAGCCAATCCGGGCCGCAGCCTCTCCCTTTCGGTGGTGGGTCAGGACCTCGCGGACGAGCTCGAGCCTCGGGGCGTCGCGCTCGACATACCTCAGACCCACCTCGTAGCGAAGCAGGGTGGTCGTCGCCTCTCCGAGCCGGCCGAAGTCGTCCACGACGGACCTGGGCACGAGCATGTCGGCGATGAAGATCAGCTCCTGACCGTCCGTGCCGTTGAGCACAAGATCGCGTGCCGTGAACACGCCCTCGGCCGGGCGTCGAACCAGCCCCGCCGCCTCCTGGATCGGGTGCTCCGCCAGCAGGCTGAGGAAGTGGATGGCGTCCATCACGTTGGACTTGCCGACGCCATTCCTGCCCACAAAGCACGTCAGCGGACCGAATCGCACGTCGACATCGGCGAGGTTCTTGAATCCTTTGACCTGCAGACGGAGCAGCATACGTTTAAATAACCTGAGCCTGCACTCTGGGAGTCCCCATGCGCCCCCTGCTCCTCACCCTGCTGCTGGCCTGCGCGCGCCCCCCGGCGGCGGACGGTCCCACGACCGAGATCGCCTCGGCCACGCCGAAGGAGGAGGGCACGAAGCCCGTGGCGCCCCCGGGGCCGGGGCAGGAGCAGGCCATCTTCGCCGGCGGCTGCTTCTGGTGCACGGAGTCCGATCTGGAGAAGGTCGAGGGCGTGATCTCGGTGGAGAGCGGCTACGTGGGCGGGCCCGAGCAGGCGCCGACCTACGAACAGGTGAGCTCGCACCGCACGGGTCACGCCGAGGCGGTGCGGGTGATCTACGACCCGACGAAGGTGACCTACGCCGCGCTCACGGAGCGCTTCTGGCGCACCATCGATCCCTTCCAGGTGGACGGGCAGTTCTGCGACCGCGGCCACCAGTACCGCTCGGCCCTCTTCCCGCTGGACGAGGCCCAGCGCGCGGTCGCCGAGGCGTCGAAGGCGGCCATGGACGCGCGCTTCGAGGAGCCCATCGCCACCAGCATCGAGACCCCGGGCACCTTCTGGCTGGCTGAGGACTACCACCAGGACTTCTACAAGAACAACCCGACCCGCTACTACAGCTACCGGCTGGGCTGCGGGCGGGACGCGCGCACGAAGGAGATCTGGGGGGACGAGGCCGCCGGGCACTGATCGTTACGGTAACGGCTCCATCCAGAGCGCGTCCTCGGGGCAGGCGCGGACGCAGGCGGGCGCGCCCTCGCGGTCCTGGCAGCCGTCGCACTTGATGGCCACGGAGAGCGCGTTCACCCGGCGGATGGCGCGGCGGTCGCAAGCGGAGATGCAGGCCCCGCAGCCGGTACAGCGCGGCTCGACCAGGGTGACGGCGCCGCCAGGCCAGAGCAGCAGCGCGTGGTGGGGGCAGGTGCCCACGCAGGGGTGCGGCCCGCAGTGGTCGCAGACCTCCAGGCGCCAGCTCCCCGCCGCGCGGCGGATGGCCAGGCGACGGCGGTCGTAGACCAGCGGGTGCTCCACGTCGTGATCGGGCACCGGCCCGTAGTGGTCCTCCACGCAGGCCAGCTCGCAGAGGCGGCAGCCGGTGCAGCGCGCCGGGTCGAGGCGCAGCAGGGCTTCCGGTGGGGGTGGAGGTCGGGCCACGAGGGAGAGCTATCTCAGCCCCCCTGGTCCTCCCAGCGGGCGGAGGCGGAGGCCTCCAGCAGCTCGGGCGTCAGCCCGATGCCCATCAGCGGCGAGAAGGGCGCGGAGACCGTGACGGTGATCTGGTCCTCGCCGTTGCCGTCCTCGCTCTGCTCGACCGTGATGCTGACGGTCTCGGTCTCCACGCGCATGGACTCGAGGATCTCCTCGGCCCGCGCGTCGCCGGCCCCCTGCCAGTCGTCGTCCCGGGCGGTGACCGAGGCCCGCCGCGCGCCCTCGGAGGCGGCCCAGACCACGCCCAGGCGCTGGTGGAAGTACCAGCCCAGATCGACGATGGCGGCGAGGAAGAGGGTGAGCGCGGGCAGGATGAGCCCGAACTCCAGGGCGGTGGCGCCGCGTCGCGTGCTGCGCATGGGGCCTCCTCAGAACACCAGCCTGGGCGGGTCGCGAGAGACGGTGCCCTCGTACTCCTCCATCAACGACACGTCGGCGTGCAGCTCGAGGTTGCCGTTGATCTGGAGCGTGTCGGCGATGACGATGCCGTAGAAGTCGAAGGTCCCGTTCAGCTTGACGTCCGAGGAGTAGGGCGCGATGACCGAGCCGTAGAAGCTGGACGTCCCGTTCAGGGTGACCTTGCTGTTGTCGGCCACCTGCAGCGTGAGCGCCGACGGCTGCTTCGAGGTGTTGATGAAGCTGTCGCCGTTGAGCGAGACCGTGCCGGTCTCCACGCAGATGGTGACGTCGGGGCTCACCGTGATCTGGGCGCCCGCGTTCACCGCGAAGTCGTGGAAGTAGTAGGTGCCCGCCGCCAACGTCACCTTGTCCTTGGAGACCGCCTTGAAGTTGTAGCCCTTCAGGTACTTGGAGACCGTGCTGTTCTTGTTCGAGGCCTTGGCGCTGGCACAGCTCACCGAGGGCAGCGGGATCTCGTCCTCCAGGTGGCTCTCCTCGCCCGAGACCGAGCAGCCCGCGGAGAGGGTCCCGTCCGGCCCGGCGTAGATGCTCCCCATGACCACCGCCGAGCCCCCGCAGCTCAGGTCCCCGTTGGAGCAGACGTTGCCCTCGGAGCCCGCCGTCTCCTCGTAGGTGCCCTCCGACGAGTCCCAGCTGTCCACCGTCATGTTTCCGCCGAGATCGGCGTTGGTGTCGGCCAGGATGGCGCAGACGGCGGTGTTGGCCTCGCCCGCCCCGGCGACGGCGCTGCGGGCGACCAGCAGCGTCTCCTGCCCCAGCACGCGCGAGAGCCAGGGGGAGAGGTCGTCGATCTCGTAGGAGACGCGCACCACGTCGGCGTTGGCGAAGGTGGTCTCGGTGAACGTGCTGGTGCCGCTGTCCCAGACGCCGAAGTCGATGTCCCCCCCGGCGAGATCGACGGTCTCCCCGCCGGCGGTGTTGAGGGCGGCGAGCGCGGTGGCCCGCGTCCGCGCGGTGGTCTCGTCCTGGCCCATGCCCGTGGCGGCGGCGAGCGCGGCGGCGTCCAGGGAGGCCTGGAGCTGCGCGCCCACGACGTGCAGGTAGCCGATGTCCAGGACCAGCGCCCCGAAGCCCAGGATCACGATCATGGAGAAGGCGACGATCACGGCCACCGCCCCGCGGCGGAGGCGCCCGAACAGCGCAGACACCCGGCTCACGGGTTCACCACGTACATGATCACCTCCGCCTCGTGCGCGCCGAGCACGGGGACCAGGGAGACGAGGGGGTGATGGTCCACGCTCACCTGGACCTCCAGGACCTCCTCGCCCAGCTCCGCGTCGTTCCAGGTGCTGACGCTCACGCTGGCGCCGTCGCCGTCGAAGCCGGCGCCGTCCAGGCTGGAGCGCGCCCGGCGCTCGGCGATCTGGGTGAGATCCGCGCCCTTGTCCGCGGTGGCGCCCGCGCGGGCGGCGTCCCGGGCCGCGCCCTCCACCAGGATCTGCTGGGAGAAGTACCAGCCCCACTCCACCATCCCGCCCAGCACCAGCAGCAGGATCGGCGCGCAGAGCGCGAATTCGAGGGCCGCACCACCACGGCGGACCTGGCACCGCCACGGCGCGGCGCGGCGGGAAGAACCTCTCGAAAATGACGGTTTAAATTTCATTTCTCGATCTCGTTCTTCGCGATCCAGGGGAGTGAGTATAGACCAGGTCCCAAGAGGAGTCAATCGGGAGCCAGGTGCCACGCGCGCAACTGGACTGCTTCATACTCATTTATGTGAGTCGCCCCGAAGCAGGCTATCTTTGGAGATCGGAGGTCCCGATGTCCCCCCTGCTCCTCTGGCTCCTGGCCTGCGCCGACGACTCCTGCCCCGA
The DNA here is from genome assembly GCA_964615375.1 of uncultured Enterobacterales bacterium. Classification (GTDB taxonomy): domain Bacteria; phylum Myxococcota_A; class UBA796; order UBA796; family CAZKWG01; genus CAZKWG01. The sequence continues at coordinate 70,251 of CAZTOW010000003.1, forward strand.
GGTCAGCCGCCTGGACGGCGGCTGGGCCGTCTACGCCGAGGGCGCCGCCGCCACCTCGAGCGGCTCGAACGCCGGGAATTTCCCCTGGGAGGACATCTTCGTGGAGGGCTGGTCGGAGTGGGATCTGGCCTGGGTCGCCGGACGCGGAGATTTCGACCTTGACATCGACGGTCAGCCCTTCGTGGCGAGCTACACCCCGGACGAGCTCGACTGTGACGCCTTCACCCTCAGCTTCGACGGGCGCTGGCTCGGCGAGGGCGGCACCTCACACGAGCTGGTCTGGACCGGCGTCCTCACCCGGGCGGGCTCTCACTTCGACGGGACCTTCAGCCTCGAGGACGACTGGTCGGACCCGGTCGCCGGGCAGGAGGGGACGCTGTCTCTGCAGGGAGGGGAGATCACGGCGAACACGCGCGAGGATTGAGTTATGCTGGGCGGGCCTCGGGAGCCTGCTTGAGCGAGAGCCTGCCCTTCAACACCGCGAGCACCGCCGACGGTCGGCTGTGCGAGCTCTTCGAGGCGCTCGGTCCGGTCAAGGGCGGCAAGCTCTTCCGCGGGCGGCTGTCGGGCGCGGCCGGATTCTCCAAGATCGTCGCCATCAAGATGGTGGACCAGGCCGGGGCCGACAAGAACGAGCTGGCTCAGCGCCTCCGCGACGAGGCGCGCCTGCTGGCCTTCCTGAAGCACCGCTCCATCGTGACCGTGGACGACCTCGTGCAGGTCGCCGGGCGCTGGGTGGTGGTGATGGAGTTCGTGGACGGCCGCGACCTGGCCGCCCTGATGGCGAAGGGGCCGATGCCGCCGCGGGTGGTGGCGGAGATCGGCGCGGAGATCGCCAGCGCGCTGGCTGAGGCCCACGACGCGCGGGACCCGCAGACGGAGCAGCCCCTGGGCCTCGTCCACCGCAACGTCACGCCGTCCAACATCCGCGTCACCCCGGCGGGCGAGGTCAAGCTGGTGGGCTTCGGCTTCGCGCGGGCGCGCTTCAGCGGGCGCGAGGCCCAGACGGGCTACCTGGCCTTCGACCAGGCGGGCTTCCTGGCGCCGGAGCGCCTGCTGGGGCAGGACACGGCCTCCAGCGACGTCTACGGCCTCGGGGCCTCGCTGGCCAGCGCGCTGCTCGGCGAGAACATCCGCTCGCTCTCCCCCATCGCCGCCAGCCACGCCGCGGGGGTGGCCGAGATCCGCGGGCGCCTCGCCGGGAGGCTCTCCGAGCCCGGGCTGGCCCCGCTGGTCGACACGATCGTCCGCGCGCTGGTCTACGCGCCGGAGGCCCGCCCCACCGCGCGCGCCCTGGAGGCGGAGCTCCGCGAGCGGGCGAACGCGCTGGAGGGGCCCTCGCTGCGCCGCTGGGCCCTGGACAACGTCGTCGCCTACGCCCCGCCGCCGCCCCCGCCGGTGGTGCCCCTCGCCACAGGCCCGGGGACGGCCGGGATCATGGCGGATCAGCTGGAGATCGCGCGCGGTCGCCCGCAGCCCGCTCCCTCCCGGAGCTCGGCCTCCAAGACGCCCGCCCCGAAGACGCCCGCCCCGAAGACGCCTGCGCCCCGGACCGCCGCGCCGAAGTCCGCCCTGCCCCGCGCCGAGCGCCCGGAGGCGGGGCTCTCCCAGGGCAAGCGCGTGGCCATCATCGCCGTGCTGGGCGCCGCCGCCCTCACCTTCCTGCTGGGGGGAGCCCTGCTGCTCGTGCTGGCGATTACGCTCGGCCGCTAGGCTCCTCCACGACGCGCCCGGACGGAGAGGTTAATCGGCGCAGCATGTACAACCTGGCCATCGCCATCGGCTTCGCCGCCCTCGGGTTCCTGCTCGGCTGGTTCGGCGGGAACACCTGGGTCGCGGGGATCTTCCCGGCTTTCGTCGCGCTCTTCGTGAGCTATTTCCTGCTGGCCCGCCGCACGGGCAAGCAGCTCGAGGCCATCATGCGCCGCGCGATGGCCGAGGTCGAGGCGCTCAAGCCGGAGAAGCTGGCGGCCCTCGCCCAGCGCACGCGCTCGGAGAAGGCGGTGCGCGAGGCCCAGCAGCAGGCGCTGCGCAAGGTCCGCGCCATCATGACCGAGGGCTTCGCCCTGGCCCCCTGGCAGTTCCTGGTGGCGAGCCAGCTGCACGCCCAGATCGGCGCGCTGGACTACCAGGAGGGCAACTACGAGGAGGCGAAGAAGCACCTGTCCAAGGCCTGGAGCCGCAACTGGATGGCCCAGGTGCAGCTCGCCGCCATCGAGTGGCGCGAGGACAAGAAGACCGAGGCCCTGAGCCGGCTGGACAAGGCCCGCGGGGGCGGCGAGAAGGAGGCCCTCTACTGGGGGGTCTACGCCTGGATGGCGCTGGAGAGCGGGGACAAGGACCGCGCGCTCAAGCTCCTGGCGGACGGCCAGAAGGCCTGCCCCAGCAGCAAGCCGCTCTCCGAGATGGCCGACGCCGTGCGCAACCAGCGCAAGTTCCAACCCCGGGTCTTCGGCGACGCCTGGTACCAGTTCTTCCCCGAGCACGTCACCGAGGCTGAGAAGCGGGCGATGGCCGAGCGCTTCATGCAGCCGAAGGGTCAGTACCGCCCGCCGCAGCCGCGGCGCTGAAGCGCGCCAGCACGGCGTCCGTCACCTCCACCTCCAGGCGCGTCCCCATCAGGCGATTGATCTCCTGGATGCCGGTGGGGCTGGTGACGTTGATCTCGGTCAGGTTCCCGCCGATGACGTCGATGCCCACGAAGAGCAGCCCCTCCTCCCGCAGGATGGGGCCGAGGGTGGCGCAGATCTCCTGATCGCGCGCCGTGAGCTCGCAGGCCGCCACCTTCGCCCCGGCGTGCATGTTGCCGCGGTGGTCGCCTCGCTGGGGGACGCGGTTCATCCAGCCGCGCGGCTCGCCGTCGATCAGGATGATGCGCTTGTCCCCGTCCTTGATCGCGGGCAGGTAGCGCTGGGCGATGATGTAGGCGCGGCCCTCGGAGGTCAGCGTCTCCACCATGCTGCGCAGGTTCTCGTCCTCCGCGTGGGTGACCAGCACGCCGCGCCCGCCGTTGCCGTCCCAGGGCTTGATGACGGAGCGCTCCTCGCTCGCCCGCACCCAGGCGACCAGGCGCGAGACGTCGCGGCTCACCAGGGTGGGCGGCCCGAAGCGGCTCAGCGCCAGCGCGAACATCTTCTCGTTGCGGTTGCGCAGGCTGGCCGGCCGGTTCAGCGCCAGCGTGCGCGGGCCGACCAGATCCAGCAGGTAGGTCGTGAAGATGTAGTCCATGTCGAAGGGTGGATCCTTGCGCATCCACACGACGTCGAAGGCGCTGAGCGGGCGGTGCTCCAGCGGGCCGGGCTCGAAGGGGGGGCCGTCGGAGGGGCGCCGCACCTCCACCGGGCGCACGCCGCCCCAGGCGAGCCCGTCGGCGGCGTAGAGATCTCCAGGGGTGCAGTACCAGACCGGCCAGCCGCGCCGACGGGCCTCCAGCATCAGCATGTAGGTCGAGTCCCCGGCCACGTTGATGCGGTCGAGGGGGTCCATCACGAAGAGGGTGGAGAGCTGCATGGGCTCCCCATAGCCGGCCGCGCGCTCACTTGCCGATGCAGAAGCGCGCGAAGACCCGGTCGAGCACGTCCTCGCGCACGTCCTCCCCGCGGAGCTCGCCGAGCCGGGAGAGCGCGAGGGTCAGCTCCTCGGCGGCCACCACCGGCCCCGCCACGCCCAGGAGCGCGTCGCGGGCCTCCAGCAGGTGGGCGGCCACCGCGCGCAGGAGATCGTGCTGGCGCTGGCTCAGGACCATCAGGCGCTGGCCGGAGGGGGCCTGGCCCACCCGGGCGCGCAGCGCGGCGAGCAGGGCGGCGACCCCCTCTCCGGTGACGCTGGAGACCCGAAGGTCCACCTCTGGTAGATCCTCACGTAACGTGAGGTCGGCGTGGGTCCCAACCACGAGGCGCCGCTCCGGGTCGATCTGGGCCAGCAGCGCCCGCGCCTCCGGGGCCAGTGGCTGGTGCAGCGGGACCACCACCAGGCTGAGATCGACGTCGGCCACCAGGCCGCGCCCCAGGGCCTGCCCGGCGGCCTCCAGCGCGTCCTCCGTCTCGCGCTCGCCCGCCGTGTCCAGGAAGCAGAGCTCGAGCCCGTCCACGATCACGGCGCGCTCGATGACGTCGCGGGTGGTGCCGGGCAGCGGGCTCACCAGGGCGCGCTCCTGGCCCACCAGGCGGTTGAACAGGCTCGACTTCCCGGCGTTGGTCGGCCCGCGCAGGGCGATCCGCGCCCCCTCCAGCCGGGCCCGCCCCGCCCGCCAGCCCTCGGCCGCGCGGGAGAGCTCGGCCGCATGCTCCTGGAGCCGGGCGGCGACCTCCTCGTCGCTCCAGGTCTCCAGCGCCTCCCCGGCGACGTCGAAGCGCGCCTCCAGCTCCGCCGCCAGATCGAGCAGGCGCTCCCTCAGATCCTCCGTGAGCGCCGTGAGCGCTCCGTCCAGCCCCTCGCGGGCCAGCGCGAGCCCCTCCGCCGAGCGCGCCTCGATGAGCCCGGACACCGCCTCGGCGCGGAGCAGGTCCATGCGCCCGTGCTCCACGGCGCGGCGGGTGAACTCGCCGGGGCGGGCGGGGCGGGCGCCGAGGGCTACGCATGCGTCCAGCAGCAGCGAGACCAGGAGCGGGTTTCCGTGGCAGGAGAGCTCGACGACGTCCTCGCCGGTGTAGCTGCGCGGGCCGGGCAGATAGACCGCCATCAGCTCGTCCAGCGCGCGCCCCTCCCGGACCGCCCGCCGCAGCGTGAGGCGGCGGGGGCGCCAGGGAGATCCTCCGGGGCAGAGGGCGCGGGCCACCGCGAGCGCGTCCGGCCCGCTCAGGCGCAGGACGGCCAGGGCGCTGTGACCCCAGGGGGTCGCCAGCGCGACCACGGTGTCCACGGGAGCCTCAGCTCTGCTCGGCGTCGTCCCCACCGCCCTCACCCGAGGCCGGCATGATGCGCACCTGCTTGACCGGGCCCTCGCCGACGCTCTCCGAGTAGACGCCCTCGATCTCGGAGACCGCCATGTGGACGATGCGCCGCTCGAAGGAGTTCAGCTCCCGGTGGATCTCGGCGGGCTCTCCCGTGCGGCGCACCTCCTCGGCGAGGCGCACGGCGAGGCGGCGGAGCTTGTCGGCGTCCTGCTCGGTGCGGCGACGATCGCCACCCCGGTCGCCGCCGCGATCCCCGCCCCGGTCGCCGCCGCGATCCCGACGGTCGCCGCGATCCCCGCGGTCCCGACGCTCCCCCCGGTCGCCGCCCCGGTCGCCGCCGCGATCCCGACGGTCGCCGCGGTCGGCGAAGCGGTCGCCGCGGTCCCGGCGATCGTCGCGATCCCCTTCCCGGCGATCGTCCCGACGCTCCTCGCGCCGCTGGCCGCCGTCCACGTCCACCCGCCAGCGCCAGCCGGGCTGAGCCACGGACATCGCCGCCTCCAGGAGCTCCTGGATGGCGCGCAGCGTGGTGCCCTGGCGACCGACCAGGAAGCGGGCGTCCTCGGAGATGACCCGCAGATCGCAGGTGTTCTCCTCGGTCCGGGAGACGGTGGCGCTCACGTCCCCCTTCATGCCCATGTGGCCCAGCAGCGCGCCGAGCCAGTCCTTGCCCGCCTCGGCGGCGACCATCGTGCCCGGGTCCTTGGCCCAGGCGATGATGCGCACGGTGTGCACGCCGATGGCGCGCCCGGTGGCGGAGCGGAAGTGGCTCAGGTCGAGCTTGTACTCGATGTGGTTCGCGGGCACGCCGAGCTGGGCGGCGGCCTTGGAGATGGCCTCGGCGACATGGACGCCTTCAGTGGTGACGGTCTGTGCAGCTTCGCTCATCGTAATCCTCCAGCGCGGTGGGGAGGTTTCAGGTCGCGGGCGCGGGGGGCGCCGGCATGGTGCGGTTCAGGAACCAGGTCTGGGCGATGCTCAGCACGGCGTTGACCACCATGTAGAACACGAGCCCGCTGGGCAGGGTGTAAAGGAAGACAGCGAAGATCACGGGCATGAACTTCATGATCTTCTGCTGGGCGGGATCCATGCCCGTCATCGGGGTCATGGCCTGCTGGACATAGAAGAGCACCCCGGCGATGGTCGGGAGCACCGCGTAGGGGTCCGCCGCCGTGAGGTCCCGCAGGTAGAGGAAGGAGGAGTTGTAGAGCTGCACGGCGTACAGCAGACAGCTGTAGAGGCCGAACCAGACGGGGAGCTGGAGCAGCATGGGCAGGCAGCCGCCCAGCGGGTTGACGTTGTTCTCCTGGAAGAGCTTCATCGTCTCCTGCTGCTGCTTCATGGGATCGTCTTTGTACTGCTCCTGCAGCGCCTTCAGGCGAGGCTGGATCTGCTGCATCCGGCGGCTGCTCACCAGGCTCTTCTGGGTGAGCGGGAAGAAGATGAGCTTGACCGTGAAGGTCAGCACCATGACCGCGAGGCCCCAGTTGCCGACCGCGCGGTGGAAGAGCTCCAGCATGAAGAGCAGCACCTTCGAGAAGAAGCCGAAGAAGCCGAACTCCACGGAGTCCACCAGGTCGCCGCCCACGGGCTCCAGCAGATCCAGGTCCTTGGGCCCGACATAGGCCGTGAACGCGAGCGTGCGCGCCTGCCCGGGGGCGAGGGCCGCGTCATCCTGGGCGAAGGCGCCCACGCGGCCATCGACGCCGTCGTCGAAGACCAGCCGCACGGCGGCCGGGTCGCGGGGGACGAGCGCGGCGATGAAGTAGCGGTTGCCGTACCCGAACCAGGAGAGGGGGCCCGCGTGGTCGACCCGCGAGGCGCCGAGGAGCTCCGTCGGGTCCTCCAGGTGCTCCAGGTCCCCGTCGGTCATGCCCACGGGGAGCATGACGTTGTCGAAGCGGTCGGCGAGCTTGTGCGCCTCGCCCAGCACGCCCACCCAGAGCCCCGTGACCGCGGACGCGCCGCGGTTCTCGAAGGTGACCTGCACGTCCATCGTGTAGGGGCTCGGGCCGGGCTTGAAGGTCTTGGTGATGACCACCCCGTTGGGGAGCGCCCGCGTCGCCACCCAGTCCCTGCCGGCCCGGTCGAGGTTGAAGGCGACCGTCCCGTCGTAGACGCCCACGCCGGCGGCGGCGATGGCCCCCTGCGGGCCGAGCAGCTGCGAGGGCTCCCCGCCGCCGGTGTAGGGCTCCCAGCCCGCCGAGGCCGCGCCGGTGACCCGGTCATAAGCCCAGCGCCAGACGGGCGTGACCGAGGGCTCCGTGGTGTAGGCGTTCAGCCCCACCGCCCGCAGCACGCCGCCCTTGGAGTCCAGGGTCGCGGAGAAGCCGTCCCCCGAGACGGAGAAGGTCCGCTCGGGGATGAGCCCGTCTGCGCTCGCCTCGGCGCCCGGCGCGCTCGCGGGGGACGCGGGCGTCGCGCTCGCGGAGGGATCGCTCGGGGCCGCCTGCTGCGCGGCCTGCGCGGGCGCCTGCTCTTGCGGTTGAGGCGCGAAGAAGGCCGACCAGATGTACATGACGGCCATCGTGAGCACGAGGGCCCACATCAGCCGACGATCAGCTTCCGGGTTCCTATCCACCGGATCCTCCGGGAGGCGGCAGGGTGCCAGGGACCGGGTCGTATCCGCCAGGGTGCAACGGGTGACAGCGGCCGATGCGCAGGATGGCCAGCCAGGCCCCACGGAAGACCCCGTGGACCTGAATGGCCTGGACCGCGTAGCGGCTGCAGGAGGGCGTGAACCGGCACATGGGAGGCAGGTTCCGCGAGATCAGGCGCTGATACCCGTGGATGGTCCAGACAGCGAGATCGCGGAGCAGGCTCATCGCGCGCGCCCGTCCACCCGCCCGAGGGCGGCCCGCACCTGCGCGCGGAGGACGTCGGCGCCCGCATCGGCGGCCGAGGGATGGGCGATGAACACCACGTCCCACCGGCCGTTCGAGCTGGCTCGCTCCCTCCGGATGGCCTCGCGGAGCCATCGCTTCACGCGGTTGCGGACCACGGCGTTCCCCACCTTGCGGCTGACGGTGAGCCCGAAGCGGCTGCTCCCCTGCGTGGCCGGCAGATACACGACGAGCAGGTGCGCCTGCCTGACGCGGCGCCCCTGCTCCTGGATCCGACGGAAATCCGAGCTCTTCCGAAGTCGGACCGCGCGCGGGAAGCCCTGGGCCTTCGTCTCAGTACCGCTTGTCGGGGACGGTGGGGACCAGGCGCTTGCGACCCTTGGCGCGACGACGACGAAGAACGGCGCGGCCACCGGCCGTGGCCATCCGGGCACGGAAGCCGTGGCTGCGCTTCCGCTTGATCCTGCTGGGCTGATACGTACGCTTCACGAGAACCTCCCGAAAACCGGACACACCTGTGCCCGGGGGATCGGACCAGCTACGCTATTTCGCGGGGCTCCTCCGGTCAAGGGCTGACGGCGCGGGACCGCTCGCGCTCTTGCGCGGAACCATCTTCGCCGTTGTGGCGTGGGGGACCGACGGTTACCCTCCTGAGACTGGCGATCATCGGCGGCAGGTCGTCCGGCGCTCCACCGTGCTGGGGTCTCGATGGAACAGGTCTGGGCGCGACTTCAGAGCACATTCAAAGAGAAGTTGGGCGTCCAGAACTACGACATCTGGATCCGGCCCATCCAGATCGCCGCGTCCGGCAAGGACGGCGTCGTCCTGATCGTCCCGAACCGCTACTATCGGGACTGGGTCCAGGCCAATTACGGGGAGATCCTGAGCGCTGAGCTGGAGGGCGCGCTGGGCAGGCCCGTCCGCGTCCACTTCGAGGTGGCCCGCGGGGAGCCCGAGGAGGGGGAGGAGGGCACGCCGGGCGCGCCGGAGGAGCCCGTTCACGACGCCCCCTCGCTGTCCATCCCCGGGGTGGCCCAGGACAAGACCTTCGAGAACTTCGTGGTGGGCGCGAGCAACCAGTTCGCCCACGCCGCGGCCTCGGCCGTGTGCGACTCCCCCGGAGATCCGGCCTACAACCCGCTCTTCATCTACGGGTCCACCGGGCTCGGCAAGACGCACCTGATGTACGCCATCGGCAACCGGGTGCGGCAGCTCTCCCCGGAGAGCACCGTCGTCTACGTGACGGCCGAGCAGTTCACCAACGAGATGATCAACGCGCTGCGCTTCCACCGGATGCCGGAGTTCCGCGACAAGTACCGGAAGCACCCTCACTTCCTGCTGATGGACGACGTGCAGTTCCTGAGCGGGAAGGACCGGACGCAGGAGGAGCTCTTCCACACCTTCGAGTGGCTGAAAGAGCGCGGGCGCCAGATCGTGTTCACCGCCGACGTGCTGCCGCGCGAGATCAAGATGTTCGAGCCCCGCCTGCGGACCCGCTGCGAGGGCGGGATGCTGGCGGACGTCCAGCCCCCGGACATGGAGACGCTGCTGGCGATCCTCCACCAGAAGGCCGAGGCGCTGGGGCTGATGGTGCCGCCGGACCTGGCCCGCTTCATCGGCACGCGCGTCCGCGGGAGCGTGCGGGAGCTCGAGGGGGTGCTGAACCGCCTGCGGGCGCTGGCGCAACTCCACCGGGAGCCGCTGAGCGTGGACTTCGCGCGGCGCACGCTGGGGGCGGTGCTGGCGGACGAGCCGACCACGCTGTCCACCGAGGCGATCCTCCAGTGCGTGGCCAGCTTCTACAACATGAAGGTCTCCGACCTGAAGGGCCAGCGCCGGCTCAAGCAGCTCGTGCGCCCGCGCCACGTCGCGATGTACCTGGTGCGCCAGCACACCGAGCTCTCCTTCCCCGAGATCGGGCGCCTCTTCGGCAACCGCGACCACGCCACGGTGCAGCACGCCTGCAAGAAGATCGGCAGCCTGTTGAGCAAGGACGTGGATCTCCGAAACGCCATCCAGACGCTGGAACGCTCGCTCGGACGCGGATGATCCGGTGATCCACAGCCTGTGGAAAACTCTGTGGGCAAGTGGGCATTCCCTGTGGAAGACATGTGGACCTGCAGGGGAAAGGTGGGGGAGTCTTCCACAGGCGAGTTTTCCACAGATCGGCTCCGCTGCAGACCTGCAGGGTACTCCGCAGGCCGGATGTGGAGATAGAAAGATTTTAAACAACGCTATTCATGTTTTCCACAGCATCAACAGCCTACGGCTACGACTGCGGATCCAATAATTCTATTCTTCTTCTACCAGTCTCTTTCGGAAGGAGCGGCGCGCCGTCTTTCGCGCGAGCGGCCGGCGTGCTAAACGGCCAGGTCGCCTCCTCTCCGCCTCGGCTCCCTCCCCACACCCGGGTAGCTCCATGGACATCAGCATCGATCGTGACACCCTGATCCGCGGCCTGCAGCGCGTGCAGGGCATCGTCGAGCGACGCACCACCAACCTCGCGCTGGCCCACGTCCTGCTCAGCGCGCGGGGGGACCGGCTCCGCATGACCGCCACGGACACGATGGTGACGCTGGTGGCGGACTACCCGGCGGTCATCCGCACGGAGAACGAGGTCTGCGTGGACGCGCAGTACTTCTTCCAGATCGCCCGCGCCCTGCCGGACCCGGTGGTCACGCTGACGCTGACCGGAGGCAGCCGGGCGCAGATCCGCAGCGGGAAGGCCGTGTTCAACCTGAACACGCTGCCGACCGAGGAGTTCCCGCCCACGGCGACCGCGGACCAGAAGCGGGTGATGAAGATCCGCGGGGGCGACCTGGGCCGCCTCATCGAGGAGACGCTGTTCTCGATCTCGGCGGACGACAACCGCTACGGCCTCAACGGCGCGCACCTCGAGCGCGTGGGCGGCCAGGCGGGGGACCGGGTGCGCATGATCAGCACGGACGGCAGCCGCCTGTCCTGGTCGGAGGCGGCCTTCGAGGGAGAGGTCCCCACCGCCCGCCGCGTGCTGCTCCCGCGCAAGGCGCTCAGCGAGGTGCGCAAGCTGGTGGAGGACAAGGAGGCCTCCTGGCAGCTCTCCATGTCGGACCGCTCGGCCACCTTCGTGAGCGAGGGCCTCGTGCTCAACGCCCGCCTCGTGGAGGGCGAGTTCCCCGACTACAAGCAGGTGCTCCCCGACCGCTACCGGCGTCGGGTGGTGGTGGATCGGGCGGCCTTCGTGGACGCGCTGCGCCGCGTGAGCCTGGTGGCGACGGATCGCAACCACTCCGTGCGCTTCAGCTTCGAGGACGACGAGATCGTGCTGAGCGCCGACAACATGGACCTCGGCGACGCGCGCGAGGAGGTCGCGGCCACCCTCGAGGGCGAGCCGATGACCACCGGCTTCAACATCAAGTACTTCCAGGACTTCCTGGGCCCCACCAGCAGCGAGAGCCTCTCGCTGGAGATGGGCGACGTGCTGGACCCCTGCATCGTGCGCCTGTCGGGCCGGGACGACTGCCTCTTCGTCGTCATGCCCATGCGCCTGGACTGAGCGCTGCGCCTCCGCGCCCTCCGCGTACAGGACTGGCGGAACCGGGATGAGGCCCTCCTGGACGCCGACGCGCGCCTCGTGCTGCTCTACGGCGACAACGGCGCGGGGAAGACCAACCTGCTGGAGGCGGTCTATGTGCTCGCCACGCTGCGCAGCTTCCGCGACGCGCGGCCGGCGCGCTGGGTGCGGGAGGGGCGGCCAGGGGCGCTGATCGAGGGGCGGGTGAGCGGGCCCTACGGCCAGCGGACCCTCTCCTGGCGGCAGGCGGGGGGCGAGCGCGCGCTCACGATGGACGGCGGGCCGGTGGGGCTGCGGTCCTGGTTCGAGACGATCTCGGCCATCCTCTTCAGCCCGGAGACGGTGAGCGTCATCCGGGGCGAGCCCGAGGGGCGGCGCCACCTGCTGGACCGGGCGGTGTTCACGGCGCGCCCGGCCTACCTGGACCTGGTGCGCGACTACCGGAGGGTGGTGGCGCAGAAGGGCGCGCTGCTGCGCTCGGGCCGGGCGCCGGCGGGAGAGCTCGACGTCTGGGACGATCGCCTGGCCACCCTGGGCGGGCAGGTGATGGCGCGGCGCTGGGAGCTGGTGGCCGAGCTGCTGGGCCCGTTTCAGGAGGCCGTCGAGCTGATCTCCGGCGGGGACCGCGTGGGGCTGGAGATCCGCAGCGAGGGCGGCGAGGAGGGGGGGCCCGAGGGCGCGGAGGCGCGGCTGCGGGAGGCGCTGGCGCGCGCGCGCCCGGACGAGCTGCGCACGGGGAGCGCGCTGGTGGGCCCGCACCGCCACGACCTGGAGATCCGCGTGAACGGGCGATCGGCGCGGCGCTTCGCCAGCCAGGGGCAGGCGCGCACGCTGGCGCTGGCCCTGAAGCTGGGGGAGCTGGAGGCGGCCCGGAGACGCGGTCAGACGCCGCTCTTTCTGCTCGATGACCTGACCAGCGAGCTCGACCGCGGGCGGCGGGAGCGCCTGGTCCAGCACCTGCTCGGCCTCGACAACCAGATCTGGGTGACGACGACCGAGCGGACCTACCTCGGAGAGCTTCCGGCGGGGCAGGCGCGGGCCCTGCTCGTGAGCCCGGAGCGGGTGGTGGCGGAGGATCCCTGAACAGGATCACGGTTGGCCCGAGGAGTCGGCCGCGCGCCTCGGATTCGAGGGATCTCCGTGCGGATGGACGGGATCGCGCGGGTGTGTTACCGGGGCTGATCTGAGAGGGTGTGGATGGACAACCGAGGCCCTGTGACCGAGGTCTACGACGCCTCAAGCATCACGGTGCTGGAGGGCCTCGAAGCCGTCCGCAAGCGCCCGGCGATGTACATCGGCTCCACCGGGCCGAGCGGCCTGCACCACCTCGTCTATGAGCTGGTGGACAACTCGATCGACGAGGCGCTGGCGGGGCACTGCACGCGCATCGACATCATCCTGCACGAGGATGGGTCCTGCTCGTGTGAGGACAACGGCCGCGGCATCCCCGTGGACATCCACCCGACGGAGGGGCGGCCGGCGGCGGAGGTGGCGCTGACCACCCTGCACGCGGGCGGGAAGTTCGACAAGAAGTCCTACAAGGTCTCGGGCGGGCTGCACGGGGTCGGCGTCTCCTGCGTCAACGCGCTGGCCGAGTGGCTGGTGCTGGACGTGTGGCGGAGCGGGCGACACTACGTGCAGCGCTACGCCCGCGGGACCCCGGTGGCCGACATGCGGGACGCCGGGCCCACCGAGAAGCGGGGCACGCGGGTCCACTTCTTCCCCGACGCCGAGATCTTCACGGAGACCACCGAGTTCTCCTATGAGGTGCTGGCCGGGCGCCTGCAGGAGCTCGCCTTCCTGAACCCGGGCGTGATGGTCCGCATCGAGGACCGGCGCAACGACCGCGTGGGCGAGTTCCGCTACGAGGGCGGGATCAAGAGCTTCGTGCTGCACCTCACGCAGTCGAAGAACCCGCTGCACGCGGAGCCGATCTACATCTCGGGCGGCAAGGAGGGGCTGGAGGCGGAGCTCGCGCTCCAGTGGACCCCGTCCTACAACGAGACGATCTTCAGCTTCGCCAACAACATCAACACGGTCGAGGGCGGCACCCACGTCTCGGGGTTGAAGGCGGCGCTGACGCGCACGCTGAACAACTACGCCTACGCCCACAACATCCTCAAAGCCCAGAAGGGCGAGAGCATCGGCGGCGACGACGCGCGCGAGGGGCTGACCTGCGTGCTGAGCGTGCGCATCGTCGAGCCGCAGTTCGAGGGCCAGACCAAGACCAAGCTGGGCAACTCGGACGTCAAGGGCCTGGTCGAGAGCATCGTGGCCGAGCAGCTCGCCATCTTCCTCGACGAGAACCCGCAGGTCTCGCGCTCCATCGTGAGCAAGGCCATCCAGGCCAGCCGGGCCCGCGAGGCGGCGCGCAAGGCCCGCGAGCTCGCCCGGCGCAAGAACGCGCTCGAGGGTGGGGATCTGCCGGGCAAGCTGGCCGACTGCCAGGAGCGGGAGCCCTCGCGCTGCGAGCTCTACCTGGTGGAGGGCGACAGCGCCGGCGGCTCGGCCAAGCAGGGCCGCGACCGCAAGTACCAGGCCATCCTGCCGCTGCGCGGCAAGATCCTGAACGTGGAGAAGGCCACGCTGGACAAGATGCTGGCCAACCAGGAGATCCTGACCATCATCTCGGCGCTGGGCACCGGGGTGGGGCCGGAGTTCGACCTGGCCCGCCTGCGCTACGGCCGCGTCATCATCATGACCGACGCCGACGTGGACGGCAGCCACATCCGCACGCTGCTGCTGACCTTCTTCTACCGGCAGATGCAGTCCCTGATCACGGGCGGGCACCTCTACATCGCCCAGCCGCCGCTCTACAAGGTGAAGCGCGGGCGCTTCGAGCAGTACCTGAAGGACGACGGCGTGCTGGAGGAGTTCCTGCTCCGCCAGGGGGTGCGCGCGCTCACGGTGCGGACGGCCCGCGGCGAGATCCTGGACGGGGACGCCCTGTTCACGACGGTGGAGCGCATCCGCCGCTACGTCTCCAGCCTGGACCGCCTGTCGCGGCGGGTGGTGCCGGACGTGCTGGACGCCTGGTTCGCCTCGGGCGGGCACCGGGTGGATCTGGCCGACGCGGAGGCCGCCGGGGCCGCCATCGACGCGCTGCGGGCCACGCTGGAGCAGACGGCGCCGGGGCTCCACCTCTCCGACATCACGCTGGTGCCGGACGAGGAGCTGGGCCGCTCGCGCGTCTTCGTGACCTCGCTGCGCAACAGCGAGGAGCGGCTGAGCGTGCTGGAGGGCTCGGCGGGTCGGCCGGAGAGCGACGCGCTGTGGCGCCTGGTCGATGACCTGAGCGAGCGCCTGGCCCTGCCCGCCACCATCGACGACGAGCGGCTGCCCTCCTGGCGGATCCTGCTCCAGACGGTGCTGGCCGGGGCGCGCAAGGGCTACGAGATCCAGCGCTACAAAGGTCTGGGCGAGATGAACCCGGAGCAGCTCTGGGAGACGACGATGGACCCCGCTCGCCGCGCGCTCATTCAAGTGCGGGTGGAGAGCGCCGCGCAAGCGGACGCCATCTTCAACGTGCTCATGGGCGACGCGGTGGACCCCCGCCGCGACTTCATCCAGGAGAACGCGCTGAACGTACGGAACCTGGACATCTGATCGAGCGGGCCGAGACCGAACGGAGGAGCCATGCGAGGCAGCCGAATCCTGGGGATGGGTCACCACGTCCCTGAGCGGGTCGTGACGAACCAGGACCTGACCCAGTGGATGGAGACCAGCGACGAGTGGATCGTGCAGCGCACGGGCATCCGCGAGCGGCGCTGGGTCGAGGGCAACGTCGGCGCCACGGATCTGGCGGAGATCGCGGCGAAGCAGGCGCTGGACGAGGCCGGGCTGCAGGCCAGCGACATTGGTATGATCATCTTCGCCACCCTGAGCCCGGATCTCAACTTCCCGGGCTCGGCCTGCCTGCTCCAGGAGCGGCTCGGGCTGCCGGGCGTGGCGGCGCTGGACATCCGCAACCAGTGCACGGGCTTCGTCTACGGGCTCTCCATCGCCGACAACTTCATCCGCACCGGCGCCATGAAGTACGTGATGGTGGTGGGCGCGGAGATCCACAGCTCCGGCCTGGACATCAGCACCCGCGGGCGCGACGTGAGCGTGCTCTTCGGCGACGGCGCGGGCGTGGCCATCGTGGGCCCCAGCGAGGACGAGCACCGCATCCTGGAGAGCCGGCTGCACGCCGACGGGCGCTTCGCCGAGATCCTCATGGTCGAGGCGCCGGCCAGCCGAATGAACCCGCGCTTCACCATGGAGATGTTCGACGAGGGGCGTCACTTCCCCAAGATGGACGGCCAGACGGTCTTCAAGCAGGCCGTCCAGCGCCTGCCCGAGGTCATCCTCGAGGTGCTGAACGCGCACGGCTACGCGCCCGGCGACATCGACCTGCTCGTCCCGCATCAGGCAAACCTGCGAATCAACGAGATGGTCGCGCGCCTGATGAAGCTGCCCGCAGACAAGGTGTACAACAACATCCAGCGCTACGGAAACACCACGGCGGCGTCGATCCCCATCGCGCTGCACGAGGCCATCCAGGAGGGGAAGCTCAAGTCGGGCGACCTGCTCGTGCTGGCCGCCTTCGGCGCGGGTCTGACCTGGGGCGCGAACCTCATCCGCTGGTAGCCGGTGGCCACAGAACAGCTCCTCTCGCAGCGTCTCCTCTTCATCACCGGCAAGGGTGGGACGGGGAAGACCACGCTGGCCAGCGCCATCGGGCGCCTGGCGGCAGAGCGCGGGAAGAAGACGCTCATCTGCGAGATCGACATCCAGAAGCCCTCGCTCACGCCGGTCTTCGGGGTGGTGCCGACCTGGCAGCCGCAGTGGGTGGGCCGGAACCTGGCCGTCTGCAACCTGGAGTGGCACGCCGCGCTGGAGGAGTGGCTGGAGCGCACGGTCCCCGGCCAGCGCGTGGTCAAGCTCATCCTGTCGAACCCGGTGGTCCAGATCTTCCTGGACGCCACGCCGGGCAGCCGGGAGGTCGTGATCCTGTCCAAGATCGCCAGCCTCGCCGAGAGCTGGGACCTGGTGATCGTGGACATGCCGGCCAGCGGACACGCGCTCGGGATGCTGCGGGTGCCGAACCTCGCGCTACGCCTGATGAGCGCGGGGCCCATCCGCAAGCGCGCCGAGGAGGTGCTCTCGCTCTTCGCGCGGCGGGACACGGCGCTGGTGCTGGTGGCGCTGCCCGAGGAGATGGTGGTCAACGAGACCGTGGAGACCTACAACGCCATCCGCGGTGAGGTCCCGCGCCTGAACATCCCGGCGGTGGTGCTGAACCGGGCCGCCGCGCCGAGCCTGAACCAGGACGAGCGCGCGCTGCTCTCCCGGCTGACCGACGCCCACCTGCCCTCGCCCGAGGCCCACGAGCTGCTGGTGGCGGGCAAGTGGGAGGCGGGGCTGGAGCAGGACACGTCGGAGGCCATGAGCCGCCTCGGCGCGGAGATCGGCGTCTCCGTGCTGCCCTTCCCGCGCCTCGGCACGCTGGGCGGCTTCGAGGGTGGGCCGGAGCGGGTGGTGCAGCAGCTCGCCAGCGCGCTCGCCCGCGCCGAGATCGCGGAGCGCAGCCGATGAGCACGCTGCACGAGCTGGTGATGGGTCAGCGCCTGCTCATCTGCGTGGGCAGCGGCGGCGTGGGCAAGACGACGGTGGCGGCCAGCCTGGCGCTGGCGGCGGCGCGGCGCGGGCGCAAGACGCTGGTGCTCACCATCGACCCGGCGCGGCGCCTGGCGAACTCGCTGGGGCTCAACCGCTTCGGCAACGACGAGGTGCGCATCCCGCTCGAGGGCCAGGGCGAGCTGTGGGCCATGATGCTGGACAGCCGGCACGCCTTCGACGCGCTCATCGCCCGCATCGCCCGCGACCCGGAGCGGCGCAAGAAGATCCTGGAGAACAACGTCTACCGCAACATCGCCGACAGCATCGCGGGCAGCCAGGAGTACATGGCGACCGAGAAGCTGTACGACGTCGTCGCCAGCAAGCGCTACGATCTGGTGGTCCTGGACACCCCGCCCGTGAAGAACGCGCTGGACTTCCTGGAGGCGCCCGGCCGCCTGGCCCGCTTCCTGGACAAGCGCATCATGAAGTGGTTCCTGGAGCCCTACGACGAGCGCAAGGTCTTCGGCAAGCTGCTCTTCGGCACCTCGGCGGTGGTCTTCCGGCTGCTCAGCCACATCTTCGGGAAGGAATTCCTCGGCGACATCTCCGAGTTCTTCCACCACTTCCGGGATCTCTACGACGGCTTCCGCGAACGCCACGAGGCGGTGCTGCAGCTCTTCCACGCGTCGGAGACCAGCTTCGCGGTGGTCTGCGCGCCGAACGAGCCCTCCGTCGAGGTCGCCGCCTTCTTCCTCGATGAGTTCAAGAAGCGTCGCCTGCCCGGCGTGGGCGTGATCGTGAACCAGGTCCACCCCACCAGCAGCGTGCCGCTGGACCCCGACGCCATCCTGGGCGAGCCGGCCCGCGCGCTGGGCGCCGACCTCGCCCCGCACACCGCCCAGCGCCTGCTGGCTCGCCTGGGCGCGGCCCACCGCCGCCTGCGCGAGCTCTCCGCGCTGGAGGAGCAGCAGATCGCGATCATCACGGGCAAGCTCGAGCAAGGCCAGCAGATCTGGCGCGTGCCCCGGCTGGAGAGCCAGGTGCACGATCTCACGGCGCTTCAGGCGGTGGGCGATCTCCTGATGGAGCGCTGAGCCCGCGCGCGCTCAGAGCGCCCGCGCCAGCTCCTCGTACAGCCACACGTTGGCCAGGATCGCCTTCTGGAAGACGCCGAGGTGCAGGGACTCGTTGGGCCCGTGCGCGGTGGTCTCGGGGTCCATCACGCCGTTCAGGATCAGCGGCAGGTCGCTGAAGCGCTCGGCGAAGAGGGCGACGAAGGGGATGGAGCCGCCGATGCCCACGCGCACGAGCGGCGAGCCCCAGGCCCGGCGGTAGGCGCGATCTGCGGCCTCAAACGCCGGACCCTTCGGCGTGTACAGCCAGGGGTCGCCGCTCCAGCCCTTCTCCCGCACCGTCACCCGCACCCCGCCCGGCGGATCGCGGAGGAGCTCTTGCTGCAACGCAGCATAAAGCGCCGCCCGCGACTGCCCGGGGGCGATGCGCACGGAGAGGATGGCGCTGGCCTTCTGGCGGAGCGCGTTCTTCTTGTGCGCCAGATCGGGCAGCGTGGTGGCGACCACGGTCACGGCGGGCTGCCACCACAGCCACTCGGCCGCGGGGACGCCGCGGTCGGGGAGGGGCTGCACGTCGTCCAGCAGGTGCGCGCCCTTGCGGATGACCTCCTCGCCCAGGGGCACCGTCCAGGCCTCGGCGCGGCGGGCGGGGTCGGTGTCCAGGCGCCCCACCTTGAGCCGACCGTCCTCATCCACCAGGCGCGCGACGAGCTGGCACAGCGCCAGGTTCACGTCCGGCACCATGCCGCCCCACAGCCCGGAGTGGCCGTCGGCGTCCAGCGCCTCGGTCACCAGCTCGATCTCCATGAGCCCGCGCAGCGAGACCGTGAGCCCCGGGATCTCCGTGCTGGGGTTCTCGCAGTCGGTGAGCACCATCACGTCCGCGGTGAACACGTCGGGATATGCGTTCATGTAGCGGGCGAGGTTGGGCGAGCCGATCTCCTCCTCGCCCTCGATGAGGAGCTGGATGTTGCAGGGCGGGCCGCCGGCCTCGGCCAGCCAGGCCTCCAGGGCCGCCAGGTGGCTGACCCAGCCGCCCATGTCGTCCGCCGCCCCGCGGGCGTACAGGCGATCCCCCACGCGGGTCGCCGTGTGCGGGTCCGTGCGCCAGACCTCGCCCTTGACCGGCTGCAGGTCCAGGTGCCCGTAGATCAGCACCGTGGGCGCGTCTTTGCCCGCCTTCGTCCACCGCGCCGCCACCGCCGGCAGCGCGCCCTCCAGCGTGAGCAGCCGGCAGTCCTCGAAGCCCAGGGCCTCGAGGTCCGCCCGCACCCGCTCGGCGAGCCTGGCCACGTCGGCGTGGTGGGCGGGATCGCAGGAGATGGCGGGGATGGTCAGGTATCTGGAGAGGCGGGCGACGGCGTCGTCTACGCCGCGCAGCGCGCGCTCGGCGACACGCTCGGGCAGGGAGAGGGTCATGAGAGCTCCTGAGCAGGCAGGCTCTCTATCCGCGCCGCCCCCTCAGGGCCCGTCGCTGCGCCCGTCGAGGCCCAGGTACCAGACGCCGGGGGCGGCGGGCGAGGCGGCGATGGCCTTGACCTCGAGGCCGGGCGTGGGGGTCTCGGCGCTGAGCGCGTCGTCGCGCGCGTCGTAGGTGTAGAAGCGCCCGCCGCCGGAGAAGGCCACCACGTTGGGCGCCGCGGGGTGGACCGCGAGCGGGGGCGAGCTGTCCAGGTTGACCTCGCCCCCGTCCTCCACGCCCAGGAACCAGGTGATCCCGCCGTCGTCCGAGCGCCAGATCATGCGCCGCGTGTCCTCCACGCGCAGGCCCTCCGCCCAGACGACGTCCCGGTCACCGGGAGCGATGATCGCGGAGAACATGTTGACGGCCTCCTCGGTCTGGAAGCCGCGGGCCCGGTCCCAGCGCCCGCCCCCGTCGAAGCTGGCGAAGGCGCCGTCGCCGGTCAACGTGCAGACGACGTGGTCCAGGTCGTCGGGGTCGAAGGCGACGAAGGTCGTGTTGAGCTCGCGGCTCGGCGCCGCCTCGTGCAGCGTCCAGGTCTCCCCGCCGTCCGTGGAGTCGTAGAGGTCGCAGCTCGCGTTGCCGGCGCGCAGGTGCAGCGGATCGGCCGGGTCCGCGCCCAGGCCCACGAGCTCGGGGTCGGGGCTCGCCAGCTCCAGGACGGTCTCGCCCTCGATCCGGTAGATCGTCTCCAGCGTGGGCGACCAGGCGTAGACCAGCGTGTCCGCGGCCAGCAGGTGGCGGTTCTGGCCGTCGGGCAGGGCCAGCGCGCTCCAGGTGCAGCCGCCGTCGTCTGAGCGCAGCAGCGTCCCGTCGTGGCTCGCCGCCAGCGCGCCCGGCTCGGAGAGCGTCACCACGCTCCAGGTGTGGGTGTCGTCGTCGGGGTCGGCCGCGCGGGCGGCGGTGGTCTCACCCTGATCAGACGTCCAGGTGACTACCGTCGCGCCAGAGGCGTCGCAGGCGGGCTCCTCCCAGTCCGTCTCCCAGCTGCTCGCGCTGTCGCCCCAGGTGTCGGTGCTCTCCTGCTCGTCCTTGTCGCGCCGACAGCAGAGGAGCACCAGCAGCAGCATCCGACCTCAGTAGGGGTGATCGAAGACCAGGAACAGGCCGAAGTTGTTCTCGGCGTAGGGCTCGCCGTTCTCGTCCACGTACTCATCTCTACCAAAGCCCAGATCCAGGCGAACGACAAGATCTTCGTTGAAGATGATGCGGTTGCCGAGGCCGTAGGCGTAGTGGAGGTGCAGCGGCTCGTCGGGCTCCAGGCCCTCGCTCTCCGGGTCCCACAGCCAGACGCGGCCCACGTCGAAGTAGGGGCCGGTCATGAGGTCCAGCGTGGCGGAGCCGATGGGGATGCTGGCGTAGTGCCAGCGCAGCTCGGGCGTCCAGAACACGGCGCCGTCCCCGGAGAAGCGCCCATAGGAGAAGCCGCGCATCAGGACGCTGGTGCCGATGCTGAGGTCCTCGGAGCCGCCGATGGTCTGGCTCATGAAGAAGGGCTCCTCGCCGAACTTCAGGTCCACGATCTCGCGGCTGGCCAGCACGATGCGGTCACGCTTGCCGAAGCCCACCCAGCGCTTGTCGGTCAGGTTCACGGCGACGACGCGCTGCGAGGGGTCGGAGAGGTTCACGCCAGCGCGCACGCTGGCCTCGGCGAAGGTCCCCGCCGTGGGGCTCGGCTCCTGGTTGCGCGTGTCGTACATCGCGCCGATCCCGAGCCGGGTGTAGAGCCCGCCCTCGGATCCCACCGGCTGCACGGTCTCCACCAGGCTGCCCGGGTACAGGTCCAGCGTGTAGCTGCGGAAGTAGTAGTTCACGAAGGCCGACCACGGACCCTTGATCTCGCGGCGCAGGTTCGTGATGATCTTCACGCTGGCCTTCTGGCCGTAGTTGTAGAAGCAGGGCACGACGCCCTGAGGGCCGGGCTCGGCCGAGCCCGCCTCATCGGGGTTGCAGCCCTCGTCGATGGGGATGCGCAGCCCGTCGTTGCCCGTCCCGTACCAGCTCGCCGTGGGCCAGCCCGTGATCCCCGCCTGGAGGTCCCAGCAGAAGCGGCTGCCCAGGAGGCCGGGGAAGTCCATCTTCACGAAGTGGTCGTAGTAGCTGCCCGTCGTGAAGTAGAGCTGCGCCGCGATCTTCGCCCGGTAGGGGTCGCCGCCCAGGTCGCCCTTGCCGTTGTTGACGATGTTGCCGTAGGCGCCGTAGCCGATGCCGTAGGTGCTGGAGACGTTGGCGATGGGCAGCGCGGCCCAGCGCCACTGCTTCTCGGGCTTCG
Source organism: uncultured Enterobacterales bacterium (assembly GCA_964615375.1). Taxonomy (GTDB): domain Bacteria; phylum Myxococcota_A; class UBA796; order UBA796; family CAZKWG01; genus CAZKWG01. The sequence goes on from CAZTOW010000003.1 coordinate 91,950, forward strand.
CCTCCTCCGCGGGCTTCGCCTCTTCGGCGGGAGGGGGCGCGTCCTCGGCGAGGGCGAGCGAGAGCGAGAGCAGGGTGAGGTGGAGCATGCCGGGCCTCGGGAGCGGAGGTGAATACTAAATGAGCTAGTGAACGCCCTTCTTGGGGCGCAGCGACCGACCCTCGCTGACGTGCTCGTTCCAGGTCGCGGGGCTGTAGCCGTTGTCCACCGGCACCATCTCGATGCACTCGGGCACCGGGCAGACGATCTGGCAGAGGTTGCAGCCCACGCACTCCGACTCGTCCACGAAGGGCACCAGCCCCCCGCTCGGGTTGGGGTGGATGCACTGGTGGGCGCCGTCCATGCAGGCCACCTGGCAGCGGTTGCAGCCGATGCACTTCGTCGGATCGATGCGGGCCACGGTCTCGTAGTTGAGGTCGAGGTCGCCCCACTCCGAGAAGCTGGGGATGGCCCGGCCGATCATCGGGTCGAGCGTCTCGAAGCCGTGGGTGCGCATGTACTCGGTGAGCCCCTCGATCATGTCTTCGACGATGCGGTAGCCGTAGAGCATGACCGCCGTGCAGACCTGCACCGAGCTCGCGCCCAGCAGCAGGAACTCCACGGCGTCGCGCCAGTCGGAGATGCCGCCGATGCCGGAGATGGGGACGCGGAACTCAGGATCGCGGGCCAGGGCCGCCGTCATGTGCAGCGCGATGGGCTTGACCGCCGGGCCGCAGTAGCCGCCGTTGGTGCTGAGCCCGCCCACGCGCGGCTCGAGCACGTAGCGGTCGATGTCCACGCCGATGATGCTCTTGATCGTGTTGATCAGGCTCACCCCGTGGGCCCCGCCGCGCTGGGCGGCGAGCCCGTGGGGCACGATGTCGTCCACGTTGGGCGTGAGCTTGACCAGCACCGGCACCGTGCTGAACTCGCAGGCCCAGGAGGTGATGATCTCGTTGGCCTTCGGGTCCTGGCCCACCGCCGAGCCCATGCCGCGCTCGCACATGCCGTGGGGGCAGCCGAAGTTGAGCTCGAGCCCGTCGGCGCCCGCGTCGATGGAGCGGGCGATGATCTCCCGCCACTCTTCGCGCGTCTCCACCATCAGGCTCACGATCACCGCGTGGTTGGGGTAGCGGCGCTTGACCTCGGCGATCTCGCGGAAGTTGGTCTCCAGCGGCCGGTCGGTGATGAGCTCGATGTTGTTGAAGCCGATGGGGGCCACGCCGCGGTGCCGCACGCCGCCGAAGCGGCTGGACACGTTCTGGATGGGCTGACCGAGCGTCTTCCAGACCGCGCCGCCCCAGCCGGCGTCGAAGGCGCGCATGATCTGCTCGCCCGAGTTGGTGGGCGGGGCCGAGGCCAGCCAGAAGGGGTTGGGCGAGCGGATGCCCGCGCAGTTCGTCGAGAGATCAGGCACCAGCAACCTCCTTCTTCTCCTTCAGCCAGGCGTCGATGGCCCTCGCGGCGCGCTTGCCCTCCGCCGCGGCGTTGACCACCTCCTTGCCGCCGTTGGCGCAGTCGCCGCCGGCCCACAGCCCGGGGCGCCCGGTGAAGCCGTCCGCGTCCACGACCACCCGCCCGCCGTCCACGGTCACGCCCGCGAGCCCGGCCACCAGCGCGCCGAGCCGGCTCTGCCCGATGGCCAGCAGCGCCACCTCCGCCGGGATCACGAACTCAGAGCCCGCCACCGGCTGGCCGTCCACGTGCAGGTAGGTGGCGCGCACGCCCTCCAGCCGGAAGTCGCCCTCGAAGGCCACGGGCAGGGCTCCCCAGATGGCGCGGGCCCCCTCCTTCTTCGCCGCGCTCCACTCGTGGGCGTAGCCGGACATGCTCGTCTCGTCGCGCCGATAGAGCATCGTGACGCTCTGGACGCCGAGGCCCAGCAGCTCGCGCACGCAGTCGATGGCCGTGTTCCCGCCGCCCACCACCACGGCGTGGTGGACGTGACGCAGGTCGACCTTGCCCAGCTTCATGCGCTCGATGAAGTGGACGGCGCCCTCCACGCCGCTCAGCTGCGCGCCCGGCACGCTCAGCAGCCGGTCCGCCCCCAGGCCCACGCCCAGGAAGAGGGCGTCGTGCCGGCGCTCCAGCTCCTCCCAGGGGAGGTGGGCGCCGACCTCCACCCCCAGCTGCACCTCGATCCCGCCGATGGAGAGGATCCAGTCCACCTCGTCGGCTGCGCGGTCGGCGCGCATCTTGTAGGGCGCCACGCCCGTCAGGTTGAGCCCGCCCAGCCGCTCGGCGCGCTCGTAGATCGTCACCCCGTGGCCCATGCGGCGCAGCTCGTGGGCCGCGGCCAGGCTGGCCGGTCCGCCGCCCACGAGGCCGATGGAGCGTCCGCTGTCCGGGCCCGCCTCGAAGTAGCTGTAGCCCGCCGCGATGGCCGCCTCCGTCGCGTGGCGCTGCAGGCGCCCGATCGCGATGGGCGGCTGACCGGTCGCGTTGTACACGCAGTCGCCCTCGCAGAGCTCCTCCACCGGGCAGACCCGGGCGCAGCTCGCGCCCAGGATGTTGGACGCGAAGATGGTCCCCGCCGATCCACGCAGGTTCCCCGTCGAGATCTTGCGGATGAACTGCGGGATGTCGATGCTCGTGGGGCAGGCGCGTATACAGGGCGCGTCGGCGCAGAACAGGCAGCGGTTGGCCTCAGCGATCGCGGCAGCCGGGCTCAGCGCGGGCTTGTAGTCGCTGAACGCGGACTCGGCGCGCTCGACGGGGAGCGGGGGAGCGTGCAGGGCGTCTCGGGCCATCGTCCTTCCAGGGCGGGAGATGGGCGAGGATAGAACAGGCTCGCGCGCAAGTCCAGGGGGCGCGGCGCCTTGAGCCGCGACGGGTACGGTCGAGCACGCTGGCAGGGCCGGACGGACGTGAATACGCGGAGACCATGGCGGACGCGCTGCTGGCTCTCGCTGGAATTCTCGGCGTGTTCCTGCTGGTGGCCCGGGGGCTCGCCAGGACGAGCGACGTCCGGGTTGCCGCCATCCAGAGGCCGGCGCTGGCTCTGTTGGAGCCTGCGGCGCGCGCCGAGCTCCTCCGGGGGATGAGTGATGATCTCGTCGCCTCCCTGAGCCTGGCACATGGCAAGCTGGCGATCGTGCTTCGCGCGGGTCGCACAGGTCCGGTGGCGATCGCGCGCGGCGTTCAGCGCGCCCTCGAGATCGGGGCGCTCCTGAGAACCCCTCCGGCCCTCTGGGAGACCCTGCTGGTGGCGCAGCCTCACGGGGCCGCCCAGACCGCCGGCGCGCATCTGCTCGGTCGGGTCTGCCAGGCGGGCGACGCGGAGGCGGAGACGGCGCTGATCGCGCTCGCCGAGGACAGGAGCCCCGAGCTGCAGAAGCAGGTGAGCTACGGCCTCGGCGTCGTCGGGACGCTCGCGGCGGTCGCGGCGCTGTTGAAGATGAAGGAGCAGATGTCCTGGCAGAGCTCTGGCGCGGAGATCGTGGACGCAGCCCTGCGGGTGGTGCGATCCCGGCTGGCGGGGGCGGAGGCCGGCGCCATCCAGCTCGCCGAGGAGCAGGCCGAGGAGGGCGCGATCCGCATCTCCACCCAGGGTGGAGAGCTCGCGCTCGCGGACGAGGCCCCGCCCCGCCCTCGCCCGGTCCCGCAGCGGCAGGGCCGAGCCTCTGGCGCGCTGGAGCGCGTGGCCTCAGGTTCGGCGCAGGCCCGGAGCGAAGGCCGCGCGCACCTGCTCTGTTCCGAAGCGTGGCAGAGCGCGCACAGAGCGCTCTGAGCGCGGTGCGGACGCGCCTGGGCCAGGCCGCCCGCTTGCCATGAGGTGTCGCGAAGGCTAGAGGCTCTCGTATGGAGCTGAAGGCGTTCCTTCTGGCGTCCGCCGCCTTGGGTGGTCTCGCGGTCATCACCGCGCTGGGGTACGCGCTGGGCGCGATGATCAGCAGGAGGACCCGGTCGAACCTCCTGTGGGTCCTCGTGTTCATCGTACCTCTGGCGCTTCTGGTCCTTGGGCCCGCCGGGATCGTGTTTGCCGCCCTTCCCAGACCCTTTCCGCCCTATGCGCCCCTCCTCCTCCTGCTGTCGATAGGCGGGACGACGGGTTGGTACGCCCTGGCTGTGGTGGTTGGGTTGTTACGCGAGATTCGCCAGGATCGCTCCTGGTGCCGTCAGATCGCGACCGCGTTGAGCGTTGATCCCAGCTGCAGGCTCAACCCCTGGGAGGAGGGCGGCCACCTGAAGGGGGTGGATTTCTCGCTGGAGGGGAAGCCAGGGAACACCGTGCTCACGCTCCGGGAGCTGCGGGTCCCGCTGACGGTGAGCTGGACCAGGAGCCGCCCACCGGCCGGTGTTGCGCAGATTGGCGGCCCCGAAGCGGCTGTCGGGTCCGACCGATCGGAGTCGGACGAGCTGCTCTTTGTCCCCGCCCGGCAGCGTGAGACCCTGCGCTCGTTCGTCCTGGACCCGAGCGTACTCGCCGTGTCGGCGAGAGAGGGGGCCCTGCAGCTGACGCTCACCGGCTCCGAGCCTGACGCCATCGCCCGGCGGGTGCTTCAGGCGGTCGAGCAGCTGGGCCCGCTGTTCCGCCCCATCGATGAACGATCTCAGCTGCTGACGGTCTTCGCGGAGGATCCCTCTCCGGCGTTGCGCCTGGTCGCGTTGCATCAGCTCGTCCAACAGCGCGAGCCCACGCTCTCCACGCTGCTGGATCAGGCGGCCGGCTCGGAGCTGCCCGAGCTGCGCGCCTACGTGGCTCTCCATCGACTGGACGCCTCCGCCCTGGCGGCTGCAGCGGGGGAAGGCGGGCTCGCCCTGCCAGAGGTCCTGGCCGGGACAGAGGTATATCCTGGACTGGCCTATCCACGGGAGGAGCTGCCGGCCCGCCGGGAGATCGGGCTCATCCTGCTGTCCGCGGAGCTTCCCGCAGCGCGAGCCCTGGGGGCCAGGTTCCTGGAGAGCGTGGGTCGGCCGGACGATCAGGAGGCTGAGCGCGCGCTGCTCGTGGCCCTGGAGGGGGCGAGCGTCGAGGTGGCGGGGGCGGTCCTGGGCGCGCTGGGGTCGGTGGGGAGCCACGCCGCGGTCCCCGCGCTCGTCCGGGGCCTGTCCATGAAGGGACACCTCAGGACGCGCGCCCTGAGCGCTCTGCGCGCGGTGCAGGCGCGGCTCACGGGGGTCGAGGCCGGCGCCATCCAGCTCGTCGAGGAGCAGGCCGAGGAGGGCGCGATCCGCATCTCCACCCAGGGTGGAGAGGTCGCGCTCGTGGACGAGGCCCCGCCCCGCCCTCGCCCGGTCCCGCAGCGGCAGGGCTGAGCCTCTGGCGCGCTGGGGCGCGTGGGCTTAGGTTCGGCGCACGCCCGGAGCGTTGGAATGTCTGTAGCGCTCATCGCTCCCTTCCTGTTCGCCCTCCTGTTCGGCGCATGGACGGGCTGGACCCGGGGTGGCGTCTCCACGCGGAGGAGGAAGGTCGGCGAGATCGTCACGTTCCTGGTCTTCATGGCCGCCTGGTGGGTCTGGATGGAGGGGCGCTCCTACGGCCCCGAGATTCGCCTCGAGACCTGGCTGGCCTTGGCGGCGCTGCCCCTCCTGAGCCAGCTCTCGGAGAGTGGGAGCCGCCGGGTCCGCCACCGCCGAGACCGCGTCTGGTGCCGGAAGGTGGCGGGCGCGCTCGCGCTCGACGCGCCGGAGGGCGAGGGAGACCGGCCTCCGGGCGGCAAGATCGACGGGATCAGCGTCTCGCTGGAGGGCACGCCGGGCAAGACCCTGCTCACCCTCCACGAGCTCTACGCGCCCGTGGTCCTCACCTTGAACCAGCATGCCCCGGAGCGGATCCTCTCCGAGGCGGCCACCTTCGAGAGCCTCTACCAGGTGGGAGGCACGGAGCTGGAGCGGCTGGTGGTCTTCGACGCGGCGGCGCGGCGCGCGCTCGTGACGCTGGCGGGGGACCTGCGCGTCCGCGGGCTCACCGTCCGCGAGGGCGCGCTGCAGGTGGAGCTGGGAGGCGAGGATCCCGAGGAGATCGCCGCGCTGACCCGCGAGGTGGTCCAGGCGCTCGGCTTCCTGTTCCGCCCGGTGGACGAGGTCGCGCGGCTGCTGCAGATCCTGGAGGAGGAGACCTCGACCTCGGCGCGGATCCTGGCCCTGCGCCAGATCGTGGAGCGGGGAGCGCCACGGAAGACGATCCAGCGGGCCTTCCGCGTCGCGGGCGCGTCGAAGGATCCGGCGCTGCGCGCGCTGGCGGCCTTCTGGCACCTGGACGCCGCCGCCCTGGAGGCCGCGGATCGGGATGGGGGCCTGGAGAGCCCCGAGACGCTGGATCTCATGTCGAGGCTCAACTTCACGGAGTCGGACAGGGCCCAACGGCGCGCGATCGGGCTGCTCCTGGTCCGCTCCCGCGGCGAGGCCACCTGGGCCTTCGGCGCGGAGATCCTGCAGAACGTCAGCGTCAAGGTCGACGAGGAGGTGGAGCGCGCGCTGCTCCCGCATGCCACCGCGACCAGTCGGCGCCTGCAGCGCGCCGTGGCCGAGGCTCTGGGCGTCGTGGGCTCGGCCGCCGCGGTGCCCGCGCTCAGCCAGCTCGCGGAGACGGGGAGCTCAGACGTGCGCGAGGCGGCGGTGCGCTCGCTCCGGGCGGTGCGCGCGCGGCTCACCGGGGTCGAGGCCGGCGCCATCCGGCTGGCGCAGGAGTCCCCCGAGCAGGGCGCGATCCGCGTGGCGGAGGAGCAGGAGGGGGCGATCCGCGTGGCCGCAGAGGCGCAGCGCCGCCCCGCGCCCCAGGCCCTCAAGGGTTGAACTTCACCCCCAGCTTCTGGACCAGCTTCACGACGTCGAGCTGCATGTTCACGCCGAGCCAGCCGGGAGGCAGGGCGCGGCTCGCGCCGGTGGTGAAGCCGGGGAGGACTTGAGTGACAGGGCTGGTCATGGGCAACTCCAGGTCCAGGGGCCGCGCTCCACGCCTCGGGAGCCGATGGCCGAAGCCACCAGCACGCAGCCGTCGCGGGTGGGGCCGCTGGCGACGCGCTCGAGCACGGTGGTCGTCCGGCCGTGGACCCGCACGGCGCGGTCGTCCTCCAGGTAGACCAGGCCGGTCCCCAGGCTGGAGGGGCTCGCGCCCTGGGGCAGCGGCACGGGCCAGCTCTCGCCGGTGCGGAGGTCCCAGGCGCTCACCGCCTCGCCGCGGGTGACGAGGACCAGACCCTCGGCCGTGGGCTCCCCGATCTGGTCGGCTGGCGGGCCCTCGGTGATGGTCCCGCGCTGCGTGTCCAGGCGTCGGGCCTTCCCGCCCTCCTTCTCCGGCGGCAGCAGGAGCGCGCCCTCGGTCGGGGCGAGCCTCAGGCCCTCGAGGGCGCCGGGCGGGAGGCCGAGCGCCACGGGATCCCTGCCCGGAGACCACAGCCGCGTCTGCTCCCCGCAGACCAGGGCCACCGCCTCCAGCTCCGGCCAGCCCAGCGCCGCCTGGCATCCCTCGGGCAGGGGCACCGCCGCGCCGTCCGCGTCCAGCAGCGCGCCCCCGAGGATCATCCGCCCGCCGCCCGCCTCCTGCGGGAAGCCGGCCAGCTCGCGCTGCCCCGTCGCCGTGACCAGGGAGGGCGCGAAGGCGGGCCCGCCCCAGCCGTAGAAGCCGTAGCTCATGGAGAAGCGCATGCACCAGCGGCAGGCGCAGGAGGTGTTCTGCGCGGGGAAGGCCAGATCGTCCTCCTTGACCTCGCCGCTCACCAGGAGGGCTGTCGCGCCGAGCCCGTCCGCCCGCGGCCAGGCCCGCCAGAGCCGCCCCTGCACCGGCAGCACGCGCGTCCCGCCGCCCGCGAGATCCCGCATCACCACGCCCTGCGCCGAGACGTAGGCCACCCCCCGGCCCAGCGCGTCGAAGCTGGCGGTGCGCGGCTCCAGGCAGCGGTTGTGATCCTGGGCCATGTCCGCGGGGGGGCCGCCCTCGTCCAGGACGGACCAGCTCCCGGTCTCCCCGTCCACCAGCCAGGCGGTGTCCTGGATGATCACGACCAGCCAGCGCCCGTCGGGCGAGCTGCCCACCAGATCGTCCACCTCGCGCTCGGTATCGTTGACCGCGTCGATCACCACGAGCTCGGCGCCCATGGCCTCCTCGCCGTGGTGGCCGTAGAACTCCGGGCCTCCCCTGCCCTCGGCCTGGGGGAAGCGCCCGAGCACGGCGGTCCGGCCGCGCGGGCTCACGCGGATCACGAAGCCCCAGCGGTCCCCGCCGATCTGCTCGCCCTGGAGCTCAAGGTCAGGGAGGGGCTCGGCGGTGGGCGCGGGGCTCCCCGGCGACGCGGGGGCGACGGGCGCGGGCGCCGCGACCTCGGGGGCGCGGTGCGCGCAGGCCATGAGGACAATCATGCTCAACATGGGCGCTCCTGGGATGTGTGCAATAGTGCACTAGTCCTGTTCGATAATCTCCACGGTCGAGGTCGCCAGGACGTGGCTCGCGTCGTCCCACTGCGCCTCCAGCGTGTACGAGCCCGGCACCAGCGCGCCGTTCTCGGGGGCGACCTCCGTGAGCGTCTCGCCCACCTCCAGGTCCACCCGCCGCTGCTGGGTGCCGCAGTCCGACTGGTCGTAGCGGAAGGTCTCGGCCCCGGCGCTGTCGCGGATCACCCAGGAGCTCACGTCGCAGTCGCTCTCGAAGATGGTCCCGACCTCGGTCTCGCAGGGGTTGGTGAGCGTGGACACCATGGTCAGGAGCTGCGAGGCGCAGCCCGTACAGACCTCGCCGCTGGCGGTCTGCAGCCAGACCTCGCCCGCGAGATCGTAGCCGTTGCAGCTCTCGTCCGCCCGCGGGACGTCCCCGTCTTCGCTGGTGTCGGCGAGCTCCTCCTCCATCCCCGTCTCCCAGCCTTTGTCGCCCGAGCAGGCGATGATCGCGATCAGCAGCATGCGGGTGCCCTCCCTCGGGGGTACCATAGCCTTGGCGCGGGCGATCGGGGGAGCTCATGCGGTTCAGCACAAGGTTGCCGACAACGATCTTCTGTCTCGGGTTCCTGGCCGCCTGCATCGGCGGGGAGGATGGCCCCAAGGAGTCCGGGGAGAGCGGCGGGGAGCGCACCTGCGAGGTGATCCTCGCCGAGTTCGAGGCGGAGACGACCGCCATCCGGTCCTGCACCTCTGCCGACGAGTGCGGGCAGGAGCTCACCGGGACGAGCTGCGGCTGCACGCGGAACTGGGTCGCGCGCACGGACGCCGACACCACGACCTTCTACGCGCTCATCGCGGAGAGCAACGCGCTCTCGTGTGATCTGTCGCTGGGCAGCACCTGCGACTGCCCGGAGGCCGACGGCTACGCCTGCGTGGACGACGTCTGCACCTGGAACTACGTCTCGGGGATGTAGTCCACCTGCGCGCCGAGGCCCAGGAGCAGGTCCCGGTACCAGCCGCGGGCCTGCGCCGCGCGGCCCGGCAGCGCGGTGGTCCCCCAGATCACGGTGAGCGTGCGCGTCGTGCCCTCGTGGGTCTTGGTGCGCTGGCTGTCCTTGACCGGGCCCGCGCAGGGCCCGTCCGCGTCCCACAGCGAGACGAGCCCGCCCACGTCGATGACCTGGCCCGTGGGGTTGAAGACGTACTCCGTGCCCTTCGGGCAGACGGCGAGGCGGAAGGGCGCGCGCGCCAGGTCCAGATCGACCACGCTGATGGGCAGCCCGCTGTGCAGGCTCACGGCGTTGCAGATGTCCACGGCGGCGTTGATGCTGCCGAGCCGTCCCTCCTCCACCGCGCGGATGAGGTACTCGCTGGCCGGCTTCGAGCGCCCGGTCGGCTTGAAGCCCCCGTGGCGCAGCAGGTCGCGCACCGCCCCGCGCACGTCCTCGCCTGAGCGCATCGGCGCCTCCGCCCCCGGGCTCAGCAGGGCCAGCACCGACTCCGGCGAGGGCAGCGCGCCCATCGGGATGGGGAAGGTGGTGAGGAAGGCGCGGGCGTCCAGCAGCGGGTGGGGGTCGATGGTCAGCATCCGGGCGTTTTATCGCGCGAGCGGCTATGTTGCCGCTGCTGGAGGCCCTCATGCTGACCCTGCGCAGCCCCTCCTTCCCTCACGGGGGCGCCATCCCCCGCAAGCACACCTGTCAGGACGCCGACGCCTCGCCGGAGCTCATCTTCGGCGGCGTGCCCGCGGGCACCCGCTCGCTGGCGCTCATCGTGGACGACCCCGACGCCCCCGACCCCGTCCGCCCGCTGCGGACCTGGGTCCACTGGGTCCTGTACGACCTGCCGCCCGACTGCGGCGGGCTCCCCGAGAGCGTGGTCCCCATCCGCCTCCCGCCGGGCACCCGCGCCGGCCGCAACGACTGGCGGCGCACCACCTGGGGTGGACCCTGCCCGCCGCGCGGGCGCCACCGCTACTTCTTCAAGCTCTACGCGCTCGACGCCACGCTGGGCGACCTGGGCGAGCCGGACGCCGGGACCCTCGCGCGCGCGATGGAGGGGCACGTGCTCGCGCGCGCCGAGCTGATGGGGACCTACGAGAAGGGGTAGCTCGGGACGGGCTCGGACCGCCTCGGCCCGGGACAGGAAGACCTGTTCAGGGTGAGATCTGATAGAGTCGGGGCATGGACCGACGCCTCGCTACCCAGGTCGAGATCGAGACCCTCCACGAGATCCTGCCCGAGCTGGACTACTACCGGCTCCTGCAGGTCGAGCCGGACTGCGCGCCCGACGCCGTGGATCCCGCCTTCCGCCGCGAGAGCCGGCGCCTGCACCCGGATCGCTTCGCCTCCTTCGACGCGCCCACGCGCGAGCGGGCCAACGACATCTTCCGGGCCGTGGGCGAGGCTCACCGCGTGCTGAAGGAGCCCGAGAGCCGCACGCGCTACGACCAGGAGCGCTCGGGCGGGGCGCGCCGGGTCAGCTCGGAGGGGCTCGCCGCCGCCGCCAAGGAGCGCGTGGTCGCCGCCGACCCCTCGCAGGCCGCCACCAACCCCAAGGCCGAGAAGTACTGGAAGATGGCGCTCCAGAACTGGAGCGAGGGCAACTACAAGGGCTGCGTGCTGCAGATCCAGCTCGCCCTCTCCTTCGAGCCCGGCAACCCCGTCTTCCTGGAGTGGATGGAGAAGGCTCGGGCCGCCGCCGACGAGAAAGCCAAGAAGAACGAGAATCCCTACAAGATTCGCTTGAGCTAGTCTCAGAGCGTCCTCCCTCGGCTATTCTAGGAAGGAGGGCCGACAGGATGTTCAGGTCACTTCTCCTCACGCTCGCGCTCGTCGCCTGCACCTCGAAGCCGGGCTCCGATGGCGCGGAGGACACGGCTGAGGACAGCGCCGACGACAGCGGGACCCCGCGCGTGCCCGACGCCGACCGCGACGGCTATGACGCCGACGAGGACTGCGACGAGGGCGACCCGAGCGTGAACCCCGGCGCGGCGGAGCGCTGCGACGGGCTCGACCAGGACTGCGACGGCCAGGTGGACGACGACGTGCTCAGCGTCTGGTACCAGGACGCCGACGGGGACGGCTACGGCGACGCCGCCGTCACCACCGACGACTGCGATCCCGGCGAGGGCTACGTCGCCAACGCCGAGGACTGCGACGACGGCGCGGGCAGCGTCCACCCGAACGCCGACGAGCTCTGCAACGACCTCGACGACGACTGTGACGGCGTGGCGGACGACGACGCCACCGACCTCGGGACCTGGTACCAGGACGCCGACGGGGACGGCTACGGCGACGAGGGCACCGCCACCCAGACCTGTGATCCCGCCGTCGGCATGGTCGCCGCGGGCGGGGACTGTGACGACGCCGACGGGGGCGTGAGCCCCGAGGCCGAGGAGAGCTGCGACGGGGTGGACCAGGACTGCGACGGCGACATCGACGACAACCCCGCCGATCCCGCCACCTGGTACGCCGACTATGACGGCGACGGCTTCGGGGACCTGAGCGTGGAGACCTGGGACTGCGCCGCACCCGACGGCTTCGTGGGCGACGCCACCGACTGCGACGACACCGACGCGGGCGTGAACCCCGACGCCGAGGAGGTCTGCGACGAGGTGGACCAGGACTGCGACGGGGTCGCCGACGACGCCGCCAGCGATCTCGACCTCTTCTACGCCGACAGCGACGGGGACGGCTACGGCGACGCCGACGCCTGGACCTGGGCGTGTACGGCGCCGGACGGCTACGTGGACGACGCCACCGACTGTGACGACGGCGACGACGGCGTCTACCCGAGCGCGACCGAGACCTGCGACGACGTCGACGAGGACTGCGACGGGACGGCGGACGAGGGCGCCGTGGACATGAGCACCTGGTACGCCGACGGCGACCGGGACAACTACGGCGACGCGCTCACCAGCGTGAGCGCCTGCGACAAGCCCTCCGGCTATGTCTCCAACTCCACGGACTGCGACGACAGCGACGACGACATCTGGCCCGGCGCGCCCGAGGACTGCGACGGCCTCGACCAGAGCTGCGACGACGTCGTGGACGACGACGCCGACTGCCCCTGCGACATGGACTGGTACGGCGACCACGCCTACATGTTCTGCGACAGCAAGGCGAAGTGGACGTCTGCGCAGAGCAAGTGCGAGGACCGCGGCTACCATCTGCTCACCATCGACGACAGCGCCGAGAACACCTGGGCCATCGACACCGCTGCCAGCGTCTCGACGCGGAGCTACTGGTGGATGGGCTACAACGATCGCACCGCGGAGGGCACCTGGGCCTGGGAGGACGGGTCCACCTCCACCTACACCAACTGGCACACGGGCGAGCCCAACGACAGCAGCGGCGAGGACTGCGGGCAGCTCTACCGCTGGTCGGACTACACCTGGAACGACGCCGAGTGCAATGACGACTACTACTACGTGTGTGAGTCGTACTGAAGGGTGGGAGTCAGAGTGAAGGCGAGCCGCGGGGGGTCAGGACGTCTCTACGTCTGGCGGGATCGGCGGGGACCACCTCGAGGGTGGCCAGAGGGTTTGCGGAGACCACCGGGCACCTGCCGGCCGGGACGGAGGTCCGAGGCGTCTGGTCCGCCGCGGAGGTCGGGGCGAAGCCGAGCGCGAAGTCGAACGCGGGATCGAGCGTGAGGCCGGACGCGGCCTGGCGCGTAAAGTGATGCATGAGCTCCGCGCAGAGCTCGAGCGCGTAGTCGCGCGTGAGGTCGAGCGCGGCACGGGGCGTTGGAGGAGCAGATCCCTCGGCCCGGCGCGGATCGGGGCCGGCGGGGGGATCGCGGGCGTCCTGACCCAGGAGCTGCCTTCGGGTCATCACCGCGATCGGACCGGGGCCCGAGCCCAGGCGCGCGAGCCTCAGGCTCACCCGCCCGACACAAGCGGAGCGCGCCAGCAACGAGAGGGCCAGCGCGCGGGAGCCCGCCGTCCAGCCTGTCTGCAGGGTCGCCAGCGCCCGCCAGAGCGCGAGCTCGGGCGCCATCGCGCGCGCCCAGCCCAACATCGCCCCCGGACCGATCTGCTCGGCGGCCTGTCGCCCCCGCTCGTCTGTGGGCCAGAGCTCCAGCAGCGCGTAGAGATCCTCCGCGTCGTTCCTGGGCTTCGATGTGAGGGTCGTGGAGGCGGTGTTCTGCCCCGGCTTCGGACTCACCCGCAGCTCCGGGCCCGGCCGCCGCTCAAGTCGATCCCGAGGGGGCCGGGCTGGGCGGGGCCTCGGGGCCGGGGTCGAAGAGATCCAGGATCTCCTGGGGGGTGGGGATGAGGATGTGTTCGCGGAGGGCGTTGGCGAGCTCGGGCCAGTCGGCGGCGTCGAGGGCGCGCTCGGCCTCGGCGAGGGCGGCGTCGGTGGCGACGGGGTCGCGGGTGGAGACGGCGCGGACCTGGTGCCAGAAGAAGCGGGGGAGCCAGTGGGCGGGCGCGGGCTCGGCGGTGAGCTGGGCCCATTGTTCACCCCAGGGCCACTGCCAGGTGGTCTGAAACTGGGCGAGGCCGAGGGCGAGGAGGAGGGCGTGCTGCTCGGGGGTGGAGGGGTGTTTGGAGCGGACGTGGGCGGCGAGGGGGTCGAAGAAGAGGTAGAGCCAGCGGTTCTGGAGGCGGAGGGTGGCGAGGAGGGCGGCGCGCTGGACGCGGTCGGGGTCGGTGGGGTCGAGGAGGGGGAGGAGGCCGGCGTAGGCATCGGCGATCATGGAGGCGAGGATCCTGGCGACTGCTGATCGAGTATGAACCTCATCCGTCGAGGAAGCCAGCCTGGCCCAGGGCAATGATGGATTCCAATTTTGAAGAGAAGAGAACGGAAGAGACCGACTGCCGCCAAGTGCGTCACTGAGTTCATTGGTTAGTTGAAGCCCAAGATCAGGCGAAAAGTGATGTGCATAGCGATCCACCAAGATTTTCACCATACTGACCGCAAGACCATGGACCCATACTTTCCCGAAATATACGTTCCAATCATCCGCAGCACCAGCCAACCATTCACTTACGCAGTAGCTTGCCAAATGAGTCACGTCGTCACTTGCAAATGCACGCGCGAAATCAGTCACAAAGCTACGAGCCATATCGCCTTCAAAGCTCCACGACAAGTCGTGAGCTATGTTGTCCGCGAAGTGTAACGAGAAGAGGCTTGACACTTGACGCGCAACCAACCCATCATGACTCCTTTCGCTGAGGCCGGCGACCCGAGTCATTGTCCTTGGAGCGTATGCCGCCTGCAAATCCAGCCCGTCCCAGCCAAGCATCCCAGGAATTCGGGTACCCGAGGCGCATGCAATTGTGCTGCGGGCGATCACATTACCAGACCATTGAGTGCGCAACAGCAGCGTCAACGTGAAGGTGCTCGCTCCGCACGCCCAGCCGGTGCCCTGGGATCCCAGGCAATACCAGAACGCCAGCCTAGGGGACAGTGTACGAGCCCAGCTCAGAAGGGCCCCAGGACTCAATTCTGCCGCCGCCCAGCTTCCCCAATCGTCAATTGGCCACAGTTCCAATAGTACACTGGACGCCTGCCGGTAATCTGGGCGCTCTCCCAATGGGCCTGGTACTGGATACACTGAAGCGCGCGGCGCCAAGACCACAGCCCCTAGCAGTGCGTCACCTTCTCCCGTCAGGAGACGCTCATCCAGCCATGCGCGAACGGGGCGACCGTTGCGTCGACCAAAACACAGAATGTCATAGAGGAGTTTTCGGGCGCTCTCCCACCATCCAGGCCAGGTTGCCAACACCAAGACTGCCGCCCAGTTCAAGACTTGACCAAGCGTTTCTGCGGATAGATCTACCTCTTCTCGCACCAACCACAATAGAAAGTACACAGTTACAAATGCCCGTGAGGGCCGTCCCCTCAGATCTTCCAACAACGCCTCAGTCACCGCCTCCACCAGCCCCCGTCTCCGCGCCTCCTTCCCCAGCATCAGCAGCAACGTCTCCCGCCAGTGTCCCTCCCGGTGCTTCTCCACCACAAAGCGCGCCACCGCCGCGTCTCCCCCGGCCGACAGCCGCTCATACAGCGCCCGCCCCGCCAGGTACTCCATCACCGACAGGTGGAGGAAGCCGAAGACCCCCGGGCGCTGCTCCACCAGCAGCCCGGTGCGCGCGGCCAGCCAGCTCACCCAGCGGCGGACCACGCTCTCCACGCTGGCGCGGCCCTCGCCCGCCAGCTCGCGGGCGGACAGGAGCTCGGTCAGCGCGCCCTCCAGCTCGGCGCGCGACAGCGTGATGTCGCCCTGCTCCTTGCCGGTCCGCCCCTCCTGCATGCGCAGCGCCAGGCGCTCCAGGGCGCCGCGCTGGCGGCCCTCGTCCAGGCGATCGTGGTGGAAGCGCTGGTGGGTGGCCTGAGGCCGGGTCTCCAGCATCATGCGCACCAGCAGCTCGTAGAGCTGGGCGCGCTCGCCGGGCAGTGCGGCCTCCGACTGGTGGACCAGGGCGATCAGCGTGGCGAAGAGGGGGTTACGGGCCAGGTGCTTCGCCCGGGGCTCGGCGTCCAGGGCGGACATCAGGCCCTGGCGGCGCTCGGCGCGTTGGACGGGATCGGGCTCGGTGGCCTCGGTCCAGCGCTGCACAAATTCAGCTAGTTTTTCGTCGTCGAAGGGGCTCAGGCGCAGGTGGCGCCAGCCGCGCTCGTCCAGGGGGCAGTCGGCGTAGCCGTTGACGCGGCTGCTGGTCAGGATGGGCAGGGCGGGGAAGCGCGTAGCCAGGCCCGCCACGGCGTCGCGCACCCAGACGCGCTGGCTCGGGTCGGCCACCTCGTCGAGGCCGTCGATCAGCAGCAGGGCCTGGCCCGTCTTGCAGAGGGCCTCAAGCTGTGATCGATCCACCGCCACTTGTAACCGACCGCTCAGCTCGCCGAGCGCGAACTCCATCAGGTCCTTGCGCTGTGCCTCGCGCAGCCAGTCGCGCAGCGCCAGCAGCAGGGGGGCGCGGCCGTGGGCCTCGCAGCGCAGCGCCAGCCAGCGCAGGAGGGTGGTCTTGCCGCTGCCGGGATCGCCCAGGACCACGGCGCGGCCCGCCTTCCTGGGGTCGAAGAGCAGGGCCTCCAGCGCCTCCAGGCTCAGGCGCTCGCCCTTGGATCGGTCCTCCTCCAGATCCAGCGGGACGAAGACGTCCGTGAGCCCGCTCCGGGGTTTGGTGGCCGTGTCCGCGGGCACGCCCAGGAAGTTGAGCTGGGAGAAGACCCCGCGGGCGGCGCGGGCGATGCGCCGGGCCAGGGCCTCCTGCTGCTGGGGTTGCTCGTCCGAGCGGGCGACGCTCTCCACCTGCAGGGGCAGGACGACGCGGCCGTCAGGGCCGGGCCTCATGACGCCGGGGTCAGGGTGCCAGTAGCCGCCCTGGCGGTCGGTGTAGCCGAAGAAGCGCAGCTCCACCTCGCCGCGCGTGGGGTCCCAGCGGCCGAGCTGGAAGCCCTTGGGCCAGCGCCCGCCCGCGTAGACGGCCCCGGCGGCGGCGACCAGGCCGCGGCTGGAGGGGGTGGCGCGGGCGTAGAGGCCGGCGTCGTGGGTGTGGCCGTGCAGGAGCAGGTGGAAGCGGTCGTGCAGCAGCTCGGCGGCGCGGGCCTCGGCCTCGTGCAGCCACTCGGGGGGGTGGTGCATCAGGGCGACGCGCAGGTGGACGCCGGAGAGCTCGTCCAGGAGCTCGCGGGCCTGGCGCTCGCCCAGGAGGATCCGGCCCTTCCGGTCCTCGTCGGGCCCGCAGGCCCAGGCGCTGCACAGGCTGGCGACGCCCACGCGCAGCCCGCCCACCTCGCGGATGTCGGTGCGCCAGGGGCGGTCGGGGGAGACGGCGCGGGCGGCGCCCAGCAGCTTCCCGCTGAACTCGCAGAAGGCCAGGAGGCGCTCGCCGTAGTCGCCCATCTCCCGGGGGTCGCCCTGGCGCGCGGCCAGCTCCTCGCGGAGCTTGTCGGGGTCGCCCAGCGCCAGGAGCTGCTCCTGGTCGCCCTTGACCATGCGCCGGATGCGCCCGCGGTCCACGTCGTGGTTGCCGGGCACCAGGAAGAGGTGCTGAGGGGCGTTCAGCCCGAGGGCCTCGAGCAGGGCGGCCAGGAAGCGGTGGGCGGCCTCCAGCTCACGGGGGGCGCCGCGATCGCTGATGTCGCCCGTGAGGAAGACCAGATCGGGGCTCCAACCCACATCCCGTGCCAGCTTCGGGAGATCGCACAGGAGGGCCTTGAGGACGAGGTCCTGGTCCCAGAGCAGGTCGTGGACGTGGAGGTCGGACAGGTGCAGCCAGCAGAGGGGGCGCTTGAGATCCATGAGCGCGCTCGTCTCCACTCCAAGTTGTAGCATGGGCCCGGTGACGCTGCGCAGATCGGGCGCCCGACGGAAATGCTCGAGGGCGGCGAAGGGGCCAGCGAGCACCAGGAAGAGGGGGCCGTCCAGATCGAGGTGGTCGCGCTTCGTGTTCAGGACGAAGAGGGCGGGTCCCCAACATCGGGCCAGCTCGGCCGGATCTTCGGTGTCGGCCTCGACCCAGACCACGGGCAGGGGAGGCTCCGGCCGCCGCGCCGCGTCGCGAGTGAAGGCGAGGATCTGGCGGTAGATGTCCTCGGAGGGGGTGAGGTGGACCAGGGCGGGGGCCTCATCGCGGAGGCGGTCACGGATCTCCGCGCGCACCTCGGCGCTGTCCGAGACCACGAAGGCCACCCCCCGCCGACCCTCCAGGGCCAGCGCGTCGGCCAGCCCATCCCACTGGCGCTCGTCGTCCGCCGAGAGGGCGAGCGCGCGGCCCAATCAGGAGCCTCCTGTAGAGAGGCGGGCCCGGACCAGGGGGTGGACGTCGTACCAGGGCTCACCGTTGTGGAAGCAGAGGACCAGATCCTCGTCCATGGCGCGGGTGAGCGCGCCCATCTGATCCTCCTCGAGATCGGTCAGGCTGGCGTGCTGGGCGACGTGACGCAGGAGCTTGCCGAGATCGCGCCACATCGGCCCGGCGCGCTCGCTCTGCGCCCAGAGGATGGTCTGCTCGACCTGGGCCAGCGAGATCGGGAGCTGGGCGCGGGAGGCGCCGCTCAGGACGCGCCGGGTGAGGTTCAGCAGATCGCGGACGTGCCCGCCCGAGGCGTCCACGAGCGCGCCTACGCAGCCCCGGACCTCAGGACCGAAGATCGCGGGCAGGTCTACGCGGCGCTCCAGGATGCGCACCATGGCCTCCCGACCGGGGCCCCAGGGGGCGCGATCTGGAGGGCGTCCGCTGATCTTGACGCTGGGGAGCACCCGGATCTCATAGCGGCTGGCCAGCGCGCGGTTGAGCAGGCCCAGGTAGGGCGGGATGGTGTAGATGACGTGGCAGCGCGGGATGCGCAGCAGATCCACCTGGCTGTAGAAGAGCGTAGCCAGATCGCTGTAGACCTGGACGATCTGTTCGGTGGACGCGAAGAACTTCTCCAGGTTGTCCACCACCACCACGAGCTGGTTGGGGAGCGCGGCCTGGGCGAGCTCGGCGACGCGACCATGCAGAAAGGCATGCAGGTGCCTGGGGGACGCGCCCAGGAGGGTCCGCAGGCGGCTGCGGAAGGTGGGGTCACCCTCCTTCAGCTGGGCGCGAAGGTCGAGCGGGCCCAGCGTGACCCCACCCTCGACGTCCACCTGCAGGCGACGCTCCCTCATCCACTGCACCAGCCTGTCCCAGACGGGCACGCCCACCCGGCTGGCCAGCAGCGGATCGGCGGAGGCCGCGTCCTCGAGCCCGGCCACGAGGATGAGCGCGAGCTCCTCCGCGGTGGGCGCGGCGGAGTTGTTGAAGTGCTGGAGCACGTCCACCGTCAGCACGGTGAACCCGCCGCGGGCGCGCAGGCGGCGGGCGACCTCCCTGAGCTCGGTGCTCTTGCCGGTCCCGCGGAAGCCGGCGAAGAGCTGAGCGCTCTGGGCCACGTCGAAATTGGACGCGAGCAGGACGGTCTGGGTGAGGCTGTCGGCCATCACGGGGCCGCGGAGCGCGTAGACATTACCGTCGGAGGCCGGGAAGGCGTCCATCGGGACGTAGAACCCCGCGAGCTCGTCCGCGCTCAGCGGACGATCGGGGTCGCAGCGCTGAGCCCACTGCGCGAGGCGCCTGAGATGCTCGCTCAAGCCTCCCACCTCCAGGGAGGCTCCTATCGCGCCCGACCTCTCCGCGCCCCCCTCAGCGCCCCGCGAGCTCGTACACCAGGTTCGTCGTCGGGCTCGCGGTCTTGTGCTTCGGCTGGCCGAAGATGCTCTTGAACCGCCGGCTCTGGCCCAGGCGCTCCTTGAAGCTCTCCTCGGTCATGCCGGTCTCGGCCAGGGCGGACTCGAACTCGGCGCGGGCCTTCTGACGGGCCTTGAAGAGCATCATCTGGACGCGGCTCTGGACGTTGACCTTGCCGTCGCCGGTGGTCTCGATGGGCAGGAAGATGGCCTCGGGGTACTTCGCCTGGACCGCCGCCTGAACGCCGTCGGAGACGCCCGAGCTGGGCATGCAGCCAAAGGGCTTGACGGAGACGGTCATGTGGTTGTGCTGGTCCTGCACGAAGTGGATGAGCTTGCCCACCTCCATGTGGCCCTCGCCGCCGCGCACGGCGCGGTCGTGGTGGGCCTTGGCGAGCTCGGCGATCTCGTCCATGTCGGGCATGTGGTGGCCGTGCAGGCCGATGATCTTGGCGTAGGTCTGCCAGACGAAGCGGACGGCCTTCTCGCCGACGGCGAGACCCAGCAGCTTCTGCTGGGCGTTGACGCCGTCCAGGCCCTTGCGACCGCCGTCGTGCTCGCGCAGGGCGATGCGCTCGAGCGTGTCGTAGCGGGCCTCCCACATGATGTAGAGGATCCAGTTGCCGAGCGGCTGGATGTCCACCTCGGCGCCCTCGCTCTCCAGGAAGCGCTGGAGCTCGTAGTTGCCGTCGCCCTCGGTGGTCATGGCCCAGAACTCGCCGATCACGCTGACCTTGGGCTTGACCCGGGTGCGGTCCAGCTGGACCTTGGCGAATTCCTTGCGGCACTGGTAGAGGGTGGGCAGGATCAGGCCGTTCTGCTCGAAGGTGCGCTGGAGCATCTCCCGGCACTTCAGCGCGGCGCGGTCGGTGGCGCCCGCCTCGACCTCGTAGGGCCGCATGCGGTAGGCCATCATGTTGACGACGTCGCCGGCGAACATGCTGCGCAGCAGCGCGGCGCCGAAGCCGGCGTCGATCTTGAGGCCGAGCTCCTCGCCCGTGGCCTGCTTGAGCCCGCCGGTCTGCTGGAAGAGCAGGACGCGGAAGCCCTCGAAGCCCGAGTCGCGCAGCGCCTTGCGGTACTCGGTCACGTACATCCCGAAGCGGCAGGGCCCGCAGGCTCCGGCGGTCAGGAAGATGTAGTGGTCGATGATCTGCCTGGTGCTGAGGCCCTGCTCGTCGCGCAGCCAGACCAGGTGCTTGATGAGGTTGCCGACCGTGTAGTAGGTCGGGTTGCACTGGCCGCGGTTGCCGAACTCCTTGCCGAAGTTCAGGGCGGCGTTGTCGGGGATGTCCAGGACCTCGACGTGGTAGCCGAGCCCGCGCAGAGCGCCGCCGATGAGCGTGTCCTGCATGAGCGTGAGCCCGCTGATGAGCAGCGTGGTGTGGACGCGCTGCGAGGCGGTGAAGCGCTGCTCGATGCGCTCGGCGTAGTGCTGCCGGCGCCCGAGGCCCAGCTTGCGGGCCTCCTCCTCGGCGTAGCGCTGGAGCTCGGCCTCGATCTCGGTCTCGCTGAGCGGGCGCTCGTGGTCTTCGTAGTGGGGCATGGGGCTCTCCGGGGGGGAGGGGAGATGGAGAAAGTGTACGCTACTTCGCCGCGGCCTCGTGGACGGGCAGACCCGAGCGGGCCAGGAGCTCGCGGCGGCGCTCGGCGACCCGGCGGGCGAGCTCAGCGCGCTTCGCCGACTGGTCCTGGAGCTCCTCCTCGATGCGCTTGAGCCGGTAGGCGTAGGTCTTGACGCGGATCTGGATGGAGCCGGTGGGCTTGTTGGCGTCGATGTCGTGCAGGGCGGAGTAGGGGGTGCGGGCGGTCTTGACGATGCTGTCGATGAGCCCGTAGATGGGCGAGTCGTGCCCACACTTGAAGCTGCTCAGATCGAGCACGGCGATGTTGGGGTGGCGCGCGGCGAGGCGGGCGGCCCAGACCTTCTGCGTGCTGTTGGCGGAGTAGTTCTCCGGCCAGACGTCGTTGATGTCGTTGGGGTCATCCTTGCCGAAGTACTTCTGGAGCCAGGCGCGATCCTTCGGCAGCGAGCGGATGCTGAGGATCGGGTAGCCGAGGATCTGGAACTCGTCGGGGATGCCGTGGTTCAGGCCCGGGTCGGAGTGGTAGGGGCGGCCGATCATCAGGATGGCGACGCGGTCCTCGCGCTCCACCTGCTCGAGGATGGCGCGGCCCTTCTCCTCGAGGATGCGGGTGAACTCGCGGAGCGCCTCCATGCCCTGGTCCACGGCGAAGTCGCTCTCGTCCTCCGTGATCCCGAGGCGCGGGCCCCAGGTGTCGAAGATGCGCTTCTTCAGCAGGTTCGGCTCGGCGAAGCTGAGCGCGGCGTCCACGTACTCGATGCCGGCCCGCGCGAAGAAGTCGGTCTCCTTGGTGAACGCCGCCTTCACCACGTTCGGGTTGCCCGCGACGATGGGGCAGCAGGCGTTGTCCATCGTGTTCTGCACCCAGCTGGGGATGTGGGTGAGGCACGGGTAGTAGATGTAGTCCAGCGGGCCCTTCTTCGGGTCCGTGTGGATGTGGTGGATGAGCTCGTGGACGTGGGCTTGGGTCACCTTGGACGGGAAGCAGGGGTCGATGCTCCCGTAGCGCCCGCCCTCCATGAACATCTCCTCGGTGGTCGCGTTGGAGAACACGACGTTCTGCCGAGGCACGCCCAGCGTCTCGAAGTAGGTGCGGAAGAAAGGCCCGACCGTGTACATGTTGAGCACACGGGGGATGCCCACGCGCACCTGAGACAGATCGACGTTGCTGCGTTGGAAGCCGCGGTTGAGCGCGCGCCGGGCCACGCGGAAGAGCGAGAGTCGCTTCACCTCCACGTCCTGCTTGCTGCTGCCGGCGGGCGGGAGCGGCTTCTGGTCGTAGAAGTGGCGGAAGGCCAGCGTGGCCTCCTCGGCGACGAGGTTCGGGTACTGCTGACGCAGGGCGTTGCGCTTCTTGGCCAGGACCTTGAGCGCCTCGTTGCTCTCGACCGTGCCCTTCTCGCAGGAGAAGCCCGAGATGTAGCGGCTGGTGCGCCCGTCCGGCGTCTTCGTGTCGATGAAGGTGCGGCTGCAGTTGTTCGGACAGAAGTTGCAGCGCGTCTCTTCGTCCGTGCGCGTCGTGTAGTGCAGGTTGATGGTCTGGTCCAGCCCGATGAACTGGCTGGTGCCCTTGCGCTTGTAGTTGCGCAGGGTCTCCATCGCCGCGCCCAGCGCCCCGGCCTCGCCCGTGTGGGGGTGAACGCGCACGTCGGCGTCGGGCACGCGGGCCTTGATGTAGTCCACCTGGGCTTTGACCGCCGCCAGGTTGCGCTGGGTGCCGCCCTGCAGGACGAAGACGCGCCCGAACTCGGCGAGGCGGGGCACCTGCACCACGTACTGCCAGACGTTCTTGGGCAGCACCTGGGCGAGCCCGGCCAGCATCTCCGGCGCGGTGAAGCCCTCCTTCTGGAAGTTGACGCGGTCGGCGTCCAGGAAGACGGCGCAGCCATAGGAGAACTTGGGAGACAGATCGGCGGCGAAGGCCGTGTCGGCATAGGTGTGCAGCGGGACGCCGAACTGATCGGCCATGGCCTGCAGCAGCATGCCGTTGCCGGCGGAGCACTGGTTGGAGAGCCGGAAGTCGCGCACCTCCCGCCCGCCCTCGCTGGTGGCGTGCAGGAACATGACCTTGATGTCCTGCCCTCCGATGTCGCAGATGACGTCCGCGTCGGGGAAGTAGACGGTGGCCGACATCATGTGGGCCACGGTCTCCACGACGTTGACGTCGGCCTTCACGCTCTCCTCGAGCACGTTGGCGGCGTAGCCGGTGGCCCCGAAGCCTAAGATCTCCAGGGTCGCGCCCTGGCTCACGACGTGATCCTTGATCTGGGCCAGGATGTCCTTCGTGTCCTGGATGGGGTTGCCCTTGGACAGCGTGTACGCCTTGTACAGGACCTCCCCGGACTCATCGACCAGCACGGCCTTGGAGCTCGTCGATCCGCCGTCGAAGCCGATCACGGCGCGGACGTGCTGGCCGGGCGCGTAGCGGGCGGGCTCGAAGTGGGGGATGGTGTACTCGGACGTGAACGTGTCCAGCTCCGCCTGGTTCTGGACCAGGGGGCCGCCCGCGCTCTTGCCCAGTCGGGCCGAGCGTCCGTTCAGGATGTAGTCCTTGAGTGGATCGAGGCCGCGGTACCAGGCGTCTTTGCTGTTCTCCGCGTCGGCCAGCCCGAAGAGCACCGCGCCGAAGGCGGCGTAGTACTCGGCGTTCTTCGGCGTGAAGATGAGCTGCTCGATGGGGATGGAGCGGTCCCACTCGAACCCGCGCTGCTCCCAGGTCTCCGGGATGCGCATGCGCCAGCACTCGACCAGGAAGGGCAGGTAGGTGTTCGGGCCGCCCAGCAGGAGCACGCCGGGCTTGAGCGTGTTGCCGCGGGTGAGCACGCTGAGGTTCTGGTGGACGATGGCGTCGGCCAGCGAGTTCATGATCTCGCCGCTGGGGATGCCGCTCTTCACCAGGTTGACGATGTCGGTCTCGGCGAAGACCCCGCACTTCGCCGCGACGTGGTGCAGCGCGTGGGGGTTGAAGGTGAGGCCCTGGAGCGCCGTGGGCTCCATGCCGACCTTCAGCCGGCACTTGTCGATGGTGGCCCCCGTGCCCGACGCGCACTTGTCGTTCATCGAGGTCAGCGCGGTCTTCTGGACCTCCTCGCCCTCCTTGGCCTCCGCCTCGCGGAACATGATGATCTTGGCGTCCTGGCCGCCGAGCTCGATCACGCTGCGCACGTCGGGGTGCAGGCGCTCCACCGCCAGGGTGACGGCGTTGACCTCCTGCACGAAGCGCCCGCCCAGCGGCTTCGCCAGGGGGCCGGATCCCGATCCGGTCACGAAGACCTGGAAGCGGCCGGTGGTCGGGAAGGCGTCCCCGATGCGCACGAGGAACTCCAGCACCTTCTCGGGCTGGCGCGTCTCATGGCGCTGGTAGTCCTGCCAGAGGATCTCCAGCGTCTCCGGGTTCACCACCACGGCCTTGACCGTGGTCGACCCGATGTCGATGCCTAGCGCGAGATCGGGCGCAGCGGCCATGGGGGGGCCTCCAGATTGAGTGACTGACATGTCAGTCTAACCATGAGGGCGGGGGCGCGCGCAAGCGCGGGCCGAGAAAAAGAGGCGCAGCTCCGAAAATGGCCTGCGGGCGCCCATGCCTCCAGTGAAGGTGATGTAAGAGCTCCGACAGGCTATGATTCGAATTCAATGAATCGCGAGACCCGCCGGTCCCGTGACTTCCTCAGGCCACAATCGTGAAGGAAGGGTCTCCTCGCACCGACTCCGTCAGCGCGCCGCAGGACGAGGCGCGCCGCCTGGAGACGCGCGCGCAGGCCACCCCCGTCACCATCACCGATCCGGGCGGGAGCGCCGGGCCCACCGCGGTGATGACGGGGCAGCTCCAGAGCCGGATGGGGCGCTACCTGCTGCGGGGCGAGCTGGGGCGCGGCGGGATGGGCGTGGTCTTCCTGGCCTGGGACCCGCTCTTGAAGCGGGACGTGGCGCTGAAGGTGCTCAAGGACGCCTTCCTGGCCGAGGACGCCGTCCGCGCCCGCATGCTCCGCGAGGCCACCGCCGTCGCCCGCGTGCGACACCCCGGCATCGTGGAGGTCTACGACTTCGGCGAGGACCAGGGGCACCTCTTCTTCACGATGCGCCTGGTGAATGGCCTCTCCCTGGCCCAGCGCCTCCGCGAGGGCCGGCTGGAGCCCCACGAGGCCGCGCGCGTCGCCGCCCAGGTGGCGCGGGCGCTGCAGCACGCGCACGACCACGGCCTCATCCACCGGGACGTCAAGCCGGGCAACATCCTCCTCGACGCGGCCGGCGAGGCCGTGCTGATGGACTTCGGCCTGGTCAAGGAGGCGGACTCCGGCGAGATCTCGCTGACCCGCGACACGCAGGTGCTCGGCACGCCCGCCTACATGGCCCCCGAGCAGATCAGCGAGGGCGCCCGCCACGCCTCGCCCCTGTCGGACCAGTACGCGCTGGGCGTGGTGCTCTACCAGATGTTGAAGGGGTGGCCTCCCTACTACGGCGCCACGCCCATGGAGATCTGGCGCAGGATCCTCCGGGAGGATCCCCCGCCCTTCCAGCCGGAGGAGGTGCCCCCCGACCTGGTCGCGATCACGATGAAGGCCATGGCGCGCGACCCGGCCGATCGCTACCCGAGCGCGGCGGCCCTGGCCGAGGATCTCCAGCGCTTCCTGAGCGGCGAGCGCGTGCTGGCCGCGCGGCCGGGGGCGTGGCTGCGCGCGAAGAGCCTGCTGCGGCGGCGACCCGCCTCGCTCACCCTGCCGGCGCTGGTGCTGGTGGCGCTGGCGCTGGCCTTCGTGGGGCGCTGGGCCTGGGAGCGGGCCTGGGGCTGGCGCGAGGCCCGCGTGCGCGAGCAGGAGGCCGACGAGCGTCTGATGGCCCTGAGCCCGCGTCTGGCCGAGCTGGAGGCCGCGGGCGAGCGCGAGGAGGTGGATCAGCTCTTCGGCATCTACGCTGACTTTGAAGGAAACGCGGAGACCTCCGCCCTGGCCCGGGCCTGGCTGGACCAGGCCACGCGCCTGGAGGGTCGGGGGGAGAGCGGCGGCGCCACCGAGGCGCGCGCGACGGCCTACGCGCTGGCCACGAGCCCCGATCTTCAGCAGGAGGCGCTGCTGGGGCTCGCCCGCGTCTACCGCGCGCGACAGGACTGGAGCCGGCTCCGCGACGTGCTGCTCACCCTGGAGGGCAGCGCCCCCACCCTCGCCCAGAGCCCGGAGGCCACGCGCTGGCGCCGGGACATCGCCCTGCGCGAGCGGGATCTGTCCCGGGCGGTCGCGCTCTCGGCCGACGCGGAGGAGCGGGCCCTGCTCCAGGCCCTCTCGTCGGTGACGCGGACCGGGCGGCAGGCGCTGGGCGGGACCGTGGTCGATCTCGACGCCGACGGCCGGGAGGAGCTGATGCTCCTGGACCCCGAGGGCGTGACGCTCTCGCTCGTCGAGGCCTCGCGAGGGCTCCCGGCGCGCGCGCGGATCCCGACGCCGGGCAGGCTCACCCCGTACCGACCCGCCTTCCCCCTGGGGCCCGGGCGCTCGGGGCCTCTGCTGGTCCAGGACGCAGACGGGCGCTGCACGATCCAGGATCTGCAGGACGGGGCGATGGTCGAGCGGGGCGAGATCACCTGCCGGCTGGTCCGGGACGCCCTGAACGTGGACCTGGACGAGGACGGCGCGCCCGAGATCTACCTCGCGGACGATCGCCGGCTGGCGCGGCTCCGGCTGGAGGACGGCCCCCCGCGGCTGGAGGAGGCCCACCTGGCCACCAGCGCGTCGAACTCCGAGATCTGGAGCCTGGTCGCCGGGGATCTGGACGGGGACGGCCACCGGGAGCTCGCGGTGGGCACCTCGGGCTGGGGGGCCTACGACGTGCGGATCCTGGCGGCGAAGCCGGAGGGTCTGCGCCTGCGGGCGCGCCTGCAGCTGGGCAGGGTCACGGCGCTGCGCGCGCTGCGCACGGCGAGCGGCGAGCGGCTGGCCGCCTTCCAGGTGCAGGACCCCTACGAGCGCCACAACGTCCAGATCTTCGGCCCCGATCTCCCGCAGGGGGCGCCCCTCGGGCTGCACCTGCTCTCCTGGCGCGGCGGCGCCCTGGAGAGCGCGCAGGTCACGCCCCTGGAGCACATCGCCCACGCCGTCGCCGATCCCCCGGTGGTCGGGGACCTGGACGGCGACGGGGACGACGATCTGGTCGCGTTCACCCCCCGCTTCGAGAGCGTGCTGCTGCTGGCGCGCGCGGACGGGAGCTTCCAGCCCCTGGTGCTGGGCCAGCTGGCCCCGGTGGCGGCGCTGAACCTGGACGCCGATCCCGCGGACGAGCTCGTGCTGAGCGGCCCGGAGCTGGACGTCTTCGTGCTGGGCGACGGCAGCGACTCCCTCCCGTCGGCGGCGCTGACCGCGCCCCTCTCCCGGGCGCCCACGCCCCCCGAGATCCCCGCCAGCATGGTCCCCTCCTGGGAGCGCGCCGAGCAGATCGTCGCCCTCGGCCTCCCCGAGGTCGCCATCGAGCGCCTGCAGCGCCTGGCCGGGCTCGACCCCCGGGGCGCGGTGGAGCTGGCCGCGCACCAGCGCATGGCCCGGCTCTACGAGCTCGCGGGGAGGCCGGGGCAGGCGGGCGCCCTGTACGTGCGGGTCGCCGAGGCCTCGGATCAGACGGCGGCGGCGCTGGAGGACGCCTTCCGGTGCTTCCTCCAGGATCGGCGCTTCGACGAGGCGCTGGCGGCCGCGCGGGCGCGGGCCAGCCTCCCGAACCCGCCCATCGCGATGCTCCAGCGCATGGCCCGCCTCGAGCGCGAGCTGGCCGTGCCCGCCGAGGAGATCGCGCTGCGCGACCAGCTCGACCCGCGGGTGGAGATCCGGGCCCCCCAGGGGCTGCTCTGGTCCACCAGCGCGGGGGGGCTGCACGTCCGCGCGGCGGGCGAGGCGGAGCTCCTCCGGCTCCGGGTCGAGCCCACGGGCGGGCCGGTGAGCGTGCAGATCGAGCTGGCCGTGCAGCGCCTGGACTACGCGGCCTGGCTGGAGCTCCGTCGGGCGCCCGCGGCGCGCCCGCAGGACCGCTCCACCCTGATGTCGCTGAACGCGGGCGGAGGCGGGGGCGTCATCCAGCGCTGGTTGTACTGCCAGGGCCTCATCCATGATCGACGGGACGTCACGGGGCTGGTCCCCGACGGCGCCCGGTTCACGCTTAGCTACGAGTCCGGTGGAGAAGGCGAGGGCGGCTCCTGCACCACGACCTACGACGGGCAGGAGCGCCAGCGCAACGCCGCGGCCACGGGCCAGCTCAGCTGGGAGGGCTCGCCGGAGGGCTGGTGGATCTCGCTGTGGAGCCGGACGGAGCTCACGGGGATGGAGCTGACGCTCACGGGCATCCGCGTGGAGGGCGCGCGGGTGATCCCGCCCCCCGAGGACCCGCTGAGCCTGGCGCGACGGCGGATCACCCTGGGGGATCCGGAGGGGGCGCTGCGCGCGCTCCAGGGGGCGCGGGTCTGGGGGCGGGAGGTGGAGATGATCCGCGCCATGGCGGCCGACGGCCTGGGGCGGGACGCCCTCGCCGACGAGGCCCTGCGGCAGGCGCTCGCGGATGACCTGCAGGGGCGCCGGGACGCCGCGCGGCTCCTGCTCATCGACCCGGAGCGCATGGGCCCGCGCCTGCGCCGCGTGCTGGGGAGCCGTTACTATCACTGGGTGGCGGACCAGCTCTATGTCTGGTTCAACGTCCACCGCGAGGACGAGCGCGTCCGCGCCCTGCTCAGCACCCAGCTCGAGGGGCTGGAGCAGGTGAGCCTGAGCCCGCGCGCTCCCCTGGACCAGATCCTCGCGCAACTCACCCTGCTGACCGCGCGGGGTCACGCCTGGATCGCGCTGGGGCGCACGAGCCTGGCGAGCCAGGATCTGCTCGCCGCCATCGAGCTCGGGGAGCGGCAGGACCGGGCCAGGCTGGCCCCCGGCGAGGACGCGATCCTCCTGCTGCGCCAGCTCGCCGCCGCCTGGCAGGGGCTCGCCCGGCTCCGCTACGAGTCCGGGGACGAGCAGGGCGCCCTGGAGGCGCTGGAGCGGGGGCTCGCCGTCCACCCCTCCCCGCAGGTCTTCGCCGAGCTGCTGTCCGCCTGGCCGCCGCTCGCCGGCCTGCACATCCGCCCCGGGTGGCGCGTCATCGACGAGGCGCGCGTCCGCCCGGAGATCTGAGCGCCACGCCTTGTCCCGCTCGCCGTTGGGATGGGATAATGCGGCACGCGCGCTCACTGTCGTCCGCGCAGACCGCCGCGAGAGCTCCCCGTGAAGGGCGATAGACCAGACCTCAACCCAGAGGGTGCGCGACCGGTGGCCGAAGCAGGGATCGACGGGAGCGGCTCCGGCGGGCACCCCACGATCACCGACCCGGGCGGGAGCCTCGGCCCGACCGAGGTGATGGCGGGGCAGCTCCAGAGCCGCATGGGGCGCTATCTGCTGCGCGGCGAGCTGGGGCGGGGCGGGATGGGGGTCGTCTTCCTGGCCTGGGACCCGCTGCTGAAGCGGGACGTGGCCCTGAAGGTCCTGCGCGACGGCTACCTGGCCGACGACGCCGTGCGGACGCGCATGCTGCGCGAGGCGACGGCCGTGGCCCGCGTGCGGCACCCCGGCATCGTGGAGGTCTACGACATCGGCGAGGACCAGGGGCACCTGTTCTTCACGATGCGTCTGGTGCCCGGACGCTCGCTGGCGCAGCGGCTCCGGGAGGGGCGCATCTCGCCCCGGCTGGCCGCCCACACGGCCTTGCAGGTGGCCGAGGCCCTGCAGCACGCGCACGACAGCGGGCTGGTTCACCGCGACGTGAAGCCGGGGAACATCCTGCTCGACGACACGGGCGACGCGGTGCTCACCGACTTCGGCCTGGTCAAGGAGTTCGACTCGGGCGAGGTCTCGCTCACCCGCGACACGCAGGTGCTCGGCACGCCCGCCTACATGGCCCCCGAGCAGATCAGCGAGGGCGCCCGCCGGTCCACGCCCCTCTCCGATCAGTACGCGCTCGGCGTGGTGCTCTACCAGATGCTGCAGGGGTGCCCTCCCTACAGCGGCGCGACGCCGCTGGAGATCTGGCGGCGCATCCTCAAGGAGGACCCGCCCCCCCTGAAGCCCCCGGAGATCGGGGAGGATCTGGTCGCCGTCACGATGAAGGCGATGGCGCGCAACCCCGAGGACCGCTACCCCAGCGCCGCGGCCCTGGCCGAGGATCTGAGGCGCTTCCTGGGTGGTGAGCGCGTGCTGGCCGCGCGGCCGAGCGGTCTCCGGCGCTCGCTCTCCAGCCTGGGTCGGCGGTGGCGCCCCGCGCTGACGGTCCCCGTCCTGGCGCTGCTGGCGCTGGTGATCGCGCTGGCGGGTCAGTGGGCCTGGGAGCGCCACGCCCTCGCGCGCGCGGCGGAGCGACGGGAGCGCGAGGCCGAAGAGCGACGGGGCGCGCTCAACACCCGACTGGCCGAGCTGGAGAGCGCGGGCGAGCACGCCGAGGTCGATCGCCTGTTCGCGAATTACGCCGACTTCGACGGGAACGCCGAGACGCGGGCCCTCTCGCTGGCCTGGCTGGACCAGGGCGCGCGGCTGGAGCGACGCGTCGACCTGGCGGGCGCGAGCGAGGCGCGGGCCACGGCCTACGCCCTGGCCCCGGACCCTCAGGTGCAGCAGGAGGCGCTGTTCGGGCTGGCCCGAGGCTACCGGGCCAGCGACGACTGGGGGCGGCTCCGCAACGCGCTGCGCACCCTCGACGCGCTCGCGCCGACGCTGGCGGGGAGCGTGGAGGCCCTGCGCTGGCGGCGGGATCTCGCGCTCTACAACCACGATCTCGCGACGGCGGTCGCGCTGTCCGCGGACCCGGAGGAGCGCGCCCTGCTCTCGGCGCTGCGCCAGGTGACGCGCACCCCCTATCGGGGCAGGGTGGCCACGCTCCTGGACCTCGATCGCGACGGCCAGCCGGAGATCCTGCTCGCCGAGGAGGACGGCGGATACGCCGTGCTCGACCCGAAGCCGGGCCTGCCTCTGCGGACCCGGCTCACGCTCGACCGACCGCTGGACATCAGCAACCGCCCCCACCCCATCGGCCCGGGGCTCAGCGCCCCGCTCCTCCTCAAGAGCGCGCCCGCGGCCTGCACCCTCCTCGATCTCGAGGGTGCGCGCCTCGTCTCCACCGAGGTGGAGGGCTGCGCGGAGGCCCGGGACGTGCTGGCGAAGGACCTGGACGGCGACGGCGTGGACGAGGTCTACCTCTCCAACGACCGGCAGCTGGCGCGCCTCATCCGAGGGGACGGCCCCCCGCGCGTAGACGGCGCGCACCTCGCCACCAACGCGACGAATTCGGAGATCTGGCAGCTCCTCGCCGAGGACCTGGACGGCGACGGGCAGGACGAGCTGCTGGTCTCCACCTCGGGCTGGGGAGCCTACGACGTGCGGGCCCTGCGCGCGACCCCCGAGGGGCTGCGCCTGCTCACCCGCCTGCGCCTGGGCGCGAACACCAACATGGTCAGCCTGCGCACCCGCGCGGGTCCGCGCCTGGGGGTCCTGCAGCGCCAGGATCCCTTCAAGCTCCAGAACGTGGGCGTCTTCGGCGATGAGCTGCCCCACGGGGCCGGCGAGGGCCTGCACCTGCTCCGCTGGGAGCAGGGCGCCCTGGTCTCCACCGGCTTCACCCCGCTCCGGAACATCTCCTACGGCCCCGTCTTCCCCGCCCAGGCCGCCGACCTGGACGGAGACGGGGACGATGATCTGGCCTATCTGCACAAGATCTCCAACCTGGCGGTGGTGCTGGCCCGGAATGACGGCAGCTACCAGCCCCTGGTCCTGAGCGAGCTGAAGCCGACGCTGGCGGTGAACCTGGACGAGGACCCCGCCGACGAGCTGCTGGCGTTCACGGCGGACGGCGCGCTCCTGGTGCTGGGCGCGGGGGAGGACGCCCTGGACGCGGTCGAGCTCCCCACGCCCCTGGCCCGCGCCCCGGTGCCCGGCGAGGTGTCCACCACCATGATCCCGGCCTGGAAACGCGCCGAGGACCTCGTCGAGATCGGCCTCCCCGAGGTGGCCATCGAGCGCCTGCTGCGCCTCGCCGCCCTGGAGCCCGGGGGCGGTGTGGAGCGGGTCGCGCTGACCCGCGCGGCCCGACTCTACGAGGACGCGGGGATGCCGGGCGAGGCCGGGCAGATCTACGTGCGCGTGGCCGAGGATCCGGCGCGCGCGGCGGGCGCCCTGGAGGACGCTTTCCGGTGCTTCCTCGCGGATCGGCGCTTCGACGACGCCCTGGCCGCGGGGCGCGCCCGCATGACCCTGCCAGAGGTCCCCGCGCCCCTGGCCGAGCGCACGCTGGCGCTGGAGCGCGAGCTCGCGATCCCCCCGCAGATCCTCGATCTTCGTCAGGGCCTCGACCCTCGGCTCAAGATCCGCGCGCCCTACGGGGTCAGCTGGAGCCCCGGCGCGGGCGGGCTGCGGCTGCGCAGCGCGGGCAGCCGGGAGACGGTGCGCCTGCTGGTGGAGCCTACCCAGGGCCCCCTCTCCCTGGCGCTCACCCTGCGCCTCCACCAGCTCGACTTCGGCGCGATCATCGAGCTGGGCTGGTACAGGCCCGGGGCGCGCGCGGTTCCCAACCTGCTGCTCCGCCTGGGCGCCGGCGGCGGGGGCGGCATCGTCGAGCGGACCCTGATCGGCGCCGGCCAGTGGGCCCCCTCCCCGGTCACCGGGCTGGACCTGGCGCGTCAGGCCCACACGCTCACCATCGAGGTGTCCACGGACGGCGCCGGGGCCTCCATGCAGGTGGCCTCTCAGGGCCAGACCATCCTGCGCCGGGTGGGCTCGACGCTGCACGCCGCCGCGCCTCCCCCCGGTGAGCCGCTGTGGATCTCGCTGCACGGCAGCGAATGGCTCACCCCGCTCGATCTCACCCTCGAGCAGATCGTCGTCCAGGGCGCGCGCGTGCTCGAGGACGCCTCCGACCCGCTCGAGCCCACGCTGCGCCGCCTCGCCCTGGGCGACCCGGAGGGCGCCCTCACGCTGCTCGATCCCCTCCCCGGCGACCCCCTCCCCGGCGACCCCGAGCGCCCGGCCTGGCTCGCGCGGGCTGTCGCGCTGGACGGCGTCGGTCAGGAGGAGGCCGCGGTGCAGGCCCTGAGGGTCGCGCTAGGCGACGATGGTGGGGGGCGGGAGGAGGCCGCGCGCCTCCTGCTGCTCGAGCCCGAGCGCCTGGGCCGATCCTTGCCCCGCGCGCTCGGCCGGAGCTACCACGCCGTCGTGGCCGAGCAGCTCCTCTCCTGGCTCATCATGCACCGGGAGGACCCGGCGGTGGTGCAGTTCCTCACGCGCCAGCTCGAGGGGCTGGAGGAGGCGCCGGTGGACGCCGCGCGCTCCCCCCAGGAGGCCCTGGGCGCACACCTGCTGCTCGTGGCCCGCGGGCACGCCTGGATCCTCCAGGGGCGGGCGGGCCTGGCCGAGCGCGACCTCCTGCGCGCGCTGGAGCTGGGCGCGCCGCTCCCGGAGCAGCCCTCCCTCTCCGAGGACGACCGCATCCTGGCCCGCGGCCAGCTCGCCCTGGCCTGGCAGGGCCTCGCCCGGCTCCGCTACGAGGCCGGCGATCCGAGCGGCGCCCTCGAGGCCCTGCAGCGCGC
Organism: uncultured Enterobacterales bacterium; assembly: GCA_964615375.1. Taxonomy (GTDB): domain Bacteria; phylum Myxococcota_A; class UBA796; order UBA796; family CAZKWG01; genus CAZKWG01. The sequence continues at coordinate 125,568 of CAZTOW010000003.1, forward strand.
GCTCGAGGTACACGGCTCCCCGCAGACCTTCGCCGACAGCCTCACCGTCTGGCCCCCGCTGGCCGGGCTGAGGACCCACCCCGGCTGGGCCATCGTCGAGCAGGCGCGCTCCCGCCCCGAGATTTGAACGCCGATCGCCGTGGAGGGTCCCCGCCCGACACGTTAAGCCCCAGGGCCATGCCGCGCACCGCGCCTCTCGACCCCGATCTTCGCCGCGCCCAGCTCCTGAGCGCCGCGCGGATCGTCTTTGCCCGCGACGGCTACTACAAGGCCTCCGTGGCCGACATCATCGCCGAGGCCGGGGTCGCCCGCGGCACCTTCTACAACTACTTCGAGAGCAAGCGCGCCGTCTTCCAGGCGGTCCTCGACGAGCTGATGGAGGGCGTCGCCGCCGTCATCACCGCCGTGGACCCCGACGGGAACATCCCCGTCCAGATCCGGGAGAACCTGGAGCGCATCCTGGCGGTGCTCACCCGCGACGAGGTGGGCCGCCTGCTCTTCGCCGACGCCGTCGGCCTCGACGCCGAGGGGGACGAGGCCCTGCGCGCCTTCTACAAGGAGGCCACCGACCGCATCGTCTCGGCCCTCCGTCGCGGAGAGCGCATGGGCGTCATCGGCGCCTGCGACCACGAGCTCGCCGCCCGCTGCCTGCTCGGCATGCTCAAGGAGCCCATCTTCCTGGCCTGGCTCAACGACGAGCGCCTGGACACCGGCGCGCTGCTGGAGACGATGCTGCCCATCGTGCTGTGGGGCGTCGGGGGTGGGCTGGCGACCTCGACGAAGTCATAAACAAACAAATTTAGTTTGTTTATAGCGCTCCCCCCAGGAGCACATAGAGCCCGCCCGCGTCGTAGGCCGAGATGTCCACGTAGGGCCCGCCGATCACCAGATCGCCGGCCCCGTCGCCGTCCGCGTCCAGCCCGCCCAGCAGGGTGCGCCCGACGTGCCCGTCCCCCGCGTCCGGGCCGTAGAAGGTCGCGCCCGCCTCGTCCACGGCGCTCGCCCCGCTCAGCGGCCCGAAGAAGACGTAGGCCGCGCCGGCCTCGCTGATCGCGGTGTCCTCGCCGTAGGCCCCGAGCGCCAGGTCGGCGAGCCCGTCCGCGTCCAGGTCCCCGGCCCCGCCCACCCCGTCCCCGAGGTAGTCCAGGCTGCGCGCCCCCAGCACCGTGGCGGTCGCGGCGACCGAGCTGGAGATCGTGGCCGACCCGCATGCCAGCAGGGCCATCCCCACGCCCTCCTCGGTCCCCTCGTCGGCCCCCGGCGCGCCCACCAGCCAGTCGTCGTAGCCGTCGCCGTCGGTGTCCCCCGCCCGCGCGACCCGCGTCCCGGCGCTGTCGTAGCGGGAGGTGCCGCCCAGGGCGGCGTCCACGTCGGCGATGACGATGGATCCCTCGGGCGCGCTGGCCCCCAGCAGCACGAAGACCGCGCCCGTGTCCGTGGCGGGGAAGTCGTAGCCGGGGGCGCCGATGAGCAGGTCATCCAGCCCGTCCCCGTCCAGGTCCCCCGCCCCGTCCAGGGCCACCCCGAGCTGGGTGGGCGCCGAGTCCGAGCTGTCCCCGTCCAGCACAAGATCGGCGAGATCCGCCGAGATCGAGCCGGAGAGCGTGTCCGAGGAGCCCAGGAACAGGTAGGCCGCGCCCGCCCCCGACCCGCCGTCGTCGTTGCCGTAGGCGCCGATCAGCAGCTCGCGGAGCCCGTCCCCGTCCAGGTCCCCGGCGTCGGCCACCGCGAAGCCGAGGTAGTCCGCGCCATACTCGCCGGTGACCAGGGCGTCGGCCGTGGACGCGGCGTAGTCGCCCGCGTAGCCGCTCCCGCCCGACCAGACCATGACCTCCCCGCGCCCCGAGCCCTTGCCGTAGGCCCCCGACACGATCTCCGAGAGCCCGTCCCCGTCCAGATCCACCGCCGCCGCCGCCCAGCCGGCGTACCCGTAGGACGCCGTGAGCGGGCCGAGGAAGGCCGCGCCCGCCACGTACTCGACGAGGCCCGGGGAGATGGGCCCCGAGACGAGGTAGACCGCGCCGACGCTGCGCAGGCTGCCGCTGTCCACCCCCGGCGCGCCCACCAGCAGGTCGGCGACGCCGTCCCCGTCCACGTCCCCGCTGGCGGCGGAGCGCCCGAGGTAGTCCGAGTCCGCCTGCCCCAGCAGCGTGAGATCCGCCTCGGCCGCGGTGATCTCACCGTCCACGCCGCAGGTGCCCTTGCCGCCGTCGCAGTCGTTGTCCACGCCGTCCCCGCAGACCTCGGCGGCGCCCGGGTAGACGCTGGCGTCCGCGTCGTCGCAGTCGCTCTCGTCCTCGCCGTAGCCGTCGGGCAGCGTGCAGGCCAGGAGCGGCTCGCCCGCGCCGCCGACCCCGTCGCCGTCCTCGTCGGGGAAGTAGGTGGTGCCGTCCGTGGGATCGTCGTCGCTCAGGCCGTCGCAGTCATTGTCGGCGTCGTCGCAGCGCTCCTCCGCGCCCGGGTAGACGTCGTCGCGCACGTCGTCGCAGTCGGTGGCGTCCTCCACCCAGCCGTCGGCCAGCAGGCATCCCTCCGCCATGTAGTCGGGGTTCCCGTAGCCGTCCCCGTCATAGTCCAGGTAGACGATGAGGCTGTCCGGGGAGTCCTCGTCGATGACGTCGTCGCAGTCCTGGTCCACGCCGTCGCAGCGCTCCTCCGCGCCCGGGTAGCGCTGGCTGTCGCCGTCGTCGCAGTCCTCGGCGTTGTCCGTGAAGCCAGCCGGCGCCTCACAGGCCAGCACGTAGTCATCGGCGGAGCCGTAGCCGTCCTCGTCCCGGTCGGCGTACCAGACGGAGGAGCTGGTGTCCTCGTCCGCCACGCCGTCGCAGTCGTCGTCCGCCCCGTCGCAGCGCTCCGTGGCGCCCGGGTATCGCTGCGCGTCGCCGTCGTCGCAGTCCAGGTCATTGTCGGCGTAGTCCGCGGGCTGCTCGCAGGCCCAGGTGCTGACCTCGCTGAGCCCGTAGCCGTCCCCGTCCCCGTCCAGGTACCAGACGGAGCCGCCCACCATGTCCTCGTCGGTCTCCCCGTCGCAGTCGTCGTCCACGCCGTCGCAGTCGTCGGGCGCGCCGGGGTAGACGCTCGGGTCCGCGTCGTCGCAGTCCACGGGCGCGCTCACCCCGTCCCCGTCCAGATCCGCGTGGGCCTGCCCGGTCTCCCCGCCCGTCTCGGAGGGGCGACCGGTCTCCGGCTTGTCCCCCACGCAGGCCGCGAGCAGCGCCAGCAGACCGAGCAGCCTCACAGCCCACCTCCCAGGAGCCCGTAGACCGCGCCCGCGTCCGTGGCGGCCGTGTCGACCAGATAGCCCGCGCAGAACAGGTCCTCCACCCCGTCCCCGTCGGCGTCCAGGGGGCCGATCAGGGTGCGCCCCAGGTACCCGTCCCCCTCCGCGGGGCCGGTGAGCTTCAGGTCCGCCCCCCCCGCGTCCATGTTTCCGGTGAGGGGCCCGTAGAACAGGTAGGCCGCGCCGGCCGCGCTCGCGCCCGTGTCCTCGGCGTAGGCGCCCACCAGCACCTCGTCCAGATCGTCCCCGTTGATGTCCCCGGCGTGCCCCACCGCGTCGCCCAGGAGATCGCCGTCGACCTCCCCGTAGATCCGGGCGGTGGGGGCCAGCGGACCCATCGCGCGCGTCGCTGAGCCTGGCACCAGCGCCGCCGCCCCCGCGTCCGTCCGGCTGGAGGGATCGGCCGCGCGCGCCCCGAACAGCAGATCCGCGTAGCCGTCCCCGTCCGTGTCGCCCGCGCCGCTCACCCGCGCGCCCATGACGTCGTAATTGGCGCTCCCCGTGAGGATGCCGTCGTAGTCGGACGCGCTCACCGATCCCGACAGGTCCCCGGACCCGTAGAAGAGGAAGGCGGCGCCGACGTCCGTGCCGTCCCCGTCGAAGCCCGAGGCGCCGACGACCATGTCGCCGAGCCCGTCCCCGTCCACGTCGCCCGCGCCGCGCAGATCGCAGCCCAGGGCCAGGGCGCTCGAGCCGGTCACGCTGCCCAGGATCGTCCAGTCGGCGTCCGCGGTGGTGAGCGCCCCCGACAGGCCCGACGCCACCCCCAGGTAGAGGTAGGCCGCGCCCGCGCCCGAGCCTCCCGAGTCCTCCCCGTAGGCGCCCACCAGGAGATCCTCGAGCCCGTCCCCGTCCACGTCTCCGCCCGCGGCCAGGCTGAAGCCCAGGTAGTCGTAGCGCGTCGAGCCCGTGATCGTCGCCTCCACCTCCGACCAGGCCAGATCCCCTACCAGCCCCGCGTCTCCGGGGACGACGCCCACCTGCCCGCGGCTCGCGCTCACGCCGTAGGCCCCCACGATCAGCTCGTCGAGCCCGTCCGCGTCGATGTCCAGGAGCGCCACCGCCTGCCCGGCGTACCCGAAGGAGGAGACCGAGGGCCCCTCCAGCTTCAGGTTCGCGCGCGACCCGATGGACCCGCCGCTCACGGGACCCAGCACCAGCCAGGCGCTGCCCGCGGAGTAGGCCGAGCCGGACGCCGCGTTGCTCGCGCCCACGACCAGATCCTGCGCGCCGTCCCCGTTGAAGTCGCCCGCGCCCCCCGAGCGCCCGAAGAAGTCCGATGCGCTGTCGCCCAGCAGCGTGATGTCCGCGTCCGAGGCGCTGATCTCGCCGCTCGGGCTGCAAGCCCCGGCGCCCCCGTCGCAGTCGTTGTCCACCTCGTCGTCGCAGAGCTCCTCGGCCCCCGGCGACACCGCGCTGTCCGCGTCGTCGCAGTCGTCGGCGCCCTCGGCGTAGCCCGTGGGCAGATCGCAGGCGACCACGCTCCCGCCCTCGCCCCCGTAGCCGTCGCCGTCGCCGTCCAGCCACCAGGTCGCGCCGTCCACCGGGTCCTCGTCGACCTCACCGTCGCAGTCGTCGTCGGCGTCGTCGCAGCGCTCCTCGGCGCCTGGGTGACGGCGCGGGGCCCGGTCGTCGCAGTCCCCCGCCGTCTCCACCCAGCCGTCCGGCCGATCGCAGAAGGTGTCGGCGTAGTCGGAGTTCCCGTAGCCATCCCCGTCATAGTCCAGGTAGACCGTGATGATGTCCGTGGGGTGTTCGTCGGCGGTGCCGTCGCAGTCGTTGTCCTCCGCGTCGCAGCGCTCCTCGGCCGACGGGTTCGTCTCGGCGTCGCCGTCGTCGCAGTCGTCGTGGTTGTCGGTGTAGCCCTCCTCGGCCGCGCAGGCGTAGAGCGTGGCGTCCGGGCTGCCGAAGCCGTCCGCGTCCGCGTCCGCGTACCAGAGCGACCAGACGACGTCGTCATCGATGGCGCCGTCGCAGTCGTTGTCCGCCCCGTCACAGCGCTCCACCCCCACGGGCGAGACCAGGGCGTCGGCGTCGTCGCAGTCCTCCGCGTTGCCGACGTAGCCCTCCTCGGCCGCGCAGGTCAGGAGCGCGCTCTTGGCGTCGCCGTAGCCGTCCCCGTCGGCGTCCGCGTACACCAGCGTGCCGCCGATGGCGTCCTCGTCCGCCTCGCCGTCGCAGTCGTTGTCCTGCCCGTCGCAGCCGTCGGCCGCGCCCGGGAAGACGCTGCTGTCCGCGTCGTCGCAGTCGCGGTCCGCGCTCACGCCGTCGCCGTCCGCGTCAACGTAGGGAGAACCCTCCGCTTCGCCGCTGTCCCCTGGCGCGCCGCTCTCCTTGTCGGCCACGCAGCCGACGAGCAGGGTCAGGCACAGGAGGGGGGAGAGCGCTCGCACGCCGCGGACCTCGGAGGGGATGCCCGATGATAGCGCAGGGCGCGCACGCTTTCAGCGCCTATCCGAACCAGAGGCCCCAACGACGGGATCAGCGGAGGATCAGATAGATCACGGCCCCCAGCAGCGCGCCCATGAGGAGCGCGACGGCGACGAGCGAGACGCCCAGGAGCCCCAGCAGCCCGAGCGAGATCCCGCCCTCGGGCGAAGCGGTCGGCGCGGCGGCCTCCGGGCGCGCGTGCTCGGCCGTCAGCGGGATCGCCACGGTCGTGCAGGGGATGATCCGCTCCGTGACCGCGTCGGGGTCCCGGCTCAGGGGGAAGGGGATGATCTCCGTCGCCGGCAGCTCCGTGAGCAGGGGCCTTTCCGGCTTGCGGCGCGTGTCGGGGAGGTCGATGAGCGTGAACAGGGCGGGGTCGGTGGGCAGCGAGCCCCCGGTGCGGGGAGGACGCCAGGTCCGCGGACGGGAGTGGGTGTCGGGCATGTTCCCTCGTTGTGGCGCTGGGCCTCAAAGTGCCTGTCGGCAGGTCCTGGAGTCACAGGCGACCCCGGCGGTGTCGCCCTTCCTGACCTTGAGGAGGAAGACCTCCTTGCGGCCGGTCTCCTCGAAGGTGGCGGTGACCAGGTGCTCCCCGGCGGGCAACGACGTGAACGCCCCGGCGGGGAGGGGCACGGCGCGCCCGCCCACGCTGGCGCTCAGGGTGACCGGTCGCTTGGAGCTGACCTGGACGCCGGTGCCCGATCGCGGGCTGGGGGCGCGGGCGTGGGAGGGCTCGGCGGTCTGCTCGGGCGCTGGGCTCCTGGGGCTCGAGAGGCTCGGCGTCGGAACGGCCTGCTCCGCTGAATGACTAGATGAACTAGCCTCAACGGTCGCGGTCGGCGCCGGATCCCCGGCTGCCTCCGGCGCGGGCTCCAGCGGCTCCTCGACGGCCACCGGCGCTGGCGGCGGCGCCGCGGAGGGCCTCTCCCACAGGTGGATCGCGAGCGCCACCAGCGCGGCCGTGAGCAGGCCGGACCCGACGACCAGCCCGAAGAAGAGGAGCGCGAGCAGGAGGAGCCGCCCCTCGCGCCCGGAGCGCCGCGGCGCAGGGATGGGGATGGGGCCCGAGCGCTCCTGCAGGACCACCCCGATCATGGGATCGGCCGTCTCCACCCGGGGCGGCTCCCGGATCTGCGGGACGGTGGACCTGGCCCAGGCGCGCAGGCGGAGCCCGTCGAGCTGATCGACCAGCACGTCACAGCGCCGCGCGACGTCCTCGGCGCTCGGCCGCCGGGAGGGCTCGAACGCGAGCAGCTCGCCCAGGAAGCGCACCAGCGCCTCCGAGACGTGGCGGGTCTCGTCCCACACCACGTCCTGCGCCTGCAGCACGCGCTCGTGGTGCAGGTCGGGGTCCTGGTGGCACTCGCCCTCGTAGAGCTTCCGGCGGGTGATGCACTCGAAGAGCAGGACGCCCAGGGCGTAGACGTCGCCCGCGGCGCCATCCTCGAAGCGGAAGCGCTCCGGGGACATGTACGGCTTCGTCCCGTAGCTGCGCAGGCTGGTGCGGGCCTCCCGCGCCCCGAACTCGGCGCGGGCGATGCCGAAGTCCAGCATCTTGACCTCGCCCGCCGCCGTGATCTTGACGTTCGAGGGCTTGATGTCGCGGTGGATCAGCCGGAGCGGCTCGCCCCGGGGCGTGCGCGTGCGCCAGGCCACCTCCAGCGCGGCGGCCAGCTCCCCGATGATCTCCAGGGCCGCCCGGGGCGGGATGGTCGTCTGCTGGAGGATCTGGTGCAGGTCCAGCCCGTCCACGCACTCCATGACGACGCCCCAGCGACCGCCCACGGTCAGCAGGCCGTCGACGTGGACGATGGCCTGGTGGCGCACCAGCCCCAGCATGCGCGCCTCGTCCCGCAGGCGGCTGCACAGCTCCTGCTGCGTCTCCATGTCCTGGTTGAGCAGCTTGATCGCCACCATCTTCTCGAAGCCGCCCGCGGCGATCAGGCGCGAGCGGTAGACGTTGCCGAAGGCCCCGTGCCCCAGCAGGTCGAGGATCTGGTAGCGACGCCCATGAGGATCACCGACCATGGCTCGTGCCTCCGCGCCCCTCACGGCTCCACCTCGAGGGCGCTCTCCTCGCCCCCACGCCCGACCACGGCGTCCAGGAGCTGCATGCCGCGGGTCATCGCGCGCTGGTAGGTCCGCTTGTAGTTGCTGCCGAGCACCTGGCTCTCCAGGCCGAAGAGGGAGGTCGAGGCGCGGTCCAGGGTCCGGGTCCGGCCCACGGCCTCCAGGACCATGCCGGAGAAGCCCTCCCAGATCGCCAGCGGGATCGCGCCCGCCCCGCTCTGGGCGCGGGCCACCACCAGCTCGGCCCCGAGCTGCGCGGCGCGATCGAGGTGGCGGACCAGATCGCGCTCCAGCGCGGGGAGCCGGGCGAGCTCCTGCGGGCGGTCCAGCACGAGCGCGGTCGAGACCTGCGGGCCGCTCACGCGCACCTCCCCGTCCCGCTCATCCAGCCGCGCCAGCAGCCAGGCCCGCTCCAGGATCGCGCGGAGCTGCCGCAGCCCGCCCGGCCAGCGCTGCGCCAGGAGGAGCCCGTGCGCGTCGGGCTCCAGCCGCGCCGTGCTGCCCGGCTCGGTGGACTCCCGGGCGTGGATCTCGCGGAGCATGTGCTCCGACCAGGGGATGATCTCGTCCCGGCGCTCGCAGAGCGGGGGCAGGTGCACCGGGATGGCGTTGATGCGGAAGTACAGGTCCTCCCGGAAGCGCCCGGTCTTGACCAGCCGCTCCAGGTTGGCGTTCGTGCCCACCACGAAGCGCACGTCCGCCTGCCGCGACTCGCCGCCGATCTCCCGGTAGTCCCCGGACTCCAGGACCCGGAGCAGCAGGGCCTGCTCCGCCATCCCCAGCTTGTCGATCTCGTCGAGGAAGAGGGTTCCGCCGTCCGCCTCGGCCAGCCGCCCCTTGCGGTGCTCCTCGGCGCCGGTGAACGCGCCGCGCCGGTGGCCGAAGAGCGCGCTGGCCGCGAGCCCCGGCGGGAGGCTGTGCAGGTCGGCGTCCACGAAGGGCCGGGCGCGCCGACGCGAGCGCTGGTGGATCCAGGCGGCGAGGCGGGTCTTGCCGATGCCCGTGGGGCCGCGGACCAGGATGGTGGCGCCGCTCTCGGCGAAGCGGGCGACGTTGGCGTAGATCGGCGCGGTCCTCTCACCGACCACCGGCAACAGCGGGTCGATCGAGGAGGGGGAGACGGGCGCGCGGGAGGTCTTGTGCATCGAGGGCTCCATTCACCGGACACCCTCCCTTGGCCCCAGCCCGCCCGACTGTGACCACAAGCCCTCACAGGCCCATCCCCCAGATCAGCACCACCGCGTGGGCCTCCGGGCTCACCAGCAGGAATTCCGGGCCGCTGACGCGCTCTTCGGAGGCGGCCAGGTCCAGGTCTCCCGCGGCGGCGACCGCCCAGGGCTGATCCCCCGCGCTCTGGAACCCGACGATGGTGTCCGAGGGCAGCAGCGACACCACCGCCCCCGGCGAGGCCAGCGCCCCGGGCTCCAGCGCGAGCCAGGCCCGCGGGCCCTCCCCGGCCCCCGCGTCGAAGCCCTCCTCGGGGTCGCTGCCGACCAGCAGATCCGCGCTCCCGTCCAGGGCCGTGTCCCCCGGCAGCGCGACCGAGGCCCCCGCGCCCCCCAGCTCCAGCGCCCCAACGAAGAGCGCCCCCTCGTCCGGCCCGAGGGTCCCGTCCCCGGGCAGGTCCAGGAAGACCACCGCCCCGCCCACCCGGCGGCCCCAGGCGTTGGTCGCCCCCGGCGCCCCCAGGACCACGTCGTCCGCCCCGTCCCCGTCCAGGTCGCTCCCTCCCGCCACGGCGGCCCCGAGCTCCTCTCCGCTGGCGCCCGAGAAGCTCACGTCGGCGATGTCCTCGATGGGCTCGCCCGCGGGGGCGACCTCGTTCAGGCTCTCCTTCCCCAGCAGCAGCCAGGCTCGCCCGTCCTCTTCGCTGGCGCTGAGCGCCACCAGCAGGTCGCCCCGCCCGTCGCCGTCCACGTCCCCCGCCGATCTCACCAGCGGCGTGCCCGCCGAGCTCTTGGCCGTGCGCAGGACCCAGGGCTCCGGGTCCTCCTCGTCCGTCGGGCTCATCCCGCCGTAGAGCCAGGCCAGGATCCGCCCCTCGTCCTCGTCCTCCTCCAAGGGAGAGGAGGGCGCCAGCACCAGCTCCGCCCCGCCGTCCCCGTCCAGATCCTCGGTCAGCGTGATCGCGCCCTGGCGGCCGAGCTTCGTCGCCGCGAGCTCCATCTTCGAGCCGGCGCTCTCGCAGGGGTCTCCCTCCGTCGCCCCCACCCCGAAGTACAGCACGACCCCGTCGGACCCGTCCCCGTCCGGGTCGAGCTGGCTCATCGCCAGGTCCACGCAGCCGTCCGCGTCCAGGTCCCCCGAGGCGACCCCCCAGCCCACCACCTCGCCCTCCGAGCCGTGCCACTCCTCGCAGTCCAGGATCGGCTCGGCCTCGTCGTAGCGCAGCAGGCAGATCTCCCCGTGCTCGTGCCCCCCGTCCTCGGCGGAGAGCGGGTCTCCCAGCCCGACCTCGTCGAGCCCGTCGCCGTCCAGATCCCCGAGCAGGCTCACGCTGGAGCCCAGCCGCCCGCCATCATCGAGGGCGAAGCCGCTGGCGTTCTCCCCCGCCTCGACGAGCTCGTCCAGCGAGACGGTCGTCTCCCAGGTCCAGACCTCCCCGTCGCAGTCCTGGTCCACGCCGTCCCCCGGCGTGTCCTCGGCGCCTGGGTAGACCGAGGCGTCCGTGTCGTCGCAGTCCTCCTCGAAGGGCTCGACCAGCACGCCGTCCTCGTCCAGGTCATAGGGCTCGTCGAACCTGCCGTCGCAGTCGTCGTCGAGCCCGTTCGGCAGGCGCTCCTCCTCGGCCAGGGAGCCGGGGTAGACCTCCGGGTCGGACTCGTCGCAGTCCTCCTCGCCGTAGGAGCCGTCCCCGTCCTGGTCGTAGAGCGCCGCCTTGCTCAGGCAGCCGCCCAGCGCGAGCAATGTTCCCATGAGTGAGAATTTCACAACCATCGAATCAATCCTACGCGGAGCACGGGTTGAGGGGAGAAGGGCTCGTCGGCCAGCGCGGTGTAGCTGAGGCCGCCGGTGGCCTGGAGCCGCAGGGTGTCCGACATGCGCAGCCGGGCGCCCAGCGTGAGATCGACCACCGGCGGGGGCAGGCTGGCCCCGTCCGCGGCGTCGGAGGCCAGCAGGAACCCGGCGGAGAGCTCGGCGAGCGGGTTGAAGTCCCGCCGATCCGGGCGCCAGCCCAGGCACAGCCGGCTGCGCATCACGAGCCCGGCCGCCAGATCCCGCGAGACGTTGAGCGGCTCCGGGCTCCAGGCCAGATCCTGGGCGAGCCCCAGCGCCAGCGGGCTGGCCGCCGAGGGGCCCAGGCGCCAGCCGACCTGCAGGGTGCCGCCGAGGGTGTCCACGGGGAGCTCGGGACCGGGGACGCGCAGCCACTGGCCGGAGCTCGCCACGAACACGCGCCGCGCGGGGGGGAGCTCGGGGTCGGGATCGTCGGGCCCCAGCCGCCCGCCCCAGGGCGCGCGCACCGGGGGCAGCCCCTCCAGGTCCGCCTCCTCGCCGAAGGCGCAGGGGTCCAGCGCGACGTCCCCCTGCGCGCTCACGGACACGCACAGGCGCTCGCCGGCGTCGATGCGCTCCTCCTGGTGCAGGACGCGGCCCTCCTCGGTGTAGCCGAGGCGGTGGACCCCCGGCGAGAGCGTCACGGTCATCGGGCCGCCCACCAGCGGCGCGCCGTCCAGGGTCCAGACGCCGGGGCCCGGGTTCATCAGGAGGTGCGCGGGCTCCTCGCGGCTCAGGCGCAGGGCGGCCTGCCCCCACAGCGCGCCGAACATCGTGTTCTCCAGGTAGGCGCTGGCGACCGGCTCGCAGGCGCCCCCGTAGGCCGCCGCCGCCTGGCGCAGCAGGGGCTCCGCGCCGTCCTCTCCCAGCAGCACGCGGAGCAGGGCGGCGTGGACCTGCACCCGGCAGCGGGAGTCGGCGTCCAGGCGGGCCTCCAGCGTGGACATGCCCAGGTAGAGGCGATCGTAGGTGACCCGGAGCTTCCTCAGATCCGCCTCGACCTCCGACGACGCCCCCGGGGCGCCGCCCTCTCCCGTCTCGCCCTCTTCGCCGGTCAGGCCCGTCGCCGCCGCCCGGAGCGAGCTGAGCTCGCGCTGCGCCTCGTCCACCGCGTCCATCACCTCGCTCAGCCGGCGCGCGTTCGTGGACGCCAGCACCTCCAGCTGGCGGATCTGGTCGCGCAGCGCGCCGTCGCGGAAGGGGTCGTTCGGGTTCTCCAGGCGGCGGACCATGGTCTCCATGTCCCGGCGCAGCTGGTCCTCGCTGGAGCCCTGGGCCAGGGCCGACTCGGTGAGCTGGCGCGCGGCGTCGCCGAGGCCCTGGACGGAGATCTGGAGGTTCAGGCGGGCCTCGTCCACCCGGGCCAGGGCCGTCTCCTCGCTCCCGGAGGCGACGAGGTGCCAGCGCACGCCCTGGCGCGCGCTCCACCAGCGGTCCAGATCCTCGCGGGCGACCAGCGCGTCGGCGCCCAGCGAGAGCAGGTGGGTGCGCAGGGCCCGGACGCCCTGCTCGGCGCGGGCGGCCTGCTCGTCGATGCGCACCTGCATCTCGGCCCGCGCGCGGTCGATCACGGCGGGGTCGCTGTTGGCCAGCGTCAGCTCCGACTTCGCGCGGGCCAGGCTCTCCTGCACCTCGGAGAGGCTCTGCGTCAGCACGGCGCGCCGCGCCTCCAGGTTCATCAGCACCATCTCGTAGGACGCGATGGTGCGTTGGATCTCGGCTCCCGAGACCAGCCGGCCCTCCGCCAGCACGCGGTGGCGCAGCCAGCGGGCGTAGCCGTGCTCCAGCTCCTCCTCGGCGGACTGGAATTCGGAGAACCAGAGGGTGGGAGCTGGGTAGTCCCAGGGCTCCGGCTGCTCGGCCAGGGGGTCCGGGGTCTCGGCGAGCGCCAACGGGATCAGGAGCGTGAGCATGGGTGACGTGTGACCTCGGCCCGGAGGGAAGCAAGGGCCGTGCCATCCCGAAAACGGGCTCGCCTCCGAGGGCGGGGCCCTGGACGCCTCCTGGGGCGATGGCGCCCGCGGCCCGACGCATCGTCCGAGGATGACCGTCCCCCCCCGACCACGGAGCGAGGCCGGCTCCCGCGCTGGCACGCTGGTTGCAACGGGGGAGGGCGAACCGCTCGGAGAGCCCATGCGCGTCATCCCCACCACCCTCCTCCTCCTGCTCGCCGCCTGCGCCCCCTCCGGGCCCGGCGCGGACACCGAGACCGGCGCCTCCCCGCCCGGCGAGTCCGCCGCGCCCGACAGCGACGAGGCGAGCCACGAGATCTGCTGGAACGACGACGACGACGACGGCGACGGCCTCATCGACGACGACGATCCCGACTGCGACGCCACGCGCCCCGAGGACGAGACCCTGGACGTCGATCGCGACGGCTGGCCCGAGGACACCACCGACAACACGGACGAGGACTGCGACGACAACGACCGGCGCGTTCACCCCGGCGCCACGGAGATCTGCAACGGCGTGGACGACGACTGCGACGACCAGATCGACGAGACCGACGGCACCACCACCCTGGACGGCCAGGAGGTCCCCTACGCCCCCGGGTGCACCTGGACCTGGCCCGACCGCGACGGCGACGGCTACGGGACCGCCGAGCTCCGCCGCGACGGTCGCACCCCCGCCTGCACCTGCGCGCCCCCCGAGCCGGTGGAGGGGGTGACCTGGGTGGCGGACGACACCGACTGCGACGACGACGACGAGGACCACCACCCCGGCGCGGAGCCCCTCTGCGACGGCAGCACCGACGACGACTGCGACGGGCTGGACGACGACGAGGCGGTCCCCCTCGAGGTCGCCTGCGAGACGCTCGAGGACAGCTTCTGCGCCGACGGGGGCTGTGAGGACTGGTACCTGGACTGGGACAGCGACGGCTACGGGGACGCCGCCTCGACGCGCTGCCTGTGCACGGACGAGATCACCGACGAGCTCGACGCGCTGCTCGGCCGGGTGGACGACGATCGGGACTGCGACGATCACGACGCAGACTGGCATTTCATCATCCTGTATTATGACCGGGACGGCGACGGCTACGGAGACGACGAGCTGGACGGTGAGCCCATGTGCGGCCCCGGCCTGCCTGCGCCCACGACCCGCCTGGGCATGGAGTCCTACACCGCGCCCAACGCCGGGGACTGCGACGACGGCGACAAGGAGATCAACCCCGGCGCGGAAGAGGTCTGCGACAGCTCGGACGTGGACGAGGACTGCTCGGGCGAGGCCGACGAGGAGCAGTCCACCTACTGCGAGGACTACTACGACGACGACGACGGCGACGGCTTCGGCGACACCACCTCCTTGCGCTGCCTCTGCGATCCGCTCACCGGCCCCGCCCCGCCCGAGGAGGACGGAGACGACGAGTACAACTACACCACGCAGGACCCGGACGACTGCGACGACACGGACGCGGACGTCTTCCCAGGGAACGACGAGACGGAGTGCAACGACACGGACGACGACTGCGACGACTCCACCTTGGATGACCCCGACGGCACCTGCGCCACGGACACGGGAGCTTGAGATGTTGAAAGCCAGCATGGTACACGGGCTCGCGCTGACCCTCCTGACGCTGCTCAGCGCATGCAGCCTCCCGAGCTTCAAGGCCGAGGACGCGGACGCGGACGGCGACGGCTTCGTGGCGAAGGAGGACTGCGACGACGCGGACATCGAGGTCCACCCAGGCGCCCCCGAAGACTGTTCCAATGACGAAGACGACAACTGCGACGGCTTCAAGGACGACGACGACCAGGACTGCACGTCCGCGAACGCGGGCAGCTCCGACCTGGGCGTGGATCAGGACGGCGACAGCTGGTCTCTCCCCGAAGACTGCGACGACGACGACCGCGAGGTCTACCCCGGCGCCCCGGAGCGCTGCGAGGAGGACGACGAGGCGCCCATCGACCAGGACTGCGGCGGCACGCCCGAGGCCGACGTCGAGGGCGAGGAGGCCGAGGGCTGCGTGCTCTGGGCCCCCGATCTCGACGGAGACGGCTTCGGCGACGAGGACGCGGGGACGCTGTGCACCTGCGCCGAGCCCGAGCCCACGGAGACCGTGCCCCAGTGGGCCAGCGGCGTGGATGACGGAGCGAGCTGGGACTGCGACGACGCCGACCCCCTCGTCTACCCCGGCGCCGAGCCCTCCTGCGCGACCGAGGGCCTGGACGCCGACTGCGACGGCGAGGTGGACGAGGAGCCGTTCCCCGACTGTGTCGTCTGGTACGAGGACAGGGACGGCGACGGCCTCGGCGAGCCCGACGAGACCCTCTGCGCCTGCGAGCAGCCCGCGGGCTACGTCGCCACCGCCGACGATTGTACGTCCGCGGAGAAGGAGACCTGGTACCGCGACGCCGACGGCGACGGCGCCGGGGTCGAGGGGGACACGACCTCCGACGGAACGCCCCCCTCGCGGGTGCTCTGCGCCGCGGAGGGCGTCTACACCGCCGAGACCGCCGGGGACTGCGACGACACGGACGCCTCCGTCGGGCCGGACATGGAGGAGGATTGCGACGAGACGGTGGATCGGGACTGTGACGGAAACATGACCGCGGAGGACGCGACCAACTGTATTGACTTCTACTACGACTACGACGGCGACGGCTGGGCGCCCGAGGACGCCGCCGAGACCCGCTGCTTCTGCTCCGAAGAGGGTGAGGGCTACTGGCGGGCGCGCGTGGTGGGGGACTGCATGGACAAGGGAGAGACCTCCGCCGAGCGGCTCATCGACCAGGACATCAACCCGGAGGCGACCGAGACCTGCGACGACTACGACAACGACTGTGACGGCTCCGTGGATGAGTTCGTCGCCATGGAGGCCTGGCTGGACGCGGACGACGACGGGTACGGTGACCCCGACGTCAAAGCGGAGCTGTGCGGTGACGAGCTCCTTTCCCTCGGCTACGTCGACAACGCGGATGACTGCGACGACGAGGACGACACGGTCTACGAGGGCGCGCCCGAGCTCTGCGATGACCAGGACAATGACTGCGACCGGATCACCGACGAGGGCGTCAAGACCCGCTACTACCTGGACAACGACAAGGACGGCTACGGCTCGACCACCACGGCCTCTGTCTGTCCGAACGACGACGGTTCCATCCCAGATGGCTACGCAGACAACGCGGATGACTGCGACGACACCGACAAGAAGGAGCCGAAGCTGCGCGTCGTGGACGGGGACGGGGACGGCTTCGGGGACGAGAGCGGCTCCGCCGAGCTGAGCTGCGAGAGCGATGGATACTCACTCCCCTCTGCAGCTACCGACTGTGATGACGACGACGACGCGATCAACCCTGACGCCAAGGAGGTCTGCGACGACGTGGACAACGATTGTGACGGACTCCCCGACGACACGGATGACACCTTCATCGAGAAAGAAGGGTGCTGCAACCTCTATCGGGATGAGGACGGCGACGGATATGGCGATCCGCCCAGCATCCTCGAGACGACCTACTGCCTCTGCAGCTTGGACGGGGTCACTGGCTACTCCTTCAGCGACGCAGACTGCGACGATGACGATCCTGACGTGAGCCCTACCGCGACGGGCCTGGACGCGGATGGAGAGCCGCTGAGCTGTCCGGACTACGACCCGGAGACCTTCGTCGTCGAGACGACCTACGCCCCGACCGCCGAAGACCCGGACCGTCACACGGGCATGTGCCGGTACTACATCTCGCCCACCACCGAGTCCAGCGCCGAGTCCAGCGCCTCGTCCTCCAGCGCCACCCCCTGACCGGAGCCCCCATGCTGACGCCCCTCCTCTCCGCGCTCCTGCTCGCCCCGGTCGCCGAGGCCGCCTGCAACCCGCGCACCACCAGCCAGGAGGTCCGTGACGTCTCCGATCTCGCCCTTCGCGCCTACGCGAAGCAGGAGATGTCCGCCTGGCACCGCGCCGTCGCCGAGGGCACCCACCGGGTCACCTGCCTCGGCGAGCCCCTGCTGCCCGAGAGCGCCGCCCGCTGGTACACCGTGCTGGCCGTTCAGGGCTTCCTCGATCGCGCGCCCCTCGATCAGCTCACCGAGCGCTTCCAGATCGTGCGCGGGCTCGACCCGACGATGGAGCTCGATCCGGCCGTCGCGCCCCCCGGCCACCCGCTGCGCGTCGCCTGGGACCAGGCCCTGGCCGGGCTCCCCTTCGGCGAGCGCCCGCTGGAGGGCCCCGTGCGCGGCGAGCTCTTCGTCGACGGGCTCATGCGCGACGCCCTGCCCGCGGGGCGCCCCTACATCGCCCAGCTCGTGACCCCCGAGGGCACCGCCCGCCGGACCTGGTTCGTCGAGGACAGCCAGGATCCCCCCGCCTGCCTCATCGGCCGCTGCCGCCTCGTCTGGTCCAACGGGCTCCTGCTCTCCTCCCTTGGGAGCGCCGCCCTGGCCGGCGGGCTCTGGATCGCCGCGGGCTCCTCCGTCCACGACTTCAACGTCCAGAGCGAGGACATCTTCCACAGCGACGGCCCGGCCACGGCCAGCGAGCGCGCCCGCTTCGAGGCCACCGTGCAGCGGGCCAACGCGCTCGGCGTCGCCGCGGAGGTCAGCACCGGCCTCGCGGTGGGGCTCGGCGTGCTGGGCGTGGCGGTGCGGTTTTGAGCGGCCGGCGCTTCGTCGTGATCGGGCCGCTCGGTCGAGGCGGCTTCGGCACGATCTACAAGGCCCACTACTACGGGGAGGGCGACTTCCAGAAGCTCGTGGCGCTCAAGATCCTCAACGCCGAGGTCTGCGGCGCGCCCGAGGTCGTGCAGCGCCTCCGCGACGAGGCCCGCATGCTCGGGCTGCTGCGCCACCGCGCCATCGTGACCGTGGACCGGCTCACGCAGCTCGCCGACCGCTGGGCGGTCATCATGGAGTACGTGGACGGCGTGGACCTGGGCGTGGTGGTGGCCCGCGGCCCCGTGCCCCTGGTCCCCGCGCTGGAGATCACGGCCGAGATCGCCAGCGCCCTGCATGCCGCCTGGACCACGCTGCACCCCGACGGCCACCCCATCCGCCTGCTGCACCGCGACATCAAGCCGTCCAACGTGCAGCTCACCGTCCACGGTGAGGTCAAGGTCCTGGACTTCGGCATCGCGCGGGCCGCCTTCGCCGAGCGCGAGGCCCACACCCACTCCAGCCTGGTCGGCACGCCGCTGTACATGGCGCCTGAGCGCATGGAGCTCAAAGACGGCCCGGAGGCCGACATCTACGGGCTCGGCGCCGTGCTCTTCGAGCTGCTGACCGCCGACCGCCTCGGGCGCACCACCCCCCGACCCGAGCGCCACGCCGCCCTGCTGGGGAGCGCCGAGCGCCGCATGGCCGAGCTGGAGGTCCCCCCCGAGATCCGCGCCTTCGTCCTCACCATGCTGGCCTTCGAGCCCGCGGAGCGCCCCGACGCGGCGACCGTCGCCGAGCGCGCCACCCGCCTCGGCGCCGACCGCACCGGGCTCTGGCTCCGCCCCTGGGCCTCGCAGGTGGTCCCCGCGCTCATCGCCGCGCGCCCGCCCATGGGCACCGACGATCTGGTCGGGCGCGAGCTGGTGGAGCTCACCAACACCCAGCCCGTGCCCCCGCCCTCGCCCCCGGTCGCCCGCCGCCCCTGGCTGCTCGGCTCCGTCGCCACCGGGCTGGTGCTCACCACCCTCTGTGGCGGCGGCGCGTTCGCTCTGGCGCGGGCGATCCTCGGAGAGGAGGAGGTCGCGATCTCGCCGGAGCCTGCTCCTGCTCCCACGCCCGAGCCCGAGCCCGAGCCCGAGCCTGAGCCCGAGCCCGAGCCCGAGCCTGAGCCCGAGCCTGAGCCCACCCCTGCCCCCGCGCCCGAGCCGACCCCCGACCCCAAGCCCCCACGCCCCTCCCATGGCCACCAGGCGAAGACCGGCAGCCCGACCCCGACCCCGACCCCGACCCCCAAGCCCTCGGAGCCTGCGAAGGACCCCGAGGCCTCCCCCTCCACGCCGAGCGACGCGCAGAAGGCCGCCCAGCCCCAGGTCACCGTGATCGTCGACGGTGACCGGACACGCTCGATCGTGTTGAGCAAAGGGGGAGATCAGGTCCGGGTCCGCGGGACGACCCCGCTCGCGCCCGGGATCTGGACCGTCAACCTGGACTGCGACATCTATGGCGCGAGCAGGCTGCCCGTGACGATCCCGGAGAGCCCCTCCGCCGTCACGCTCTCCTGCAACAGCCAGCTCTGCACGTGCATAATAAACTAGTTAGTTTTATAAAGGACCACCCCATGCGCGCGATCCTGCCCCTGCTCTCCGCCCTCCTCCCCGGCTGCCTCCTGCTGCCCGAGCACGTCCAGGAGCAGGCCCTGGACCCGGACGGGGATGAGGTGTCCTGGTGGGAGGACTGCGACAGCTCTCGCCTCGACCTGGGAGCCCCGGCCTCGATCATGGTCTACACCGACGCGGACGGCGACGGCTACGGCGACCCCGACGCCGGCCACGCCTGGGAGGGCGCGCGCTGTCCTGAGCTGGGAGACCTCGTGGGCGAGGTGCTGAACGGCAACGACTGCGACGACAGCTCGGCCGAGGACTTCCCCAACGCGGCGGAGCGCTGCGACGGGCTGGACAACGACTGCGACGGCGCCCTCGACGAGGGCGGGACCTGCGCCCAGCGCGGCGAGACCACGCTGGACGTGGCCCTGGGGCGGGTCTACGGATCGGACACGGGGCTGCGGGCGGGGGCCGCGCTGCTGGGCGGCGAGGACATGGACGGCGACGGCGAGCCGGACCTGGTGGTCGGCGCGCCCGGTCGGGCGGACAGCGCGCGCGGCGGCGTCTACCTGCGCTTCGGGCCGCTCACCGGCCTCGACGCGGGCGAGGCCCTGGACACCCCGACGGGCGGAAGCTCCACGGACTCCCCGGACGCGCACGCCCTGGCCTGGACCTGGGGGGGCGAGGACCTCCCCTCCGTCCTGGCCGGCGCCCCCCTGGAGGAGTCTGGCCTCGGCGAGGCCTGGCTGCTCCACCCCGAGCGCGACGCGACGCAGGTCGAGCAGCTCGCGCTGCGCGAGCGCCTGAGCGGGACCAGCGTGACGCCCTCGGCCCTCGGGCTCGCGGTGGCGGGCCTCGAGGTCGGGGACGGGTCCCTGCTGGCGCTGGGCGCGCCGGAGACCGATCCCGGGGACGAAGGCGGAGATCCGCTCGGCCCCGCGGGCGCGGTCTTCCTGCTGGACGCGGGCGCGGGCGATCCGACGCACGCCAGCACCCTGCTGGGCGACGCGGTGGGCGGCTACGCCGGGGCGGCCCTGGCGGGAGGGGACCTGGACGGGGACGGGCTCGCCGATCTGGCGGTCGGCGCTGCCCCGCTCGGCGCGCCCGGCGAGATCGTGCTGGCGCTGGGCGTCTCCGAGCTCTCGGGCGAGCTCCGCCTGGGCGACGTCGCCGACGCCCGCTGGATGGACGAGAGCGACGAGGGCGCCTGGGGCCTGGGGACGGTGCTGGCCCTGGCCCCCGACCTCACGGGAGACGGCTACGACGACCTGCTCGTCGGCGCCCCGGGCTACGCGACCAGCGGGGCCCGCGAGTACGGCATGGCCATGCTCCTGCGCGGGTCCAGCACGGTGTCGGCCAGCTTCTCCTCGGCCAGCGCCCGCTACGAGATCGAGGAGCCCTGGTCCAACCTGGGCGCCAGCGTCGCGACGATCGGGGACGTGGACGGCGACGAGGTGCCCGATCTCGGCCTCGGCGCGCCCGGCGACGACAGCCTCGCCCCCAACGCGGGCGCCGCCTGGATCGTCTACGGCCCCATCGGCATGGAGGGGGAGACGCAGCGCCTCTCCGACGAGGACTGCCCGGCGCTCGCGGTGCTGGGCACGGAGAACCTGAGCCGGCTCGGCTCGGCCCTGGCGCCGCTCGGGCCCACGGCCGACGGCAAGGGCGACACCCTGCTGATCGCCGCGCCGGAGGCCAACACCGGCGAGGCGGAGGCCGCGGGCGAGGTCTGGCTCTTCGCGATGCCCTGAGCGGATGCCTCTGATCAGCCCCCGAGGGCCCGCAGATCCACCCGCCCCGCGTGGACCGGGGGGCACCAGTAGAGCCCGCCCGTCACCGGGCGCGTGAGCTGGTAGAGCGCGTCCACCACGCCGTCGGCGAGCCCCACCATGCGGCGTCCGTGGGCGACGAAGGTGTCCGGGTCGCGGCTGTAGGCCAGGAAGACGAGCCCGGCCTGGTCCACCGAGCCCCAGGGCATGCTGCGTCGCAGCAAAAACCCGACCTCCTCCTGGGCCGTGCGCTTGACGTGCGCGCTCTCCGGGGCGTCCTCCATCTCCTCGTTGTCCGAGACGCGCCGGCCGATCATCTGGTCGCGGGCCGCCTGGCTCATGCGGGCCAGCGCGTCCAGATCGTGGATCCAGCGCTGGGTGGAGGCGAAGCTCCCGCCGGCCAGCCCGGGGGCGCCGTCCACCAGCGCCGCCTCCACCGCCGCCTCCCCCTCGGGGTTGGCCGTCCCGTCGAGAAAACCCGACAGGTCGCGGCCCTCGGCGTACTGGTAGGCGGAGACGCTGTCGTCCACGGCGAAGCCGCTCCCCAGCAGGCCGAGCAGGCGGCGGGCCTCGTGGAGGAGCTGCCCCGGGTCCTGGCCGTAGAGCGCCAGCCAGAGCGCGCCCTGCGTGGCGGGCCAGCTCACCCCCCGCCCGGCCAGGGGCAGGAAGCCGCGGAGCCCCGGGATCTCGGCGCCCAGGGCCGCCACCAGCGGCTGACCGAGCCCCAGCACGCTCGTGTCCAGGTCCAGCCCGTCGCGGAGGCGCAGCACGGCCGGGAGCGGATCCTCGGCGCTGTCCTGGCGGAGCGTGAGGAAGAGGGCCGGGGAGCTCGGCAGGGCGAGCACGCGGGGCTGGGCGAGCGCGGACAGGGGCATGGCGAGACCTCCCTCGTTGTCCGCGGGTCTAAGGGCCGGCGGCGGAGGTGTCCAGGGCCGCGCAGGCCCCAGGGCGCTCGCCCGCGGCCAGCGGCCGGCTCTCGGCCACCGAGACGGCCTCGCCCGCGCCGAGGCGCCGAAGCGTGCCCGCGCCCGCGTAGGGCCAGCGCGAGCCCTCCAGCGCGGCCTCCCCCGTCGGCGTGACCGTGCTGGTCAGGGTCCAGCTCCGCGCCACCATCGCCCCCTCCGCCAGGTCCAGGGTCGCGCTCCCCTCCAGCGTCATGTTCAGCGAGAGCGCGGCCGGCGCCCCGCGCCGCCCCTCCACCGGCAGCGCCTCGGCCTGCAGCACGCCGATCCCCCGCGAGTGGATCTCCCAGCGCGCCCCGTCCTCGCTGGGGGTCGCCTCGCTCTGGAGCCGCGAGGCCCCGCCGCTGCGCGCCCGCGGCAGGTAGCTGAGCAGGCCGGGCGAGGGCTGCCCCCAGCGCGTCTCCGGGCCCGAGGGCAGGGCGAGCTCCAGGCCCAGGAGCCCGCGCTCCAGGAGCATCAGGCCCAGGGCCGAGCTCGCGCGGTCGCGGCGATCCAGGCCGCTCAGGGTGGCCGGGCGCTGGCGCCCGTCCCGATAGACCTCCTGCACCAGCATCACCCCGGTCAGGGTGCTGTCCAGGGTCACGAGCGCCTCGGCCAGCCCGGCCTCCTCCCCCGGCCGCGCCTCCGCCTGGAGGCCCAGCCCGCGCACCGTGCAGACCAGGGTCCAGCCCGCGGGCTCGCTCAGGGCCGGCTCGCAGCTCAGCACGCTCTCGACGCGCACGAGGTCGGCCCGCGCCCCGCCGACCAGCACGAGCGGCTCGGGGAGGGCGAGGCAGGTGTCGGTGATATAGGTATTTGACTTACCTATATCCCAGCGCCACTGGGGCGCCGCGGCGAGGGCGGTCGCGGCGAGGAGGGCGGGGAGCATCCTCTGTGTCCTATCCGATCTCGACGGGGCGCGCCTCAGCGACACAGACGACGATCCCTGAGGCTACAGTTGTGTCTCATCGCCCCGGGGGGTCCCCATGCTCGCGCTCCTCACGCTCCTCGCGCTCCCTGTCGCCTTCGCCGCGCCGCCCGCGCCGCCGACCTACGAGGATCCCGCGCTCTCGCTCACCGGCGACGCCGCCGGGGACTCCTTCGGCGAGGCGCTGCGCGGGGCCGGGGACATCGACGGCGACGGCCACGCCGACGTGATCATCGGGGCCCCCGCCTTCCCCAGCGGGACGGGCTACGCGCGCGTGCTGGTCGGCTCCGACGACGGTCTGGACACCAGCGCCTGGACCGATCTCAGCGACGGGACGTCCAGCACCAGCTTCGGCGCGGCCGTGGACGGGGCGGGGGATGTCGATGGCGACGGCTACGACGACGTGGTGGTGGGCGCGCCCTACAGCTCGCGGGCGGAGAGCTTCAGCGGGACGGTCTACCTCTTCCACGGCGGCCCCGACGGGCTGGACACCGCCCCCGGCGCGTTCGCCAACGGGGCGGCGGCCTACGATCAGCTCGGGACCGCGGTGGCTGGGGCGGGGGACATCGACGGCGACGGCTACGACGACGTCGTGGCGGGGGCCGTCGGGCGCACCACCTACACGGGGGTGGTGGGCCTGTACTACGGCGGCGCGGACGGCCTGGACGTGGCGGGCGCCTCCGAGATCAGCGGGGCGAGCGCTATCACCGCCTACTTCGGCGGCGCGGTGGACGGCGCGGGCGACGTCGACGGCGACGGCTTCGACGATCTGATCGTGGGCGCGCTGAACGGCGCGAGCGCGGCGGGCGAGGCCTACCTCTTCCTGGGGAGCGCGGACGGGCTCGAGGCCCCCGAGGCGAGCTACCTCGTCGGCACCGCCTCAGGGGGCTCCTTCGGCTACAGCGTCTGCGGGGCCGGCGACCTGAACGCGGACGGCTACGGTGACGTCGTGGTCGGCGCGCCCATGCTCGGGGCGAGCTCGGGGAGCATCCACGTCTACCTGGGGAGCGCCGACGGCATCCCCGAGGACGAGTACGACGTCGTCAGCGAGCCCACCGCGAGCGCCTACCTGGGCTGGAGCCTCGGCTGCGGCGAGGACCTGAACGTGGACGGCTACGACGACCTGGCGGTGAGCGCGCACGGGGTCGGGACGGGCACGGTCCGCGTCATCCTGGGCTCCAGCGACGGCCTGGCCTCGGAGGCCGATCAGTCCCTGGTGGGGGAGGACACGGACGATCGCCTGGGGTACGCGGTGGCCTCCGTGGGCGACGTGGACGCCAACGGGTGGCCGGACCTCCTGCTCGGGACCCCGTACAACGCCTCGTACATGGGCGCCGCCCGCCTGTACCTGGGCGCGCCCGAGGACGACGACGACGACGGCTTCAGCTCCTCGGAGGACTGCGACGACCAGGACGCCAGCGTCTACCCGGGCGCTACGGAGGTGGATGGCGACGGCGTCGATCAGGACTGCGACGGGCAGGAGCGCTGCTGGCCGGACGCCGACGGGGACGGCGCGCGCGCGTCCGAGCCCCTGGTCTCCCTGGACGCGGACTGCGAGGACGCGGGCGAGGCGGGCTCGGAGGCGCCCGAGGACTGCGACGACGACGATCCCCGCGCCGTGCCCGGCGCCGAGGAGAGCTGCGACGGCGTGGACAACGACTGCGACGGGCTGGTCCCCGAGGACGAGCTGGACGCCGACGCCGACGGTCTGTCCACCTGCGACGGGGACTGTGATGACGGGGACGGCGGCGTCTCGCCGCTGGCCGAGGAGATCGCCGGGGACGGCGTCGACCAGGACTGCAACGGGCTCGACGAGCGCGCCCCGGCGGGCGAGGGCGAGGGTGAGGGTGAGACCGGCGAGCTCAAGGACGGCGGCTGCGGCTGCGCCTCCGGGGGCGCGGGCGGCGCGCTCGCCGGGGTGGGCGCGGCCCTTGCGCTCACGCTGCGGCGAAGAAACAAATATATCTAGTTTATAGACTCAGCCGCCGCCGATGATCACCTTCGTCGGCGCCGGCTGACCCGTGGAGCTGGGGGCGGCCGGCTGTCCGGCGGCCTCGCGCAGGGCGGCCTCGAAGGCGCCCATGCGCAGCTCCATGTTGGGGCCGAGATCCGTGCAGCGGTCGAAGTCGTGGATGGTGACGAAGCTCTCCGGCGGCTCGCGGAAGGGCACCGTGTTGGTGGCCAGGGTCATGGCGCCGGCCATGGTGATGAGGCGCTGCTCCGACGGGCCCGGCTTGCTGACCGTGGCGACCACGGCGCAGCCGCTCTCCTTGTGCATGAGGACCGCGCCCACGGAGACGGCGGTGCAGCCCTTCTGGGGGCAGACCCGCTCGGGCTCAGGGCGCACGTCCACCGGCATGCCGGGGAGGGCGCGGGCGATGGCGGCGCGGAGCTGGCTCTGGATGAAGGCCCCGTCCTGCCTGGTCTGCGGGTCCTCGCTCTTGGGGATCACGCGGGGCCACAGCACGACCACGCCCCCCTCCACCCCCGCCGAGCGGCTGATCTCGGGGGGCAGCTTCGTCGGGTCGCTCCCGCCCGCGTAGGCCGCGGAGAGCCCGAGCAGCAGGACAACGGTGAGCAGCAGCGAACGCCTCATGGTGCCTCCCGTCCGTATCTTAGCTCGCCGCGGCGTCGTCGGTGTCCGCCTCGCCGGACAGCGCGGTCGCCCACTGCTCCAGCTCGCGGATGTGGTCGCGCAGCTCGGCCGCGCGCTCGAACTCCAGCCGCTTCGCTGCCTCCTTCATCTCGCGCTTCAGGCGCTCGATGGTGCCGGGCAGGCGCTCGGCGGAGAGCTCGGGCAGGATGTTCGCGCTGACCCGCTCCTTGGGCACCTGCACCCGGTCGTTGTCCAGCAGCTCGGCCAGCGGACTTTCGACGGCCTTTCGGATGCTCTCGGGCGTGATCCCGTGGGCCTGGTTGTAGGCCATCTGCACGGCGCGGCGTCGGCTGGTCTCGTCGATGGCGGCCTGCATGCTGGGCGTCACCTTGTCCCCGTAGAGCAGCACCCTGCCGTTCACGTTGCGCGCGGCGCGCCCCATGACCTGGATGAGCGAGGTCCGGTTGCGGAGAAAGCCCTCCTTGTCCGCGTCCAGCACGGCCACGAGCGCCACCTCCGGGATATCCAACCCCTCCCTCAGCAGGTTGATTCCGACAAGCACGTCGAACTCCCCCAGCCGGAGATCGCGCACGATGGCCATGCGCTCCAGCGTGTCCACGTCGGCGTGCAGGTAGCGCGCGCGGACCCCGAGCTCCTTGTAGTAGTCGGTCAGCTCCTGGGCCATGCGCTTGGTCAGCACGGTGACCAGCACGCGGTCCCCCTGGCTCACCGTGGCCCGGAGCTCACCCAGCAGGTCGTCCACCTGCTGCGTCGCCGGCCGCACCTCGATGACCGGGTCCAACAGGCCCGTGGGCCGGATGATCTGCTCGGTCACCACGCCCTGGGCCTTCTGGATCTCGAAGTCGCTCGGGGTGGCGGAGACGTAGACCACCCGGTGCTGCAGCGCCTCGAACTCCTCGAACGTCAGCGGCCGGTTGTCCATCGCGCTGGGCAGGCGGAAGCCGTAGCGCACCAGCACGCTCTTGCGGCTGCGGTCGCCGTGGTACATCCCGCCCACCTGAGGGATCGTGACGTGGCTCTCGTCCACCAGCAGCAGCCACTCGCTGGGGAAGTACTCCAGCAGGGTGGGCGGCGGCGCCCCGGACGGGCGACCGGAGAGGTGGCGTGAGTAGTTCTCGATGCCCTTGCAACGCCCGGTCTCCTCGATCATCTCCAGATCGAAGAGGGTGCGCTCCTCGAGGCGCTGGGCCTCCAGCAGGCAGCCCTGCTCCCGCAGCTCGAGGAGGCGCTCCTGGAGCTCGGCCCGCGCGGCGTCGGCGGCCTTGCGGAGCTGATCCTTGGGCGTGACGTAGTGGCTGGCCGGGTAGATGGTCAGCCGCTCCAGGGTCTCCAGGCGCGTGCCCCGCAGCGGATCGATGATCGAGAGCCGCTCCACCTCGTCGCCGAAGAGCTCGACGCGGTAGGCGCGGGCGTCCTCGTGCGCGGGGAAGACCTCAATCACGTCGCCGCGGGCCCGGAATGTGCCGCGGTGGAAGTCCGCCTCGTTGCGGTCATAGAGGATCTCGACGAGCTTGTTCAGGATCTGCTTGCGATCCACCTGCTGCCCCGGCCGGAGCTGCAGCAGCATCCCGTCGTAAGCCTCCGGGCTGCCCAGGCCGTAGATGCAGCTGACGGAGCTCACGATGATCACGTCGTCCCGCTCCAGCAGGGCGCGCGTGGCCCGGTGCCGGAGCTTGTCGATGTGGTCGTTGATCATCGCGTCCTTCTGGATGTACGTATCCGTCGAAGGGACGTAGGCCTCGGGCTGATAGTAGTCGTAGTAGCTGACGAAATACTCGACGGCGTTCTTGGGGAAGAGCTTCTTCAGCTCCCCGTAGAGCTGCGCGGCGAGCGTCTTGTTGTGCGAGAGCACCAGCGTGGGCAGCCCGGCGTTGGCGATGACGTGGGCCATCGTGAACGTCTTGCCGGTGCCGGTGGCGCCCAGCAGGACCTGGTGCGGCATCCCGGCGCGGAGCCCGTCGGAGAGCTCGGCGATGGCGGTGGGCTGATCCCCGGAGGGCTCGAAGGGGCTGTGGAGCTCGAAGCGGGCCATGGGCGCCTGCTAACCGAGGTGCCGAGGGAGGTCGAGCTCTTTTCGGAGAAGCGGACAGATTCTGGCCTGTTCTATTCAGGGGGCCTTGCTCGCCGAGAGGGCCCGGCGTAGGGAGCGGGCGCTCTCCCCTGGAGGACTCTCCCCTTTGTCCCTCTCTTTCGATCATGAGGCGCTCGTCGCCCTCTTTCGGAACGAGCCGCGACTCGGCCCGGCCCTGCTCCACGCCATCGGCTTCCCCCTCGAGGCCGACCGCGTGGAGCTCGGCAGCGCCGACCTCAGCGAGCTCCGCCCCACCGAGCGGCGCGCGGACGTCGTGCTCCACACCTTCCGCGGGTCCGCCCCCGGACCTACGCTGGTCTTCGAGGTCCAGGGCAGGCCCGACGAGGACAAGCGCTTCGTCTGGCCCCAGTACCTCTGCTCGCAGCGGGCGGCGCTGCGCCGGGAGGTGATGCTGGTGGTGCTCACGCTCGACCCGGGCACGGCGCGCTGGGCGACGAGGCCCATCGAGACGGGACACCCGGGCTTCTCGCTCCGTCCGCTCGTGATCGGCCCGGACGCGGTGCCAGCGGTCACGGACCCCGATCTCGCCGCTCGGCTCCCGGAGCTCGCGGTGATCGGCGCGCTCGCCCACGCGACGGACCATCAGGTTCTCCCTGCGGCCTTGACCGCGCTCCGGGCAGTGGCCACGCTCGACACACCTCGCTCGGAGATGTACGCTGACATCATCCTCTGGGCCCTGCACACGGCCGCCCCGGCCGTCCTGGAGCTGCTCATGCAACAGCCCTACGAGTTCAAGAGCCCTTTCGCCCGACACTACATCGACATCGGCAGGCAGGAGGGCATCGAGAAGGGCATCGAGAAGGGCATCGAGAAGGGCATCGAGAAGGGCATCGAGAGGGGCATCGAGAGGGGCATCGAGGAGGGGCGTCGCCGCCTGCTCCACCAGCTTGTGCGGCGCTACGGCCCGCTCCCGGACTGGGTGCCAGCCCGCGTCGCCCGCGCGACCTCCGAGGAGCTCGACACCTGGGCGGACGCCCTCTTCGACGCGCCCACGGTCGAGGCGCTGCTCGGCCCCAGCCCCTGATCAGCCCCCGCCCAGCTTGCGTTTGAGCCGATCCCAGGCGCCCTCGGGGGGCGTGTCCGAGGACGTGAGCTGCCGGGGCGCCTCCGGGGCCGGGGCGGGGAGCTCGCGACGGCCCAGCAGCGTGCCCAGCAGCGGCACGCGCGCCCCGAGCGAGGGACGCCCCTCGGGGATGGCGGCGAGGTAGGGCACCCAGCTCTCGAAGAGCTCGCGGGCGAACTGGGCCTTGACCCGATCGTCGGTGTCCTGGGAGAGCACGCCCACCGTGGCGGCGAGCTGGTAGCTGCCCTGGGCCAGCGCCCGCCGCAGGGCCACGTAGAAGATGTCGGTCAGCACCCGCCCGTGCCGCGCGGCCTCCTCCTTGCCCAGGCGCAGGTCCGCGCGCAGGGCGGCGGCCAGGGCCGCGTCCATGGCGGCGGCGCGGCGGGCGAGCTCCGGGTGCTCGCGCATCGCGGCGACGGCGTTGAAGCCCGAGAAGTTGTGAGTCGCCAGCAGGTCCTCCGGCACGATGGGCGCCACCTGCGGCATGGGGGGGAGCGCCTCGAGCGCCGCGGCCACGTACTGCTCGGGGTCCACCCGCCACTCCCCGGGGCGAGGATCCTCGTAGATCTCCCCGAGCCGGTGCCAGCGCTCCTCGGCGATATCGGGGGCCGCCATCTCCTGGCCGACCAGGCGCCGGTGCTCCGCCAGCGCCGCCTCGCGCCCCTCCAGGCGCGCCCGCGCGCGCAGCACCCGGTAACGGCGGAGCTCCTCCTGCCGCCCCTCGCTGAGCAGCTGCGGGCTCGGGAGCCCGACCAGGAACTGCTCCCACCAGCGGAGCTGCTCCTGCGCCGCCCGCCAGGCCGGCTCGTCGTCGAGCAGGCTCGCCGTGCTGGCAAGCCAGGCGAGCTCGGTCAGGTCGGCGCTCGCCTGGTCCAGGTCCGTGAGCAGCGCGCTCACGACGTCGCCGAAGGCCTCCACGGACGCGCGCAGCAGCGCGGGGACGGCGCGCTCCAGGGCCGGGCTCGGCAGGCTCGCGCCCCGGGGCGCCAGGGCGGCCTCACGCCGCGTCAGGGCATAGCGAGCGGGATCATCGGCCATGGCTCCTCCAGGATCTCGATGGTGTACAGCCCGCGCCGCATCAGGCGCTCGCGCGCGCCGAAGTCGGGCAGCCCCCCGAGGCGCAGGGCGTATCCCGCGTGCCAGACCAGGCCCCCCTCGACGCGGGACTGCTCGACCACGCGCCAGGTGGGCTCCCTGGAGAGCGGGTCCAGGATCATCCAGGACGCGCCCTCCCAGCCCGGCGCCACCGCCGGGCGGGCGCAGGCGATGGCCCTCCCCGCGAGCCGCTCCGACCAGAAGGCCGCCCGGTCCTGCCCGTCCGCCACCCCGAGGCTCAGGAAGAAGGGCTCGTCGGCATGCGGCGCGGGCAGCCAGCTCTGGCCGCCGAGCGCGGTGATCGGGTGATCCGCCAGGCGTCCGGGGAGCGTGATCCGGGCGCGCAGCTCGGGCAGCTCCACCGGCCGCTCGGGGAAGGCCAGGAGCGCCGGCCAAAGCGGGATCAGCAGGCTCAAAGCCAGCGGCAGGATGGTCAGCAGCAGCCCGAGCCCCAGGTTCTGGCCCCGTCTTCGCCGCCAGCCCGCGCTGGGCGCCGTGGACTCCGGGCTGACCAGGGCCACCGCCAGGAAGCCGCCCAGCACCCCGCCCAGGTGCCCCGTGTGCGTGACGTCCGAGCCCACCAGGCTCAGCGCGTAGAGCGGCGCGAAGACCACCCAGGTCCCCCAGCCGTAGAAGGCGCGGCTCTCCTGGGGGATGGCCTGTCCCCAGCGGAAGCCGATGGCGATCTGCGCCGCCCAGAGCCCGAAGCCCAGCAGCGAGGAGCCCACCGCCGGCAGCTCGCCCAGCAGCACGACGAAGCCCGCCCCGAAGAGCAGGGACATCCCCGCGACCAGGGCGTAGCCCCCCACCCCCAGCGCGCGCTCCACCCGGTAGCCCCCGTAGGCCAGGAGCGGCAGGTTCACCAGCGCGTGCAGCAGGGGGAGGTCCGGGTCGTGAACGTACTGCGAGAGGATGGGCGTCCACCACATCCCGTCCAGCAGGGTGGGCTCGAAGCCCGCCGCCCCGTAGCGCGGCATCGCCGAGGCCAGGGCCCCCAGCGCCGCGCCCGCCCCCTCCGCGCTCCCCGCGGTCTGGAGCAGCGCCGCCAGCGCCACCGAGGCCGCCACCCCCACCGCCAGACCCGGCCGCCTCGGCCGCCGCATCCAGGCGTTCAGCCGCGCGTCGGGCGCCTCGAAGGCCGACTTCAGCGCCTCGATCTCCGTCAGGTATCGGAAGCGCGCCCCCGTCCAGGGCGGGTGCAGCAGCTCGGATGTGCTGCTGACCAGGCCCATGCGGATGTCGCGCTCCAGGTCGCCCAGGTCGACCGGGTACATCTCGGCGCCATCTCGCAGCAGGGCCAGCATCGGACCAGCATATACCGGCTCGGTCCCGCCTCGCCGCGGGAGGCGGTGGGGGTGGCACCGCCGCGCTCAGCTCGATACTGGAAGAGCTGGGATGGCACGTTCAACCTGAAGCAGTCTACAGGGAGGTTCTCGATGGGCTTCGATCCTCGGCTCTGGCGCGGCGGTCCTCTGGCCGAGGATCTCGGGCATCTGGACGTGCCCTCCGGGCGGGTGCGCGTCTGTGACGCCGGGACGCTGTTCAACCCGGTCTCCGTGGCCGTGCCCGCGGGCCGCCACCTCGCGCGCGTCCTGCGCGAGCGCAGCGGCGACAACCTGGCGGCGGCCCTGGTCGTGGGCCAGGGTGAGCCCGTGAGCTGGGAGGAGGTCGGCGGCTACGGCGTAGACGCCGGGATGGCCGGCTTCTTCGACGCGGACCTCTACGACGCGGTCGACGGCCACGAGTTCGAGCAGAGCCTCTACGACGACCTCATCTCCAAGCACCTCGACCCCGCCGAGCGCCTCGGGCGCGCCGGCGCCCTGGTCCCCTTCGCCGAGGGCAGCTTCTCCGCCTGCCGCTCGGGCTGGGGAGACGGCTGGTACCCGGTCCACGTCGGTCGGGACGCCGGGGGCGAGGTGGTCGTCATCGTCACCACCTTCCTGGGCGAGGACGAGGAGAGCGAGGAGGAGAGCGAGCTCTCCGTCGAGGACGAGCCCACCGAGCGGGCTTGAGCGGCTCAGCCCCGGGACTCCACGATCTCCAGGCGCTCGGGCGGCACGCCCAGCCTGCGCTGGCCCCGGCGGACCTCCACCAGCAGCGCCGCGTGCTCCACCCCGAGCGCGGCGAGCTGACGGCGAGCCCGGTAGATGTAGACGTTGATCGTGGCGAGATCCAGACCCGAGCGGCGCTCCAGCCGCTCGTTGTCCGTCCAGCCCTGGTCCAGGTCTGGGGACTGCGCGTCGGCGACCCGATCCCGCGCCAGCACGAAGACCGGCCACCAGTGCTCGCGCTGCTCGATGGCGATTGTCCTGCTGGACGTGACAATCTCGACGCTGACGCGCTCATTGTCTCGCGAGACGGTGAAACGAAGGCGCGCGGTCAGCAGGGAGAGCCCGGCGTGGGCCGCCGTGGTCACCCCCGAGGTGCCCGGCAGCGAGAGGCGCCAGGCCCCGTCCTCCAGCACCACGATCTGACCGTCCTCCGCCGGCCAGTTCTGCCCGTGCTGCTCCAGCACCCAGGCCCCGTGCGCGTCCTGGTAGACCATGGCGCTGGGGTGGTCGGGGGGGAAGGCCAGCAGCTCCGCGCAGGCCTCCACCACCTGGCCGCTGTTCACCTCCACCGCCTGCGGCACGGGGGCCCGGTCGTCGTGGAGGACCCAGACCGGGGCGTCCGCCGCGCCGAAGCTCAGGCGGGAGCGCTCGTTGATGGCGACCTCCTCCCCGGTGCCCAGGCGCCGGCCGTCCACCCAGGTCCCGTTGCGGCTGCCCAGGTCGCGGGCGCGCCAGGCGCCGCCGTCCCACCACAGGTAGGCGTGCATCGAGGAGACCCGCCGGTCGTCCAGGCGCAGCCCGCAGCCCGGCACCCGCCCGACGAAGAGGCGCGCGCCGAGCGGAGTAACGGCGCCGTTGCTCGCGCAGCGGAGCTCAGCCATGATGGTCCCTCCCGAAGAGACTATCCTGGCACGAAGCGCGCGCTGCAGGGGGAACGGCACAGGTGGAGCTGGGCGGAAGGTACACGATCCTCAGCGTGATCGGCGCAGGCGGCTTCGGCACCGTCTACCGGGCGCGCTTCCGTGGAGACGGCGGCTTCACCAAGGAGGTCGCGCTCAAGGTGCTCAACCCGCACCTGGAGGGCGTCTCCGAGATCGCGGCGCGCCTGCGCGACGAGGCCCGCATGCTCGGGCTCCTGCGGCACCGCGCCATCGTGACGGTCGATCGCCTGCTTCAGGCCGACGGGCGCTGGATGATCGTCATGGAGTACATCGACGGTCTGGACCTCGGCGCCGCGCTGCGCCAGGGCCCCATGCCCCCCGGGCCCGCGCTGGAGCTGGTGGCCGAGGTGGCCGGCGCGCTCAACGCGGCCTGGCAGCACCCTGGCGAGGACGGTCGTCCCCTCCACCTCATGCACCGTGACCTCAAGCCCTCGAACCTGCAGCTCAGCGCCTATGGCGAGGTCAAGATCCTGGACTTCGGCATCGCGCGTGCCGAGTTCGACGGGCGCGAGGGCCGCACCCGCTCCATCGCCTTCGGATCGGCCGAGTACATGGCGCCCGAGCGTCTGGCCTTCCGCAGCGGCGGACCCGAGAGCGACGTCTACGCGCTGGGCGCCGTGCTCTTCGAGGCCATCCACGGGCGCCCCTTCGGGAGGGGCTCCCCCGACCCCACGCGCCATCGCGCCCACCTTGACGCCGCCCTCGCCCTTCTGCGCGACCGCCAGCTCCCCCCTGGCGTCCTCACCCTGATCGAGGACTGCCTCCAATTCGAGCCCGAGCGCCGCCCCAGCGCCGCCGAGCTCGAGCAGCGCGCCCTCACCTTGCGCATGGAGGTCGGCGGCGAGCTCCTCCGCTACTGGACCGAGCGCGTCGTCCGTCCCATCGTCCTGGCCCGCCAGTCCCAGACCCCGCCCGCGAGCTCTCTCGAGGGGACCGAATTCGTCATCCTCTCCAACGACCGCGCCGCCCTCGCCCCACCCCCCACCCCCACCCCCCTTCCCCCTCCCCGCTCCCCCCGCCCCCTCCTCCTCCTCACCCTCACCACCGCCCTCCTCCTCCTCCTCGCCCTCACCACCCTCCTCCCCACCCCCACCCCCGCCCCCACCCCCGCCCCCACCCCCACCCCCGATGCCGCCCCCGATGCCGATGCCGATGCCGATGCCGATGCCGCCCCCGATGCCGATGCCGATGCCGCCCCCGATGCCGATGCCGATGCCGATGCCGATGCCGATGCCGATGCCGATGCCGATAACGATGCCGCTCCCGTCGCCACCCCCCCTCCCACCCCCACCCCCCGCCCCCGCTCCCCCCAGCCCCCCATCCCCCTCCCCGCCCACGTCACCCCCCTCGGCGACGCCACCACCATCGAGCTCCGCAGCCCCACCCACACCCACACCCTCCCCGCCGACATCCCCCCCGGCACCTGGCAGATCTGGGCCTCCTTCCCCGGCACCGCGATGATGGGCGCCGGCACCCTCGAGCTCTCCGCCGGCGAGCGCGTCACCCTCCGCTGCCGCTCCGCCTTCCGCAAGTGCGTCGCCGAGCGTTGACCCCGACTCGTCCGCCGCGCCCGCCGCGCCCGCCGCGCCTCTCGCACATGGCATAAGATAAGAGCGCGCATGCTCCTCTTCCTGCTCGCCGCCGCCCGCGCCGCCTGCCCGGAGCCCTCGACCAACGAGAGCCTCCTCGGCACGCTCATCGCCGCGGAGCAGGCTTACGCCCAGGGAGACGTCGGCGCCTTCACCGGCCGCATCCGCGAGGCCCGCGGCGCCCTGCCCTGCCTGGGCGAGCAGGCCCGGCCCGAGCTGGTCGCCGCCTGGCACCGCAGCGGCGCGCTGGAGCCCCTGGTCGTCCCGGAGCCCTCCGACCGGCCCGTGGTCATCGCCTCCCTGCGGGCCCTGCTGGCCATCGAGCCCGGCTACGCCTTCCCCGAGTCGCTGGCGCCCCAGGGCAACATCCTGCCCATCTGGCTGGCCGAGGCCCGAGAGGCCGGCGCCTCCGAGCGCGTGCGGGTCTCCACGCCGCCCCGCGCGACCCTGCTCTTCGACGGGCGCGAGGGTGAGGATCGGCCGGTGGACACGCCGGTGATCGTGCAGCTCCGCTGGGATGGGGAGAGCGGTGTGCGCTACACGGCCGCCCTGGACCCGGGGGCCTCCCTGCCCGACTGGCGCGCGCTCGGCCTGATCCCGCCCGAGCCCGAGCAGGACGAACTCCGCCTCTCGCGCCCTGGGACCCTGGCCGTGGCCGGCGGGGCCCTGGCGCTCACGGCCACGGCGGGGACGCTCTTCGGGCTCGGACTCGCCAACCGCGCCGAGTTCAACGCGCTGGAGACCAACGAGGGCGCCGAGGACCTCATCCAGCGCAGCCACACGCTCACGCTGCTGG
Source organism: uncultured Enterobacterales bacterium (assembly GCA_964615375.1). Taxonomy (GTDB): domain Bacteria; phylum Myxococcota_A; class UBA796; order UBA796; family CAZKWG01; genus CAZKWG01. The sequence continues at coordinate 160,413 of CAZTOW010000003.1, forward strand.
GGGCGGCGGCGGGGCTCGGCGCGGCGGGGCTGGCCGGCGTCACGGTCGCGTTCGGGGGGCTCTGAGCCGCGATGAGCGCTCCCTCCGAAGGCCCGCGGACCCGAGAGTACAGCGTACACGCCGTGCTGGGCTCGGGCGGCTTCGGCAAGGTCTACCTCGCCCGGGACCGGCTGGCGGGCGAGGTCGAGCGCTACGCGGCGCTCAAGCTCCTGCGCATCGACGCCCCGCTCAGCTACCAGGAGCGCTTCCGCGACGAGGCCACCATCCTCGCGCTCCTGGACCACCCCTCCTTCGTCAAGGTGCACGCGCTCTTCCGGCTGGACGGGCGCTGGTGCATCGACATGGACTACGTGCGCGGCGTCACGGTCCACCGCCTCCTGGACGTCCACCGCGGGGTCCCGCCGGCCCCGGCCCTGGCGATCTGCGCCCAGGTGGCCGAGGCCCTGGACCTGGCCTGGAGCCTGCCCGGCCCCACCGGCGAGCCCCTGCGCGTGCTGCACCGCGACATCAAGCCCTCCAACCTGATGATCACGCGCTCCGGCGTGGTGAAGGTGCTGGACTTCGGCATCGCCCGCTGGCAGTCCGCGCCGCGCCGGGCCACGCCCACCGAGACGCGCCTGCCCGGCTCGGTCGGCTACATGGCGCCCGAGCGCTACGGCTTCAAGAGCGACTTCGGGCCGGAGGCCGACGTCTACGCGCTGGGCGTGGTGCTCTGGGAGCTGCTGGTGGGCGAGCCCTACCTGCCCCCCGGCGCGCTGCCGGTCGAGATCACGGCCGAGCCCGAGAGCTTCCTGGAGCACGCCGCGCGTCGGCGCGAGCTCCTGACGAAGCGCGCTCCCCCCGAGGTCGTCGTCCTGCTCAGCCGGATGCTGGCCTGGGATCCCCCGCGCCGCCCCAGCGCGGCCGAGGTCGCCCGCCAGATGCAGCAGCTCCGCGTCCAGATCGGGGACGACGGGCGCGGCTGGCTCACGCGCGAGGTCACGCCGCTCCTGGAGGCGAAGCAGCTCGGTGAGGAGCGCGACGGCCTCTGCGGGAGGGTGGTGCGCTCGGACCCGCTCCCCGACCCCACCCAGCGCCTGACCAACACCTTCCTGCCCATGACCGGCGTCCAGACCGAGGATCCTCCCTCGGACAGCGGAGGGCCCCGGCGCCTGGACGCCGGCCCCACCAGCCTCGCCGAGCGGGCGCGCCAGAGCGGGATCTGGGTGGGGCTGGTCATCGGGCTGCTCCTGCTGGGCGGCCTGGGCTCGGCCCTGCTGGCCGACGGCGACGGCGACGGGGCCCGCGCGCGCCAGGACTGCGACGACCAGGACCCGCGCCGCGCCCCCGGCCTCCCCGAGCAGTGCGACGACCTGGACAACGACTGCGACGGCCAGACCGACGAGGATCTCCCCGGCGTCTCGCTCTACGTGGACGCGGACGGCGACGGCTTCGGCGCGGGCGAGGCCCAGACCGGCTGCCTGGAGGCGCGCGCCGGCTACGCGAGCCGGCCCGGTGACTGCGACGACCAGGCGGCCGATCGGCGCCCCGGGGCCGCGGAGATCCTGGGGAACGGCCTCGACGACGACTGTGAGCCCGGCACGCCGGATCTGGAGGCCGAGCCCGCGCGCACCGCGCCAAAGACCAGCCCCCGACCTACGGCGACCGCCAGCGCCCCGACCACCCCGAGCGCGCCCCCCGTCGCCTCCCCAGAGCCCGCCGCGCAAATGACCACGGGTCAGATAAAGCTGGCGGGCAGCGGCGTGCAGGCCGAGATCCTCGACAAGGCCGGCGCCGCTGTCGGGAGCCTCCGGGCCGGCGGCGCGCTGAGCGTGCCCGCGGGCAGCTACAAGGCCACGGTCAGGAGCGGGCTCATCTCCGGCGTGGTGCTCGGCCCCTTCACCGTGAGCGCGGGCGGCAGCGTGCTCATCGACTGCTCCATGCCGCTGATGGGCCAGCTCTGCTCCATCAAGTAGAATGCGCGCCATGGGTCCGCTCTCCCGCTCTCCCGCCGCCCTGCTCGCGCTCGCCCTGAGCCCGGGCTGCGTCTGGATCAGCGAGAAGGCCGACCCGGACGGGGACGGCGTGCCCACGCTGCTGGACTGCGCGCCCTCCGACCCGAACGTCCAGGAGGAGCAGACCTGGTTTCTGGACCTCGACGCCGACGGCTACGGGGACGACGAGGCGACGGAGGTGGCCTGCACGGCCCCTGACCGGGCCGTAGCCTCGGCGGGGGACTGCGACGATCTGGCCCCGGAGGTCCACCCGGGCGCGACCGAGACCTGCGACGGGGTGGACGAGGACTGCGACGGGGAGATCGACGAGGACGAGGCGCTGCAGATCCTCTGGTACCTCGACGGGGACGAGGACGGGGTGGGCGACGCCGACCAGGCGGTCACGGCCTGCGCGCAGCCCGAGGGCTACGTGTCCGAGGGTGGGGACTGCGATGACGCCGACCCCACACGCACGCCGGGCCGGACGGAGACCTGCGACGGGGTGGACGAGGACTGCTCGGGCGAGGCCGACGACCTCGACGAGGACGGGGACGGGCGCAGCGCCTGCGACGAGGACTGCGACGACGACGACACGCTCGTCTACGCCGGGGCCGAGGACGCCTGCGGGGACGGGGAGGATCGCGCCTGCGACGGCTCGATCTGCGGATCGACGGTGGAGGAGGCGGACGCCATCCTCTACGGGGAGGCGAGCTCGAACGTGGGCTCGGCGCTTCAGGCCCTGGCCGACGTGACTGGGGATGGGGTGGCTGATCTCGCCGTGGGGGCTGACGGGGATGACGCGGGGGGTGAGGCGGCCGGCGTGCTCTTCGTGGTCCCGGGGCCGCTCTCGACCGGGACCGCGCCCCTGGCCAGCCTCGCCACCGCGCGCCTGATCGGCAGCCGCAACGGGGACGCCGCCAGCCACGCCGGGCACGCGGTCGCCGGGGACGGGGACATCGACGGGGACGGCTATGACGACCTGTCCACGGGCGCGCACCAGCTCTTCGTGGGCAGCGACCAGCAGGGCGGGGCCTACGTGGTCCTGGGGCCGGTGAGCGGCGACCTCCTGATGGACGATGGCGGGGCCGACCAGCGCTGGCGCGGGGAGCGCGGCTCGGATCGGGCCGGGGCCAGCGTGGCGATGTCCGATCTCGACGAGGACGGGCGCGCCGACCTCGTGGTGGGCGCCAACAGCTACGCCGACGGGATCAGCAACAGCGGCGCGGCCTACCTGCTCTACGCGCCCCTGGACGGCACGGGGGACGACTCGCTGAGCGCCATCGACGACCTCGTCGTGGGGGAGGCGGCGGACGACGGTCTCGGCACGCGCATGGGCGTGGTGGGCGATGTGGACGCCGACGGTCGCGCGGATCTCGCGCTGGTCAGCACCCAGAACGGATCGGGCGCGGGGCGCGTCTACCTGATCACCGGCGTCGTGAGCGGAGAGATCAGCGCGTCCGACGCCGACACCCTCCTTTCCGGGCCCAAGGTGGACACCACCGCTGGATCGGCGATCTCTGAGGCGGGAGACCTGGACGAGGACGGCTACGACGATCTCTGGGTGGGGGGCATGGACGCCGACAGCGGGGACGGCGCGGTCTGGCTGGTGGACCGCGCGCTCAGCGCGCCCGGGGCCTGGAGCCTGGGCGACGCGACCCTGAGCTTCACCGGCACGGAGGGCGAGAACCTGGGCTGGGGCGTGGCCGGCGGGGAGGACCTGGACGGCGACGGCGCCCTGGACATGGCGGCGGGGGCCAAGCAGACCATGGACAGCACCACCGCCGCCGGGGCGGCCTACGTGGTGCTGGGGCCGCTGACGGGCGGGACCAGCCCCATCGCCGAGCGCGCCGGGCGCTACATCGGCGTGAACACCAGCGCCTTCGCCGGCCGCCCGCTGCGCATGGCGGGGGACCTCTCCGGGACGGGCGCCCCGACCTTGATGGTGGGCGCGTCCGGCGCCTCGGTGGCGGGGGTGGACTCGGGCGCGATCTACCTCCTCTTCGGCTACGCCCCCTGAGCGCGGCGCGTCCCGAACACCTGTTCGGGCTCCACGGCGCTATGTTGATCGCATGCTCAACGACATCGACGCCACCGTCCTGACCTGGCACCTCGCGCGCGGCGCCTCCGCGCCCAACCGCCTGTTCGTCTACCGCGCCGACGCGCTCGGGCAGCCCACCGGCCGCGCCGAGACCATCCTCCAGCGCATCGAGGGCGGCGTCGCGGTCCACGACGCCGACGCCATCGGCAACCCCAACCCCCGCCCCCGCCAGCGCGTCCTGCGCCAGGGCGAGGGCTGGGGCCTCTTCGCCGTGGATCCGCTCGGGCGGAACTACCGCATCCGCGACCTCGTCTGGAAGTCGGGCGCTGACGGGCTGGAGCTCGCCGAGGCCGACGCGCGCGGCGCCGCCGAGGCCCGCCCGCTCGGCGTGCTGTTGAGCGGGGCCCGGACCGCCTTCTACCCCATCGACGTCGCCGGCGGCCGACCGGCCTTCCCTCTGCACGAGCTCCGCGAGGACCCGCGCTCTGGCTGGACCCTGCTGCACGAGCTCAACGCCGCCGGCGAGGTCCATCCCCGCCCGCTGCGCGTGCTGGTGGGGCGCGGCTGAGCTCAGGGGGCGGGCTTGTCACCCGAGACCCGGTCCGATAAAATGGCCATGGTCATGACCATGGCCATAAGGAGCTCACCCTGCCCGCGACCATCTCCAAGAGCGCGCTGAAGGCGAAGATGCTCGAGGTCTTCCGCGAGGTCGAGGCCTCGGGCGAGGAGATCGTCATCACCGATCGCGGACAGCCGGTGCTGAAGATCGTCCCGATCCGCCGTCAGGAGGACGTGGACCAGGTCTTCGCCGACCTGCGTCGCCGCGCGCGGCTGCCCTCCGACGAGGAGCTCACCGCGCCGATCGGGGACGAGCCCTTCGCCGACTCCGATCTGGCGGCGCTCCTGTGAGGATCGTCCTGGACACCTGCGGGCTCCTGTACTGGACGCTGGAGCCTGGGCGGCTGACGACGCGGGCGGCGGGCGCCCTCTCCAGGGTCGGCGACGACCTGCGCGCCGTGATCAGCTCGGCGACGGTCTGGGAGATCGCGCTCAAGCATCGGGCGGGCCGCCTGGATCTGGGGACGACGCCCGAGGACTACCTCGCGCAACTCCACCGCCTCCCCCTGGACATCGAGCCCGTGGACGCCGAGCTCTGGCTGCGATCCGTCGCGCTGCCCTGGGAGCACCGCGATCCTGTCGATCGCCTCGTGGTCGCCCTCGCCCGGCGCGAGGCCGCGGAGATCATCACCTCGAACCGTGAGATCCGCGCGTTCGAGCCCCGCTGCGTCTGGTAGGCCGAGCTCAGCCCACCTGCGGGATCCGCTCGAAGGGTCGCGTCACGTCCAGCCAGCCCGGGGCGAGCTCCGGCGGCGCCGCTTGCGCCGCGATCCCCGCCGCCGCCAGCGCGTCTGGCCGCGCGCAGCCCGCCACCACCAGCCGATAGCGCCGCGCCAGCAGGGCCAGCATCACCGCCCGTTGCGCCCCTGGGCCCTCCGGCGCCGGGCCGCTCAACAGCCCCGCCCAGGGGGGAGGCTCCCGGCAGAGCGCGGCCACGAAGCCCGACTCCTCGCCCAGCCCCTCCGGGCAGGCCGCCTCGAGCACCAGCGTCCCCCCCTCCAGCACCGGCGGGCGCGGCGAGAGGGCCAGGTAGGTGGCCGCCCGGCTGGCCTGGTACAGGCTCTGGGCCTTGGCCGGCGGCACGCGCAGGACCGCGCCCGGAGCAGGGGCCGCGACCGGCTCCCAGGGATCGATGCGCGAGAGAGCCTCCGCCAGCACCGCGCGCGGCCCTCCCCCGATCCACACCCGCGCCGCCGGCACCCAGACCAGGGCGAAGCCCACGCCCGCCGACTCGCCCAGCGCGTCCACCGCCGCCCGGAAGGGGTTGCCCTCCAGCTGCCCGAGCCGCACCCCCGGCGCCAGCACCCGATCGCGGTGGTGCAGCGCCGCGATGGTCGCCCGCCCCCCGCAGCCCACCGCCACCCCCTTGTGCCCGCCGCTCAGCCCCGCGTACTGGTGGAGCTCGGCCACGCCCACGCTCACCAGCAGCTCCGCGCCCAGGAGCGCCCGGGAGACCGCGCCCGGAATTCCATCCACGGTGGTAGTTGGCGCCACGTCGTCCGGGTCATGCTGCACCGGGGACCAGGGGGCGAGGGGGGCCAGCTCGTCGGGCCGCATGCGCCGGTGCAGGCCGAGCCCCACCACCACCCGCCGGATCGTGGCCCGCTCCGAGAGCGCGCGCAGGGCGCCCGCGACGTCCACCGGCCGGGTGTGATCGGGCACGGCCACCGTCAGGCTCGCCGCCGCGGGCAGGCCGGGCAGGGCGCCTTCGGGGGTGGGCGAGACGTGGAGCGCCGGGACCATGCGCCGATCTATCCCGTCCGCGTCGGGATAGGCTGATCCCGCGAGGTGCCCCGTGCCGCTCCGCTCCCTGCTCCTCTTCGCCCTCGGCTGCGCGGGCGGCCCCTCGAAGTCCGGCGAGCAGTCCACCGGGAAGCCCGCCGAGACTCAGCCCGCCGAGACCCAGTCTGGCGAGAGCGCCCCCACGCAGACCCTGGCCGACGTCGTGAGCGTCAGCGCCACGGGCTCCGACGGGGCCTACGAGCTCCTGGTCGGCGTGCGCAGCCCCGACACCGGCTGCACGCTCTACGCCGACTGGTGGGAGGTGGTCAGCGAGGACGGCGCGCTGCTCTACCGGCGCATCCTGAACCACAGCCACCCCGACGAGCAGCCCTTCGAGCGCAGCGGCGGGCCGGTCCCCATCCAGAGCGACACCGTGGTCTGGGTGCGCGCCCACATGGCGCCGGGCGGCTACGGCGGCCAGGCACTGCGCGGCACCGTGACCGGCGGCTTCAGCGCGGCCACCCCCGAGGCCGGCTTCGGCGCGACGCTGGAGACGGCCGATCCTCAGCCCGAGGGCTGCGCGTTCTGAAGCAGCCCCTCCGCCAGCGCAGGCAGCGAGCGCCCCAGCGGCGCCTCCCAGCGCAGCGCGGCCAGCGGATCGGCCCGGGTCGGCCCGGCGTTCAGCACGATCACCGGGACCCCGCGCTCGGCGGCCCGGCGAGCGAAGCGGTAGCCGGAGAACACCGCGAGTGACGAGCCCGCCACCAGCAGGGCCTCCGCCTCCTCGAACAGGGCCCAGGCCCGCGCCAGGCGCTCGGGCGGCACGTTGTCCCCGAAGAAGACGACGTGTGGCTTCAGCACCCCGCCGCAGCCCGGACAGCCCGGCACCCGGAAGCCCTCGTCCGCCAGCAGCACGGCGTCACCGTCCGGCGCCTCCTCCTCCAGCGCCGCCGCCGCGCAGCCGGGGTTGAGCGACTCCAGCAGGAGTTGTACCTCGTCTCGGTGGTGCAGCGCGCCGCAGCCGAGGCAGATCACCTCCGAGAGCGCCCCGTGCAGCTCCACCACCCGCCGCGAGCCCGCCCGCCCGTGCAGCCCGTCCACGTTCTGCGTCAGCACCCCGCACAGCGCCCCCGCCGCCTCCAGCCGCGCCAGCGCCGCGTGCCCCGGGTTCGGCGCCGCGGCCCGGAAGCGGGGCCAGCCCACCGCGCTGCGCGCCCAGTACCTGCGACGCGCGGCCTCGGAGCTCAGGAACTCCCGGTGCTGCACCGGCCTGCGCGGCGCGCGCCCCGGGCTGCGGTAGTCCGGGATCCCCGACTCGGTGGAGCAGCCCGCCCCGGTCAGCGCGACCACGCGCCGACCGCGCAGCAGCTCGAGGGCGAGGGCGAGCTCAGGGTCCATGCCCCGGCCTATCGCGCCCTCGGGCGCCGAGGGAGAGGCCCGCTCACCACCAGTTCTCCACCGGGGCCGGCTCCCGCGCGGGGGTGAGCCCCTGCCAGCGCGCGTCCTCCCGCGCCAGCAGCAGCGCCCCGCCCGCCGGGACCCAGCCCGAGAACAGCGCCTGCTGGCTCGGCTCGGGCAGGAGCTTCAGGCGCGGAGACCACAGGGCCCAGGGGCAGCGGGCCGGATCGGGCGGCCCGACGCGCATGTAGCGCCCCGCCGCGATCTCCTCGCGGAAGAGCGTGTCGGCGTACCAGTCGGGATCGCAGGGGGGCAGGAACCAGGCGAGCCCGGTCGGGTCCACCACCCGATCCCCCGCTCGGGCCAGGGCGTGGAGCTGGCGAAGATCGGCTACCAGCGGGGCGCGCGGGCTCTGGAGGGCGCGGGCGTGCTCAGCCAGCGGCGGGCTCCCGACCAGCGTCCCCAGGACCACCGCCCCCGCCGCCAGCCCTACCGCCCCCAGCGGGCTCCGCGCCAGCAGCCGCGCCCCCTGCCGCGCCGTCAGCGCCGCCAGCGGGGGCACCGGCAGGGCCAGCATGTAGGGCCAGGGGTGCGGGTGGGTCAGGATGGGGAGGGTCGCCAGCGCCGCGAAGGCGAGCAGGAGGGCGTCCGCGTCCTGGAGCGCGCGCCGCGCCGGATCCCGCATCAGCCCGAACAGGGCCGCCCCCAACGCCGACACACCGAGGACCAGCGCCCAGAGATCCCGGGTGAGCCAGCCGCCCAGCGCGTCGAGCGGCCCCACCCGCGCCGCGCTCATCCCCAGCGCGGCGAAGTCGGCGTACACGGACCACAGCTCCCCGCCCAGGCCCAGCGCCGCCACCAGCGCCACCCAGCCCAGCGCCCCCGCCGCCGCCGCCCCCAGCGCCCGCCCCCGGCCGCCCGGCCGCGCCAGCAGCCCGAGCCCCAGCGCCCCGAGCCCGAGCATCGCTCCCTTGACCCCATGGACCCCGAGCCAGGCGCAGCAGAGCCCCAGGGCCCAGGGCGCCCGCGGCCCGCCTCGCAGCAGCGCCGTCGCCGCGCCCAGCAGGCCCAGCATCAGGGCCGCGTCATAGCGGAATTCCACGCCGCTTCCCGCCAGCGCCGCCGTAGAGAGCGCCAGCGCCAGCGCCGCCCCCGCCTGCCCCGGGCTCGGGGCCGCCGCCCGCACGAAGAGCGCCAGCGCCAGCAGCGTGGTGGACGCCGCCAGCAGCCGCGCCGCCAGCAGCACCTGGCCTGGATCCTCGATGATCCGCGCCAGCCCCCCGAGCAGCAGGGTCCAGGGCATCAGGAGCGCGGGCCGGGCCGGCTCGCCGTCCAGCAGCAGCGCCCCCGCCCGCAGCGCCAGCCCCTCGTCGAAATTGAGCGCGCGGACCGCGGCGATCCACAAGAAGAGCGCCGCCAGCCCGAGGCCGGCGGCGACACCCGTGACGCGGAGCGCGCGTTCCGACAGCGGGGACCTCCTCCCGGGAGCATACCCCCGCTGAGGCGTTCAGGGTCCGCCCGCCACCAGGAAGGCCCTGCCCGCCTGCACCTCGCTCTCGTCGCCGCCGTCCGTGGCGGGCGCGCCCACCAGCATGTCCGGCCAGAGATCCCCCGTCAGGTCGCCGCCCAGCGAGACGTCGTAGATCCAGGTCGCGCCCTCCCGGTCGCCCTCGAAGGCCGCGTCCACCGTCTCCTCGTCCACCAGGAGCTGACCGCTCAGCGGCCCGTAGAGCATGCGCACCGCGCTGTCCGGCCCGCCCGAGCCCTCCCAGGCCACCGCGAAGTCGCCGTAGCCGTCCAGGTCCACGTCGCCCACGCTGACCCGGCCGTAGAACAGCACCGTCTCCCGCGAGCTGCCGATGCGGGCCGCCGCGTCGTCGTCGGTGATCGTCCCGTCGATGGGCCCGGAGAAGAGGTAGGCCGCCCCGATGTCGGCGTAGGTGGTCCCGTCGTAGGGCGCCATCGCCAGCAGGTCGTCGTAGCCGTCCCCGTCGGCGTCCCCCACGCTGTGGAGCTGGTCGCCGAGCTGCGCGCTGGCCTGCGTCCCCAGTACGAGGCCGGTGGCGTCCTCCACGTCCAGGTCCGCGCTCAGGGGCCCGCTGAAGGTGTAGAGCGCGCCCACCTTGGCGCTGCCCGAGACCTCGGTGTAGCTGGCCCCCAGGGCGAGGTCGGGCTGCCCGTCGGCGTCGAAGTCCCCGCTGGCCAGGCCGCTGCCCACCGCGTCGTCGGCGTCGAGCCCCAGCACCCGGACGTCCGCGTCCTCCGCCGCCAGCTCGCCCGTGCGCGGGCCGAGGAAGACCAGGGCGCCGCCAGGCAGATCCTCGTAGCTGTACCCGACGCTGGCCACGACCAGGTCCGTCTCGCCATCCCCGCTGAGATCGGTGAACACGCTCTGGTCGACGCCCACCACCCTCCAGCGCTCGTCCCCCAGCACGGTGATGTCCGCGCTCTCCAGATCCACCTCCCCGCTGAGCGGGCCCTGGTGGATCCAGACCGCGCCCTGGCCCAGCATGCCGTCCGGCTCCATGTAGTCCGCGGTCGTCACGTCGGCGTAGCCGTCGCCGTCCACGTCCCCCGCCGAGCCCACGCTCCACAGCAGGTTGAAGCTCTCCTGCGCGTCCATCTGGCGCAGGACGGCGTCGGCGGCGCTGAGATCTCGCGTCCCGGTGAGAGGACCCAACGCGAGGTAGGCGCCGCCGACGCCATCATTCGTCGTGTTCGAGGCGATGAGCGCGTCGCCGACCCCATCCCCGTTGACGTCGCCCGCATGCGCCACGCTCATGCCGGCCATGTCCCCGCGCGCCTCGCCGATGAAGACAGCGTCGGCCTCGTCGGCGAGGCTCGCCGCGCCCTCCCAGCGACAGAGGTCCACGGCAGGGTCGGCGTCGTCGCAGTCCCCGGCCGTGGCCACGGCCCCGTCGGGGGCCTCGCAGGCGGTGGTCGCGGTGGCGGGATCGCCGTAGCCGTCGCCGTCCGCGTCGGTGTACCAGACCTCGCCGCCGCTGGCGCCCTCGTCGGCCGAGCGGTCGCAGTCGTCGTCGAGCCCGTTGCACAGCTCCTCGGCGCCCGGGTGGACGGTGGCGTCCCCGTCGTCGCAGTCGGAGCCATCGGCGACGTGGCCCTCGGGGGCCTCGCAGGACTCCTCGAGCTCGCCGGCGTCGCCGTAGCCGTCGCCGTCCGCGTCGGCGTACCAGGCCTCCTCGTCACAGTCCCCGTCAGGGAAGTCGATCTTCGAGGGATCGCAGGCCAGGGCGGGGAGCAGCAGCGCGATGCGTGCGAAATTTCGATGCGTGAGAAGATTCGAGGTGCTCATGGGATCCCTCCATAGAGCAGGTGGGCGCGACCCGCCTGGGTGTCGGCGCTGGTCTCGCCGAGGGAGGCCGCGGCGCCGACCAGCAGATCGGGGACGCCGTCCGCGTTGACGTCGCCCTGGGCGTCCACGTCCAGGATGAAGGAGGCGAGGATCGGATCGCCCAGCAGGCGCGGGACCTCGTCCGTGTCCAGGTCGACGGCGCCGGAGACCGGACCGTAGAGCGTGTAGGCGGCGCCCTGGAAGCTGTTGGCGACCCCGAGGCCCAGCACCAGATCGTCGCTCCCGTCCAGGTCCAGATCGGCGTGCGTGGACCGCATGTAGATGAACGGGCTGCTGGCCTCGGTGGCCCGCAGCGTGGCGCGCGCGTCGTCCACGCTGAGCGCGCCGGTGAGCGGACCGGAGAAGAGCCAGGTCGCGCCCTCCGCGCCGTCCAGCCCGTCGGTGGCGTAGGGCGCCGTGGCGATGAGGTCCGCGTAGCCGTCCCCGTCCATGTCTCCCGCCTGCCCCAGCTCCTCGCCCAGGTGCCCGCTGTCGGCGTGGCCCGAGATGGCCACGTCGGCGTCGTCGAGGCTGATCGCGCCGAGGCCCAGGGGCCCCTGGAAGGCGTAGATCACGCCGCCGCCGGCGTTGCGCGCGCCAATCAGCAGATCCTCGACGCCGTCCCCGTCGATGTCCTCGTCCAGCAGCGCCGAGCCCGCCCCGTCCAGGCTGGACTCGCTGTAGATGCTCAGATCGGGCGTGTCCACCGCGCCGCTCAGCGGGCCTCGGAAGACGTGGACCTCGCCCGTCCACTCCCCGCCCCCGTTGTTGATCACGACCTGGGCGACCATGTCCTGCGCGCCGTCCCCGTCGACGTCCATGCGCGTCATCTCGGCGCCCAGACAGCCGTCGGCCACGGTCCCGCTGATGACCGCGCTGGCCGCGGACAGGTCGAGCTCGCCCTCCAGCGGCGTCTCCAGGACCCAGATCCGCCCGGCGTACCGCAGGTCGTCCACGTCGTGCATGTAGTCGCCGAAGCTCAGGTCGGGCTCCCCGTCGCCCGTCAGGTCCGCGCGCGCGTCCAGGCCGCGCATCAGCATGGGCAGCTCGGGCGCCTCGTCCCCCGCGCGCACGATGGCGTCGGCGGTAGAGAGGTTGCGCTCGCCGCTCAGCGGGCCCAGCACAACATAGGCGCCGCCCGTGCTGCCGTAGCTCTGGTTGGTCGTAGACACGATGTCGCCGAAGCCGTCGCCGTTCAGGTCGCCGGCGTGGTGGACCCGGTACCCGGCCATGTCCATGATCTGCTCGCCCACCAGCGTCGCGTCGAGCTCCTCGCGGAGCGGGGTGTCGCCCTCGTATCGGCAGATCGTGACGCTCGCGTCCGCGTCGTCGCAGTCGCCGCCCAGGGTCACGGCGTCCTCGGGGAGCTCGCAGCTCTCCTGCGGATCCGAGCTGTCGCCGTAGCCGTCGCCGTCCACGTCGGTGTACCAGGTCTCGCCGCCCGCGCCCTCGTCCACCTCGCGGTCGCAGTCGTCGTCCAGCGCGTTGCAGCGCTCCTCGGCGTCCGGGTGGACGGCGTCGTCCGCGTCGTCGCAGTCGCCCGCGTCCTCGATCCAACCTGCGGGCGCCTCGCAGCTCGTGACGTGGCTCTCGACGTCACCGTAACCGTCCGCGTCCGCGTCCGCGTACCACACCGTCTCTTCACAGTCTCCGTCGGGGAAGTCGATCTTGGATGGGTCGCATGCGCAGAGCAGCGCCGCGGCCGCGGGAGTGAGTCTGTTCATGAACACCTCCTGAGACCCATGTGGCGAGAGGGCTCGGGGGCTGATCGGTCAGTCGGGCAGATTGTCCAATCGGGCCTGCACCGCCGCGCGCTGGGCCTCGGTCAGATCCTGGGTCAGCGCCCGCTCGAGGGCGTCCCGAGCCCGCTCCGGCGCGCAGTCGGCCAGCAGCACGAGCGCCACCGGGTCCTCGTCCTCCGCCGTCAGCCGCTCCAGGTGGGGCAGAGCCCCCGCGCAGTCGCCCTGGGCCACGCGCAGGCGGGCGGCGACGGCGGCCAGCGCTCGCCAACGTGGGGGAGCCCCCTCGGAGAGCGCGGCCTCGGCCATGGCGAGGGCCTCGCGGTCGCGCTCCAGCAGGTCGAGCGCCTGCACCTGCACCAGGCGCAGCTCGTCCCGAACGGCCTCGTCGGCGTCCGCCCGCTGCATGCCGCGCTGCACCAGATCCAGCCAGAGGGAGGGGTCGGCGCCCGCGGTCTGGAGCTCGCGGGCGCGGGCCAGGGCGGCGGCGGCGCTGCGGGCGCAGTGGAGCTGCTGACCGGCGGTCAGGAAGCGCGTGGTGCCGTCCGAGCAGTTCACCGAGACCCGGCCGTGCTCCACGCTCACCTCGGTCCCCAGCGTGTCGCGGGAGACCTGGAACTGCGTGCCGACCACCAGCACCTCCGCCTCCGGCGTCTGCACGCGCACGTTCAGGCCCTGCCCCGGCGTGACCGCAAGGTGGATGGTGCCCTGCTCCCAGCGGATGACCGGATCCCGCGCCGTGCCGCTGGCCTGCCCGCGCCCCTGGAAGCGCAGCGCCACGTCCTCGCTCAGCGCGCGATCCTCCCAGACAGGCGCCTCCAGGCGCAGGTCCAGCAGATCCGGGCCGCGCAGGACCACCAGGGCCAGCGTCGCCAGGGCCGCGGCCAGCACCAGCACGGCGCGGGGGCCCCGGCGGGGCTGGCGGCGTCGGGCGCGCACCCGGGCCAGCGCGGCCTCATCGGGCTCGATCTCGGAGCGCAGCGCGCGGAGATCGTCTTCGTGGCTCCACGATCTCACGGTTCACCTCCCGCGAGCGGCACCAGGCGCCCGGGCGTCGGCCCCTCGGGCGCCAGCCCCGCCTCCCGCGCCGCCGCCTCGAAGGCCGCGCGGGCCTGGGTGAGCTTGCGGTTGAGCGTGCCCACCGGCATCCCGAGCTGCGCCGCCAGCTCCGCCCGGCTGAGCCCCTCGGCGTAGCAGAGCCAGAGCAGCTCCTGGTGCTCGGCCTTCAGCCTGCTCAGCACGCCGCGCACCAGGGCGCTGCGCTCGGAGAGCTCGTAGCGGCGCTCGGGCCCTGCCCGGGGGTCGTCCTGCTCGGGGGCGAGGCCGGGGACCCAGCGGCGCAGGAAGGCGCGGCGGTGATAGGCGCGCACGGTGCGCCAGGTGATGGACCAGAGCCAGGCGCGGAAGCGGGCCGGATCGCCCAGCTTCCCGAGATCGGTGACCACGACCATGAGCGCGTCGGAGGCGGCGTCCTCGGGGTGGACCCCCGGGCGGCAGAGCAGGCGGGTCCAGCGCAGCACGCTGTCCTGCCAGAGGTCCAGGAGGCGCTCCAGCGCGTCGCGGTCACCGGCCACGGCGGCGCGGATCCAGGCCTCTGAGGCATGGTCTCGGGCGACCCGCCGCAGCAGCGTCCCGCCGGGGCGCTCGCCCTCGGCCGCCGCCCGCGCCCGCTCCAGCACCGTGGCGGCGCCCTCCTCCAGGTCCATCCACGGCGGCGCCACCGCGCGCAGGACGGCGCGGGCCTCGTGGAGCGCGGACGGGGAGCTGGTCTCGACGAGGTGCATCAAGGAGAGCGTGGCCGCTCCGCGAAAAGCTGATCACCCGTCGCCCCCAGCAGCGAGAAGCCCGCCGACACGGACCAGGCGGCGAGCTCCCCCCAGCGCTCCTCGCCCACCCACAGCTGCGTCTCGCGCAGGTCGCGGGCCAGGGCCACGCTCGCGCAGAGCCGGACCCCCTGGCCCACCTGCGGCTCCAGCCGGCCCTCCAGCCAGAGCGCGGGACTGAGCTCCACCTCCACGTCCACGCCGGACTGCGCGTACACGCGCCGCGCCAGCGCCCCGCCCGCCCCCAGCGCGCCCAGCGGCCGGGGCGACCACCACAGGCCCGCCTGCCCCACCGTCGCGCTCACGGCGCGGCCCTCGCCCAGGGCCTCCAGATCGGCCTCGCCCAGGATCTGCGCCCGCGCCCCCGCCCGCATCGCCCCTCGCCCGAGGCCCGCCCCCACCACCGGGCCCACTGCCGGCCCCAGCTCGGCCCGCCGCAGCCCCATCGCCCCCGCCTCCAGCCAGCCGTGGACGGCGGGATCCGGCTCGGGCGGGGCGAGCTCGGGCGGGGCGGGCTCGGGGAGCTCCACCACCACCGGCGCGGGCGGGAGCTCCACCACCACCGGCGCGGGCGGGGGCGGCGCGGGCGGGGGCGCTGGCTCCGGCGCGGGCGGGAGCTCCACCACCACCGGCGCGGGCGGGACCGGGATCTGGGGCCGGGTCGCGCGGGGCGGCGGCGCGGGGCGCGGCGCGGGCGAGGGGGATGACACCACGGGCGGCGTCACGGGCGGTGTCACCTTCTTCGGGGGCGGCGGCAGGGCCGGGCCGACCAGCTCCCAGCCCAGCCCCGCCACGGGGCGGTCCAGGCTGGAGAGCAGCAGGGCGAGGTCCACGCGCGCCTCGGCGTCCCGCGGGGCGCGCACGGCGGTCACGGTCTGGCCCGAGCGCAGCACCCAGCGATCCCCGCTCACCTGCACCGTCCAGTCCGAGGGCTGACCGGGCGCGGCGAGGTGAATGCCCGCCTCGGCCAGCGGCCCCACCCAGGCCTCCCGAGGCTCACCCGCGGGGAGGGCCAGGGTGGCGGCGCGGGCGGCCCCGAGGCTCAGCAGCGCGATCAGCGGGGTGGGCCAGCGCCTCATCCGCCCGCCTCAGCGGCCCGGCACGGAGACGATGATCGTCAGCGTGTCCAGCACGCCGTCGGGGGTGAGGATGTCGATCTCCACCGGCCAGGCCTGCGCCTCCTGCTGCGCGGGCACGGCGCCCCAGACCTCGACGAAGATGTCCACGGTGTCCCCGCTCGAGTAGGTCTCGGCGAGGTTCTCGTAGGTCGGGCTCACCGAGATCACGAAGCCGTGCTCGTCGTCAGCCACCTCCGGCCAGAGCTTGTCGATGTCGATCAGGTCCTCGGTCAGCTCCTCCAGCACCGCGCTCAGCGTGTTCAGCAGATCGGTGTCCCCCGGCGTGTAGTCGAAGGCCAGCGGGTCCTCCGCGCCGTCGCCGTCCACGTCCGCGGTGGATCCCATGGCCACGGCCAGATCCTCCATGCGCTCGCGCGAGCCCGTGTGGGCGATGGCGAGGCCGATGAAGGTCGCGTCGATGGCCGCCGCCGCCTCGATGACGTCCGAGCTGCCCGCGTCGCTCGGGCAGCCGCCGCCCGCGGCCTCGCCCAGGTCGGGGTCGCGCATGTAGTTGTCGGTCACCACGAAGATGATGGGCTTGCTGCGCTCGTGGAAGCCCATCCCGCCGATGTCGCCGGTGCTGGTGTCGGTGGGGTCGTAGCCCTGGCCGCCGTCCCCGTCGAAGGGGTCGCCCGCCACCGACTTGAAGGGGAGCACGTCCTCGCTCTCGTCGTAGACGCGGTCGCAGTCGAGGTCGTAGCCCGCCCCGGTCAGCGCCTGGTAGAGCCCCTCGTAGCCGGCCTCCGGGAAGTCGTAGTTCCCCGCCGAGTAGTCGATGCTGATGCCCTCGATGGAGGTGACGGCACCCTCCAGATCCTCCGTCATCTGCTGCTCGAGGAAGAAGGGCACGTCGTTGCCCGTGGACATGGGCGGGGTGGCGTACTCCTGGAAGCGGGCCGCGCCCAGCGTGGAGTGCGGGCGGGTGGCGAGCAGGTTGTAGGTGAGCATCGAGATGTCCTCGCGCACCTGCGCGAGCCGGCTGCCCATGGAGGTCGTGGTGTCCACCAGCAGCGCGATGTCGCCCCCGGGGAACTCGAGCTCGTAGGGGACGACGATCTCGGTGGTGTGCCGCTCCTCGACCTCCACCACCGTGACGTCCGCCGTGTCGATCGGGTCCGTGGGGTCGCTGCCCGCCACCTCCTCGACGAGGTCGGAGAGCCCGTCATTGTCCGTGTCCGTGTCCCGGGGCTCCGTGCCCATCGCGTACTCGTCGGCGTCGGAGATCCCGTCGCCGTCGGTGTCGGGGTCCACGGGGTCCAGGACGCCGTCCTCGTCCAGGTCGCCGGGGTCCTCGCAGCTCTGCGCCTCCTCGCTGTCCTCGTAGCCGTCGTCGTCGGCGTCCTCGTCCAGCATGTCGGGCGCGCCGTCCTCGTCCGTGTCCTGGGCCGGGGTGCTCAGGTCCTCGTCCCCCGCTTCGCGCGCGTCGGAGATGCAGTCGCCGTCGCTGTCGCTGTCCCTGCGGTTCGGGATCCCGTCCCCGTCCAGGTCGTCCTCGCCCTCCTCCAGGTCGGTGACGGTGTCCCCGTCGTCGTCCAGATCCCAGGGGTCGGCGCGCCCGTCGCCGTCGCCGTCCCGGGGCGAGCTGCAGTCGCCCGCCTCCTCGCCGTCCTCCACCCCGTTGTTGTCGCTGTCGGGGTCCTGGAAGTCGGGGAGCCCGTCCTGGTCGGTGTCGTAGGGGAGCTCGCCCGGCGCGACGTCGCCGAGCTCCACCGCGTCCGGCACGCAGTCGCCGTCGCTGTCCGTGTCCTCGGCGTCCGGCGCGCCGTCCCCGTCGCTGTCCCCCGAGCCCTCGATGTGGTCGGCGATCCCGTCGCCGTCCCCGTCGTCGAAGTGGAGCTCCGCGCGGAGATCGACGGCGCTGTCGCCGGTCTTGTCCTCGCCCGAGCAGGCCGAGAGGAGGAGGAGGAGCGTGACGGGCAGGATGCGAGCGAGCGGCAAGGGACCTCCCTCGACCCCAGGGTAGCCTGCAGCCGCGGGACTGTCCGCGCCGAGGAGGATCCCAGCGCGCAGATCAGCGCCGCCGCCCGATCTGTTGTTCGGAATTCTCTAGCAAATCAATCGGACTGCTCGATGATGCCCGCACCAGCGCCGGCCCGACCATGGCCCGCACCAGCGGGTTCTTCAATCGGCGCTCCAGCGTGATCGCGTAGCAGCGCGCCCGCGCCCCGACGGCCTCACCGATGAGCACGAGCCCGCCGGATCTCGCCGCGTCGGCGGCCTCCGGGGCGGGCACGGGGAGGGCGCCGAGCTCGCCCTCGGCGAAGGAGCGGGCCAGCGCGCTGTCGGCGATCTCCGCCACCACCCGCGGGACCACGCCCAGGCCCTCGAACCAGCGATCCACCTCGCGCCGCAGCGAGGTGTCCGTGGTGGGCAGCAGCACCGCCTGACCGTCCAGGGAGCGGGGGAAGCCCTCGCGCAGGCGGTCAGCCAGCGCGGGGGCGGCCAGCCAGACCACGGGGGACTCCAGGAGGACGTGGTGGACGGCGCGCAGCTCGCGGGCCAGCGGGACGGGCGCGTCGGAGAGCACGATGTCCAGCGCATGCACGCTCAGATCGGCCACCAGCCGGTCGGCGTGGTCCTCCCGGCAGTGCAGGGTGACGGGGAACCCGGCGCGGAAGGCGCGCTCGATGACCTGGCGGGCCAGCAGCTTGGGGAGGGCGTCGGCGATGCCCACGGCCAGACGCCGGGGCTGATCGCCGAGGGGGCGGGTGACCAGCTCGGGGAGGGCCTGGGCGATGGAGAAGATCTCGTCGGCCTGCTGGAGCGCGGTCTGGCCGGCGTCGGTCAGGGCCATCTGCCGCCCGCGCCGCTCGAAGAGGGCCACGCCCAGCGCCCCCTCCAGCTGGGCGATCTGCGCGCTGATCGTCGCGGTCGCCACCCCCAGCCTCCGGGCCGCGGCGCTCACCCCGCCCTCGCGGGCCACGACCCAGAAGTAGTGCAGGTGGTGGAGGTTCATGAGGAGGCCGGTGGGCATGTTCGGTTTCCTCTAGAGGAGAAGCTATGATAACCGCCTCGACCGAGCGGTCGCCCTGAGAGAGAAGGTGGATCGGCGCTCGCTCGCGTACACGCGCCAGGAGGACGAGAGATGCTGGGATCACCCCTGGCGTGGGCTCTTTTTGCCGCGCTGGTCATCGCTGGGCTCGTGCTGGACCTCGGCGTGTTCCAGCGGAAGTCGCACACGCCCAGCGTCCGCGAGGCCGCGGGCTGGACCGTGGGCTGGATGCTGGTGGCCATCGGCTTCGGGATCTGGGTCACCAGCCAGGCGGGGGGCGAGAAGGGGCTCGAGTTCGCCACCGGCTACCTGGTCGAGCTCGCGCTGAGCGTGGACAACCTCTTCGTCTTCGTCGTGCTCTTCCGCACGTTCGCGGTGCCCGAGGAGCACCGGCACCGGGTGCTCTTCTGGGGCATCCTGGGCGCCGTGGTGATGCGCGGCATCTTCGTGGCCGCGGGGACGGCGCTGCTGGCGAACTTCGAGTTCGTCATCTACATCTTCGGCGCGCTGCTGGCGTACACGGGGCTCAAGCTCCTGCTGAAGGGCGACAGCCACGACGAGCCGGACGCCAACCCCGTCTACAAGCTCTTCCGTCGGGTCGTCCCGGCCACGGACGGCTTCCGCGGCGGAAAATTCCTGGTGCATGAGGGCGGGCGCTGGATGGCGACCCCGCTGCTGCTGGTGCTGGTGGCCATCGAGGCCACGGACCTCGTGTTCGCGGTGGACTCCGTGCCCGCCGTCTTCGCCGTCACCCGCGACCCCTTCATCGTCTACACCTCCAACATCTTCGCGATCCTGGGCCTGCGCTCCATGTACTTCCTGCTGGCGGGGGTGCTGGACCGCTTCTGGCTGCTCAAGCCCGCGCTGGCCCTCGTGCTCATCTTCATCGGCGCCAAGATGCTCGCCGCGAGCGTCTACCACCTGCCCATCGTCATCTCCCTGCTCGTGATCTCGGGCCTCCTGAGCGGCGGCGTGGTGGGCTCCCTGCTGTTCCCCCGACGGGCCGCGGCCGCCTCCGCGAAGGAGCCCTCATGAGCGTGATCTGTGGCGTGGATGGCTCTCAGAGCGCGGCGCTGGCCGCCGCGGCCGGCGAGGCCATCGCGGCCCGGCTGGGGGTGGAGGCGCGTCGGGTCGAGGCGGAGCCCCCCCCGGATCGTGAGCTCCTGGCCGCCGCGGCCGGGGCCCGGCTGGTGGTGGTGGGCGGGGTCGGGCACCGCTCGGGGCTG
This sequence comes from uncultured Enterobacterales bacterium, assembly GCA_964615375.1. Lineage (GTDB taxonomy): Bacteria > Myxococcota_A > UBA796 > UBA796 > CAZKWG01 > CAZKWG01. The sequence continues at coordinate 180,412 of CAZTOW010000003.1, forward strand.
CTGCGCCTCGGGAGCACAGCCGAGCGGGTCTGCGAGGCCGCGGTCCTGCCCGTGCTGGTCGCGCGCGACCCCGCCCCCCTGATCGCCTGGGCCGCCGGGGATCGCCCCCTGCGCGTCGGGGTGCTGGTGGACGAGGTGGCCCCTGGCCGCGCCCTGGTGCGCTGGACCGCCGGGCTCGCCGCCGTGGGCCCGCTGGAGGTCGCGCTGATCCACCAGGCCTGGCCCCCCGAGGAGCAGCCGCGCCTGGGCATCGACGGCCCCATGGATCTGGTCCGGCTTCACCCCGAGGTGGAGCTCGCCCGCCGCGCCGAGCTCGGCGCGCTCCTGGACGAGGAGGGTCTGAGCGCGGAGATCCTCCTGCGCGTGGGATGGGGTCGCCCCGCCGATCAGCTCGTCTCCATCGCCGCCGAGTGGCGCGCGGACCTCATCGTCGTCGGCGCCCGCCCCCGCAGCCTGCTGGACCGCCTCTGGCGCGGCTCGGTGACCCACGGCGTGCTGCAGGAGGCCACCTGCAACGTGGCGGCCGTGCCGGTGGGGTGGGTGGGGTAGCGGGGTGGGTGGGGTACGGGTCTGGAGGCGCCTCCGCCCCTGATCCCTCCCCCTCGCTCGCTCGTATTCCTCCTGCCCTCGCGGGCACGCACCCTCCCGGCAGGAGAACCCATGAACGGCTCGAAGACCCCGTCCGCTCCGCTTCCTCCCCTGCGCATCCAGCGCACCACCGTCCGCACCGGCCTCCGCGCGGGCCAGGAGGACACCGAGGCCAAGCCGCTGACCCTCCCGAAGTGCAGCAAGTACACGGACTGCAAGACCATGACCGGAGGGTAGGGAGCCTCAGCGCCGCTCCACCCGCATGGGCAGCCCGCCGCGCGGGCGGAGGGTGACGGTGGGCTCGTGCTCGACCCGGTGACCGGGCGCGAGCCGCAGGCGGAAGCGGCGGGCGAGGATGGCCAGCACGACCTTCGCCTCCAGGAGCGCGAAGCTCTCGCCGATGCACTTGCGCGCCCCGGCCCCGAAGGGGAAGAAGGCCAGGCGCGGGCGGGGGCTGCCGTCCGGGCAGACCTGACGGGCGGGCAGGAAGCGCTCGGGGTCGAAGCGGTGCGGGTCCTCCCAGAGCCGCGGGTTGCGGTGGACGGCGTACTGGGAGAGGAAGACGAAGGTGCCCTTCGGCACGCGGTAGCCGAGGATCTCGTCGTCATCGAGCGCCAGCCGGCTCTCCACCCAGGCGGGCGGGTGCAGGCGCAGGGACTCCTTCAGCACGAGGTCCAGCCAGGCGAGACCCTGGAGCGTGTCCTGCCCCATCGGCCCCTCGGGCAGGGCCACCAGCTCCTGGTGGAGCCGCGCGTCCGCGTCCTCGTGCTGGGAGAGGCGGTAGAGGGTCCAGGCCAGAGCGTTGGCCGTGGTCTCGTGCCCGGCCAGCAGCATGGTGAGGATCTCGTCGCGGAGCTGCTCGTCGCTCATGGCCTCGCCGGTCTGCTGGTCGCGCGCCGCCATCAGCATCCCCAGCAGATCGTCCCCGCCCCCGCCCTCGGCCCGGCGCTTCGCCACGATGCCGCGCACGACGGCGTCGAGCGTGCGGATGGCCCGGCGGTGCCGGAAGGTGGCGGGCAGCGGCAGCCGCGCCGCCAGCGGGTTGAGCACCCCGCGGATGAAGCCGGAGAGCACGGTGTCCAGGGCCTGCGCCACCTCGCCCGTGCGCTGGGAGACGTCCTGGCTGAAGAAGGTCTCGCCCGCGATGCGCAGCGTGAGCTCGCTCATGGCCGCCGCCGCGTCGAAGGTCTCCCCCGTCTCGGCGAGCCGCTCCCAGCGCTCGGCCATCGAGAGCGTCGCCACCGCCATGGTCCGGGCGAAGCCGGCATAGCGCGCCTGCTGGAAGGCCGGCTGGATGATGCGCCGCTCGCGCTTCCAGACCTCGCCCTCGCTGGTCAGCAGCCCGTCGCCCAGCAGGGCCCGGAGGGACTCGTAGCCGCGGGTGCGCTTGACGTAGCGGCTGGCCTTCGTGACCAGGACGTGCTGCACGCCGTCGGGGTGGCTCAGCGCCAGGATGTGGCGGTCGCCCACGCGCAGGCGCACCGCGTCCCCCGCCTCCGCCGCCCGCAGGAAGAGGGCCGGGGCGTCCTTGCGGAAGGCGAAGAAGTGCCCGAGCGGGTTCCAGGTGGGCAGCGCAGGGGGCAGCGGGGCGCGGGGCGGCAGCAGCGCGGCGTCGTGGGTGAGCTCGGACATCAGGACCTCCGGGGGTGCGGGTCTGTCCCCATGTGATATCTGAGCAGTAGCTCACATTTCTACTCGCGTTCGCCCGGAGGCCCCCGTGCTCCAGTCGATCCCCGTCGAAGCCCGCAAATCTCCCCGCCAGCAGCGCAGCCGGGAGACCGTGGCCGTCCTGCTCACCGCCACCGCTCGCGTTCTGGCCCGCGACGGCTACGCGCGGGCCTCCACGAACCGCATCGCCGAGGTGGCGGGCGTGAGCATCGGCACGATCTACCAGTACTTCCCCAACAAGGACGCCCTGGTGCTGGCCGTGGCCCAGGAGCACGCCGGCGCCATGGTGGACCTGCTGGAGCAGACCGCGCTGGACCTCTCGGGGGTCTCCCTCCCTGAGGCGGTCCGCGGCTTCGTGCGCGGGATGATCGCCGCCCACGCCATCGATCCCGCCCTGCATCTCGCGCTGGTCCAGCAGATCCTGACGCTGGGCCCGCAGGCGCTGGCCGAGGCCCAGGGGCGGGCGCTGCGCCTCGTCGAGGCCCTGCTGGTGGCGCGCGCGGGCGAGCTCTCCGTGGGCGAGCCCTCCATCGCCGCCTTCCTGCTGGTGACGACCGCGGAGAGCGCCATCCACACCGCCCTCTTCGAGCGCCCGGAGCTGCTGCTCGACCCGCGCTTCGCCGAGGAGCTCTCGCGGATGCTGCTGCGCTATCTGGGGGTCGAGGGGCGCGACGCGAGGGGGATCTGACCCCCGGTCTTGCGCGGGGAACGCGACCGGGTCAAGGACAGGATCATCTACGATGAAGGGGTTGATCCATGCTCACCGTCCTCTTCCTCCTCGGCGCGCTGGCGGGCGAGCCCTCCCTCAAGGGCGGCCGCCTGCTCGACGACGGCGCCCCAGCCCTCAGCGTCAAGACGCAGAAGATCCCCGGCGGGACCGTGGTCACCACGATCACCAGCCTGGAGGGTGCCCCGGTCGTCGTCTTCAGCGTCGCGCGCTACGCCCCCGGCCAGGCCATGCTCCAGGCGGACTTCCAGGGCCTCGGCGTCAGCTTCGGCGCCCAGGTGGGCGATCTCACGCCCGACGCGCAGATCCTGGAGTGGTGGGGGGCGGGGGTGCTGAGCGCCGCCGGCGCCGACCGCGCGGCGCTGCAGACCTGGGCCCAGGCCCACACGGTGGCCCTGGTGGACACGGCCGCGCAGCAGCAGAAGCTGGAGGCCTACGCCGCCACGCACCCGGGCCCCAGCTTCAGCCCGCCGGCCAGCGCGAGCGCCTCGAGCGCGTCTTCCAGCGCGCCCCCGGCCAGCGCGAGCGGCGCCAGCGCGCCCAGCACGGTCTCCGTAGAGCTCCACATCGCCTGCAAGGAGCGCGTCCGCGTCTTCCTCGGCGCCAGCGCCAACAGCGGCGGGACCTACGGATGGGAGTCGCCGAACTCGGTGCGCTCCGTGACGGTCAAGCCAGGCTCGGTCATCTGCATCGCCAACGCCCAGGACAAGGTCCAGACCTGCTGGACGGCGGGCAGCGAGCGGGCTCGCCTGGACGTCGACTGCGGCGGATTCCGCGCGCGCTGATGGGCTACGCTGGCGCTCGGAGTCGCCGATGACCGTGTCCGCGCTCGCCCGTCTGCGCTACGCCTCGATGAAGCTGTGGGCGAGCGCCCAGCGGCCCGCCACCTTGCTGCGCGCGGTCCCCCTGCTGGGCGTGTACGGCGCCGCCGTGTGGCTGCTCCACCGCGGGCCGGTGGGCGATCCTCCGCTGTCCTGGCCGATGGCCCTCTACCACGCGCTCCGCTACTTCACGCTGGACGCGATCTGGCTCCCCAACCCGGAGACGCCGCGCGGCTGGATGATCCTCGGCTGGTCCGTGGCCTTCGGCGCCCCCGCCATCACCGCGGGCGTGCTCATCGAGGGCGCCCTGGCCCTGCGGCGCAGCCTGGGCGGGCCGGAGCTCCAGGCGCGGGCGCTGCGGGACCACGTCATCGTCTGCGGCTACGGGGCCCACGGGCGGGCCATCGCCTCGGTCGCGGTGGCCCGGGGCCTGGGCTGCGCGCTGGTGGATCGCGAGGGCGACGGGAGCGCGCGGGTCGGCGAGCGCGATCTTCCCCTGCTGGTGGGGGACATGGCCGATCCGGAGCTGCTGGAGCAGGCCGGGATCCGCCGCGCCCGCGCCGTCTACTTCGCCACGGGTGACCCGCTGATGAACCTGGGCGGCGCGCTGGTGGCCTCCGAGCTGCTGGGGGAGGGCCACGGCCCGCGCCTGTTCGCGCTGGTGGACGACGTGGAGGCCGAGCGCTCGCTGCTGGACGCGCTGACCATGCGGGGCGCGCGGAGCATCGAGCTCATCGACCAGTTCGGCGCCGCCGCCGGCCAGCTGCTGGGCAGCGTGCTCGACGACCTGCGCACCTGCGTGGGGAGGGCCGCGCCCCGCGTCGCCATCCTCGGCTTCGGGCGCTTTGGGAGCGCGCTGGCCCGCGAGCTCTTCGAGCGCGTCACGCCAGACCCGGGCGCGCGGTGCACGCCGACCCTGGTGCTGGTGGACCTCAAGGCCGGGCACCGCGTGGTGGACCTCACCGTGCCGAAGCCCTGGAAGCTGGAGATCGCCGCGCAGGACGTCGAGCAGTGGGTGGCCGAGACAGCCAGGAGACCGCCCGACTTCGTCTTCCTCACCACCAGCGACGACGCCACCAACCTGCGCTGCGCCGCCCGCCTGCGCCGCCATGGCCGCGAGGTCCCGGTGGTCCTGCGCATGCTCAACCCGCCCCGCCACCTCGAGCAGCGCCACCACGGCGTGGTCGCGCGCAACATCGTGGGCCTCTTCCAGGAGCACTTCGCGAAGCGCCCCGAGCTTGGCTGAGGCGCGCCAGAGCGGCGGACGGGGGTGGGCTCGCGCGATAGGGCGCTCGCATGAGCGCTCCCGACCTCCGCCTCCTCCCGCTCTCCCCTGAGCTCCTGCCCGCCTGGCTCGCCTTCTTCGACGGGCCCGCCTTCGCCGACAACCCGGAGTGGGGCACCTGCTACTGCCGCTGCTTCGTCTTCGGGTCGCCGCCCGAGGCCACGATGGAGGCCGGAATGGCCACCTGGGACGCCGCCTGCGCCGCGGGGGCCAACCGCGCGCCGATGATCGAGAAGATCCAGGCGGGCGAGGTGGACGGGGTGCTGGCCTTCTCCGGCGACGAGGTCGTGGGCTGGATGCACCTGGGGCCCGCGCCCCGCTTCTGCACCGCCTGGGGCACCACCTTCGGCGCGAAGGAGGGCGATGATCCGCGGATCGGGGCCGAGGGGCAGGCGGCGATCGTGTGCTTCCTGGTCGCCGCCCCGCATCGGGGCGTGGGCGTGGGGCGGGCCATGCTGCGGGCGGGGCTGGCGGAGCTCCAGCGCCGGGGCTTCCGTTCGGTGCTCGCGCTGGGCGCGGCCGAGGTGGAGGAGGGCGCCTCGCACCAGTTCACCGGCCCGCTCCGGCTCTATCTGCAGGAGGGCTTCGAGGTCGTGCGGCCCTCCGCCCGGCGCCCCCTGGTCTGGCGAGCCCTGACCTGGTCCAGCTAAGCTAAGCCACCGCCAGCGCCGCCTCGACGTCGGCGATCAGGTCCTCGTAGTGCTCCACCCCCACGCTCAGGCGCACGAGGCCGGGGGTGATCCCCATGCGACGCTGGTCCTCGGGTGTGACGTCGGCGTGCGTCATGCTGGCGGGGTGCTCGGCCAGGCTCTCCGTGCCGCCCAGGCTCACGGCCAGCTTGAAGAGCTGCAGCGCGTTCAGGAAGCGGAAGGCGGCCTGCTCTCCGCCCTGGATCTCGAAGGAGACGATGGAGCCCGGGGCCGCGCACTGCCGGCGGTAGACCTCGAACATCGGGTCGTCCTCGGTCAGCAGGCCCAGGTAGTGGACGCGGTCCACCCGCGGGTGCTCGTCCAGGAAGCTGGCGACGTAGCGCGCGTTCTTCATCTGCGCGGTCATGCGCATCTTGAGCGTCTCCAGGCTCCGCGCGATGAGCCAGCCCGTGTGCGGCCCGGCCATGGTGCCCAGGAAGGTGCGCAGCGCGCGCACCGGCGCCATGTGCGCCCGCGAGCCCAGCACGGCCCCGGCGATGAGATCGCTGTGCCCGCCGATGAACTTGGTGGCCGAGTACAGCACCAGATCCGCGCCGTGGCGGAGCGGGTGCTGGAACACGGGCCCCAGGAAGGTGTTGTCCACCAGGAAGACCGGGCGCTGACCGTCCCGCTCCAGCGAGCGGCCGAAGGCGGCCACGGCGGCGATGTCCACCAGCGCGTTGGTCGGGTTGGCCGGGGTCTCCACCAGGATGGCGCCCACCCGCCGCTCGCCCACCCGCGCGCGGAGATCGGCCTCGACAGCGGCGAAGGGCACCCCCGCGGCGAAGGGGAGGGCGCTGACCCCGAAGCGCGGCAGGACCTCGTGCAGCAGGTACTCGCTGCCCCCGTAGAGCGGATCGCTGTGGAGGACCAGGTCCCCCGGCCGCAGCACCGCGAGCAGGCTGGTGGCGATGGCCGCCATGCCGCTGGCGAAGAGCGCGCCCTCCTCCGCCTCGTCCCAGAGGGTGAGCCGCTCCTCCACCACCTGCAGGTCCGGGTTGTTCAGCCGGCTGTAGATCAGGCCCTGCTCCTCCCCCGGGTCGGGCTGGCGCAGGCCGTAGGCCAGCTCGAAGAAGGCCTTCCCGGCCTCCGCGCTCTCGAAGACGAAGGTGGAGGTCTGGAAGATGGGGGGCTTGATGGCGCCCTCGGACAGGCGCGGGTCGTAGGCGTAGCCCATCATCAGGCTCTCGGGGTGGAGCGCGTGCGCGCCGATGTTCCTGCGTCTCATGGGGTCCCCCGAGGTGATGAGCGATCGTAGCGCGCCCCCCGCGACCTTGCCCGCGGGGGGAGGTCCCGATACGCCTCCGGCGCACAAGCGAGGCGCCGATGGAAGTCCTGATCGTGGGCGGCGGGGGCCGCGAGCACGCCCTGGCCTGGAAGATCGCGCAGAGCCCGCTGGTCTCGCGCATCTCGGTGACGCACGACAACCCGGGCTTCAACCCCGCCTGGGAGCGGGTGCAGGGCGACGTGGTCGAATTCGCCGACCGCGCGGGGGTGGACCTGGTGGTCATCGGGCCGGAGGCGCCGCTGGCGCAGGGGCTCGTCGATCGTCTGGAGGAGCGGGGCATCGCCGCGTTCGGCCCCACCCGGGCCGCCGCCCGCCTGGAGTGGTCCAAGAGCTTCGCCAAGGACTTCATGGCCCGCCACCGCATCCCGACGGCGCGCTGGACGGTCTGCGAGAGCGCCGCCGCCGCCCACCGCGAGATCACCGGGCCCTGCGTGGTCAAGGCCGACGGGCTGGCCGCGGGCAAGGGCGTGGTCGTCGCGCTGAGCGAGGCGGAGGCGCACGCGGCCATCGACGAGCTGATGAGCGGCTCGCTGGGGAGCGCCGCCGAGCGCGTGGTCATCGAGGAGATCCTGCGCGGCCCAGAGCTGAGCGTGCTGGCCATCTGCGACGGGAAGCGCGCCATCCCCCTGCTGCCCTGCCGGGACTACAAGCGCCGCTTCGACGCCGATCGCGGGCCGAACACGGGCGGCATGGGCGCCATCTGCCCGGCCCCGCTGCCCTACGACGACATGATGAAGGAAATTCAGGCAAAGGTGCTGGACCCCACGATCCGGGGCATGGCGGAGGCGGGCACGCCCTTTCGCGGCGTGCTCTACGCGGGGCTCATGCTGACGCCGCAGGGTCCGAAGGTGCTGGAGTACAACGCCCGCTTCGGCGACCCCGAGACCCAGCCGCTGATGATGATGCTGGACCAGGACATCGTGCCGCTGATGCTCGGCGCGGCCCGCGGCTCGCTGCCGGACCTGCCCATCCAGTGGAAGGAGGGCGGGGCCTGCTGCGTCATGGTGGTGGCCGGCGAGTACCCGGGCGTGGTCACCCGGGGCAAGCCCATCCGGGGGCTGCCCGTGGACGACCCGATGACCCAGGTCTTCTACAGCGGCGTGAAGAAGGACGGGACGAAGCTGCTCAGCGACGGCGGGCGCGTGCTGGGGCTGACCAGCTACGGGCCGCGGCTGCAGGCGGCGCGGGCGCGGGCCTACCGGCTGGTGGCGGGCGTGGGCTTCGAGGGCTCGGACTACCGCAAGGACGTGGGCGCCGACGCGGTCCCGGCGACCTGATCAAGATCGTTTGATGTCAAACGATCTGAGCCGCGAGGAGCCGCTGCCGGGCCTGGTGATCTGGCAGCCGCGGCGGGGCTTCCGCTTCTCGATGGACCCCTTCCTGCTGGCGAGCTTCGCGCTCGACGGGGAGCGGCCGGAGCGCTTCCTGGACGTGGGCACGGGCTCGGGCGTGATCGCGCTCCTGCTCGCCCGCCAGGGGCTCGCGGGGGAGGGCATCGACGTCCAGCCCGAGTGGATCACGCTGGCCCGGCGCTCGGCCCAGGACAGCGGGCTCGAGGTGCGCTTCGCGGTGCAGGACATTCGGGCGCGGGCGGAGGGTCCGGTGGCGCTGGCGCTGGCGAACCCGCCCTACTGGCGTCAGGGGGAGGGGCCGCTGCCCGCCGACCCGCTGAAGGCGGCCTCGCGCCACGAGCTGCACGGGACCCTCGCCGAGCTGATCGCGGGGATGGCGCGGGCGGCGGAGCGGGTGGCGCTGGTGCTGCCGGCCCGACGCGAGGGCGAGGCGCTGGGCCTGCTGGCCGGCGCGGGGAGGCCGATCACCCGGCGGGTGCGGGTGGACCGGAGCCTCGTGCTGCTGGAGGGGCGCGCGGGTGGAGTCCTGGTCCAGGACGAGCAGGTCTCGGCGCGGGAGGGCGAGGGCTGGAGCGCCTGGACGCGCGCACGCTACGCGCGGCTGGGCGTGAAGCTGCCCTAAGGCATCCAGCGACGCCGGTCGCGGGGCGGCACGGAGCGGGGCTCTCGATCCTCGCGGGGGCGGGGGGCCTCGCGCGGCGGGCTGGCGGCGATCTCGCGCAGGGTCTCCTCGATCTCGTGGTGCAGGGTGATGTCCTGATCGACGACGCCGGAGCGCACGTCCACCTCGCCCAGGCTGCAGATGAGCAGGGCCTCGCTGCGGTTCAGCGTGCGCTCCCAGTGGCTGTCGCGCTGCGTGACCAGGCGCCGCTGCATGTGACGGGCGCCGTCCTGCACCCAGTCCAGCTCCAGGCCCTCCAGGTGGCGGTTCACCAGGTCGCCGAACTCGACCTGCCGCTCCTCGCCGGGCGCGAGCCGGACCTGGATCGAGCTGTGGACCTTCCCGGGGTTCAGACCTGCGCGGACATAGAGGGTGATCTGTACGGGGGTGGGCGTGCCGTTGAAGAGGACTCTGGACGGCATGTTTCACTCGGGGCGAGATGGGCGGGCGGAGGAGATGCTCCTGTACAAAATTTCAGACCCTACCACATCGAGGTCGAATGAACCAGCGCCGCGAGCAGGTCACCTCGGCGGCGCACCTGGCACCGCCGATCCCCGTCTTCAAGGCGCGCTCGTCCCCTCCCGCCCGTAGCTGTCCTGCAGGCGCACGACGTCGTCGAGCTCCGGCGTGCTCACCTCGAACAGCGTGCAGTCCTCCACGGCGATCATCCGGTGCTGGCGACCGGGCGGGATGTGCCAGGCCTCGCCGGGCAGGAGCTCGATCTCGGTGAGCGCGCCCGGCTCGGCCTCGAAGACGAAGCGCATGCGCCCGGCGTGGAGGAAGATCGTCTCCTCCTTCTGGCGGTGGTACTGCAAGGAGAGCTGGTGCCCGGCCCGGATGAAGAGCAGCTTGCCCGCGTAAGAATCGGTGCGCGCGAACAGGAGCTCGTGCCCCCAGGGCTTGTCCACCTTCTTGACGGGCGCCATCCGGCCTCCAGCGGGCGCGAGGCGCCCTCCCTCCCATCCTAGCGGCGGAGGTCCGGGTCGCCCAGCGCTTGACGAAAGACTGACCGCTAGATGGCCATGCCGTAGAGGCCGTACAGCAGCATCTTCGGGCTGATCGTCTTGAGCTCGGCGAACTGGCGCTTGATCTGGGCGGGGCGCAGGTAGAACATCCGCAGCGCGTCGCGCTGCATGCGGATGAGCTCGCGCGGGTCGTAGCCGGGCGGGTGGTAGATGAGGCGGTCGGGATCGGGGTTGAAGGTGGTGTAGTTCTCCCAGTCGTCCCGGAACAGGTCCTTCTGCCAGCGGTCCTCGAAGAGCTTGGAGCCCGGGAAGGGCACGGTGATCGCGTACTTGGCGAAGTCCAGGTCCAGGTCGATGGAGAAGTCCACCGTCTCCTTCGTGAGCTCAGGCGTCTCGCCAGGCAGGCCGATCATGAACAGGCCCACGGTCTGGATGCCGGCGGCGCGCGCGTTGGCCACGCCCTCGCGCACCTTCAGCGTCGTCATCTTCTTGTTCACGTTGCCCAGCAGCATGTCCGAGCCGCTCTCGATGCCCATGAGCACCCGGCGGCAGCCGCCCCAGTACATGAGCTCGCAGGTCTCCTTGTCCAGGCGGTCGCAGCGGGTCTCGGAGAGCCACTGGCACTTCTGGTCGAGCCCACGCTTGACCAGCTCCTCGCAGAGCGGCTGGAGGTCCTTCTTGACCAGCGGGAAGATGGGGTCGATGAAGCCGATCTGCTTGACCCCGTAGCGGTCCACCAGGAACTCGTACTCGTCCACGATCTTGATGGGGTCGCGCCGCCGGTAGACCTTACCGCCCGTGTGGATGAGCGAGCAGTAGTCGCAGCGGTAGGGGCAGCCGCGGCTGCCGGCCATGGTGAGCACGGGCTTGGCGAAGTCGGCGAAGGGCAGCAGGCCGTAGCGGTGGTAGGGGAAGAGGTGCCAGGCCGGGTACGGCAGGTCGTCGAGCTCGCGGTTGAGCGCGCGGCTCTTGTTGGTGACGGGCTGCCCCTCGCTGGCCCAGGTGATGCCGTCGATCTTGGAGAAGTCGCGCTCGCCCGCGGCCAGGGCGTCGACCAGCTCGCAGATGGTCTCCTCGCCGTCGTGGTGGACGCAGAAGTCGGCCTGCCCGGCGCGCACGATGTCCTGGCCGAAGACGTCGGCGTGCACGCCGCCCCAGACGATCTTCACGTCCGGCAGGGCCGCCCGGATCATCTCCGAGAGGCGGGCGACCACCGGGGCCGAGGGGGTCAGCACCGTGAAGCCCACCAGATCCGGGCGGAAGCGCTTCGTGCGCTCCAGGATCTCGTCGGCCGAGAGCTTCTCCGCGAACATGTCCAGCGCCCGTACCAGGACGCCGTGGGCCTCCAGCGCGCCGGCGATGTAGGCCAGCCCGATGCAGGGCATGGGCTCGAGCAGACCGGCGAAGCGGCCGAGCTTGCGCATGTTCATGGCGGGGTTGATGAGCAGGACGCGCACGGGGCGACCTCCAGGGCTGTGGTCCTGGTCCAGCCTAGCGCCACATCCGAACACCCACAAGCGAGATAGGAGTACCGGGCGCCCCGCGCCTGTCATTCTTCTTCACGCCCGGTCCCCTTCGGGCCCGGCCCCGGAGAGCCCCGTGCGCATCCTCCACACCATGATCCGCGTCGGCGAGCTGGAGCGCTCGCTGGACTTCTACACCCGCGTGCTGGGCATGAAGCTCCTCCGCCGCAAGGACTACCCGGACGGCCGCTTCACCCTGGCCTTCGTGGGCTACGGCCCGGAGGACGAGGGCGCGGTGCTGGAGCTCACCCACAACTGGGACACCGCGAGCTATGACCTCGGCAAGGGCTACGGCCACGTCGCGCTGGGCACCGACGACATCTACGCCACCTGCGAGGCCATCCGCGCCTCGGGCGGGAAGATCGTCCGCGAGCCCGGGCCCATGAAGCACGGCAGCACGGTGATCGCGTTCGTGGAGGACCCCGACGGGTACCGGATCGAGCTCATCCAGGAGCGGGCGCAGTCGGCGGGGTGAGGGCGCAGAGCTCCTCGATGAAGTGGACGACCTCGAGGAGGGGACCCGTGGGCTGCCAGCCGTCGGGGAACCAGCGGCGGCGGTGCTCCTGCATGGCGGAGGGAAGCGCCCGCGCAGGAGCGTCGGCCTGACCGATGGCGCCCAGGATCGCTTTTCCTGTCGCCGACCCCTGCAGCTCGCACTGCTCCTGAAAGGCCGACGTCTCGACGAAGCCTCTCGCGGCACGAAGGAGCGCGGGCCGCGTGTCCTCGAGGTGTCGGAGAAGGACCTCCTCCAGACACCCAAGAGAGGCGTTGTCAGGAAACACCCAGAGCCCCAGACGGGGCTGTCCTTCGAGGACGCGGCCCGGCTCGACGCGATCGACCGCTGGAAGCACCCCTCGGTAGGCCGAGCGAAAGGCGCTCAGACGGCTCGCGGGCTGGATGAGATCGGCGTCCACGATCACACCGAACCCGCTGACATGGTCGAGGGTCTCCATCGCCGTGCGCGCGCCCGTCTTGCCGAGAACATTGTTGACACCCTCCACCGAGAGGAGGGCGAGCCGCACGCCCTGGTTCGCCAGCAGGGTGAGCGGCAGGTTGCCCGCGCGCCTGCGCCCCTGCTCCAGGCTCACGAGCCCTTCAGGGAGCTCCTCGCTCGTCTGACACCACCCGCGGGCGAGCAGCGTGCCCCGGATCGTGAGCAGGTCGTGAGCACCCTCCAGGATGACCAGAGTCCACGGGCTCATCCAGTCCTCCGAAGATCAACCCCCACCTCATCCCGCAGATAGAGCGCCTCGGGACCAGGAACGGCCTCGAACGAGAACCGGCCCTCGCGCCGCTTCGCGCGCAGGACGACCACCTCATCGATGTGGTCCCCGAGATCGAGGAAGGCGTCCACGGACTCCTCGCGATGCGTGGTCAGGAAGACCTGGACGTTCAGGCGGCGGGCCGCGGAGGTGATGTACTGAGCGATCTTGCGCAAGGCAGACACGTGCACGGGGCCGTCGAACTCATCCACCAGCATCAGGCCTTCGCGGACCTTCGACATCCCAGCGAGATGGCCGAGCGTCGCGCGCAGCCAGCCACCGAGGAGCTCGGGCTCCTCCACGCTGCCCATTCTCCCGTGGTTCACGCGGATGATCGCCGAGCCCGCCTCGCTCGATCCGAGGCGAACGTTGCGGATGTCGGGATCAATCTGCCGAAGAAGCTCGACGATGCGCTCCGACTCGCCAAGATCCTCGGAGATGGACCAGAGCGGAGCGATGTCGCGGCTCCTCCCCGAACGGGAGCCGTGAAGCCGCGAGGGGATGAAGCGCCCTTCCCCCTTCTCGAAGTGGCGCCCCTGGACCGTGATGTGCAGCCGCGAGACCGAGTGGGCCTCGCCCTCCTGCCACGTCGCCTCATAGGTCACCAGGGGCCGCATCGCGCCTGCCCTGGTCTGGCCGGTGACAGGATCCAGCTCCGCGATGGGGACGACGCTCGGCTCCAGCGGCACCATCTTCGAGCTCCGCGATCGACCGGCCCATGCGGCCTCGATGACCGCGGTCGGCGATCGCCGCCCCGACGAGAGGTAGCTGTCGAAGAGCCTTCGTTGCTCCAGAGCGCTACCGCTGAGGTCGATCCCGCGCTGCTGAAGCCCGATGGAGAGCACATCCGCACGTCCATCGTTCGCGTTGAAGAACAACGCCTCCAGCAAGGACGTCTTCGCGGTCCCCCCAGGGCCGACGACGAGGTTCACGCGACCGAAAGGGCCGACGCTCACGTCATCCATGCCCCTGAAGCCGTCGATCTGGGCGCGTTCATACATGAGGTGCTCGTGCCCCCTCGGTGTGGCGCTCCAGACATATCTCCCTCAGGAGCGCTGTCGCCATCCCCCTTGCCCCTCGCCCGAGCCCGCCATAGCCTCCCACCATGGCGCGCGGCCTGCCCCTCCGCCTCACCCCTGACGAAGCGCGCTACGTGCTCCGCGGCGCCGGCGTGGTCGCGTTCGGGATCCTGGGCCTGGGCGCCTTCTGGTTGAGCCCCTGGTCACCCGAGGCCATCGACCGGCCGGCGCTCATGCTGGGCTGGGGCTTCCCGAACCTGGCCTATCAAGAGTGGGTGGATCTCTCGGAGAGCGTGGCCCCGGAGGACACGCGGGTGGAGGCGCTCTGGCGGGCGGCGAACCTGGCGGCCACGGATTTGGAGCGCCCCCAGGCGGCGGTGGAGCTGCTGCGCCAGCTGGTAGACCAGCACCCCCGGCACAGCCGCGCGCCCGAGGCCCAGGACCGGCTGGCCAGCCTCTACGCCGGGGCCCTGCGCGACCCGGTGCGGGCGGCGGAGACCTGGGTGCGGGCGGCGGAGACCTGGCCGGATGACTTCGAGGCGGGGCGCTGGTGGCTCGCGGCCGGGCAGAGCTACGCCCGCGGCGGGCACCCGGAGCGCGCCGCCCCCGCGCTGCGCCGCGCCGCCGAGGTGGATCCCGCGCTGGCGGTGGACGCCTGGCTGGCCCTGGGCACCGCGCTGCTGGAGGAGGACCCCGAGGGCGCGGCCGAGAGCTTTCAAGCGGCCCTGCAGGGCGGCGCGTCGGGCGAGGAGGCCAGCCTCGCCGCGCTGGGGGCCGCCACCGCGCTGGAGCGCCTCGGTCGGTCCGACGAGGCCCGCGAGATTCTCGACGACGCCATCGCGGCGGGGGACGGTGACGAGGCCGTCCGCCTGCGCGCGAGGCTCCTGAGCCAGAGGGAAACGCCATGATCACGCTCCTGCTCCTCCTCGCCTGCCACCGCCACGACGACGAGGACACGCGCCAGCCGAGCGAGGAGACCGGCTCGCCCGAGACCGGGGACAGCGCCGAGGAGCAGGACCCCATCTACGACCTGGACCTGTCGGAGGTGGCCCAGGGCGCGGACCCCTGTCGCGAGGCCTTCGTGGGCGAGGTCACCGAGATCGTGGACGGCGACACCCTCTGGGTCCACGGCCCCGACGGCGCCGACAAGGTGCGCATCATCGGCGTGGACACCCCCGAGATCGCGCACGACACCGACGAGACCGACGAGTGCTACGGCCCGGAGGCCACGGCCTTCACCGAGCAGAGCCTGCTGGGCGAGCTGGTCTGGCTCGGCTTCGACGGGGACTGCGAGGACGACTACGGGCGCGCGCTGGCCTACGTGACCACGGGCGCGGGCGAGCAGGGCTTCTTCGAGCGCCAGCTCCTGCGCGGCGGCTACGCGGAGACCATGACCTTCTACGCCACTTCTACCTACGCGGACCTCTTCGAGGACGACGAGGCGGCGGCGCGATCCGAGGGCGCAGGCATGTGGGGCGCCTGCGAGTAGTTGCCACGAAGGCGAGGACGGGATAACAGAGCGGCCCTTCTCCTCCGGGTCACCTCGGTGGAGCCGCTCATGGCTGAGAACAACCCTCAAAAAGCTGACTCCAAAAGCCAGCTCCTGCGGGCCTCAGCCATGGTGACGGAGATGGCGGTGACCGTCATCCTCGGCCTGCTGGCCGGAGGGTGGCTGGATCGCCGCCTGGACAGCTCCCCGCTCTTCCTCTTCGCGCTCTCGCTCCTGGCCTTCATCGTCGGCATGATCCGAATGGTGAAGGCGCTCAGCTCGGAACCCCGGAATGACCAGCCCCGTTCGTAGCGTCGTCCTCACCGCCATCGCCCTCCTCGGGGTGGGCGTGGTGGTCGCGCTGGTGCGCGAGGGCGGCCACTTCGCGGCGGGGGTGCTGCTGAGCGGGCTGCTGCCGCTGGCCAGCCTCGGCGTGGGCGTCCTCGCGCTCCAGCGCGCGGAGCAGAGCCCGGGCGCCTCCAGCAAGGCGCTGGCCATCCCCTTCCTGCTGAAGATGCCCCTGCTCCTCGGAGCGGGCTGGCTCCTGCTCAACTGGTTTCCGCCCCTCTCGGTGGTCCTGGGCGTCGGCACGCTCGTCGCCGCGATCACCATGAACGCGGCGCTGGGGAATTTCCTCCCCGGCGCGGCTCGGAAGGCCTGATGTACCACTACTCCTGGCTGGAGCTCACCGGAGCCGTCGAGGCCTTGGAGCACGCGCTCCACCTCACGCAGGGTCAGGCCATCGCCGTCGCCGGCGCCTGGGTGGTCTGCCTCTTCCTGCTGCTGTCGGCCTGGGTCGCCCGCATGGGGCTGAACCGGGCCATCGCGAAGGGCGGAACGGCCCAGTACGTGCCGGACGGCACGCTGACCGTGCGCAACATCTTCGAGCTGCTGACCGAGGGCCTGGACGGGCTGCTGATCTCGATCCTGGGCAAGCACGACGCGCGCACCTTCTTCATGCTGCTGGCGGGGCTGTTCACCTACATCCTGGCCAACAACCTGATGGGCATCCTGCCCGGCTTCCTGCCGCCCACCGACAACGTGAACACGAACTTCGCCATGGCCATCGTGGTGCTGCTCGTCTTCAACGGCGTCGGCATGATGCGGCAGGGCGTGGGCCCCTACTTCAAGCACCTGCTGGGCCCCGTGTGGTGGCTCGCGCCGCTGCTCTTCATCGTGGAGGCCCTCGGCCTCTTCGTCGTCCGGCCGGTCTCGCTCAGCCTGCGACTCACCGGCAACATCTTCGGCGATCACATGGTCTTCGGCATCATGTCCGAGCTGACCCACGGGATCGTCATCCCCTTCATCTTCCTGGGGCTGGGCATCTTCGTGTCCTTCATCCAGGCCCTGGTGTTCACCCTCCTGTCGTCCGTCTACATCTCGGTCGCGGCGACTGTCGAGGACCACGGGCACCACTGAGCCCTGACCCGACTCCTTCCCTCTCTCGGAGAGATCGATGACGACCAAGCTGTACAAGGTTCTCCCCGTCGCTGCGGCGCTTCTCGTGTTCTCGGCTCCGGCCTTCGCCCAGGACGGCGGCGGCGACAGCTGGAAGGGCTACGTCGGCCTCGCCGCCGGCCTCGCCATGGGCCTCGCGGTGCTCGGCGCCGGCCTCGGCCAGGGCCGCATCGCCGGCAGCGCCATGGAGGGCATGTCCCGCAACCCCCAGGCCGGCGGCGACATCCGCACGGCGATGCTGCTGGGCATGGCCTTCCCCGAGTCGCTGGTGCTCTTCGCCCTGGCCATCGCGTTCCTGCTCCAGGGCAAGATCTGAAGCTGGGGCCTCGGCCCTGCTGACCGACGAGGGAGGACCCGCATCGGCGGGCCTCCCTCTTCGTGTTTCTCCGGCGCGCGGACCGCTTCGTGGAAGGTCTCACGCCGATCGGGTTATTGGATCAGGCTCTCATGCTGGAGGTCTCTCATGGCCAGTCTCTCTCGCGCTCTCTTCGTCGGTCTGATCGCGGCCCTGGCGCTCAGCTCGTCTGACGCCCTGGCCAAGAAGAAGAAGAAGAGCGAGCCCGTCGCTCCCAAGGAGGGCTGGGTTCAGGAGGAGGGCTGGAAGAACGCCTGCTACTACCCGCCGCAGTGGGACAAGCTCCAGGAGATCGACCGTCGCCAGGCCCGCGCGACCACGCTGGACGCGATGGTCAAGCAGTGGGGCGGCGGACGCAGCGACGGCATCGAGTTCGGCGAGATGGCGGTGGAGAGCGCCGAGACCACGCTGCTGGGTCGCCCGGAGATGGTCGAGCGCGTCTCCCAGGAGAACCTGACCCTGTGCGAGGGCGTGGCGAAGGGTCAGGCCAGCGCCGACCAGTGGAGCGCCTGGGTCAAGGGCCTGCCCAGCAAGCTGACGGCGGGCGAGTGCAACGTGCCGCTGGACTACACGATGTTCGACTACCTGGAGATCGGCGCCGGCTGGCAGCGCCCGCTCGCGGTGTGCAAGGGCAACAAGATCCGCGTCTCCGGCACGGTCAAGGACAAGTACCGCGTGCGCGACGACGGCCCCTGGATCAACGTCGGCGGCGACCCGGCGAAGCAGACGGTCGGCGGCGACTGGCCCTGCAACATCGAAGGTTGCTACGAGGGCATGCTGGTCATGAAGTTCGTGACCCAGTCCGGGGTGGAGACCATCATCCCCGTGGGCACCGAGCTCATCTGGACCGCGCCGGAGCACGGCGAGATCACCTACCGGATCAACGACACGACCTTCTACGACAACACGTGGTTCAAGTCGGGTCAGATCACGGACCGCACGGCGATCGAGATCGGCCCCGCCCAGTAAGGCGTAGGATCGCGCCGTGCGCGCGAGCCTGCGACGTCGGCTGCTGTTCTCTCTCGTGCCCCTGCTCGTCGTGCTGGGGAGCGCAGAGCTCGGTCTGCGCGCGGCGGGCTGGCCGCGCCCCCCGGGGAAATTCGACCACCAGAGCCCGTTCTGGGTGCTGGACCCGAGCCAGCGCGCGGCGGAGATCCCGCACCCCGAGGAGCAGCGCAGCTTCCGGCTCAGCACGGACGCCAACGGCCTGCGCGCGCCGCTGCACGCCGAGTCCAAGCCTGAGGGGGCCTGGCGGATCATGACGCTCGGGTGCTCGACCACGCTCGGCTGGGGGGTGGACGACGACCAGAGCTACCCCGCGCGCCTGGAGGCGCGGGCGCGCGCGGCGGGCCGGGAGGATCTCGAGGTCATCAACGGCGGGCAGCCGGGCTACACGAGCTTCCAGGGGCGCTGGCTCTGGGACACCGTGCTGCAGCGCTACCAGCCGGACGTGGTGCTGCTCTCCTATGTGGTGCAGGACGCGCGGAAGTCGGCGTACACTGACCGCTCCCAGGCGGTGCTCACGCAGGACCACCGCTTCCTCAAGGACCACCTCCTCTGGAAGAGCCGGGTCTACCTCGGGCTGCGCGCGCTGCTGGGCGGGGTTCAGATTCGGGCCAAGGAGCGGCCGGCGGGCGTGGACGACGATCGCGGGGTCTACCGGGTCCCGCCCGAGGAGTACCGGGAGAACCTGCGCGCGCTCATCGCCGGGTCCCGCGCGCTGGGGGCCGAGCCCGTGCTCTTCGGCTACCCGCTGGAGGTAGAGGGCTACACGGCCGAGCACCGCGCCGTGCTGGCCGAGCTCTCCGCGGCCGAGGGCGTCCCGAACCTGGACCTGCAGCCGATGATGAGCGTCGCCGCGGCCGAGCGCACGCTCTATTTTCCGCGCGACCGCGGGCACGCCAACGCCGATGGGAACGATCTGATCGCTGAGAGCGTGCTGGGCTGGCTCGAGGCGCGCGGGCTGCTCGGCTCTTGACGATGCCCCCCGCGGTCGGCACATCTATCTGCGCGGAGGCTCCCACCATGAATCTTCGGGCACCCGGCCTGGCCCTGGCCCTGCTCACGTTCGGCGCATGCTCCACCCCCACCGTGAACGGCCCGGACAAGCACACCGGCGCCGCCCACACGGGCGACACCCAGGAGCTGGTCCAGGACTCGGACACGCTCCGGGAGACGGGCCCGGTGGAGACCGGCTGGCCCGTGGTCTCGGGGGAGGATCTCGCGCTGGTGGACGCCGACGCGAAGACGCTGAGCCTCATCTTCAACGAGGAGCAGCAGTTTGGCGCGCCCGGCGCCACCTGGACCATCCCCATCGCCGACGCCACCGTGCTGCTCTGCGACTTCAACGGCGACGGGCTGGACGACGCCTGGGTGCTCAACAGCGGCACCGACGATCTCAAGATCGACGTCTACCCGAACACGGGCAGCGGCTTCTCCAGCACTTCGTCATACTCGGTCAAGCCGGGCTTCAACGCCGTAAATTACTCATACGCTTGCGGGGACACCCGCGGGACGGGGCACGCGGACTTCCTGGCCTTCAAGAACGGCGCCGACAAGCTGTTCCTCTACCCGAACACGGGCACCGCCATCGACACCACGAACGTGGTGAAGACCACCGTGGACTACGACACGGGGGCCACCTGGCTGGTGGCCGACTTCGACGACGACGACAAGGACGAGCTCGGCGTGCTCACCGGCGGGACGCTCGAGATCTACCGCATGACGGATGGCAAGCCCGAAACCGCGAGCCCGATGATCACGGTCGCCATCTCCGGCTCCTACGGCGTCACCACCCTGGACCTCGACGCCGACGACCACGCCGACATCGGCCTGTGGAACGGCTCGGCCTTCGTCGTGTGGCCGGGCACGGGCAGCGGTTTCGACACCGCCAACGCCACGGCCTTCATCATCGACGGCACGGGCAGCCTGGTGGGCGGGAACCTGCGCTGAGTCAGTATCGCCAGGGCAACGCCACCGGGTCGTCCAGGTCCAGCGCGGCGCGCTCCATGCGCAGCGAGAGGTAGAAGACCAGCAGGACCACAGGCGGCAGCAGGCTGAAGGGCGCGACCAGGAAGGTGGCGAGCGTGATCATCGCTGGGAACTGCGTCAGCCCGGCCAGCGCCCCCAGGGCGGCCCCGATGATCACGGTCATGCCCCAGGGGAGGATCGCGGTCAGGAGCATCGGCAACAGCTGGCCTCTCACCAGGGTGGAGCTGCGGTCGAGCGCGCTCCTCGCGTTGGGCTCCATCAGCACCACCTGGTCGGTGAGCGCGTAGAGCAGGGCGAAGTAGACGCCCGGCAGGATCAGGCACAGCGTGGCGACCCCGGTGATCATCCCCGCGAACAGCCGGGCGAAGAAGGTCGTGCCCCAGCGGCTCAGCCCAAACGCCAGGCTCTCGCCGATGGTCGGCGCGCGGCCGGTCTCCCGCTCCAGCACCCCGTAGAGCGCGGACGGCACGGCCAGCGCGAGCCCGATGGCGGTGAGCAGGTTCACGGCGAGGTTCACGAAGACCTGCGTCTGGCCGAGATCCAGCGATCCGACGCCCACGCCCGCCAGCGTCGCGGGGAGCTGCGTCAGCAGGCCGATGGGCACGACGAGGCTCAGGTTGCGGAAGAACCAGCGCATCCCCGTCCCGAAGATCTCCCAGGCGCCCATGTGGGCAGACACGGGGATGGCGCTGGGTTTCGGCGCGACCTCGAGCTCGGCCCGCGGCGGGGCGAAGACGTTCTCGTCCATCAACACCTCTCGGGCCCGAGCCTAAGCCGGGTTATCCGGCCCTGTCGAGGAGCGGGATGGGCCTCTACGAGATCATCCAGAAGGCGGCGGGCTCTGCCTGGTCGGCGGGCGTGGAGATGGCCCGCGCGGGCGCCGTGATCCCGGAGCGTTCCGGCGACGATGAGCAGGTCTTCCAGGTCCTGCCCGCGGGCGCCATCAAGCCCTTTGAGGTCTACCTGTGGGCGGAGGACGAGGACTGGAGCTGCTCCTGCCGCGACGCCAACCGCCCCGGCGCCCCCCGGGCCTGCGCCCACGTCGCCGCCGCGGTGATCGCCGCCCGTCGCGGCGCGGAGGGTCAGGCGCCCGCGCCCCCCACCGTGGGCCGCGTCGGCTACCGCCTGCGCCGCGAGCGCGACCCCGCCCGCCCAGAGTCCGCGCGCCTGAGCCTGGAGCGCGTCGTCGCCCGCGGCGGCAAGGATCTCCCCCTCCAAGGTACGCTCTCGCAGGCGGCGGCCCGGGGCCAGCTCCTGCTGACCGACGCCGATCTCGCGGTCGAAGACCTCGCCGTGCGCGGCCTCTACGGCTTCCGCACCGGCCGCGGCCCCATCCCCCGCGAGCTCGCCCCCCAGCTCCTCGCCCGCCTCGGCGAGTGCCCCGACCTCACCCTGGACGGCGCCCCCACCCGGGCCTCGGGCGAGCCCATCCTCCCCCGCGCCCTCGTCGAGGACGACCCGGACGGCGGCTTCCGCCTGCGCCTCGTCCGCGACGCCCGCATCGACGAGGTGCTGGGCGCGGGCGTCGTGCGCTGCGGCCAGACCCTGCACCCCATCAGCGACGGCGGGCTGGACCCCGACGCCCGCCAGACCCTCTCCCGCGGCGTCCGCTACGCGCCTGAGCAGGTGAGCCGCCTGGTCAGCGAGGCCATCCCCCGCCTGCGCCAGAAGGTCCCGGTCGAGGTCCGCACCCGCCGCCTCCCCCAGGCCGGCGCCACCCCGCCGCGCATCCTGCTGGAGCTCTCCGGCGTCGGCGAGACCCTGGCCGTCGTGCCCTCCCTGGTCTACGGCGACCCGCCCACCGCCCGCCTGGAGCGCGGCCAGCTCCACCTGCTCGGCGGGCCGGTGCCCGTGCGCGACGAGGCCGCCGAGCGCAAGCTGGTCGAGGGCCTGCGGAACGAGCTCGGCCTGAGCCCCGGCCTGCGCGTGGAGGCCACCGGCGAGGAGGCCCTGCGCCTGGCCGAGCGCATCCGCGCCTGGGACGGGGCCGCGGTGCAGGGCGACGGGCTGGCCCGCTTCCGCAAGATGGGGGCTCTGAAGGCCGACCTCCAGCTGGACGGCGAGCGCTTCGACGTCTCCTTCGTGGCCGCGGGCGGTGGGAAGGCCGAGCCCGCGCAGGTGCTCCGCGCCTGGGCCGAGGGGCGGAGCCTCGTGCCCCTGATGGGCGGGGGCTGGGCCACGCTGCCGCGGGACTGGCTGGAGCGCTACGGGCACCTGCTAGCAGACCTGCTAGACGCACGTGACAAATCGGGGAAGGTGGCGAAGCACGCCCTCTTCGACCTCGGGCGTCTCTGCGACGCGCTGGAGCGCCCACCCCCGCCCACCCTGGCCGGGCTGCGCGCCCTGGCGACCGGCTTCGAGGGCCTGCCCGAGGCTCCCCTGCCCGCCGATCTGCGGGCCGAGCTCCGCCCCTATCAGCGGGTCGGGGTCAACTGGCTCTCCTTCCTGCGGCAGGCGGAGATGGGCGGGATCCTGGCCGACGACATGGGGCTGGGCAAGACGCTCCAGACCCTGTGCGTGCTGGGGCCGGGGACGCTGGTGGTGGCGCCGACCAGCGTGCTGCCGAACTGGGCGGCGGAGGCGCGGAAATTCCGACCTGGCCTGAAGGTGAACCTCTACCACGGCCCCGGGCGCCGCCTGGAGCCCGACGCCGACATCACGCTCACCAGCTACGCCCTCCTGCGCCTGGACGCCGACCTGCTCAGCGGGCGCCGCTGGCGGACGGTGGTGCTGGACGAAGCCCAGGCCATCAAGAACCCCGACAGCCAGGTGACCCGCGCCGCCTTCCGCCTCGACGCCGAGCTGCGCCTCACTCTCACCGGCACGCCCGTGGAGAACCGGCTGGAGGAGCTCTGGAGCCAGATGCACTTCCTGAACCCGGGCCTGCTGGGCGGGCGCCAGGACTTCGACGGGCGCTACGGCGCCGCCATCGCCCGCGGGGAGCCCGGGGCCGCCGCCCGCCTGCGCGCCCGCATCCGGCCCTTCGTCCTGCGCCGCATGAAGTCCGAGGTGGCCCGGGACCTGCCGCCGCGCACCGACGTCGTGCAGTACGTCACGCTCTCCG
This sequence comes from uncultured Enterobacterales bacterium, assembly GCA_964615375.1. Lineage (GTDB taxonomy): Bacteria > Myxococcota_A > UBA796 > UBA796 > CAZKWG01 > CAZKWG01. Next base: position 203,617 of record CAZTOW010000003.1, read on the forward strand.
AGGCCGAGCGCTCCGTCTACGACACGCTGCGCGCGGCGACGAAGAAGGAGCTGGTGGCGAAGCTGGCCAGCGGGGCGGGCGTGATGGCGGCGCTGGAGGCCCTGCTGCGGCTCCGCCAGGCCGCCTGCCACAGCGGGCTCGTCCCCGGGCAGCAGGCTCGGAGCTCCAGCAAAGTAGAGCTCCTGGTGGAGCTGCTGGACGAGGCGGTGAGCGAGGGCCACAAGGCCCTGGTCTTCTCCCAGTGGACCAGCCTGCTGGACCGGGTGGAGCCCGCATTACGCGAGGCCGGGCTCGGCTTCCTGCGCCTGGACGGGAGCACGCGCGACCGCGGCGCCGTGGTGGACGCCTTCCAGGCCGAGACCGGCCCGCCCGTGCTGCTGCTCTCGCTCAAGGCCGGCGGCACCGGGCTCAACCTCACGGCCGCCGACAACGTCTTCATCCTCGACCCCTGGTGGAACCCCGCCGTCGAAGAGCAGGCCGCCGACCGCGCCCACCGCATCGGCCAGGAGCGCCCCGTGCTGGTCACGCGGCTGCTGGCCGAGGACACCGTGGAGACGCGGATCCTCGAGCTGCAGGAGCGCAAGCGCGCCCTGGCCGAGGCGGCGCTCGGCGAGGCGGGGGCGGCCAGCGCGATCACGCGGGAGGATCTGCTGGCGCTGCTGGCTTGAGGTTCACCTCGCGGGCGCGGCCGGGGTCCAGGGCAGCGGGTGTTGGTCGACGGATTGATGAATATTTTTCTATGCGTAGAAAATTTTCTATACGCTTCGCCCGCGGAGGGTTACCCTGATCTCGAAGGCCCTCGTGGTTGGCGAAGGCCATTTCAGGGAGCCAGCCCATGCGTCTCATCGTCTCCTTCCTGCCCATGCTCCTCCTCTCGGCTTGTGTTGACGACCTCAAGCCGGGCGAGAGCGAGACCCCTTCGGACTCCGGATCTCCTGCGACGGAGGACCCCTTCGCCGGACTGCCCGCGTCCGCCGCGGCCCTCTGCGCTGGCCAGACGCCGACGCTGCCCGTCGCGGACGAGGACGAGGCGCTGGCCACCCTCGCTCTCGCCGTCCCCATCGTCGAGACCCGCTTCATCGTGGACCAGGCGCTCGACCTCGCCAAGGGGCTCGCCGACGCCTCGGCGGGCTGCGTGGATCTGTCCTCGGACCCGGACACGGGGGCCACGCTCCTCGAGGCGAGCTGCGTGGACGTGGAGGGCTACACGCTCACCGGCAGCCTGAGCTGGCAGGAGACGGGGGAGGGCTTCTCGCTCGAGGCCGGCGCGCTCACCGTCGTCGATCCCGCCTTCGGCACCCTGATCCTGGACGGGAGCCACGCGCTCGCGCCGTCGGACGAGGCGCACCAGACCTACACGGCGCAGGGGCGCGTCAGCACGAGCGAGCTGGAGGGCGAGCCCAAGGACCGCGTGCTCGCGCTGGAGGCCACCTTCTCGGACACCGAGCAGCGCATGGCGGGCTGGATCTCGGTCACGAGCGGCCTCGGCGAGCGCACGGGCGGGGCCTGCATCTGGTACGCCGCCGGTGAGGACCTGGACCCCTGCGAGGAGAGCGACCCGGTCGGCACCATCCTGGTCGGCGCCGACACCTACGAGGATGTCGAGGAGTGCGCGGAGTAGGGCGGCACCGGTGAGGCCGGGCCGTAGACCGGGGAGGGCGCGTCGCTCCCCGCCAAGGAGAGGAGCGTCTCCAGGCTGGGGAGCGCGGACACCTCGCGGAGGACTGGCTCGCCATTCGCGCAGAGCTGCAGGTATACCGTGCGTTCGATCTTGCGTCCGTCCGCCGAGGAAAGGCGAAGGGTGAAACAGGCGGGCCCGCCTGGGTAGAGCTCCAACGCGCGCGTCAGCTCCCGTCGGGTCAGCCCCGCGCCACACGCCACCTGGCTCGTCAACAGCAGCGTCGTGAGCGGTCCAGGCTCCCCTCGCAGCACCCCGCCTTCCGACTCCAGCGCGTCCACGCGCGCGAGGATCGCCTCTCCGAGGCGGCGAGCAGCGGCGGACGGCGCCAACGTGGCCCAGGTGAGGAGTGCGGGGAGGCGCCCCTCGAGGAAGTCGGAGGCGTGAGGCTCGGATCGGGTGACGCCTTCGGCGCTCCAAGCACCGCCACAGCGGTGGAGGAGCACCCACATCGTCGTGGGTTCGACGCCCGCGCGGCGATGCAGGAGGATCTCCACGGCTGCTCGACCCACGCGAACGAGCGCTTCACCTCGCACCGCGATCCGCCAGCGCGCGCGGTTGGCCACGCGAAACAGGCGCCCGACCCCTCCGCGGGGAGCCAGCCAACCGGCCACCGTGCAGAGCTCCTCTGCCTCCCCTGCGTCGCGCACATCGATCGCGCGTGCGTACCTCGCCACCAGATCCCGAGGATCTCCCACGGGGAGCGCCTCAATCCATCCCGAGAAGCTCGCGTAATTTGGCATCTTGACCTCCATCCAGATCCCACAACAGCGCGTCGGCCCCACCAGCCTTGGAGACGACCTCCGAGAGGTGGCCCGCCGCCTTCGCGGCCTCGAGGATGGAGAGGATCGCGTCCTCATCCTCGTCGCCACAGACTCCATCCGCCAGGGTGCGCACCATCTGAGCCTTCTCGGCCGCGCCGACGACGAGGTGCGCCCCGTGCTTCACCGCGTCACGGACCACGTCATCGGCCGAGAACCACTCGAAGATCGAGTCGATGCGCTCCAAGGCCTCGTCCTTCAGGGCGTCCAGCTCCGATGCCAGCCACTGGTCGACCACCGATCGCAGCTCGCCCATGACGATGAGCGCGAACTTCACTCCCTCGATCGCGTCCAGCGTGACCAGCACGTCCGTGCCGAGACCAAGGCCCCAGGTGGCGTTCGCGGAGAGGGTCAGCGAGAATTTCCCCCCCGTGAAGCCCAGCCTCGCCTGCAGCTTTCCGCCGACACCCGCCGATCCGGTCAGAGATGCCTCAATGCCGAGCAATGAGACCTCCCCCGCGCCGCCCCAGGCGATGAGCGCCCCCAGGATCTCCTGCACGACCTCTTCGGCCCCCGCCATCTGAAGCAGCCAGCCGAGGCCAGGAGAGATCACCGTGACGAGGTCGAGCACCACGGCGCTCGCGTCGGCCAGCTTGTCTTTGTAGGCGCTCGGCTCCTTTCGCTTCCAACGCGCCGCGAGCCCAGCGCCGAGGGTCAGCTTCGCCCCCGCGAAGGCCTCCGCGGAGGCGGTCACCGCCGCACCGGAACCCTCCTTCTGCTGGCCCGACTCCTTGCCGGCCGAGCCCTTCGGCGCCGCGAGCGCCTTTCCGCCGAGCAGCGAATTGGGATCGACCTTGCGGGCGCCCTTCACCTTCCCGACGTTCAGGTCGAGCTGTGCGGCTCCCTCGGCGCCGATCATGCCCGAGGCCTTGAGGAAGAAGTGTCCGCTGACCTCCTCTCCCAGCAGAGAGAAGCTGCCGACCTCCCAGTCCCAGGACTTCTCGAAATCGGCGAGGGTGGCCTTTCCCTGAACGCTCGCCCCCACGTTCAGCCCGTCACTGTTGAGCGTCCCCGAGGCGGTACCCGTCGCCTCCACATGGAGCCCGTGCACCTTGGTGGAGGTCGTGGAGCCGAACATACCGGGTTGATCCTTGGTCTCATAAGAGTAGACCGAGGCGTCCTCTTGGAAGAGCTCCTCCTCGAAGAGCTTGACCTTGGCGTTCTCTTTGAGCCCGTCAATCAGCTTCTGGCCGAGCGGCGTCTGGGTCGGCGGTGTGGCGGCGCTCTCCGTCTTGTTCTCAGGATCCTGTGTTTCAGGCTTCGGGAGGGTGGAATCCTCGGCAGCGCTCTTCGTCTCCGTTGGGGGAGGGGTCTCTACAGGCGGCGGCGGGTCGTCCTGCTCACGCTTCGCCGGATTGGAGGTCTCACTCCCCACGTCGTCGGCTGGGGTCTCGTCGGACCCTGGCGCATCGCTCTTCGCCTTGCCGTCGTCCTTGGACTTGTTGTCATCCTGAGCCTGGTTCTCGTCGACGAGCTTTACGACGGCGTTCTCGATGACCTTCCCACCCTCCTGCGCCGGCTTGTTGTAGGCCTCGAAGTGGATGTGGAGCTTGTCGGGGTCCTCCGTCTCGTGGTCGCCCAGGCGGACCTGGCGCATCCCGTCCTGAGAGACGTATCGACCGGGGCTTGGGTTGAGGTAGTTCGGGCCGAGATACCGGATCGCGTTGTCCAGCGCGACCCCAACGGTGGTGTTCCCGCTCTCCAGCTCGAGGGCCTTGCCGCTCCGATTGGACGGCGCAGGACCAGGTGAGGGCTGGCGATGGATCACCCCCGCCGAAGGGGACGAGGCGCTGACCACCCCACCCCCCGAGGTGGCCCAGGCCCCCCCCTCGCCCTCCGTGGGCAAGCCGAGATCCTCGCCGGCGCCCAGGCCCGCGGAGGCCTCCCGAGCCAGCTGGTGGGCTGCCTGCTCCAGCGTATCGGAGGGGGAGGAGACCGAGAACCCGTCGGAGTCGCCCCCCATGGCCGGGCCTTGCAGGACGTGGGCGAGCTCATGCAGCAGCAGCTCGCGCCCCTCGGGTGAGCCCGGCCGCCAGGCCGCGGCGCGGAAAAAGATGTGGGTGCCGAGCGTGAAGGCCTCGGCGTGAGCGGCCTTCGCCGCCGCGTCCGCCTTGGCGTCCAAGTGCAGCCGAACGCCGTCCAATGCGACGCCGCCCAGGGCTCGGGAGAGGGGCGCGCACAGCGCCGCGGGGAGCGGCGCCCCTCCTGTGCTCTGTGCCGCTCGGACGGTGTCCGCGAGCAGGCTGGCTGGGTCCTCGGCGAGCGTGATCCCACCGGCGGCGAGCGTAAGGGCCGCCTGGAGCGCGCCAGCGGTCCCGCTCGGTCCACCCTGGAGGGCCGAGGCGAGCTCAGCGTTCCCCAGGACGCCGTGCGTCGCCCGCACGAGCTGCTCCCGCCCATCCACGCCCCTGGGCTCGGCAGCGCGCGCAGCCCCCCGTCCGGCCTCAGGGGCTCCTTCGGCGCGCGCGGCGACGACCCGGCTCGCGAACATCCTGCCTCGCATGCGGTGACCTCCAGCAGGTCAGCATGCAAAAAGCGATCCTTCGCGAAAAGCTGCCTTAAAAGGAGCCAGGATGTCGCCAGCACCTCAACAGGAGATGCCCCCGACCTCCCGGGGACATCTGTTCGTGATGTCGAGGATCGGGGCGACCCGAAGCTCTCCCGCCCCTACGCGCTCAGGCGAGCCCGCGCGAGGTCGGCGGCCTTCTGCGCCAGCCGGAAGGCCAGCGAGCTGCCGTCCACCTGCGCCATCTCGCCCTCGTGCTTGCTCAGCGCGGCGGCGGCGGCGGCCTTGTCCACGCCCTGACCGTCCTCACAGAGCTCGACGACGAGCGTGACGCGATCCGGGCCGATCTCGGCGAAGCCGGGGCCGACCACCAGGCGGCGGGAGCCCGTCACGTCCATGGGCTCCTTGTCCACCGTGAGCTGGCCCCTGGCCCCCTGGAGGGTCACGACGCCCGCGCGCGTGAGCGTGAGCACCGCGGCGTGCCGAGGCAGGACGCCCATCTCCCCGAGCCAGCCCGGGGCCTGCACCTGCTCGGCCGTCCCCTCGAAGCTCTTGCGCGAGGGGGTGACGATCTCGACCGTGAGAGACATCAGCCCCCCTCGGCCAGCCGCCGGGCCTTGGCCACCGCGTCGTCGATGTTGCCGACCAGGTAGAAGGCGTCCTCGGGCAGGTTGTCGTGCTTGCCCTCGAGGATCTCCTTGAAGCTGCGGACGGTGTCGTCCTTCTCCACGAAGCAGCCCTTCATGCCGGTGAACTGCTCGGCGACGTGGAAGGGCTGGGAGAGGAACTTCTGGATCTTGCGCGCGCGCTCGACCAGCTTCTTGTCCTCGTCCGACAGCTCGTCCATGCCGAGGATGGCGATGATGTCCTGGAGATCCTTGTAGCGCTGCAGCACGCGCTGGACCTCGCGGGCCACCCGGTAGTGCTCCTCGCCCACGACGGCGGGCTCGAGGATGCGGCTCGTCGAGTCCAGCGGGTCCACGGCGGGGTAGATGCCGATCTCGGTGAGCTTGCGGCTCAACACGGTGGTCGCGTCGAGGTGGGCAAACGCCGTGGCCGGCGCCGGGTCGGTGAGGTCGTCGGCGGGCACGTAGATGGCCTGCACGGACGTGATCGAGCCCTTCGACGTCGTGGTGATGCGCTCCTGGAGGATGCCCATCTCCGTGGACAGGGTCGGCTGGTAACCCACCGCGCTGGGGATACGGCCGAGGAGCGCCGACACCTCAGAGCCCGCCTGCGTGAAGCGGAAGATGTTATCCACGAAGAGGAGCACGTCCTGGCCCTCCTCGTCGCGGAAGTGCTCGGCCACCGTCAGCGCGGAGAGGGCCACGCGGGCGCGGGCGCCGGGCGGCTCGTTCATCTGGCCGTAGACCAGGGCCACCTTGGACTTCGAGGTGTCGATGATGGGCAGCCCGCGGCTGTCCATGACCAGGTGACCGTCCTTCTGCTCGGCGGCGATGACGGAGCTCTCCATCATCTCCACCCAGAGGTCGTTGCCCTCGCGGGTGCGCTCGCCCACGCCGGCGAAGACGGACAGACCGCCGTGCTTCTTGCCGACGTTGTTGATGAGCTCCATGATGAGCACGGTCTTGCCGACGCCGGCGCCGCCGAAGAGGCCGATCTTGCCGCCGCGGGTATAGGGCGCGAGCAGGTCGATGACCTTGATGCCCGTGACGAACATCTCGACCTGCGTGCTCTGCTCGATGAACTCGGGCGGCGCGCGGTGGATGGGGCTGGTCTTCGACGCGTTCACCGGGCCGATCTCGTCCACCGGCTCGCCGATGACGTTGATGATGCGGCCCAGCACCTCACGACCCACCGGCATGGAGATGGGGGCGCCCGTGTCGCGCACCTCCGTGCCGCGGACGAGCCCGTCGGTGGTGTCCATCGAGATGGAGCGCACCATGTTCTCACCGAGGTGCTGCGCGACCTCCAGCGTGAGGTTCTCGGGCTTGTCGTTGATGAAGCTGTTGGACACCTTCAGCGCGGAGTAGATGTTCGGCAGCGCCCCGGGCGGGAACTGCACGTCCACGACCGGGCCCATGACCTGGACGATCTTGCCGATGTTGCCTTCCATGGGGACTCCTTGAATTCGTAGGCGGGTCGGAAGAGGGGCCTAGAGGGCCTCCGCGCCGGACACGATCTCGATGAGCTCTTTGGTGATGTAAGCCTGGCGAGCCCGGTTGTAGTCAAGCGTCAGCGAGTTGATGAGCTCGCTGGCGTTGCGGGTCGCGTTGTCCATGGCCGTCATCTGCGCGGCCTGGAAGCCCGCCTCGGTCTCGAGGAAGGCCTGGAGCAGCCGCCCGCGGAGCGCCATGGGCAGCAGCTCGCCCAGGATCTCGTCGCCGGCCGGCTCGAAGAGGTAGTCGCCCGTCCCGCCGCTCGCGTCCGCCGGCTGGTCCAGCCGCATGGGCAGGACCTGCTCGAAGGAGGGCTTCTGGGACATGACGCTCTTGAACTCGTTGTAGGCCAGGATCGCGCTGGAGTAGCTGTTCGCCTTGAGCTGGACGACCAGGTTCTCCATCAGCTTGTCGGCGGTCTCGGCGAACTTCGGGGGCGTGATGCCCACGTTGGTCTCGACCACGTCGTAGCCGCGCTTCTCGAAGTAGGCCTTGGCCTTCTTGCCGTAGGTGATGAGGCGCACCTTCTTGCCGGACCCGCTGAGCGCGTCGATGCGCTCCTGCGTGGCCCGGCAGAGCTGCGTGTTGAAGGCGCCGCAGAGCCCGCGGTCCGAGCTCACGACCACCACCAGCACGTCCGTCTGGTTGGTGGGCTGGCTGAGCAGCTCGTGCTCGACGTCCCCCGCCGCCGCGACCACGCGATCCAGCACCCGCTTGAGCGTGCGCTGGTAGGGGCGCGCCGCGTTCGCCGCGTCCGTCGCCTTCTTCAGCTTGGCGCCGGCGACGAGCTTCATGGCCCGGGTGATCTGCCGGGTGTTCTTGACCGACTGGATGCGCCGGCGGATGTCACGCAGCGAGGGCATGGGTTCGTCCTAGCGCTTGAAGGTGGCCTTGAAGTCCAGGATGGCCTTCTCGATCCGCTTCTCGAGGTCGTTCTTCTTGAGCGTGCCCTCGCGGCCGATCTCCTGGAGCAGCGCCGCCTGGTTGGCGTTCATGTGGTCCGTGAGCGCCCGGATGAAGGGGATCACGTCGCCGACCGGCAGCGAGTCGCAGGCGCCCTTGGTGCCGGCCAGGATGTGGACGACCTGCATCTCCACCGTGACCGGGCTGGACTGCGGCTGCTTGAGGATCTCGACGAGGCGGGCGCCGCGGGTGAGCTGGCGCTGGGTGACCGCGTCGAGGTCCGAGCCGAACTGGGCGAAGGCCTGGAGCTCGCGGTAGCTGGCCAGGGTCAGCTTGAGCGTGCCCGCGACCTCGCGCATGGCCTTGATCTGGGCGGAGCCGCCGACGCGCGACACCGAGATACCGACGTTCACCGCGGGGCGCACGCCCTGGTAGAACAGGTCGGTCTCCAGGAAGATCTGGCCGTCGGTGATCGAGATCACGTTGGTCGGGATGTACGCCGAGACGTCGCCCGCCTGGGTCTCGATGATGGGCAGCGCGGTGAGGCTGCCGCCGCCGTCGCGGTCGCTCATCTTGGCGGCGCGCTCGAGCAGCCGGCTGTGCAGGTAGAAGACGTCGCCGGGGTAGGCCTCGCGACCGGGCGGGCGGCGCAGCAGCAGCGAGAGCTGGCGGTAGGCGACGGCCTGCTTGGAGAGATCATCGTAGATGAGGAGCGCGTGCTTGCCGTTGTCGCGGTAGTACTCGCCCATCGTGCAGCCGGTGTACGGCGCCAGGAACTGGAGCGGGGCCGGCTGCGAGGCGCTGGCGACGACGACGGTGGTGTACTCCATCGCGCCGTAGTCTTCGAGCTTCTTGACGACCTGCGCGACCGTGGACTGCTTCTGGCCGATGGCCACGTAGAAGCAGTGCAGCTTGCGCTTGGGGTCATCCTTGAAGGTCTTCTGGTTCAGGATGGTGTCCACCGCGATGGTGGTCTTGCCCGTCTGGCGGTCGCCGATGATCAGCTCGCGCTGACCGCGACCGATGGGGATCATCGCGTCGATGGCCTTGATGCCGGTCTGCATCGGCTCCTTGACGCTCTTGCGCTTGACGATGCCGGGGGCCTTGATCTCGACCGGGCGGTACTCCGCGGCCTCGATGGGACCCTTGCCGTCGACCGGGTTGCCGAGCGCGTCCACCACGCGGCCGAGCAGCGCGTCACCCACCGGCACGCTCACGATCTTGCCGGTGCGGCGGACGACGTCGCCCTCCTTGATGTTGCGGTCGTCGCCGAAGAGGGCGGCGCCGACGTTGTCCTCCTCGAGGTTCAGCACCATGCCCGTGAGGCCGCCCGGAAACTCCAGCAGCTCTCCGGCCATCGCGTTCTGCAGGCCGTAGAGGCGGGCGATACCGTCGCCGACGCTCAGCACGGTGCCGGTCTCGGAGACCTGCACGCGGGCCTCGTAGTTCTTGATCTGATCCTTGAGGATCTGGCTGATCTCTTCGGCGCGGATGTTCATGAGCGAAAGCTCCTCTGGATCCGGTTTGGGCCCCTGGGGCCTCGAAAAATCTCTCAGGCCTCTGCGGTCTCGCCCCCGAGCAGGACCTGCTCGAGCTCGGCGAGGCGCGCGCGCACGCTGGCGTCGTAGACCCGGTCACCCACGCGGGCGACCATGCCCCCGATGAGCGCGGAGTCGGTCTCGAAGGTGACGACGACGTCCATGCCGGTGCTCTTGGAGAGCGCGGCCTGGACCTGGGCGCGGAGCGAGAGCCCCAGCGGCCGGGCGGTGGTGACCGTGGCGCGAACGCGCCCGGCCAGCTCGTCCGCCAGCTCGGTGTACGCGCGGCGGATGTCGTCGAAGGCGAAGAAGCGGGACTTGTCGTTGAGCAGGCGCAGCAGGTTGCGGACGTGGGGGTGCAGGTTCACGCGCTTGAGCACGTCCTCCAGCACCATCCGCCGCTCGTCCAGCGTGAGCCCGGGGTTGTTCAGCGCCCCGCGCAGCGCGCCGCCGCCGAGGTCGAGCACCTCGGCGAAGGCCGCCAGATCGCGGTCCAGGCGCTCCACGCAGCTGGACTCCTGGCCCAGCGAGACCAGGGCGCGGGCGTAGCGCCGACCGAGTGAGCCCTCAGCCATTGGGGACCTCCTTCACCGCGCGCAGGAAGTCGGCGGCGTAACGCTCCTCGTCCTCGGCCCGGAGCTGACCCCGGATGCGCTGCTCGGCGAAGGTCATGGCCAGCTGCACCGCCTCCTGCCGGAGCTCGGTGCGCGCCTTCGCCACCTCGGAGCGGATGGTGCGCGCCGTGGCCTCCTCGATCAGCTTCGCCTCGCGGCCCGCGCGCGCCAGGATCTCCTCGCGCTCCCGGGCGGCCTCCACCTCGGCCTGCGCCTTCATGCTGGCCAGCTCTTTGTCGAAGCCGTCCAGGCGCGAGGTGAGCTCGGCGTAGCGCCGCTCGGCGTCGCGGTGGAGCTCGGCGGAGGTCTCGATCTCCTTCTTGATACGCGCGGCCCGGCTGGCCACGCCGTCCTTGATGGTGCGGCCCGCCACCACGTAGATGACGATCAGCAGGATCGCGAGGTTCGCCGCGTGGCGCGCGATGGGGTCCCAGGGGATGCCGTGCGCGCCGCCATGCTCACCCCCGCCGCCAGCGGCGAGGGACACGGAGACCAGGAGGAGGAGGAGCTTCATCATCGATCACCCCGCCGCGACGTCGCGCCCGAGCACCTGGGCGGCCACCTGCTCACCGAGCGCGCCGGCGCTCTTCTCGAGCGCGCTCTTCGCGCCATCCCGCTGCGCCCCGAGCTCCCGGAGCGCGCTCGCGAGCTCGCCCTCGGCCTTCTTCCGCGCGCTGGCGACGATGGCGTTGTACTCCTCCATCGCGGTCGCGCGGCGGTTCGTGCGCAGCTCGATGACCTCGGAGCGGGCGGCCGTCAGCCGCGCCTCCACCTCGTTCATGCGGGCGGCGAGCCCCTGCTCCACCTCGGCGGCCTTCTGACGCTCACCCTCGATCGCCGCCGCCCGGCCGTCCAGGTAGGCCAGCATCGGCTTGAACAGGATGAGGTAAAGCCCGACGATGGTGACGAGGAAAGGAAAGAGCTGGACGAAGACGACCAGCGGTGTGGGGATGATCTCCATGCGCGCTCCGCGGACCCCGAAGGGCCGCCTGCTTAACCGCTCCCGACGTCGGGGGCAAGGTGGAGCAGGCTCACCGTGGCGCAGACGGGATCGTGAAGCCCAGCTCCAGGGCCGCCTCGCCCCGCATCCAGGTGGAGGTGGTCCTGGTCCCGTCGTCGGAGCGCATGGCCGCGCGGTGGAAGACGCCCAGGTAGCGCGCGCCCAGGGAGAGGCCGTTGTCCCAGGCCACCGAGGCCCCGCCCCCCGCCCGCAGGCCCCAGCCGCCGATGCGCGCCTCGGTGTCCTCGTCGGCCGCCGCCAGCGCCTCCAGCTCCGCCTCCGAGCTCGCCTCCGACCAGGTCGTGGCGACCGGGATCACCCCGTAGGCCCCGCCCTGCACCCAGGCCGCCACCTGCCCCGGCTGTCGGGGGGCGAGGTAGCGACGATAGTCCACCGAGGGCCTCAGCGCGGCCACCGCGCTCCCGGTCAGGCTGGACTCCGAGCGGGTGATCGTCGCCAGGCGCGCGCCCCCGAGCCCCACCAGCGCCGCGTTGTGCGCGTCCGCCCAGCCCCCCCAGGCGCTCAGCGAGGGCACCAGCAGCCCGTCCAGCTCCCCCACCAGGGTCCCGGAGAGCTGACCGTCCTCCACCCAGGCGAGATCTCCGCGATCGAAGGGCGTAAAATCCACGCCCAACAAGGCGTCCGCCCGGGCCGTGAGCGAGGCGAGCAGCAGCCACATACGAAGCCTCCGATTGCGCCGGGGTCCATCTGGAGTAACATCCCCCTATGTTCGTGACCGCCATCGAGGTCCAGGGCTTCCGCGATCTGTCGCGCTTCAGCGCCACCGATCTGGGACCGCTCGTCACCCTGCGAGGGCCCGAGCCCTCCGCCTCCGCCCTGGCGACCGCGCTGGAGCTCTTCTTCGCGGCCTTCAGCGCCGACGCCCTCCAGCGCCTGCTGGCGCGCTGGGGCGCGGTGGGACCGGGGGAGAAGGCCGAGATCACCGGCCACCCCCTGCCCGAGCAGGCCCAGTGGAGCGACCGGGTGGCCGCGCGCTGGGTGGTGACGGAGGGCCGCAGCTTGACCGTGACCCTGGACATCGCCCTGGACCCCGTGCAGCTCGCCTCCCTCCGCGGGCTGGGCGCGCGCGAGCCCCGGCTGGTCTCCGCCATCGCCCGCGACCCCCACGCCCGCGTCACGGTGGGCGGCCTCTTCGCCACCTCCTATGACGCCCTGGCCATCACCGTGCAGTCCGTCGCGCTGGGCGGGGAGCCCTTCCCCTGCGCTCCCGGGCAGCGCGCCCCCTGGATGAGCTCGCTGCTCAGCGGCCTGGCCGGGCGCTTCGCCCGCCACGATCCGGCCGATCTCCCCGGGGTGGCCGCCGCGGCGCTCCAGGCCGCCACCTCCTGGGACCGGCACGACGACTACCTGCGCTGGCAGAGCGCGCTGCCCCCCGCCCTCGGGCTGGTGCGCGCCGCCCGCGGCCCCGGCGACCGACCCGTGCTGCTGACCGACGATCTGCCGCTCGCCCGCCTCGGCCAGCCCGCGATGGAGCGCGCCGCCCTGGCCGCCAGCGTCTACCTCTCCGGCGCGGACCTGCTGTGGGTGGAGCACGACGAGGACTGGATCGACGCCAGCGTGGAGGGCGACGGCAGCCCCCTCGAGCAGATCTGGCGGGTCTGCCGGGGCGGCTCGCTGCGGGTCGAGCCCGTGCACCCCGGCGACCCCGAGCTTGCCGCCGTCCCGCCCCTCCCGCTCCGCCCCCTGGACGGGCCCGGGGACGCCTCGTGAGCGAGCGCGCCGTCTGCGCCCGCTGCGGCGGCCTCCGCCCCGATCTCCGCGCCGCCTGCCCCGACTGCGGGCACGCCCCCGACGCGAGCGAGCTCCCCCTGGCCTGGCTGCTCAGCGAGCGCTGGCTGGGGGAGGCCGAGCTCCTGGAGACCGCGAGGCGGATCTCGGCCGGGCAGCGCCCCGATCCCGATCCCCGGCTGCTGGCGAAGGCGCGGGCGGCCCTGGACGAGGCGCGCGTCGGGCAGGGGCCGGGCCTGGGGAACGGCGGTCGGGCGGCGGTGCTGCTGGGGGATGTGCTGCTGACCCCGCTGATCGGCTACGCGCTGTGGTTCGGGCTGCGCCAGGAGCGGCCCGTGGCGGCGCGAGAGGCGCTCCTGCTCACGCTCCCGGTGACGCTGGCCCTGGGCCTCGCCTGGCTGGGCGTGGTCCTGCTCTCTCCCTGAGATCCGCCTCCGCCTCCACCCGCTCTGCCTCCTCGTCGCGCCCCGCCGCCCGCAGCGCCCGCGCGCGATCCCGGGCGATGAGGCGCAGCCCGAGCCAGCTCTCGGCGCTTCGGCACCAGCGGGCGGCGGCCTCCAGGTGCTCGAGGGCCTCGTCCTCCATCCCCGAGAGCAGGGCCAGGCGCCCCAGGACGGACTGCACGGGCTCGCCGATGTAGCCGAGGTAGGCCGGGGCGCCGGTCACGCAGTCCCGCCAGGGCAGGAGCCGGTGGTAGAGCTGGCGCGCGGCGTCCACGTCCCGACAGGCCAGGATGGCCTCGCTGAGCACGTAGGTGCCGTAGGTGCTGAAGTAGAGGAGCTGCGGGCTGGCCAGCAGGCGCTCGAGGAAGATCTGGGCCTCGGCGTGGCGCCCCTCGGCGACGAGGGAGGGCACGCTGAAGCCGTCCACCAGGAAGGCTGGCGGGGCCTGGGCGGGCTCGCGCCGAACGGCCGCCCGCGTCTCGGCCCAGAAGTCCGCCACCCAGGCGTGCTCTCCGAGGATCCAGCGCCGCTGGGCGTCCACCATGGCCAGGATGCTGGCGCGCCGCAGATCGCCGGCCTCGCGGTGTTCGGCGATGGTCTCGGCGTAGAGCGGACCGGCCCGCTCGAGCTCGCCGGCGGAGAGGGCGAGGCCGGCGCGCAGGGCGGAGAGGCGGCGGCGGTGCGCGGGGAGCCCGGCCTCCTCGACGGCCCGTTCATAGGAGAGGAGGGTGGGGCGCACGGTCGCCATGTCGCCGAGCTCCCACCAGGTGCCCACCAGGCGCAGCAGCAGGCGCAGGCGCAGGGTGGCGTCGCCCAGGCGCTCGGCCAGGGCCAGCGCCTCCTGGTTGTAGGGCAGGTACTCGCCGGGCGGGACCTGCTCCACCATGGCCGAGACGGCGCCCACCAGGATGTCCAGGCGGGCGCGGGGGTCCTGGACGGGCACCGCCAGCGCCTCGCGGGCCAGACCCACCGGCTCCATGGGGTTGAGGGCGGGCTGGGTGGCGCCGGCCAGGCGGGCCAGGACGCGGGCGCGCAGCACCGTGTCCTCGGCGGGCAGGGCGGCCAGGGCCTCGCGGAGCAGGGAGACCAGGGTCTCGTCCACCTCCGCCTCGATGACGTCGCCGCCGTAGGCCAGCGCGGCCTCGGAGAGCAGGGCGGGGAGGCCGAGGGCGCGGGCGAGCCCGGCGGCGCGCAGGGCCAGCGCGCGACCGGCCTGGACCTGACCGAGCCGCACGCGCACAACGCCCTCCTGGATGAGCAGGCGGGCCTCCAGCGCGGGGGCCCGGCCGCCCAGGGTGGCGCGGGCGTCGGCGGGGATGGAGACCGCCTCCTCCCAGGCCAGGCGGGTCACGGCCTCGCGGCTGGCGCGGACGGCGGCGTCCACCGAGGCCTCGGCGCAGTCGGGCCCGGCCTCGCGCCAGTGGCGGGTGATCAGCGCGGGCGGCGTGCCCGGCCGGCGCTCCAGGGCCTCGGCGATGCTGCGATGCAGCATGAGCCGCCGTTCAGGATCGGCGCTCTCGTCCAGGGCGCGGCGGAACAGGGGATGGGCGAAGCGGTGGCCGGCGGCGCTGCGCTCCAGGATGCCCATGCGCTCGGCCTCGCGCAGGCGGCGCAGGAGCTCGGGCTCGGGCTGGCCCACGATCTCGGAGAGCAGGGCGGTCTCCGCCTCCGGGCCCAGCAGGGCCCCCGCCTCCAGGAGGGCGCGGGTGGCGGCGGGCAGGCGGGAGAGGCGCAGGCGCACGGCCTCGCGCACCCCGGCCGGCACGTTGGCCCCGTCCAGCGCCTCGGGGCCGCCCGCCTGCACGATGCGGGCCATCTCGTGGACGAAGAGGGGCTGGCCGAGCGTGCTCTGCCAGAGGGCGTCCAGGGTCTCCGGGCGCGCGCCGGGCAGGAGCCGCAGCAGCAGGCGCTCGGTGGCCGGACGGTCCAGGCGCGGCATCTGGACGTGGAGGGCGCCGCGGGAGAGCTCGCTGAGCCCGCGGGAGAGCTCGAGGTCCGCGCTGACCTCGGCGTCCCGCCAGGTGCAGACCAGCACCACCCGCGCCCCGCCGATCCCGCGGCCCACGGACCGCAGCAGGAAGAGGCTGAGGGGGTCCACGGCGTGCAGGTCGTCCAGCACGATCCACCAGGGGCGCTGCTCGCCAGCCGCCGCCAGCCAGCTCGCGACCGCCAGCCCCAGCCGGCTGCGCTCCTCCTCGGGGGAGCGCGCGGGGGACGGCGGTCCCTCCAGCTCGGGGACCAGGGCCCGCAGCGCGGCGCGATGACCGGCGGGGAGCGCGGCGGCGGTGCGCGGATCCTCGGCGTGGATCCGACCCAGCGCCTCCGACCAGGGCCAGCCGGCGGGGGCCTCGCCCGCCTCCCAGCAGCGGCCCCAGGCCACCCCGAAGCCCTGGTGCGAGGCCCGGCGGGCGGCCTCCTCGGCCAGGCGCGTCTTGCCGATGCCCGCCTCGCCCACCAGGAGCACGACCTGGCCCTCGCCCGCGGCGGCGGCGCTGGCGGTGATGGCTAGCTCATCTAGTAAATCGTCGCGCCCCTCCAGGGGCCGGGTGCGGGCGTGGCCCACGGCGCGGGAGAGGGCGACGGTGGGCGTCGTGCTGACGCCGGAGGGCTCGGCCGGCGGCGCGGATGAGCGCATCGCGGGCGGGCGGCTCTCGGGGAGCAGGAAGGTCTCGGCGTCGTCGATGATGCGGCTGGAGAGGCCGAAGCGCCCCTCCAGGTGGACGGACCCGTGCTCGAAGAGCACCGCCCCGACCTGCGCGTCGGGCGGAAGGGTGTGGGCGCGGCTCATGGCCGGGAGCACCTGCTCTGCCCAGTCCTTCAGCGTGAGCCCGTCCACGCTCCGCCGCAGCCGGGAGAGGCGGCGCTCGACCTCGCGGGCGTCGGGGCGCGCGGCGGGCTCATACGCCAGCATGTCCGAGAGCAGGCCGCGGAGCTCCGCGCCCAGGTCCCCGAGCTTGAGCCCGAGCGTGTCCAGCCGCGTCTCCACCATGCCGAAGTGGTGGACCGGGCGCAGCACGGCGCGGCCGAGGCGGGCCCCGCCCAGGAGCTCGTAGAGCGTGGCCCCCAGCGCGTAGACGTCGGCGTCGGGTCCGCCCTCCTGGCGGAAGCGCTCGGGCGCCATGTACTCCGGCGTTCCGAAGACCTCGTCCTTCTCCCCGGGGGCGGGCGCGACCTCGGGCAGGAGCCCCTCGGCGCGGCTGATGCCGAAGTCCAGGACCTTGACCTCGCCCAGCCGGGTCACGCAGATGTTGGCGGGCTTGATGTCGCGGTGGGTGAGGCGCAGCGGCGCCTCGTCGGGGCCCAGGGCGGTCCAGCCGGCGTGCAGGGCCCCCGCCACCTCCGCGGCGATCTCCAGGGCAGGCCCCAGCGGCACGGGGCCGTGCTCCAGCACCGCCTTGAGGTCCGGGCCGTCCACCAGCTCCATCACCATGGTCCAGCGCCCGTCCAGCACCAGCAGCGCGTCCACCTGCACGATGGCGCGGTGGCGGACGCGGCCCAGCAGGCGGGCCTCTTCGCGCAGGCGCTCGGCGACGGGCGCGCTGTGGGCCAGCTCGGGCTTGAGGATCTTGAGGGCGACCTCCTTCGTGAAGCCGCCTTCCCCCTTCATCCTGGCGCGATAGACGGCCCCGAAGCCGCCCTGACCGAGCGGCGAGAGGATCTCGTACTGCCTGCCCTGCTGCATCGGCAGGGCTTAACTCACTCGATGTATCCCAGCGCCCGGAGCTGCTCCTCGTTGACCTCCTCACCCGCGGGAGCGCCCAGGAGCTCGCGGGACGGGACGAGGTGGTCGTAGCTGTGGGGGCCCTCGGGGAGGGCGGGAGGGTCGCTGGCCCAGAGCTCCGGGGGGACGGCGCCGCGCATCATCTCGTGGCTGGCGGGCAGGCCGACCAGGGCCAGCAGGGTGGGGGTGACGTCGTACTGATCCATCTCGGGCAGGGCGCCGGTCGCGATCCCGGGGCCCGCGGCCAGGAAGATCCCGCGGTCGTGGTGGTCGCCGGAGAAGGCCTCGGACGCGCTGAGGTAGCGGTCCAGCGGCTCGCCGCCGCCGGGCTCAGCGCTCAGGCGGTCGGTGGCCAGGGCGTCCGCGCTCAGCTTCGCGTCGTTGACCGCCAGCCCCACCGCCCCCGGGCGGCCGGGGACCTCCTCCGCGCGGAAGAGGGGTTCGCCGGTGCGCTCCACCCGGAGCCCGTCCAGCCAGCCCAGCAGGCGCTCCCGCTCCGCCGCGGGGTCGGGCCCCAGCAGCTCCACCACCAGCTTGTGCCCCAGCCGGCTCAGATCGGCGGGCCCGACCTCGGCCCGCACGCGCTCCAGGAGGCGCTCGGTGCGGGGCGAGAGGTTGTGGCCCTGGCCGTGACCCTCCATGGCCTGGTGCCCGTGGTCCGAGAGCACCACGACCCGCGCCTGCGGTCCCACCGCGTCGCGCAGCTCGCCCAGCACGGCGTCGGCCTGACGGTAGGTCTCCAGGATGGCGTCCCCCCAGCGCTCCACCAGGGCTGGATCGGTGCCGGGGAAGCGCTCCGGCTCCTGGTAGCGCCAGAAGCGGTGGGGGATGGCGTCGGTGGCGTAGTCGGTGAAGGTCACGACCTCGGGGCTGGTCTGGTGCAGCGTGTAGACGAAGACGTCCCGATCCATCCACACGCGAAGTCGCTGGCCCTCGTACAGATCGCGCAGCGGGTCGGGATGGAATTGCTGCAACGCAGCAAGGCGCGCCGCCGAGACCAGGGTGGAGAAGCGGAGCCCGTGCTTCAGGCCCTCCCAGGCCAGGGTGGGGAGCGCGCGGCGGCTGGCCACCTGCTTGCGCGCCATGCGGCGGGAGAGCTCGATCTCCTTGACGAAGGAGAGATCCGCGGGCCAGGTCTCCGGGCTGGGCGCCAGCCAGGCGGGGACCTGAAACGTGGTGCGCCGGTCGGGCGGCCAGGTCACGAGCCACTTCCAGGTGCCGACCTTCAGCCCGCTGGCGGCCATGATGTCCCAGAAGCGGGCCACGCGGACGTCGGTGGCGTGGACGCGGAAGCCGCGGATCCCGTGCTCCTCGGGCGGGCGGGCGCTGGCCAACGTGGTCCAGAGCAGCGGCGAGAACAGGGGCTCGGCCGCGCGCAGGGTGGCCTCGACCCCCTCGGCGCGCAGGCGGCTGATCTCGGGGAGCTCGGGCCGCCAGGGGTCCAGCAGGTCGAAGGTGGCGGCGTCCATCCCGTAGACCAGCAGCTTCACCTCGCCCGTAGGCTGGGGCTTCGGGATCAGCGGCACGAGGGGCACGCTGATCACGGAGACGAGGGTCGCGAGCGCGGGCTTGTAGGTGAGGGCGGGCGGCATGCGCAGGAGCAGGCCGAGCAGGCCGAAGAACACCATCAGCGGCAGCGTGACGTAGCCGAGCCAGAGCCAGGGGTCGTCGAGGAACCAGGGGTTCCGCTGGTGCAAGGCGAGGGCCAGGGCGATGGAGAGCGTGGCCCCGAGGGAGGCGAGCTTCATGGGGCGCCCGCCACGAAGGCCGGCGCGCTCACCGTCGCCCCCGCCGGCAGGGCCTCCCCCGTCAGCAGATCCGTCGCCGCCCCCGCCCCCGCGGGCAGGGTCGGCGTCCCCCAGAAGACCAGCCAGCCCGTCCCCACGTCCAGGAGCCGCCCGCCCGTCGCCGGGACCTCCCGCCAGAGCGCCGGATCCGTGGGCCCCAGCAGCGCGGCGAGCCTCCGGTAGACCTGACCGGCGGGCTTGTCCTCGGGCGGGCCGCTGGCGACGGACGGCGGGCGCGAGCCCATGGGCGGGGGCGGGAGCTTCAGCAGCGAATTCGTGGCGAAGGGCAGGTTCCGCCGCGTCTGGGAGGGGACGGGCGGATCGGCCAGGGTGTGCCAGAAGACCCTATCCGCCCCGCCGGCCAGGAAGGCCCCGTAGATGGCGGCCACCATGCGCCCCTGCCAGCGCTCGTCCTGCCAGCTCGGGTCGCCGTCCGCGGGCACGCTGGTCTCGGTCACCCAGATGGGCTTGCCCGGGGCGAGCCGCCGCACCTCGTCCAGGCTGAGCTCGACGGGGGTGAGCTCGTCCTGGTCAAAGTAGCAGTGGATGTTGGCGATGTCGAAGCTGTCCTGGAACCCAGGCTGCCTGGCCAGCTCCGCGGCGTAGCGGCGCCCGGCCTCGTTACGGATCGAGTACAGCCCGGCCATGAGGACCCGCGCCTGGGGGTCGGCCGCTCGGATGGCCTCAGCGCTGAGCGCCAGCAGGCGGGCGTACTCGGCGGGGGTCTGGAACTGCTCCGGCGGCAGCGCTGCCTTCATGTCGCGGGGCGGGCGGGAATTGTGCAGGTCCGGCTCGTTGTCCACCTCCCACAGGTGGACCCCTTCGCGCAGGCCCGGCATGTCGTCCTGGCCGTCTCCGTCGTAGCGCTCCACCACCCGGCGCACGTAGGCGGCGTAGGCGTCGAGGTCGTCGGGCAGGTAGGTGGGCGCGTAGCCGGCGGTCTGGTTGCCCGGCCAGGGGCTCACCATCATCAGCGGTGTGAGCCCGGCTCCCTGCACGGCCTGGACCCAGCGATCCGCGCGCGTGAAGTCGCCCCCCTGCGCCTCGAAGCGCAGCCGGTCCAGGTAGGGGTAGACCTGGGTGGGGCCGCGCACCAGCCGGGCGCCCACGCCGTAGGCCGCCGCCGCGTCCGCGGCCAGCAGCTCCGCCTCCTGCTCCGGCGTGTAGAGCCCCAGCTGGATGTGCTTCTCGGGGATGCTGACCGCCTCGTTGATCCCGAAGATCTCCGCCCCGGTCTTCGCCGTGCGGGGCAGGGCGGTCTCGGGCGGGCGTGAGCGCGCGTCGAAGGCGTAGAAGCCGGCGGCGGCGCAGGCGCCGACGAGTACCAGGGCGACGATGGGGCGCGCGGGGGACACTCTGGGGGATAACCCGCTCATGGTCGGGAGGGGGTGGGGTGTTATGAGGAGCGCTCGGAGGCCGTGCCAGCATGGAGCGGAGCGTCAAGGCCTGGCTCTACAACCGCTGCGACTTCGAGCGCCCGCTTCCCGACGGGGATCCGCTCTACGAGCCCATCGATCAGCCCGAAGACGGCGGGATCGGCCCCCGCGGTGACTCCTGCTCGGAGCGTATCGTCGACGCCATCGCGTTCGGCAAGGACAGGCCCAGGGTGTTCTTCTTCTCCGGGCTGCCCGGATCGGGCAAGTCCACGGAGCTGGGCCGGCTGGCGGGGCAGCTCACCGCCGAGCAGGGGTGCTTCACGGCGCTGGTGGACATGGAGCCCCTGCTGGAGCTGAGCGCGGAGCTCGACCTCCCCGACCTGCTGCTGGCCATGCTGTTTGGGGCCGAGGCCAGGGTGCTCGAGCTCGAGCGCTCGCGGAGCGTCGCTCCGCCCACCGTGGGTCCGCTGGAGCGTATCTGGCGGTGGTTCGAGGGCCTCGGCGTGACCTTGCAGTCCGTGGACCTCAACGCGGCCGGAAAGGCGGGGATCCCCGGCGTCGGCGAGGTGAGCGCGGGCGTCAAGGCCACGCTCCTGCTGCGCAACGACCCGAAGCTGCGGGACCGCTTTCGCGATCTGGCCGCGCAGCGCTTCTCCCAGCTCGTGGACGACGTGGCCACCGAGCTCAAGGCCCTCGAGGGGCGGGTCCGCGCCTGTTCGGGTCACGAACGTCTGGTCTTGATCCTGGACTCGCTGGAGAAGGTCCGCGGGACCTCGATGACCTGGCAGGGGGTGCTGGGCAGCGCCGAGCGCGTGTTCCGTCGCCTGGACGAGCCGCTGCGGCTCCCCGTCCACGTCGTGGTCACCGTCCCTCCGGCGGTCGTGCGCCGACTGAACCTGCCCACGCTGCATTTCCTCCCCATGATCAAGCTCTGGGACCGTGAGCGCCGCGCGCCGTTTCCGCCAGGCTTCGCGGCCGTGGAGCGGATCATCCGTCGGCGCATCCCCGATGTGTACCTGGAGGAGCTGCTGGGCTCGTCGGCGTTCGAGGCGAGGCGACGCCAGCTGATCGCGTGGTCGGCCGGTTACCCGCGCGAGCTGGTGCGGCTGCTCGGCGCCATCGTGCTCACCCGCGACCCCGTGCGGCACTTCGATCAGGTCCTCGGGCAGGCCATGAACAACCTGATGGAGCAGCTCTCCACCATCGAGTCGGTTCAGGTCGTGGCCCAGATCATCCGGACGAAGCGACTCGAGGTGGCGGCGGAGCTGGAGCCCATGCTGGACCGCCTGATCTCCAACAACGTCATCCTGCGCTACCAGAACCGCGAGCTCTGGTACGACGTCCACCCCTGCCTGCACCAGCACTCCTCGGTGGTCGACGCGCTGACGCGGCTGGAGCAGGGGGCGCCCGGCGCCGCCTCGTGAGCGTGGACCCCGTCATCTGGGAGGGCGCGCTGGGGCTGGCCGAGCACCTGGACTTCCAGACCGGCTTCGCCCTCCTCCTCGCGGTGGTGCCGGGCCCGGAGACCGCACATGCGCTGGTGGACGCCATCCCCGACGCGCTGCGTGAGCTGGGCGGGGAGCCCAGGCAATTCAAGCGGCTCGAGCCCTATGTGCGGCCGGAGGGCCCCGTCCCCGCGGTGGCCCTCGCCGATCTCGTCCGGGAGATCGGCCGCCCCATGGCGGACGGCGCGCTGGGCACGGCCCCCGGGACGATCCATGTCCTCGACGCGAGCCCCTGCCGTACCGTCGAGGACCAGAAGACCTGGGAGCAGTTCTTCCAGTGGATGAACGGCGTCCGCAACCAGATGGTCGCGAACATGCCGGGGCCCCTGATCCTCGTCGTGCCGCTGCCCATGTCGCCCCTGTTCGGGTCGGTCGCACCCGACTTCTGGTCGATCCGGGCCCACGTCCAGCGGGTAGGCGTGCCGGCGCCGGTGGTGCCGACCCTGGGCGCGCGGAGCTTCCGGGGCGGGGAGGAGCGCACCGCCGCGAGGGTACGGCCGAACACGAGGGACCTGGCCGACCTGCTGGCGGACCTGTTCGACCCCGACGAGCTCCGGGCATTCGTGCGCATGCTGCCCGACGCGCGGGAGCTTCTCATGGTGCTGCCCGGCCCGGGCGTGTCCCGGACCCAGCTCGCTTTTTATACTGCGATTGGGCTTCAAAGGCGTGGCATGCTGGACGACGCGCTCTTCGACGCGCTGCGCACGGCGCGTCCGAGGCGGGCGAGAGAGATCGAGGCCGTGGCACGCGGCGAGCCCGCCTCCAGCGCACGAAGGCATACAGATATGCCTTTTTATCCCCCCCCGTCCTCGTCCCCCTCGAGCGAGCGCATGGGCGGCGCGCCGCCCCCGCCGGACGCCCCCATCCTCGTCCTCGCCAGCTTCGACCCCGAGGAGGTCCTGCCCGGCCGGGCACACCGCCTCCGCCTCTTCCTGCCCCAGGACGCCGTGGATCGGAGAGACTGGGAGGCGCGGACCGGCCCGGTCCTCCTCGCGCTGCGCGAGGCGCTCGTCGACGAAGGCCAGCGCCGCCTGCACCTGCACCTGCGCTGCGTGCTCAGCCTGGCGATCCGGGCGGGGGCCGCCTTTCACCGGCGGAGTGGGTTCTCCCTCACGACCACGCAGAGGCGCCCGCTCACCGGCCAGGAGGAGCTCTGGGCACTCGACGAGGCCGAGGAAGCCCCTCAGCCCCGGATCACGCTCGTCGAGCCCCCCGCCGCGCGGGAGATCCACCTGCTCGTCTCGGTCACGCACGGTGTCGGGCTCGAGTATGCGGCCTGGCGCTTCGATCACCCCGCGCCCGCCGTCCGCCTCGAGCTCGCGCCGCCCGGGGACCTCGGGCCTGGCTCCATCCTCGACGAGGCCGCGGCCATCGGCCTCGCCGCCGCCGCCCGGCGCGCCCTCCTCGAGGTCCACGCCCGCCAGCCCGTCCCCGTGCGGATCTTCTTCGCCGGCCCTGCCGCGCTGGCGGTCGCCCTCGGCCGCGCGCTGGACGCCCCGCTGGACGTGATCCTCATGGACCACGTCCCCCGCCTGGATCGCTACGTGGAGTCCTTCCGCTTCCGCGCGGGGGGTTGATCGGCCTCACAGGTTAAGCTCCCCTCCGAGGTGCCTCCGGTGGAGCAGGGTCGGGTCGAGCGCTGGACGAGCTGGATCGGCGGGCCCTGGGGCCTCCTGCTGGTGCTGGGCGCGCAGGCGGGCCTGGCCCTGGTCTTCGCGCTGAGCCCGATCGGGGCGGTGGCCTTCATCGGGGCGCTGGCGGCGGTGATCGTGGTCCTCGAGCTGCCCCTGCTGGGCGTGGCGGTGCTGCTGGCGGCGCGGCTGCTGTCCACGGGGGCCGTGGTCTTCTTCCGCATCGGCAAGATGGGCATCGGCCCCTTCGAGCCCGCGCTGCTGCTGGCGGCGGGCGCGCTGGTGGTGCACGCGGTGACGAACCGGCGTCCGCTGGCGCTGAACTGGACCTGGCGAACGCCCTTCGTGATCTTCTGCGGCTTCGCCGGGGCCAGCATCCTGTGGTGCGTCAACCGCGGCGACGCCATCGGAGACCTCGTCCCGCTGGGCCTCATCCTGGCCAACACCATCGTCATCCTCACCTTCGTGCGCACCTGGCCCGCCTTCCACTGGATGATGCGCGCCTGGCTCGCGGCGACCGTCTTCATCGGGGTGCTGACGCTGGCGCTCGATGTGCTGGGCATCCAGGTGGGCTCGGTCACCTTCAAGGCCGCCGCGGGGGGCGGGCGGGAGACCGGGCTGGGGCAGCAGCCCAACTGGTTCGCGATGAACCTGCTCTTCGGCGTGCTGCCGGGCTTCGGGCTCGCGCTCATCGAGCGCACGCCCCTGCGCCGGCTGGGGGTGGGGCTGGCGACGCTCTTCGTGATGTTCATGATGCTGAAGTCCGGCAGCCGCGGGAGCGCCTACGCCCTCGTCATCGGGGCGATGGCGATGGCGCTTGGGCAGCCGGTCTTCCGCCGCTGGTTCGCGCGCTTCGCCGTCATCCTGGGGACCATCTTCGGCCTGGGCATCGCGTTCGACGTGGGCGGCAGCGCGAAGGCGCTCATGCGCATCGGGTCCAACATCGCCATCCAGGAGAATTACCGGCCGCTGAACTGGGAAGCCTGCGTCCAGATGTTCCTGGACACCAACGGGCGGGGCATCGGCGCGGGCGGCTACGAGGATCTGCTGCCCCGGTACAACAACTACCTGGCGCAGTCGCTCTACGACTACCCGCACGGCATCTTCTGGGACGTGCTGGTGCACTACGGCGTGGTCGGGCTTGGCCTGGTGGGCTGGCTCGTGGTGATCGTCACGCGGATGACGCTCCGGCTGGTGCGCGAGACGCGCGGCACGGAGGCGGAGGTCTTCGCCTGGACCATGCCCGCCACCATCCTGGGCTACGGCGCCTGGAGCTGGGTGGAGTTCACCTTCGAGGAGAAGCCCTTCTGGGAGTTCCTCGCCCTGTTCACGGCGCTCTACGCCATCGTCGGCGACGCCGCCCTGAAGCGCGAGATCCCCGCCTGGAGCGGGCTCCGCGGCGACAGGGAGAAGTGACTACTAAACAATTCGTAGAGGCTCACCATGACGCTCGCCCTCCCTCTCCTCGCCCTGCTCATCGCCTGTGGGGGCTCCCAGCCCGAGGGGGCGAAGGCCCCGAAGGAGGCGGGGGCCGCCGGCGCCGCCACCCCCGCCGCCGAGCCGCCGCTGAGCGTGGCGAAGGCCGCGGGCCCGACGCTCCCCCCGGGTGACCCCTCGCTGGCGGACCAGTACCTCGTCATCCTGGCCAGCAAGCTCGATCCAGCCGAGGTCGAGCCCGCGCTGGCCGCCGTGCGCGCGTTGGGCGAGCCCGGGGCGAAGGCGCGCACGCTGCTGTCGAGCCGCCACAAGAACCTCATGCCCTGCTACACCGTGGCCATCGCCGACGCCTTCGCCGACAAGAAGGCGGCCTTCGCCCTGTCCAAGAAGCTGACGGCGGCGGGGGTGGACAACTACGTGAAGAACGCGGGCGCCTACGTGGGGCCGTCCGCCGCCATCGACGCCTTCTGCGCCGGCTTCACGGCGGAGGAGACGGCGGAGGCCAGCGCGCGGATCCTGGTGGTGGCCGGCGGGCGGACCTGGCTGCCCGCCCGAGGCGACGTGCCCGAGGGCCTGCCCGCCCCCGCCGTCATGAACGACCGCTACGACGCCTGGATCCAGCCCGCCGCCGCCGACGCGGGGGAGGCCGACGAGCCCGCCCGCTGGAGCGTGCTGGACGTGCGCACGGGCACGGTGAAGGCCTGCGGCCGCAAGGGCTACGCCGCGCTCACGCTGGGGACCCCGCACTTCGGCATGCTGCAGACGGAGGACAAGCCCACCGAGCCCTCCTGCGGCGAGCCCGCGCTCTACGCCGAGCTCGACTGCGCCCTGGAGGAGGGGCTCTACATCGCCACGCCTGAGGGCGGCAAGGCGCCGTCCGCGCTCAGCCCGAAGGGAGAGGTCCCCGCGCTGGTCGCCGAGGCCACCGCCGCCCTCGACAAGGTGGAGGGCTGGAAGAGCTGGGCGCCCTCCTACCCTGAGGCGCAGGTGACCCGGGCCGTGCGCGTGCTGCGCTACGAGGGCCCGGCGGGCGCCTTCCACCTGGTCGAGGGCAGCCAGGGGGACGACGCGGGCGTCTGCGGGGGCGACGAGGTGGCCTTCCGCGCGCTCTACGCCGCGGAGGGTGAGGGCCTGGGCCGCCGCCTCGGCCCCTTCCTGGAGGAGCACTTCTCCCGCCTGGAGGCCGTGCTGGACATCGAGGGCGACGGCGCGCCCGAGCTCTACACCGTCTCCTTCCCCGACGACCAGCACGCCTGGCGCCTGGACGGCGCCGAGCTCACCAGCAGCGCCATCGCCTTCTGTGACTGCGCGTGCTGAGCCGCCGCGGACCGCTCAGGGCTTCGGGCACTCGACGTCGTAGCTGCTGGCCAGGGTCGTGTAGCGGCCCTCCACCCAGCGCTTGAGCGCGCGCTGGTACTCGGCGGCGGTCGAGGCGCCGATCTCCTTGCGCGGGTCGGCCTCGATGTAGGGCGTGAGCAGCTCGGTGGCGGTGTCGATGTCCCCGCTGAGGTCCAGCGTGGGCAGCACCGCGCAGAGCTCGACGACGGCCTCCTGGAAGAGCGCGTAGCAGGTCTCGTCGCGGAAGCAGGCCTTGGAGATGAGGCCGTACTGCGGGGTCATCGGGTTGCTGTCGTAGAAGGCCCAGTCGTGGTCCCAGGGCGAGATCTTCGCCAGCCCGTCGTCGGGGTCGAAGTACACCCGGTAGTTGTTGGTGTAGTTGGAGTAGCCGTCGTACTGCCCCACCCAGAACTCCACCGCCATCATGCGGACATGGTGCTCCAGGTCGACCACCGCCCCCACCTCGGTCATGAAGTCGCCTCCCGCCTGCGCGGCCATGAGCGCCTCGGTCACCGCGTGCACGTCGGCGTGCTCGACGTCCTCGCCCTCGTCCAGCACCATGAGATCCTGGGTCGAGGCGTTGAAGTCCAACAGCTTGTAGGTGCTCCAGTCCTCGGCGAGCCAGTAGTCGCCGTCGTAGAAGTTCCCGCTCGCGTCGTCGTAGGCGCGCGACAGGAAGCGGTCGTCGAGCGCCTCCACGTCCGAGTACAGGCCGAAGTCCTCCCCGTTGACCGTCACCCACAGGTAGCCCACGCGCGGGGCCGGCACCCCGAGGGCCTCGTAGACCTGAAACGCGATGTACTCGTGCATGAAGCTGTAGTCCTGCACCATGTTCTTGACGACCAGGCGCTCCAGCCCCCGCCACTTCTGCGTGTTGTCGTATCGGTCCAGGTCGATCTTGAAGCCCGCCTTCTGCGTCAGCGTGCGCAGCGAACCGTACTTCCCGCCGATGCGGATCCCGACCTTGTCGAGCGTATCGCCGTCGATGGTGATGGAGGCCTCGACGTAGGTGTACGGATCGGCGTTGAGCGAGCGCTCCGACTCGGTGGAGAGCGTGATGTCGAGAGGGATGACCCGGTCGAGCGTGTACAGTCCCGCGCTCTCCGTCCCGTCATAGCCCGAGCCGTCGTCGCCGGTGCCGGGCACCTCCTCCAGCGGGACGCCCGTGTCGGTGTCCCGGCTGTTCACCTCGCCCTCACCCTCGCCCTCACCCTCGCCCTCGGCGCCGGTGTCGGGCTTCAGCGACCAGTCGTCGTCGCTGAAGGAGACGACCGCGTCATCTTCACAGGCGTTCAGGAGGAGCAGCGTGAGGACGCCGTAGCGAAGCGCGCGCATGGGAGACTCCGATCGCCTGTATTATGGTCACGATCGGGCCGGGCTACAACTCCTCGCCGCGGCGCGCGCTCAAGGGAGCCTCCAGGGCAGATCCTGGCCCTGAACCCAGGCGCTCACGGCCCGCGCCAGCCCCTCCCGCAGTCGAGCGGGCAGGTCCAGATGCCAGCCCGCCGCGTGCGGCGTGAGCACGAGGCCGGGGAGCTCGGCGGTCCGCGCCATCCCGGGCCAGGGCTCCCGCGGGAAGACGTCCAGGCACAGGGCGCCCAGCCGGCCCGCCTCCAGCGCGGCGAGCGCGGCGTCCAGGTCCAGCAGCGCCCCGCGCGCCGTGTTCACCAGCACGAGGCCAGGCCGGGCCCACGCGAACCGCTCCGCCGAGAGCAGGCCGCGGGTGTCCGGGTTCAGGTCACAGTGGAGCGTGATCGCGTCACAGGTCGCCAGCATCTCCCCGAGCCCGAGCGGCGCCACCCCCTCGGGGAGCCCCGCCGGATCCTGGCCCACCACCTCCGCACCCAGGGCCAGGAGCACCTCGCTGAGCCGGCGCCCGATCACGCCCAGCCCCACGACGCCGACGCGCCGCCCCGCCACGCTGCGCAGCCCGAAGCCAGGGAGCTCCCCGCGCGTCCAGCGCCCCTCCCGCGCCGCCGCCTGCAGGGCCGGGAGCCCGCGCAGCCCGCCCAGCAGCATGGCCAGCGTCGTCTCCACCACCGCGTCCCGCCGGGCCTCGGGCAGGCGCGCCGCGGCGACACCCCGGGCGCGGAGCTCGTCCAGGTCCAGGTTGTCGTATCCGCTGGTGGTCGTGATCACGAGGCGGGCAGAGGGCGCCCGATCGAGCAGGGCCGCGTCCACCCGCGTCTTGCTGGTGACGCTCAGGATCTCTGCGTCCTCCCCCGGCAGGCAGAGCTCCACCCAGGGTCGCAGGGCCTCGCGCTCGGCCGCGAGATCCTCGTCCCGCTCGTAGCTGCTGCGACCCCAGCGAGACCAGCGCACGGCGCGCTCAGACCTCGACGCCCAGCGCCCGCAGGCGCTCGGCCAGGGCGTCGGCGCGGGCTTTCTCCGCCTCGGCGCGGGCCTTCTCCGCCTCGGCGCGGGCCTTCTCAGCCTCGGCGCGGGCGCGCTGCTCGGCCTCGGACGCCCGGACCTCGGCGAAGCTCTGGAGTCGGGCCCCGTCCGGCCCGTAGATCGCCGGCTCCTCGCCCTCGTGACCGAAGCGGATCCCGAGCCGCGGGCTCACGAAGCCGTCCATCTCCGGGATCTCGGCCAGATCGCTCCCCGTGCGCCGGTAGCCCATCCAGGCGCGCCGGTCCGGGTCCAGCACGTAGTACTCCTCCACCCCGAAGCGCTGGTAGAAGAGCATCTTCCGGTGCATCTCGGCCAGCGTGTTGCTGGGGGAGAGCACCTCGAAGACCACCTGCGGGGCGACGCCTGCCTCCTCCCACTGCTTGTAGCTGGGGCGGTGGCCCTTGGGGCGCCCGAGGGCCACCAGCACGTCGGGCGCCTGCACCGTCCGGGGATCGCCCTCCACCGGATACCACAGCAGATCCCCGGCGACGAAGTCGGGGACGAGGGCGTCGAGGCCGCCCTTGATCGTGACGATCCACTCATACTGGAGCGTGTTGTCAGCCATCGGCTTCCCGTCGGACTGCGGGTATTCCACCTCAGGCTGGCCTCCGCCCGCCGCGCTCGCGGTGGGCTGGCTCGGGCGCTCCAGACGCGCAGCGGCGAGCATCGACGACCTCCCTGATCGAAGCCTATCATAACCTCGAGCCCTTGTCTGACAAGAACTCGGGGTGGATGTTTTCGATCAAAATTCTGCCGATGCTCGATGCCTGCTCAGTTCTGGAAGGTGCCCTGGATCTTGTTGAACAGGTTCATCGTCTGGTCGGTCACGCCCTTGATCCGGTCGGGCGTGGCGGCGGTGGCCTTGATGTCCCCGTTCATGATCTTGGTGACCTTGGGCAGATCCTTGGCCGTGAGCCCGTTGTTGGTGAGCAGCTCGGGCTTGAGCTGGCCGGGGAAGGCCTTGGTCTTCTCGACGAGCTCCGTGACCTGGGGCGGCAGGCCCTTGATCGCGTCCATGGTGGCCGACAGGTCGTCCACCATGGCGTTGACCGCGTCGATGCCCTTCTGCACGTCCTCGGGCACCGCGTCGCTGGGCTTCAGGCGGGGCTTGCCGCCCTCGAGCGCGACCGAGATCTTGTTGTTGGCGCGCTTCTTCAGCTCGCCCAGCATCTCGTCGACGCTGGTGGTCTCCGGCACGTTCAGCGCGGTGGCCAGGTTCTTGTTGGCCTGGGTGATCTTGTTCTCCGCGGTCTGGAGCTGATCGTGGATGTCCTTGGCCTGGCTGAAGACGCCGTCGAACTCCTTGACCCCGGTCATCTCGATGGTGGGGTACTTGGGCTTCTCGCTCTTGTCCCCGGCGAAGGCGGAAGAAGAGACGAACAGACCGAGGGCGAGAAACAGAGCAGCACGAGCGCGCATGAGACCTCCTAGGGTGTATGTCGCGGCGGGGTGTATGCCGTGCCCGCCGGGCTCGTCAAGCCCGCGCCCACCCCGCGCGCCGCGGTGTCGACACGGTGCACGATCGAAACCATCCGTGACGGGAGTTTCTCGCGCGCGAGGATACCGTGCTGGCGGGCTAGAGCGGCGAGCATGCAGGAAATTCACAACCTGAAAGACACCCTCGCGTGTCCAAGACTTTATCCTAATCTCGGACCGATCCAGGCAAGCGTCCGTCCATTCCCCCGTGAGAGGAGACTGCACCATGAACCTCGACATCCGTTCTCCCGCCGTGCTCATCGGCGGCCTGTTCCTCGGCGTCGCCGGCTGCGTCAACGCCACAGAGGAGATCGGCGACGATCAGCTCTTCCAGGACGGTTCTGCGGATGAGCTGGTCCTGGCCGAGGACCTGGCCTACGAGAGCCTGTTCGACGCCGACGGGCCGGCGCTGGCCAAGGGTGTGGGCGAGCTGCGCACGATGCGCGTCAAGGTGGACGACCTGCGCTTCGCCCACACGAAGGTGCAGCAGCTCGTGAACGGCGTGCCTGTCTTCGGCGGCGAGGCCATCGTGCACCTCACCCCCCAGGGCAAGCTCTTCGGCATCACCGATGACATGCTCGACGGCGT
Organism: uncultured Enterobacterales bacterium; assembly: GCA_964615375.1. GTDB lineage: Bacteria > Myxococcota_A > UBA796 > UBA796 > CAZKWG01 > CAZKWG01. The sequence continues at coordinate 234,242 of CAZTOW010000003.1, forward strand.
CCAGGTGGACACCACCCCGGACTACTCGGCCGACGAGGCCATGGACATCGCGGCCGAGGACTACTTCGACGGCTGGGACAAGCTGACGGAGGACCCCACGGCGGACCTTTACGTCCTGCGCCACGAGGGCCAGGATCACCTGGTCTGGCGCGTGCAGCTCAAGCGGCTGGACGGCACCCACCAGACCACCATGCCCGTCATGTTCATCGACGCGCACACGGGTGATCTGGTCTGGAGCTACGAGAACCTCCAGACGGCGACCTGCTCGGGCGCGACGAACGCCTATGGCACGGTCTCGGTGGACTGCTACACGGACGGCTCCTCGTACTACCTCGAGGACACCGCCGACGGCTTCGGCACCTTCACCTACAACAACACGACGACGAGCCTGTACTACGCGAGCAACTCCAGCACGTCCTGGGGCACCACCGAGGTCGCCAAGAACGCCCTCGAGGCGCACTACGTCACGCAGTACACGCTGAGCTACTTCAGCACCGCGCACGGCCGCAACGGCATTGACGGCGCGGGCGGCCCGGACGCCATCACCAGCCACGGCACCGGCCTCATCAGCTCCGCCACCAGCTACAGCCGCGACTACGTCAACGCCTTCTGGGACGGCGAGATGATGGTGTATGGCGACGGTGACGGCTACTACTCGAACTCGCTGACGGTGCTGGACGTGGGCGGCCACGAGATGGCCCACGGCGTGACCCAGTACGAGGCCAACCTGACCTACTCGGGTGAGCCGGGGCACCTCAACGAGAGCATGTCCGACGTCTTCGGCGCCATGGTCGAGCGCAACGTGCTCGGCGAGAGCACGGACACCTGGCTCATCGGCGAGGACACCTGGACGCCCGGCACCTCGGGCGACGCGCTCCGCTACATGAACGACCCGGCGGACGACGGCTACAGCTACGACTACTACAGCTCCAGCCTCAGCAGCGTGGACGTCCACTACGGCTCGGGCGTGCCCAACCTGGTGTTCTACCTCCTGTCCGAGGGCGGCACCCACCCCCGCGGCAAGAGCACCACCTCGGTCACGGCCATCGGCGCGGACGACGCGGCGGACATCTGGTACCTGGCGCTGTCCAGCTACATGACCTCCAGCACGAACTTCAGCGGCGCCCGCACGGCGACGCTGAGCGCGGCCGCGGCCCTGTACGGCAGCTCCAGCACCCAGTACACGCAGGTGGGCAACGCCTGGACGGCGGTGGGCGTGGGCGGCTCCTCCAGCAGCTCCTCCTGCACGACCGCCAGCTACTCCGGCTCGCTCTCGGGCAAGGGCAAGAGCAGCTACCAGCCCTCCAGCTCGGGCACCTCGGTCACGGTCAGCAGCCAGACCGTGAGCCTGACCGGCCCCAGCAGCGCCGACTTCGACCTGTACCTGCAGAAGAAGTCCGGCTCCTCCTGGAGCACCGTGGCCAGCAGCACCGGCTCGACCTCGACCGAGTCCATCACCTACTCGAGCAGCTCGGCCACCTACCGCGTGCGCGTCTACTCCTACAGCGGCTCGGGCAGCTACTCGCTGTCCTGGTGCAAGTAGCCCCGTGACGTAGACGGGGAGGGGCGGGGATGCGAGATTGGATGGCGGACCACACCACGGAGACGCCATGCGAAGCCTCGCCCCCCTCCTCCTCGTCGCCTGCTCTGGAAAGGACGCTGGCGTAGATGACAGCGCCGCGGCCGACGTCACCTGGTACGAGGACGTCGAGCCCCTGGTCGCCGAGCACTGCGCCAGCTGCCACGGCCCGGACGGCGTCGCCGGCCTGGATCTGACCGATCCGGCCACCGCCCAGGCCAACGCCGACCTCATGCTGGGGATGGTCTCGGCGGGCCTGATGCCCCCGCCGTCCGCCGATCCCACCTGCCGGCCCTACGACAACGACGACGCGATGACCGTCGACGCGGGTGAGCTCGCCACGCTACAAGCCTGGGTGGAGGAGGGCGCGGCCCTGGGCGACCCCGAGGACGCCCAGGAAGGCCCGGGCTCGGTCATGCGCATCGAGGACCCTGACGTCACGCTCACCATGCCCTTCGCCTACACGCCCAAGCTGGACGGCGACGGCAACGAGTACTGGTGCGTGGAGCTGGAGAACACGCTCTCCGAGACCGTCTGGATCAGCGGCATCGACGTCTCGCTGGGCAACACGGCCGTCGTCCACCACATGCTGCTGATGAAGGACGAGAACGGCGACGCGGGCTCGGAGTACGGCGGCGTCGACCCCTCCGAGGGCTTCGTCTGCCGGGACCCCATGATGGAGGACGACTGGACCATCCTGCACGCCTGGGCGCCGGGCATGGGCGCGACCATGCTGCCCGAGGGCACCGGGATGGAGCTGGCCCCCGGCGACCAGATCATCCTCCAGATGCACTACTTCTGGGAGGGCGACAGCGCGCCCGACCCGGACCAGTCGAGCTACCTGCTGACCGTGAGCACCGAGGCGCCCGACGCGACCATCGAGGTCTACCCCGTCGGGCCGGATCACTTCACCATCCCCGCGGGCGAGGCCGACTACGAGGTCTACGCGGAGCTGCCCTGGACCTATGATCTGGACATCACGCTCTACGGCGTGTTCCCGCATCAGCACCTGCTGGGCACGCGCTACGAGGCGAACCTGGAGAAGAGCGACGGCAGCACCGACTGTCTGGTGCGCGGCGACTGGGACTTCCACCACCAGGCCTTCTACATGTACGACGAGCCCGCGGTGCTGAGCCAGGGCGACACGCTCGCCGGCTCCTGCTGGTGGGACAACTCGGCGGACAACCCGGACCAGTACAACGATCCTCCCCAGGACATCGAGTGGGGCGAGGGCACCAACCAGGAGATGTGCTACTTCCTGTTCTACCTCTCCTACTGAGGGTGAGATGCGGCGCAGGACCTGGGTGATCGCGGCGCTCGCGCTGCTCCTGCTCGGGGGGCTCGCCCTCTGGGCAGGCTGGCCGCGGGAGGAGGCCCGGCACCCCGTGGTCCGCGCCCACCCCGCGCCGCGCCGCGCGCCGAAGACCCGGGTCACCCGCACAGATCCGCCCGCGCCCACCGAGGCGCCCGAGGCGCCGCCCCCCGAGGAGGCCCCGCTCGCCCTGCTCGGGGAGGTGGACAGCGCCGACCCCGAGCTCCCGCTCTCTCGACTCGCGATCTACGTCACCTACCCGGACGGCTCCCCCGTGCGCGAGCCCCTGCTGCTGATGAGCCGGGACTGCCGGATCTCCCGCTACACCTACGAGGGCCCCTGGGTCAGCGCCGAGACCCTGGAGCGCGCGTGTACGCTCCGCGTGGGTCGCCCCGACGGCCGGCTCTTCGCCTGGTCGGACGCCGAGGAGGTGGAGCTCTCCGGCGGGCTGGTCCAGCTCGAGCTGGTGGTCCCGCGCGAGCAGACCGGCGGGCTGGGCGTGGGCTTCGAGGAGGTGGAGGAGGGCATGATGGTCACGCAGGTCTGGCCGGGCTCGCCGGCGGAGGCCATGGGGCTGTCGGAGGGCGACGTGATCCTGGAGGTGGACGGGCTCCCCACGGACACGCTGACCGAGGACGAGTTCATCTCGGTGATGACCGGGCCCGTGGGGACCGGGGTGGACTTCGTCGTCGGCTACGACGCGGACACCGGCTGGGTGGAAGAGGCGCTCGAGCTGACGCGGGCTCGGATTGACTAAGGCCACCCTCGGAAAGATCGCGCTGGCGCTGGCCGGGCTCGGGCTCGGGCTCGGCGGGGCGGAGCTCGCCCTGCGCGCGGCGCACCCCACGCTGCCGAGCCTGGAGGCGCTGGCCCGGAGCGACACGCGCGAGGTGGGCGAGTTCATGCGCTGGAGCGATCCAGCGCGCCGGGAGGCCGGCTGCGTGCCGGCCCCGGACCAGCAGCGCCTCCATTACCGGCAGCGGAGCGCCACCTACGCGCCGGCCGGGATGGGGCCGGACCCCTCCGCCCTGCGCCTGTGGGTGGCGGGGGACTCGCTGGTGGCGGGCTGGGGGGTGGGGCCGGACCGGGCCTGGCCGCACGGGCTGGCGCGGGGCGCGGCCGAGGCCCTCGGGCGGCGCGTGCAGCTCACGACGGTCGGCGGGGGCGGGCTCGGCTACTGCGAGATCCTGCAGGACCTGCACATCCTCCTGGCGCGCTCCAAGCCGGACCTGATCGTGGTGCAGGTCTTCGCCGACGACCTGGAGCAGCGCGCCCTCCTGCTGCTGGAGGGCGGGGTGGTCGCCCGGCCCGATCTCGCGCCGGGGGCGCTGGCCTGGCTGGCGCGCCGGTCCTGGCTGGCCAACCGCGTCTGGTTCGCCCAGGTGAGCCGGCTCGGGGGGGCCGAGCCCATCCGCGCGCTCGACGACGAGGGTCGCGCCGACCTCGAGCGGGCCTGGGATCTCCTGGAGGCCCGCGCCCGGGAGCAGGGGGCCGAGGTGCTCTTCGCGCTGGTCCCGCCGGCCGGCATCGAGCGCTGCGCCGCGGGCGACCCCTCCTGGAGCGACTGCGACTGGCTCTCCTATGACCAGGGCTGGCTGGCCGAGGCCCTGCGCGCGGGCGGGCACCGCTGGGTGGACCTGCGCGGGATCTGGGCCCAGCACGACCCGGAGACGCTCCCCGACGAGGAGGCGGCCTGGGAGGCCCGCGGGCGCCTGCCGGTCCACCCGGGCCTGGGCGGGCACCGGGCCATCGTGGAGGCGACGCTGCCCGCGGTGGTGGAGGCCGCCCGCGCCGCCCCTAAGGAGAGGTAGCCTCCTCCGCGAGCTCTCCGCGCGCCAGGATCACCGGCTCCCCCTCCACGCTGGACGCGAGCACCGTGAAGCTGTCCGGCCAGGCCGGGTAGACCGAGTGGTAGGTGCTGCCCCAGCCGTCCAGCCCGCCCGAGGCGACGCCCGCGAACAGCGCGTGGTCCGGCTCCAGGATCTCCACCGTGTCCCCTCGCCGCCCGATCTCGGTGATGTCGCCGAAGACGTCCAGGTGGTCGCCGCCCCGACGCCCCCAGGCCGTGGCGAACATGGCGCTGGTGGCGCAGACCTCCGAGAGCCAGGAGACGGCGTTGTCCCACAGCAGCGGCGGCACCGTCTCGTCCCCGCCGCCCGTGTGCTCGAAGTCCGTGATGTGGCACTGCAGATCGAGGCCCGCGATCAGCACGCGCCCGTCCACGACAGGGCCCCAGATGTGGCCCGTGGCCACCAGCGCGTCGAGCTCGCCCATGGTGTCCGGCCCGTCGCAGCTCTGCTCGCCCACGACGATGAGCGCGAAGCGGGCGAAGTCCTCGGGGGTGGCCGCCTCCCAGGCGTCGGCGTCCCAGACCGTCACCGTGAAGCCCGCGTCCTCCAGCAGCGTCGCGCCGGCCATGTCCGTGGGCCCGTAGATCAGGACCCCGGACCGATCGCAGGGCGGGGCGCTGGTGTCGCCGGTCTCCGCGGTCTCGCCGGAGTGAGGGAGGTCGGCGGTCTCCCCGGTCTCGTGAGCCGTGTCTGGCCTGAATCCTGTCTCTGTCCCCATCTCTTCGTCCGCAGGGAGGCAGGAGTCGCGCTCGGCGCAAGGTTCGGGCTCGGCACAGGCAGCGAGAAGACCAGGCAGAACGAGGCCCAGAGGGCGGACGACCCACATGAAGTGCTCCTTCTACTACCTACTCGGCGCTCAGCCGAACCGCCTCAACAGACCGCGCGTCACGAGCTCGACGACGCGATCAGCGTTCTTCTCCTCCGTCGTGGGGTCCGAGACGCCGAGATTGAAGAGCTCGCGGTTCTCCTTCAAGGTCAAGCCGTTCTCCGGCCACCGGGGCCCGCCGATGGCGAAGGCGCGCAGCCAGGCGACAGCGTCCTCGGTCAGGAGGGGCAGGTGCTCGTAGCCCGCGGGTCGGAAGAGCTCTGGCCTCGCGCGGACCTGCGCGGCGAGATCTTCGCGCGCCGATCCGAGCTCCAGCCAGGCGGGCGACCCGGCGAGGCCAAGCAGCTCGCCGATCACGCGCGTCGCGCCGCCGAAGGCGCCGATCAGGTAGAGCGGCTGTCCGAGCGCGAGGCTGAGCACCACCTCCTCCAGGATACCGGGCATGCGTCCCGAGGAGCCCTTGACCTTCCCCCAGAGGACGACGCGCGCACGCGCGCGACAGGTGGACAGCCAGCGCATCCGGAAGAGCTGCTCGGCGCGCGCGAGCGTGAAGTCGCTCGCGTCCATCCCCGGCCCCGATGCGCCGGGCAGTCCGGGCAGCGAGGAGATCCGCACGGTCTCGACGCGCTCGCCGGGCGCAGCGTCTTCGTGGGTGGCGAAGACATGCAGTCGCGCAGGCTCCGGCGGTTGCTCCACCTTGCTCAGGCGTCGCGGGAGCGTCTGCAGCTCCTCCTTCAGCCGCGCTGTCAGACCGCTGGTCTGAGAGTGTCCGCCGTAGGCGATGGCGCCCCCATGCGTCCAGATCTCTCTGGCCAGCCCGCGCCACACCCGGTCCCTGGCCGAAGAGCTGTCACGGTCTCCGCCGCCGCTCATGGCGATGAGCCCGCCGATGTTTCCGGGCGTCAGGGGTCCGAGGTCGGCGTGCTGGTCGAGGAGGTGGTCGCTCGGGAGGTGCTCACGCTGAAGAGGGACATCAGGAGAAGCGCCTGCAGCCGCCATCTCGAGGATCGCGTGGATCGAGCGGGCCCCGTGGCGGAAGCGGCCGACGTTCAGGAGCGCGTCGACCAGCGCCGGGTCGAGGGCCCGCATGGGCTTGCGCGGCGTCTTACAGTTCTCCTCGCCCAGGCGTGCCCGTTCGACGCGCTCGCACCCCTCCCGGATGAGGAGCGCGCGCCTCAGATCGCGCTCCTGCGTGTGGTTGGGGCCGAGCACATTGAGGTGCCCCCGCAAGCGCGAGACGAAGTCCGGGCCCTTGGCCGCGCGGAAGTCCGCGTCCTCGCGCTCTGCGAAGCTCTCCATGGTGTGCACCGTGCCGCCGGCAAAAACGTAGATGGCGCGCTTCAGCGTGCGGACCTCGCCTTTGGAGAGGAAGGTCCCATCCTGCATAGGCGCCAGCAGGAAGGAGAGCCAGCCCAGCGGTCGCCCTCTCAGGGGTGCGTCGAACTCGTCGAAGAAGACGAAGGGGACGCGCTCCATGGGGTCTTTCTTCTCTTTGCGAACCTCGACGCTCTCCGGCTCCAGGCGACACGCGAGCTCCTCAGGGGAGCCCACCTGCGTGAGGTTGATGGAGGTCGTCATCTTCCAATCCAGCGGCAGGAGCGTCGGGTGCTCGGCCTTCAGGGCCAGGTAGATCTGCTCCACGCCGAAGGACTTCCCCGCGCCGGGCTGGCCGAAGACCGCCACGCAGAGCGGTCGGGGAGGCTCGGCGAGCTTGAGATACCTGCTCATCAGCTCCTTCAAAGCGCTGAGCTGAAGGAACTCCTCCTCCGAGAAGACCCGGAGCGCCCCGAGCTTCCAGTCCTTGAGCGCGTTCTCGTCGCCGCCCGCCATCACCTTCGCGAGCGCGACCTCCCCGCTCGCGATCACCTCCTTCGCGAGCTCACGTCGCACCATCACCTTCTTCTCCATCGCTCCCCCAAGTTCAGAGACTCCCCTTCAACCGCTCCAGCTCCACGATCGCCATCGCGTAGTCCGCCCGCGCGCTCTCCAGGGTCGCGCGGGCCGCCTCCAGCCCCTGAATCGCCTCCAGCACGTCCTTCTGCACCGCGCGGCCGACCTCCTGGAGGGCGCGCTCGGCGGCCAGTGTCTGCTCGGCGAGGGCGAGGTTGGCGCTGGCGAGGCCGAGCTTCGCGCGGGCGGTCTCGATGGCGCGGGCGCTCGCGCGGACGCTGGCGGAGAGCGCGCGGGCGTAGCTCTCGCGGTCCAGGCGGGCGCTGGTCGCGCTGGCCTGGCTGGCCAGGAGGGATCCGCGGTCCACCTTGTTGCCCAGCGGCACCGACACCGTCAGCCCCACGCCCCACTCGGGCAGGGCGGCGCTGGTCAGCTCGCCCACGGCCTCCGAGAACGTGGCCTCGTAGCCGTTGAGCGCGTAGCTGCCGCTCGCGTAGAGCTCGGGCAGGCGGGCGTGGCGGGCGTTGGTGAGATCCTCGCCGGCCTGGGCCTCGGCGAGGGCGAGGGCGGCCAGGGTGGGGTTGTTCTCCAGGGCGGTGCGGACCAGCGCGTCCTCGTCGAGGGCGACGGGCGCGGGATCGGCGGGGTCGCTGGCCAGCGCGACGTCCTGGCCCGGCTCCTCGCCCAGCAGCACGAGAAGGCTGTCGGCGGCGGCGCGCTCCGCGTTGCGGGCGCTGACCAGATCGCTCTCCGCCTGCACGACCAGGGCGTCCACCCGGAGCTGCTCGACCTGCGCCAGCGCCCCGGCCTCCACCCGCGCCCGCACCACGCGCTGCTCCTCGCGGGCCACGTCCAGGCTCTGGTTCAGCACCCCCACCTGCCGGCGCGCGGCCCACAGGGTCCAGTAGGCGCCCGCGGTGTCGGCCAGGGTCTGCTGGCGGGTGGCCTCCAGGCTGGCCTCGGCGGCGTCCCGGCTCTGGCGGGCCTGCCGCACGCCCTGGAGGTTGTAGGACATCCGCCAGCCCTGCAGCAGGGCCTGGCTCACCGAGGCCTCCAGCCGCGTGGAGACCTGACCGTCCTCCAGCTCGCTGTCGAAGGTGTCGATCACGTACTTGAAGTTGCTCTTGTCGTGCGACCAGCCCAGCCCCAGCGTCGTGCCGGTGGGCGCCAGCCAGGACAGCGTGGCCGAGTCGTATTGGACGCGCGTCTCGGCCGAATATTCACCGAATTGCGCCGTGCCCTCGCTGGTGGACGAGCGCAGCCCCAGCGAGCCGTCCAGCGTGGGCTCGAAGACCCCGCGGGCGGCCAGCAGCGCGCCCTCCGCCGCGTCCAGGTCCAGGCCCGCCCCGGCCAGGTCGGGGTTCGCGTGAAGCGCGCGGTCCAGCGCGTCGGCGTAGGAGAGCGTGAGCCCCTGGGCCTGCGCGGCCTGCACGAGCGTGAGCAGCACTGTAGTCATCCGACGCTCCCGACGTCACCGCGCCCTTGGCCCGCCACCCAGGCGAGCCAGCGACGGCCGCTGTCCCGCATATCGTCCAGGACGGCGTACAGGTAGGGAAGGAAGAAGAGCGTGAGCAGCGTGCCGGCGACCATCCCCCCCGCGACCACCCGCCCGAGCGGCGCGTAGGGGATGCCCACCAGGCTCTCGCTGCCCATCGCCATGGGCAGGATGCCCACGATGGTCGTCAGCGCCGTCATCAGGATGGGCCGCAGCCGGCGCCCGCCCGCCTCCACCAGGGCCTCCGTGCGGGAGAGCCCCTGGTGCCGGCGCTGCGTGACCTGGTCGAGCAGCACGATGCCGTTGTTCACCACCACGCCCACCAGCACGATGAGCCCGATGCTGCCCATGACGTCCAGCGGCGTCCCCGTCAGGTGCAGGGTCCAGAAGACCCCGCACAGCGCCATGGGGATGGTGGTGAGGATGGCCAGCGGCAGGAGGAAGCTCTCGAAGAGCACCCCCATGATCACGAAGACGAAGACGACGCTGAGCCCCATCGCCAGGAGCAGTGCCTCGTCGTCCACCTCCCGATCACGATCGCGGAAACCCCAGTCCCAGCCGTAGCCCTGCGGCAGCGCGAGCCCCTCCATCAGCGCCCCCACCGCCGCCCGCACCTCGCCCTGGTCGGCCTTGGGGTCCAGCTCCACGGTCATCGGCCAGGCCGTCACCCGCGCCTCGCGGCGGATCCCGGCCATGCCCGGCCCGATCTCCGGCCGCACCACCGAGCGCAGCGGGGTGAGCCCGCCCGCCCCCAGGCCCACCGGCAGGTCCAGCAGCGCGCCGAGCTCGGTGTGCTCCGCCTCGCGCAGCGCCGCCTTGACCTCGATCTCCCGCTCCTCGCCCACCAGGGGGGAGAGCGGCGCGCCGCGGAGCGCGAAGCCCACCGTCTGCCCGACGCGCGTGGCGTCCAGCCCGCTCTTCGAGGCCGCCTCGCGATCCACCCGCAGTCGCACCTCCTGCGCCCCGCCGCTCTCCACGTCGGCGTGGACGGCCAGCACCCCCGGGACCGTCCCCAGGCGCCGCCGCACCTCCTCGCCCAGCCCGCGCAGGGTCTCGGTGTCCTCGCCGCGCAGGGCGAGGCCGATGGTGCTGCTCTCGTCGGAGCCCTCCGAGCGCCCCACCGTGATCTCCACGCCCGGGATGTCCGGCAGCTTCTCCTTGGCGTCCTCCAGCACCTCCTCGCGAGCCAGGGCGCCCTCCGGCGGCTCCTCGGAGAGGGTGACCCAGGTTCGCCCACGGGACGAGCTCTCGCCGACCCGGCTGCGGTGGACCTTGACCCCCCAACGATCCCGGTTCTCGTCCACGAAGTCCTCGACCTGCTCGACGATCGCCAGCTTCTCGTCGGCGCTCATCGTGCTGGGGAGGGTGTAGCGCAGGACGAAGTCGTTGAGGTTGCCCTCGGCCTGGTCCTCGCAGCTCACGCCCCGGGCGGGGATGACCATCGTGAGCATCAGGAGCGCGAACACGCCGAAGCCCGCGTCCGAGCGCCGCGCCAGCACCCAGCTCAGGCTGCGCTCGTAGGCGCGCGTCAGCCGGCGGCTCCAGCCCGGCTCCTCGGCCAGCCCGCCCTCCCGCACCAGGGTCGTGGTGAGCGGGGTGAAGACGAGCGCCACGAGCAGGCTCGCCAGCAGGGCGAAGACCACCGGCAGCCCCAGCGCGCCCATGAAGAAGGAGAGCATGGCGTCGCCCGACATCAGGATGACGGGCAGGAAGACCACGACGGAGGTGAGCGTGGACAGGGTGATGGCCAGCCCGATCTCCACGGTGCCGTCGATGGCGGCCTGGCCCGCGGGCTCCCCCTGCTGGCGGCGCAGGTAGATGCTCTCGACGACGACGATGGCGTTGTCCACCACCATGCCCACCGAGAGCATCAGGCCCATCAGCGAGATGATGTTCAGGGATCCGCCCGTGAAGTACAGCACCGTGACCGTCAGCAGCGTGGAGAAGGGGATGCAGGCGGCGATCAGCGCGGTCAGGCGCGCGCTGCGCAGGAAGATCATCAGGATGAGCACCGCGAACAGCCCGCCCTGCAGCGCGCTGTCGAAGACGGCGTCCAGCGCGTCCCGGATGAGATCGCCCTGGCTGAAGAACGTGTAGAAGGTCGCACCCTGGAGTCGCGGGTCCGCCTCCAGCTCGCGGAAGGCGGCGTCCACCGCCTCCGCCGTCTGCACCGTGTTGGCCCCGGACTCCTTGTAGACGGCCAGGGCCGATCCGGCCTCGCCGTTGATGTGGTTGATCTCCCGGATCTCGTAGGGCGCCAGCCGGACGTCAGCGACGTGGCCCAGCCGCACGCCCTCGCCCACCGGCAGGGCCCGCAGCTCCTCGGGGCCGCTCCAGCGGGCGAGGCTGCGCACGTAGACCACCCGACCGCGGTCGGTGATCCGGCCGCTGGCGAGCTGAAAATTGTCCGCCCCCAGCTGGCGCAGCAGCCCGTAGATGGAGATCCGGTCGCGCACCAGCTCCTGCTGGTCCAGGTCGATGGACACCCGGCTCGGGCTCTCGCCCCAGCTCTCCACCTTGCCCACGCCCGGCACCCGCTCGATGCGCTTCTGGATGACCTGGCTGAGCGTGTAGTAGGGGTCCTCCAGCGTGCGCGGCAGGGAGACGCCCGCCCAGACGATGGGCTCATCGGAGGGGTTCCAGCGCCAGATCCAGTAGCGGTCCACGTCGGCGGGCAGCTCCGCCAGGGATCGTTCCATGCGGTCCACGACGTCGTTGTAGGCGGCGTCCATGTCCACGTCGCGGCTGAACTCGAGGTCGAACCAGGCCCCGCCCGCGTCCGACTCGCTGCCCATGGACTTGAGGCCGCCCAGCGTGCCGAGCTGCTCCTCCACCGGTCGCGTGATCTGGGCCTCGGTCTCCTGGGGCGTGGCGTTGCTGTAGCTCACGCCCACCCAGAGGTTGGGCAGCACGAAGCCCTCGGGCATGGCCTGGAGCGGGATGCGCGCCCAGGCGATGGCCCCCAGCACGCACAGGGCCAGGAAGCCCATCAGCACCGTGACCGGCCGGGTGACGGAGAAGCGGACCAGGAGCGCGATCACGGGGTCGCCTCCTGCCGGGCCCGCTCCTGCCGGGCCGTCACGCGCTCATAGACCACGGGGATCACGAAGAGGGTCAGGAAGGTCGAGCTGGTGAGCCCGCCCATGATGGTGAGCGCGAGCGGCTGCTGGATCTCCGAGCCGTCCCCCAGCCCCAGCGCCAGCGGGACCACGCCGATGATCGTGGTCAGCGCCGTGATCAGGATGGGGCGCAGGCGCAGGCTGGCCGCCTGCTCGATGGCCTCGATCCGCGGCACGCCCTCCTCGCGCAGGCGGTTGACGCAGTCCACCAGCACGATGCCGTTGTTCACCACCACCCCCGCCAGCACGATGGCGCCGATCAGCACGACCACGCTGACCGGCGTGCCGGTGACCCACAGCAGCGGGGTGACGCCCAGCACGGCCAGCGGGAGCGTGAGCAGCAGCACGAGGGGCTGGATGACGCTCTCGAAGGTGGCGGCCATGACCACGTAGACCAGGAAGGTGGCCAGCAGCAGCGCGAAGCCGAGGCTCTGGAGGCTGCGGCGCATCTCCAGGTCCTGCCCGGCGATCTCCCAGTCCGCGCCCAGGTCCACCTCCGACAGCGCCCGCCGCGCGGCCTCCGCCTGCGCCGAGAGCGCCAGGCCCGAGGTCTCCGCGGAGACCACCACCGCCCGCCGCTGGTCGATGCGCCGCACCTCGCTGGGGCCCACGCCCTCCTCGAAGCTCGCCACCGCCGACAGCGGGATGACGGGGTTCACGGCCGGGTTGATGTTGATGCGCCCCAGGTCGCCCAGCGCGCGCCGGTCGTCCTCGGAGAGCCGCACCACCAGGTCCACCCGGCCCTCGCCGCGCGAGACCCGGCTGGCCCGCTGCCCCTGAAGCCGCGCCCGCACCCGCTCCGCCGCGTCGCCCGTGGTGAGCCCGAAGCGCTGCAGCAGGTCGCGGTCGTAGCGCACCCGCACCTCCGGGTAGCCGGGCACCAGCGAGGAGCGCAGGTCGCGGAGCCCGGGCAGGGGCGAGAGCGCGGCCACGGCGCGGGCGCTGGCCTCGCGCAGCGTGTCCAGGTCCTGGGCGTAGATCACCAGCTCCAGCGGGGTCTGGAAGGAGAACAGGTTGGGCCGGGAGATCCGGGCCTCCATCCCCTCCTCGGCCAGCGGGGCCAGGGCCGCGCGCGCCTGCTCGGTCACCCGCCGCTCCAGCGCCTCCGGGTCGCCCCCGGCCTCGAGCTGCACCGAGAGCCGCGCCGTGTGCTCGCCCGCGTCCGGTCGGCTGTCCACGCGGCGCTCCGTGCCCACCGTGGCGTGGACCGAGCGTACGCCCTCGATCTCGCGGAGGCGGGAGACCGCCTCGTCGCTCATGGTGATCGTGCGCCCCAGCGGGGTGCCCACGGGCAGGGAGAGGTCCACCGTGAAGCGGCTCTGGTGCAGCTCGGGGATCAGCGCCTGCCCGAGCCCCAGCCCCAGCAGGACCGAGAGCGCGACGGCGAGGGTGACGCCCGAGAGCAGGCGACCCGGGCGCCGCAGCGCGGCCGAGAGCAGGCGGCTGTAGCCCTCCGCGCGGCGCGCGTACCAGGTGTTGAAGTGCATGGCGGCCAGATCGGCCACCCTCCCCACGGGGCGCCAGAGCAGGCGCAGCAGCCCGAGCAGCCCGCGCACCACCACCGCGCTGAGCGCCGAGAGCAGGAGGCCCCACAGATCGGCGGTGAAGGCCAGCACGAAGCGCATCAGGGCGTAGAGGCGGTTGATCCGCCGCCGCCAGCCCTCCCCCTGGGCCCAGGCGGCGCGCAACTCCGCGACGCTTGCGAATTTCCCACCCGTCGAAATATCCTGGATCCGCCCGCGCTCCTCCTCCACCTTCGGGTCCCGGGCGGCCAGCACGGGCACGAAGAGCAGGGCGACGACGAGGCTCGCGCTGATGGAGAAGACCACGGCCAGGCTCAGGTCTCCGAAGACCTGACCCGCCACGCCCTCGACGAAGGCGATGGGCAGGAAGACGCCCACGGTGGTCAGCGTGCTGGCCGCCACCGCCGCGGCGACCTCGCGGGTGCCGCGCTCGGCGGCCTCCAGGCGGCTCATGCCCCGGTCCACGTAGACCTGGATGGACTCCAGCACGACGATGGAGTTGTCCACGATCATGCCGACGCCCAGCGCCAGCCCGCCCAGGCTCATGAGGTTCAGGCTGACCCCGCCCATGTAGAGCGGGGCGAAGGTCAGCACGAGGCTGAGCGGGATGGAGGCGCTGATGATCAGCGTCGCCCGCCAGTTCCGCAGGAAGAGCCAGATGACGGCCACGCTCAGCAGCGCGCCCTGCCAGAGGGCGCCGCCCAGGTTGTCCAGCGCGCTCTCGATGAACGCGCTCTGGTCGTCCAGCACGGTGAGCTTCACGCCCGGGGGGGCCTCCAGGCGCTCCTTGAGCGCGCGGGCCACGCGCACGATGTTGGCGTCGGCGGTCTTCATGACCTCCAGCTCCACCGCGATCTGCCCATCCAGCGCGCTCTGAACCTCGCGATCCTCGTGGCCGTCCACCACGCGGGCCACCTCGCGCACCGGCACGCGCACGCCGTCGGCGCGCACGATGGCCAGGTCGGCGATCTCCTCGAGCGAGCGCACCTCGCCGAGCGTGCGGACCAGGTACTCCTGCTGGCCCTGGAAGATGGAGCCGCCGGGCAGGTTGACGTTCTCCGCGCCCAGCACGCTGACGAGCTGGTCGAGCGTGACCCCGCGGGCCGCCAGCCAGTCCTCGCGCGCCTCCACGCGCACCTGACGGGTGAGCCCGCCGCGCACGCGCACGGCCGCGACGCCGTCCATGGCCTCCAGGCGGCGCTTGAGCTCGGTCTCGGCGACGCGGCGCAGCTCGAGCTCGGCCTCGTCTCCGCGCGGGGCGTCGGGGCTCTCGGGATCCCAGGAGAGCGCGATGCGCAGGATGGGGTCCAGGCTGGGGTCGTAGCGCAGGATGAGGGGGCGCTCGGCGTCGTCGGGCAGAAAGGTGGTCTGGAGGCGCTCGCGGATGTCCTGGCTGGCGCGGTCCAGGCTCACGCCCCAGCCGAGCTGGAGCACGACGTCGGCCACGCCCGCGCGGGAGCGGCTCTCGATGCGCACCAGGCCCTCGGTGGTGGCCAGGGCCTCCTCCACCGGGCGCGCGACCTGGGCCTCCACCTCCTCGGGGGCGGCGCCGGGCAGCTCGGTGCGCACGGTGATGGTCGGGTAGCTGAGGTCCGGCATCAGCGTGAGCGGCAGGCGCCGGTAGCTGACCATCCCGAAGACCGCGGCCGCGATGGCCAGCATGATCA
Organism: uncultured Enterobacterales bacterium; assembly: GCA_964615375.1. Lineage (GTDB taxonomy): Bacteria > Myxococcota_A > UBA796 > UBA796 > CAZKWG01 > CAZKWG01. Next base: position 249,503 of record CAZTOW010000003.1, read on the forward strand.
CGGTGACGGGGCGGCGGACGAGGGCGGCGTAAAAGCTCACGAGCCCTTCCCTTCCTCGCCGCCCTCACCCTCCTTCTTGTCCTCGTCCTTCTCCTTCTTCTTGGGCGGCGGGTCCTCGGGCAGGCGCACGGCGGCGCCGTCCCGCAGGCCGTCGGTGCCCACGGTGATGACGGGGTCCTGGGCCGCGAGCCCGTCGCGCACCTCCACGCGGTCGCGGTCGGCGTAGCCGATCTCCAGCCGCACCTTCTTCGCCACGCGGCGCGGGTAGGTGGGGCCCTCCTCTTCGTCCTTCTTCTCCTCCTCGCCGAGGAGGCTGGCCAGGAATTCGGGCATCTGGAAGCCGGCCTCGGCGCCCTTGTCGGCCCCGTCCTCCTTCTCCTCCTCGGGCGGGGCGTCCTCCACGCGGAAGGCGATGGGCTCGCCGTCCTCCCAGACCAGGGCGGCGCGGGGGATGGTCAGCACGCCGGATCGGCGATCCACCTCGACGCGGACGCGGGTGAACTGGCCGGGGCGGAGGGTGGTCTCGCCGGACTCCGAAGAGGCAGGATCCACGGCGACGGTGACGCGGGCGGTGCCGGTGGCGGGATCGACCACGGGGGAGACGCGCAGGACGTGGCCGCTCGCGGTGGCGCTGGCGTCGTAGGCGCCCTCGAGCGTGGCGGGCTGGCCGGCGCTCACCCGGGCCAGATCCTTCTCCGGGAGCTGCACGACGACGCGCAGGCGGCTGAGATCGACGACCTGGAAGGCGCGGCGCCCGCCGGCCAGCTCGCCGATGCGCAGATCGCGGAGCGATACGACCCCGTCGAAGGGGGCCTCCAGGCGGGTGAAGCCGCGGGTGCGGCTGGCCTCGCGGGCGCTGGTCTCGGCGAGCTCCAGGGCCTGGAGGGCGGCGGCATGCTCGGCGTCGGAGAGGGCGCCCTGCTGGTGCAGGCGGTCGGCGCGGGCCTTGTCCTGGCGGGCGCGCTCGAGCTCGAGGGTGGCGCGCTGGGCGGCGCCCTCCAGGCTCGGGTTGGCCAGCACGGCGAGCAGCTGACCGGACCGGACCGCGTCGCCCTCCTCCACCAGGATCTGCGTGACCAGACCGCTGGCCTCGGGGATGAGGTCCGCCTGCCGCTCGCTCTCCAGCAGGCCGGTGGTGACGAGGGTGTCCGCCACCTCACCCGGCCCGGCGGGGGCGACCTCCACCAGCACGCGATCGTCCACCTCGGCCTTCTCTCCGGGCATCCCGCCCGGGGGACCCTCCATCTGCATCTGGCAGGCGACAAGGAAGGCGAGGGGCAGGAGCATCCGCCATCGGCGCATCGGGAGCCTCAGTGGAGAGGGTAGGGCGGAGATACGCCCTCGAAGAGAGGACTATTGCAGCGAAAGTCGAAGTGCCGCGAGGGGGAGGACTGTTACCCTGATCTTCGAATCACGGTCTACTTGACTGCGGGAGGGGGGGCAGGCTGGGCGCGCGCGCAAAGAGCGGCCAGCCGAAGGGGGGGGACCCTCGTAGGAGGGTTCCCCCCCTGGAAAGGCAGCAGATCGTCGGGCGCGCAGGGCGCGGCCGACGAATCTGGACTGTCAACCGTTCTCGCGGATCCAGCGGTCCATGTTGAGCCACTGGTCGTGGAGCCAGCGCTCCACCTCGCCGGGGCCGCGGGGGATCTCGCTGGCGGGGACGCGCCAGAAGCGGATCTTGAGGTCCTTGTGGGCCAGCGCGCCGCGCCAGACCTCGCCCCAGTCGGCGGCGCCCTCGTAGCCGACGTGGGCCAGGAACACGACGTCCAGGTGCGGGTTCCGCTCCAGCAGGGCCAGGGCGCCGGGTCGGGGGGGCAGGGTGCGCTCCAGCGCGCGGGCGCGGGAGAGGGCCAGGGTGTCGCCCTTCTCGGACAGGCGCTCCAGCAGGCGGGCGCGCTTCTGCGCGCCGAAGCGGGTGCCCTCGGGGAAGATGGCCACGCACTCGTCGGGGCCGAGATCGTGGGCCAGCTTGCAGATCTCCTCGACCTCGCTCGCGGGATCGCTGGCGCCGCGACGCACGAAGGCGCAGGGCAGGCGTCCGCAGACCAGCTCGATGCCCGGGTCGAAGAGCAGCTCGCGCTTCAGCACGATGCGCACGCCGAGCCCATGTCGCGCCCCGGCGAAGGCCAGCGGAAGCACCACGTCCCCGCCGCTGGCGTGCCGCGCGAAGAGCAGGAAGGGGCCGCGCGAGGCGAACACCTCCTCGCCCTCGATGGACGGCTTCATCGAGAAGATGCGCAGCGTCCAGCGGAGCATGCGGTCGCCCCAGGCCCAGGCGAGCGCGTGGTTGGCGGCCAGCCAGCGCGCGCGGCCCGCCTCGGTGAGCAGGAGCGGCGTGACCAGCATCCCGCCCACCCAGCCGACCAGATCGCTGATCAGGAAGAGGACCAGGAAGCCAAAGGCGCGGGTGGTGGCCAGCCTTCGCGAGCGGACACCCTCGCGGGCGAGGTCGAAGCCCAGCGTGAGCGCGGCCCACAGCGGCGACCCGCCTACCACGAGGATGAACACCGCGATCAGCAGCGGCGTCATCACGAGGCGGCGCAGCGCCTTGACCAGGGGCGAGCCGTTCGGCCGCAGCGCCGGTCGTGTGTAGCGGGCCTCGGGAGGGGGGGCGATCACGGGCGCCTCTGCAGCGGGAGGCCCTTGATAACGTGGGCGGGGCCGGAGGAGCAGGGCGCGCGACCAACTAGACGACCTAGTGCATTACAGCCCCGGGATGTCGATGTCGCCCTCGAAGATGTAGGCGCGGCCCTCCTCCTCCGTCGTGGACGAGAAGGTGACCTCGTCGTGGTTGCGGCGAAGCGAAGCGCCGAACAAGGGCAACCAGAGGCCGACCGAATCTCGGATCCACAGGCTCTCCGGATCGTAGCCGTAGGTGCTCCAGGTGAAGGCCAGGGTCCAGGTGAAGTCCTCGCCGTTCAGCTCGTGTTCGCAGGACAAGGCGTCGTCGGAGGCTCGCGCGTCGAAGGTCTGCGCGGCGGTCCAGGCGTAGTTGCCGAAGGGGGGTGGGTAGACCTCCTCCCAGCGCGCGTCCCAGACCAGCCGGCAGATGGTCGTGCGCCCGCTGCTCGTCTCCACGGTCCAGGTGATCTCCCCCTCGCCGTCCGCGTCTCCGCGCTCGTCGATCTCACCGTCGCAGTCGTTGTCGATGTCGTCCGCGTCGTCGTCCCCGCCGCCGGGGTGGACCTCCGGGTCCGTGTCGTCGCAGTCGGCGGCCGTGGCCAGGTAGCCGGTGGGCGCCGCGCACTGGCTGATCGTCTCGTCCGAGCCGCCGTAGCCGTCGCCGTCGAGGTCCGCGTACCAGACCGGCGTGTTCGGGTCATCGGTCTCGTCCACCACGCCGTCGCAGTCGTCGTCCTGCTCGTTCAGGCAGACCTCCGCGCGCCCGGGGTTGCGCAGGGGGTCGGCGTCGTCGCAGTCGTCCGCGCTCTCCGCGACGCCGTCCCCGGGCCCGCAGGCCAGGCTGGTGTTGATGGGGTGCCCGTAGCCGTCGCCGTCGCTGTCGGTGGGCCAGGGCTCGCCGTCCACCGCGCCCGCCTCGTCCGCCTCGCCGTCGCAGTCGTTGTCCAGGCCGTCGCAGCGCTCCTCGGCCAGCGGCGAGATCGCGGGGTCGCTCTCGTCGCAGTCCCCGCCGTTGAAGCTCACGCCCTCCGCCCCGGCGCAGAACTGGACTGGATCACCGCTGCCCACGCCGTCCCCGTCGGGGTCGAGCACCCCCCAGAGCCCGTCCACCGCGCCGATCTCGTCCGTCTCGCCGTCGCAGTCGTCGTCCAGGCCGTTGCAGCGCTCCTCGGCGTCGGGGTGGACGCCCGCGCTCTCCGCGTCGCAGTCCTCCTCGTCGGGGTAGCCGTCCCCGTCCATGTCGTGGGCGAGGGGATTGCCCTTGCCGCCGCAGGCGGCGAGCGTGAGCAGGAGCAGGCTGGCCATCCACGCGCGCATGGTCACCTCGTCAGCTCGTAGAGCTCGGCCGAGCCCTGCCAGTAGTCGGTCTCATAGGTCACGCCGATGTCATCGAGCCAGGTCCCGTCGTTGAAGCTGAGCCGCCCCGTGCTGGAGTCGAGCACCGCGTCGTCCCAGGCCGTCCAGCTCCCGTCGTCCCCGAGCTGGTAGAGCTTGTCGACCCGCCGCACATACTCGGCGAGCCCGAACACCCAGCTCAGATCGGCGTCGCCCTCGTCCACGCAGCCGCCCGTGTTGTCGCTGGCGTCCGCGTCGTAGGTCAGCGTGACCTCGAAGGTCCAGTCGCAGTCGTCACAGGTCTCCGCCGAGAGGGCCCAGGTGGTGTCCCAGTACAGATCACACTCGAACTCGGTCGGATCATCACTAGATCCATGAGTATACCGAACCCAGCCGGTGTCACACGCCAAGTCGGTGTGCCCGTCGCAGTCGTTGTCCAGCCCGTCGGTGCCGCCGCAGATCTCGTCCTCGCCCGGGTTCACGGCGGCGTCCCCGTCGTCGCAGTCCCCGCCATCGTCCGTGTAGCCGGCGCCCGGAGCGCTGCAGCGCGTGTCCGCGGTCTCGTCGAGACCGTATCCGTCGCCGTCCTCATCGAGGTAGTAGGTGTCGGCGGTGGGCGCGTCGGAGTCCACCTCGCCGTCGCAGTCGTTGTCCACGCCGTCGCAGCGCTCGGTGATGCCCGGACGGACGGAGACGTCCTCGTCGTCGCAGTCCCCGCCCCGGGTGCTGCTCCCGCTGTCGACGACCTCGCCGGTGCCTGGATCGTAGGTGCGCTCGTTCTCGTCCTCGAGATCCGAGGTCACGTAGTTGTCCCCGTCCTGGTCCCAGTCGCTGTCCTCGCCGCAGTCCTGGTCCCAGCCGTCGTACCAGATCTCCTCGGCGTCCGGGTTGACCTCCATGTCGCTGTCGTCACAGTCGTCCCCGGTGGTGATGTAGGCGCTCGAGGGGCGGTCGCAGGACGCGATCGCGTCGAGCTCGGATCCATAGCCGTCGCCGTCCTCGTCCAGGTACCAGGTCTCGGCGTCCGTGGCGCCCTCGTCGGCCTCGCCGTCGCAGTCCTGGTCGACGCCGTCACAACGCTCGCTGGCCCCGGGGTGGGTGGAGGCGCGATCGTCGTCGCAGTCGCCGCCCTCTGTGTCGGCGCCGTCGTCGATGACCTCCCCGGTGCCCGGGTCGTAGGTCGGCTGGTCCTCGTCCTCCAGATCGGCCGTGACGTAGCCGTCGGCGTCGGCGTCCCAGTCGCTGTCCTCGCGGCAGTCCTGGTCGAGCCCGTCGTACCAGATCTCCTCCACCCCTGGATGGACCTCACCGTCCTCGTCGTCGCAGTCGCCCCCCCGCGCGCTCCAGCTCCTGCCGGGCGCCGCGCAGGCGTACACGCGACCGTCGCTGACCCCGTAGCCGTCCTCGTCCTCGTCGGGGTACCAGCGCTCGGTGTCCGTGGCGTCCTCGTCCACCAGGTCATCGCAGTCCTGATCGAGGCCGTCGCAGGTCTCCTCCTGGTCGGGGTGGATATCCGGGTCCCCGTCGTCGCAGTCGCCGCCCGCCGTGTCGGCGCCGTCGTCGATGACCTCTCCGGTGCCCGGGTCCACGGTGGGCTCGTCCTCGTCCTCCAGCTCGGCCGTGACGTAGCCGTCGCCGTCCGCGTCCCAGTCGCTGTCCTGGGCGCAGTCCTGGTCGATCCCATCGTACCAGATCTCCTCCACCCCTGGATGGACCTCCGCGTCGTCGTCGTCGCAGTCGCCGCCCGTGTGGACGCCGTCGCCGTAGGGGTCGTCGCAGCTCCAGGTGGCGCTGTCGTCGTCCCCGTATCCGTCCCCGTCGCCGTCCTGGAGCCACTTCTCGTCGTCGGTCGCGTCGGCGTCTACCGTACCGTCACAGTCGTTGTCCACGCCGTCGCAACGCTCGGCGGCCGTTGGCTTGACGCTGGCGCTCGTGTCGTCACAGTCCCGCGCGGTCGCGGAGTAGCCGGAGGGCCGGGAGCAGGCGACCATGGTGTCCTCCGAGTCGCCGTAATTGTCGCCGTCCGCGTCCCGATAGTAGGTGTTGCCGTCCAGCGCGTCGATGTCCACCTCTCCGTCGCAGTCGTTGTCGATGTCGTCGCAATACTCCGGCGCGCCACTGAACACGGTCGGGTCCGTGTCGTCACAGTCGAGTCGGTTGGCCACCCAGTCCTCGGTGAACGCGCACACCGGCGCGCTCGTCTCCGGGTCGCCGAAGCTGTCCTGGTCGCCGTCCCAGTAGCCGGGCATCCCGTCCGTGGCGCCGGGCTCGTCCACCTCGCCGTCGCAGTCGTCGTCGAGGCCGTCGCAGGTCTCGGGCTGGCCCGGGCCGACCTCGGGGCGCAGATCGTCGCAGTCTCCACCCTCGGCGAGCCAGCCCTCCGGCTGCAGACAGGCGAGCGCCGTGACCGCGTCGGAGCCTACCCCGTCCCCGTCCTGGTCGGCATGCCAGGTCTGGCCGTCCACGACGCCGAGCTCGTCCGCCTCGCCGTCGCAGTCGTCGTCCATGTCGTTGCAGCGCTCCTCGGCGCCCGGCGAGCGGGCGGGGTCCGCGTCGTCACAGTCGATCTCCGCGGCGTACCCGTCCCCGTCGTTGTCCACGAGGTTGGGCTCCGCCTCCGACTTGCCTCCCTCGCAAGCGGTGAGGGGAGCCAGGGAGAGCGCGACGGCGAGCGCGAGGGAGAGGCGCATGAAGACCTCGACATTTCACAGGCCCAGCGTAGCCCGCCCCCTGGAGACCCGCGCGTCAACGATCGGTCATTCGTGGCCGATCCGCGCCGAGAGGCCGTCTCACTGGCACAATGGATCGATAACAGGCGATGACCGCCGGGCCGCGGGGCTCAGGACCCCGTCTCCGACCAGGGCTCCTCGACCAGCTCGAAGCGCCCCATGTCGAAGGGCTGGCCCGGCGCCGCCTCCACCCGCACCAGGCGCTCGCGCCGGCCCTCGCGCTGAAGCTCCATCGCCCGGTGGTGGCAGTAGGGCATGTTCCCGCGGCGCCCCAGCAGCGCATGCGAGGTCCAGGAACAGCCGCCCTTGCAGTCCGGCGCGTAGTAGCAGCGGGCGCAGTAGCCCCAGAGCTCCTCGGTCTCCCGCTCCCGGGCGAAGGCCAGCTCGGCGCTCTGCTCCCAGATCTCGCGCAGGGACTGGCGCCGCAGGTTGCCGCCCACGTAGGGCGCGCTCGGGAGCGAGGGGCAGCCCTTGACGTCGCCGTTGCTCTCGATGCCGAGCACGTGCCGTCCCGCCGCGCAGCCCTTCCAGTGCTCGAGCCGGATCAGGTGCTCGTAGGGACCGAAATAGCCCAGGTTGTTGCCCGCGTTGATCGTCATGTCCGCCGCGCGGGCCCGCTCGGCCACCGCCGCCAGGCGCGGGAGCAGGTCCAGCATGTCCGATGGCTGCAACAACCACTCGGGCCGGTCGGCGGCGCGGCCCATGGGCCCGGTCACCTGCACCTGCCAGGCGCGCACCCCGGCCGCGATGAGCAGGTCGCCCAGGGCCTCGACCTCCGGCAGGTTGAGCCGGTTCCACTGGGTGTTGGCGAAGGGCGTCATGCCCGCGTCCCGGATGTGGCCGAGCGCCGCCATCGCCGCCCGGAAGGAGCCCGGCACCGCGCGCAGCCGGTCGTGGGTGGCCTCCAGCCCGTCCACCGAGACGCTCACCGCCTGCAGCCCCGCCGCCGCCGCCGCCCGCGCCATCGCCGCGTCCAGGGCCCGCGCCCCGGTGGTCATGGTCGCGCGGATCCCGGCCGCCCGCACCGCCCGCACCAGCGTGAGCCAGTCCGGGTTCAGGTAGGCTTCTCCCCCGATGAAGGCGACCTCTCGCGTGCCCATCTCCCGGAGCTGCGACACGACGTCCAGGGCCTCGGGCAGGCTGAGCTCGGCCTCGCGGGGGAGCCCGGCCCGGCTCCCGCAGTGCCGGCAGGCCAGGTCGCAGCGGAGCGTGAGCTCCCAGACCACGTAGATCGGGGCGAACGCGGTGCGGGTGTCGATGCGGCGGCGCATGCCCCATGCTATCCTCGCGCCTGGACGGTGTGAGGAGGAGGAGACGACGATGATTCAGTGCAAGAGCTGTGACCGGCACTTCCGGTCGAACGACGCGAGCTGCCCCTTCTGCGGGAGCGCCGCGCCGGCCTCCCTGGGTGTCGCGCTCAAGCGCATCGCCCAGGGCGCCAGCATGGTGATCCTGGCGGCCTGCTACGGGCCGAGCGTGGACAAGTGGGAGACCGGCGGCTGCTTCGACTCCGACGGGTCGGTCTGCGACGAGGACGGGGACGGCTTCCGGGGCTCGGTCGACGACTGCGACGACACCAACCCGGCCATCAACCCGAGCGTGGCCGAGGTCTGCGACGACACCCTCGACAACGACTGCGACGGGCTCATCGATCTCGACGACAGCGCCGACTGCGTGGTCTCGTCGCAGTAGGCCCCCGCCGCCGCGATATGCTGACGGGGTCCTGCACCTGAGGTCCCCGTGTGGCTGCTGCCCCTCGTCCTGTCGGTCCCGCTCACCCTGCTGGTGGTCTACGCGCTCACCCTCTGGGCGCTGGGGCGCCGCGACCCCTACCTGAGCTGGAGCGCCAGTGAGCTCCCGGCCGCGGACGATCTCTCCTTCGCCCGCGCCTTCGGCAAGGACTTCCTCTGGGGGACCGCCACCGCCGCGCACCAGGTCGAGGGCGGCAACACCAACAACCAGTGGAGCCGCTGGGAGACGCTCTCGGGCCCGGACGGCCGCCCCCGCGTGGCCAACGGCGACCGCTGCGGCCAGGCCTGCGATCACTGGGGCCGCTACCAGGAGGACATCGAGCGGATGAAGGCGCTCGGCGTGAACAGCTACCGCTTCAGCCTGGAGTGGAGCCGCATCGAGCCCTCCCCCGGGGTCTGGGACGAGGCCGCCATCGCCCACTACCACGCGCTCATCGACGCGGTGCTGGTGGCGGGCCTGGTCCCCATGCTCACGCTCCACCACTTCACCCACCCCCTGTGGTGGGAGGACCGGGGCGCCTTCGAGAAGGAAGAGAACCTGGCCGACCTCCTGCGCTTCACCGAGCGCATGTTCCAGGAGTACGGGTCCAAGGTGCGCTGGTGGTGCACCCTGAACGAGCCCGAGGTCTACGCCAGCCAGGGCTACTTCTCGGGCGTCTTCCCGCCCGGCAGGAAGGACCCGCAGCTCACCGCCCAGGTCCTGGTCAACCTCCTGCGCGCCCACGGCCGCATGTACCGCCTCATCAAGGGCAGCCCCGGCGGCCACGACGTGGAGGTGGGGCTGGTCAAGGATATCTTCCAGTTCGACCCCGCGCGGTCCTGGAACCTGCTGGACGCTGCCGTCGCCCGCGTGCTGGACGACGTCATGAACGAGGCCATCCTGGACACGCTCCAGACCGGGCACTTCTCGCTCCACGTGCCGGGCATGATCCGCCTGGACGCGCGGGTGGTGGAGGCGGCGGGCTCGCTGGACTTCGTGGGGCTCAACTACTACTCCCACTACCGGGTGCGCTTCCAATCCAACCCCAAAGAGCCCTTCCAGCTCCAGATGCAGGCCGGCGAGCGCCCCACCGACATGCCTTATGGCATGTACCCCGAGGGGATCTACCGGGCGATCCGCCGCCTGGCTCCGCTCAAGGCGCCGATCCTGATCACCGAGAACGGGATCGCCGACGCAGCCGACGACCGGCGCGCCGACTGGATCCGGCTCTACCTGTACGCGGTGTCGAGAGCCATCGCCGAGGGTGCCGACGTGCGCGGCTACTACTACTGGAGCTTGATGGACAACTTCGAGTGGGCCGAGGGCTGGCACATGAAGTTCGGGCTCTACGCCTGCGACCCCGCCGACCGCGAGCGCCGCCTGCGCGAGGGCGCCCGGATGTACACCCGCGTCATCGAGGAGAGCCGCCGTGCCTGAGCCCTCCGCCCTGGTCCTGGCCGCGGGGAAGGGCACCCGCATGCGCTCGCCCCTGCCCAAGCCCCTGGTGCCCGTCGCCGGGCGGGCCATCGTGTCGCGGCTGCTGGACGCGCTGAGCACGGCGGGGGTGGAGGACGTGGTCCTGGTGGTCGGCCACGGGGCCGACGAGGTGATGGCCGCGGTGGGGGATCGCGCCCGCTACGCGCTGCAGGCCGAGCAGCGGGGCATGGCGCACGCGGTAGCCTGCGCCCGGGAGGCGGTGGGCGAGGCCCGAGAGCTCTACATTTTTGTAGGGGACAGCGCGCTGATGCGCCCCGAGAGCGTCCGGGCCCTCCGCGACGCCCACCGCCGGACCGGCGCGGCGTGCAGCTTCCTCACGGCGATCTTCCCGAGCCCGCTGCCTTATGCTCGCGTGTTGCGCGGACCGGACGGCCGGGTGGTCGCGGCCGTGGAGGAGCGCGACGCCACGCCCGAGCAGCGGGAGGTCCGCGAGCTGCTGGGCTCACACTACCTCTTCTCCACGGACGCCCTCTGGGCCAACCTGGGCGCCATCCAGCCCCACCCGCGCACGGGCGAGCTCTACCTCACCGACATCATCGGGATCCTGCTCGCGCAGGGGGCTCAGGTTCAGGCCGTCCGCATCCCCGACTGGCGCGAGCTCGTCGGCCCCAACACCCCCGAGGAGGTGCGCTGGGCGGAGGCAGTGCTGGCCGGCGAGGACCCGCCGCTCCCGGAGGGCGGATGAGCCCGCTCCCGCCGCGGCTGGAGGCCCTGCTGGTACGGGTGGAGGCGTGCTTCCGCGAGCGCTTCGGCGGCGCCCCCGAGGTGCTGGCCTGGGCGCCCGGCCGGGTGAACCTGATCGGCGAGCACACCGACTACACCGGCGGGCTCGCCATGCCCGCGGCCATCGACCGCTGGGTGGTCACCGCCCTGCGGCAGGGCGGCTCCGACGCGCGGATCTGGTCGGAGGACTACCAGGACGATCTCGCGCTCCCCCTCGGCGCGCCCCCGCCCGAGCGCGGCTGGCGGGCCTATGTCGGGGGGGCCGTGGCGCTCACCCGCGAGGCCGGGCTCAGCCTGGGCCGCCCGCTCCGCCGGGCTCCCGAGGGCGTGGTGCTGGGGGACGTGCCGCTGGGCGCCGGGCTGTCCAGCTCCGCCGCCATCGAGTGCGCCCTGCTGGGCGGCCTGCGGCGGCTCTACGATCTGCCGCTGGACGATCTCGCGCTGGTGCGGCGAGCCGTGGAGATCGAGCACCGCTTCCTGCATCTCCAGAGCGGGCTGCTGGACCAGATGGCGTCTCAGCTCTCGCGGGCTGGCAGCGTGCTGCTCATCGACTTCCGCGCCCTGTCCTGGCGCCTGCTCCCCGCGGACTTCGGACCCTGGCGCTGGCTGGTGGCCGACTCTGGCACCCGGCGGGAGCTGGCCGGCTCCGCCTACTCCGAGCGCGTCGCCGCCTGCCGCGCGGGTCTGGAGGCTCTCCGCCGGGCCGGCGTCGCCACCCACCTGCGCGACGTGAGCCCCGACGACCTGGAGCGCGTCGGCGCCGGCCAGCCCTGGCTGCCTCGCCTGCGCCACGTCGTCCGCGAGAACGCCCGCGTGCTGGAGATGGCCGAGGCCCTCGCCCGCGGCGACCTGACCGAGGCCGGGCGCCTGCTCCAGCGGAGCCACCAGAGCCTGTCCGGCGACTACGCCGTCAGCACCCCCGAGCTCGACCACCTCGCCGAGACGTCCTGGGCGCTGCCGGGGTGCGCGGGGGGCAGGATGATGGGCGGCGGGTTTGGGGGGTGCACGATCCACCTGGTGCACGAGGAGCACGTCGAGGGCTTCGAGGAGGGGTTGTCGGCGGCGTTCGAGGCGCGGTTCGGGCGGCCGGCGCCGGTCCTGCGGCTCACGCTGGTGGACGGGGCGGGGGGGCGGTGAGGGGGATCAGCCCGCCCGGCGTCGCCGCCGGAGCGCCGCCGCCCAGCAGCCGATCGACGCGCAGCTGTAGCCAGGCCTCCGTCACGCCACCCACTCCGAACACCGAGCGGATGTAGACCGGCGCCAGCAGCTCGTCGAGCACATCGACGTAGCCCAGCGACGGCTCCCCGCGCGCGCTCGCCCGATCGAGCAGCGCCTGGATCTGCTGCGCCCGCCGCACCAGCATCGCCTGCGCCGCCTCCCCCGGGCGACCATCGGGTGTGGCGGTGGCGATGACCGCCCGCAGCATCATGCCTCCCGCCGGCGCCTGCACCATCTCCGAGAAGCGGGTCAGGTACTTCAGCAGATCGCCGCGCAGGCTGCCGGTATCGGGCAGCGGCGATTGCCGATCGAGCTGGTCGGTGGCCGCCTCCAGCACCACCGCCTCGGCCGTCTCCCAGCGACGGTAGATGGTGGCATGGTGGACCCTGGATCGGTCGGCGATAGCGGCGATGGTGATGGGCTCCCTGCCTTCGGCGAGCAAGCTCAGCGCCGCGGTGAAGACGTCGTCGCGGACGCGCGCGCTGCGACCGCCGGGGCGCGTGCGCCGCTCGAAGACCTCACGGGGATCCTTCATCCACCGCTCTTAACACGAAACTTGTTGCGTTTGAAGGGTGGCGACCTTATCTCTATTAAAGCGAAAAAATTCTCAATAACGAGGTGAGACCATGAAGCCGCTCTTCTTCGCCGACGATCCCCAGTTCTGGTTCGAATCCCTGCGCGCGCTCGGCCAGACCTCGTACGGCGGGGCCGACATCGGCGAGGTCAGCGTCACCGCCCAACGCATCGTCCCCGGCGACTACGAGAGCTGGTACCGCGAGTGGCTGGCGCTCGCCGATCGCGTCGCCGCCGAGGGCGAGGCGGCGCTCGCCGCCGGCCACCGCATCAGCGCGCGCGACCACCTCCTCCGCGCCAGCAACTACTATCGCAGCGCCGAGTTCTTCCTCCACAGCGACGAGCCCGACCCGCGCGCCGATGTGGTCTACGAGCAGGCGGTGGGCGCCTATCGGGCGGCGGCGGCGCTCTTCGATCCGCCCATCGAGGCGGTGCGGATCCCCTACGAGGGCACCGTGCTCTACGGCTATTTTCATCGCGCGGCCCTGGGGTACGGCGGGAAGCGGCCGACGCTGCTCCTGCACAGCGGCTTCGACGGCTCGGCCGAGGAGTGCCACTTCAGCGGGGCGCGCGCGGCGGTGGAGCGCGGCTACCACGTGCTGACCTTCGACGGGCCCGGGCAGCCGGCGGCGCGCCACCGCGACGGGCTGGTGTTTCGCCCCGACTGGGAGCGGGTGGTGACGCCGGTGCTCGACTGGCTGCTGGCCACGCGCAGCGACGAGGTCGACGCCGGCAAGGTGGCGCTCATGGGGCTGAGCATGGGCGGCTACCTGGCGCCGCGCGCGGCCGCGTTCGAGCCTCGGCTGGCGGCGTGCATCGCCAACGACGGGGTGTTCGATCTCGGCGTCATCGCCACCCGCGGCATGCAGGCGCCGCGGCTGGAGATCGAGAAGCTGCTGCGGGCGCCCGCGGCACCGCAGGTCGACGAAGCGCTCGCCGCCTACATGAAGATGGATCCGACGGCGCGTTGGGCCTTCACGCACGGCATGTACGTCATGGGCGCCAAATCGCCGCGCGGGTTCCTGGCCTCTTATCTCGACTACAACCTCACCGGTGTCGCCGAGAGGATCGCGTGTCCGACGCTGGTGCTCGAGGCCGAGGACGACCTGTTCTTCGCCGGCCAGCCGCGGGCGCTCTACGAGGCGCTGCGCTGCCCCAGGACGCTCTTGCGCTTCACGACCGCCGAAGGGGCCGGCGACCACTGCCAAGGCGCCGCCCTCCGCACGTCGCTGGCGCGCAGCTTCGACTGGCTCGATGACGTGCTCGGTCCTGGCGCCGGCGCCGGGCGCGCGAGCGGCGGGTGCGGGTGAAGGGGGCTCAGCCCGCCCGGCGCAGGGGAAGGTGAGTTCTGGCGCCATGGCGCACCCCTTGCGGAGCCAGCTGATGACCATCCCAGCACGCGTGATGACGGGGATCCAGAGACGGCTCTCATCCCAGAGTTCAGGGGTGAACACCCAGGTGTGGGCGCGGACGAGCGCCGTGGAGCGCTCCACTCCAGGTCGCGAGGCCCCGCCGAGGCGTAGCCTCGGATCTCGAGTGGGACGCTGGGAACCCTGGATGGACGGTCTGAGGGATCGGGCTTGCGCGTATTTGCGCGCAAATGCGCGATTTGATAGGCTGGGCGCAATGGAGCGCGCGAGCCATGCACGAGCCAGAACGCAGGAATGAGCTCCGGTCCGTCCTCGAGGCCGGCGAGAGCGCCACGGTGGAGTTCAAGACCACCCTCGCCGACGCGCGCAAGATCATCGAGACCCTCGCGGCGATGGCGACCATCGGCGGCGGGACCCTGATCGTCGGCGTCCGCGACGACGGGCGGCTGATCGGGTACACGCCCGGCCAGGGAGAGCTGGAGCGCCTGGTCCAGCAGGTGATGGCGGCCACGGATCCGCGCCTGTACGTGGACATCGACCGCCCTGAGCTCGACGGCGTGCCGCTGCTGCGGGTGCGGGTGCCCGCGGGCGACGGCCCCCACCTCGCCTTCGGGCGGGCCTTCTACCGGAGCGGGCCGGCGACCGTGTCGATGACGCGCGACGAGTACGAGCGCCGCCTGCTCGACCGTCTGCGCGAGTCCTCGGGCTTCGAGCTTCGCGTCGAGCCGAGCCGGGCCGTCCACGACCTCGACGTCGCCGAGATCGCGCGCTTCTGCACCCTCGCCGCCGCTCGCATGGCCTCCCCGCCCCGGGTCGAGGAGCCCGTGACCCTGCTCGATCGCCTGCACCTCCGGCGTGGGGAGCAGCTCACGGTGGCAGGCGTGCTGCTGTTCGGCCGGGAGCCGCAGGGACCCTTCCCCCAGGCCGTGATCCGGGCGCGCGCGACCCGCGGGAGCAGCCAGGACAGCCGCGCCATCGAGGGCAGCCTCTTCCAGCAGATCGAGGAGGCCGTGGCCTTCGTCGCGCGCAACCTCCGGGTGCGAGCGAACCGGACCAGGACCGTGCGCGAGGAGCAGCCGGAGCTGCCGCTGACGGCGGTTCGCGAGGTGGTGGCCAACGCCGTCGCCCATCGGGACTATCGGAGCGTGGCGCCCATTCAGCTTAGGCTGACCGACGAGGCGCTCACCCTGTGGAACCCGGGCCACCTGCCACCTCCGCTCACGGTGGCGAGCCTGCGCGAGGACCACCCCTCCATCCCGCCGAACCCGCACCTGGCCCGCGCGCTCTACCTGGCGGGCTACATCGAGGAATGGGGCACCGGCACCCTGCGCGTCATCGAGGCCCTCCGGGCCGCCGGCAACCCACCGCCGCTCTTCGAGAGCACCGATGGCGACGGCCTGAGGGTGGTGCTGCCGCTCCCGGGCGCGGCGGTCCCGGGGCTGCCCGCCCGCCTGCGCGAGACCCTCGACCAGCTCTCAGAGGGGCGCTCCTTCACCAGCGCCGAGTATGCACGCCTCGCGGGGGTCGCGCAGCGCACCGCCAGCCTCGATCTCGGCGTGGCCGAGGACGCCGGGCTGGTCCGGCGTGAGGGTGTGGGACGAGGGCTGCGGTGGGTCCGGGTGGGGTGAGGGTGCGGGGCTACACCAGGCGCCCGATGAAGCGGAATTCGCGACGATTGGCAGCGTCACGCAGATATCGATCCCCGGTCGGGACGACACCTGCAATAATCAGGCGTCATCTCCGATGACACGGCTCACCGGACGGGAAGGTTCTCCAGATCGTCCAGGTCCTTCAGCCTCCCGGCCGCGGCCTTCGTGCGCCGGAGGTCTTCCAGCGCGATGATGGACACCGGCAGGTCGAGACCCTCGATGTGCTCGACGACCCTGCGCGACCAGGCCTCGTCGAAGTCCAGCCCGTCCACGCGACTCAACAGGTCGATTTGGTTGGGTTTGACCCCGAACTGGAACACCATGCCTGGTCGCACAAGCTCCTCGACCGACTCGACGTGCGGGATCTGCCCGCCCCAGAACTCCAGCAGCGCCTCGAACAGGCGCGCGCCGTTCTCGACATCCGCGATCAGGAGGTACTGGACGTCGTGCTTGTCGAGGAGGCGGAGGAAGTCGAGCATGTCGGGCGAGAAGGGGTCGGGCTTCATCTTCGCCGCTCGCCCTCGCGGACGTCCGGCGCGTCCTTCCCGTACACGCGCTCCTGGAGGACGCGCAGGATCTTCAGGCGCTCATCGGGGGTCAGGGCCCACGATTGCTCGCGATCCCACCGGTCGGCCTCGGCGAAGGAGCTGGCCTTGAAGGCGACGCGTTCCATCGTGCTCTTCATAACACACTATCGGCCCCCGGAGCCGTTGAGCCTCTCCAAGTCGGTCGGCAGACCATGCGCTGGACTCAAGCACCCCTCACCACCCACCCCCACCCGCGCTATCCTCTCCCCCATGCTCGCCCTCCTCCTCGCCGCCTGCGCCCCCGCCTTCGTCCAGACCATCGAGGACAACCGCGCCGCGCTGCAGTCGCAGGAGCCCGCCCTGCTCCGCGAAGCCGACTGGGGCGGCACCGCGCTCCGCTACGTGGACCTTGGCCCGCCGGACGCACCGCCAGTGGTCTTCGTCCACGGCTCGCCGGGATCCTGGGACGCCTACGCCCACCTGCTCCGAGACCCCGGGCTCCAGGGCTACCGGCGCCTGGCCTACGACCGGCCAGGATTCGGCGGCAGCGCGCCGGGCCGGGAGGAGCCCTCCCTGGCGCGACAGGCGGAGGCGCTGGCCACGGTGCTGGACGCGGCGGGGGTGCGCGAGCCCGTGCGGCTGGTGGGACACTCGCTCGGCGGGGCCGTCATCGCCCGCTTCGCCATAGACCACCCCGAGCGCACCGCGGGCCTGGTCTTCGTGGCGTCCAGCGTGGACCCCTCCCTGGAGAAGCGGCTCTGGTACCAGAAGGCCGCCGAGCTCCGCCTGATCCAGTGGATGATCCCAGCGGACTTCATCACAGCCAACCGCGAGATCGCCCCGCTGGGCGGCGAGCTCGAGGCCATGCTGCCCCTCTGGTCACGGATCACGGCGCCGGTCGCCATCGTGCACGCGCACGACGACGGGCTGGTGCCCATCCAGAACGTGAGCTTCCTGGAGCGCATGCTGGGCGAAGACCGGCCGCGAGAGACGCTGATCGACGAGGGCGGGCACGCCATCCTCTGGACGCGCCCGGAGCTGGTGGTCTCGGCGATCCGCGGGCTGGACGGGGGGTAGCGGCGTATCAGCGCTGATCTGGGTGACGATCCACCTCAACGCTCGGCACCCGACAGGGCCGCGCCTGAGCGCGTGATCATCGTGCAGATCGCCGCTCGTGGACAGGGGGCTGGCTCCCCGGGTCCGACGAGTTGACGAATGGAAGAAGAACGGCGGAAAGAGCATCGAGTCATGGAGCGCTTCTCACATGGGCCAAGGTTGAGTCGAGAGCGTAGATTCGGCCGACCAACTGCTCTCCACCCTTGGCGATGGGGTGCTCGGCCCCCGTGCTGCCGGTCCAGTCGGATCGCTTCGCCGGGGGAGGCCCTCACCCAGGATCGGGGTGGCCGACCCGGGATACCCGAGGGGAAGCTGCGCGCGGCAGTCGGTTGGATCGACGGGTTCTCAGCACCCACTCCCCGGGTACACGGTCTCGTCCTGCACCAGGCGGGGTAGCCGTCGCCGTCGAGGTCCCAGCCGTCCGCGCCCGGTCCGCCCCAGGCGCCCATGTCCGAGGGGGAGCCATCCGGGTCGAGGAGCGAGGGTGCGCCAGCGTCCACAAGAGGCGAGCTCTCGGCGAGGTGGCCGACGGCGTCGATGAGCTCCGGGTCCACGGAGAGGTGTGCCTTGGAGCCGAGCGCGATCATCCCACGCTCCCGCGCGGTGGGGGTTCTGTCGGGTGCTCACAGCGAGGGCCCCGGACGCGCTCGAGCCCCAGACCCGCTCCCGTCCAACCGAAGCCGGAACAACACCCCGACGCCTCCCTGGAACGTGACGCCCGGCACGGCGACGTCGCGGCGCAGCTCCTCGAAGCCCATGGCCCTGTGCAGCGCGAGGCTGACGCGGTTCCGGGTGCTGGTGAAGGAGTAGACCTCCTCCGCGCCGAGCTCGATCAGGACCTTCAGGCGATGGCGGGTCAACGCGCGCCCGATGCCGCGTCGCCGGAGCTCCGGGGAGACCACGATGCCGGTGAGGTACCACCCCGAGGGGACGTCGCCGGCCCCGGGCGCCGCGGCGTAGTCCTTCCACCCGGCGCGGGCGAAGCCGACGATCTCGCCCTCCGTCATCGCCACCCAGCAGCGACGGGTGGAGCCGCTCCTGGTCGCGGCCTCCAGGTCGCGCTGCACCAGGGGCAGGATCTCGGCCGCGTCCGTGCCGTTTCGCGCCGCGTCCAGGCGCGCGATGGCCGGGGCGTCGTCGGGCGTCGCGGCCCGGATCGTGAAGCGCAGGGGAGGCGCGGCGGACGCGCTCTCCTGGTACTCGGCGATCTCGGGAGCAGATCTCGACACGGTGGACCTCGGACCTCACCAGCAGCTTATGGGGGAGCGGGGCCCCCCGCCATCCATGGAGCCGAAACTCTACGTTCATCGGGAAGATCGGTCGGGTCGGGGCGCTCCGCCAGCGAAGCCGAGCCCCTCGGCGCCGGGGGGCAGGCCGCGCGCTGGATCGCGGCGCTGAGGTCAGCTCGCGCCCTCACGCGCGAACCTTGGACCAGATTCGGACCTGCATGCGATCGACACCAACGCCTCATCGGGCTGGTGCCGGAGCGTCCCGGCGCGCCCGGCGCGCTTCGGGACGGGCATGCCGCCTCCCCTGGTCTTCACGGGGCCCAGGACAGGGACGACATGGGCAGCAGGTCGCCGCTCGCGCCGCAGGAGATCAGCGAGCGCGGTCTCCTGGGCCCCCCTTCGGCGGGCCGGCCAGGATGACAGGCCGACGTTGCAGCAGCCAGAGCTGACCCCGAGCCCAGGCGAACTCGATATCGTGCGGACCCACGAAGAGGGCGTCCAGGCGGCGGAGCAGCGCGCACAGCGCCGCGAGGGCCGGCTCGCTCAGGCAGGGGGGCTCGTGCAGTTCCGAGGCGAGCTCTCGCGGTGAGGTCTCTCCCGGGTGCAGCGCGAGGTCCTTGCAGCCGGCCTCGAAGGTGGCCGGGCCTGAGGCGGGGATCCACCAGCGGTCCGGCGTCACGCGGCCGCTGACGACCACCTCGCCCAGCCCCCAGGAGGCCTCGACGAGCACGCCGGCCTGCCCGCTGCGAGGATTGACGGAGAAGGCCACGCCGGCCGACTCGGCGGGCACCAGGGCCTGCACGATCACGGCCATGGGCGCCTCCGGCAGCCCCAGCCGCGCCCGATAGCTGCGCGAGCGCGCGGCGCTGGACACCACCTCCGCGACCGCCGACGCCAGCCCCTCGGGCGGCACGCCCAGCAGGGTGAGGTGCTGGCCAGCGAAAGACGCCTGCGCGCCGTCCTCGCCGACGGCGGAGGAGCGCACGGCCAGCGGGGCCCCCAGCGCCGCCGCGCCCTGAGCGAGCGCGACGAGGGAGCCAGGCTGTCCCGCCGCGATCGCGCGCGCCTCGTCCACGTCGAGCACCATGCCCGGCGGGACCAGCAGGCCCGCCGCCAGCGCCCGGGCCAGGGACGCCGCCTTGCCCCCGAACCGCGTCGGGTCGCTCGCCTCGTGGAGCGCGACCATCAGGGCCGCGCCGCGATCAGGGCGCCCAGCGCGCCCGTGGGGCCCAGCTCGACGAAGCGCGCCGGACCGAGCCCGGCCGCGCGCAGCCACCGCTCGAGATCGGCCCGAGGGTGGACCCTACCCTCGGAGTTGCGCAAGGCAAGGTGCAGAGCATAGATCGAGCGAGCCAGGCGCGAGCCGGGCGTCGCCTCGGTCAGGGCGTCCACGATGATCATCTGGCCGCCGGGGGCCAGGGCGGGGGCGAAGCGGTTGACCAGCGCCTGCGCGCGCTGTGGCGTCTCGAGCCGCAGGACGTTGGCCAGCACAACCCGATCGAAGGCGCCGGGCGCGACCGGGGTCGAGAGATGATCGCCCGGCAGGGCCCGCGCCTGTCGCCCCACGGCCTGCGCGTGCGCGAGAAAGGCTGATAATACCTCTGTAAAGTCGAGACCGGTCACCTGCCCGTCCGGGGCGCACAGCGCCACGCCCCAGGCCCCGGCGCCGCAGCCCACGTCCAGCACCGACCGTCCAGGCGCCACGAGCTCGGCGAGGCGCACCGGCGCGTCGCCCCACATCACCGAGAGCGCAGGCGTGACGCTCGCATAACAGGTGGCGCGGTCGAGGAAGCCCGGCACCGGCTCGCCCGTGCGGAGCACCTGCCCGAGCGAGGACCAGAGCGCCCGTTGGGCGCCGAGCCCGCCCGGCAGCCCGGCGCTGCGCAGCAACGCGGCCGAGGGCAGGTATCGGCCTTCGTCCTCGCGGGCCAGATCCATGCTCACCAGGGCCTCGAGCAGCAGCGCCGCGCCCCGACCCGTCAAGCCGGTGTCCCCGGCGAGGCTGTCCGCCGTGCCGCCCCCGGCCAGCAGCGCCGAGAGCATGCCTCCCTCCGCGGCCACCTCCAGCACGGCCGCCGCGCCCATCGCGGCGTCGCCGGTCACCTGGCCCCCAGGACGGTCACGGTGCCCGCGGTGCCGTCGACCCGGACCCGCGCGCCATCGGGCAGGACTCGGGTCGCCTGCCGACAGCCGACCACCCCAGGGATGCCAAATTCGCGGCTGACGATCGCCGCATGCGACAGCGCTCCGCCTCGATCCGTGACCAGCGCGCCCAGCAGCGGAAGGACGACGTTGTAGGCCGGCGTGGTCATGCTGGCCACCAGCACGTCGCCGCGCCGCAGCCGGTGGAAATCCTGCGGGCCTTGCACCACCCTGGCCGTGCCCTCATGCAGCCCGGCGCTGACGGGGAAGCCGCGTACCACCTCGGCGGTGATCGGCGCGGGGCAGTCGTTGAACACCGCCGCCATCACCATGAAGGTGGCGCGCAGGCCCCGCGCCGTGGCCGCTGGAAAGACCGATGGATCGGGCATCGCGGCGACCTCTCCGAGGGTCTGGGGAGCGTCGTGCGCCCAACGCTGGCGGGCGCGCGCCCGCGCCTCCAGCTCGTCCGAGCTCGGGCCCTGGCCAGCCAGCAGGGTCGCGAGCTCGGCCTCGGCGGCCTCGCAAGCCAGCGCCGCGCGAGGCAGCCTGCCCCGCGCCACCAGCCGGGCGCCGATGGCCAGCGCCGCGCGGCGCACCACGCCCGCGGCCCAGTAGTCGGCATAGAGCGTGCGCTCGTCGCGGAGACCCGCCACGCTTCGGGCCTGAGCCAGCAGGGTGTCGAAGCTCGGGCGCTCCTGCGCCGGGACCGCGTCGCGGATCTCCTGGAGCGCGCGCTCGTCGGCCTCCGGTACGCGAAGGCGCCCCTCCATCGCGGCAAGCAGGGTGGCGACCAGGAGGAAGGGGTACTCCAGGGCCGTGGGCTGCGCGGGATCATACTGCTCGATCACGCGCCAGCCGACCAGCGCGATCCAGGCGCGCGCCGCCGCGCCGATGGGCTCCGGCGCGGCGCAGAGCGCGTTCAGGGTGCCCTCGGCGTCATCGAGATCCAATGTGGGCGCGGAGGTGGGGGCCTCCCGGAGCGCGGCCACCAGCGCGAGGAGCTCGGCGGAGAGGCCCGAGGAGGCTGGCGCGTGGCCCGCCACCAGCCGCAACAGCTCGGCTGGCTGCCGCCCCGTCCAGGCGTGGGCGTGCACCAGGAAGTCGCCCATCGGAATCTGGCAGGTGACGGTGAAGCGACCATGGACCCAGGCCGCCTGGTGGTAGGCCGCGATCGCCCGCGCCGCGTGGTCCAGCAGCCCCGCGTCGTCCATCTGCTCGAGGGGCTCCTCCAGCAGCGCGCGGTGTCGGGCGATCAGCCGCGGCCGGTGCTCGGTGAGGAAGCTCTGGGCGTCCGCGCCCCAGGCGGTCGCCGCCGACCAGACCTGCTCCACGCGGGCGTTGCGCGTGCGAATCGCAGGATGCAAGCGCGAGATCAGCCACAGCACCACGCCCGGCGGTGGCGCGCCGCCCGCCGGCGCCCCCACGACCTTGGGCTGCGAGTAGAGGAAGCCGTCGACCTCCCGGTACTGGAGGGTCTCCAAGGTCAGCCCCATGGCCTCGAAGCCGGCGGCCAGCCCAGTGGGGAAGGTCTTCGTATAGACGTCTCGGGCCAGCGCGCTGGGCGGGTGGGGGAAGTGGGTGGCGTCGATCTCCCAGCCGCCGGGACCGGGTGCCTGGAGCGCGGGTGTGGGCATGGTCAGTCCTGCTTCGTGGGGGGAAGGTGGACCTGCGATGGCGGGCTGCGCAGGGCGGTCTCGAAGAGGGCACGAATCGCCCAGTGCGCCGTCAGCGCCGCCTCTTCTCCGTCGAGGCCCCAGACCTCGCGGAGGTGGCTCCAGGTGGTCGCAGAGGTGAAGAGCTGCAGCGCCGCCATCACGCGACGGGCATCCTCGGGGCCCAGGGGCGCCAGCGCCTCGCCGAAGGCTCTCTCGATGGCGCCGCGGCGCCGGTTGCGGCCGTAGGTGCGGCTGGTGGGCGCCGCGAGGTAGGCGCGCATCACCCGCTCCTCGCGCTCCATCCCCAGGTAGATCGTTCGGATCAGACCGAACAACCCCTCTGGATCGGTGGGAAGTGCGCGGATGCCGAGGCGCTCGGTGATGCGCGCGTCCAGCTCCGCCACGATGGCGTCGGCGTCGGGCAGGTGGCGCGCGACGGTAGGCGCCGAGACCTCGGCCCGTCGGGCGATGGCCCGCTGGGTCAGCGCGCCGAAGCCGTCCTCGACCAGGATCTCGATGGCGGCGTCGAGCACGCGCTCGCGCGTAGCGTCGGACTGAGCGTCTCGCAGGGGGCTGTGATAGTCGCGTCGGGACATGAGATTACATATGTAACTTCATATTACAAATGTCAATCCGAATTTTGAGCCCGGCAGCCTCCGATCGCTCGGATACCTGGGAAAACTTGGAAGATCGTCGCCATCGAGCCGCTGATCTTCCCGCGGCAGCAGGTGCGCGAGCGCAGGAAGCAGACCGCGGCGCGCGGGGAGATGATGTCTGCGTTCGCCGGCCACCAGAAGCAGAGGGCCAACAAGACCGCGGCCCAGGCTGTCTCGGCCGCCATCCCGGTGCCCATCGGCAACAGCGGGATCCAGGCGGCCCTGGAGCGGCAGACGCGCGGCCAGCTCCTCCCGACGGACAGAGACGCGTTCGCGGAGATGGTCCCGATGCGGTGAGCGGCGCGCTAACGCGCCTCACCCCGCACCCGCGCCACCACCCGCTCCAGCGCCCGCAGCCCGTCCACCAGCCTCGGCCCCGGTCGCCCCAGGTAGCTCTCGTGGACCGGGAAGACGTGCCCCTCTCGCACCGCGCGGACCTCCTGCCAGCCGGGGCGGCGGGTGACGACCTCGGTGCGGTAGTGGCTCTCGGGGACGCCGCACCAGGAGATGACGACGGCGTCGGGGTTCAGGGCCACGACCTCCTCGTCGGTGAGCGGGGCGCTCTGGGCGTCTCGCGCGCCGAGGGCGTTGCGGGCGCCGGCGGCGCGCAGGAGATCGTCCACCCAGCTCTGGCGGCAGGCGGCGATGACGGGCTTCGGCCACCACTCCACCAGCACGCGGGGGGCGTCCTCGGGCACGGGGCGGGGGGCGAGGGCGGCCTCCAGCTCGGCGGCCAGGGCCTCGCCGCGCTCGGGCACGCCCAGCACCCGCCCGACGAGGCGCACGTCCTTCGCCACGTCCGCCGCGGAGCTCGGCGCCAGCACCAGCATGGGGATCTTGCGCTCGGCGAGGCGCGCGACGACGCGCTCGTGGCCGGGCACGGTCAGCGAGGTGAGCACGAGATCGGGCCGCAGGGCCAGCACGCGATCGACGTCCACGTCCAGATCCTTGCCCACCCGAGGCAGCCCCGACACGACCTCGGCGGGGTGGTCGGAGTGATCGTCCACGCCCACCAGCAGGTCCGCGCAGCCCAGCGCGCAGACGATCTCGGTGTTGGAGCAGGTGTGGCTGACGACGCGCATGGGGGGCCTCGGGGTGACGCGGGGGCCCGGACGGCATAACGCCTGCCAGAGGTGAGTCCATGACCGGGAGCGCGCCATGATGAAGGTGCTGAAGATACTAGGATTACTAGTGCTGGTGGTCGTGGTCGGCGCCTTCGCCGTGGTGGCGAAGGTCTTCATCGGGATGCGCCCGCTGGAGGACGGCCTCGAGCTGCGGCCCGGGGTCCGGCTGGTGCAGGACGGCTACGTCTCCAGCTACATGGTCGACGTAGGTGAGGGGCAGGTGGCGCTGGTGGACTGCGGGAACCCGGGCGAGGAGAGCCCGGTGCTGAAGGCCCTGGCGGCGCGCGGGCTCGGGCCGGAGGCGGTGCAGGCCGTCTTCCTCACCCATGGGCACCGCGATCACGCCGGCGGCTGCACGAACTTCCCGAACGCGAGGGTGTACGCGCACAAGGCGGACGTGCCCCTGCTGGAGGGCAAGGTGGGCTCGCACGGGCCGCTCACGCAGCTCTTCCCCGCCGCCGACTCCGGGGTGCGCGTGTCGGGGGCGGTGGAGGACGGCGCCGCGATCTCCGTGGGCGAGGTGGAGTTCCGGGCCTACGGCGTGCCCGGCCACACCCCGGGGAGCACCGCCTGGCTGGCCCGCGACGTGCTCTTCTTCGGCGACGCGGCCAACGCGGACAAGGCCGGGGCGCTGACCTCGGCCGCCTGGCCCTTCAGCGACGACGTGGCCCAGAGCGACGCCTCCGTGGCCGCCCTGGCCGGTCGGCTGGGAGAGGACGAGGTGCAGCGCATGGCCTTCGGCCACGCGGGCCCGGTCTCGGGCATCGGGCCGCTGAGGGCCTTCGCCCACGCGGCGCGCTAGCTTGCCGAGGGCCGTTCGGGGTCTACCCTCTCCGACCCGGAGGTCGTCCATGTCGCACCCGTCCTACGCCGTCGTCTACTTCCCCATCCACGGCCGCGCCGAGCCGATCCGCCTGCTGCTGGCCTCGCTCGGACTCACCTGGACGGAGCGCCCGGTCACCCGCGACACCTGGCTGAGCGTCAAGGCCACGCTGCCGCTGGGTCAGGCCCCCGTGCTCGTGGAGATCGCCGAGGACGGCGCCGAGACGCTGGTCCCGCAGAGCCAGGCCATCCTCCGCCACCTCGCCCGTCGCCACGGCGCTTACGGGCGGGACGAGGCCGAGATGCTCCAGGCCGACGTGGTCGCCGAGACGGTCCACGACGCCCGCGCCGTGCTCGCGCCCCTGGTCGCCCCCGGCGCGCGCGGCAAGGATCCGGCGGCGCTCAAGGCCGCCATCGACGAGAAGCTGCCCGGCACCCTCGCCCGCCTGGAGGCCCTCTACGGCCGCGCGCCCCAGAGCCAGCTCTTCGTCGAGGATCGCCCCACCTGGGCCGACTGCCTCGCCTTCGACCTCCTGGACACGCTCGACCTCGTCTGGCCGCCCGCCCTCGCCCCCTTCGAGGGCCTGCGCGCCTTCCTGGCCGCGATGCGCGCCCTCCCCGAGATCTCGGCCTACGTGGCGAAGCGCCCGCCGTCCGAGCTCGCGCCGTTGCGCGGGGTGCTGGAGTCGGGGCAGGCGCTGTAGGGGAGCTTACCGCCTCGCCTCCAGCTCAGCGCGCGGCCTCGGTCGTGATCTCGTGCTTCAGCTTGGAGAGCTCGCGGCCCATCTGGTCGCGTATCTCTTGCGGGTAGAGCCGGATCGGGAGCGAGACCGAGGGGCCGTGGCGCCAGCGTTGGCCGGGGCGCCGCCAGTCGATCTGGAAGTGCGCGGTCTCCTCACGAAAGAGGCGAAGGACGGCGAAATTGAAGAAGACCCGCAGGGTGCGCGTCTCCTCGTCGACCTGAGCCTCGGTCGTCACGATGACCTGGGAGCCCGCCTCGCTGGAGCGCACGAACCGGAACTCGACCACGCCGAGATCCTGATCGTCGTCCCCTTCGCGGGTGAAGCGCGCGGCGAACCCGAATCCCGGGAGCGTAGACGGGAGAGACCACGCCTGCACGAGATCCAGACAGTTGACCAGCGTGAGTCCGCCCGTTTGAACGTCCTCGATGACGCGCTCACACAGGACGAGCCAGTCGCATCGGAGCGCCATGATCAAGCCGCCAGCTTCGAGTGGGCTGAGAGGATCGGCCCGGATCGGAAGCACAGGACCTCGTTGGACTCCGGGGTTTGGACGGGCTCAGGCCTGCGCCTGGGGGGCTTCGCGCCGCTGAGCCCGCGCTCCAGCGCCTGAAGGACCAGCGTCTCGAGGTCGCGCGAGCTCGCCCCCACCTGCTCGCGCAGGCGCGCGACGATGGCGCCTGGGAGCGTGACGGTGACCCCATCGTCCTGCGCCGGGAGGCCATCGCCCACCAGGAGGCCCGAGGGGATGCCCAGCGCGAAGGACAGGGCCTTGACCATCGCCAGCGTCAGCCCACGCTTGCGGTTGAGGATCTCCGAGATCCTGCCGCTCGACCAGCCGAGCTGACGCGCGAGCTGGTTCTGCGTGATCTGAAGCTCGCTCATCTTGAAGCGGATGACCTCGACGGGGTCACCCGCAGGGATCGCGTGATGTTTGGACTCGTAGGCCTCGATGAGGGTGAGGAGGACGTCGAGCTCATCGCCCTCTGGGCTGCCAGGAGGGGCCCCCCAGAGGGTCTCGACGCGGGAGAGGGCGGCGTCCAGGTCCGCCGGGTTGCGGATGGGACGGATGGACATGATGGTCCCCGATCGGCTTTAGTAGCGTGATACGGTCTTCGGGTCGATCTCGTCGTATTCCTCATGGGTCCCGATGAACTTGATGAACACGACCTGGCGGTTGAAGTCGATATCGGCGATCAGTCTGTACTCGTTGTGATGGATGTTGAAGACGACGCGGGAGCTGGTGACGGGGGAGGGCCTCCCGAGCGAGGTTCGACGAAGCTCGTCCATGGAGGTCCAGGAGGCGGCCTCGACCAGGGTGAGCCAGGTCTCCAGAGCGCTGCGCGCGGGCAGTTGCTCGCGCCAGTAGCTCTCCAGGGTCCTCTTCGCGATGACACGCATGACGACTCGAGGGGCATGATGACCGCTCCCGTCATGGGAGCATGATACCGCCCCTAACCTCTGGCGTCAACGCGCGCAACGACGACATGCGGGTGCGCTGAGCTCGGGGCAGGCCAAACCCGGAGCCCAGATGGGCAGGTGGAAGCAGGAGTGTCGCGCTTAGCGCCCCGCCTCGGAGAGCGTGTACAGGTCCTCCACCCAGCGGCCCCGGCCCAGCGCGTAGCCGAGCTCGGTCTCCATCCGCCAGACCACGTCGCCCTCGGCGCTGATCTCCTGCATGCGGCCGAGCGTGGTCCAGGTGGTGAGCCAGGTCTCGGTCAGCTTCTCGGCGTCGCCGAAGAAGGGGTTGAAGAGGTTGTCGGGGTCGGACCAGGTCCAGACCAGCTCCAGGGTGCCGGCCTCCTCGTCGTAGGCGTACTCAGACACGCGGCTCTCCTCGGGCTCGCGGTGGTCGCCGTTGTCGAAGACCATGAAGCCGCCGTCCCACATGTGCGACATGTGGGCGTGCGACCACATGTCCTCGGGGTTCGCCGTCATGACGTCGGCGTGGTCGCCCCCGATCTGCGTGAGGATGTCGCCCGTCTGACGGTCGATGATCATGAGGGCGTCGAGGTTGCGGTTCATCACGGCGTAGCGGTCGTTGTCCGCGTCGTACATCAGCGAGTTGGCGTGGCTGAAGTCCAGCGCGCCGGTGTCGAAGACCTCCAGGTAGAAGTGGGGGCAGTGGGCGTAGGCCTCCTCCCGGTTCAGCAGGGCGAAGCGGTTGTCGGGCATGTCCGACTCGGTGCCGCCCTCGGCGAGCTCCAGGATGTCGTCGCTGGCGACGCGCACCCGCTCCCCGTCCATGTCCACCTCGCGGAACTCGTAGGAGAGCCAGGCGACGGTGTCGTCGGGGAGCCGGACGGCGTCGTGGTGCCCCAGCACGGTGCGGGTGAAGGTCTGGCTGCTGCCGTCCAGGGCCACGTTCATCACGCCCGCCACGTCCGACTGCCCGAGATCGTCCACCTGAAGCCAGTAGACGCTGCGCGCCTCGAGGTCCAGGCGCCCGCCGTAGGCCGCGACCCCCTGGTCCACCGGCCAGGTCCAGACGTAGTCGCCGTCGCGATCGATGAAGGTGACCCAGGTGCCCGAGGTGCTGATGACCGTGGTGAGCACCAGCCCGCCCGGCTCGACGCGGTCCGGGTCGTAGTCCGAGATGGTCAGCGTGGGCAGGCCCTCGGGCGGCGGCTCCACGGCCACGGTGACCGGCGCGCTCTCGCTCAGGGCGCCCTGCTCGTCCACGTTGACGGCGCGAAGATCGTAGGTCTGCCCGGCCTTCAGGCCGAAGACCGTCACGCTGTGCTCGGTCGTGGGGCCCGCCTCGGTGGGCGTGCTCTGCTCCTCGCCGCCCTCCAGGCCGTAGACCACGTAGCCGACCGTGGGCGCCTCGGTGGTCCAGCTGAGCGTGAGCACCGTGG
The DNA here is from genome assembly GCA_964615375.1 of uncultured Enterobacterales bacterium. GTDB lineage: Bacteria > Myxococcota_A > UBA796 > UBA796 > CAZKWG01 > CAZKWG01. Next base: position 277,819 of record CAZTOW010000003.1, read on the forward strand.
GGACCAGCTCATGGACCGTGACGTCGGGGGTGAGGGTGCCCGCGCCCTCGTCGTCCACCCGAACGGGCGAGCAGGCGATCGCGAGGAGGGGGATGGACAGCCAGAGGGGAGTTCGAAGGCTTCTCATGGGTGTTTTCTCTGGCCGTGGGGGGTGGGCTTGCTCGAAGGGGTGAAGGGCGTCGCCCCCAGCATAGAGGCAGCCGCGCGGACCCGCGCGGTCGAAGCTTCCACCAGACCGTGCCGTCACTCCAGGAAGACGATCTCGTGCGGCTTGACCAGCAGGGTGAGGGTGTCGCCCTCCACGCGAACGACCTCGTCCAGGCGCAGGAAGTCGCGGGTGCTGGACACGTAGACGTAGGGGTCGCCGCTCACGAACAGGTCCGTGACCGCGAGGGCCTCCAGCGCGGAGCTGGAGACGTCACCGCCGCTCCAGTAGGTGGCCAGCGCGCGAAGCCGCCAGGAGCGCAGCAGCTTGCGGAAGAGGTAGGGCATGAGGACCGCCTGATCGTTCAGCTCGGTCACGGTGCGCAGCGTGAGCCCGGAGCGGCTGGCGTCCTCCGCCCACACCCCGCGACGGTAACGCTGCGCGGTGCTGGTGCAGGTGTTGAGCTTCGCGCGCAGCGCGCTCGACAGCGTCATGAAGTAGTAGGGGTAGGCGTGGCCGAGCGCGAGCATGCGGCCGTTCAGCGAGCCCTTGACCTGCGCGACCAGCGTGGCCGGGTCGACCACCTCGCCGTCGGCGAAGGGGGCGCTGGCGGGGAACACCCAGCCCAGCACGCGGCCGTTCAGGTCCACGCTGTCCGAGACCACGACCGCCTCCACGCCCTCCTGGAACTTGTCGGCGACGACGCGCCCCGCCACGGTGACGCGGCGCAGGTGGCCCCAGCTGTGCCAGTCGTCGCTGGTCACCTCGATGCCCAGCATCCCCAGCAGGCTCTCCGCCGCCAGCCGGCTGAGCGCGAGGCGCTGGTGGTGGTTGCCCGCGCTCGGCTTCGTGACGCCGGCCGGCGCGACGGCGCCCGCGGGCTTGTTGTCGCCGACCTGGGGCTGGTAGTGGGTCTCCAGCGCGTCGATGCCCTGAAGGCGAACGCTGGCGGCGCCGTTCCGGTCCGCGTCGAGCTCGACCGCCCCGGTCTTGCCGCTGGGGTCCGGCAGGAGGGCGAGCGCGGCGGGATCATGAGGGCGGAAGCTGATCGTGTCGCCGTCGGGCTTGAGGCCGACGGCGTAGACGGCGCCACGAAACGCGCGGAAGGGCTGGGCCATGAGGGAGCTCCGGGGTGATGGGACCTGAAGGTCTTCACCTGTCTCCGGGTGCGCTTCCACCCTGAAGCGCGCGGCGGGGGCTCCGAAGATATCTGAACATTTGTTTGGTGTTGATTTGCGCGATCGTACAGAAGGGATCAGGGTGGAGATGCATCTGTTGTGTCGAGCGGGTCGGGGTGGCCCGGATCCAGCCTCCGACGCCCGGGATCGCGCGGCGCGCCACTCGACGGCTTCGGGCGGAAGGGGCGCTCCCGCGCGACGATCGCGATCACGTCGACATCGTAGAGGGCCCCTGATCTTTTTTCTGGATCCAGTGCGGGCGGCTGTTCTAACGAGATCATGGGAACTCTCTGCTCGTTCCTCTCGAAGCCCGCATCCTCCGCCGATCAGCCCCGGAAACCACCATGGCCAGGACCCGAGCCCCCTCCCAGGAACTCCAGTCGGACCGTCTCCCCGTCGAGCAGGCTCCTGTCGGCCTCGCCGGGGTGGGCCAGCCCATGGCGGCCCAGGGCCAGCTCGGCAACGCGGCGGTCGCCGCACAGACGGGCGTGAACGGTCCGCAGCGCCCAGGCGAGCGCACCGACATCAGCCAGTACACGCCCGCCTACGTCGAGGCCCACCGGGACGAGCTCGGCATCCCCGCGGGCGCCCCCGTCGAGGACTTCTTCAACGAGTTCGTGGCGCACAAGCTGGCCTACCAGGACCTCTCGTCCTGGGCCTCGGTCAAGCCGGGCGATCCGCAGTACGCCTCGATCCAGGCCCAGAAGCAGATGCTGGAGAGCTGGGGCTACCGCTCGGACATCGGGGCCGACCAGGAGGTGCGCGACCCGAAGACCGGCCTCTACGCCGTCCGCCTGGACCCGAGCGAGCAGGGGCTCGCCCAGGGGCGGGGCTCGGTCGCGGCCTTCCGCGGCACCGAGCCGCTCACCCCCGGCCAGACCTCGCTGTCCAACCCCTGGGGCGCCTTCAACGACGTGCTGACCGACTTCAGCACCTCGGTGGGCGCGAACCAGTACAACGCCAACGCCGACCGGATCCGCGCGCTCATGGCGGGGGGCAAGGGCGATCTCACCACCACCGGCCACAGCCTCGGCGGCTACCTGGCGCAGAAGGCGGCCTCGGCGAACGCCGACCTGATGGGCAAGGGCGACGTCGTCACCTTCCAGTCCGGCGGGCTGAACCGCGAGGACGCCTGGCGCTTCGAGGGGCAGAACCAGGACGGCCACATCGGGGTCCGCCACCACTACACGGACATGGACGTGGTCCACCGGGCCGGCGAGAAGCGGCTCCCGGGCACCTTCTTCGAGCACCAGGCGGCGGGTCTGACCGAGGGTCACACCAAGTACATGATGTACAACGACCGGGACGTCACCACGCTCAGCGAGGCCACGGGCGGCAAGCGCGTCGTGCAGTCCGACCGCGACTCGGTCTCCAACTGGAGCCGCCACTACTGGGAGGGGGCCCGCACCGGCGCGGGCGGCTTCGTGCGCCTGGGCATGGCGCCGAACAACGCGGCCTGGCAGCTCGGCACGGGGCTGGGGCGCGCGGGCGGCAACGCCGCCTGGGGGCTGGGGAACAGCGCGTACCAGGCCTATGACGGCGTGAGCGGCGGGCTGGGGACCGCGCTCGGCGGGACCGCCAATGGCCTCGGCCAGATGATGCACGGGGATCTGCTGGGCGGCATGGGCACCATGGGCGGCGGGATGCTCTCGGGCACCGGGCAGGCCCTCAACGGGGGCGGGCGGGCGCTGTGGGGCCTGGGCGGGACCGGGGTCGGCGCCGCGCGCGACACGGCGGGCGCGCTCTGGGACGGGGCGAGCACGCTGGTCGGCGACACCGCGCAGGGCCTCTACCAGATGGGCCGCGGCGGCGTGAACCTCGTGGAGGGCGAGGTGGGCCGGCAGGTGGCGAAGGCCAAGGAGCTGGGCACGGCCGCCTGGGAGGGCACGAAGTGGGCCGGCAACAAGGCGGCGCAGGCGGGCGAGGCCGCCTGGGAGGGCACGAAGTGGGCGGGCGGCAAGGCCGTGGACGCCGGGAAGTGGGCGGGCGGCAAGGCGCTGGAGGCGGGCGAGGCCGCCTGGGAGGGCACGAAGTGGGCCGGCAACAAGGTCGCCGACGCCGGATCCGCCGCCTGGGAGGGCACGAAGTGGGCGGGCGGCAAAGCGGCGGATGCGGGCAAGGCCGCCTGGGACTTCGCCACGAGCTGGTGAGCTCGGCGTGCGGGCCCTCGCCGGCTGGTCTATGATCCGGAGATGATGACCCGCCGCGCCTTCTCGCTCTCCGCCCTCGCCCTCGCCGCCTTCGGCCTGCCCGCCTGCGGGGCCTCGGGGGCCGCCACCGACGAGCGCCTGGAGCCGGGCCTCCAGGGCCTGCCCATCGATCCCGAGAAGATCGAGCCCGTCACGAAGACGCCCGAGGAGTGGAGGGCGCTCCTGCCGTCGGACGCCTACCGCGTGCTGCGCGAAGAGGGCACGGAGATGGCGTTCACCGGGCGTTACTGGGACGAGCACCGCGAGGGTGTCTTCCTCTGCTCGGGCTGCGGGCTCGCCCTCTTCAGCTCGGCGGACAAGTTCGACTCGGGCACCGGCTGGCCCAGCTACACCCGCCCCATCAAGCCGGACCGGATCAAGGAGAACCGCGACGACTCGCACGGCATGGTGCGCACCGAGGTCGAGTGCGCCCGCTGCGGCGGCCACCAGGGCCACGTCTTCGAGGACGGCCCGAAGCCCACCGGGCTCCGCTACTGCATCAACTCCGTCTCGCTGGTCTTCCGCCCGAAGGTCTGAGGAGCCCTAGGTCTCCTGCCAGAGCGTGAACGAGCCGGTGAACCACACGTAGGTCCAGAAGGGGACGAAGTAGAGCGTGCCCTCGACCTCGGCGCTGAGCGCCCCGGGGCTCGCGCAGGTGGGGCTGGTCCAGGTCCCCTCCCAGGTCCCGGCGTCGTCGCCCTCCCAGTCCGCCTCCCCCCAGGCCTCCGCGCCGCCGTCGTGGTCCGCCAGGAGCAGGGTGACGATGAAGCACTCCCCCATGGCGTCCTCGCAGCAGGCGCTCTCCATGAAGGCCTCCGCGCTCCAGGTCCCGTCGTAGTCGACCGTGGTCCACAGCGCGCCCGTGCAGGTCACGTCGAAGGCGTAGCCCATGGTGCCGCCGGAGAACTGGAGCGTGTAGCTGCCCTCCCAGTTCGCCTCCCAGAGGGGATCGGGATCGGCGACACCGTCGCAATTTGTGTCAACGCCGTCGCAACGTTCCTCCGCCTCGGGGGAGATCTCGGGGTCCGCGTCGTCGCAGTCGGCGGGCTCGGCCAGCCAGCCCTCCGGCGCCGCGCAGGCCGTCCGGGTGTAGGTCTCCCCGGCGTAGCCGTCCCCGTCCTGGTCCAGGTACCAGAGGCTCCCGTCGGCCACCGCGCCGTCCTCGTCGTCCACCAGCCCGTCGCAGTCGTCGTCCAGCCCGTCGCAGCGCTCCTCCGCCTCGGGGTGGACGCTCGGGTCCGCGTCGTCGCAGTCGCCCGCGCGCTCGACCTGGCCCGCGGGGGCCTCGCAGGCCCGCTGCTCGAGGTCGGCGTCCCCCCAGCCGTCCCCGTCGGCGTCGGCGTACCAGGGCAGCTCCGGGCAGGGGGTGTACTCCGCCGCGGTGTCGACGCTGGCGCTGTCCTTGTCGCTGGCAGGCGCCTGGCATGCCAGCAGGAGCCCGAAGAGCGCGGGCCTCACATCCCACCTCCCAGGAAGATCCAGGCTTCGTTCGCGTCGTAGGCGCCCACCAGGAGCTCGCCGAGCCCGTCCCCGTCCAGGTCGCCGGCCCCGGCCACGGCCCAGCCGATCCCGTCGCTGCCCGAGGGCGCGCGGATCCGAGCCCTCAGGTCCGTGTCGTCGTGCGCTCCCTCGGCGAGCGGGCCGCCGATCAGGAGCACCTGCCCGCGGTCGCCGTAGTAGTTGCTGTCCCCCACCGCCCGCTCCGGCCAGCCGTCGCCATCCAGGTCCCCCGCGCCCGCCGCGGCGGTGGGCCCCGAGGCCGCGGCCCAGCGGGCGTCGGCGTAATCCAGGTCCAAGGTGCCGGAGAGCGGGCCGCGCAGCTCGTAGGCGGTGCCCGAGCCCTCCCCGGCGATGATCAGATCGCCGAGCCCGTCGCCGTCCACGTCCCCCGGCGAGGCCAGCGCGCAGCCGATCTCGTCGCCGTAGGCGCCGCCCAGCGCCACGCCCAGGCTCAGGGTGGAGCTCAGCGCCGAGGTCCCGCTCGAGGTCCCCGAGAGCGCGTAGACCGCCCCGCCCTCGTCCTCCCCGTCGTCGATCCCGCTCGCCCCGAAGACCAGATCGGCCAGCCCGTCGCCGTCCCAGTCCCCCACGCCGGCCACGCCGCAGCCCACGCGCGCCTCCAGCTCGCCCGAGACGACGAGGTCGGCGTCCACGAGCGCCCCGGAGCTGTCCACCGGCCCGCGCAGCAGGAAGACCTGCCCCCCGTCGGACTCGGCCCCCGGCGAGCCGATCAGCAGATCGTCGGTGCCGTCCCCGTCGGTGTCGCCAGCGGAGACCAGCGCGTCCGCGGTCTCGCTCCCCGCGCCCCCGAGCCAGCTCAGCGCCTCGTCCTGCAGGGAGCGCTCCCCGCTCGCCTCCCCGGGGGCGAGGAAGAGCTGGCCGGCGCGGGCCCCGAGGTCCCCGTCGTGCGCGCCCAGGGCGAGCTCCACCTCCCCGTCGCCGTCCACGTCGCCCACCCAGGCCGCCGAGCGCCCCGCCAGGACGCCGCGGGTGGAGGAGGCCCAGACGGTCTCGGCCGCGCTCGCCGCCAGGGTCCCCGCGCTCAGCGGGCCGTGCAGCACGTAGGCGGCCATCTCCAGGGGATCGCCGACGATCAGCTCGTCGTAGCCGTCCCCGTCCACGTCCGCCCCGCCCGCCACCGCGTGGCCCAGCCAGCCGCCGCTCTCGCCCGTGAGCGTGATGTCCGCGTCCGTCAGGCCCAGCTCGCCGCTGACCCCGCAGCCCGCCCCCGTCCCGTCGCAGTCCTGGTCCACGCCGTCGTCGCAGATCTCGGCCTGATCGGGGTTCGTCCCCGGGTCTGCGTCGTCGCAGTCGCCGCCCGCGTCCAGCCAGGCGTCGGGGGCCGCGCAGGCGGTGCGCGCGCCGCTGTCGCCGCCCCAGCCGTCCCCGTCGACGTCGGGGTAGAAGGTGGCGGCGTCCACGGCGTCGTCGTCCGCGTCCTCCCCGTCGCAGTCCGTGTCCAGGCCGTCGTCGCAGCGCTCCTCGGCCTCGGGGTGGACGCTCGCGTCGGCCTCGTCGCAGTCCCCGGTCTGGTCGGCCGCGCCCTCGGGGCCCTCGCAGGCCCGCAGCCCCTCCTCCTCCGCGCCCCAGCCGTCCCCGTCCGCGTCCGTGTACCAGGCAGGTACGCCGCCCGGGACGTAGACCGCGTCATCGCAATCTTCGGCGTTGTCCGTGTATCCATCTGGTACGTCGCAGGCCGTCACGCTCACCGCGGCGGCGCCCGCGCCGTCCCCGTCGGCGTCGGCGTACCACAGCCCCGCGTCCAGCACGTCGCTGTCCGCGTCGTCGATCCGCCCGTCGCAGTCCTCGTCGCCGCCTCCGCAGCGCTCGCCCGCGCCGGGGTGCACGCTCGCGTCGGCGTCGTCGCAGTCGGTGGCGTCGCGGACGAGGCCCTCGGAGGGCGCGCAGCTCAGCTCGGGGGAGGCCCGGTCGCCGTAGCCGTCGCCGTCCGCGTCCCGAAACCAGGTCTCCGCGCAGATCCCGCTGTCCTCGGTGAGCCGGACCTGCGTGTCCCGCTCACCCTTCTCCGAGCACGCCAGCGCCGCGATCAGCGCCGCCCAGCACGGACGGGTCGTGTCCATCCTGTGAGCATACGCGCGGCGCTGGGGTGTGCAAGCGGCGCGCGGCTCAGGCGTCGAGGCGGCCCGCCGCCAGCAGCTCAGCCAGGTCCGGTCGGGCCGATCGGGCCGCCGTGAGCGCGCGCTCGGCGGTGACCACCAGATCCTGCGCGCCCATGTTGCGGCCGAAGAGCAGCGCGCGCGGCGCCTCCTCCAGCAGGTAGGCCCAGGCGCCGGCCACCAGCGCGTGGCTGATGAGGAAGTGCCAGGTGCGCAGACAGCGGGGGAGGTCGCCGAGCTCGGTGGCGGCGAGGTTCAGGGCCCGGGTGAAGGCGTGGTCCATGGCCTCGATGTCGCCCAGGTTCCCCAGGATGTTCCCGTAGGAGTAGTAGTACTCGAACAGGTCCTGGGGCTCGAACTGGGTGATCAGCGCGCGCATCACCGGCTCCTCCATCCGGGCCCGCGCCTCGGCGTAGCGGCCCAGGTCCATCAGCACCCAGGCCCGGCGCATGTGGGCCACGCCCAGGAAGTGCCCGGTGGCGATCCGGTTCTCCTCGGGCCGGTGCGCGGGCTCCAGGAGCGCGTCCCAGGCGGTGAGCGCGTCCTCGTAGCGCCCGAGCCGGGCGAGCCCGGCGGCGCGGTTGAACTGGGCGATGAGATCCGGCGAGATGTTCGGCATGGCTTGCTCCGTGGCGGGTTGCACGGAGGGGGATTGCAGGAACCGGGCCAGGGTCGGGATCCGCTTCCAACGCGGGGACTGGCCGGGCGCTCTGCGCTGCGCCACGATGTGGCAGAGCGCCTGCTCCAGATTGGATCGGTGGGTGTTCGGTCCTCGATCAGCGGTAGCGCGCCGAGAGCGTGAAGCTCGCCGCCAGGCGCTCGGGCCTCTCGCGCAGCTCCCACTCGCCATCGGCGAGCTCCACCATGGCCGAGCCCAGCGCGCACCAGGGGACGGAGCGGTGCTCCTCCAGCCGATCCAGCGCGAAGCCCTCGCTCAGCAGGGCGGTGACGATCTCGCCGATCCCGTGGTTCCACTCCACGGTCTCGGGGCTCTCCACCTCGCCCTCGTGCGGGACGTAGGTCTTCTTCTCGCAGAAGGGTGTCCCCGACGCGACGTGGAAGTAGGGGAACTCCACCACCAGGAGCTCGTCCGGCCGCGGGTCGCAGAGCGCCGAGAGCATCGGGTGGGTCTCGCGCAGGAAGACCCGCCCCCCGGGGCGCAGCAACCCGGCCACCACGCGCGCCCAGCCGCGGACGTCCGGCAGCCAACACAAGGCGCCGATGCCCGTGTAGACCAGATCGAAGCGCGCCCCGCCCAGCGCGGCCACGGCGTCGTAGACATCGGACTGCACGTAGTCGATGCTGGCCCCGCAGTCCGACGCCAGTCGACGCGCCACGGCCAGCGCGGGCGCCGAGAAGTCGAGCCCGGTCATGCGCGCCCCCAGCCGCGCGAGCGAGAGCGTGTCCGTCCCCAGGTGGCACTGCAGGTGCACCGCGTCGAGCCCCGCCACCGGCCCGAGCCGGGGCAGGTCGAAGCGGACGACGCCCGAGAGGTAGCTCGGATCCTCGCGATAGCGGTGGAGCTCGTAGCCGACCTCGTGGAGGGGCACCCGGCTGTCCCAGTTCCGTCGGTTGAGCTCCATCTCGGGTCGCACGGGCACCTCTGCGCGAGACTATCCCGCCGCCCGACCCTTTGGCGCCGAGCCCACACAAGGGTGTAGACGATGGCGTGGCTCAAAGGACATGCTGAGGAGGGTCCACGGAGCAAAAACATGGTGCGAGTATGGTTCGTGCCGCTGGCGCTCGTCGCCTGCGGTGAGGGGAAGGATCCGTCTTCGGGCTCGGACACGGGGCAGCCCGAGATCCGACAGGGAGACGACTCGGCCGAGGAGACGGGCGGCGGGGAGACCGACGGGACCGACACCGGGGCCGACGAGACCGGCGACGAGACCGGCGGCGAGGAGACCGGGGGTGCCGAGACCGGCGGGGGCGAGGAGACCGGCGGCGAGGAGACCGGCGGCGAGGAGACCGCCGCGCTCGGGGACTACCCGGAGAGCTCGCGCTGCATCGAGGACACCGACGAGCTCGGCTTCTGCGAGCACGGCGTCTACGCCGATGACTGGGACGGCGCCGTGCGCTACGAGTGGGCGCCGACCGGCTCCGGCGCCAGCTCCGCGATCTGGGCGGTCGAGGGTGACGACCGGACCCTCATCAGCGGCGTGAGCACCGGCAGCTACTGGCACGTCCCGGGCGGGCTGACGGTGATGCCGGACGGGGACCTGGTGCTGGCGGGGATCACGCTGCCCTACGCCACGCTCACCGTCGGCGACACCACGGTCAGCCTGGGCAGCGACTACGTGCGCTTCCTCGCGCGCGTCTCGCCCGAGGGCGAGCTGCGCTGGGTCACCACCTTCATCGGCATGTCCAGCGAGTCGGTGTCGGTCGTGGCGCGGCGGGACGGGACCGCGCTGGTCTCCGGCTTCCTCTGGGAGAGCACGGAATTCGGCGACACCACCCTCAGCACCACCATGTTCTTCGATCTCACCTTCGTCGCCGCGCTGGACGAAGACGGCGAGTGGCTCTGGGCCACCGCCCCCACCATCCCGTCCGGCAGCTATCCGCGGGTGTACTTCGAGGATCTGCGCATGACGGGCGACGACGAGGCCGAGGTGGACATCCGCTACACGAGCTCTATCTCCACCACCGCCGGGACCGCCACCTGCTCCGGCTCGACGGCGGGCTGCGCGGCGACGGCGACGGTCTCGGCGGACGGGGAGTGGCTCTCGCTGGAGGATCGGTAGGCGCTCAGCCCGCCGCCGCCCACCCGCAGGTCCACCTCGTAGAGCGTGCACGCGATGGCGCGCGGCTGATGAGCCCCGCCCGCTCCACGACCCCGGCGAAGACGCGCTCCGACCTGACGCAGCGCTCCTCGTCGGGCCGCCCGAAGGACATGCAGGAGCAGGCCGCCGCCGGTCGGGCGAGCAGGGCGAGGGGTGGGCCAGCCTCGGGTGGTAGAGGCGGTGTCGCTCTGAGCTACGAGGGAGTGAGCCGCCACATGGCAGCTATCCCGAGGGCTGGCAGATCACGCCAAGGATGCTCCCTGTCACTCAGGCAACAAGAGCGCCTCGCGATCGACCAGCACCCGGCGCGTGGCCTCGAGCAGGTAGGCCTGGGCATCGACATTGATGAGGCGGCAGGAGACGCTGAGGCTGTAGAAGAGGGCCGCCATCTGGGCGCCTGCCTCCGACCTCGCGCCCGGATCGGACACGATCCCTCTCGACACCGATCGTTCAGGTGTCGACGACACCCTGTCAGGGGGAGCCCCTCGGGCGCCTGGGAGGTCGGTCGAGTAGAGCGCCTCACCGATACGTCGCCGGGTACCGCTCCACCTCCGGCCCCCAGGGCCCTCCGCTGACCATGAAGCGCTGGTCCCCCGCCGGGAACACCGCGCGCAGGAAGCCGGTCCCGTAGAGGTTGATGACCTCGATCTTCGCCATCCCGGCGTCCGTACACGCCGGGACGCGGTCGCCCGCCTGGACGCCCTCACGCCTCAGGAGCTGGTGCGCGCGCTCCACCGAGCAGGCGATCTCGTCTTCGTCCGGCCAGGGATCGTGGAGCGAGGTTCTTGTGACCAGCAGCGGGACGCAGCCCAGGATCATCGCCGCCAGCAGCCCCGCTCGGCGCAGGCCCCGCCGGTCGAGCTGTCCCCACACCCCGGCCAGCAGCGCGGCGCCGAGGCCCAGGAGCAGCGGCCAGGTGGTGCCCGCGGGCCAGAGCTCGAAGGGGCGGTCCCAGCGCCGGAACGCGAGCGAGACCAGACTCAGGAGCACCGCCGCCCCCCCCAGCGCGGGCGAGACCAGGGCCAGCCGGAGCCGCAGCCCGAGGCGCCGCAGCCCGGACCCCAGCCCCGCGCCCAGCGTCGCCAGCATGAGCGCCGCGCCCACGGTGATCGCCCGCCCCCAGCGTCGCGGCATCCGGTCCCCGCCGGGCGGCGGATCTTCCCACGGTCCCAGCGATCGCTCCACGTCCGTGACGCCCGAGCTCAGGAGGGGCTGGCTGCAGAAGCCCCAGGGCACCGGCCCCTCGCCGTCGTCGCAGACCAGGAAGCGCGTGTCGGGAGGGGTGGGCAGCCCGCAGTCCCCCCCGCCCATGCCCGTCTCGATGAGGAGGGTGCGCGGGACCTCTCCTCGCCAGACGCGGTCCACGCGCAGGAGGACGTGGACGTCGCCCGACCAGAAGGGGCGGAGGAGCTGCTCGGGCGCGTCCAGCGCGAGCGGCCAGTCCGTCTGCTCCACGACCCCGGCGAAGACGCGCTCCGATCCGGCACAGCTCTCCTCGTCGGGCCAGCCGATCCCCGCGCAGGAGCAGGCCGCCGCCGGTCGGGCGAGCAGGGCGAGGGCGAGCAGCGGCGCGCTCATCCCCCACCGGACCACCCCGGGGGCGCGCGGTTCCCGACCGCCGTCACAATTCGGATCAATTCGACCTCGCCCTCCCCCGCTACAGGCTGGCCGCCTGAGGGTGGGCTCGCCCGCCCGGGATTCCACACCTGCACACGAGGTCGAGATCATGAAGAACGTCTCCTGGTGGATTCTGCCGCTGTCCTGCGCCCTGATGACCGCCTGCTCCGAGAAGCAGGGCGACTGCCCGGACGGCTTCGCCCGCGACAACGACGGCAACTGTGTGGAGCTCTCTGGCGAGGGCGAGGGCGAGGGCGAGGGCGAGGGCGAGGGCAACAACAACAACGGCGGCGAGGGCGAGGGCGAGAACAACGGCGGTGAGGGCGAGGGCGAGGGCGAGAGCGGGGCCGGCGTCGGCGACGTCTGCTTCTCCCAGGACGACTGCCAGAGCGGCCTCCTCTGCGTCGTGGAGAACAGCAGCGACGACCAGGGCATCTGCACGGAGACCTGCGACTCCTGGGCGGACTGCAGCGAGGCCTTCTGGGAGTGCTGCGACATCAACAACGGCACCACGGCGTGCATCCCCGACAACTGGCTGACGGGCGAGGAGGAGTGTAACTGAGCGCCATGTCCCCCCGCGTCCTCCAGCTCAGCGCCTGCACCGTGGACCTCGAGCGCGGCGAGGTCCACCGCGCCGGCGCCCTCATCGCGCTCACCGAGCTCGAGCGCGCCCTGCTCCGCCACCTGGCCGAGCGCCCCGACGAGGTCATCACCCGCGAGGCGCTGCTCTCCCAGGTCTGGGGCTGGCATGCGGGCGCCGAGACCCGGGCGGTGGACGTGGCCGTGCGCCGCCTGCGCGAGAAGCTCGGTGAGCCCGGCCGCGGCGGCCACCTGCGCACCGTCCACGGCGCGGGCTACCGCTGGAGCCCTCCCCCCGTGCTCCGCCTCGCGCCGCCCCCCGGGCTCCCGCTGCCCGAGGATCGCTTCTTCGGGCGCCAGACTGAGCTCGAGCGCGCCGATCTCACGCTCCGGTCCGAGCGCGCCCTGGTCCTGCTCGGGCCGCCGGGCGTGGGGAAGACGCGGACGGCCCTGGCCTTCGGGGCCGGGCGCGGCGAGGAGTACCGGGCGGCGGGCGGGGTCTGGTGGGTGCCGCTGCGCGCGGTGGGGAGCGCCGCCGAGCTGGTGGCGGCGGTGGCCGGTCGGCTCACGATCCCGCTCGGGGTCGGGGACGCCGTGGAGCGCGTGGGCGCGGCGCTGGCGGCGCGCGGCCCGCTGCTGCTGATCCTGGACAACCTGGACGCCGTCGCCGAGGACGCCGCCCCGGTGCTGCTGACCTGGACGACCCAGGCCCCCAGCCTGCGCCTGCTCGGCACCAGCCAGCGCCCGCTGCCCGGCCTGCGCCACCTCGCGCTCGGCACCCTGCCCGAGCCCGACGCCGTCGCGCTCTTCCTGGCCCGGGCGCGGGCGGCGCGCCCCGACTTCCCCGCCGAGCTCGCCCCCGCTCTGGTGGCGACCCTGGACCACCACCCGCTCTCGCTGGAGCTGGTGGCGGGCTGGGCGCGGCTGCTGGAGCCCGAGGCGCTGCTGGCGCGGGCGACACGGGCGGCGCGCGGGGGCGGGCTGGAGGAGGCCCTGGCCCGATCCTGGGCCCTGCTGCGGCCGGAGGAGGCGCTGGCGCTCACGGCGCTGAGCGTGTTCCGCGGCGAGTTCTCGGCGGAGGCGGCCGAGGCCGTGCTGGGCGAGGAGGCGGGCGCGCTCGGGCTGCTGGACGCGCTCACCCGCGCCTCTCTGCTCACGGTGCTCGGCGGGCGGGCGCGGCTCCTGGAGGTGGTGCGGCAGCGCGGCGAGGCCCTGCTCCCCGCCACCGGCCGCGAGGCCCTCTACCGCCAGCGCCACGCCGCCTGGCTCTGCGCCCGCGTCGCGCCCCTGGCCGAGCGCCAGCTCCGAAGCCCCGATCTTGCGACCCGCGAGGCCCTCGCCTTGGAGCAGGACAACCTCCTGGCCGCCCTGCACCCGCTCGTGCCCGCGCCCCTGCGCGCGCCCATCGCGTGTGCGCTGGCCGACATCCTCGAGGCCCTGGGCCAGGAGCCCCGGGCGCTGGCCACCCTGGACGGCCTCGCCGACGCGGCGCTCCCGCGGGAGGCCCGGCGGGCGGTGCTGGCCCGGAGCGCCCTCTTGCGGGCGCGGATCGGCGAGATCGCGGCGGGGGAGCGCGCGGTGGACGCCCTGCTAGACCTGGACGATCCGCTGGCCCTCGCCCTGGCCCGCTACGCGCGCACCCTGCTGCTCAGCAAGCAGGGGCGGCTCCGCGAGGGCGTCGTGGAGGCCGAGGCCACGGCGGAGGCGGCGGAGGCGGCGGGGGAGGCCCGGCTTCGGGGGCTCGCGCTTCTGGAGCGGGCCGTGCTGGCGTCCACGCTGGGCGACATCGAGGGGGCGGTCGCCTGGTATCAGCGGGCGCGCGAGGCGCTGCAGGCGGTGGGGGACCTGCGCGCCCTGGCCCGCGCGCTGTGCAACCTGGGGCTGATCCACGGGCTGCTGGGGCGGCAGGAGGCGGAGACCACCCTGCTGGAGCAGGCGCTCGGGCTGCTCCAGGACCGCGGTCTGCCCAAGGATCTGGCGAACGTGGAGCTGGTCCTGGCCGCCAGCCTGCTGGAGCAGGGATCGAACGCGCGGGCGGGGCAGATCGTCGAGCTGGCCGGGAGGCGCGTCGCCGCCCTGGGCGACCCCTTCTCGCACCTGCGCTACCGGCTGGTGGCCGGCGAGATCGCGCGGGACGCCGGGCGCTTCGTCGAGGCCGAGACCCAGCTCCTCGCCGGGCTGCGCGAGGCCGAGCGCATGGCCCACCACCACTACCGCGCCGCCCTGCTCCGGGCCCTGGGCGAGCTCTACGATCTGTCCGGCCAGACCGAGCGCGCCATCGGGGTCTACGAGCGCGCGCTCGAGGCCAGCGGGGAGGGCCGCAACCCGATGGCCCACGCCCAGGTGCGCGGCCTCCTGGCCTGCGTGGCGGCGGACGGCGGGGCGATCCCGGTCGCCGAGCGCGCGCTCTCCGCGCTGCCCGAGGATCTGGACGAGCGGGAGCTGCGCCTCGCCCACCTGGACCTCGCCCGCGCCCGCGCCGCGCCCGAGGACGCCCCCCGCCACCGCGCCGCCGCCGCCGAGCGCCTGCGCCTCGCCCGCCGCGGAGGGCCCGGCCTGCGCTTCACCGTCGCCAACTCCGAGCGCCTGCGCAGCGCGATCCGGCTCCTGGAGTCGCGCCTGCGCTCCGACGGGGCCCTGCTGCGCTTGTTGGAGCCCTGGGTGGTGGCGCGGGCGGTGGCGGCGTTGGGGCGGGAGGGTTGACCGCGGGCGGTCAGGGCGGCGTTCGCCCTTCGGTCTCAACCAGCCCCAGACGGGGACGGCCGCCCTTCGAACCAGTCTTCGACCGCGAGCCCCGCCACCCTGCCGAATTCCCGCACGTTCCGGGTCACCAGCGTCGCCTGATTCGCCAGCGCCACGCCGGCGATCAACGTGTCCATCGGCCCGATGGGCGTGCCGGAGGCCTCCAGCGCGGCGCGGATCCGGGCGGCGGCCCTCGCCTCGGCCAGGCCGAAGGGGACCACCGTCACCAGCTCCAGCACCCGATCGAGCTGGGCTCGGCGGCGGCCGGGATCGCTGGACTTCGCGAGGCCCACCTCGAGCTCATAGAGCACGAGGGTCGGGATCGCGATCTCGGCGGGCGGCGTCGCGAGCAGCCTCGCGCCGACCGCTCCTTCGCCTTTGAAGAAGTAGATCAGGCTGTTGGTGTCGAGCGCGTACATCACAGCGCCTCGCGCGGCGTGTCCTCGGCCTGCGCCGCGCGGAGCTCCTCGGCCGTCGGCAGATCGCGCCAGGCCCCGGCCAGCGCGGCCACGTCGTCTGGCCACTCGGTGCGGGTCCGCTCCCGAACCAGCCGCGCGAGCCAGGCGCTCACCGAGAGGCCCGCCGCATCGGCGGCAGCGCGGGTTCGCGCGAGCAGGAGGTCGTCGAGGTAGATGGTCACCTGGCCCATGGAGGCTCCACGTATATGTGGACTTATACTCTATCTGCCGCTCACTCACAAGCGGGCAGCCCCGAGTCGGCGTCGCCGTCGGTGCACACGGGCTCGCGGTCCTGCACGCGGCGTTTGAGTGGTGTCAGGTCAGCCACCTCAGGTCCGGCGCGCTGTCGCGACCCGGGGCACACGATACGCTCCCGTCGCCCTCTCCCAGCCTCGCCCCCCGTACCCGCAGGAGACCCGCGTTGAGCACCCCCCCGGCCCATCGGCTGCTGCGCCATCGAGGCTCGCACGACGCGGGCAAGGTGGGCATGGTCGAGCTGTTCTTCGATCTGGTGTTCGTGTTCGCCGTCACCCAGCTCTCCCATGGGCTGCTGGGGGCCCTCACCCCGCTGGGCGCGCTCCGCATGTCGATGCTGCTGCTCTCGGTCTGGGGCGCGTGGATGGCCACCTCCTGGGTCACGAACTGGCTCGATCCCGAGCGGATCCCCGTCCGGCTCCTGCTGTTCGCCTTGATGGGCGCCGGGCTGGTGCTGGGGGCCGCCATCCCCGAGGCCTTCGGGACCAGCGGTCTGGCCTTTGCGCTGGCCTTCCAGCTCATGCAGCTCGGGCGCACGCTGTTCATGGTCGGGGTGCTGCGGCACGGGCCGCAGAGGCGGCTGCGCAACTTCCAGCGCGTCCTGGTGTGGTACCTCGTTGAGACCCCGCTCTGGATACTCGGTGGACTGGCCGACCCGCAGGATCGCGCGCTGCTCTGGGCCGCGGCCATCGGCATGCAGCTCGTCGGCCCCTGGGTCTACTACTGGGTGCCCGGCCTGGGGCGGTCGAGCACGGCGGACTGGGACGTGGACGGCGCGCACATGGCCGAGCGCTGCGCCCTGTTCGTCATCATCGCGCTGGGCGAGTCGCTGCTCATCACGGGCGCCACCTTCTCCGAGCTGTCCCCGAGCCCGCCGACCATCGGGGCCTTCGTCGCGGCCTTCCTCGGCGCCGTCGCGATGTGGTGGATCTACTTTCATGCCGGCGCCGAGCACGGCAGCCGCCGCATCGCGACCTCGGACGACCCAGGGCGGACCGCGCGGATCGCGTATACCTACCTGCACATCCCCCTGGTGGCCGGCATCATCGTGAGCGCCGCGGGCAACGAGCTCATGCTCCTGCACCCCGAGGCCGCCCACGCCGCGGAGGCCGCCGTCGTGCTGGGGGGCCCGGCGCTCTTCCTCCTCGGCGTCGCCTCCTTCAAGTGGGTCAACTACGACCGGCGTAACCCGCCGCTCTCGCACCTCATCGGGCTCCTGTTGCTCGGGGGGCTGGCTGGGGCCGCGGCCAGGGTGGCGCTCTCGCCGGGTCAGCTCGGCCTGGGGGCGGCCCTCGCGCTCCTGGTCGTCGCGCTCTGGGAGTCCGTGGCGCTCACCCGACCGCCGCGCGCGCCTGCCCCGACCGCCTGACGCCCGCCCGCCTGACGCCCGCACGAACTGTCGACGCGCGCCTCCTGACAAGGAGGGCAAGCGGCCCTGGGGCTCTCCGGGGCGCTCCCCCTCACCGAAGGAGACACCCATGTCGATCCGAAGCACCCTCCTCGCCCTGCTCCTCACCGGCTGTGAGCTCGACGGGTCCGGCTCAGGAGAAGTCGAGGTCGGGATCAGCGGCAGCAGCAGCGCCACCGCGCGCACCATGGACACCGACCTGGGGCTGAGCGCGGACGCCCAGCTCTTCCTCAACGTCGAGGCCATCCGTGTCCGGCACGAGCCGGCCGAGGAGCTCGAGGCGCCCTGCTCCGACGAGGACGGCGCGTGGGACGAGGACGACGACGACTTCGAGGACGACGAGGACGGCGGGTGGGAGACCATCCACGAGGGCTTCGTCACGGTGAACCTGTCCGACCCGCTGTCCTCGCACGAGGACCCCATCGCCATCGCCGAGCTCCCCGAGGGCGACATCCACGAGCTGCGCCTCGTCCTGGACGCCAGCGAGCAGGCCACCCTGGTCTACGCGGACGGGCAGGAGCTGGCGGTCACCGTGCCCTCCGGCAGCAGCTCGGGCCTGAAGCTCAAGGGCTGCATGCCCGTGCGCGAGGGCCAGGCCACCCTGATCGACGTCGGCGTCGGGCTGGCCGAGGCGCTGCACGAGACGGGCTCGGGCGAGCTGAAGCTCCAGCCCTCGCTGAAGGTAAGCTGGGCGCTGGTGCCCGACGACGAGGGGCCCTGAGCCTCGCTGCCCCTCAAGCTGGCGCTGGAGAAGTCGCCAAGACGCGACCTTCGGCCGCGCCTTGGCGCTTTCTTGCTGGTCGACCGCTCACAGTCGGACGATTCCAGGGGTTCGTGTATTGGTTGGCAGGTCAACGCCCGACAGCTGTCGCCATCTCCCCGCCATCACAGGATCATCAGGAACATCTGCTCCTGCTCAATCCTACTTCACTCACACACCCCCGACCACCACGCCAGGTTGTCGATCGGCCCATCCCCGCTCACCAGCGTCGCCATCCCGGTCAGCGCGTCCACCGCGTAGATCCCGGTGAGCATCGAGACGTAGTACACCCCACCCGCCACGTCGACCTCCAGCCCGGCCTGCGCCCACGCGACGCCGGGGTCGAGCGTGACCATGACGCTCGTCGCGCCCGAGCTCGGGTCGACGGTGAAGATCCAGTCCTCACCCCGCGGGTTGATGTGTACGCCATACAGCGTGTCGGTGGCGCAGTCATAGGCCATACCGCAGTTCCGCAGGTCGAACCCGAGCGGGCCCACCGCCGTCGCGGCGCCCGTGGCGGCGTCGACCTTCAGCAGGACGTCCGCGCCGGAGTCGATGCCGTACAGGTCGCCGTCGGGCCCGAGGGTCAGGCCGCAGGTGTTGGTGTAGCCCAGGGCCCCGACCACGGTGACCTCGCCCGAGCAGACGTCCAGCGAGACGAGCTGGTCGGTGAGGCGCTCGACGGCGAAGGTGTCGCCGGTGACCAGATCGCTGGTCAGCGCGTTGATGCCGGAGACGTCCACCTCCGCCGAGCTGAGGGCGGCGATCTCCGTCGCCGTGCCGTCGGTCGCGTCGTAGGTGTACAGCGTGCTCCCGTAGCGCGCGAGGAGGGTGGCGCCCTCGATGGCGTCCTCGTCGGTGTCGCCGTCCGTGTCGTTGTCCACGCCGTCGCAGATGTCCTGGGCGCCAGGGTAGACCGTCGGGTCGTCATCATCGACGTCGCCGCCGGTGGAGACGGTGCCCGGCGGGCTGACGCAGGCGACGGTCGCCGAGGCGTCGGTGCCGTAGCCGTCACCGTCCTCGTCGGTGTACCAGGTGCCCGGGTAGAAGTCACCGTGCTCGGCGAAGTGAGCTGCCACCGCCGATGTGGCGACGCTGATCTCCAAGACGGCGCCGGATCCGGTGTTGTGACAGATGTCGACCTTGTCCGCCGCGCTCACGGTCAGCGGCGAGACGAGCAGAAGGAGAGACGTCAGCTCTCGTGTACGCATTGGTCACCTCCGATGACCTTGCTGCCTTTATGGATATTTAAACACCGCCGGGCCCCGGTCCAGACCCTCGCGAACCAACACATCCTGGACCCTCAGGTCGTCCAAGCGCGACCTTCGGCCGCGCCCTGGCGACCGGCGCGCCTCGCTCGGGATGGCGCCACGCGCTATGCGCTCGCCAGACCGCCTCCCCCGGAGACCCGATGAGCTCGGCGCCCCACACCTTCGACGTGCAGATCTACTACGAGGACACGGACTTCTCCGGCGTCGTCTACCACGCGAACTACCTGCGCTACTTCGAGCGGGCGCGCGAGCACCTGCTGGGCGCGGGCGAGCTGGTGCGCATGTGGCGCGAGGAGCAGAAGGGCTACGTGGTCTACAAGGCGAACCAGGCCTTCAAGGAGGGCGCGGTCTTCGGCGACATCGTGGAGATCCGCAGCGTGGCGCGTCTGGAGAGCGAGTACCGGGTGGTCTTCGAGCAGCGCGCGCACCGCAAGAGCGACGGCCGGCTGCTGGTGGAGGCGACCATCGAGATGGTCTGCATCGACGCGGCGCGGCGGCCGGTGCCGATCCCGCTCACGGACCGGCTGCGGGTGGTGCTGGCGCGATAGGGGTCCTGACCCGTCCAATCTCTCGATGAGGTGTGCGTGTCCAGGCTCCGCGCTCGTCTGCTGGCCCTCGCGCTCGGGACCGCTGTCGCGTCGCTCCTCGCGCTGGCGGTCCTCCCACGGTCGACCCGGACCGCGACCGACGGGAAGGGCCATCCGCTCTCCGTCCTCGGCGCGCCAGCCTTGGTCACCTGCAGCGTCACGCAGACGCTGCTGGCCTTCGGGACCATCCCCTCGCCGTTCGTGGAGGAGCGATGCGCGGTCTCCATCCGCTGGCCGGGGGGACAGGCTCTGCCCGAGCGGGAGGCGCTGAGCGCATCTGTCTCCGCCGCCGCCCAGGAACTGCCCTGGGACGAGCTCACCGTCATCGTCCAGCACGATGGGTTGGGCGCCCAGGGCTCGGAGCCCGCGGAGGAGACGCTCACGCTGCGCCGGTGATGGGGCGTCGCCCGACCTCGCGCTCGCCGACCGAGCCCACCGCCCGCCCCCCATGCGACAATGGCCCATCCCCCGAGGTCCCCCATGTCGCCCGCGCTGCTCCTGTCCCTCTCCCTCGCCCACGCCCAGTCCGATTCGCCGCGCTGGACCGCCCAGGTCGATCCGCTGACCTTCGCGCTCGGCTACGCGCACGTTCAGGTCGAGCGCGCGCTGGACGATCGCTGGTCGGTGTACGCGGGCCCGCACCTGCGCCTGTTCGACAGCGTGCTGGGCGGCGAGCACGAGCCATACCTGGGCTTCGGCGCGGAGGCGGGCGTGCGGCGCTACCTCACGGGTGTGGCGCCGGAGGGGGCCTGGGTGCTGGCGCGGGGCGTGCTCGCGGTGGCGACGACCAGCTCCCCCGCCCGGCAGACGGCCCCGGCCGGCTATGGCAGCCTGCTGGTCGGCTACACGGGCGTCCTGGGCCCTGGGCTGGTGCTGTCGGGCGGCGCGGGCGCGCAGTACATCCACTACACGGTCGCGGATTACGGCGTCGAGGGCGTGTTCCCGGCCCTGCACACGGCGGTGGGCTGGGCCTGGTGAGGGATTCCCTTCAGGTCCAGACCCGGCTGAGCCCCACCCCGCTCACCTTCCCCGTCGCGGCCTCGACGCCCGCCACGACGAAGAGGCCGGTGATGCTCTCCTTCTCCGGGTACTCGTAGACGTACATCCCGGTGGTCTGCGTGTAGAAGATGGGCAGGACGCTCATCAGCTCCGAGCCCTTGATGGTCAGCGGGTAGGGCCCGTCGCCCCGCTGGGCGGAGATGTGCCCGAAGGCGCTCGCGTCCCAGGCGTAGTACCAGGTCAGGCCCTCCGAGCCGGGCACGCTGAACTCGAGGAACTGGGGCTCGCGCTTGTCGATGGGGAAATACTGCTTTCCGCAGAAGCCGCTCAGGAAGGGCGCGGTGTTCAGCCAGTGGACCAGGGTCGCGTGCAGCGAACCTTCGCTGAGCGGCTCATCAAGGACGCAGAGGTCCGGGTCACCCTCGTCGCTGCCGTTGCGCACGGTGAAGCCCTGCTCCTCGAGCGCCCGAAGGAAGGCTGCAAAGCTCGGGACGCGCTGGCGGAACAGGGGCAGGACGCCGCTGGCCGACACCCGCTCGGCGGTGGGGAACTTCGCCAGCGTCTTGGACGGGATGGGGGCGCCGTAGAGGATCATGTCCACGCCGGGCACCGATCGGTAGGCGACAGCCTTCGCCCCGAGGGCGTAGAGCATGGAGCGGACCAGGTCGTACCGCGGGACGTCGGAGACGAAGATCGTCCGCCCCTCGAAGACGTTGGGGAGCGCCTCGGTCGGGACGGGGTCCTTGCGGAAGGCGTCGTCGTGGGTGTTGAGCGGGAGCGTCGTGGTCGTCATCCACAGAGTATACCCTCCGGCACGGATCCGATGAGCACAGAACCCTACCCACCCCGGAGAGCCATCACGAGCAGGAGCGCGTTAATATACGCGCTCCGAACGGGATGCGGGGAGATAGCGACAGCAGTCGGGCGTTGACGTGTCCATGAAGTATCGAACCCCAGGAAACGCCCGACTGTGAGCTATCGACCAGCAAGAAAGCGCCAAGGCGCGACCGGGGGTCGCGTCTTGGCGAGCCGATGCGCGCGGTCGTCATTCATCGCTATGGTGGCCCTGAGGTCGCCCGCCTCGAGGAGCGCCCCCGAGCCCGGGCTGGGCCCGCGTGACGTGCTGGTCTCGGTGCGTGCCGCCAGCCTGAACCCCATCGACTACACGGCCGAAAATCCGGCGAGCCGGCTCCATGATCTGGACGTGGTGTTCGACACCCTGGGCGGCGACTCGGAGCTGAGCTCGCTCCGGATGTGCCGACGCGGCGGGGTGGTGGTAGGCGTCACCGGGCTCCCCGACGACGCCTACGGTCGGGTCTGGCTGCCCTGGTGGGCGCGGGCCGCCGTGTGGCTCATGACCGCGAAGCGGCGCCGCGTCGCCGATCAGACCGGCGTCCGCCACGCCTACCACTTCATGCGGCCCGACGGCCCGATGCTGGAGGAGATCGCGCGCATGGTGGACGACGGGCGTCTGCGGCCGATCCTCCACCGGACCTACGCGCTGGAGGAGTTCGCGGAGGCCTTCGCCGAGCTCGAGCGGGGTCGGGCGCGCGGGAAGATCGTGGTGAGGGTGTCCTGAGCGCCCACCACGCGACGCGCCTCAGCCACCGCCGAGCTCCGTCCGCCGAGCTCAGTCCGCCGCCGCCCCCAGCGCCAGGCTCGCCGCCCCGGCCCCCGCCACCCGCCCGCCGTAATAGCAGGCGTTGACCGAGCCGGCGAAGCCCGCCCCCGCGCCTCCACCGGGGATCATCCCGGCCAGCTCGCCCGCGACGAAGACGCCGGGGATGGGCTGGCCCGCGCCGTCCAGCAGGCGCGCCTCCAGGTCGGTCGCCACGCCCCCGAAGGCCTTGGCCAGCCCCGGCGTCAGCCGCACCGCCCAGAGGACCTCGCCCGCGTAGGTCGGCGCTTCGGCGAAGGAGCGCCCGAAGGCGTCCGTCTCGCCCGCCGCCGTCAGCGCCTCCACCTCGTCCAGGGTGGCGGCGAGGCCCGCCGGATCGATGCCCGCCAGCGCGCCGAGCTCCTCGGGGGTCCCCGCCACGAAGACCTCGTCGGACAGGGTCTCCAGCTCGGGCAGCAGGTAGTACTCGGGGCTGTCCGGGTCCGGCGAGTTGTAGGGCGCCCGCGCCACCCGCATCGCCGTCGCCCCGATCTCCGGCAGGACCCCGAAGACCTCGCCCTCGGGCAGCAGATCGAAGAAGTCGAAGGAGCGGCTGCGCCCCTCGTCGGCGAAGCGCGCCCCGGCCTCGTCCACGATGAGGAAGTCGTCGAGCTCGCCCAGCACCAGGGCCTCCCCCTCGGCCAGCTCGGGGTCCTGGATGGCGTGAACGTAGACGCCCACGCTCTCCAGGCTGTCGTAGGCGGGCGAGAGCGCGTCCAGGAAGGCGAGCCCGCTGCCGTCGGCATGCGGGTTGGTCTCGAAGAGCAGGCGGCGCCCGGCGAGCGTCGGGCGGGCCTCGTCCACGCGCGGCCGATCACGCAGAAAGCCGCCGGTCGCCACCACCACCGCCCCGAAGCCGACGCTCCCCGTCTCTGCGGTCTGTAGATCTGTCCAACGCGCCCCCACGGCGACACCGTCCTCGACGACCAACTCATCCACCTGGACTTGTAGACGCAGGCTCTCCTCGAGCGGGGCCAGCAGGGCGTCGCGGGCGTTGACGCTGTAGAGCTGGTGCATGCGCGCCACGTCGCCGGCGTCCCCGTCCTCGGCCACCCCCAGGATCTCGACCCCGTAGCCGCTCAGCCACTCGAGGGTGGGCGCAGAGGCCTGAAGGAAGGCCTGGACCGAGGGGGTGTAGCCGGAGACCCCTGTGAGCCCCTCCCAGGCCTCGGCGGCCTGATCGACCGAGTCCTCCACCCCCGCCTGCGCCTGCCAGGCGCTGCCCGCGGCGAACAGGCGGGTGGCGTAGCCGATCCCGTCGCCGGCGGAGCTGGACCGATCGAGCACCAGCACGCTGGCCCCGGCCTCCTGGGCGCTCAGCGCCGCCGCCACGCCGGCCGGGCCCGCGCCGATCACCAGGACGTCCACCCGCTCGTCGAAGCCCTCGGCGGTCGAGTCGTCCCCGCCGTGATCGTGGCAGCCCATCAGCAGCAGGAGCGTGAGCATGAGAGCTCCGGGTCTCAGTAGGGGAAGAGCGGCGCGATCAGCACCTGACCCACGCCCCCGGTGTGGCCGGGCGCGCCCACCCCGAACTCGGGGAGGCTGAGCGGGTCGCTGTCCATGTCGTGAAGCCGGCCCAGCGCGGACCCCAGCTCGCTCGCCGAGTCGCCCTGGAGGATGAAGCTCGGGTCGAGGTCGCCCTCGCCGCCGCACCAGCTCGCCAGATCGTCGCCGATCCACCCGTAGACCGCGCCCTCGTTGTACACGGTGTTGCGGTTGGCGATCTCCACGCCGGGGGCGCCGACCAGCAGGAAGGTGAGCCCCTCGGTGGGGCCCGCCCCGAGGGCGGCGAAGTCCAGGAGCACGGAGGCGCCGAAGTGGTCGCCCGCGTCCACGCCGGTGCGGACGTTGAGGCCCGCGGGGTTGTAGGTGGGCAGCCCCACGGAGCTCCCCTCCAGGATCATGACCTGGCCGCGCTCGTCCTCGCCGCTCTGGGGCGCGCCCACCAGCAGGTCCAGGTAGCCGTCGGACTGGCAGGGGTCCGACTCATTCCCGGAGACGCCGGCGATCTGCAGGGCGCCGATCTCGCCGCGCAGCTCGCCGAGATCGATGCGCTCGCCGCAGTCGGGGGACCCCGCGCAGTCTCCGTCGAAGAACCACAGCGAGGCGGCCCCGTCGTCGTCGGCGCTCACGATCAGATCGGTCGCCTCAGAGCCGGAGAGGTTGCCCGCCACCACCTTCGTCCCGAAGCCCTCGACGCCGTCGGGGGCGTCTACCGTGGTCCAGATCTCCTCGGGGGTGGCGCAGTCATCGGAGGACATGAACTTCAGGAAGCCCGCCGAGTTCGCCTCTGGCGCCCCCGCGACCACCACCGAGAGCGGTTCGCCCGGCTCCCAGGCCGCGTTGATGCCCGAGCCCTCCGCGCCCAGCGAGGCCCCCAGCCCGGCGTCCCCGCTCAGGCTCCCCACGATCGCGCTCGTGTTGATCGGCCCGCCCGAGGAGAGCCCCTCGGGCAAGGTGAGAAGGTAGAGCGTGCTCAACCCGGGCGCGCCCACCACGAGGGTCAGGGTCTCCTCGCCGCAGGTGGCGCCCACGCTGGCGATCGCGCCGCCGAGCAGCGCGCTGGTCTCCCCCGTCCAGTTGATCTGCGCGATCTCCGCGTCCGCGTCGTAGCTGAGGCTGTCCGGCCAGGGGCTCGCCGGCCAGTAGACCGCCGAGACGAGGCCCTCGTCCTCGGGCGCGCCGATGATCAGGCCATCCGAGGCGTTGATCGTGGCGTCTCCCACCAGGCTCCCGCCCGCCCCCAGCAGCACGCTGCCGAAGCCTCTGGCCCCGGTCTGCGAGGTGTCCTGGAGGATGTAGAAAGGCGCGCGGTCTGTGGCGGAGCCCATGTCCAGCTCGCCCGAGAGCATGCAGGACTGCGCCTCCTCGTAGGGGTCGCCGTCACAGTCGTTGAGGCGCCGATCATTGCAGGTCAGCGGCGCGCCCGGGTAGACGGTGCCGTCCTCGTCGTCGCAGTCGGTGGCGAGCTCCACCCAGCCCGCGCCCGGGTCCGTGCAGCTCGCGGTGGTCTCGCCGTCCGGGTCGCCGAAGCCGTCGCCGTCCAGATCCGCGTAGAACGTGAGCGGATCGACGGCGTCCTCGTCGATCTCGTCGTCGCAGTCCTGGTCGAGGCCGTCGCAGACCTCGGGCACGCCGGGGTGGACCTCGGGGTCGGTGTTGTCGCAGTCGTCGGGCCACGCGCTGCCGTCCCCGTCGGGGTCGAGCAGCTCCTCCTTCTGGTTGGAGCTCACCAGCGCGCAGCCGAGCAGCAGGCCGAGGATCACCATCGCACCACCAGCCCCACCGCGCCCAGCCCCAGCGCGAGCCCGCCCGTCACCTGACCGGCCACACCGAGCGCGTTGGTGCGCGTGACCAGCTGGTCGAACGCCGCGCGATCCTCCACCCCGACCCGCGGCTCCCCGGCGGCGATGGCCTCGCCGACCGCGTCCACCTGAGCCGCGCTGAGCAGCGCGCCGGCCCACAGCCCCGCCGAGACCAGGGCCACGCCGCCCGCCGCGCGCAGCAGCCGCCGCGGCTCGCGAGGCTCGTCGGGGGTCGGGGACGGGGTCGGGGAGGGGAGCGGCGCGGGCGTGGGCGGAGGGGCCAGGGCCATCGCCGGCAGCCCGGCGAGTCCGGTGGACAGGCCGCTCCAGCGCACCCCCCCGTCCGCGCCCACCAGCACGACCAGCGCGGGGCGATCGGCGGGCAGATCCGAGGAGGCCACCCCGTCCACCAGCAGGGTCAGGCCCGCGGGGGGCGTGACCGTGGCGCGCAGGGTGGTGGGCATGTGGCGCGCCATCGACAGCCAGGCCCGCAGCTCCCCGCCCGCGGGGGCCAGGTCCTGCGAGAGATCGGCCTCCGGCTGGACCTCCACCATGGCCCGCAGCGAGAGCAGCGCCCGCCCCTGCTCCTGGTCGAAGAAGGCGTCCAGCGCCTCCACCTCGTGGACCCGGGAGGCCAGGCGCGGGTCCGGGGGGGCGGCCAGGCAGCCCAGGCTCCCGCGCATCGCCGTCACGCTGGCCTTGAAGCCCACGGTGTCGATGGCCGCAAACGCCCGCTCGGCGGCGTCGATCTCGGCGCTGAGCTGCTCCGCGCTGGCCGGGCAGGCGGCCAGGGCGTCCAGGCCCCCGAACGCGAACAGGAGGGACGCCCCCGCGGCGGCTCGTGCGGCACAGCTCGGCGAGGCCCAGGTCATCACGGGTCGAATCTACCGCGCGCTCGGAGCGCCTGTCCAGCCCGCCGCCCTGGCCCCGCCGCAGAGAGCAGGCTACAGGCGCAGAGCGCCGCCGAGGCGAGCCCGACGGAAGAGGAGGTCTCGAGGCCCCGTGGCACGCCTGAAACACCCCGAGCGCGGTCCATGATCCCGGCGCTGGCCCTGCTCGCGCTCCAGGGGGCCTGCACGCGCGCCGACAAGGCCGACGCGGGCGAGACGGGCGAGCCCGACTGCCTGCGGACCGCGACCCCGGCCAGCGCGGGAGATCCAGTGGTGGTGGAGTCTATCGCCGCCCACCCCGAGATCGTCACGGTGCTGGTCGCGCGCTGGTGCCAGCTCGAGGAGGGCGAGACCTGGCTCAGCTGGGAGCTGGACGGGCAGACCTGGAGCTCGCCCGTCCGCGCGCATGCGGCGGGGGACGCGAGCGAGGTCGTGCTGGGGCTCCCCGCAGAGACGGCGCTCACCGTCACGCTGCATGCCCTGGTGGGCGACGAGGAGCACACCTGGACCTTCGAGCCCGCCAGCACGGGCGCGCTGCCCGTCGATCTGATCCCGCCCACGCTGACCATCCGCGACCCGGCGCGGGCGCGGACGGAGCCCTACCTGCTGACCAGCGTGAACGTGGGCCCCTACAACTTCTTCGGCCCCTGCTACGTGGTCATCCTGGACGCCCAGGGGCGGATCGTCTGGTACCGGGCCGTCGGCGGCAACCGGCTCACCCTCTTCCCCCGGGTGGCCCGCGCAGGCGATCACCTGATCTGGGACGCCACCACCTACTACACCTTCGACGAGGTCGAGCCGGGCGTGATCCGCGCCACCCTGGACCTGTCGCGCGAGGAGGAGACCCTGGTGCCCTTCCTGGGGCTCACCTTCGACGAGCTGCCCGACGGGCGCCTGCTGTTCGACTACAACGTGGACGGCTTCCAATACTATCTGGCCACGCAGGACGAGGACGGCACCCAGACCTGGATCTGGGACTGTTACGGCTGGATGAAGGCCTACGTGGCGGACTACTGGGCCTGCGCGCCCAACACGGTGTTGTGGCGAGAGGAGACCAACACCGTGATCTGGTCCATGTTCCGCACCTCCACGGTGGTGGAGATCGACCTGGAGACGGGGGAGATGTCCCGGCAGATGGGGCGCGTCCCCGGCGGCTGGATCTTCGACCCGCCCGAGTCCAACCTGATGCTCCAACACTACCCCAACGTCACGGAGGCGGGGACCCTGCTGCTCACGACCCACGTCATGGACACGCCCGGTCTCCAGGTGATCCGGGAGTTCAGCCTGGACGACGAGGCCCGCACGCTCACCCAGGTCTGGAGCTACTCGCCCGAGTCCGGCCACTACGGCGAGTACGCCGGGGAGGCCCTGCGCCTGCCGAGCGGGGACACGCTCATCGGATTCGGCACCGACGGCGTGATCCAGGAGGTGACGAGCGAGGGGGAGGTGGTCTGGGAGCTGGACTGGTCCAACCACCTGACCGGCCACGCCACGCCCATCGCCGATCTGTACGCGCTCTCGGGCTGAGCCGCCGACTCAGCGCCAGGCGCCGTCCTCGTGGCGGAACTCGAAGTCCTGCTTGCGGTTGTTGGAGGGCCGGCGCGAGCGCCCCTCCAGCACGCACTGCTCCAGGTCCGTGGGCGTCTCCTTCAACTGGAAGTTGATGGTGACGGTGTCCAGGCTGGGGCGGTCCCGCTCGTGGACCACGCCCAGCGTGTCGTAGCCCACGTAGTAGTCCACCGAGCCGGGCTCGGTCCCCGGCTTCGCCAGGGCGTCCAGCGCGGGCGTCGGGACGAAGACCGGCACGCGCTCGTCGAGCGGGGCGGGCGCGCCGGTGGCGTCGCCCTCGCAGGCCACGTTGGCGCAGGAGACGACGAGGCGGCGCTCCTCGCGCGCCATGAGGAAGCCCTCGCGGGTCAGGCAGGAGGGGTCCAGATAGGAGGAGCCGCGGAAGAAGCGCGCGTCCTCCGCCGCGTCCGGCCAGAGCTCGCAGGTCTCCGGCGGGCCGTGCAGATCGAACCAGCGCTGGTCGGTGGGGCAGCAGCAGGCCCGGGCGCTGCGCTCCGGCGTGATGTAGCCGATGGAGACGGTGCGCCCCACCTGCCCCAGGCGCGCCTGCCCGATGGCCCTCAGCTCGTCATCGGAGGGGGCGCAGGCCGCGAGCCCCCCGAGCGCCAACCACCAGCGCACCGCTCCCTCCACAGGTCAGGGCTGCGCGCCCGGGGTCGGGGCGTTGGCCAGGGCCACCACGCTCGGCCAGGAGCTCTTCAGCAGGCGCTTGCGCAGGTCGGCGGCGTGGGGGCCGCTGAGCCCGGCGCGGGCGATCTCCAGCGCGACGCCCTCGGGCATCTTGCCGGTGCTGTCGGTGACCACGAAAGCCAGCCCGCGCAGGTTCGGGTTCACCACCCAGCCCAGCAGCGCGGTCTTCGCCTCCTCGGCGTGGCCGGTCGCCAGGCAGCTCGTGGCGCGCACCGCCACCCAGGGCGGCATGGTGGCGTGCTCGGCCACGCTGATCAGCGTGGCGACGGGGTCCTTCGCCAGGGCCTCGACGTCCGCGCAGGGGGGCGGGGCGTCGCGCACGGAGAGGGCGCGCCAGACCGCGTCCTCCTCGGCGTTGGGGGTCCAGTCCGTGGACGTCTCCCCCGCGGAGGCGGCGCCGGTGAGGGCGAGGAGCAGCGTGACGAAGAGGGAGGATCGAAGAGCAGCAGCGATCACGGGAGACTCCTAGCGGGTGCCGGTGTAGCGCATCTTCACGCTGACCTGATCGTCGGTCATGACCTCCTGGGCGACGCACTCCCGGAAGGTGCAGACGGGGTAGGGGAACATCAGGTTGTCCCCGAGGTCCTCCTCACACTCGGACATGCTGTCGCACTTCACCGTGTCGTCGAGCCCGTCCCAGTAGTTCCAGCCGTACTCGACCGGGTGGAAGAGGCCCATGTAGTGGCCGCACTCGTGGGCCAGCGTCTCGCCGAAGAGCCGGATGTCGTCGTCGCTGAACTCGCCGTCCCCGCCCGCGTTGGCGACCCAGGAGATGGCGATGGCGGCGCGCGGGGTGGCGGCGAGCGGGCCGGGGATGCTGCCGGTCACGCCGTAGAGGTAGTTGTCGCCGTCGATGGCCTCGCCGATGACCACCGTGATCTGGCGGCCGTCGGTGTCGTCGGCGATGCTCTCGTAGCCGGCGCCCGGCCCGGGGGTCGCCAGGTCCGCGTCGATGTCCGCCTCGGCGTACTCGACGTCCAGCTCGATGTCGTACATCGCCCAGATCTCGGCCCAGCGCTCCACGGCGCCCTCGACCCCGCGGACGACCTCGTCGTCGTCCTTCATGCCCTCGGCGTAGACCAGGCGGACCCCCATCTTGCCGCTGCCGAAGGAGCCGTCGCGCTTGGCATTGACGACGACGTCCAGCTCGTCGGCCACGGAGTAGCCGCGGCGGTTGTAGGAGCCGAGGAAGACCTTCCAGGTCCCCTTGGACAGCTTGCCGTCGCCCTCCTTGATGGGCCAGTTGAAGTGGACGTCGTTGTACCAGGGGTAGATGGCCTCGGTGATGAAGGTGTCCTCACCGTACCAGTCCTCCCAGTCGAAGACCGTCTCGCCGTCGGGGTCCACGACGTGGTCCACCGCCGGGTAGTTCTCGCCCTCGGCGGTCACCAGGAAGGCGGAGATCTCGTCGTCCACCTCGATCTCGACCTTGCCGAGATCGCCCTCGTCCAGGTCGAGGGTGTCCTTCTCCGTCTCGAGGGAGGGGAGCTCCTCGCCCTCACCCTCGCCTTCGCCCTCACCCTCACCGATGATGTCCTTGATGTCTCCCGGGCACCCGGCGAGCAGGAGGATGGGCCAGATCAGGAGCCGGGACATAGGAGCCTCCGAGGTGCGGGTCCCGAGGAACATAACCCCGGGCCGCCGGATCGCGTCCAGGAATTGCGCTCAGGGGTGCGCGAGCGGGGTCCCCTCGGCCTCGCTCACGCCGTCATAGAGGTTGTAACGCCCTTCGCGCAGGAAGCCCACCAGACAGAGCCCGGCGCGGGCGGCCAGGGCGACGGCCATGCTGCTGGGCGCGCCGAGGGCGGCCAGGGCGGGGATCCGCGCCACCACCGCCTTCTGGACGATCTCGAAGCCCGCGCGCCCGCTGACCACCAGGACCCGGTCGTCGATGGGCAGCCGGTCCTGGAGCGTGCGCCAGCCGATGACCTTGTCCACGGCGTTGTGGCGCCCGACGTCCTCGCGCAGCACCTCCAGCTCGCCCTCGGGCGAGAACAGGGCGGCGGCGTGGAGCCCGCCGGTGTCCTGGAAGGTGCGCTGGGCCGCGCGCAGCGCCTCGGGCAGGCGCGTGAGCAGGTCGGGATCGGGCTCCCAGCGGCGCTCCAGCGGGGTGACGCGCTGAAAGATCCGGTCGAGCGCCTCCTTCCCGCAGATCCCACAGGCGCTGCTGGCGAAGCGGGCCCGCGCCGAGGCGCGCAGCAGCGGGACCCCGGCCGCCAGCCGCGCGTCCACCGTGTTGCCCCGCGGGGCGCCCGGGTCGTCCACCGAGGCCAGCGCGACGAGGTCGTCCGGCCCGTCGATGACGCCCTCCGACAGGAGCAGGCCCGCGGCGAGCTCGCGGTCGTGGCCCGGGGTGCGCAGGGTGACCAGCCAGCTGAGGCCCTCGACGCGGATCTCCAGGGGCTCCTCGACCGCGACGGGGTCCTCGTGCGAGTGTGTCAGGTGCGGGTGACCCTCATGCCTGCTCACATGGCGCACGAGGGCCGGGCGCGCGCCCGGGCCGCTCATGAGCCCTCGGGAGGGGGCGGGGTGGGGAGCGGCAGGAAGCGCGCGCGCTCCTCGGGCAGGTCCGGGAAGCGCCCGTCGCCGTAGAGCTGGGGCCCGCCCCACTGCACCCAGTCCCCCGCCTGGCCCAGCAGCTCGATGCCCTCGTAGCGCGGCAAGGCCTCGGCCATCTCCGCCCGGATCTCCGCGGCGTCCGTCCAGGTCAGATCGCTGGCCAGCTGGGGCCGCAGCGCGAGGGCGAAGAGGCTCGGGATCTCCCAGGCGGGCCGGCGCTCGCCCAGGTCGGTGTCGTCCACGATCTCCGGGGAGAAGCGGATGCGCCGCTCCACCGAGGTGAGCGAGGCCCCGCCGCGCTGCTCGGTGAGATCCTGGGAGGGCAGCAGCACGGTGAGCTCGCCCGGCTCCAGCAGCGCGGAGGGCTCGAGGAAGTGGAGCTGGTGGACGCGCAGGCGCGGCCGAGCGAGCGCGGCCTCGGCCCGGCCAGGATCGGCGAGCGGGCGGCGGAGATCGGCCCCCAGCGCGTACAGCACGTCGATCTCCCCGCGGGCGGCGGCGTCCAGGAGCGGCCCCGCCCCCTGGCCCGGCTGGCGCTCCGATCCGAGCCCGCACTCCAGCGCCCCCTGCTCGCCCGCGGACCCGCGCAGCGCCAGGATCCCGCACTTGGGCCGCCCCATCGTCCCCCGGGCCAGGTGCAGGTGGACCAGGGCGGCCACCCGATCCCGCGCGCCCTCCCCGCGGGTCAGGCCCACCCCGAACAGGCTCACGCAGGTCCCGGCGCGGGCCAGCAGCTCGCCGAGCCAGCCCATCTCCTGCCGGCTCAGGCCCGAGGCCGCCTCCAGCGCCTCCCAGCGCGCCGCGCGCAGGCCCTCGCGGAGCGGCGCCCATCCCTGGGTGAAGCTCTCGATGAAGTCCGCGTCCACCGCCCCGAGCTCGTCGATGCGCTTGAGCGCGCCCTGCAGCAGGGCCAGCTCCCCGCCCTCCCGCACCGGCAGGTGATCGTCCGCCAGGCGCGCGCCGAAGAGGGCCGTGACCGGGTCGCGCGGCGCCCAGGTGGCGTCCAGGCCCGGGTCCAGCCGGGAGCCCACCGCCACGATCCGCGCCCCGCGCGCCTTGGCCTCCACCAGGTAGCCGAGCGCGACGGGCTGGGCCTCGGCGAGCGCCGTCCCCAGCACCAGCACCAGATCCGCGCCCACCAGATCCGAGAGGCTGCAGGTGGAGCTCCCCGCGCCCAGCGTCTCGGCGAGCCCCTCCGTGTTCAGGAGCTCCCCCGGCGCGGCGCAGAGCTCCGGCGACCGGGCCCCGAGCAGGCGCGCCGCCTTGACCAGGGCGTAGGCGCTCTCGTTGTTGAGCGCGTCCGGGTCGGCCAGCAGCCCCACGCGCTCCCCGGGGACATCGCGCGCCAGATCGCGGACGCTCTGGAGGGCCTCGTCCCAGCTCACCTTGCGGAAGCCCCGCTCTCCGCGGCGGCGGAGGAAGGGCCAGGACAGGCGTCCGAGCCCGATCAGCGCCTCGGGGTCCAGGGCGCTCAGGCGGCGCACGTCCAGCAGGTCGGCGGGGGCCAGCGAGGGCAGGGTGCTGCGGCGCAGGCGCTCCAGGCGGCGCGCGCAGAGGTGGAGCCCGTCCAGGACGTCGTCGCGCAGGCCCCGCGGCCCGAGCGGACAGGCATCGCAGACCCCCTGCGTGAGCACCGCCATCGTGTAGGCGAGCCGCCCCCGGCTCTGCCAGAGGGCTCGCCCCAGCGCGCGCGGGAGCTGGCCACCGCCCTGTCCGAGGCCGAAGGGCGCCAGGCCCGCGATGGCCGGCTGACCGCGCACCGGGCCGAGATCGGGGGTGTGCTCCCCTGGCGTCTCTGGATAGGTCGCGGACATGGCTCTTCCCTGGGGGAGCTCTAACGCGCGATCAGCAGCGCGTAACCCTGATCGACCACCGAGACGTGCTCGCGCTCGGGGAAGCCCGCGGCGTCCAGCCAGCGCGCCATCTCCTCGAGCCCGTAGGAGCGCCCCGCGGCGCTGTGCATCAGCATGATCAGCCCGAAGAGCACGCCCGGCTCGGGCCCGACCCCTGAAGCGTCGATGAACATGTCCTTGATGACCAGCAGGCCGCCCGGCCGGACCAGCGCGCGCATCCGGGCCAGCAGGCCCGCCACCGCCTCGGGCCCGAGGCTGTGGACGATGTTGGAGAGCAGCGCCACGTCGTAGCCCTGCCCCGCGGCCTCCGGCCCGAAGTCCTCGGCCTCGAAGTCCCCCTCCCGGTACAGCAGGCGCTCGCCGTGCCGCTCGCGGGCCAGCGCCACGACCAGGGGCTGATCGAAGAGGGTCACCTCGTAGCCGAGCGCCGCCAGCGCCGCCCCGTAGCGGCCGTGCCCCCCGCCCAGGTCCAGCGCCCGGCCGGCGCCTCCGAGGCGGGCCCGGACGTGCTCGGCCGTGATCTCGGCGGCGCCCTCGCTCCGACGCCACAGCATGTCCAGGAAGCGGCGGGTGGCCTCCGGGTCGTGCGGCTGCGTCCCGCCCTTGTGGGGGCGGCGCACCCCGTCCGGGCCGGGCGCAGGCCCGCCCTCCCGGAGCACGCGGGGGACCAGCGCCAGCTCCTCGATGGGCGCCGCGCCCGGGCTCAGCGCCCCCGAGCGCAGCAGCGCCCGCCCCGAGAGGCTCAGCGCCCAGCTCTCTCCCTCCGGCCCCAGGGCGCGCACCAGCAGCCCCAGGTGCCCGAGGATCGGGGCCGTGGCCTCCAGCGCGCGCAGGTCTCCGGGGAGCTCCCGCAGCGCGCGCGGGGCGCCGTCCTGGAGCGCGGCGAGCTGTCCGCCCTGCATCCACGCGCAGAGCACCGCCCAGGCCTGGGCGGCGCGCCGGACACGATCCAGATCAGCCTCGGAGCGGATGGGCTCCAAGGCTCACATGCCGCCGGCGGCCTGCGCCTGGAAGGCGTTCTTGACCTCATCCTTGGACAGGGTCATCAGCGACCAGATGCCGACGCCGAGGCCGAGGCAGCAGCAGAAGCCGCCGCAGGGCAGCGCGGCGATGATGGAGCCGGCGACGCACAGGCCGTAGCTCTGGAGCGAGCGCATCTTCACGCCCGCGATGAGCGTGACCACGTTGAAGATGAGCCCGAGGCAGCCACCGCAGCCGACGCTGATGTTGCTGATGACGCCCACCATCTCGGGGGGGACGCCCGCGTCGAGCATCATCTCGGCCTGCTGGGCTCCGCCCGCGACCAGGGTCCAGACCGTGTTCCCCAGCACCTGGAGGATGCTGAGGACGGCGATGACGATGAGGCCGATGGCCGGGCCCTGTACTTTGCTGCGCGCCAGCTCGATGTCCATGAAGACCGCTCCTACCCCTTGGGTGGCGAGCGCCGACCGGGGGTCCGGCGGCGATTCGCACACCCTACCGCACGGGGGGGCCCCTTGGAAAGCTCCCCCCGCGCGAGTTCGCTCAGATCAGACGTTCACTCGCCGTACATGCTCTCGAGCTCGGTGAAGACCTTCGTGTAGTCCCAGGGCGTGTAGACGGTGAACTCCATGTTCTCGTCGACCATGTACAGGGACGGGTAGCCGTAGAGGTCATCCCAGAAGTAGGCGAGCATCTCCTGATACTCGTCCGTCAGCACCGGGACGAGCGGGTTCTCGTACATGCGGTACCACGCCTCGCTGGTCTCCAGCGTGGGGGCGTTGCCGCTGCGATCCTCGACCATGACGGTGATCCAGTAGATGTCGCCGTTCTGCACGAGCTCGGGGACGATGGGCCAGTACCCGGTGAAGTCGCTCTCGTCGCCCTCGATCCAGGCCGCCATCTCCTTGCAGTAGTAGCACCACAGCGCGCTCAGATCGATGACGATGGGCTTGCCCTGGCCGGCGAAGTCGTAGATGTCGACCATGTCGCCGAACTGGTCCTGAAGGACGAAGTGCGGCAGGGTCTCGCCCTCGTCGGGGGTGCTGTCCTCGCTGGGCTCCTCGATGCTGTCCTTGTTCTCGTTGTAGGGCCAGCCGCCCACGTAGATGACGCTCTCCTCGTCGGTGGGATCCGTGCCCGCCTGCAGCTCCTCGGCGTCGGTGTAGCCGTCCTCGTCGGAGTCGCTGGAGACCGGGTTCATCCCGCCCTCGAGCTCCTCGTTGTCCAGGACGCCATCGTCGTCGGAGTCCTCGGACATCGGATCGGTGCCGGCCTCCTCCTCCTCCTGATCGGTGAGCCCGTCGCCGTCAGAGTCGACGGCCTCGGACTCCCCCTCCCCCTCGCCCTCGCCCTCTCCAGAGGAGCTGGGGTCCTTTCCACCAGAGCAACCCACGAGCGCGAGCATGAGAAGAGAGAAGGTGCGGACCATGATGACCTCCGGGGACGAGTGACGAGCGTCGAGCGGAGAGGTTGCCACGATCGGGGGGGAGACGCGACCCCCCTTCGAGCCAATACATGATTGGCGATATCGCCAATCATGGCGAGCACATGCGGTATAATTGGGGTTCTGGTCTCCCCGTCACGAGAGCTCGATCTCGCCTTTGACAAGGTTCAACTCTCCGAATCCGGCTACGAAGCCGCGCCGCGAATCCGCACCCGCCGCGCGCTCGGAGAGGAGGACCACCAACGAGAAGTCTTGCGATGTCAAGACGAAGGGGGCGCGCACGGTGGCACGAAACGCCGAACTACGCTCACAAAAGCTCCACAAATCAGATTTTACAAAACGGAGGGTCCTGCGCGGGGCCAACCGGCTCGCGCTGTTGAGCGCCGTGGGGCTCGCGCTGCTCCTCGCCCTCTTCTCCTTCGAGCGCCGCGTCCAGGCCGCCGCCGTGGAGTCCAGGGTGGAGCCCGTCTCCTGGCCCGTCCCCGACCAGCCGGCCGAGGTGGAGCAGCCCGACGACCACGCCCGCCTCGCTGAGGCGCTGGGCCTGGTCGCCGAGGACCCCCACGCCGGGCTCCAGGCCCTCCACACCCTGTTCCGCGAGAGCTCGGACCCGGACGTTCTGGGCCAGGTCTCCGTGGAGATCGTGGCGCAGGACTCCGACGGCTTCCCCGGCGGTCAGCAGGGGGGCTTCCTCCGCGAGCTCGCCCCCGCCGCCCTTCTCGCGGCCCGGGACAGCGCCGTGCCGCCCTCCGTTACCATGGCCCAGGCCATCCTGGAGAGCGGCTGGGGCCGCTCCTCGGTGGCGCAGAAGGCCAACAACCTCTTCGGCATGAAGGCCAGCCGCTCGCAGCCCGGCTTCGCCCCGAACGGGGGCAACCGCTACCGCGTCTTCGAGAGCTGGGAGGAGAGCCTGCGGGCGCACAACGACCTGCTGGCGACCTCGAGCCGCTACGCCGCCAGCCGGGAGCACACCGACGACTGGAGCGCCTTCCTGCGGGCCATCGCCCCGGTCTACGCCGCCAGCCGCTCTTACGTGCGCCTGGTCTCCGATCTCGTGCATCGCTACGATCTGGACCGCTGGGACGGGCTGATCCGCGACACCCACCAGGTACTGGCCGAGCAGAGCGAGGTCGCGGTGGCGTCCGCCGACGGCGCGGTTACGGAGCCCTAGCGGAGCCTGCACCATGCCCGAGACGGTCGTCGCCCCGAAGTCCGGTAACCTCCCCATCACGCTCGCCACCTGGATCTTCCTGCTGGACCAGAAGGGCATCCACCCCGCCGACCCGCAGCTGCGCGAGGCCTGCGAGTCCCTCGCCCGCGCCGCGCAGGGGGCCGAGGGGGCGGACTGGGACGCGCTCGGTCGCGCCCTGGTGAGCCGGGTCAGCGCGGACCTCGGCCCGGATCGCGCCACCCCCGAGAGCGTGGTCGAGCTCGTGCGCCGGCTCTATGGCGCGGATCGCGTCGTGACCTACGCCGGCACCTCGCGCGAGGAGCGCCTCGTCCACGCCCGCGCCTACGAGTTCCGCAGCGGGCTCCCCTGGCTGGCCCAGATCATCGACCGCTTCCCCGGCGGCACCGTCGGCCCGCACTGGATCATGGTCGAGCGCGTGACCAGCACGGTGAGCTGCATGGACCCCTACCCCTGGGACGACCTCGACGAGGAGTACCAGGCCCCGCTCATCGACTTCATGGTCAAGTGGGAGCTGGCGGGCTGCCCTGTCATCCGCTGGGTGCCCTGAACCCGAGTTCCCCCCCGGAGGACCCCATGGCGTTCAAGCTCACGAGAG
This sequence comes from uncultured Enterobacterales bacterium, assembly GCA_964615375.1. Taxonomy (GTDB): domain Bacteria; phylum Myxococcota_A; class UBA796; order UBA796; family CAZKWG01; genus CAZKWG01. The sequence continues at coordinate 315,139 of CAZTOW010000003.1, forward strand.
AGACCATGATGGAGCTGGTCGAGGACAGCCCGGCCCTCAACACGCTGAAGAACCAGTACGAGCCGGACGAGATCTGGGAGCTCCTGGAAGACAAGGACCAGATCACGGACGACGAGGAGCTCTTCAACGCGCTGATGGCCGTGATGTACGCCACGCGGCCGAAGGGCGTGCTGTAGGCGCCCCTCCGGCCCCGCGCGACCTGATCCCCGCCCTCAGATCTTGTTCCCCACCACGTCGATGGTGAACGAGATCTCGTTCTTGTTCTTCAGCTGACCCAGCAGGGCCGAGAAGGGCTGGAAGCCGAAGTCGGTCTGGTTGACCTTGAAGGTGCCCTTGGCCTTCAGCTGCGCGCCGTCCGCCGTGATGCTCATCGGCACGGAGACGCTCTTGGTGACCCCGTGCATCGTGAGGTTGCCCGTCACCTTCGTGCTGGAGCCGCTGGCCTCGCACTTCGTCGCCTTGAAGGTGATGTTCGGGAACTTCGCGGCGTCCAGCTGGGTGTCCGAGAAGATGTGCTCCGCCACCTCCGCGCGCTGGTCCTGGTCCAGGACCGTGTCGTAGCCGACCTTCTTGCGCATGTCGTCGGCGTCCACCTGGAGCGACTTCACCGGGACCGTGAAGTCCACCTGGCAGGCGCCGAGGTTGGTCGGGTCCCAGGTGACGCTGCCCGTGTAGCCCATGGCGCGCACGACGTGATCGTGCGAGAGCCCGGACGCCAGGGTCTCGGGGTCCTTGTAGACCTGCACGTAGAGGAAGCCCTTGGCGGCGTCGATCTTGTAGCTGACCGGCGCGGGCGCGGGCGCGGGCGCCGCGGCAGGGGGAGTCTGGGCGAGCGCGCTGGCGCCGAACGCGAGCAGGGCGGCGAAGATCAAGGGGCGGATGCGCATGGGGGGAACCTCCTGGCGAGACAGTGTAGCGCAGGAACCCGCGGGCGCGGGCCGTGCATCCACGTTCGAGCTAAGGAACGGCGCCAGGAGGTCGGATGCAGAGCCAGAGTCCGGGACTCGAGGAGCGCATGGCCCAGCTCGAGCGGCAGGTCGCCACCCTGCGCGGGGCGCTGGCCGCGGTCGGCGCGGCGGGGGCGGCCGGGGTCGCGCTCGCCGCCTGGGCCACCGCCCAGCACCAGGAGCAGGAGCGGGCCATGGCCCAGGCGCCCGCCCCCCAGAGCGCCGAGCTTCGCGCGCAGAAGCTGACCATCGTGGACGCCTCGGACCAGCCCCGGGCGGAGCTCGGGCTGTCCGCGGACGGCGCCGTCGCCCTCTCGCTGCGGGCCCCCGACGGCCAGCTGCGGCTCACGCTCCAGGCCCACGAGGATCGCGCCGGGCTCTCCACCTTCGGCGAGCGCGACGCCACCCGGAGCTGGCAGGGCTGGAGCCGCACCGAGGAGCAGCCCGATCAGTCCGCGCTCCAGCTCATGGACCGCACGGGCCAGCTCCGCCTGCACCTGCACGCCTCCGACAGCGTGCCCGGCATGACCCTGCTGAACGAGGCCGGAGCGCCGCTGGACGCGATGCCGCGCTGAAGCTGGGCCGCGCTGAGCGTCAGATCTGGACCAGCGCCTCGCGCACGGCGGCGACGATGGTGGGCATGGCGTTGCCGAGGCGGTGGTCGTCGTCCACCTCCACCACGCGGACCTGCGGCCCCGAGCGCGAGGCGAAGCGCCGGCTCACGTCGATGGGCACCACCTCGTCGCGCGTCCCGTGGACGATGAGCCCGCGCACGCGCTCGGGCAGCCAGAGGCGGTTGGGGTCGTCGACGGGGTGCTCCCACAGGTGCAGGGCGGGGGCCAGCAGGACCAGGGCGTCGAAGCGCTCCGGCCAGCGCATCGCCAGCATCACCGCCGCCAGCCCGCCGTAGCTCGAGCCCACCACCAGCCCGCGCGAGCGCTTGCAGACCTCCTCCAGCTTCCGGATCCGCGCGCTCAGATCGAGGCCCCGCAGGTCGGGGGCCTCCACCTCGAAGCCCGCGGCCCGCAGCCCGCTGACCTTGGCCCCCCAGGGCGTCCCGTCGCGGCCGTGCGCGTAGATGATCATCACCGCCTCCGCCCCGATGATGCCCCCTGGGCCGCGCCGCGGGAAGGGTTATCCGAAATCTCTGTCCTCCGAAGGCCGACCTGCTGGGAGCGTGCATGCCCGCCGACCTTGATGAGAATGAGCACATCCTGAGCCAGCAGCTCCACCAGGGCGAGGCGCTCCCCTCCGGCCGGCGCGCCTCCCTGCTGCTGTCGCGCGCCTCCGTGCGCCGGGCGCGGGCGCAGCAGGCGCTGGATCCCGGACATGGCCATGATCATGGTCACAGTCATGGTCATGAACATGACCATCACGCTCATTCAGAGCCGCGTACCTGCGATCCGCGCGAGGATCTGCGCGGGGCCTGGGCGGACCTGGACGCGGCGCTGGGCCTGTGGGCGGAGGCGCCGGAGCCGAGGATGGAGGCGGCGACCCGGGCGGCGCGGGCGGGGCTGCGCCACTACGCCCTCTACGCGCTCGGGGACCCGGGGCTGCTGGAGCCGGGCAGCACCGCCGACGCGCAGCTCCAGGCGGCGGACCAGGATCTGGAGGCCGCCATCGCCCTCTTCGCCGCGATGGGCGACGCCCGCGGCCAGCTCCTGCTGCTGCACAGCGAGGGCCAGCGCCGGCTCTACCTGGGCGACCGGGCCGGCGCCGAGCGCGCCTACACCCGCGCCGCGCCCCTGGCCGAGGCCCTCGGGGACGCCTGGTCCCTGGGCGCCGTGGCCGACGGGCTCGCTCAGGCGCGCGCATGACGCCGCACGACTTCCTCTTCAACCTCGCCCTCGCCCTCGGCCTCGCCGGGCTGGCCGCCGCCCTCTTCCAGCGCCTGCGCCAGCCCGCCGTGCTGGGCTACCTCGTGGCGGGGATGCTGGTGGGGCCGCACGTCCCGGTGCCGCTCTTCGCCGACGCCGAGGTGGTGGGCGCGCTGTCCGAGCTCGGGGTCATCCTGCTGATGTTCAGCATCGGCCTCGAGTTCCCGCTGCGCGCGCTGGCGCGGGTGGCGGGGGCGGCGGGGCTGGTGGGGCTGGTCGAGGTGGGGCTGCTGGTCTGGCTGGGCGGGCTGGTGGGCCTCGCGCTGGGCTGGTCTCCGGGGGAGCGCATCTTCGCCGGGGCCATGGTCGCCATCAGCAGCACGAGCCTGATCGCGCGCCTCTTCGAGGCCCGAAACGAGCGCGGCGCGCACCGCGATCTGGTCTTCGGGGTGCTGATCGTCGAGGATCTCGTGGCGATCCTCATGCTCACGGTGCTGGCCACCCTGGGGCCCGGGGGCGAGCTGGCCCTGGGCGGGGCGGGGCTGCGGCTGGGCGGCATCGTGCTGGGGCTCATGGTGGGCGGGCAGCTCGTGGTCCCGCGGGCGGTGCGCGCGCTGGAGCGGACCGGGAGCGCCGAGGTGCTGGTGGTGGGCGCGGTGGGGCTCTGCTTCGCGATGAGCCTGCTGGCCAGCAAGCTCGGGGCCTCGGTGGCGCTGGGCGCCTTCCTGGCGGGCGCGCTCTCGGCGGAGGCGGGGCTCGGCCACAAGCTCGGGGAGGCGCTGCGGCCCGTGCGCGACGTCTTCGCCGCGCTCTTCTTCGTCTCCGTGGGGATGCTCTTCGACCCCGCCCTGGTCTGGGAGCACCGGCTGGCGGTGGTGGCGCTGCTGGGCGTGGTGCTGGCGGGCAAGGTGCTGGGCGTGGGGCTGGGCGCCTTCCTGGTGGGCTCCGGGCTGCGCGTGAGCGTCCGGGCGGGCTTCACCATGGCCAACATCGGGGAGTTCTCCTTCATCCTGGCCGGGCTCGGGGTCAGCAGCGGGGCCGCCGGGCCCCACCTCCTGCCCGTGGCGGTGGCGGTCTCGGTGGCGACCGCCTTCCTGGCGCCTCACCTCCTGCGCCTCGCGGATCCGGCGGCGGACGCGCTGGATCGCCACCTGCCCCGCCCGCTCCAGACGCTGGCGGCCCTCTACACGGCGTGGGTGGATCAGCTCCGGGGCGCGGGGACCCCGGACACGCTCCCGCGGCTGCTGCGGCGCGTCGTGGTCCTGGCCCTGCTGGACGCCGCGCTGCTGGTGGGGCTCGTCGCCGCGCATCACGCCTACGGCCCCGGGCTGGCGGAGGCCCTGGCGGGGGCGCTGGGTCTGCCCCAGCGCGCGGCGGGCTGGGGCGTGACGGGGGCGGCGCTGGTGCTGGCGGCCCCGCTGCTGGGCGGGCTGGTGCTCAGCGCGCGGCGGGCGGCGATGCTGCTGACGGAGGCGCTGCTCATCGGGGCGCGGGGGGCCCCGGCGCGCTCCTCGGCGGTGGCGCGGCTGCTGCTCGCCCTGGTCCAGAGCCTCGCCCTGCTGGCCCTCGGACTCCCGATCCTGGCCATCACCCAGCCTTTCCTGCCACAGGGGCCCGCGCTGGCGGCGCTGGTGCTGGCCCAGGGGGTGCTGGCGGGGCTGGTCTGGCGGCAGGCGAGCACCCTGCAGGGGGAGATCGGCGCGGGGGCGGGCCTGCTGGCGCGCGCCCTGCTCTCCCGCACGCTGCCGGGCGAGCCCGCCACCCCCCACGCCGAGACGCCCACCGACCTCGCCGCTCTCGGCGAGCCCGTGGCCCTCGCCCTCCCCGAGGGGAGCCCGGCCGTGGGCCGCTCGCTGGTCGAGCTCAACCTGCGCGCCCGCACCGGGGCCACCGTGCTGGCCATCCGCGACCTGGAGGGTCACGCGCGCCTCCCCGACGGGCACCAGCCGCTGAAGGCCGGCGAGGTGCTGGTCATCGCCGGCCCGCGCGAGGCCGAGGACGCGGCGGTGGCGTTGCTCCTGGCGGAGAGGTGACGGAGGAGCTCGTCTGCGGCACGCTCCGGGAGGTCGAGGTCCCAGACGCCGACGCGCCGGGTCAGGGCGCGCGTCTTGGGGCGCAGCCCAGGAGACCCTTGGCTTGCGTCTTCGCTCCTCCCCGCCCCGCCTCGTGAGACATCTCTCCAGAACGTGGCGTGTCGGGAACATCCAAGACACCCGCCACCCTTACCCGCGTGGCGTGGGGGATCCCGGGCGTCCTCCTCAGAAGGTCCAGCCCGCCCCCAGCACGAGGGCCAGGTCGAAGTCGTCCAGCATGAACGCCTCCTCTCCCGGGATGAGCTGCGTGCCGAAGAACTCTGTGTGGGTGTGGTAGTAGTCCAGACCCGCCGTGAGCTGCAGCGGCCCGCGCGTCCAGGTGTACTCCGGCCGGATCCGCAGGATGCTCGAGTCCTTCTGCGCGCCCCAGGCCGTCAGGTCCGTGAGCCAGACGGCGGCCAGCGTGGCCTCCACGTACAGCGAGACGTGGTGGAATTCGGGCCGGACACCCAGGACGATGCCGACGTTGCCGTGTACGGGCACCTCTGGCGCGCCCAGGGCCCAGGCGCGGACCCGCATCGCCATGATCGTGTCGAAGCGCAGATCCTCGGAGAAGCTCCGGCCCACGGAGCCGCCCAGGTCCACGTTCCAGTCGCTGCCCTCGTGCAGCGCGCCCTCCTCCGTGAAGCGCATCGCGAAGGCGCCGCCCATGACCTGCGTGTACAGGCCCAGGTCCTGGCCCAGGTCGTAGCGCAGCCGGGCCTCGAAGCGGTCCAGCGCCGTCCGGCTGTTGGCCAGGCCCTCGCCACCGGCCACCTCGCTGCCCGCCACCAGGGCGTTGAGCGGGATCTGGTCGTCACTGGCGCCATAGAAGACGTAGGCGCGACGCAGCGTGGGGCGCCAGGCGGCGTCGAGGCGGAGGCCCTCGTCGGCCAGGGCGAGCGGGAGGCAGAGCAGGGTGAGGATCATGGTTGCTGCTAGCCCGAGCAGGGGTGACGTTCAACCATGGAGCGGCCACGACTCCGCGCTCAGGGACAGCTCCCGTCGTTGTCGTGCGCGTCGGTCTCCCCTCCGAAGGTGCTGAGCTGTGCTTCGAGCACCTCGATCTCGTCCGCGCACAGAGCGGCGTTCTCATACACGTTGAGGTCGCCCCCCAGCGAGGTGAGGCTGGCTACCCCGGCCAGATCCAACAGGCTGTCATTCTTCGTGATCGTGAGGTTGCCCCCCAAGGTCGTGAGGGACTCCAGGCCCTCCAGGTCGGTCAGGTTGGCGTTCTGCTTGATGACGAGGGAGTCCGCGACGGAGGTGAGCCCATCGAGCCCCCGCAGATCCTGGAGCGCGTCGTTGTCCCGGATCTCGACGTCGAAGTATCCAGTAGTGATGGACTCCAGGCCCTCCAAGCTGGTCAGCGCCGGGTTGCTCGCGATCAACACGTCCCCACCGACCCGAATCAGATTGCCCAGATCAGCGATGCTGGTCAGCGCGTCGTTGTCCGAGATCTCCAGGTTGTCTTTGACCTGTCCGAGCGTCTCCAGACCCTTCAACGACGTGAGCCCGTCGTTGTCCGAGAGGTCCAGATCTTCACTGACGGTGACCAGCGACGCGAGCCCCTCCAGGCTCGTCAGCGCTGGGTTACCCGTGATCGTCAGCTCGGAGACCCAGTCGACCCCCGCGAGGGCGTCGATATTCTCCAGAGCGTCGTTGCCCTCAATCTCGATCGAGTACTCGACCCGGCCGGTCCCATCGCCGACGGAGCCCAGCCCGTCCAGGCTGATCATCGCGTCGTTCTCGGAGATGCTCAGGTCGTCGGTGACCGAGGTCGCCTCCAACCCGGCGAGGCTGGTCAGCCCATCACAGTCGCCGATCTTGAGGAACGCCACGGTGTCGAGAGCGTCCAGACCGTCCAGACGCGCGAGCAGTGGCATGCCACCGATGACGAGCTGTTGGACCGCGTACAAGCCGCCAAGCGGCTCCAGGCTGGTGATCAGGGGATTGTATCCGAGCATCACCGCATCCGCAGAGCGCAACGCGGCGAGGGCGTCGATGTCTTCGAGCGCTGGGTTGTCACCTATCCGCAGGCCGATATGCCAGTTCGACACGACGGTCTCCAAGGACCCGAGTCCGTCGAGGCTGGTCAGCGCGGCGTTCTCTGAGATGGATACCCATCCCGCCGCGCGAAGCCCGTCGAGACCCTCCAGGCTGGTCAGCTCGGGGTTCCCCTTGATATAGAGGTAGCCGGTCACCTCGTCGAGGCAGCTCAGCTCGCGCACGCTCTCGGCAGAGGCTGTGGAGAGGTCCAGGTCGCCGTCCAAAGTGCGAGAGCAGTAGCCCTCGCAGAAGCTCGTGGGGGAGCCGCTCAGATCTCCGACGTAGGTGTCGTGCGCGATCCAGGCCGTCGGGTCCGCGTCGTCGCAGTCCTCCTCCGTCGGGACGCCGTCGCCGTCGCCGTCCTCGGGGAGCGCCTCGTCATCGGCGCCTGTAGAATGGACCGGCAGGACAACGGCGGTGGGGTCGAAGCGGGGGTCAGGGCGCGCCAGGTCCGAAGCGGGCTCGTCGTCGCTTCCGTTCCCCTTCTCGGCGGTCCCACAGGCTCCGCTCCCGACGAAGGAGGCACACAGCAGACAGGCGCTCACCCTGTTCCGATTGGACATGGAGCTGGCCTCCGATCCCATTCAGGATGGAGCTCAGTATACCGGAGCGGCCCGGCTGGAACGCGCCTCGGGGCATGTCTTGACCGAACGCTCACGGCCGCTCGGATGCTCGCTCCGCCCTACTCGGCCCGCGCCCCGTGCAGCAGCGGACCGTGGCCGCTCCCCAGCGTGTGGTCGGCGCTGAGGCGCAGCAGGCCCGTGACGTACATCAGGCCGCCCTCGACCGCCTGCTCCAGCCCTTCGCCGCGGGCCAGCCGGGCGGCGATGGCGCTGGAGAGCGTGCAGCCGGTCCCGTGGTTGTTCCGCGTCTCCTGGCGCGGGTGGCGCCAGGTGCGGACGCGGCCGTCGGGCAGGAAGAGGCGGTCGGCGACCTCGGGGCCCTCGCCGTGACCGTCCTTCAGCAGCAGGGCCTTGCCCGTGCGGCGGGCCCAGGCGCCGGGATCCTCGCCCAGCAGCAGCACCTCGGCCTCGGGCAGGTTGGGCGTCACCAGGGTCGCCAGCGGCACCACCCGCGCCCGCAGCGTGGCTTCGGCCGCCGGGTCCAGCAGGTGCGCCCCGCTCTTGGCCACCAGCACGGGGTCCAGCACCACCGGGACCTCCAGCCCGGCCAGCGCGTCGGCCACCGCGTCCGCGATCTCGGCGTTGGCCAGCATCCCGATCTTGACCGCGCCGATGGGCAGGTCGTCGCGGATCGTGGCGATCTGCGCGGACACCATGTCCGGCGGCACGACGTGGACGGCCCGGACCTCGCGGGTGTTCTGGGCGGTCAAGGCCGTGATCGCCGCCATCCCGTACACGCCGTGGTCCAGGAAGGTCTTGAGATCGGCCTGAATCCCGGCGCCCCCTCCGGGGTCGGAGCCGGCGATGCTGAGCGCGGTGGGGATGGCGGTCATGGGTCTCCTCCACGCCCGGCTTTAGCCGGACCGGCGGCGGAGGCAAGGAGGGGCGCTCAGGCCAGCTCTCGCAGGCGGTCCCAGACCCGCTCCCGCCGCTCGGCGTTGGGCACCAGCGTGCCGTCGATGCGGACGTGCAGCGATGCGAGGCCCTCGGCGAGCCCCTCCCAGGCCCCGCGCACCCCGTCGAGCGCGGCGGCGACCTGCCCCACCGCCACGAGCAGCAGCGCCGGGTCGCGCAGGGCCGGATCTTCGGCGAGGAGCTTGCCGATCTCCTGCTCCAAGTGGCGGGCACGCTGCTCCAGGAGGCGGGTCTCGCGGGTGAGCGCGTGGCGCTCCTGCCCGAGGACGTTCAACGCCTCGGCGTAGGTGAGCGGAGGCAGATCGAGACTGGTCATGGATTCTCCTGGGGTGGGGTGGGCTGGAGGTAGCCCGCGCGCGTTTCCCTGGGGTGTGACATCGTGTGAGGGTGGAGTCCGTGGGCCTTGGAATTCAGCCCTCCACACGGCCCCCCGACCCTGGATGCGCGAGGTTCAGAGCCTGTGATAGGCTCGCGGCGCACCCAAGGGAGACATCACACACCTCATGGAGCTCCCCCCGATCTTCGCGTTCGAGGACCTGATCGCCTGGCTGAACGCCGCGGTGAATTCCTGCGCCCCTGGAGAGGGCACCGCCCTGCTCCGACGCCTCGGGCGGCGGCTGGGCGTGACCGTGGGCCACCTGCGGAACGTGCTGAAGGGCCGGCGGGACCTGAGCCCGGACGCCCTGCCCGCGCTGTTGGAGGTGATCCCGCTGGAGGGTCGCGAGGCGGAGTACCTTCGCCGCCTGCTGGTGAAGCACACCGCTGGCCGGGCCGATCAGCCCGCCGCGCGCGCGGCCGTGTGGGAGATGACGAAGGGCGAGCACGCCCGCGAGCCCCGGGATCTGGGCACCCTGCTGGGCCGGCGCGGCGGGGAGCCGGGGGTCCGCGCGGCCCTGAGCGCCGCCCTGGCGACCCTGGGCGTGGAGGCGCCGGGGCCAGACGTCCTGGCCCGGCTGGCCATCGTCCCGGTGACCGCAGACCAGATCCGCGCCGCCCTCGCGCTACCACCGGAGGTGGATCGGATCGGCCCCGGGCTCGTCGCGCTCCGCGATCCGGCCACCACCCTGCGCGCGGCGGAGGCGATCTCGGGCGCGCTGAGCTGGACCCGGGACGCGCTGCTGCGCACCCGCCCCGACGAGCGCGAAGACTGGTTCTGGGTCGGATCAGGCGACGCGGCGACCGAGCGCGCCCTGATCCTGGCCGCCCGGCGCCTGCGTGAGCGGCTGCAGCGCCTCGCCCGCCGCGGCGCCACCAGCCCCGCGGATCGGCTGCACCTCATCGTGCTCCCCCGGATCACGCTGTCGGAGACGCTGGCGGCGCCGCCGGCCTTGTGGGACTCCGAATTCAGCCGGGCGTATTTGCGAGACCGCCGAGAAGCTGCTAAGAACCTGCTCAGGATGCGAGAGCTCGCCGATCATCCCAGCGCCTTCCTCTACGGCAACCTCACGCTGCCCGAGATCCTCGGCGCCTGGCGCGCCCGCCGCCCCGCCCACCTGCGCTCCGTCCGGGCCATGGCGCAGCGGATCAAGCGGGTCAACGCCTCCTACATCGCGGACCTGCTCTACGACCGCAAGCGCTTTACCCTGGCCCACGTCGATCTCATGGCCGAGCTCTTCGGCGTGGCCGGGGACCCGGACGCCGTGCTGTGGCTGGAGGGCGTGGCGCGGCTGGGGGAGGACCGGCCCCACGCCGAGCGCCTGCGGGTGCTGCAGACCCTCCGCGGGCTGGCCGCGAAGAACGGTGTGTACCTGCCCGAGCTGGAGAGCGCGATGATGAGCGCGGGCTGGCCGGTGCATGCCACCTACGCGCTCGGCGTCCTGCCCGGCTTCCGCCCCGTGCCAGCCTGGGTCTCGCGGGCCCTGCGCGGGCGCGTGAGCCTGGAGGAGGCGGACGAGGCCCTGCGGATCCTGCGCCGCCTGGAGATGCTCTCCGAGACCGGCCAGCGCACGGATCAGAGCCCGGCGACGTGGCGCCTGAAGAGCGAGGCGATCACCTCGGCGGCCCTTTATCAAACCCACGATCAGCTCCTGGGCCTGGCCGACGCGGAGCTGGACATGCTGGGCCCCGAGCACGACTACACCCTCTGGATGCTGGCCCTGCCCGCGGCGCTGTGGAGGCGCCTCGTGGAGATCCTGGAGGGCTTCCGCGACGACGTCATCGCGGCCCTCCAGGACAGCGACGCGCGCGGGGGCGCGGACCGTGTCCTCCTCCAGCTCGCCCACTGCGTCCCTGTGCTGGATCTGCCCAGCCGGGGCCCCCTGCGCGCCTGAGCGCGCCCATCCTGGAGACCCCATGCCCACCCGCCCGCTGCCCCTCGCCCTCCTCGCCCTCCTCGCGCTCTCTGGCGGCGAGGCTCAGGCGGTGTGGGTGATGGGCGACAAGCCGTCCTTCACGGGGCGCCCTGCCCAGGGGGGGGTGGTCATGGGCGACAAGCCCGGCCTGCACCCCATCAGGCTCAAGGGCGTCCAGCTCGTCCCGCGGCACGGCCGCCCGGTGGATCTCCCCCTCCCGCGCCCCCTGCTCCTGGACGACGGGCTGCTGATCCCGGCCGGCGACTGGGCGGAGCTGCGCCTCACCCTGGACGGGCCCCTGGTCCTGAGCTGGGGCGACGAGGAGCGGCGCCTCTCGGTTCAGGAGCTGTGGATCCCGCTCGAGGACCCCGCCTCCGACGCTCCCCGGCGCCTCTGGCTGGACCTGCCCCCGCTGGACGGGAGCCTCTCGGACGACGCGCTGCTCCGCCAGATCGAGGACGGCGCGCTGCTGGTGTCAGACCTTATCGATTAACTATTCTTCACCACCCCCCACCCCAGAAGATCGAGACCTCGCCCGCGTAGCTGTAGGTCGAGCTCTCCGACCAGGACGGGACCACGACGTCGTCCGCGCCGTCGCCGTTGATGTCACCCGGGCCGCCGCTGGCGATGGCGGTGCGCGCGCTGGCGGTCCCGCAGTACTGCGCGTCGGCGTCGGCGATGTCCAGCGCGCCCGAGGCGCCGTCCAGGAGACCGCCGCCGAGCGCCAGCCAGGCCGCGCCGGAGAGCGCGCCGCAGGCCTCGTTGGTCGAACCGATGATCAGGTCCGACCGACCGTCCACGTCCACGTCCCCCACCACCGCCATCGACTGCCCCAGCTTGTCCACCGCGTCCACCCCCGAGATCTGGGCGTCGGTAGCCGAGGAGTAGATCTCCCCGGAGGTCCCGGCCAGCGTCCCGCCGCTCAGCAGGAGGAGGACCTGGCCCGGCTCCGTGGCGCTGATCCCCTCGCCGCTCGCGCCGATGGCCGTGTCGTCCAGCCCGTCCCCGTCCAGGTCGAGCGCGGCGAAGCTCGCGCCCATGGCGCTGAAGGTAAACTCTCCCCACACGGCCATGTCGTTGTCCTCGGCCGCGTAGGCCTCGCCGCCCGCGACCAGCGCGTCGCCGAGGTAGAGCCGGGCCGCGCCCTGGTAGCCGATGTCGCGGGTGGCGATGGGATCCCCCACCCAGAGGTCCTCCAGCCCGTCCCCGTCCAGATCGCCCGCCCGCGTGACCACGGAGCCGAAGTAGGCCTCCGGGCTGTCCTGCGAGATGGTCAGCTCCGCGTCGGACAGCGAGTGCTCGCCCTCGCTGTCGGCCATCACCCCGCCGCCGCCCATCCAGTAGACCGAGCCCCCCCGCAGCCGGGTGTCCGTCCCCTCGTAGGGCGCCCCCACCCAGACCTCGGCGAGCCCGTCGCCGTCCAGGTCCGCGGTCGACGTGAACGCGCCCCCCGCGTAGTCCGCGCTGTGCGCGGCCAGCAGCGTGTGGGTGGACGCGTCTACGCTGATCGTGCTGCCCAGGGCGTACAGCATGTCCGCGCCGGAGAGCACGTAGAGCGCCCCGTCATAGGCCGCCGTCTCCGCGTGGGCCGGCGCGCCGATCAGCAGCTCGCGGAGCCCGTCGCCGTCGATGTCGTCGGCCCGCCCCAGCGGCGCCCCGATCTGCTCCCACGCCTGCACACCGGTCACGGTGAGGTCCGCGCTGGAGCTGTCGATGGTCCCGCTCAGCGCCGCGAGATTGGACCCCAGGAAGACGTGGACGGCCCCCGCGAAGCTCGCCGCGTCGCTGTTGGCCGAGGCGGCGATGGCCAGCTCGCTGAGGCCGTCGCCGTCCAGGTCACCCGGATCGCTGACCCCGATCCCCAGGAACTGCGAGGCCGCCTTCCCCTGGACGCGGAGGTCCGCGGTGGTGATGGAGCGCCGGCCGTGGGCTCCGCAGGCCTCCCAGGCGGCGATGGGGTCTCCGTCGCAGTCGTTGACCACCCCGTCGTCGCAGAGCTCGTCCGCCCCCGGATAGCGCGTGGCGTCGGCGTCGTCGCAGTCCGCCGTGCTGTCGTAGCCGTCCCCGTCCGCGTCCACCGGCGAGGGGTCGCCGGTCTCGCCGGTCTCGCCGGTCTCGCCGGACTCGTCGGTCTCGCCGGTGGAGCCCGTGTCCCCGGGCCCGGTCTCCCCGCTGTCCGGCGCGCCGGTCTCGCCGCCCCCGGTCTCCTGCGAGCCCGTCTCTTCGGGGGTCTTGTCCGGCTGGCAGGCCAGGAGCCAGAGGCAAAGGCCCACGGGGGCGGGGAAACGGAGCGGCGAGCGGGGTCCGTGCATGGCTCTCTCGGGGAGGGGGGAACCCACAGCAAGCCCGCTCCTGACGTGCTCGTCAAGGGTCAAGAGAGGTGCCCGTGCGCTGCTTCGCCCGGATCCCCTTCGGCCGTTCGGATACGCTACGCCCGTTGAGGAGGAGAGCCCCCTGCCCGCTCGCTCCCCGTGGTCGATGAGGATGCTCACGCTCACGCTCCTGCTCGCGGCCTGCGCGGGAGGCGAGGTGGACAAGGTGCCTGGCGACAGCGCCGCGCTGGCCGACACGGAGGCGGAGCTGGCGCCGGGTGGGCTCTCCGGGACCCACAGTCTGGCGGAGGCGGACGCGATCTTCACGGGGGAGGTCGAGAGCGATGTCGCGGGGAAGGCGGTCGCGCTGGTGGGGGACACGGACGGCGACGGTCGGGCCGATCTGCTCGTGGGCGCCACCGATCAGGCGAGCGCCGGGACCAGCGCGGGCGCGGCCTACCTGGCGCGTGGGGGTGGGCTCGGGGTGCAGAGCCTGGCGGAGGCCGACGCCAGCCTGCTGGGAGAGGCGGAGCACGACTCCGCGGGTTGGTACGTCGGCGGCGCGGGGGACACCGACGGGGACGGGCTGGCGGACGTCGTGGTCGCCGCCCTGGGCAATGACAGCGGAGCCAGGCAAGGAGGGGCGATCTACCTGACTCTTGGGCCGCTCTCGGGAGATGTCGGTCTGGGAGACGCGGACGCTGCGCTGCGCGGCACGACAGCGCTCGAGTACGTCTGCAGTATCCCGCGATCCTCCGGGGATCTGGACGGGGACGGGCTCGGAGACCTCCTGGCGGGCAGCCTGGGCAACCACGGGTCAGACGAGGGCGCGGGGGCGGTCTACGTGATCACCAGCCCGATCTCAGGCGAGCACGCCCCCTCTGAGTTCCCCGCGCTGCTGGGGGAGGCCGCCCTGGACGCGGCCGGCGCCGCCATCGCCTTCGCCGGAGACGTGGACGGCGACGGCCTCGGGGACATCCTGGTCGGCGCCGACGACGTGGACGACGCCGAGGGCGCGGGGCGGGCCTACCTCGCGCTCGGCCCGGTCAGCGTCGACACCTCGCTGGCCGACGCTGACGCCACCTGGGAGGGCGTCCTGGCCGGGGACCGGACCGGCTACGCCCTGGACGCGGTCGGCGACACCGACGGCGACGGGCTCCCCGACCTGATGATCGGCGCCTGGAAGGCCGCCGACGGAGGCGGCTCGGTGTACCTGGTCTCCGGGACCGACCGCGGGGTCAAGAGCCTCGCCGACGCGCCCGCGCGCATCGACGGCGCCGGCAGCGTCGGGTTCTCCCTCTCCCGCGCGGGAGACATCGACCTGGACGGACTCGACGACGCCCTCGTCGGCGTGCCCTACGACGCGGAGGCCGCGTTCTCGGCCGGCGCCGCCTGGCTCTTCCGCGGGCCCATGGCTGGCGCCCTGGACAGGGACGACGCTGCGCTCGTGCTGACGGGAGAGGACGCGCACGACCTCGCCGGGTTCGCCGTCTCCGGAGGGGGGGACACCAACGCCGACGGACTCCCCGATCTCCTCGTGGGCGCCATCGGTAACGCGCGCGGCGGACTCAACGCCGGCGCGGCCTTCCTGGTGCTGGGCGGCGGCCTCTGATCCCGGGCAGGATCTTGTGGTAGGCTCGGCCTGCAACCTCTCTCCCCCGCGACCGGAAGGACCTCGATGCAGCTCCGTGCCCTCCGTCTCCCCGCCGTCGGCGCCGCCCTCCTGATCTCGGGCGCCGCCGCCGCCTACCCGCTGAACCCCTGGGGCGCCCAGACCCCGCAGGGATACGTGGCGGTCAACCCCTTCCTGTACGTGTACTCGGGGCCCAGCTTCTACCCCATCCTCTACGGGGCCACGGGGCTCAGCGACTCCATGGACCTCATCGCCGGGGCGGGCGGCTACGTCTACACGGGCGGGGGCGGCGGCGGCTTCGACTACGTGGAGGCGATTCCGCGCTACTGGCTCAGCGACACCGTGGGCCTCACGCTGCACCTGATCTACGCCGCGCCGAGCTCGGACTCGTATGCGGCGAACGCGATCATGCTGGCGCCGGAGGTCCACGGCGTGCTGGGCGGGGACAGCTTCGCGTTGACCTACAACGCGGGCTGGCGTCCCTGGGTGGGCTTCGGCGGCGGCGGCTTCTCGCCCGGGGAGGTCGTGGCCTACCTGGCGCCGGAGTACAACTTCTCCTCGCAGTTCTCGCTGTTCCTGGAGGTGGACCCCAGCTTCACCCTCGGCGGGGGCGACGCGGTCAAGATGGGCGATCGGATCGGGCTCCTGCTGGTCCCCGGGGTAGGCTTCGCCCTCGACGAGGAGCAGACCCACACCTTCGCCGTGGGCGCGCAGATCGACGCGCTCTCCGACCCGGCCGGCGACTTCGTGGGCAACAACCTGTCATTTGGGATGTGGTACGCGACCGGCTTCGGCGGCTAGCTGATCTAGTGCGTGGGGTGGGCTGACACGGGCTCCCCGTGCGGCTCCGGCAGCCAGCGCCAGATGATGAAGGCGGTGATCACGGTCCCGGTCGCCGCCATCATCGTGCAGTGCCAGAAGTTCAGGTGCGTGTAGACGTAGCCGGAGAGCGCGGCGCCCAGCGCGAAGCCCACCGAGCCGCAGGCGTTGGTGAGGCCCAGCAGGGTGCCGCGGCGCTCGGGCTCCACGATCTGCGAGAACAGGGACTGCAGCGGGCTGGCGCGCATGGAGGCGGAGATCATCGCCAGGAAGAAGAGCAGGTAGGCGACCTCGAAGCGGAACATCACGTAGGTCGTGAGCACCTGCAGCACCGTCAGCCCCGCGCAGGCGCCCAGGATGATCCCGCGGCGACCGTGCAGGTCCGAGAGGCGGCCCGCCACCGGGTTCCCCACTACCGCCGCGCAGCCGCCCACGAGGTACATGCTGGCGATCTGCGCCTTGGAGACGCCGAAGCCGTGCTCCAGCCAGCTGGGCATGAAGGTCACGAAGCTGCTGACGGAGAAGAACATGAAGACGCTGGCCACCGCGGCGGCGCGCGTGTCGGAGTGCCTCAGCAGGCTGCCGAACTTGGCGAGCGCGTCGTTGACGGTCAGGTGGCTCTCCAGCGCCACGGGCGGCTGGGGCACGTAGAGCCAGATGAGCCCGAGCGTGACCAGCAGCAGCACGCCGAAGACCACGAAGGGCGCGGCGAAGCCGAAGTTGCCCGCCAGCACCGTGCCGCCCGGGATCCCCAAGATCTGGCCCACGGCGAAGCCGCTCATGATGACGCCGTTGGCCCAGCCGCGGCGCTCATAGGGGAAGTAGTCTCCCACATACGCCACGCTCGCGCCCGACAGGAAGCCGCTGGCCACCCCCGCCAGCGCGCGCACGGCCAGCAGGACGGCGAAGCTGTGGGCGACCGGGTGCAGCAGCAGCGCCAGCGCCATGATCGCCGCGCCGATGAGCAGCACCACCCGCCGCCCCACGCGGTCGGAGATGGGCCCGGCCACCAGCGAGAACGCCGCCGACAGGATCCCGTAGATGCTCACGAGCGTCCCCTGCAGGCTCTCCTCGACGTTCAGCGCCTTGCCGATGTCGGAGAGGATGGGGACGATGACGAGGAACTGGCTGGCGATGGTGAACGTCAGCAGCCAGAGGGAGAGCAGGATGAGCCGCTCTTGATTCTGAGCGTTGGGCACGGCGCGCCTCGGGGGGAGAGTCAGGGTAGCCCCGTCGGGGCCCGCTGTCCCGTGCGGCGTGGCGAATCACTGGTAGTCGGTGAGGATGCCCGTGAAGTACCAGTTCTGGACGGCATCGGTCTCATAGAGCTTGCCCTGCTCGCCGCTCTCGTAGCGCACGCGCCAGACGCGCCCGCGCTGACCGGCGTTGCTGATGACGTAGGCGTCCTGGGTGCCGCCCTCGGTGGTCAGCGTGTAGGGCGTGCGCGAGGTGTCCTCCCACACCACGCGCAGGGACCAGCCGTCCTCGCCGACGTCGTAGACGCCCAGCGCGCCCGAGCTGGTGTCCGTGGCCAGGGCCGCCCAGCCGCCGCCGTCGCGGGCGGCCAGCGCGCTGGGGACTACGGGGGGCGCCGCAGTGTCCCCTTCAACTAGATTCTCTAGTCCACCCTCTGCGCTCCAGACCGCGAATCCCCCGAAGCGGTCGGCGATCCCCACCTCGCCCGTGCCCTGGTTGACGGCCAGGGCGTCGCCGTAGCGCTCGAAGCCCTTGGTGTCCGTGTTGTCGGCGTTCCAGCTCGCCAGCGCGCTGAGCGTGCCGTCCGAGCCCACCTCCCACAGCGCGTCCCCGGTGAGCCCCAGCAGCGTCCCATCGGGGAGCACGCCCACGGCGTTGAGCCCATAGTCCAGCTCGGAGAAGTCCCCGAGATCCGTGCACACGCCGTCCTCGAGGGTGGCGAGCGCGCCGTAGTTGTTGACCACGGTGATCCCGTCCGGGTTGCGGTCGATCCCGAGGATGGCGCAGGAGCCGTCGAGCTCCTGATCCTCATCCTCCCTGCGCTCGCCGAGGGTGTCGATGCTCAGCAGGGTGCCGCCGCCCTCCTCGCCGTTCAGCCAGACGACCGTGAAGCCGCTCCAGACCTCGTCGATGCGGCCGTCGCAGTCGTTGTCGATGCCGTCGCTGTCGTCCTCGTCCCAGGCCGGGTTGACGTAGATGCTGGTGTCGTCGCAGTCCCCCTCCTCCACGGTCCAGCCGTCCCCGTCCTCGTCGGTGCCCTCGGGCTCACCCTCGCCCTCGCCCTCGCCCTCCCCGGTCTCGCCGGTCTCGTCGGGTGGCGTGTACGTGCCCTTGTCGTCCCCAGCGCAGGCGAGCGCCCACAGCAGCGTGATCATGATCCCTCCAGCGTGTGGCCATGGTAGATGGAGCAGGCAACGCTCGCCAGGGAGCCTCGGTGCTGAGCACGGTCCTCGCCGCCCTCCTGCTCCCGCTCCTCGCGCGCGCCGCGGATCCGCCGACGCACGGGCCCGTCGTCCTGGAGGCCACCGACCACGACGCTGTCGTGTGGGCGCGCGCCCCCGGGCCAGGCGCGCTGGAGCTGCGGGTGCGCCCGCGCCCCGCGAGCGGAGGGCGGATTCGGATCCAGCCGGATCCGGCGCGCGATCTCACCGGGAGCGTGCGCCTGGACGGGCTCCGCCCCGCCACCCGCTACACCCTCGAGCTGCGGGCGGTGGACGCGGACGGCGAGCGCTCCGAGCCCGTCCTCGCCAGCTTCCGCACCGCCCCCGCCGCCGCCGACCCGGCCCCCGTGCGCTTCGCCCTCAGCGGCGACCTGGGCGGGCAGGGGCGCTGCCGCCGGCTGGGGCCGGACGGGGCGGAGCTCGGCTACCCCATCTTCGGGGCCATGGGCGCGCTGCGCCCGGACTTCTTCGTCTTCAACGGCGACCAGATCTACGCGGACAACCTCTGCCTTTCGGAAGGCCCGGCGGAGAGCGAGCTCGGCGTGCCCTGGCGGAACCTCCCCGGCCCGGCCCGCGAGGTCGGCAGCCCCGAGATCTCCTGGGAGGACGCCGCCACGCTGCGCGAGATCTTCTGGGAGCACTGGCGCTACAACCGGGGCGAGGCCCACCTCCAGGCCCTGCTGCGGCAGACGGTGATGTACCCCCAGTGGGACGACCACGAGATCATCAACGACCACGGGATGAGCTGGGAGCGCTGGCGCAAGGCCGAGGATCGGCCCGGCTACCCCACGCTGGTGGCCGAGGGGGTCGCGGCCTTCCACGACTACAACCCGGTGACCGCCCAGGCGGAGGGGGGGCGCGGGGTCTACCGGGCCTTCCGCTGGGGCGCGGACCTGGAGCTCTTCCTGGTGGACGCGCGCAGCTTCCGGGCGCCGAACAGCCTGCCCGACGGCGAGGGCAAGAGCATGCTCGGCCCGGCGCAGCGGGACTGGCTGGTGCGGGGGATCCTGGCCTCGGACGCGACCTTCAAGGTGGTGAGCGTGAACGTGCCGCTGGCCCAGCCCACCGGCAGCCAGGCCGGCGAGAACGGCCGCGACGGCTGGGCGGACGGGGCCTCCGATCAGGACCCGGACGAGGGCGCCGCCGCCACGGGCTTCGAGCGGGAGCTGCGGACGATCCTGCTGGCCCTGGACCAGGCCCACGCCCGGAACGTGGTCTTCCTGTCCGCGGACGTCCACTTCGCCCAGATCGCGCGCTTCTCGGTGGACCTGGACGGGGACGGCGAGCCGCTGGTGCTGCACGAGATCATCGCCGGCCCGCTGTCGGCGGGGGCGTCCAAGGCCGTGCGGCCGGACCCGAGCCTGAACCCCGAGGTGCTCTTCGCCGAGGGCGGGCTGTTCAACTTCGCCCTGCTCTCGGTGGAGCGCCTCTCGGGCGTGCCCACGCTGACGGCGCGGATCTTCGGAGAGGACGGCCGACCGCGCCCGGGCGGTGAGCTGCTCCTGCCCGCGCGTTGACCTTCCTCCCGCTCCCCGACTTCGGTCCCTCCCCCTTCGCGCCCCGGCCGGTGCGGGTCTGGCTGCCCCCGGGCTTCCAGCCGGGAGAGGATCGGCCCAAGCTCTACCTCTTCGACGGGCAGAACGTGTTCGGCGACCACGGCAGCTACGCCGGGGGCTGGCATGCGCACGAGGCCGCCGCGCGCCTGCCCTCCCGCAGCTTCACCAAGCCGATCATCGTCGCCATCGGCCACGGCGGCGCCGCCCGCAACCGCGAGCTCGGGCCGCTCGGCCCCGCCTTCGTCGAGCGGGTGGCCCGCTCGCTCGTGCCCCAGGTGGAGGCCCGGCTGGGCGGGGGGCCGCGGGCGCTGGGCGGCGCCTCCCTGGGCGGGCTCGCGGCGCTGATCGGCTGGCTCCACCACCCCGACGTCTTCGATCACGCCCTGGTCATGTCCCCCTCGCTCTGGCTGTGCCACCGCGCGGCCCTGCGCCACCTGGAGCGCGGAGACTGGCCTCTGCCGCCCACCGGCCGGCTCTACCTGGACGCGGGGCGGCGCGAGCGGGGGCGCATGTTCCCCGACGCCGAGGGCCTGGCCAGCCTGCTCACGGCGCGCGGGCTGGGCGAGCGCCTGCTGTGGCGGCCGGACACGCGCGGCGCCCACCACGAGCGCCACTGGCGGCGGCGCCTGCCCAAGGCCCTGCGCTTCCTGTTCTCCCGCGCGGCGGGTCAGGCCTCGCCGGGCTGAGAAGGCGAGGAGACCGGGGTGAACTCGGTGATCGACAGGTACAGCAGGCTGCCGTTGCCGTACTTCGCCGGGTAGAGGAACTGGGCGCCGGCGTTGCGGGCCACGCGCGCCGCCATCTGCTCGGCCATCTGCTCGGTCACGCTGACCTGGTACTCGGGGAGGCCGTCAGGGCGCTCCAGCACCGGGACGCCGGCCTGCTGGAAGTGCGGCAGGGCCTCGGCCCAGGCCATGCTCTGGTTCGCCGAGGCGTACGAGAGCACGGCCGCGCAGCGCGCGTGGGCGACCACGGCGCCGCCCGCGTTCAACCACTGGATCCGGCCCTCGGGGAGCGCGGCGCTGAAGTCGCGCACGCCGAGGGCGGTAAACGTCTGCTGAATATCGTCGAAGCTGTGGCTGTCGGACATGGGCAGATCTTATCGCGGCGGAGATCAGATGTAGGGGTTGACCACCTTGTTCTGCTTCGTCGGCGGGTTCTTCTTGGCGGCCCGGAGCTCTTGCAGCTTCTTCTTGCGCGCGGCGGCGTGCGGGTCGGTCAGCTCCTCGTGGTAGTCGCTGTACTCGGCCTTGCGCAGGACGCGGAGCGTGATGGGGTCATAGACCACGCCCACGAAGTCCAGCTTGAGGATGTAGGGGAAGTGGCTGGCCACCGTGGAGATCTCGCCGGGCTCGTCCACGATGTTGATCGAGCTGGGGCCCCGGCTGTCTACGCCCTTGCCCGGCCCGTCGAAGCTCCACTGGGCGCCCGCCGAGTGCCGGCCCTCCACCGCCTGGCGCAGGGCCCCGATGTCCCCCTCCACCTCCGCGTGGTTCCCGAAGGTGACGTAGCCGGGGACGGTGCTGGAGAGCTCGGACCCGCGCAGCTTCGTCGCCTTGACGAAGCGGATGTACTGGCTGGTCTGCGCCTGGCGCTTCGTCAGATCGGTGACGGTCAGATCGTGGATGCGGCCCACGCCCATCTTCTCGTTGCGGTCGGAGCTCTCGTCCGTGCTGAGATCGGGCACGTCGCGCACGTTCATGCCCTTGACCAGCTCCAGGATCCCGTTCGTGGCCGTGTTCAGCTCGGGCGCCTCCTTGCCGCGCAGGTCGCCGAAGCCGCGCTTGCGCAGCTTCTCCATGGTGTCGAGGAGGAGGATCTCCTCCAGCAGCGGCTGGTAGTAGGGGTCGAGCGCGTCCTTGGAGACGACCTGCGCGAGCTGCAGGATCTCCTGGCGCGTCTTCGTGACGATCTCGATCTGCTCGTTGATGTCCTCGGTGATCTCCTGCTTCCCCTGGACGTCGCTGGACATCTCGAAGGCCTCCTCGCGCAGGGCAAAGAAGTCCACGAGCCCGCGGGCCTCGGAGAAGGCCTGCAGCGCCTCCTCGAGCTGGCCCACCTTGGGATCGACGACGGTCTCGGAGTCGTCGGAGACCGGGTCGCGCAGGTTGTCCTGGAGATCGCTGGTCAGCTCGTGCTGGCTCAGGTGGTCCTGAGGCTTGACGGTGGCGCCGGAGTCCGAGGTGTTGCTGCCGCTCTGAACGGTCTTGGCCATGGTGTCTCCCGGGGGAGGGTACCCCAAACATCCGTTCAAGTATAGGCGAATCGGTGAGGAGCGTGGTAAATTCTCATCATGGCCGCTGCCGCCCTGCGCCTGCCCACCTTCACTGAGCTCTATGAGGAGATCCGCCAGCTCCCGGTGGGCTCGACCGGGGAGATCCTCGGTCCTGGGGAGCTCCGAGTGATGAGCCGGCCTGGGGGGCGGCACCGGTTCGGTGCGCGAGGGATGCAGCGCGGTCTGCGTGGCCACGACTCGCAAGAAGGCGGCCACGGCTGGTGGTTCGAGGTCGAGGCGGAGATCGAGCTCCCCGACGAGCGCCTCTACGTCCCGGACCTCGCCGGCTGGCGAATGGAGGGGATCCCGCCCTTCCTCGAGGAGAACCCGATCACGGTTGTCCCCGACTGGGCCTGCGAGATCCTCTCGCGCGCCACGCAGCGCGCCGACCGCGTGCGCAAGCTGCCCAGCTATGCCCGCGCGGGGGTAGCACATGTCTGGGTGGTAGACCCGGAGGCCTGCACGCTCGAGGTCTACGAGACCCGCGAGGGCAGGCCGCTGCTGGTGGCGGCCGTGGAGGGGGCGGCCACCCTCGAGCTCCCGCCCTTCCCCGGCCCCTTCGACGTGGGCGCGCTCTGGTTGCCCGCCGCTGCAGCGCCGCGTGCCTGAGCCTCCCGAAGTGCGCCCCGCGTCGCACCTCGCTATGGCCAGCCGCGGAGGTGTCCAATGTCTCGAATGCTCCCTGTGCTGTTGCTGGGCTCCGCCTGCGCGGGCCCTGGCTATGTGACCGTCGTGGTGGAGGGCGTGAGCGCCGCGGAGGGCCAGTACCTGATCACCGAGGCTCGCGACGAGAACGGCAACCAGGCGGCCATCGCCTGCGTCCAGATCGACGCCGATCCCTTCGACTGGACGGGGGAGCTGGAGGCCATCGTCGGCCCCACCCCCTGCGAGGACTCGGCCCCCACCGAGCTGCCGGCCGGGGACTACGAGCTGATCACCGGCGTGATCGCGGGCGGCGAGACGGAGCCCTCCGCCTGCGCCTACGCCGACGTCGAGGTGGACGGCGACGTCACGGTGGAGATGCCCGCGCTCGGGGCGTGTAACTAGCCGGACTAGCGAATCACGAAGTTGACCAGGCGCCCGGGGACGACGATCTCCTTCACGATCGTCTTGCCCTCGAGCCACTTCGCCACGCCCGGGTTCGCCTTCGCCGCCGCCAGCATGGTGTCCTTGTCGGCGTCCGGCGGGAGCTGCACGGTGCCGCGCAGCTTGCCCAGCACCTGCACCGCCACCTCCACCGTGTCCGCGACCAGCGCGCTGGGGTCGTGGTCGGGCCAGGGCTCGTAGGCCAGCGTGCCCTCGTGGCCGAAGCGCGCCCAGAGCTCCTCGCCCAGGTGCGGGGCGTAGGTGGACAGCATGAGCACGAAGCGCTCGGCGTCCTCCTTCGCGGGGGGCTCGCCCTTGCAGGCGTTGACGAACTCCATCATCTTGGAGACCGGCGTGTTGAAGCGCAGATCGCGGATGCCCTCCTCGGCCTCCTTGAGCGCGAGGTGCAGCGCGCGGCGGGCGTCCGGGCTGGTCTGGCCGAAGGGGCGCGTCTCGCCGGTCTGCTCGTCCACGAAGAGGCGCCAGACGCGGCTGAGGAAGCGGTAGATCCCCTCGCAGCCGCTGGTCTGCCAGGGCTTGACCTGCTCCAGCGGGCCCATGAACATCTCGTAGATGCGCAGCGTGTCCGCCCCGTACTTCGCGACGACGTCCAGGGGGTCGGTCACGTTGTTCAGCGACTTGCCCATCTTGCCGAAGCGCTGCTCGACGGGGGTGTCGGTGCCGGCCACGTACCAGTCGGTCTCCACCTCCTCCTGGTTGTGAGCGGAGACCATGCGCGCGCCCTTGCCGGGGCGCTGCTCGACCGTGTCGGGGTGGTGGTACTTGCCGCTGGTCTCCCGATAGGAGAAGGCGAGGATCATCCCCTGGTTGAAGAGGCGCTGGAAGGGCTCCTTGGTGTGGACCAGCCCGCAGTCGTAGAGCACCTTGTGCCAGAAGCGGGCGTAGAGCAGGTGCAGGACCGCGT
This sequence comes from uncultured Enterobacterales bacterium, assembly GCA_964615375.1. Taxonomy (GTDB): domain Bacteria; phylum Myxococcota_A; class UBA796; order UBA796; family CAZKWG01; genus CAZKWG01. The sequence continues at coordinate 338,876 of CAZTOW010000003.1, forward strand.
GCTCGACGCCGCCGATGTACAGATCCACCGGGCCCCAGTAGCGCTCAGTCGCCGGATCGAAGGGGAGCTCGGTGTTGTGCGCGTCCATGTAGCGCAGGTAGTACCAGCAGGAGCCGGCCCACTGCGGCATGGTGTTGGTCTCGCGGCGCGCGGGGCGGCCCTGGTAGGCGGTCTTCACCCAGTCTTCAGCGCGGGCCAGCGGCGGCTGGCCGTCCGCCGTGGGGCGGAAGTCGGCGAGCTCGGGCAGCAGCACGGGGAGATCGCCCGCGTCCACCGGGGTGAAGGTGCCGTCCTCGAAGTGGACGACGGGGAAGGGCTCGCCCCAGTAGCGCTGGCGGGAGAACAGCCAGTCGCGGAGCTTGTAGTTCACCTTTCGCGTGCCGTAGCCCCCGGCCTCCAGCCAGTCGAGGATGGCCTTCTTGAAGGCGGCCACGCGCAGCCCGTCGAAGGGGCCCGAGTTGACGGAGGTGCCGTCGCCGGGCATGGCCTCGGCCTGGGGGTCCCAGTCGCCGTGATCCGGGCGGTAGACCGGGCGGATCTCCAGACCGAACTTCCGGGCGAAGGCGTGATCGCGCTCGTCGTGGGCGGGCACCGCCATGATCGCGCCCGTGCCGTAGCCCATCAGCACGTAGTCGGCGGTCCAGATGGGGATACGCTCGCCGTTGACCGGGTTGATAGCGTAGGAGCCGGTGAAGACCCCGGTCTTGTCCTTCTCTGCCGCGGCCTGGCGCTCGCGGTCCGAGCGGTTCCGGGCCACAGCCACGTAGGCTTCGACCTCCTGTCGGCGGTCCTTGGTGGTGACCTTCGCCACCAGCGGGTGCTCCGGCGCCAGCACGCAGTAGGTCGCGCCGAACAGCGTGTCGGGGCGGGTGGTGAAGACCACGAAGGAGAGATCGTGGTCGGCGACGTGGAAGCGCACCTCCGCGCCCTCCGAGCGCCCGATCCACTGCCGCTGCATCTCGAGGACGCCCGCCGGCCAGTCCAGGCCCTCCAGATCGTCCACGAGGCGGTCGGCGTAGGCCGTGATCTTCAGCATCCACTGCTTCATCAGCCGGCGCTCGACCGGATCGCCGGTCTCCACGTACTTGCCGTCCACGACCTCCTCGTTGGCCAGCACCGTGCCCTGGGCCGGGCACCAGTTGACCGGGACCTCGGCGAGGTAGGCCAGGCCCTTCTCCCAGAGCTTCAGGAAGATCCACTGCGTCCAGCGGTAGTAGTCGGGCTTGGAGGTGTCAACCTCGCGATCCCAGTCATAGGAGAAGCCGAGCCGCTTGAGCTGGCGCCGGAAGTTGGCGACGTTCTCCTCGGTGATCTCGGCCGGGTGGCGGCCGTAGCGCACCGCGGCACGCTCGGCGGGGAGCCCGAACGCGTCGAAGCCCATGGGGTTCAGCACCGCGAAGCCCCTCATGCGCTTGTAGCGGGCCACGATGTCCAGCGCCGTGTAGCTCTCCGGGTGGCCGACGTGAAGCCCGGCGCCCGAGGGGTAGGGGAACATGCCGAGCGTGTAGTACTTCGGCTTGTTCGGGTCGATCTCGGACCGGAAGGTCTTGTCGGCCTCCCAGCGGGCCTGCCAGCGGGGCTCAATCTCGGCGGGGTTGTAGCGGCTCATCGGTTCTCCAGCCGCCCGGCTTTAACACCTCCTCTTCCCGCGTGCGGGCTGGGCGCCTCCGGCGCCGGAGACCCAAGAGATATGGGTGCGGCTCTTCTGCGTCGATGTGCCTGGTCGGATCCAGGGCGCCTGCCCTACCAGCCTCCTCCCGCGTCAGCGGGGGGAGGTGCCGGCGA